>CAVTFG010000007.1:0-162975 GCA_963734015.1 uncultured bacterium | reverse complement strand
GCGATCGAGAAGCCGTTCGGCACCGACCTGGCCTCGGCACACGACCTCAACGAGATCCTCCGTATCGAGTTGCCGGCTCCCACGATCTTCCGCATCGACCACTTCCTCTCCGACGAGCTCGTCCGTCGAGTCATCTTCCTGCGCTTCCTCAACCGCGTCTTCGAGCCGATTCTCAACACGATGCACGTCGATCGAGTCGACATCAGCTGGCTCGAGAGCCTCACCCTCGAGGGCCGGGCCTCCTACTACGACGGCGCCGGAGCCCTCAAGGACATGGTGCAGAACCACCTCATGGAGGCCATGGCGCTGGTCCTCATGGAGCAGCCGGCCAGAGCCGACGCCGACTCCTTCCGGGACGTGCGCGTCGAGGCGCTGCGGACGGTGGCCACGCCCTCAGCAAAGCGAATGCACAGGGACACGATCCGCGCCCGGTACGCCGCTGGCACGATCGGCTCACGGCAGGTGCCCGCCTACGTAGACGAACCCGGGGTGGATCCCAGCCGCGAGACCGAGACGTACGCCTCGCTGACCCTCGGCCTCAACAGCTCCCGGTGGGACGGCGTCCCGTTCACCCTGCGCTCCGGCAAGGCACTCGAGAGGGACTCCGCCGAGATCGCGATCCATTTCCGTCCGCTCCCCCGATACCTGACCGACCGGTTTCCCGGCGTTGAGCCGAACGTGCTCACGATCGGGCTCATACAACCGTACGTTCGCATCGCCACGACGCTAAACGGTCCGGAGCAGACGGCCGAGAACCACGGGCTCGAGGCACGCTCGACACCGCCTCGATTCACGGCCTACGCCCACCTGATCGAGGAGATGCTCCACGGCAACCCGATGCTGTTCATCCGCGGCGACGAGGCCGAGGAGGCCTGGCGCATCATCGACCCCGTGATGGCCGCGTGGGCCGCCGGCGACGTGCCGATGCAGGAGTACGCTGCCGGCACAGCGCCCCCGGGCCCCGTGCTCTGAGCCTTCGTCATCGTTGCTCCAAGTCAATGACGCGGATCGAGAACGCTGCCTCGTAGCGCCCACCGGGCTCCAGCAGGCGTAGGTCCGGGCCGTCGTCGACCAGCGCGTTGGTCGGCGCGGTCATCGCCTCGTAGGCGATGACGTCGTCATCGGCGGGCGCATAGACCTGGGCGAAGCGGTAGCCGCCTCCGAGGCGGAGCTCGATCCGGCGCCCACCTCCGGCGAGGACGAACGGCGCCCCGTCCCTCGGCGCGGCATAGGCGTCGTCGAAGGTCCTGGCGCCGAGGCGACCAGCCTCGACGCGAACCGGCTCGCGCGCGCCGGTGGGGAGCATGCGGCGATCGAGCTCGAGGCGCTCGCTCACCGGCATCTCGACCGCCCACTCGCCGCGATCGACGCCGGGTAGGCGGAGGTAGGTGTGGTAGCCGAAGGAGATCGGCACCGCCGCGTCGTCCGCTGCGAGGATCGTTGTGGTCACTGTCAGCGCCGGACCCCGGAGAGAGGCGTCGAGCAGCACCTGGTGCGGAAAAGGGAACGCGGCGAGCAGCTCGTCGTTGCCGGCGAAGTTGAAGCGGGCGAAGAGCAGGCCGCCGTCCTCGGTGCCCTTGTGGGCTTCCACGGACCAACCGCTTGCCGCTGAGAGCAGCCCGTGAATGGGGAGGCCGTTCGAGTCCAGCGCATGAGGCGTTGAGTCGAGGTCGAGCTCCACCACGCGACCGGCGACCGGGAAATGCGAGAGCGCGACGCGGTTCGCCCACGGGTGCAGGAGCGGGATGCCCATCGTCGAGTGCTCCTGGATGTACGTCAGCAGGCCGCCGCGCTGTCCGAGCAGCTCCTGCCCGCGATGGCGCAGGGAGCTGCCGACCATGCCGGCGCTCGGAACGAAGGCCACCTCGACTCCCCCGGCTGCGTCGGATGACAGGGTCAGGGCCGGAACGCCCGCGATCGTTCGTTCGCCGATCATCGCACCTCAACTCCCGAGTCCACCAGTTTCTCGGGGAGCGGTTTCACACCGCAGGGGTGATTCCCAGATCGCTGGCTCGGAGCTGGCCCTCGTAGGGGCCACGCCCGGTCATGTTCGCGGCGCCGCATCGGGCCCCGAGGGCGAGCGCGTCGGCGGGCTCGAGGCCGCCGGCGAGCCCGTAAGTCACGCAGGCGGCGAACGAATCGCCGGCGCCATAGGCATCCATGGGCGGACCCTCCAGAGGCGCCGCCGCCCAACGGCTGCTCGACCCGTCGGCGGAGGTCAGTGTTCCCCCCGAGGAGCCCTCCGAGCGGGCGACGAACAGCGGCGGCGGCGACAGGCCACCCGACGCGTAGTGCTCGCCCTCGTCGTTCGCGCTCGCAACGAGCATGTCGACCTGGACTCCGCCGAGCGACTCCCTGGCCCGCACGGTTGCGACCAGCGTCCGGGCCGCTCGTGCCGCCCGTGCGGCCGTCGGGTCGCCGGCGGTGAAGTAGACGCCGTCTGCATCGGCGAGCTCGCTCCACGGCAGCGCGTCCCGTCCCCGCGGACCAATGCGATCGCCGATCACCGTGATCGTCCGCTCCGCCTCGGCGTCAACGTGCACGAACCCGCGCCGCTGGGCCCCCGGGCGCCACGCGGCGGCCACGCGAACGCCCAGCGACTCCAGGCGCCGCTTCGCCTCGCGCCCGAGGTCGTCCTCTGTCAGGGCGGTGATGAACAGGCACTCGCCAGCGAGTCGAGCTAGCTGCACCGCCGCGACCGCGCCTCCTCCTCCGACCTCCTCGAAGCCGTCGAGCGCATGGACGATCTCCCCAGGGGCCGGGACGTGCTCGACCCGGACGAACTCGACCCACTCGACGTGTCCGACGACCGCTAACCGCATCGAGTCGGATACTGTCACGGGCCTGCCCGACGAGATCGTCCGCCCACAAGGCTCAGCCGGGCGTCGCCCCGGGCCGGGAGCTCGCCCTCGATCACCCCGGCTCTCGAGAGTCCCGAAGCGATCCGCCGCCGACGATGACGAGACGGCGCCGGCGACCCGGGGCGGGGTCGCTCATCCCGTGTACTCGCGCAGCCGCTCGGCGAGGATGATCGGCGCCGCGGCCCCGATCAAGGCCAGGTGTGAGAAGGCCTGGGGAAAGTTGCCGAGGTGGCGGCCGGTGCCCGTGTCGAACTCTTCGGCGTAGAGCCCGAGCGGCGAGGCGACCCTCAGCAGGCGCTCCATCATGTCGCGAGCGCGCTGCTCGGCGCCGACGATCGCCAGCGCCGAGACGAGCCAGAACGAGCAGATCAGAAAACTGCCCTCCTTGCCCGAGAGCCCGTCGTCGGTCTCGTCGGTGCGGTAGCGCAGCACGAACCCGGCCTCGGTGAGCTCGTCCGCGATCGCCTCGACCGAGCGTCGCAGGGTCTCGTCGTCTCTGGGCAGGAAGCCGAAGATCGCCGCCAGCAGGGTCGAGGCGTCGAGCGCGTCGGTCTCGTAGTGCTGGCGCAGGACCCCGTCGCGCACCCCGTGCTCGAGGATGTCGGCGCGGATCTCCTCGGCGGTGGCGCGCCAGCTCGCCTCGAGCTCGGGGTCACCGGCGATCGCGCCCAGCTGTGCCGCCCGGTCCAGGGCGACCCAGCACATCAACTTCGAGGAGACGTAGTGCCGCGGCGCACCACGCGCCTCCCAGATCCCCTGGTCGGGCTCGCGCCAGACCTTGGTCGCGCACTCGGCCTGCGCCTGGACGATCGGCCACAGCCGCCGCGGGAGGCGCTGGCTGCGCTGAGTGTGGAGCATGATCGAGTCCAAGACCGCGCCGAAGACGTCGTTCTGGCGCTGGTCGAAGGCGCCGTTGCCGATCCGCACCGGGCGCGCCCCGGCGTAGCCGGAGAGCTCGTCGCGGGTCGACTCGGTCAGGTCGCGCCTTCCGTCGATCCCGTACATGATCTGCAGCGCACCGTCCTCGTTCGCCTCGAGGTCGGCCACGAACTGCATGAACTCGTCCGCCTCCCAGTCGAGGTTGAGAAAGTGGAGCGCCTGCAGGGTGAAGGTCGTGTCGCGCATCCAGGTGAAGCGGTAGTCCCAATTGCGCTCGCCCCCGGGGGTCTCGGGGAGCGAGGTCGTCAGCGCGGCGACCGTGGCGCCGGTTGGCATGTAGGTGAGGCCCTTGATCGCCAGCGCCGAGCGCTGGATCGCCTCGCGCCAGCGGTGATCCGGCATCCGGGCGCGGGCGAGCCAGTCGCGCCAGAAGTGCGCGGTCGCGGCGAGCCTGGCGTTCGCATCGTCGAGGTCCTCGGGCGACGCCAGCTCCTCGGCCCACGAGAGCGAGCAGAAGACCTGCTCTCCCTTCTGGAGCGCGTGCCGCGCCCGGACCCGGTCGCCCTCGATCCCGAGCTGCATGTCGGACCGCAGCCGGATCGTCTGCCCGGCGCCGGTCGCGTCAGCGGTCTGCCGGTCGTCACCGGCCAGGGTCCATTCGGCCGGCGCGCGGCCGTAATCAAAGGTCGGTTCGCAGACCAGCTCGAGCTCGACGCTGCCCTCGATGCAGAGCGCCATGCGCACGAGCAGATGCTCGCCGTCCTCGTCTGCCGGCGGCCGGGTGTGCGGCGTGATCTTGTCCTCGCCGCGGCGCGGGCCCATGGTGAGCGCGTCGCGGATCAGCACCCAACCCGTCGGCGTGTGCCAGGTGGTGGCGAGGATGTTCGTGCCAGGCTCGTAGATGCGCGCGACGGGCACGTTGATCCCGAAGGGCCCGAAGCGGAAGGCGCCGTTCTGGCGGTCGAGCAGGGCGCCGAAGACGCTCGGCGAGTCGAACCGCGGCACGCAGAGCCAGTCGACCGCGCCGTCGGGGGCGACCAGGGCGCCCGTGTGGCAGTTGGAGAGGAAGCCGTACTCGGCAATCGGCGGGAAGGGCGAGGGTGCCGCTGCGCTCTGGGGCGCAGGCGCGCGCGCAGGCTTGCTGTCTGTGCGTTCGCCGCGCGCCGGCTTCTCCATGCGCTTAGGCTTCGCCGCGCTCATGACGCCACCCACGGCCCGGAAGCGCCATCGTCCCCGAACGCCTCCGCGGACAGAGGCCCGCCCCTGGCGCTCGCGGCCATCCGTGGACGAGGTCGTAGCGTGGTACTCATGCGTGCCTTTCGTTCTGGTGGACGCTGGGCTGGCGACCCGGATCTTGACGTGACTACGCCGATGGCGCATCCCCGTTTTCAGGTGATCACCGTCGGGCTCACGTCCTCGGCAGGCGCGCGTCACTTGATCGCCCCGAAGCGGGTAACGCCGCGCGTCATCCGGGGCACGTCACGTCAGGTCAGTGTGGCACCGTTCAGCATCCGCGTCCTAGCGGCGTTTGCCCCCTCCTACTCCGAGTTCTCGGGCAGCGAGGACCCGAGCGCGAGCATGATCACCGGTGCGGCGGCGATCACCCTGGGACGCCTCCTAGAGCCCGACGGCGCGCAGCACCGCGAGAAACCCTCGGTGCTGACGCCGGCCTCGACCGCGTTCGCGACCGGCGGAGATGCCCGCGAGGGCCTGGTGAGTCTCCGCTGCTACCGGGGCAGGGCGCCGACGATCGCGATGAGGATTCACCGAGCCGACCGCCTTCACCCAGGGAGGTCGCGAATCAATGATCGGCTCGCTCCTAGCCGAGCTCTCCGATGCGCTGACGACGGTCGCGGCGTCCTCCGAGCTGCTGCCCGCACGCAGCCAGATGGCGTTCACGCTGGGCTTTCACATCATCATCGCCTGCTTGGGCGTCGCCTTCCCGGCGATGATGCTGATCGCCAACTACATCGGACTGAAACGCGACGACGGCGTCGCCCTCGAGCTCGCGCGCCGCTGGTCGAAGGTCGCAGCGGTCACCTTCGCGGTCGGCGCCGTGACGGGGACCGTGCTCTCATTCGAGTTCGGCCTCCTGTGGCCCGAGTTCACCGGGCGCTTCGGCGACGTGTTCGGGATCCTCTTCGCGATCGAGGGAATCTTCTTCTTCCTCGAGGCGATCTTCATCGCGATCTACATCTTCGGCTGGAAGCGCCTCAGCCCGTGGGCGCATTTCTGGACAGGGGTGCCGATCGTGATCTGCGGGATCGGCGGCGCCTTCTCGGTCGTCGCGGTGAACTCGTGGATGAACCAGCCGCAGGGCTTCACGCTCGACTCCGCCGGCAACGTCACCGACATCGACCCGCTAAAGGTGATCTTCAACCCGGCGGTCCCGTACGAGGTCCCGCACATGATCCTCGCGGCGTACCTGGTTACCGCGTTCCTGATCGCGTCGGTCTACGCCGTGGGGATGCTGCGCGGCCGCCGCGACCGCCACCACCGGCTCGGCCTGCTGATCCCGCTGACGGTCGGTTGCATCCTGGCCCCGATCCAGTTCGCGGTGGGCGACACTGCGGCGCGGGCGATCGCCGAGGACCAGCCGATCAAGTTCGCGGCGATGGAGTGCGTGCAACACACCCACACGCGCGTAACGGAGTACATCGGCGGGGTCTGCACCGACGACGGAGTCAAGGGCGGGATCGGGATCCCGAACCTCGACTCGTGGCTGGTCGGCTTCAGTTCCGACACCGAGGTGACCGGCCTGGACTCCGTGCCCCCGGACGAGCGCCCGCCCGCGAACACGCTCCTGCACTGGTCGTTTGACCTGATGGTGGGCATCGGGACTGCGATGATCGCTCTCGGGGCGTGGTTCGGGATCGTCTGGTGGCGACGACGCGACATCCCGAAGACGCCGTGGTTCCTGCGTGTCGTCGCGGTCTCGGGTGTGGCCGCGATCCTCGCGATGGAGGCGGGGTGGATCGTGACCGAGGTCGGGCGCCAGCCGTGGATCGTCTACAAGGTGATGCGGACCGAGGAAGCGGTCACTGGGGCCAGCGGCATCTGGCTGACCTTCTCGATCGTGCTCGTGCTCTACACCGCGCTCGGCGTGGCGACGATCCTGATTCTGCGCAACATGGCGCGTCGCTGGCGCGAGGAGGGGGTCGACGCGGTCCACGTCCCCTACGGGCCACGCCCGCGACCGCCCTTGCCGGAGGACCGACCATGAGCAAGGCCGATGCTGCTGCTGCGATCCTCTGGATCGGGGCGACGCTCTACGCCGTCTTCGGCGGGGCCGACTTCGGCGCCGGCTTCTGGTCGCTCATCGGGGGCCGCAGCGAGCGCGGCGACCGGGCCCGGCGGCTGATCGACTCGGCGATCGGACCCGTCTGGGAGGCCAACCACGTATGGCTGATCTTCATCCTCGTCGTCCTCTGGACCGCGTTCTCGGTCGCGTTCGAGGCGGTCATGTCGACGCTCTTCATCCCCCTCTGCCTCGCCGCGCTCGGGATCGTCCTGCGCGGCGCCGGCTTCGCTTTCCACGAGGTCGCCGACCGGGCGTCCGGCCGCAACTTCGCCGAGCGCCTGTTCGCGGTCTCCTCGGTGATCACGCCCTTCTTCATGGGCACGGTGGTCGGCGCGATCGCCTCCGGCCGCGTGCCGCTCGGCAATGCCGAGGGAGATCCGTGGTCGAGCTGGCTGAACCCGGTCTCGCTGGTGGTCGGCGTCCTGTTCGTCGCGACGGGCGCCTACCTCGCCGCGGTGTTTCTTGTCAGCGACTCGCGGAGGGCCGGTGACGCGGACCTCGTGCGCTACTTCACCGAGCGGGCGACCTTCGCCGCGATCGGGGCCGGAGCCGTCGCGCTCGCCGGCATCTTCGTCCTCCGCGAGGATGCCCGCTACGTGTACGACGGGTTGACGTCGGAAGCCATTCCGTTGGTGATCGCGTCGGCCGTCTGCGGCCTTGGGGCGTTGGTGCTCCTGCGCTCCGGGTCACATCGCGGGATCCGCGAGCTCGCGGTTGGCGCCGTCGTGACCCTGATCTGGGCCTGGGGCGTCGCCCAGTACCCCTACCTCTTACCCGAGACGCTCACGATCGAGGCGGGCGCGGCCACGAGCGAAACGCTGACCATGGTGTTCGCGGTGTTCGGCGCGGCGGTGGTTCTCGTGCTTCCGTCCTTCGGCCTCCTTTACACCCTCTCGCTACGCAACCGGCTCGAAGGCGAAACCGGGCGGTCGCCCCCGACCGGGCCGCGGGGGGAGTAACCCGTCGTCGGCCTACTCGGAGGTATCCGCGCGGCGGATCGCGGAGACGAACACCCAGCCGAAGCCGATCACCCCTGCCGCGATGACGATCAAGCCGAGCACCGCACCAATGAAGAAAAACGCGGCGAAGGCGAGCAAGAGCCAAACAGCTAGCCGGCTTCGGCGAGACGCTCGTCCATCCGGTCGAAGAAGCCGCCCCAGCCCTCCTTCGCGCGCTCGTAACCCGCGGGCGGCAGGTGGCCGCCGGTCTGGGTCATCTGCATCTCGGTGCGGCCGTCGCCCAGGTCCGTGAGCTCGACCGTGACCAGGTCGCGCTCGGGATCGTCGGGCCGGTCGGTGACGGTGAAGACGAGCCGCTCGGGCTCGACCACCTCGACGTACTCGCCCTCCCATTGGATTTCGCGGCGGTCGGGCCCGGCGAGCATCGTCGCCTTCCAGCCCCCGCCGGCCCTGAGGTCCATCAAGACCGACTCGACCGGCACCTCGAACTCCGGCCCCCCGTACCAGTCCGCGAAGGCCTCGGGGGTGGTCCACTCCCGCCAGACGCGCTCGCGCGGGGCGTCGAAGACGCGGGTGATCGCGAGCCCGTCCGTCGGCTTCGGTGCGTCAGCCATCGTCACCCGACCGGAGTCGCTCGTCCATCCGGTCCAAGCTATCGCTCCAGAAGCGGCGGTAGCCGTGCAGCCACTCAGTCGCCTCCCTGAGCGCGTCGCCGCGAATACGCGAGGGCCGGAGCCGTGCCGTCCGGCCGCGCGAGATCAGGCCCGCCCGCTCGAGCACCTTCAGGTGCTTGGAGACGGCCTGGACGCTGATCGGGAATGGCTCGGCGAGCTCGTTCACGGTCGCCTCACCCTCGGCGAGCCGCGTGAGGATCTCCCGTCGGGTCGGGTCGGCGAGGGCGGCGAAAGTAGTTGCTGAGCTCGTCAACGGGCATGGTCCAACAGGCCAGGCGTCATTCAACCGTCCGGTTGAATATAGTCGCCCCGCCGGCGGAAATCGAACAGGAGGAACCATGGGAACCATCACCGTCACCGAATTCGTCTCGATGGACGGCGTGATGCAGGCGCCAGGCGGCGAGAAGTTCAAGTACGAGGGGTGGACGTTCGAGTTCGAACGCGGCGCCGACGGCAGCAAGTTCAAGGGCGAAGAGCTCTTCGACGCCGAGGCGCAGCTGATCGGTCGGGTCACCTATGAGAGCTTTGCCAACTCCTGGCCCGAGCGGGAGGCCATGGAGGGCGAGCTCGGCGAGTTTGCGAAGCGGATGAACGAGATGCCCAAGTACCTCGTCTCCTCCACTATCAAGGACCCGGAGTGGAACAACACGACGGTGATCGACGGGTCCGGCGACATCCCGAACGAGGTCGCGAAGCTGAAGGAGAAGATCGACGGCGACATCCTCGTCTCCGGGAGCCGGCGCCTGGTCCACGATCTGCTCGAACATGACCTGGTGGACGTGATCCGGCTGATGGTCTTCCCGGTGGTGCTGGGAACAGGCGACCGGGTCTTCGGCGAGTTCTCCGACAAGTCGACCTGGAAGCTCGTTCAGGCGAACCAGGTCGGGTCCGACGGCGTCCTCACTCTCGTCTACGAAAAACCCTGACCGGAGAGTCGAACCGGTCCGGCCGAGGACCTAACCGAGCGGCGCCAGAAGCTTCTTCTTGCCCTCGAAAGCGAAGAGCAGGAGGTCGACCATCCGGAAGGTGTTCCGGTTGGGGCCGAATTCGGGACGCCAGGAGGAATCACGGACGATCGATGCCTGGCTGCCCTCCATCGCGCGGTGAAAGGTCTCGGCGGCGATCCGGGCGCCGACCCCCTTGAGCCTGCCGGCGTTGAACTCCGCCTCGCGGAGCAGGTAGAACCAGAGCGGCGTGTTCTTGAGCACGGCGACGCGTTGCGGTTGGGTCAGGGCGCCGAGGTCGGCGCCGTTCCGCCCGTCGCGTAGCTGTGTATGCGTGAGCGCTGTCAGTTGCACTCCCCTTGCTCTTCAGGAACCTGGTCATCTGCTGGCCGGTCGCGAGCTTCACCATGCGCCCGCGAACAAGGTTGCGAAACGCGAGGTTGGATTCGTTCTGCGGGAAGCCGGGAAGATCCTTGAGCGGGTTGGCGAGCGAGGTGTCGATCCGCATCGCGCGGTTGAACTTGCCCTCCGGCACGGTGAGGTTCGGCTTGTTCGCCTCTGAGAAGTCGTAGAGACGGCGGAAGTCGGCGATCCAGTTGCTGGGCAGCCGCTGGGAACCGCCGAGCGTCCCGTTGAGGGCGGCGAACTCGAACAACAGATCGAGGGTGCCGGCGCCGTTGTCGAACCGGGCGTTCCAGTTGTAGGCGCTGCGGATCATCGAGTGCCCGAGCCGGAACGCGGCGACCGAGAACTCGATCGGCATCGTCGGCATCGCATTCGGCGCCGCTCCGACCTCGAACGCCTTGCGCCCATTGGTGAAGACGTCGTTCACGACGCCGGGCGCGCAGATCCGAGGCAGGTAGTCGGTCTTGATCATCCACTGGTAGTGCTTCGTCACCAGCCGTCGCGCCCGCGCGAAGCGCTGCCCGTCCGGGACGGAGCCGGGGAGCGAGTCGACCACCCGGTTGTGGAAGCGGATCAGCGCCAGGTGGGTCTGGGCGACGGCGAGGTTCTCGTCGTTTCGCGGGTCGGGGATGATCGCGGTGCGCCTCGCGGCGGCCGAGCTCCCGGCACCGCGCGGAAGGTCGAAGCCCTCCATCGCCCGATCGCCGCCGATCCTGACGGTCTTGCCCATCCTGAGGTGGATGCCGTCGCTCTCGTAGAAGATCGCCGAGGCGGGGTCGGTGGGTCCGGCGCCGTAGAGCGAGTCGAGGTCGAGGCTCGGCGAACGGCCCTGCAGGAGCCGCGCCGGCGAGACGTTCTCGCCCAGCATCTTGTCGGTCTGGTCGAAGGTCAGATCGTGGTCGATGAACTGGCCGAGGTAGGTGAATCCGGCCGGGACCCCCGATGCAGGCCCGTCAGGGCCAACCATCGCGTTGCCGAGTCGCTTCAGGTTCGCCTCGCTGAGCTGGCGATCGGTTCCCTTCGGGCCCATCCGCGAGAAGCGAAACGGCGCGACCTGAGCCTCTGCGGCGGCGCCGAGGGTCCGAGCTCGGCCGCCGCGCGTCTCCGCCAACAGTCCCTCGCCGAGGACGAAAAAGCTCTCGGAACCATGCTTCGGCATGCCTGCCTCCTGTGATCGAGATTCTCGTCACGAGCCCGCTCGGGCGTCGCCCGACAGTCTCACAGCTCAGGCGTCTTTGCTCAAGGACACCGCGGGGACTGCCGTGGCACTCGAAGCCGCTTTCGCTCCCTCGATGTCGATGTGGGGGAGGAACCGATCCGCCCAGCCCGGGACCCACCAGCTCTTGGACCCCGCGATCACCAGGAGCGCCGGGGCGAGCACCAAAACGGACATTGCAGCGAGCGCGACCCCGACCGAGAGCCCCACGCCGAACTGCTTCACGGTCGGATCCCCGTTCAGGATGAAGCTCGCGAAGACGGCCATCATGATCAGCGCGGCCGCGGTGATCACCTTGGCCCCGGCTTCGAGGCCCGCGGCGATCGCCTCTGTGTGCGACGCGGCGCCAGCCCGGTGCTGCTCGATCTGGCTCATCAGGAACACCTGGTAGTCCATCGAAAGGCCGAACAGGACGGCGAACATGATCAGCGGCACGAAGCTCGCGATCGGAACCGTGTCGCTCGCGGTGTCGATGCCGACGAGATCGAGGCCCCATCCGAACTGGAAGCACGCGGTGACGACACCGAACGCCGCGCAGACCGAGAGCACGTTGGCGACCGCCGCCTGGGCAGGAACCACGACCGAGCGGAACGCCGTCATCAGCACCAGGAATCCGAGGGCGATCACGGCGAGGATCACCACGCCCAGGCGGGACGAGATCCCGGCCGCCAGGTCGACGTAGCTTGCCGTCTGCCCGCCGACGTGCGCGGTCAGGTCGGTGCCCGCCGTCCGCTGCGGGATCACGTAGTCGCGGATCGTCACCACAAGGTCCGCCGTGGCCGGGTCCGCGGGCGGGGTCTTGGCGATGACCGTGAAGATGGCGGCGTCTCCGGAGTGGTTTATCTGCGGCGGCGAGACGACGTCGACGCCCATCGTCTGCTTGAGTCCGCGCTGGAGCTCGACGAGGCGGGGGTCGGTGCCGCGCTCGTCGCCGCCCGCATTCGTGAGCTCCCTCGTGAGCTCTCGCTTCAGCTGCTCGGCGTCCCGCTGCTGGAACTTCCCCACCTTCTGGTCCGCTTCGAGTTCGGCCTCCTGCGCCTGCAGGTTCGCGGCCTGGATCTGGGCCGCCGCCGCCTCCTGCTCGAGCGCGTCCTTCTGCTGCGAGAGCGATGCGGCCTCGAGCGCCAGGGCCTCGGCCTCGCCGACGAGGCCCACCGCCTCGCCCCCGAGTGCCGCCGCCTGAGCCCGGATGCCGGCGGCATCGCGCGCCAGAGCGTCCGACTGCTCGGCGAGGCGCTGACGCTCGATCACGAGGCCCTGGAGCTCCGCGGTGAGCTCGGCCTCCCGCGCCTGGAGCCGCTCGAGCCGCCGGGCGAGCCGCTCCCTCCTCCGCGGGGACTCGGCCTGGGCCAGTTGTGCGGCCACCCGGGACTGCGCCGCCTGGACGCCGCTGAGCGCGGCCCGGATCGCGGCCTCCTCCGCGGCGAGCCTGGCGTCTTCGCGCGCCACCTCCTCCGCCTGGCCGACCAACCTCGACAGCTCGGCCCGAAGGGTCCGCTGGCGGGCGAGCGCGGCGCGCGACGATTCGAGCTCGGTCCGCTCCGCCTCGAGGCCTGCTGCCTCACCCTCGAGGGCGGCCTGCTGTCCTTCGAGCTCACCCTGCTCGGCCTGGAGCGCGTCCCCTTGCGCCTGGAGGCTTGCCGCCTCGGCCTCACCCTGCTGTTGTTCTGACTTCAGCTTGCGCTTGAGCTTCTTCGCCTTCTTGTCCTGCTTCAGGAACTTCTGACTCGGCTTCGCGGGCGTCTCGAGTTCCACGGCGATCAGCAGCGGGCCGTTGTACCCGACACCGAACCCCTCTGCCATGAGGTCGTACGCCTTGCGCTCCTGGGTCGACTTCGGCGTCGCGCCGATGTCTTCCTGTCCAAGGTCGAGCGACAGGAACGGGACGATCAACGGCAGCATGATCACCAGCGCGATCGCCACGCAGCGCCATGGATGGGTCGTGACGAACCGCGCCCACCCTCCCCAGAGGCCACCTGCTGCGGCGAACCTGGCCGGCATCGTGAATCTCGGCACGCGCAGCGAGTCGATGCGAGAACCGATCGCCGCCAGGATCGCGGGTAGGAGCGTGATCGCCGCGAGGACCGCGGTGATGACCGCGACCGCCGACGCATAGCCGAGGGAGGTCACCAGGGGAATCTCTGCGACGAGCAGCGTCACCAGCGCCAGGACCACGGTGCTTCCAGCGAAGACGATCGCGGTCCCCGACGTCGCCACGGCCGTGGCGACGGCTTCGTTGGTCCCCAGGCCCTCGGCCCGCTCGTGCCGGTAGCGCACGACGAGGAACAGCGCGTAGTCGATCCCCACGCCGAGGCCGATCATCGTCGCCAGCGTGGGCGCGATCGACGGCACCTCCGTGACGTGGCCGAGGAGGCCGATCAGCGAGAGACCGACGACGAGGCCGAAGGCGGCGGAGACGATCGGCAGCCCCATGGCCACGAACGTCCCGAAAGTGAAGGCGAGGATGACCATCGCCGTTGCGATGCCGATCACCTCGCTGCTCTCCGTGGCGGGCTCGGAGAGCTCGCTGCCGACCTGGCCGCCGGCCGCGACCTCCATGCCGGCCCGCCTGGCCGGTTCCGCGGTGTCCAGTATCCGCTGGGCGACCTCCTCCGTCAGCTCTTCGTTGCCGATGTTGAGCAACACCGGGATGAATGCGATCTGCCCGTCCTTGCTGATCTGCGACCCGCTCCGCTCGCCGAAGGGGCTGGGCGCGGTGTCGACCTCGTGCAGCTCGAGCAGGGCTGAGCGTGTGTCCTTGATCGCCTGCTTGCGGGGCTGATCGGTGACCTTGCCGGTGTGGGTCCGGAAGACGATCGGGTTCGACCCGTTCTGCTGGGGAGGGAACCGGTCGGCCAGGAGGTCCGACGCCGCCTGGCTGTCCGTGCCCGGCAGCTCCAGGTTGTTGGACGTGTTCGCGCCAAGCGTCCTGATCAGGAGCCCGACGACCACGAGCAGGACGAGCCAAGCGGCCAGGACGACCCAGCGCCTGTGGGCCGCGAACGCTCCGAGCCGGTAAAGGAATTGCGCCAAACCGATTAGCGGAAGCGGAGCCGGCTTCCGGAGTCCCTCCCGTTCCTGCTCCCGGCGGGCAGTCTACCCGGCGAGCAGGCGCCCGAGCTTCTCGAAACTCTCCGTCCAGCCCTGTGCGTGGAGGTCGCGTCGTGCCTCCGTGGTGAACGTCCCCTGCTCGACCGTCAGCTCGGTCGACTCGCCGAGGTCGCCGAGCCTCAGGGTCGCGACGGTCTCCACGTCATCGGGATCGGGCTCCTCCCAGCGGAACGTGTACGACACCAGGTTGGGCGGATCGAGCTCGAGGAACTCGCCCTGCAGGTGGAAGAGCTCGCCCTCCGGCGGCTGCATCGCGATCCGATACCGACCGCCGACGCTCGGGTCCGAGTCGATCGCCGGAATCGTGAACCCGTTCGGCCCCCACCATCGGGCGACCTCCCAGGGCTCGGTGAGGAGGTGGAAGACGCGGGAGCGCGGGGCCGGCATGACCGCTTGGACGCGCACCGACAGGCGCCCTGCTGCGGGTTCTCCGCCTCGGGAGTCGAGGTGCTCCATTCCCTCGTTGCCGCGAGCTTCCATGCTGCCTCCGACCCGGGTCACACTACTCCCTCGCGCGGCCGCTCCTCAACGATACCCCCTAGGGGTATGGTACAGTTCCCTCGGCCGCTGAACGAGCAACGGAGAAGACCTCTTGGAAGCCCACGCGGAACACGCGACCCATCACCACGAGATGCCGACCGAGGGCAGCGCCCTGACCGGAGTCGCCCTCAGCGCGACCCTCCACTGCCTCACCGGCTGCGCGATCGGCGAGGTCGCCGGCGTCGCGATCGGAACCGCGTTGGGATGGTCGGACCTCGGGACAATCGTCCTCGCGATCGGGCTCGCATTCCTTTTCGGCTACGCCCTGACCAGTCTCCCGCTCCTGCGCGCCGGCCTGGCGCTCGCCGTCGTGATCCCGATCGCCCTGGCATCCGACACCCTGTCGATCGCGACGATGGAGGTCGTCGACAACGCGATCCTGCTGATCATCCCGGGAGCCATGGAGGCCGGGCTCTCCGACCTGCTCTTCTGGGGCTCGCTGGCGTTTGCTCTCTTCATTGCGTTCGTCCTCACGGTGCCCGTCAACCGCTGGCTGATCGCCCGCGGCAAGGGCCACACGGCCGTCCACGAAACCGGAATCCACGGCGGCCCGCCGGTGAAGCTCGTCGCCGTGGTCGTCGTCGCGATGGCGATCTTCGGCAGCGCCGTCCTGATCGGCGAGGTCGTGGGCGACGACGACGAGATGAGCGACGAGCCGGCCACGTCGGGCGAGGCGATGAGTTTCGTGGCGCCCGCGGCACCCGACCTGAGATAGTCCATCGCATGACTACGGGGGGCGGAGCGCCCGGGCTCACGGATGAGCAGCTGCAGGAGCTCGTCACGCTGCTGCACGAGACCGACACGGTCGAGCTGAAGCTCACCGTCCCGGACGAGGACCACCGCTCCACCATCGTCGGGCTCGGCCTCGACCCTCTCGACGCGTTCATCCGGCAGGTCTTCTTCTTCGATACCCCCGAGCTGGCCCTCGAGGAGGCCGGGCTCGTGGTCCGCGCGCGGCGCACCCAGGGCAAGCCGGAGGACTCCGTGGTGAAGCTGAGACCCGTTGATCCGCCCAACCTGCCGCCGGAGCTCCGCGCCCGCAAGCGCTTCGGCGTCGAGGTCGACGCCCTCCCCGGCGGGTTCGTCTGTTCGGGGTCGTTCAAGGGCGTGGTGAAGGGGGCCGGGGTGCTCGCCGCGACGTCGGGAGAGGCGCCCATCTCGACCCTGTTCTCCGATGGGCAGCGCGAGTTCTTCGCGGAGCACGCCCCCAAGGGGATCGGTCTCGACGACCTCACGGTGCTCGGCCCCGTTCACGTCTTCAAGCTCAAGGCCGTGCCCACGGGCGGGGATCGCAGGCTCGTCACCGAGCTCTGGTTCTATCCCGACGGCTCGCGGATCCTGGAGCTGTCGACCAAGTGCGCGCCCGGGGAGACCTTTCAGGTCGCCATCGAGCTGCGCGCGGACCTCGCCGCGCGCGGGATCAACCTGTTCGGCGAGCAGCAGATCAAGACCCGCACCGCGCTCGAGTTCTTCACCCGGGATCTGGCGACCGCCTAGGCGTGGAACTCCGCGAGGGCCTCGGCCTCGGCGTCGACGGCGCGTCGCTCAGCCTTGTCGAGCTTCCGGAACGGCTCCACCCGAACCCTGCCCTTCTCGTAGCGCCACTTGCCCGCCACCTGGCCGTCGACCAGGAACGTGGGGACCGACTGCGGGGTCTTCACGCCGAACACGCGTGAGCGGAACTCCTCCGGGAGGATCTGCGCCCGCCGGCAGTGAACGAGCAGGCTCGCGTCCCATGTCGGGATGAAGCGCGGCGGCGCCGGGGTGTCGGGGTCGGGGATTGGCAGTCGCGGCAGGTCGACCACCTCGCCGCCCGCCTCGGTACTGAAGCGCCGCAGCCGCAGGCCCTTCAGGACGCGGGCGATGGCGGGGGGCTTCAGTCCCGCCCAGTCGGCGATCTCGGCCGGCGCCGCGGGGCCGAAGCCCGTGAGGTACGCCCGGACCAGACGTTCGCGTGCGGCGCCGACGTCGACCTCGGCCGGGCCCAGCCAGTCCTCCGCAAGGGCGTAGAGATCCGCGCGCCGCCGCTCCCAGGTGCCGGAGGGAGGGACCCGCACGAGGTCGATCCACATCCCGATGCCGTTCGTGCGCATCGAGTTACCGGCGACCTCCTGGATCTCCTTGCGTGTCAGTTCGCCCCCGCGCATCCGGGTCGCCACCGTCCGGGCGAGCCGCGCCATCTCGCGCGCGTCGGTCTCGGCCGCGCGCGGGCCGTAGGCGAGCCACATCTCCCGCCGGAACTTCGCCACCGCGACCTCGAACGGCCAGTAGTCCTGAGCCGAGACGAGGTGAATCGTCGCTCGCATCAGCGTCGCCTGAACCACGGACCGGCGCCCGAGCCCGCCGGTGAGGGCCTGGCGCTCGAATCCGGCAAGGCGCGACCACAGTCCGATGTACATGGACGGCGCGTACTGGGCCTGGATCCCGCCGATCCGCTCGAGCGCCTTGGGCGGAGAGAGCTTCGACCGCTCGAGCAGCAGCTGGCGGGCGAGAACCGCGCGGTTCAGCTCGCGCTCGGTGAGGACGCGCTCGGCCATGCACCCACGCTAGCGGGGGGAAATGCGTGGCTCGCCGAAACGCGGGTAGGCGAACCGATGAACGAGAAACCGAGATCCCAGAGGGACAGGAAGGGGCGACGTGCTCGCACTGACCGAAGATGCAGTCTCCGCCGTAAACACGATCCTGACCAACGCCGAGCTCCCTGAGGGAAGCGGCATGCGAATTTTCCGCGCGCCCAGCTCCGAGAACTCCGCCGGACAGGAGCTCGAGCTGCGGCTGAGCGTCGTCGACGCTCCCGAAGAGGGCGATCAGGTGATCGGCGAGCAGCCGGTCTTCGTGGAGCCCGAGGCCGCCGAGGCCCTGGACGACAAGCTCCTCGACGCCGAGGTCATCGAGGACCAGGTGCGCTTCACGGTGGCCCAGCAGGCCTAGCCGGCTACCGCTCGCGAACGACCATCCGCAGCCCGCCCTCGGGGCCGAGGGTCGGCATCTGGCGGATGGTCATCGCGTGTCCCGGCAGCAGCTCCAGCCGGAAGCGCCCCGTGATCGCGGTCGCGAGTGCCTTGACCTCGGTCTGCCCGAACCGCTTGCCGATGCAGATCCGCGAGCCGCCCCCGAACGGGACGTAGGCGCCGCGGGGCAGCGCTGTCTTGCGCGCAGCGCTCGAAGCGCTCCGGCACGAACGCCTCCGGGTCCTCGAAGACCTGGGGGAGGCGGTGGCTCGCCCACGAGGAGTAGTTGACGTAGGCGCCGGCGGGCACCTCGTGGCCGCCGAACTCGAAGCGTTCCACCGCGCGCCGTGGCCCGATCCAGGCCGGGGGATAGAGGCGGAGCGTCTCGTCGACGGCCATCTCAAGCTCGGGCAGCTCGCGCTCGAGGCACGTCGCGTCCGGCAGGCTCCCGCCGAGGACCCGGTCCTGCTCCGCCTGCAGCCTGGCGAGCGCCGCCGGGTGGCGCGCGAGCTCGTAGAGCAGGAACGTGATCGTCGACGTCGTCGTGTCGTGGCCGGCGAACATCAGCGTGATCGCCTGGTCGCGGACCTCCTGGTCGGAGAGCGCGGAGCCGTCCTCGTCCGTTGCCGCCAGGAGCATCCCGAGGATGTCGTTCGCGTCGTCGCGCGGAGCCGCGCGCCGCGCCCGAATCTCCTCGAAGAGAATCTCGTCCAGGATCTTGCGCGAGCGGACCATGCGCCGCCATGGCGAGCCCGGGCCGCGGAGCAGGCGGAGGTGGAACTCGATTCCGTAGTAGGAGAGCGCGCGCTCGAAATGCTCGGCCGCGAGCGCGCCCTTGCCACGATCGTCGGGGTCCAGCCCCAGCAGGGCACGCATCGCGATCCGCATTGCGAGGCCGCGAGCCCACTCGTAGACGTCGATCTCGTCGCCGACGCGCCAGCGCGACAGGGCGGCGCCGGCCTCCTCGAACATCACGTCGACCGACGCGGCGATCCGCTCGCGGTGGAACGCGGGCATCATGATCCGCCGGGCGCGATCGTGGTAGGCGCCGTCGACGGTCAGGAGCCCGTCGCCGAGCAGCGGGATCAGGTCGCCGAAGCTCGACTCGCGCCACTGGAAGAGCTCCGGGTGCTCGACCGTCATGAAGCGGTTCGCCTCCGGCCCGAGCATGAAGACGACCCGGCTGTGCAGCAGGCGCACGCTGAAGATCGGCCCGTACTCGCGTTCGAGCGGCAGCAGAATCGACAGCGGGTCGTGCGCCATGCGCTTCGTCCGCGCGAGGTTGAAGTCGCCCGGTCCCGGCGGGAAGCCGCTGCGGGCGCGGCGCTCGGCGCGGATGTCTCCCAGCACCCGGCCCACGGGGTTGCTCGACATGCGGGGCGGAGCCTGGACGCTGCTCACGGGTCGATCGTAACTGACCCGATGGTCAGTTTCTCCCCGGCACCGAGGCACCCCGCTCCGCGCACCGACGGATCGGTTAGGTTCCTCACCGTGGACGTCAGCCAGCTCAAGCGAATCCCGCTCTTTGCCGAGGTGCCCGACGAGGCGCTGTCCAAGATCGCGCCCTTCGCGACGCTCGAGGAGTGGCCGGCGGGCAAGGAGATCGTCCGCGAGGGCGGCTTCTCGAACCACTTCTACGCGATCGAATCGGGCTCGGCCAAGGTCGAGCGCGAGGGCGAGCACCTCGCCGATCTGGGCCAGGGCGACGTCTTCGGCGAGCAGGGGCTCCTCGAGCACTCCGAGCGCTCGGCGACGGTCACCTCGACGTCCGACATCAAGCTGATCAAGATCGAGCACTGGGAGCTCTCGCGCATGAAGAAGGCCATGCCCGAGGCGTACGACCAGCTCGTCCAGAAGGTCGAAGAGCGCAAGGCGGAGTAGCCGCCGGCCGGCCCTCGGCGCTACCGCGCGCCCAGGAACTCCGCTTCCTGGCGACCGAGCTCTGTCGCCGGCTCTGAGCCGTACATCCATTCGCGGGCGATGCGGTGCCAGTTGGCGGTCGCGTGGAGCTCGCCCAGCACCGCGAGGACCAGCAGTTCGAGCCGCCTGCCCATCAGATGCTCGGGGTTCACGTCCTGGTGGCGCATCGTGCGGAAGTGCGTCGACCGCGGGTCGCCGGCCTGGATCGCGATCCGCTGCACGGCCTCGGGTGTGATCCGGGCGTCCTCGTCGGTGATGTACCACCAGATCGCATCCTCGACGTAGGCCATGAGGTCCTCGGGCGAGACCTTCTCGGGCTCGGGCAGGAAGCCGCCCTCGGTCCAGAGGCGGTGGAGCTCCACCGCGTTGCGCTCGGACGCGGCACGGCCCGAGGCCAGCTCCAGCTCCAGCGCGTCCGGGCGGAGCTCCTTGAACAGGCCGAAGTCGAGGAACGCGATTCGCCCGTCGGCCATCCGGATCATGTTCCCCGGGTGCGGGTCGCCGGAGAACTTCCGGTGCCGGTACATGGAGCCGAAGTAGAAGCGGTAGACGATCTCGCCGACCCGGTCGCGCTCCTCCTGCGTGGACGACGCGATCTGCTCGAAGCGCTCGCCCTCCACGTACTCGGTGACGATCACCCGCTCCCGGCAGAGGTCGGTGACCACCGCCGGCACGTGGATGAACGGGTGGCCGCGGTACAGACGGGCCAGCGTGCGGTGGTTCGACGCCTCCAGCTCGTAGTCGAGCTCGTCGGTGATCCGCGCGCGGATCTCCTCGCCGACCGCCTTCACGTCCATCTGCGGCGTGATCCGCTTCGCGAGCCGCAGCAGCATCCCCAGGTTCTGCATGTCCGCGCGCACCGCGTCATTCTACGCCGGGGTACTGGACCTTGACCGCGACGTCCCGGCCGTCATGGAGCCGCCCGCGATACACCTGCCCGATCGAGGCGGCCGCGACGGGCGCGGGGTCGAGCTCGGCGAACGCGTTGTTGACGGGCTGGCCGAGGTCCTGCTCGATCACCTTGCTCATTTCCGGGAACGACACGGTGGGCGCCGAGTCGCGCAGCGTGGCGAGCTTCGCCTGGAACTCCTCGCGATACTCCTCCGGCACGAGCCCGAGGTCGAGGAACGAGAGCATCTGCCCGACCTTCATCGCGGCGCCCTTCATGCCGCCGAGCACGGTCACGATTTGCTCGGCGGTCTCGATCTGGCGGCGCTCCAGCGCCCTGTCCGAGCCCTCCTGCGAGCGCACTACGTTCGCGGCCTTGGTGCCGGTCTGCTTGACCGCGACGCCCGCCGCGGTCCGCCCGATGCGGGCGAGACGTTGGACGCGACCGGTGGGGAGCTTCTCGTCGGGCACGAGCCCGATCTTGGCACGAAAAAAGCCGGCTCAACAACGCCGGGGCTCGGCTTCGCCCTCCGCCCTCCGCCTCACAGATAAGCCGGCTCAACAACGCCGGGGCTCGGCTTCGCGCTCCGCCCTCCGCCTCACAGATAAGCCGGCTCAACAACGCCGGGGCTCGGCTTCGGGCTTCGCCCTCCGCCTCACAGCGGGTGTAGACTGCCCCCGTTCATAAGGCCGCGTGGTCAAGGGAAGTCCGGTGAGAAACCGGCGCGGTCCCGCCACTGTGACCGGCGACGAGGGGTCGCATTCAAAGCCACTGGGGAGGCCAAGCCCTCCGGGAAGGCGCGACAACCTGAAGGCCGGGAGCCAGGAGACCTGCCCGCGGCAGCCGTTTCAACCCCTCGAGGAAAGGGTGGCTCCCATGAGACACATCCATGCGGCCGCGCTGGCGTTCGCCGCAACCGTTCTGTTCTTCCTGCCCGCGCAGGCGGGCGCCCAGACCGCGCTGGTCGAGCTCCGGGTCGAAGGCCCGGGCCAGACGCTCGACCCCGGCACCTGGTACGTGACCGGAAAGGAGCGGATCCGCAAGTCGCAGCCGAGCGATGCATGCAATCGGGCCACGGGCCGGATCGCCGTCGCGGGGCCGACCCCGCTGTCGCTCGCCCAATCCGGCTCGGACTCCAACCGCGATCTCCGGCAGGTGCGCGTCCGCCGCGACGAGGCGGGCCTGTTCACGTGCGAGATCGGCAGCATCCTGGGCCGGCCCTTCGGCGACCCCGACGGATTCGCCGGCTGGAGCTACTACGAGAACTACGTGTTCGGCTCCGCGGCCGCGGACCAGCTGAGGCTCAGGAACAACGACCGGATCCTCTGGGTGTTCTCCGATTTCGGTGCGACCACCCCGGCCAACCAGGGGCCAGCGCTCGAGCTGAGGCGGGTGCCGGCCCGCACCGAGGGCACGTTCACGGCGCGCGTGGTGGAGCACGGCTTCGACGGCGGCACGAGTCCGGCGACCGGCGCCACGATCGAGGGCGCCGAATCCGTGAACGAGCTCGGCGGCGGCCGCTACGAGGTGACGGTCGGCAACGGCAACTCGACCCTCAGCGCGACCCGCGCGCTCGACATCGCGTCGAACCAGGTCGAGACGTGCTCGAAGCCGAAGCTCGCGCAGTGCCCGAAGGCCCACGGCAAGACGATCGTCGGCTCCGGCCGAGGCGACAAGCTCAAGGGCACCGGCGGGTGGGACGACATCTCGTCCGGCGGCGGCCGCGACGTGATCGACCTCCGCAAGGGCGGCCGCGATCGGGCGAAGTGCGGCGGTGGCAAGGACGTCGTGTTGATCAAGCGCGGCGATCGCGACGATCGCGTCTCCGGCAACTGCGAGCGCAAGCGGAGGGCCTGAGCGGGTGGGCTCGAGGCTGCGCCGGCTGGCTGCGGTGGCCCTGGTCACCGCGCTCGCCGGTTGCGGCCTGGGGCCCGGCCCCTCGACCGAGGGCACAGCGACGCTGACCGTGACGCGCGACTACGGGAACACTCCGATCGTCGAGGCGACGGTCGAGGACCCGGACGAATCGGAGACCGTGCTCCGCATGCTCGATCGCGAGGCCGACATCGAGACGCGGTACGGGGGAGGCTTCGTGCAATCGATCGATGGCGTGGCCGGGAGCATCGAGGGCGAGCGGCGGCTCGACTGGTTCTTCTACGTGAACGGGATCGAGTCGCCCGTGGGTTCCGCGGAGCGCTCCATCTCCGGCGGTGATCGGGTGTGGTGGGATCACCACGACTGGACCGACGCGATGCGGGTGCCGGCGGTCGTCGGATCGTGGCCCGAGCCGTTCCTGCAGTTCTCGGCGGACGAGGAGCGGCTGCCGGTGCGGGTCGAATGCGCCACCGAGCGCGATCCGTGCAGAACCGCGGCCGAACGGCTCTCGGACGAGGGCGTGAGCCTCAGCCAGGAGCCGCACGAGCCCGACGCCGGGGAGGAGGCACTGCGCGTGCTGGTCGGGCCGTGGAGCTCGATCCGCCGCGACCCGGCGGCCGCGCAGATCGGCGACGGGCCGGCGGCCAGCGGCGTGTTCGCCCGGTTCGTTGGCGGCCCAACCCCGGAGCTCCTGGCTTTCGACGAGCGGACCGAGATCTCCTCGCGCCTCGGCCGGGGTGCCGGCCTTGTCGCCGCCGTACGCGACGGCGAGGATCCGCCGACCTGGGTGGTGAGCGGGGTTGACGATGCCGGCGTCGCGGCGGCCGCGGAGGCCCTCGACGACGAGGTCCTCGAGGACCGCTATGCGGTGGTGGTCGCCGCCGGCAGCGACGAGACGCTGCCGGTGCCGGTTATCGAATGAGCGACGTAAGGCGCGAAAGCATCTTGGCCACCCTGGTAAGGGAGATTCGGTGAGTTCGGCCCTCGCATATGCGCCGCGGCCGACTCCGCTTGGCCGGGCGAGCGCGGGCGCCGCGGCGCTTCACCTGTGGTCGTTCGCGGCGATTGCGTTCGTCGTCGCGAACCCGATCGTCCTCGCCGGGTGCGCGGCGGCGGTGACGATCGCCGGGGTCGCGGCGGGCGCGCAACGAGCCCTGGTGCTGGCCGCGCGCTGGGGAGTGACGCTCGGGGTCGTGATCGTCGTCGTCAACGTGATCGCCTCGCAGCGCGGCGACACGATCCTGGTCCGGGGACCCGATGTTCCGGTCCTCGGCACGATCGACATCAGCGCCGAGGCACTGGCCGAGGGCGCCGTCCTGGCCCTGCGGATCGCGATCGTGGTGGCGGCGTTCGCGATCCACACCGCATGCGTGGACCCCGACCGGCTGCTCCGCCTCGCGCGGCCGATCGCGAAGCGCTCGTCGCTCACCGCAACGCTCATCGCGCGCCTCGCTCCGCTCGCGGCCGCAGACCACGCCCGGGTGCGGGAGGCGGTCGCCCTGCGAGGACCGGGCGCCGCGCCGGTGGGTCGCGCGGCCATGCTTCATCGCCTCGTCTCAGGCTCGCTGGACCGCGCCGTGGACGTCGCCGCCACGCTGGAGCTGCGCGGCTACGCCGGCGACGCCCCGGCCCGGGCAGCCTCGCCCCCGCGGGCGCCCGGCGACCTCGCCTTCGCGCTCTCGGGCCTCCTCGCGCTGGGGGCAGTGGTGGGCGCCCGAATCGCGGGCGTCGCCGGCTACGAGTCGTATCCCCTCGTCACCATCGACGCCGGCGCGGCGACCGTTGTGCTCGCGCTGGCACTTCCCGTCGCGGCATCGGTGCCGCTGGCCCTCGATCGCCTCCGCGCCCGCCGGATCCCGGAGCTTCGCTATGTCTGATCCGGGCCCCGCGATCGAGCTCGGGGGCTTCTCGTATCGCTATCCGGACGCCGCGGGTCCGGCCCTGCGGGAGATCGACCTGCGGATCGAAGCGGGGGAGATGGTGGTGCTCTCCGGCCGCTCGGGCTCGGGCAAGTCGACCCTCCTCCGTGCGGCGGCGGGCCTGATCCCGCACTTCTACGGCGGCGACGTCGCCGGCACTGCTCGGATCTGCGAGCTGGACCTGCGCGAGCACGGACCGCCCGACCTCGGGCGCTTGGTCGGGATGGTTGCCCAGGAGCCCGAGACGCAGGTGGTCTCGGCAACCGTCCGAGCCGAGATCGAGCTGCCGCTGGAGATCCGCGGCGAGCCGGCCGCGGCGAGGGCGCGCGCCGTGGAGGAGGTATCGCTCGCCCTGGGCATCGAGCGGATCCTCGGGCGGCCGACGGCCTCCCTCTCAGGCGGCGAGCTGCAGCGCGTCGCGCTGGCCGCGGCCCTGGTGTCACGACCACGGTTGATCCTCCTCGACGAGCCCACCTCGCAGCTCGACCCGGTGGCGGGTGATGAGCTGATCGGGCTCCTGCGACGGCTGAACGAGGAGTGGGGGGCCACCGTCCTGATCGCCGAGCACCGGCTCGAGCGATGCCTGCCCGCGGCCGACCGGGTCGTCGCGTTCGCCGAGGGCCGGCTGCGCTTCGACGGGGAGCCCGGGGCGTTCCTCGAGTCGACGGTGGACTCCGATCCCGCTCTCGCCACTCCGGCCGCGACCCTGTTCGCGGGCATCGGGGTCCGGCCGCTCCCGGTGGGTGTCAAGGCCGCCCGGCGGGCCCTTGCGGATCGGCCGGTCAGGCTCGGGACGCCCGCTCCCAGCGGGCCTGTCGAGCCGGACGGGGCCCCGGCCCTAACCGCTCGCCGCCTGTGGGTTGAGCTCGACGCCGGCGCCGAGGCGAAGCGGGCCCTGCGCGGGCTCTCCGTGGACATCCGCCGGGGCGAACGGGTCGTCCTGATGGGGCGCAACGGCGCGGGCAAGACGACGCTGATGCGGGCCGCCGCCGGCGTAGTGCCGGCGACCGCGGGCTCGGTCGAGGCGCCGGGCGGCGTCGCGCTCGCCCCGCAGAGTCCCGCGGAGATGATCGTCCGCGACCGGATTGCCGACGAGCTGCCCGGCGAGGCCGGGAAAGCTGCGCTCGGCCTGGTCGGACTGGCGGGGGCCGGGGAGGCCGATCCCCGCGATCTCTCGGGCGGCGAGCGCCAGCGGCTCGTGTTGGCGCTGGCGATGGCGGGCCGGGGCGAAGGCGGAATGCCCGGCCTGGTCTGCCTCGACGAGCCGACGCGCGGGATGGACGCGGCGCGCAAGCAAGCGCTGCGCGACTGGCTCGGCGAGGTTGCGGCGAGCGGCTCAGCGGTGGTCGTGGCGACGCACGACGTCGAGTTCGCAGCGCGGTTCGCGGATCGTGTAGTGCTGCTCGGCGAGGGCGAGGTCCTGGCCGACGGCCCACCCGCCCAGGTGTTGGCCGGCGGCTGGTACTTCGCGACCGAGGTGGCGCGAATCCTCGACGGCGCCGCGGTCACACCTGAGGCGGGGATCGCCTTGCTGCGCCCCGCCGCAGCGGACGGGCGCAGCGGCCCCGGGAGGGATTCATGAGCTGGCAGGTCGCGTCGTTCGCCGGGCTCGCGGTCGTCCTCGTCGTCGGCTTCGCCTGGTACGAGCGGACGCGCCCCAGCGCGCGGGTGGTGGCGCTGGTCGCGGCGCTTGCCGCGCTTGCGGTGGCCGGGCGTCTTGTTCTCGCGCCGGTGCCGAACGTCGTCGGCACCACCGACGTGGCGCTCCTCACCGGATACGCGCTCGGCGGGGCGCCAGGTTTCGCGGTGGGCGCGCTGGCCGCCCCGATCTCGAACATCTGGCTCGGCCAGGGGCCATGGACGGTGTGGCAGATGGGCGGGTGGGGGTTGGCCGGCCTCGCCGGCGCCGGCCTGGCGTTTGCGTTCGGCCGGCACCTTGGGCGCCTCGGTCTCGCCTGCGCCTGCGCGGCGATGGCGCTCGTCTACGGGGCGCTGCTGGATCTGTCCGTGATGGTCACCTACGGTGGCGAGCAGTCGCTTGACCGCTACCTGGCGCTCTCGGCGCGCGGTGTCCCGTTCAACGTCGCCCACGCCCTGGGCAACTTCGGGATCGCCTTCGTCGCCGGGCCCGCGCTGGTGGCGATGATCGAGCGCTACCGCTCGCGGCTTGAGTTCCGCTGGCATCCCGCCGGCGCGCTTCCGCTGGTCCTGGCGGCCATCGCCCTCGCGGGACTGGGGCCTCCGGCGGACGACAGCCGGGCAGCGGGCGCGGCCTCGGCGCGGGCCTGGCTCGAGCGGGCGCGCGAGGACTCGGGTGGCTACGCCGCGACGCCGGGGCTCGGCGCGAGCGTGCAGATGACCGGCTGGGCCATGCTCGGCCTCGAGGCCGCCGGGCGCAACCCGCTGGACGTTGGGCCGCGCCGGCACACACCGGTCGCCTACCTGGAGGACAACGTCCGGCGCATCAACTCGCCGAACGAGCTCGAGCTGGCGATCCTGGCCCTGGAGGGCGCCGGGCTGGACTCGACCCGGTTCGCGGGGCGGAACCTGGTCACCGACCTGCGGAGCAAGCAATCCGGCGACGGCTCGTGGCAGGGGCAGGTGAACCTGACCGCGTACGGGGTCCTGGCGTTGCGGGCGGCGCGCTCGTCGAGCGGCGTCTCCCGGGGCGGCGCGTGGCTGCGTGGGGCCCAGAACGGTGACGGCGGCTGGGGCTTCGGCCCCTCGCAGTCGTCGGACCCCGACTCGACGGGTGCCGCCATGCAGGGAGTCGCGGCCTCCGGGGCGGCCGGGCTCGACTCCGCGATTGCCTATCTGCGCCGGACCCAGCGCCGCGAGGGCGGCTGGGGCCTGAACGAAACCGGTGTGACGAACTCGCAATCCACCGCATGGGCCGTGCAGGGCCTGGTAGCGGCCAGGGTCGACCCCGGACAGGTCAAGCGCCGCGGGCGTTCCGGCCTCGACTACCTCGCGGCCCGCCAGCGCGGGGACGGCTCCTACGCCTACAGCCCGTCGAGCACGCAGACCCCGGTGTGGGTCACGTCGCAGGCGATGCTGGCCGCGAGCCGCGAGGCGCTGCCGGTCGAGCCCGTGGCGCGGGGCGGAGGCGGGACGCCCTCGCCAGACGTGGAGGAGGGGGCCGAGCCGCCGGCGTCGACGGATCCGGGCGAGTCGCAGGCCGGCGATTCGGATTCGGACGGCTCTGATCGGCGTGGTCGTGACGCGGACCGTGGGGGGAAGGGCAATGACGGAAGCGACGAGCGTGATCGCAGCTCGGACACGCCGGCCGAGCCTGCTGCCGAGGTGCTGGCCGAGCAGGCGGCCGCTGCGGAATCGGGCGCCGACGAGGGCGGCGACGCGACCGGGGCGATCGTGGCGATCGGCCTGGGCGGCCTCGCGCTCGCGTTCGCGGGCGGCTGGTTCTGGTACTGGCGCAGCCTCCCCTGACGCCGACTCCCGATCGCCGAACGTCGCCTTACCGGACACTGTGTCCGGTTAGCCGACGCTCGGCGAATGCGGTCGCCGGGACGCGTAGCTACGGTTGGGCTGTGGACGTTGATGAGGCGATTAGGGGCCGGCGCACGCACAAGGCGTACAAGCCCGAGGCCGTGCCGCGCGAGGTGCTCGACGAGTTGTTCGAGCTCGCCCGCTGGGCGCCGAACCACAACCTGACGATTCCCTGGCGGTTCCGGGTGATCGGACCGGGCGCTCTGGAGCGGCTCAAGGCGGCCGCCGGCTCCGAGGCTGCCGCGAAGCTCGACCGGGCGCCGACGCTGGTCGTGTGCTCATGCGCGCTCACCGACGACGAGGTGCAGAACGAGGAGGACCTGCACGCCGCCGGGGTCGCGGCCTACATCGTGCTGCTCGGCGCCCACGCCCGCGGCCTGGCCGGGTACTGGCGGACGCCGGCGATCCTGCGGGACCGCGCCGGACTGGGGGCGGTGGGGGTGCCGGAGAACGAGCGCTTCGTGGGCCTCATTCACTTGGGGTACGCCGCCCAGGAGAAGCCGGCGCCCGAGCGCCCGCCGGCCGACGCAGTCGTCACCTACCTGGACTAGCTGAGCCTGAGCCGATGCTCTCCCGCGCCGACGCCCTGAGCGCCCTGACCGAGGAGGAGTTCGACGTCGTGGTCGTCGGCGGCGGCGTGACCGGCGCCGGCGTTGCGCTCGACGCGGCGTCGCGCGGGTACAACGTGGCGGTGGTCGAGCGCGCGGACTGGGCGGCTGGGACCTCGAGCCGTTCGTCGAAGATGGTCCACGGGGGGCTCCGCTATCTGCAGAACTTCGACCTGGGGCTGGTGCGCGAGGCGCTCCTCGAGCGCCAGCTCCTGGTGGAGCTCGCGCCGCACCTCGTCTACCCGACGCCGTTCCTAGTCCCTGCGATGGGGGAGGACCGGAGGAACCGGCTGATGGGGATCGGCCTCAACATGTACGACGTGATGGCGACGACGCGGGTGGGGTCGGGCCGGCGCGAGCGCAAGCGCGAGACCGCACTGCGGGGCGAGGGCTCGGAGACCGCGCCGCCGGTCGACCAGTGGTCGCCGGACCGCCACCGCACGATCCCGGGCGACGAGGCCACCGCGCTGATCCCCGCCCTCGGCCCCCGCGATCCACGCGAGGCATATCTGTTCTACGACTGTCAGACCGACGACGCCCGGCTGGTCCTGACGATCCTGGGGGAAGCCGAGCGCTTCGGGGCGGTGCCGCTGAACGGCGCCGAGGTCGTTGACCTGGTCGAACCGGACGGGCGCGCCGCAGGGGTCGAGTGCGTCGACGCCGAGTCGGGCGAGCGCTTCGCCGTCCGTGCCCCGAACGTGGTCAACGCGACCGGCGTCTGGGCGGACCGGATTCGCCCCGACGAGATCCGGGGCGAGGAGGAGATCCCGAGCATCTCGCCGAGCCGCGGCACCCACGTGACGGTGTCGTTCGACGACCTGAACATCGGCGACGCCGCCTGCATCGTCCCCGCGGGCGAGGACCGCACGATCTTCGCCCTGCCCTGGTACGGGCGCACTCTCATCGGCACGACCGACCGCGACTACGACGGCGACATCGATCACGTCGAGCCGTCCGGGGACGACATCGAGTACCTGCTCGACGCGGTCAACGGCTACTTCGGGACCACGCTCGACCGCTCGAAGATCACCGGGGCCTACGCGGGGGTCCGCCCCCTCATCGCCAGCGGCGACCCGCACAAGTCGGTCGATATCTCACGCAAGGCGGAGCTCTATGAGACCTCCTCCGGCCTGATCACGATCACCGGCGGCAAGCTCACCACCTGGCGCCGGATGGCCAAGCAGGTCGTCGACCGGATGGTCGACCGCGAGGGCCGCGACGCGCCGTGCCGCACCGGCGACCTGCCGCTTGGGATGCCGGCCTCGGACGAGGATCTCACGCCGCCCGAGGGCTTGAACGGAGCGCTGCCCGAGGGTTACCGGGAGCTTTTCGCGTTTCGCTACGGGCACTTCTCACGTCAAGTCCTGCGGCTGGCCGCGGAGCGCCCGGAGCTGGCGCGGCCGATCTCAGACGGCCGACCGGACCTGGTTGCCGAGGCCGTCGTGGCCGCCCGCTTCGAGCAGGCGCGGTCGGTCGCCGACGTGCTCCTGCGACGCACCCGCCTGGGGCTGCTCGCCGCGCCGCGGCTCAGGACCGCGAGCGACGTCCGGCCGGTCGCCGAGGCGCTGGGGGGTGAGCTCGGCTGGGACGAGACGCGGGTCGCCGCCGAGAGCCGAGCGGTGGGTGGGCGACGCCGCCGCGGAGGGGATCGATCCCGCGTCCGTTTGACCGCCGCCTGCCCTAACCTGGGTCAGGCATTCGCACTACTCACCGGAGGACGACTTGAGGCTCTTCATCGACACCGGATCGGTCGCAGAGGTTGAGGAGATCGCCCAGTGGGGCGTTCTCGCCGGCGCCACCACCAACCCCTCGCTGCTCGCGAAGGAGGAGGGCGATCCGGGCGAGATCATCAAGCGGATCTGCGACCTGGCCGGCGGCCCGACTTCGGCCGAGGTGGTGTCCGAAGACCCCGACGGTATGGTCGCCGAGGGCCGCGCGCTGGCCGAGCTGCACGAGCACGTCGTCGTCAAGGTCCCGTTCTGCAAGGAGGGCCTCGAGGCCACGCACGCGCTCACCACCGACGGCATCCCGGTCAACATGACCCTCGTCTTCTCGCCGAACCAGGCGTTGCTGGCGGCGAGCGCCGGCGCCACCTACGTCTCGTGCTTCATGGGCAGGCTCGACGACATCTCGATCGATTCGGGCGGCGTCGTGTCGGAGATCGTGGACTGCTTCCGCGCCGGCGGCGTCACCTCGCAGATCATCGCGGCGTCGCTCCGCCATCCCGAGCACGTGATCACCGCCGCCCAACTCGGGTGCGAGATCGCGACCACTCCGGCCAAGGTCCTGCGGCAGATGCTCGATCACCCGCTGACCACGGCCGGCGCCGAGAAGTTCAAGGCCGACTGGGAGACCCGGCCCGAGTTCGGCGAGTGGCTCCAGGGCCTAGTCAAGGCGCGCAACGAGGTGCGCGCGAGCTAGATAAGCCGGCTCAACAACGCCGGGGCTCGGGTCCGCCCTCCTGGCTCCACCTCGCAGCGGATATAACTCTGCGCTTGCATGAGCGCGTCCGAGCTATCCGAACTCCATCTCGCCGAGCTGCACGAGCGTGCGGCGGACGCCGGCATCGACGGCTATCGGCTGCTTCGCCGCGAGGACCTGATCGAGCGCCTCGAGGGCGGTGGCGACGGTGATGAGGGCGGTGGCGACGATGATGAGGGCGAGGCCCCGCCCCGCCCGCGGCGCCGTCGTGGCCGTCGCGGAGGGCGTGGACGCGGTGGCCGGGAGCGCGAGCGGCTGCAGGCCGCGGGCGGGCGCGAGGAGCGCCCGCGCCGCGATCGCCCCGCGCGCGAGGGGGCCGAGGAGGACGAGCCCGAGGAGACCGAGGAGGTCACGGGGATCCTGGAGCTCACCCGCCAGCGCCACGGGTTCCTCCGTTTGGGCGGCCTGAGCACGCGGGCGGACGATGTTTACGTGTCGGCCTCGCAGGTCCGGCGCTGCGAGCTCCGGCCGGGCGACGAGGTCTCAGGTCCCGCGCGGAACGCCCGTCGGGGAGAGCGCCATCGCGCGCTGGTGCACGTCGACAAGGTGAACGGCGGCGAGCCTCAGGAGGAGGGCCGAGTCGACTTCGACGAGTTGACGCCAGAGCCGCCCGTCCGCCGGATCCCCGTCGCCGACGACGCCGGGCAGCTCGCCCGTGCGGTCGACCTGCTCGCGCCACTGGCCTTCGGCCAGCGCGTGCTGATCCGCGCGACGCCGCACTCCGGGCGGACCACGCTCCTGCGCGAGCTCGGCCAGGCCGTCGCCGCGGGCGGCGAGGCGAAGCTGATCGTGCTGCTGATCGACGAGCGGCCGGAGGAGGCCCCCGCCTGGGAGCGGGCGCTGCCGGACGCCGAGCTGGCGCTCGCCCCGGCGGACCTCGCGCCCGCGGAGCAGGTGCGGATCGCCGAACTCGCCCTGGAGCGTGGCCGTCGGGTCGCGGAGGCCGGCGACGACGCCGTCCTCGTCTGCGACTCGCTTTCGCGTCTTGCCGTTGCGGCCGACGGAGTCGCCGAGGTGAAGCGGCTGTTCGGCTCCGGCCGCGATCTCGCCGAGGACGACGCCGGGTCGCTGACCGTGATCGCGACGGCGCTCGACGAGGGTGACGACGAGGGCTCGGCGGACCGCGCCGTTGCGACCACCGAGTCGTCGCTGGTGACCCTGGACGCCTCGCTCGCCGAGGAGGGAATCGAGCCGGCGTTGAAGTTCGCCGAGTGCCGGGTCATCGGCGAGGAGCAGCTCCGCTCCGAAGACGAGATGGATGAGATCCGCCGCCTGCGCAACGAGCTCGCCGAGCTGACGCCGCCCGAGGCGGCGGCCCTAGTCCGCGAGCGCCTGGGCTAGCGCCTGTACGCCAGCTGGGCCCAGCTTGGCTCGCGGCTGAGCTCGATCGGCTCGGAGTCGCGCTCGGGCTGGACGTAGCCGAAGGTGTGGGTCTCGTCGTCGAAGACGACGTCGAGCTCGCCCTCCTTGACCCGCTGGTCGAGCCAGGCACCACGGAAAACGAGCCGGCGAAGCCAGTGGACGAGGCTCTTGTTGGCCGGGCCGACGAGCTCGGTCCAGTGCTCGTTGATGTGCTCGCCGAGGGTGGAGGTCGGCTCGCGGATTTCGCCGTTCACCGCGAGCTCGAGCAGGTCGTGCAGCTCGTCGCCCGCGAGCCCGTGCTCGACGAAGTCGAGCTTCACGGCCGCCTGTTCGACCCGCTGGGCAAAGTCCTGTTCGTTGAAGGAGAAGCGGAGCTCGCCGTACTCGAGGACGTAGTCCGAACCTGATTCGTAATTGCCCCGGCGGGTGGCCTTCTCCACTTTCTTCCTTTAACTCCGAATCCCGGCGGCCGGGCGGCCGCCCTTCCAAGCGAGCGGGGGCATCTTTTCCAAATTCGTCGCCCCGCGCCAGTCGCTCGTCGTCATTGAACGAGGGTTTGCACCATCGACGTCGAATAGGGCTCGGTTTCGCTGTCGCCCCGGGGCGGCCGAACGCGGGTCGGGGTTGTTCTCCGGCTGTCCGACCCGACGAAAGGCCCGCCAGATGCTTCCAAAGATCGAGCCGCTCGGCGTCGTGGTGGTGTGCGAGGACGATCCACCGACGCTGGAGCTCCTCTGCGACCACCTGCGAGCCGATCGCTTCGAGGTCGTCGCCGCGCCCAACGCCGCCGACGCGCTCCGCCACTGCCAGTACCGAAGCCCCGACCTGCTTTTGCTCGACCTCGGCCTGCCGGATGCGTCGGGCCTGGACGTGCTGCGCGAGATCCGCGGCGCCGAGCGAACGACCGGCCGCTACGACGCGGGACTGGCGGTGGTCATCCTGAGCGGCCGTTCGGGCGAGGTGGACCGCGTCCGCGGGCTCGAAGAGGGGGCCGACGACTACGTGGTCAAGCCGTTCCACTTCGCGGAGCTGTCGGCCCGGCTGCGCTCGGTCCTCCGGCGCCGCTCCGAGCACCGGCAGGGCTCGATCCGGGTCGGCGATCTCGTGATCGACTCCTCGCGCCGGGAGGTCCGGGTCGACGGCGAGCCCGTCATGCTCGCGAACAAGGAATACGAGCTGCTGCTGACCCTGGCGTCCGAGCCGCGACGGGTGTTCACCAAGTCGGAGCTGCTGCGCGATGTCTGGAACTTCCAGACGATGGGCCGGACCCGGACCCTCGACTCTCATGCCAGCCGCCTGCGGCGCAAGCTCGATCCCGATGGCGGCCGGTTTGTCGTGAACGTCTGGGGCGTGGGCTACCGGCTGCTTCCGTCATGAACGGCGATCCGCTTCAGGTGCTGGGAGGCATCGCCGGAGTCACCTGGCCGGTCGCCCTGACGATGGCTGTAGTCGCCGTCCGCGACCGCGTCCGCGGCGCGCGCCGCCGGCGGACGCTCAACGAGCGCCTCCATGAGCTCCGCCGCCCGCTCCAGGCCATGGTGCTCGCGGCCAAGCCGAGCGCCGCGACCCGGCCCGAGCCGCTCGAGCTGGCGCTCGCCGCGCTGCGCGATTTGGACCGCGAGGTGAACGGCGAGCGCTTCGAGTTGCGCCGGCGCCCGGTCGAGGGACGGATGCTCGCCATCGCGGCAGCGGAGCGCTGGCGCGGGCGCGTCGCGGCCGCGGGCCGGCGGATCAGCGTCCAGTGGCGCTGCGGCGAGGAGCTCGCCGACGTCGACCCGGTCCGTGTGGCGCAGGCGCTCGACAACCTGATCGCCAACGCCCTCGAGCACGGCGGCGGCGAGATCACGATCCAGGGCGCCCGGCGCGGGCGACGCCTCGAGCTGGCGGTCCGCGATCACGGCGCCCGCCGCGCGGCCCGCGTGCGCGACCACGCCGAGCCGCGTCGCGGCCACGGCCTGCGCCTCACCCGGTCCCTGGCGCGCGGAAACGGTGGCCGCCTGCGGGTGCGCGCCCTCGGCCACGGCACGGTCGCCGCGCTGGAGCTGCCCCTGGTGCCGGGTCGCGAACCCAGGCTCCCGCGGGTCCACCAGCGCCGGTGAGCCCGCGCGGACGCGCCGTTCTCTTCGCCGTCGGGGCGCTCGCCTGCGCCGGATTGTCCGCGGCGTTGGCGGGGAGTGCCGCGCCGGACGAAAGCGGCCTCGGGGAGTTGCGGCCGGTGGTCGTGGCGGCGGCGACCCTCGAGCGCCGCGCCGTACTCGACCGCTCGGCCGTCGAGCACGATCTGGAGGAGCGGCGCGTCCCATCGGCGTTCGCGCCGCCGGACGCCCTCGGCACGCCCGCCGAGGCGCTCCGTCGCCGGCTCGGAGTCACACTCCCCGCGGGCTCCTACGTCACGGCGTCCAGCCTGGCAGTCGACGGACGTACGGGGCGCGGGCACGCCGGTCCGCCGCGTGGCACGACCCCGGTTGAGATCACGGTCACGGGCGCCGGCGCGCTGGAGGCCAGCCGCACCGCGCCGGGAGCCGCCGTCGACGTGGTGGTCAGCGGCGACCCCGGCCCCGGGCCGGCGATTGGCCGCACATACGTCGCCGCGGAGCGGGTGCCGCTGCTCGAACTCCGGAAGGCTCCAGCCGAGACCGGCCTGGGAGCCGACCGCTGGGTCGCGACCCTTGCGCTGAGCCGCCCGCAGGCCCTGCGCCTGATCCGCGCCGAGGGCGCCGCCGGCTCGATTCGGCTCCTGGCCCGGTGAACTGGACCGGGGTCTATCCGCCGCTCAGGGCTCGAGGAAGATCGTGTCGGCGGCGCACTTCCTACGGTGCCCCGGCCGTCCGACCCTCTTCGCAGGCGCCTTGATCCTGAACTCCGGCAGGCCCTGGACGTTGAGCAGCTTCGACCATTCGCCGTCGCCGTTGGTCTCGGCCGATCCGCGCGGGCTGAACGGAGCGTTGCTCGGGAACGGTCGCGCTGCGAACCGGAGTTGGCGGTGCTTCTCGCACTTCGGCTTCGGTGAGGTCACCACACCAATGAAGCGCAGGACGTTCGGGTTCGCGGTGTCCTGGGCGCTGTCAAAGACGATCGACGTCGGGATCGAACCGCCGCCGCGCGCACCCGCGGTCGTCGACACCCCGAGCACGAGCACGACCGTCGCGATCGCCACTGCGCATGCCCTCTTGCCATTCATGGCGTCCCCCGATCTGATGAGTTGTCGGGATGACTCTATGCCCCCCCGGGACCTTCGTCAACGGCTCTCGTGGCCCACGGCGAACCACGCCTCCCGCAGGTTGACGCGGCGCCCGCGGAACGGCACCCCCTCGGCCTCGAGCAGGCGGCGCTGGCGCTCGCCCACCGCGAGTGATCCGTCCGCGCGGACGACTCGGTGCCAGGGCAGGTCCGGGTCGTCGTTGGCGGCCATCACCGCGCCCGCCCGCCGCGGCGCTTCCGGGCAGAGGTCGCCGTAGGTCGCGACGAACCCGGGCGGGATCGCACGGACGCGGCGCAGGATCTCCGACTCGAGGTCGCGCGTCCCCGCCACGTCAGATCTCGAGGCGCGAGTCCTCGAGGTCGAGCTCGCGCTCGATCCGGCGCATGACCTCGTCGTTGATCTTGCCGGCGTCGCGCAGGGCTTGCAGGGTCACCCGTTGCGCGTCGATCACCTCGCGGATCAATCGCTGGTAGGCCTCGGAGCGCTCCTCGTAGCCGTCCGAGTCCGCCTCGTCGTCGAACCGAGATGCGAACCGCCGTTGCCGGTACTCGTACGAGCGGCGGACCCGCTCGACCGTGTCCTCGCGCACCCACTCCTCGGTCACCAGCTCGTCGAGCCGCTCGAGCGCGGTCTTGACTGCCAGGAGCCGCGCCTTGGATTCCTCCCGGTCGAGCTGCTCGTCCGCGTCGTCGACGTCGAGGAAGTGGATCAGCGGCGGGAGGGTCAGCCCCTGGATGATCAGGGTGGCCAGGATTACGGAGAACGCGAGGAAGATGATCTCGTCGCGCTCGGGGAAGGGCCCTCCGGCGTCGATCGTCAGCGGCACCGCCAGCGCGGCGGCGAGGGAGACGGCGCCCCGCATGCCGGTCCAGGCCACCAGGAGCGTGTGCTGCCACGGGGGCGGCGGCCCGGCCTCGCGGAACTTGCGCAACAGTCGGGGCGCGTAGGTCAGCGGGAACACCCAGGCGATGCGCACCGCCATCACGGTGGCTGCGACCAGCGCCCCATCCGCGATCAGCTCGCCCGCGCCGTTCTCGTCGAGCGCATCGAGAACGGTTGGGAGCTGCAGCCCGATCAGCACGAACAGCGCCGAATTCAGGACGAACGTGAGGATCTCCCACACGGCGATTCCCTGGATCCGAGTCGTCGGAGTGGTCAGCTGCGACGTCAGCCGGCCCATGTAGATGCCGACGGTGACCGCCGCGAGGACGCCGGAGACCCCCAGCTCCTCCGCCGGAAGGTAAGCGAAGTAGGAGGTGAACAAGGCGATCGTGATCTCGACCGGCGGGTTGTCCAGCCGTCGCCGCACCGCCGCCACGACGGCACCGACGGCGACGCCCACGGCGACACCCCCGATTGCGTTCACCACGAACTCGCCGCTCGCCTCGGCCAGGCTGAAGCTGCCGGTCACGACGGCGGCGATGGCGAACTTGTAGGCGACCAGGGCAGTGGCGTCGTTGATCAGGCTCTCGCCCTCCACGATCGTCACGATCCGGCCCGGCACCCCGAGGCGGCGGGCGATCGACGTCGCGGCGACGGGATCCGTGGGGGAGACGATCGCGCCGAGCACGAACGCCGGCGCCCAATCCCAGCCGAGCGCGTGGTGCGCCAGGAGCGCGACGACCACCATCGTCGCCAGCACCAGGCCGACCGCGAGCAGCGAGATCGGTCCGACGTTTCGCCGCAGCTCGCGCAGGGGGGTGAAGAACGCGGCGGCGTACAGGATCGGGGGCAGCAGGATCAGCAGGACCAGGTCCGGCTCGAGCTCGACCGTTGGGATGTTCGGGATCGCCCCCAGCCCCAGGCCACCGATCACGAGCAGGATCGGATACGGCACACGCAGGAACTGCGCCGCGATCAGCAGCGCGACGACCGACACGAGGACGACGGTGAGCGCGACCTCGAGGTCCACTCAGGCCTCCAGGGCGGCCTCGAAGGCGGCGAGCGCCTCGGTACCGCGCACGGCGAACACGACGCGCTCGAGCCCGCTCTCGCCGGCGACGTGGCGCCGCGCCTCGGCAACCTCGATCGCGGCGGCCTCCTCGATCGGGAATCCGCCAACGCCGGTGCCGAACGCGACCAGGGCCAGCGACCGGCAGCCGAGCTCGTCGGCGACCTCGAGCGTGGCCGCGGTCGCGGCACGGATGATCTCGGCCGACGTCGGCCCGCCCAGGCGCATGGTGGCGGCATGGATCACCCAGCGGCTGGGCAGGTGGCCCGCCCCCGTCGCGACCGCGCTGCCCAGCTCGATCGGAGCGAGCGCATCGGACTCGTCCTGGATCGAGCGGCCGCCGGCGCGCACGATCGCTCCCGCGACGCCGCCGCCGTGGGCGAGGTCGGTATTGGCCGCGTTGGCGATGGCTTCCACCTCGAGCCGGGTGATGTCCCCGTCGATGACCTCGATCGCCGCCACCCGACGAATCTAGATGACGGGGTTTGGCGGTTCCTCGCCGGCGAGCGCGGCCACGACGTTGCGCGCTGCGAGCGTCGCCATCCCGTCGCGCGCCGCCTGCGTCGCCGAGCCGATGTGCGGGAGGAGCACGCAGCGCGGCGCCGAGAGCAGCTCCGGAGGAACCGCCGGCTCGTGCTCGTAGACGTCGAGCCCGGCGGCGCCGATCTCGCCGGCCTCGAGCGCCGCGGCGAGCGCGGTGGCGTCGACCAGAGAGCCGCGCGAGGTGTTGACCAGGACGGCGTGCGGTTGCATCGCCCGGAGCTCGGCCGTGCCGATGAGGTGGTGCGTCTCCGCGTTCGAGGGCGCATGCAGGCTGACGACGTCCGACCGTTCGAGCAGCTGCTCGAACTCGACCCGCTCGGCGGCGAGGTCCCGCTCCGCCTCCGGCTTCGGCGATCGCGCGGTGTAGAGCAGCTCGCCCGCGAGGGGGCGCACGAGCTCCGCGTAGCGTGATCCGATACGGCCGAGGCCGACCACGCCGACGGTCGCTCCGCTGAGCTCGAGACCGAGATACGCGCCGGGGTCCCAGCCCGCCCAGCGGCCCGAACGAAGGTCGGCCTCCGCCTCGCTGGTGCGCCGCGCCGCCGCCATCGTCAGCGTCAACGCCAGCTCTGCGGTCGCATTCGTCAGGACCCCCGGGGTGTTGGTCACCGCGACGTCCCGCTCGCGGCAGGCGTCGAGGTCGACGTTGTCGTACCCGACCGCGAAGTTCGCCACCACCCGCAGCTCCGCACCCGCGGCGTCGAGCAGGTCCGGGCCGACGGGCACGCTGGGATCGGCCACGATCGCGCTGCATCCCGGGGCCAGCTCCAGCAGCTCCTCGGCGGTGGCTTCGGGCCCTCCCTCGCGCACCTCGTAGCCGGCCTCGGACAGCAAAGCGAGCCCGGCGGGCAGGAGCCGGCGGCAGACGAGGACGACTTGCTGCTCGGGCACGAGGGAGAAGCTACCGCGCGACCCAGGAGTAACCGATGTGTTACAGTTGAGGCGTAACCAAGTAGTTACACAAAGGAGGATCGGAAAATGGAGGACAAGATCGAGCGCGAGGTTCAGATCGGCGCACCGGTCGAGCGGGTCTGGGAGCTGATCACCCAGGCGGAGCACCTCGGCACTTGGTTCGGCGACGCGGGCGCGGACGTCGACCTGCGCGTCGGAGGCGAGCTCGAGCTGCGCTGGGCCGAGCACGGGAAATCGCGTGGCCGTATCGAGCGTCTCGAGAAGCCGACCGCGTTCTCGTTCCGCTGGGCACCGTTCAAGGACCCGGGTGGCTTGCATCCCGTCGAGGGCAACTCGACTCTGGTCGAGTTCACCCTCGCCTCCGAAGGCGACGGCACCCGCCTGACGGTCGTCGAGACCGGGTTCGCCGGGCTCGACGCGACGCCCGAGCAGCGCAAGCGCAACCTTGGCAGCAACACCGAGGGCTGGCGGCTCGAGCTGGGTGAGCTGGCCGAGTACGCCGAACGGGTCGCAGCGTGACCGACGCCCGGACCGAAGTCTTCGCGGCCCTGGCCGACCCGACCCGCTGGCGCCTGCTGGAGGCGCTGGCGGGGCGGGGCCGAGGGACGGCGACAACCCTCGCCGCGGAGATGCCGGTCAGCCGTCCCGCCGTGATCAAGCACCTGGCGGTGCTCGGTCGCGCGGGTTTGGTCGAACGGCGGCGGGTCGGACGCGAGGTCATCTTCGTGATCCGCACCGAGCCGCTGCAGGAGACGGCGGGCTGGATGGCCGGGCTCGCATCGGACTGGGACACGAGACTGGCCGCGTTGAAGCGGCTGGCGGAAGAGCGAGAGGAGAAGCCCAATGCAGCGTGAGAGCACGAACGACATGAACCTGCCCCCGATCGTCTCGCCGCAGGAGTGGAAGGCGGCGCGCGAGGAGCTGCTGGTCAAGGAGAAGGAGCTGACGCACGCCCGCGATGCGCTCGCCGCCGAGCGCCGGCGGATGCCGAGGATGCTCGTCGAGAAGGACTACGAGTTCGTGGGCCCTGACGGCCGGGCGACGCTCGCGGATCTCTTCGAGGGCCGCCGTCAGCTGATCATCTACCGCTTCTTCTACGAGCCGGGGGTCGCCGGCTGGCCGCAGTCGGGCTGTCCGGGCTGCTCCTGGGTCGCCGATCAGGTCACCCATCCCGCGCATCTGAACGCGCGCGACACGACGTTCGCGTTCGTCTCGCGCGCGCCGCAGCCCGAGATCGAGCGCTGGCAGGCGCGGATGGGCTGGGAGGTCTTCCCCTGGTACACGCTGACCGACGACTTCGACGCCGACTTCGGCGTCGGCGAGTGGCACGGCACGAACGCGTTCTTCCGTGACGACGATGGCCGGATCTTCCGCACGTACTTCGTCGACGGCCGCGGCGACGAGGCGCTCGGCGGCCTCTGGGGCTACCTCGACATCACTGCGCTCGGCCGCCAGGAGGAGTGGCAGGACACGCCCGAGGGCTACCCGCAGACCTCGGCGGGCGGCGAGTGGGTCAGGCGCCACGACGAGTACGAGGGCCCGGCCGCGGCCAAAGCATCCGAGGAGATGGCCGACCAGGTCGAGCGCTACCGCTCGGAGCGACGCCGGCACGGGGGCTGAGGCCGGGATCCTCGCCGCTATCGTCACGGCCGATGTCCCGCCGAGCCTGGATCCTGTTCGCCTCGGTCTCGCTGATTTGGGGCGTTCCGTATCTCTTCATCAAGGTCGCGCTCGACGGTGGCGCCTCGCCGATGCTGGTCGCGTGGGGCCGGGTGGCGATCGGCGCCGCCCTGCTCCTGCCGATTGCGTGGAAGCTGGGCTACCTCGACGGGCTGCGTTCGAAGGCGAAGCCGCTCGTGGCGTTCTCGATCGCCGAGTGCGGCCTCCCCTGGTGGCTGATCCCGCTCGGCGAGCAGCACGTCTCGTCGTCCCTCGCCGCGATCCTGATCGCCTCGCTGCCGCTCGTCACCGCCCTCCTCGCGTTTCGCGTTGACCACACCGAACGCGTCCGAGGCATGCGGCTCGTAGGGCTCTTCGTCGGCCTCGGCGGCGTGGTTCTCCTGCTGGGGATCGACGTCGGCGGTCGCGGCAGTGAGATCCTCGGGGCGCTCGCGATCCTCGGCGCGACCCTTTGCTACGCAGCCGGTCTGTTCATCGTCAAGCGCCACTTCTCCGACGTGAACCCGATCGGGGCTGTGGCGGTCGCGCTGGCGATCAGCACCGTGATGCTGGCGCCGGCCGGCATCGGCTCGATCCCAGGTGCCGAGGTCAGCGGCGGCGCGGTCGCCTCGATCGTGGTGCTGGGCGCCGTCTGCTCGGCGCTGGCGCTGATCCTGTTCTTCAACCTGATCGCCGATGTTGGCCCGACCCGCGCGAGCGTCATCACCTACGTGAACCCTGCGATCGCGGTGCTGCTCGGAGTCGCCCTCCTCGACGAGAGCCTGGGTCCGGCGGCAATCGCCGGGATGCTCCTGATCCTCGCCGGCTCCTGGCTCTCGACGGGCGGACGCTTGCCCCCCGGCCTCGCCGCGGTGGGCATGGTGCTGCCGCGGCGGCGGCGGCGCGAGGCGCCCGCGCGCCTGGCGGTGGGGGAGACCTAGCCGGGGAGAGTCCGCCGCAGTTGCGCCCTCTTCCGGGTGTGGACGCGGTCGAGCGGAACACGCACGCTCTCGCCGAGCGGCTGCGAGGCCAGCTCGCCGAGGAGCGCCGGGCAGAGGCCTCCGCCGGCCGGCTCGGCGGTGACCTCGAGGAGTCGGTGGCGGCGCTCGTCGAGCGCGAAGCCGCCGTGCTGGACCCGGATCAGCGCGCCGAGCTGGCCGAGCTCGTGCTGCGCGAGACCATCGGCCTCGGGCCGCTCGAGGAGCTCCTTGCCGACCCCGCGGTCGAGGAGGTGATGGTGAACGGCGCGTGCGAGGTCTACGTCGAGCGGGCCGGGCGGATCGAACGCGCCGATGTGGAGTTCGCCGGCGAGCAACAGGTGCGCGACACGATCGAGCGGATCCTCGCGCCGACCGGCAGACGGGTCGACGAGCTCTCCCCGATGGCCGACGCTCGCCTGGCAGACGGCTCCCGCGTGAACGTCGTAGTCCCGCCCCTTGCGGTCGACGGGGCAGCGATCTCGATTCGGCGGTTCGGCATCGAGCGGCCCGGGCCCGCCGAGCTCGTCGAGGCCGGGTCGGTGGCCCCCGCTGCCTCGGAGATTCTTGAGCAGGCTGTTCGAGGCCGGCGGACGCTGCTCGTCACCGGCGGCACGGGCTCGGGGAAGACCACCCTGCTGAACGCGCTGTCGGCCTGGATCGACCCCGGCGACCGGGTGATTACGATCGAGGACGCCGCCGAGCTTCGCCTGCGACAGCCGCACGTGGTCCGGCTCGAGAGCAGGCCGCCGTCCGTGGAGGGCAGGGGAGAGGTGACGATCCGCGACCTTCTGCGCAACGCGCTGCGAATGCGACCGGACCGGATCGTGATCGGCGAGGTGCGTGGAGCCGAGGCGCTCGATCTCCTCACGGCGCTGAACACCGGCCACGAGGGCGCGCTCTCGACCCTGCACGCCAATTCACCAGAGGACGCCCTCCGCCGGCTCGAGACGCTGGCGCTCATGTCGGGCGTCGGCCTGCCCCACGAGGCGATTCGGGACCAGGTGCTTCGCGGCATCGACCTCGTCGCGCACCTCCGCCGCGAGCCCGGCGGGGCGCGACGGCTCGTCCAGGTCGCGGAGGTGGTGCCGGCCGCCGGAGTGGTCGCGGTTCGCGAGCTCTGGGCGGCGTGAGCGCGGCTGTCCTGGTCGCGGCACTCGCGGGCGGCCTCGCCGCGGTGGCCGCCCGTGATGCCGTGCGCGCGGCGCCCTCCGCCGCGCGTTGGGTGGCTCGGGCGTTCGAGCCGCTCCGCCGGGCGGGAAGCGAGGGATACGCGCCGAGCGCCGCGGAGCGGCGGCGGCTGGGGCTCCTCGTCGGCGCCGGCCTGCTCTTCGGTGGAACCTGGATCCTGGGCCCGGCCCCCGCGGCACCGCTGGCTGCTGCCGGGCCCGCGGCGGCGAGCTGGGCCGTCGCCGCTCGCACAAGGCGCTACCGGCGAGCCGTCGAGAGGGCGCTGCCGCGGATCGCGACAGCGACCGCGGATGCGCTCGCCGCAGGGCGGTCTGCGCGCGCAGCGCTCGACGGCGCCTCGGGATCGCTTGGACGGTCCCGCGGCAGCCGAGATGTCCCGGGTGCGCGCCGACCTCGATCTCGGCGCGTCGCTCGAGAGCGCTCTCACCGGGCTCCGCCGGCGAATCGGCTCGCCGCGAGTGGACGCGTTCTGCGCGGTCTTGCTCTCGCAGCGGATCGCCGGTGGCGATCTCGTCTCGCTACTGCGCCGCTACGCCGAGGCGGCCGCGGCGCGCGAGCGCGCCCGGGCGGATGCCCGCTCGGCCACCGCCCAGGCGCGGTTCACCGGGCTGCTCGTCGCCGCGATGCCCGCGGGCGCCGCGCTGCTGGTCGAGTTGCTGGCGCCGGGTTTCGTCACGGGCCTCCTGCGAAACGGCGCGTCGCTTGCCCTGCTCGCGGTCGCCGGGGCGCTCCAGGTGGCCGGATTCGCGGCGATCAAGCGCCTGGGCAGGGTCGCGGTGCCGTGAGCCCGGTGCTGGCCGGCCTGGCCGGGCTGCTCGTGTTCGCCTCCGCGTGGGAGCTGGCCGGCTTCGGGCCGCCGGCCGCGGCGCGGCGGATGGCCCGGCACCTGGACGTCGACGGCGCGGTGCTCTTGCCCAAGCTCGCGGGAGCCGGGGCGGGCGCCGTCGCTTTCGCGGCAATCGCGCCGGTCGCACCGGGACGTCTCGCGCCCGTCCTCGCGGCGGGCCTGGTCGCGGCGGGCTTCCTCGCCCCGGACGCCCATGCCGAGCGCGCCGCGCGACGACATCGCGCCCGGCTCGTGGCAGCGCTGCCGGACGCGCTCGACCTCCTGGCCGTCGGAGCTGCCGCGGGGCGGGCACCTGCGCCGCTGTTCGGGGAGATCGCGGGCGGGAGCGAGGGCGCCCTCGCCACCGAGCTCGCGATCACTCTCGCCGAGATCGAGACGGGTTCACCGGTCGCCGCCGCGCTGGAGCGGCTGCGCGACCGGACCGGAGCGTCCGAGCTGGGCGCCCTCGCCGCGGCCCTGGACCGCTCGCGCCGCTACGGCTCGCCGCTCGCCGATCAGCTCCACGCGCAGGCCGCGAGCCTGCGACGCGAGGAGCGCCGCCGGGTCGAGGAGCTCGCGGCGCGGGCCGCGCCGCAGATCCAGCTCGTGGTGGCCCTCGTCCTGGTGCCGTCCGCGCTGCTGACGATCGCCGCGGCGCTGATCGCCCACTCCGATGCCCTCTTCGGGGCCTGGTAGCTACTCCTTCGCTTCTTCCAGGAGGCGCCTGGCGACCACGGCGGCGCCGTCGCAGAATGCGTCCAGCTCGTGCGCGGTCTTCAGGTGGCCCTTGATGTTGACGACGAGGGCGCCGGCGGTGAGCTCGAACGCGATGCCCTCGTGCGCCTCCTCGCCGAGCCAGACGACGAAGGTGGGCGTGAAGACCTGTCGGGCGCGGTTCAGCTCGTCGCCCTTGCCGGTGAAGATCTCGAACTTCTTGTCGGCCAACTCGCTCTCGACCTCGACCCGCTGCCGCGCGCGGAACACGTCCTCGGCCGAGTCCAGGAACCGGAACCCCGAGCGGCGCTGAAGCGCCAATTCGCTCAGGAACGGGGCGGTCTCCGGGAGCTGGGTGACCGCGACCGTGAAGTGGAAGTACGTGGTCTGACGGTTGCCCTTCGAATCGGTCGACTGCTCCTCGTAGGTGTAGTGGGCGAGCGCGCCAACCAGGCCGCCGGGCAGGGTGCCGTTGAACAGCTCCTGCGTGTAGCGGCGGTCGCCCTTCCGGAGCAGGGCGGTGACCGGTGGCAGGCTCGACCGCCCGGACACCCGCTCTAGACCCCGGCCCTTGGCGTAGGCGTCGTAGAAGTCGCTCGCAGCCCGGCTTGACGCGATCAGCCAGACGACGATCAGGGCGATCAGCAGGACGACCACGGCGCCGATCGCCCCGAACCCGAATCCGGCCTGCGTGCCGACGGCGATCAGGGCGATGATCGCGATCGTCCAGGTGAGGCCCAGGACCCAGACGTTGCGGAGCAGGGCGCTCAGGTGCTTCCCGCGTGTGTCCTTGGCGTCGTCGGGAATCTCCGCGACTGGGGGTGCCTCCTGGAGGCCGCCCTCGGGGACCCCGCCGGCGGCCAGTTCCTCGGCGCCCGGGGGAGGGGTCGATGCCGCCTGTTCGTCGCCCATCGCGGCGGGCAGCCTACCCGCTTGCTGCAACCCGCCTTGCAATCCGCGGGCCCTTCGAACGCATCCGCCGGAGTCCTCCGTGCGGTCGCAAACTCCCATTGACAAGCCATAAAGGCGGTCAACCGGCGGCGGGTAGCAGTTCCGTCCGACGGAGCGAGTCGAATGCTCTGAGCAGAATGGTGTTGCGAAGTGGGGCGTTGTGGGTTACCGTGGCGCCCAAGTTGACCAGAGGGCCGGGGTGGCGAGGCTCCTCCCACCTCACCACTCCGGCCCGAAGTCTCCTGGGGCAGCCAAGCACTTCAACCGCACACCATTCGAGGAGAGAGGACGAAGACCTTGGCCTTCCGCGGCCAGCACGAGCACAGTCTCGACGCGAAGGATCGCCTGACGATCCCCTCGAGGCTTCGGGCGCAGCTAGCCGACGGCGCCGTCCTCGTCGCCGGCCTCGACCCGTGCGTCGAGATCTGGCCGCACGACGGCTTCGACGACTTCGCGAAGCACATCCTCTCCGGGCTGAACCCACTCTCGAGCAACGCACGCATGTTGCGGCGCCGCTTCCACGCCAACGCCGAGGACGAGACCCTCGACTCCGCCGGGCGCCTGCGCCTCGCGAAGCACCTGATCGAGCACGGCGACCTCGCCGGGTCCTGCGTCGTGGTGGGGGCCGACGATCACCTCGAGGTGTGGAGTCCCGAGCGCTGGGCCGAGCATTCGGAGGAGATGGACGCCAAGGCCAGCGCCGTCGCCGAGGAGCTCGCAGCCGCGGACTGGCCCCGGGACAACGGGTGAGCGGGGACCGCAACCGACGATGGCCACACTGATTTACATGCCGACCGAGCACGTCCCAGTCCTTGCGCCTGAGCTGATCGCGCTCACCGGTCCGCAGCCGGGCGAGTTGGCGGTCGATTGCACGTTCGGCGGCGGCGGTCACGCCCGGCTGATTGCCGAGCGCCTCGGCCCGACGGGCACGCTGGTTTGCATCGACCGCGACCCCTCCGCTGCCGAGCGGTTCGCCGAGATTCAGGGCGAGCTGGGCTGCCAGGCGCGGTTCATTCGCGCGGACTTCGCCGACGGGCTGGACGAGCTCGCCCGCGAGGGCGTGATCGCCGACATCGTCTACATGGACCTCGGGATCTCCTCGATGCAGCTCGACGCGTGGGAGCGCGGGTTCTCGTACTCGTACGACGCCCCGCTCGACATGCGGATGGACCCCGGCGCGCCGTTTAGTGCGCGCGAGCTCGTAAACGAATGGCCGGAGAACCGCATCGCCCAGGTCCTGCGCGACTACGGCGAGGAGCGTCACGCCCGCTCGATCGCGCGCGAGATCGTTGCCCGGCGGCCGTTCGAGACCACCGCCGAGCTCGTCGACGTCATCCGCGACGCGGTGCCGCCGGCGTACCGCTTCGGACGGGGGCATCCCGCGAAGCGGAGCTTCCAGGCGCTGCGGATCGCCGTCAACGGCGAGCTCGATTCGCTCGGCCGAGCGCTCCCGGCCGCCTGGAGCCTGCTGCGGGTCGGCGGGCGCTTCGGCGCCATCAGCTTCCATTCGCTCGAGGATCGCCCAGTGAAGCGGTTTCTGGCGGACCGTGCGCAGGGCTGCATCTGCCCGCCCGAGCTGCCGGTCTGTCAGTGCGGGCACGAGCCCGAGGCCGAGCTCCTCACGAAGCGCGCGGTGGCACCCACCGCCGCCGAGATGGAGTCGAATCCGCGGTCACGCTCGGCGCATCTACGCGTGGCGGTAAAGCTTGCCGCGCAGGAAGGCCGAGGCTCCGCGCCGAACGGGGATGTCTGATGAGCGACGCAAGGCGCGAAACCAATTGCCCTCCCGGCAGGGAATTGGTCTTGTCTGATGAGCGACGCAAGGCGCGAAACCAACATCGCCCTCCCGGCAGGGAATTGGTCTTGATGCCCGCCGCTGCAACAGCACGCAAGGCGCCACCGCGCGCTCGCCGCACCGCAGCGGCCCGCGCCGCCAGGCCGGCGCCTCGGCGCGCCCCGCGCCCCGCTCCGCGTCCCGGGCCGCGGCTCGTCCCGGTCGCCGTGGGCCGGACAGCCGTCGCCGTGGGCGGCATCGCCGACTCGGGCGTCGTCCTGCGGTTGACGCGCAGCCGCCTTTGGATCGGGCTCCTGGGTTCGCTCCTCGTGGGGATCGTGGCCCTCAACGTCTTCGCCCTCAGCTTCAGCGCGTCCTCGAGCAAGACCGCGGCGCTCTCGGACGAGCTGCTGCAGGAGAACTCCACGTTGCGCGCCGAGATCGAAGCCGGACTGTCCAACGAGCGCGTTCAGGGCGCCGCCGACCGCCTCGGGCTCATCGTGCCGGAGCCCGGTGCGATCCGCTACCTCGAGCCCAAGCCGGGAGACGCCGCGGCCGCCGCCGATCGCCTCGGCCAGGGCGCGATTACGATCGGCAGTGAGTACGTGCCGCCCGCGCCCCCCGTCGCTCCCGTCCTTCCCGAGAGCACCGAAACCGCGGTTCCGACCGAGTCGGTCACCCCTGTCGCGCCCACCGAGACCACGGTTCCGGCTGAGACCGCCGCGCCGCCTGCGCCGGCCGCGACGGCGCCCACGGCCGGCGGGATCACTCCGTGAACCTGATTGACCGCAGACTCGGCCTCCTCTTTGCCTCGTTCGTCGCGCTTCTCGTCCTGGTCCTGATTCGCGCAACCTGGCTGCAGGCGGTGGAGGGATCCGGATACCGGGCCGACGCCCACAGCCAGCAGACCGAGACGGTGATGGTCCCGGGTGTCCGCGGAGCGATTCTCGACCGCAACGGCAAGGCGCTGGCGCTCTCGGAGGAGGCGGTGAGCGTGTTCGCGACGCCGTATCAGGTCGAGGATCCACCGGCGGCCGCCGCCGAGCTTGCGGGCGTCCTCGGCGTCGATCAGAACAAGTTGCTCGAACAGCTGGCGGACCCGGATTCCGGCTTCGAGTACCTGGCCCGCAAGGTCGATCTGCCGACCGCGGAGAGGATCGAGAAGCTGAAGCTCGCCGGCATCGGCCTCCTGCCCGACAGCCGCCGGATCTACCCAGAGGGCGAGCTCGCGTCGCAGGTGATCGGAACGGCCGGCATCGACAACCAGGGTCTGACCGGGCTCGAGGCATCCGAGGAAGAGATCCTCCACGGAAGCGACGGGGAGCGGGAGATCACCCGCGACGCGCTGGGCGACGAGCTCGAGCGCGACACGATCGCCGCCGCGGCCGGGGGGTCCGACATCAGGCTGACGCTCGATGCCGCGATCCAGGCGACCACCGAGCGCGTGATCAACGAGATCGGCGAGACGTACGACCCCGACGGGGCGACCGCGATCGTCATGGACCCGCGCACCTCCGAGGTGCTGGCGATGGCGAATTGGCCCGGCGTCGATCCGTACGCGCTCGACGAGTCCGAGCCCGAGGACCTCCAGAACATGGCCACGAGTTTCACGTTCGAGCCCGGTTCGACCTTCAAGGCGTTCACGGTCGCGGGCGCGCTGGAGGAGGGTCTCGTCAAGCCCTCGACGCCGTTCGGGCTGGCGCCGACGATCACGGTCGCCGACCGGACGATCGAGGAGGCCCACCCGCGCGGCCCGGCGACCCTGACCGTCGCCGACATCCTCGCTCAGTCCTCCAACGTCGGTGCGGTGACGATCGGGCTGGAGCTGAACCGCGAACGCGGGGACGACGCCTTCGACAACTGGATCCGCGCCTTCGGGTTCGGCGAACCGACCGGCATCGACTTCCCGGGCGAGGAACAGGGCATAGTCCTGTCGCCGGATGAGTACTCGGGCTCGAGCATGGGCAACCTGCCGATCGGTCAGGGCCTCGCCGTGACCCCGATCCAGATGGCGAGCGCCTTCGCCGCGATCGCAAACGGCGGCGTCCTGCGAACGCCCAAGCTGATCCTGGAGGAGGACGGCGAGCCGACCCCGACCGACTCGGGCGAGCGGGTGATCTCCGAAAAGAACTCCGCCCGCCTGCGCGAGATGCTCGAGGGAGTCCTCGAGCCCGGCGGCACCGCCTCCGTGCAGGTCCCCGGGTACGTCCTCGCGGGCAAGACCGGAACCGCCCAGAAGGTCGTGGACGGGACCTACTCCGAGACCGAGTACGTCGGCTCGTTCGTCGGCTTCGCCCCGGCCGAGGATCCGCGCTTGCTGGTCTCGGTCGTGGTCGACAACCCGCCGTACGGCAGCCACTACGGCGGGACCGTCGCGGCGCCGGCTTTCGGCGAGATCGCGAAGTTCGCGCTACCGCACCTGGGTGTGGCGGCGGACAACTCGGCGACGACGCCCTGAGGAGAGCGGCGGCCGCCGCCACGGCCCCGCCAGGTATCTCATGAGCGACGTAAGGCGCGAAACCGGATTTGCCCTCCCGGCAGGGACCTAGAATCGCACCGATGGAGCTCCGGAAGGTCCTTGCGGGCCAGGACGCCGAGATCAACGGCGATGCCGGCGTCGAGATCTCGGGCCTCGCGTACGACAGCCGTCGCGCCGGGCCGGGCGTCCTCTTCTTCTGCGTGCCCGGCGCACGGGCCGACGGGCACGATTTCGCTGAGGCCGTGGTCGACGCGGGCAGCCCGGCGCTGGTCGTCGAGCGCCGGCTGGGCCTGGACGCGAGCGAGGCGCTGGTGCGCGACGCGCGCGCGGCGATGGCGCCGGCCGCGCGCGCCTTCTGGCGCGATCCCACGGCCGAGCTTCAGGTGGCGGGAGTCACCGGCACGAACGGGAAGACCACGACCGCGTTCCTGATCCGCCATCTGCTCGAGACGGGCGGGGTGCGCACCGGCCTGCTCGGGACCGTGAAGAGCGTGATCGGGGGCGTCGATGCCGAGGTCGAGCGCACGACCCCGGAGGCGATCGACCTCCAGGCGACGTTTCGCTCGATGCTCGACGCGGGCGACCGCGCCTGCGCGATGGAGGTTTCCTCGCACGCGCTGAAGCTGGGGCGCGCCGACCTCATTCGCTTCGGTGTCGCGGTGTTCACGAACCTGACCCAGGATCACCTGGATTTCCACCCGGGCATGGAGGAGTACTACGCGGCCAAGCGGGTCCTGTTCCTTCCGGAACGCGGGGAGCGCCCCGGCGCCGCGGTCGTGAACATCGACGACGATTACGGCCGCCGCCTGGCCGGCGAGCTCGAGGCCGAATACGGAGACGATCTCGTCACCTTCTCGGCCGCCGGCGACGACGGGGCCGCGATCCGCGCCGATGCGGTCTCGTTCGACGCGTCGGGATCGAGGTTCGGCGTGACCGGGTCCCTGGGGAACCTCACCGTCGAGATGCCCCTGCCGGGCCACTTCAACGTCGAGAACGCGCTGGCGGCGCTGGCGGCGGCGGTCGCGCTGGGTGCCTCGGCACCGGCCGCGGCCGGTGCGCTCGCCGGGGCGCAGCGCGTGCCGGGCAGGCTGGAGGCGGTCGCCGAGGGACAGCCGTTCGCCGTCCTCGTCGACTACGCGCACACGCCGGACTCGCTCGAGAACGTCCTGCGGGCCGCGCGCCGGCTGACGACCGGCCGCCTGATCTGCGTTTTCGGGTGCGGCGGCGACCGCGATCGCGAGAAGCGCCCGCTGATGGGCGAGATCGCGGCGCGGCTCGCCGACGTCCCCGTGCTGACCTCGGACAACCCGCGTTCCGAGGACCCGGAGGCGATCCTCGCCGACGTGCTCGCCGGCATCGAGGGCGGGCGCGGCCGGGATGGCCTCGTGGTCGAGGTCGACCGGCGCGCCGCGATCCATGCGGCACTCGCGCTGGCCGCGCCCGGTGACACCGTGGTGATCGCGGGCAAGGGGCACGAGCAGGGGCAGGAGTTCGAGGGCGGGCGCAAGCTCCCGTTCGACGACCGCGACGTCGCGCGGGAGGAGCTCCACCGGTTGGGCGTCGTCCCGGAGCCCGCGTGAAGGCTCGATGATCGAGCTCGCCCCGGAGCGGATCGCCGAAGCCGGCGGCCTGGAGGTCGTGCGCGAGGGCGAGGGCGGGCGGCCCGCGCGGGCCGAGGTGGACTCCCGGCGGGTCGCCGCCGGCGATCTGTTCTTCGGGCTCCCGGGGGCGAATGCCGACGGCGGCGAGTTCGCGGGCGGCGCCCTCGAGGCCGGAGCCTGGGGTGTGATCGCGGGCGCTCGCCATGCCGCGGGGCTGGCCGACGCAGCCGCCGGTTGGGTGTTCGCGAGCGATGACCCGCTCGCGTCGCTGCAGGCCCTGGCGCGGGAGTGGCGGCGCGAGCTCGGGTGCCGGGTGGTCGGGATCACCGGGTCGACCGGGAAGACCTCCGTGAAGGACATCGTCCACGCGGTGCTGCCCTTCCGGGTGCACGCCAGCCCGGAGAACTTCAACACGGAGGTGGGCCTGCCCCTCGCGATCCTGGACGCGGACCCGGGGACCGAGGTCCTGGTGTTGGAGATGGCGATGCGCGGCATGGGGCAGATCGCCGAGCTGTGCGAGATCGCCGAGCCCGACATCGGCGTGATCACGAACGTCGGCCCGGTCCACCTGGAGCTGCTGGGAACGCTCGAGGCGATCGCGGAGGCCAAGGCCGAGCTGCTGCAGGGGCTCGGGGAGCAGGGACTCGCGATCGTGCCGGTCGACGCCGAAGCCCTCGAGCCGCATCTGGCGGACACGCTGCGCACGCTCACCTTCGGCCCCGGTGGCGACGTGCACGCCCTGTCGTCGCATGTCTCGGCGCTGCACGACCGAGGCGCTGGTCGCGACCCCCGTGGGCGAGCAGCCGTTCGTGTTCCCGTTTCCGGAAGCCCACAACCTGACCAACGCGCTGGCCGCGATCGCGGTCGGCGTGGCACTGGAGGCGACGCCGGAGCAGTTGGCACGTCGGGCGCCGGACATAACCTTCTCGCGCCTGCGCGGTGAGCGTTTGGAGCTGCCGGGCGGCATCGAACTCGTGAACGACTGTTACAACGCCAACCCGATCTCGATGCGCGCGGCGCTCGAAAGCCTCGCCGCGATGCCCGCGGAGGGCCGGCACGTGGCGGTGCTCGGCGGCATGGCCGAGCTGGGGCCCGCCGAGGCCGATTACCACCGTGAGGTCGGCGCCTTGGCGCGCGGGCTCGGGATCGGCCCGATCATCGGCGTCGGCGAGCTCGCCCGTGACTACGCGCCGGACGAGTGGGCGCCAGGGCCGGCGGAGGCGATCGCGCTGGCCGACGAGCTCATCGCGACCGGCGACGCGGTCCTGGTGAAGGGCTCGAGGTCGATTGGCCTCGAGGCGTTCACGGATGGCCTGGTGGCCAAGCGCAATGGTTGAGCTCGCTCAGATCCCGGGCGCGGATCTCATCGACCGTGGCGAGGTCCTGATCGCGGGCATGGCGGCGATGCTGATCACGATCTTCGTCGGGCCGAAGTTCATCGAGTTCCTGGGCGTGAAGGAGTTCGGGCAGCAGATCCGCGAGGAAGGCCCGCAGGAGCATCACGCGAAGGCGGGCACGCCGACGATGGGCGGGTTGATCCTGTTCCTCGGGATCGCGGTCCCGTACCTCGTGTTGTCCGACCGCGACACCGAGAGCCTCGCCGTCTTCGGGGTCGGCCTGGGGTGTGCGGCGATCGGCTTCGCCGACGACGTCATCAAGATCACCAAGCGCCGCTCGCTCGGCCTTTCCGCCCGCTACAAGCTGCTGGCCCAGATCGCCCTGGCAGTCGGCCTTTGGTACGTCGCCACCGAGGAGATCGGTCTCGAGACGCAGATCCAGTCGCGCATCTTCGGCGGCGAGCTGGACGTCGGGCCGATCGCCTACGTGGTCTTCGTGTTCCTGGTGATCGCCGGGGCTTCGAACGCCGTGAATCTCACCGACGGGCTCGACGGACTGGCGGCGGGCTCGTGCGCGATCGTGTTCCTCGCCTTCACCGCGATCACGATCACGAGCGGTCAGGAGGGGCTCGCGATCCTCTCGGCCTGCCTCGTGGGCGCCTCGGTCGGGTTCCTGTGGTTCAACGCGTTCCCCGCCTCGATCTTCATGGGCGATACCGGCTCGCTCGGCTTAGGTGGAGCGATCGGGGCTATGGCGGTCATGACCCAGACCGAGCTGCTCCTCATCGTCCTCGGCGGGATCTTCGTGATCGAGGCGCTGTCGGTCGCGATCCAGGTGATCTTCTTCAAGCTCACACGCCGCCGGGTCTTCCTGATGGCCCCGGTGCACCACCACTTCGAGCTCCTCGCCTGGTCCGAGACGAAGATCATGCTGCGCTTCTGGATCGTCGCCGCCGTGTGCGCCGGAATCGGCTACACGCTGTTCCAGAACTCGCTGGGCTGAGCGCTACTCCGCCAGCTCGCGCTCGCGCTCCACGAAACCCTCCACCGACTTCTCCATCCGCTTGCGGCCGAGGAGGCGGGAGAACAGGCCGGAGGTGGCGCCCTTCAGGTAGAGGCGGTGGGTGATCTCGCTGCCCGAGCCGGCGGGCTCGACCCGGTGCTCGTGGCCGAAGCGACAGCCCGGGAACTTGGCCTCGTCGACGAAGAGGCGCTCGGGCTCGACCTCGAGGACCGTGAACTTCATCTTGCCGCCGCGCTTGAACTTGACGGTGGCGCCGGTCCCGACCGCGAGTTCGCCCTCGAGCTCGCCCGACTCGAGCTGCTCGTTCCACTCGGGCCAGCGCGAGGCGTCGGCCCAGAGCGCCCAGACGGCCGCGGGCGGCGCGCTGGAGCGTTCGGAGTGGACCGCCTCGAACACACAGCGAGGTTATCCCGGCCGCGCAGGGTGCCGCCCGCACAGGGCGAACCTAGGCATGTGGCTTCACACCACCCGAGACCGCCCCTGCCCGAAGGGCCGTTCCTCGTCGTCGGCCTGGCCCGCTCGGGGCAGGCCGCCGCGCGGCTCCTCGCCGAGCGCGGGGAGGAGGTGATCGGGGCCGACGCCGGGGCACCCGATGGCGCCGAAAGGTTGCGCGAGGCCGGCGTCGAAGTGAACCTGAATGGTGATCGGGAAGAGCTCGTCGAGCGTGCGCACTGCGTCGTCAAGAGCCCGGGGGTTCCCCGGGAGTCGCCGGCGGTCAGGCGCGCGCTCACCCTTGGGGTTCCGGTCATCGGCGAGCTGGAGCTCGCCTGGCGGCTGCTCCCCAATCGCTTCGTCGCGGTGACCGGCACCAACGGCAAGACCACCGTCGCCGAGCTGCTCGGCCACGTGTGGCGAGTGGCCGGCGAGCCGGTCGCCGTCGCCGGCAACGTCGGCACGCCGCTCGCCTCGCTGGTCGGCGACCTGGACGCGGACGCGACGGTCATCTGCGAGGCGTCCAGCTTCCAGCTCGAGGACTCCACCGACTTCGCTCCGGAGTGCGCGCTCCTCCTGAACGCCACCCCCGACCACCTCGACCGCCACCGTAGCTTCGACGAGTACCTGGGCGCGAAGCTGCGCATCTTCGCCTGCCAGCGAGCCGGTGACACGGCGATCGTCGACCGCTCGGACCCCGTGATCGCCGGCCTCGAGCTCCCCGGCGAGGCTCGCGAGGTCGACGTCGCCACCGCGGAGCTTCCGTTCCAGCCGTCCGGCGGTTGGATCGTCGGCGGACACAACGCGCGGAACGCGCGGTTCGCCGCGGCGGCCGGGCTCGCGATGGGCCTCGACCCCGCCTCGGCCGAGACCGGGATCACTTCGTTCTCCGGGCTTCCCAACCGCCTCGAGCGGGTGGCGGAGGTCGGCGGCGTCGCATACGTCAACGACTCGAAGGCGACGAACGTGGCGGCGGCGTCCGCAGCACTCCGCTCGTTCGATGGCGGCGTCCACGTGATCCTCGGCGGGTCGCTGAAGGGTGAGGACTTCGCGGGCCTCGCGGAGCCCGTCGCCGAGCGCGCCGTCGCGGCGTACCTGACTGGTCCCGCGGCCGATCCGATCGCCGCGGTGCTGGCGCCGACGGGCGTGCCCGTCCAGCGTTGCGACGGCCTCGAGCAGGCGTTCGGCGCGGCCGCGGCCGCAGCCGAGCCCGGCCAGACTGTCCTACTGGCCCCGGCTTGCGCGAGTTTCGACGCCTACCGCGACTACGAGGCCCGCGGCGACCATTTCCGCCGGCTCGTCCAGGGGCTCCGGCCGTGAGTCCGACACGCAAGAAGCCCGTGCCGAAGCGCAAGAAGCCCGCGGCGAAGCGCAAGCCCCCCGCGAAGCGCAAGAAGGCATCCCAGCCGATCGAGTACTCGTTGCTCCTCACGGCGACGCTGTGCCTCGTCGCGCTCGGCGTCGTGATGGTCTTCAGCGCCAGCTCCACGACCTCGCTCCTCGGCGAGTCCGGTGACGGCGCCTACTACCTGAAGCGGACCCTCCTCTACGGCGCGGTCGGGCTGGTCGCGTTGCGCATCCTCTCGATCCGCGGGGTGCGCATCGTCCGGCCGCTCACCGGGCTTTTCATGGCGCTGACGGTGGTCCTGCTGATCGCCGTGATGATCCCGGGAATCGGGGTCGAGGTGAACGGCGCGAAGCGCTGGATCGGGGCGGGCCTCTTCCAGATTCAGCCCTCGGAGCTCGCCAAGGTCGCGCTGATTCTCTACGGCGCGCACCTGCTTGCGACCAGGCCGAAACTGACTCGGACGATCGGCGACATGGCCCCGTTCCTCAGCGCGATCGCCCTGATCTGCCTGCTCGTCGTGCTGGAGCCCGACCTCGGCACCGCCATGGTGGCCTGCTTCTCGTCCACGGCGATGCTGGTGGCGGCCGGCGCTCGGATGCGCGACCTCGCAATGCTGGGCGGCGCGGTGGCGTTCGTGATCGTGCTCGCGATCATGATCGAGCCGTACCGGATGGAGCGCCTGACCGGGTTCCTCGATCCGAGCTCCGACCCCGCGGGCACGGGGTTCCAGGCGAACCAGGCTCGGATCGCGCTTGGCAGCGGCGGCATCTTCGGCGTGGGGCTGGGGGAGAGCCTTCAGAAGGCCTTCTACCTTCCGGAGGCCCATACGGACATGATCGCCGCGGTGATCGGCGAGGAGCTCGGGCTGATGGGGATCGCGATGGTGGTCGGCCTCTTCGGGATGTTCGGATACGCGGGGTTGAAGACGGCGCAGAAGGCGCGCGACCGCTACACCAAGCTCCTGGCGGCGGGCCTCACCGGGCTGGTCCTGGTGCAGGCGACGATCAACCTCTTCGCCGTCCTCGGACTCGCGCCGCTGACGGGCGTGCCGCTTCCGTTCGTGTCCTACGGGAACTCGAGCCTGCTGACGATGCTGGCCGCCGTCGGCCTGCTGCTGAACATCGCCCGTGCGCCCGGTGCGAGACTCCGCGTCGTCGACGGTGGCAAGCAACGGCAACCCAAGAGTCGCGATAGCAGCAGGCGGAACCGCCGGGCACGTGGTGCCCGCGCTGGCGGTCGCCGACGCGCTACGGGCTGAAGGCGCCGAGCCGGTGTTCCTCGGCACGGCCGACCGGGCCGAGGCCGAGCTCGTTCCCGCCGCGGGCTACGAGATCGACTTCCTTCGCGTTCGGGGCGTCGACCGGCGCAACCCGCTGCGCGCAGCCGGCGCTCTTGCTCTCGCCGCCCGGGCGGTGCCCGCCGCGCGCGCGGCGCTCCGGCGGCGTGGCGTCGACGCCGTCCTGGGCGGGGGCGGCTACGTCGCGGCGCCGGCCGGTATCGCCGCGCTCGGGATGCGCCTGCCGTTGGTGCTGACCGAGGCGGACCGTCATCTCGGCCTCGCCAACCGCATGCTCGCGCGCCGGGCGCGGAGGGTCTGCCTGGCGTTTCCGATCGCCGGCCTCGAGGGGGAGCGGTACCTCGTGACCGGACGCCCGGTGCCGGCCGCCATCGCCACCGCCGACCGCGGTACCGCGCGTGAGCGATTCGGCCTGGGCGCGGCGGAGCGGTGCCTGCTGGTGTTCGGCGGCAGCCAGGGCGCACGAACGATCAACCTCGCGGCGCTCGACGGGCTCCTGCGGCCGGGACGGCCATTCCACGTCCTGCACATCTCCGGCACGCGGGACTACGACCTGGCGAGCGGTCGCCTGGCCGATGCCGGGGCGGGGGGCGAGTACTACACGCTGCTCGATTACGAGCCCGGGCTCGCCGAGGCGCTGGCAGCCTGCGACCTGGTCCTCGCCCGTGCGGGCGCGTCCGTGTTCGAGCTCGCCGCCGCGGGTCGTCCCGCCCTGCTCGTCCCGTATCCGTATGCGACCGGTCGCCATCAACACGCGAACGCCGAGTGGATGGCGTCCGCCGGAGCGGCCGAGGTGATCGACGACGCCGAGTTGACCGGCGAGCTCGTCTGGGAGCGTGCGAGCGCCCTGCTGGGGGACGAAGAGCGTCTTGCCGAGATGTCCGCGGCCTCGGCATCGCTCGCCATGCCGGACGCTGCCGAGCGGGTTGCCGGAGAGGTCCTCGCGACGCTTGGTTGACTGATGGGCGAGATGGACTGGACCGGACGCAAGCTGCACTTCATCGCGATCGGCGGGGCCGGGATGAGCGGTCTGGCACTGGTCTGCCACCGGCTCGGCGCGCGGGTGACGGGCTCGGACCGTGCCGAGAGCAGCTACCTGGACCGGTTGCGCGAGGCCGGGATCGATCTCCGGGTAGGGCACGATGCCGACTCCGTGCCTCCGGACGCCGAGGTCGTCGTCTCGACCGCGATCGGCGACGACAACCCGGAACTGGTCCGCGCTCGCGAGCGTGGGCAGGCGGTCCTTCACCGCGGGGCGCTCCTGGCCGAACTTTGCGCGGAAGGCAGGTTGATCGCCGTTGCCGGCACGCACGGGAAGACGACGACGACCGGGATGCTCGTGCACGCCCTGCGTGAGCTGGGGGAGGACCCCTCGTTCTTCATCGGCGGCGAGCTCCCCGGCGCGGGTTCCGGCGGGTCGGCCGCGAACGCCGGGCGCGGGGAGGGTGACTGGGTGGTCGCCGAGGCCGACGAGTCCGATGCCAGCTTTCTCGAGCTGGCGCCCGAGATCGCCGTGGTTACGAACGTCGAGCTGGACCACCACGCCCGGTGGTCGTCGCGTGCCGAGCTGACCGAGGCGTTCGGTCGGTTCGCTGAGGGTGCTCGAGGAGTCGTGTTGGGAGAGGGCCTGGACCCGATCGCCGGGGGGCGTGACTTCGAGCGGTTCAGCGAGTCGAACCCGGGGCCTGCCGAGCTCGGCCTCCGCGTCCCCGGCCGCCACAACATCCTGAACGCGCGCGCGGCACTGGCGGCGCTCACGGTGGCCGGTTTCGACCAGGAGGCCGCCGCCCGGGCGCTCTCGACCTTTCCGGGCATGCTGCGGCGCCAGGAGTTGAAGGGCGAGCTCGAAGGCGCGCTCGTCTACGACGACTACGCGCATCACCCGACCGAGGTCCGCGCCACGCTGCAGGCGCTGCGCGAGCTCCAGCCGAAACGCCTGCTCGCCGTCTTCCAGCCGCACCTCTACTCTCGCACCAAGGCGCTGGCCGACGACTTCGGCGCCGCCCTCGCGAGCGCTGACGAGGTCGGCGTGCTCGACGTATACGCCGCGCGCGAGGAGCCGGTCGAAGGCGTGAGCGGCCTCCTGGTCGCCCGGGCGACGGCCGACCGCGCCGGGGGCAGGCCGGTGCTCTGGCTCCGCGACCGGGAGACCGCGGCGCGCGAACTCCCCACTCGTTTGCGCGAGGGTGATCTGCTCGTGACGATCGGCGCGGGGGACATCACGAAGCTCGCCGAGGACCTGGCGGAAACCCCGTCGGCCCCGGACGCGAAGCGGAGGAGCCGACGAGCATGAATATCGAGAAGGACTTCCCTCTTGCCCGCCTCACGACGGTGCGCGCCGGTGGCAGTGCCGAGCTCTTCGCGCGGCCGGCGGGCGAGGACGAGCTGGTCGAGCTCCTGGCCTGGGCCCATCAAGAGGGCCATCCGGTTGCGATCGTCGGTTCGGGCTCGAACCTGCTGGTCGCGGACGCCGGTGTGCGCGGCCTGGTACTGAAGCTTGACGGCGCGCTCACGGAGATGGAGAGGGAGGGCACACGCATCGTCTGCGGTGGCGGCATGAGGTTGCCCTCGGCGGCCGCGAAGGTCGCGCGCTGGGGGCTGACCGGGCTCGAGTTCGGGATCAACATCCCGGGCACCGTGGGCGGCGCCGTGCGGATGAATGCGAACGCCTATGGCGGGGAGCTCGCCAAGGTGCTGGAGTGGGTCGACGTGTGCGGGCCCGACGGCGTCGACCGTCGCGCGCCGGATCGGCTGGGCTTCTCGTATCGCCGCTCGAACCTGCGTCCGGGCGAGGTCGTCTCGCTCGCGTCGTTCGCGCTCGCCGAGGCCGAGCCCGACCAGGTCAAGGCGACCCTGGCCGAGATGCGCGGCAAGCGCCGTGAGGCGCAGCCGTCCGGGATCAAGACCTTCGGCTCAACCTTCAAGAACCCGGACGACCCCAGGGCCGAGGGGCGGAGCGCCGGCCAGCTCCTGGATGCCGCCGGGGCCCGCGGGCTCGAGGTCGGCGGCGCGCGCCTCTCGCCCAAGCACGCCAACTTCGTCGAGAACACGGGCGATGCGACGACCGCCGACGTGCTGGAGCTGATGGCTCGCGCGCGGCGGATCGTGCACGAGCGCTTCGGCGTGATCCTCGAGCCCGAGGTCCAGGTGCTGGGCCACGTGTCCTGGCCGGAGGGCTGGGACCTCGAGGGCTAGACGAGTCCGGCCGGGGGAGGAGAGCGACGCCGGCGGGCGAAGAGGAGCCGGATGGCCAAGTCGCGCGCTACGACCCCGGCAGGGCGGCGCCGCGCCGCCCGCCGCGGCGCGACCGCCGCCGGGACCCGGACGCGTCGCCAGCAGGCCGGCCACGGCTCCCGCAAGGCCCCTCCGAAGCGGACGAAGCCGAAGGCCCGCAAGGCGCCCCCAAAGCCGCGCAAGCCGCCCGTCAAGCGCAGCGCCGGCGGCCGCAGGGCGCGGGCGCCGCGCATCCTGGTCACGCTCCTGATCATCCTGGGGGTGCTCGCGGCCACCTACCAGCTCTGGTTCCGGAACTCGTCGTTCGTCGCGGTCGAGAAGGTCACGATCGAGGGCGTTCACGGGCCCGAGCAAGAGGCCGTGGAGGCCGCGCTGTCCCAGGCGGCGGGCGACATGACGACGTTGAACGTCGACGACGAAGCCCTGGAGGCTGCGGTCGCCGGCTTTCCGACGGTCGTGGGGGTGGATGCCGACGCGGATTTCCCGCATGACCTCGCTCTCCTCGTGAGGGAACGCCCGCCCGTCCTCCTGGCCACGGCCGGCGGAGAGTCGCTACCGGTCGCGGGCGACGGCACCGTTTTGCCGGGCGTCGACGTGAGCGACCTGAAGATCCCGTCGATCGGCGTGGACGAGCTGCCGGCGCAGGGCCGGCTCAGCGGAGACGCGCTCCAGATCGCGCGCGTGATGGGTCCCGCGCCGAAGCCGCTCCTGGAGCTTGTGGAGGAGATCTCGGTCGGCGGGCAGGAGGGGGTCCAGGTCACCCTCCAGGGCGGCGTTCCTGTGTGGTTCGGCGGCTCGGACGATGCCGCCGCCAAGTGGGATGCGGCCGCGGCGATCCTGGCCGACCCGCAAATCGACACGCTCACCTACGTCGATGTGCGGGTGGCCGCGCGGCCTTCGATCGGCGGCGCGGCGCCGGCCGTGACCGAGAGCACGACGGACACCACCGCACCCGAACCCGCCGCCCCGTGAGAACGGGTGAACTCTCAAGCATGAGTTGAGACTGTGGAGATTCGGTAAACCCTCGACTGCGAGTGGAGAGTTCGTCCCGTGCACGATTCCGTGCCGTGGTTTCGTCCGTGCGTTGACAGGCAACCGGGGATGTCGTACGGTCGGCTTCAAGTCGAGGCCTTTGTGCCTGCAAAACCCTTTAGTATTGGTTCAGCCTCGGACGGAATCACGAATCCCAGCCACGGTCAGGGAAGGAAATGGTCGAGTCGTCTTATCTCGCAGTAATCAAGGTCGTCGGCGCCGGGGGCGGCGGCACGAACGCCGTTTCGCGGATGGTCGACGCGGGCCTCAAGGGCGTCGAGTTCATCGCGATCAACACCGACGTCCAGGCCCTGCAGTCCTGCGACGCGGACATCAAGCTTTCGATCGGCCACAACCTCACCAAGGGTCTCGGGGCCGGCGCGAACCCTGAGGTCGGTAGCGGCGCCGCGGCCGAGTCGCGCGACGACATCAAGGAGGCGCTGAAGGGCGCCGACATGGTGTTCGTCACCGCCGGCGAGGGTGGCGGCACCGGCACCGGGTCGGCCCCGGTGATCGCCGAGATCGCCAAGGAGGAGATCGGCGCGCTGACCGTTGGCGTCGTGACCAAGCCGTTCGAGTTCGAGGGCCAGCGCCGGATGCAGCAGGCGCTCGAGGGGATCGACCAGCTCCGGGCCAACGTCGACACCCTGATCATCGTCCCGAACCAGAAGCTGCTCGAGATCGTCGAGCGCCGGACGACGATGCAGGAGGCGTTCCGGATGGCGGACGACATCCTCCGCCAGGGCGTCCAGGGCATCACCGACCTGATCACGACCCCGGGCCAGATCAACCTCGACTTCGCCGACGTCCGCACCGTCATGTCGAACGCCGGCTCGGCGATGATGGGCATCGGCAACGCCGCCGGCGAGAACCGCGCGGTGGAGGCGGCCACGCAGGCGATCTCCTCGCCGCTCATGGAGCAGCCGATCGAGGGCGCAACCGGAATGCTGCTCAACATCACCGGCTCCGAGGACCTGAACCTGCACGAGGTCAACGACGCCGCGAACATCGCCGTCGAGCAGGCCGACAAGGGCGCCAACGTGATCTTCGGGACGGTCATCGACTCGACCCTCGGCGACGAGGTGCGGGTCACCGTGATCGCCACCGGCTTCGAGGGTTTCGAGACGATGGCGCGCAGCCCGATCCGGGTGCGTGAGCGCAGCCGCCGCCGCAGCGTCAACCCGCTGGGCGATCGCGAGCGCCGCGACCTCACCGTGGGCGACGGCGACATCGACGTCCCGGACTTCCTCAGGGACTCGTAAGCACGTCCGCGAGGGCCTCGAGCTCGTCTGCCCTGGCGTCGACCAGCGCCCGGCCGCACTCGGCGATGCGCTCGATCTCCTCCGGCTCGACACCGTCGAGCGGCAGCGGCTCGGGCAGGTGCAGCTGCAGGCGGAAGTAACGCGGCCCGGCGCCCAGGTCGATGCCCCGGTCGGGCTCCGACCCCGGCCGGTGGTTGAGCAGGATGTGGGCCCAATGGTGCGCGGAGTCGGATTGCCCGTCGAGCATCGCTGAGATCAGCGGCGGCTCGCCCTGGGTCGGCAGGATCCAACCCAGCGCGCCCCAGCCGGCCACCTCGTCGGGGTCGTAGGCGCGCTCGTATTGGCCGGTTCCCAGGGAGAGGACGAGCAGATCATCGGCGTGGATCGGGTCGCCCTCCTGCCGCTTCATCGCCTCCATCGTCGCCGCGACGGTCGGGTTGTTCACGAACACGCCGCCGTCGACGAAGGTCGCGTCACCGCTCCGAAGCGGTGGGAAGTACGTCGGGGCGGCGGCGGTGGCGAGCCCCGCGTCCACCGCGCTGAGCTCCGCCGCACCGGCCTGCCATGGCTTGAGGAAGCGCGGCTGGCGGCCCTGCATGTCGTAGGTGGTGATCACGAGGCCGGTGAGCGCGTCCGCGAGGCGGGCCTCGCCGAGGCGCCCGGCGAGCACCTCCCGCAGGCCGTCCAGCTCGTATCTGGGGTCGAGCGCGTCGATGATGCGGTCGACTCCCGGCACGCTCCGCAGCGCGGGGCGGCTGAAGATCCTCCGGGCCTCGTCGCCGCTGTAAAGGTCGACCATCTCCGCCGCGCTCATCGCGGGGGCGCCATCGCGCGGGGTCGCAAGCCCCAACGCGATCAGGCCGCCGGTCGACGTGCCGGCGAGCAGCTCGAAGCTCGACGCGAGCGTGGCGTCCGGGTCGCGCGCCCGGAGCAGCTCCTCCAGCCGGCCGAGGACGATCGCGGGGATCAGGCCGCGGATGCCGCCGCCGTCGATCGAGAGGATGCGCAGCTTGCCCCGCTGCGGCGGTTCGAAATCACGCGGCGGAACCTCCAGATCCCCCATGGGCCCAAGATACATCCGCCGGGTAGCCTGCCGTGGCCGTGGGTGAGCTGCGCCACACTCCTCTCTACGACGCCCACGTGGCCGCCGGCGCCCGGCTCGTGCCGTTCGCCGGTTGGGAGATGCCGGTGCAGTACGAGGGCGTCTCGGCCGAGCACCTCGCGGTGCGGTCCGGCTGCGGCGTGTTCGACGTCTCGCATATGGGTGAGATCGAGACCGAGGGCCCGGGAGCGCTCGACTTGCTCCAGCGCCTGCTGTCGAACGACGTGGCGAAGATCGACGTCGGGGGCGCTCAGTACTCGGTGCTATGCCGCGAGGACGGGGGTGTCCTCGACGACCTCTTCACCTACCGGCTGGGCGATCAGCGCTACCTGACCGTCACCAACGCCGCCAACCACGAGCGCGACTTCGCCTGGTTCCGGGATCACGCCGGCGAGTTCGACTGCGAGGTCACCGACCGCCTTGCCGACTGGGCGATGCTGGCGGTACAGGGACCGGACGCGCGCGGGATCGTGGCCGGGATCGCGGAGGGCGAGCTTCCGTCCCGGATGCACACGGCGACGCTGCCCGTGGCGGACGGGACGTGCCTCGTGTGTGGCACGGGCTACACCGGCGAGGACGGGGTCGAGATCCTCTGCCCGGCCGGGCACGCCGAAGCGCTGTGGAACGCGCTGCTCGACGGCGGCGCGACCCCGGCGGGACTCGGGGCCCGCGACACGCTCCGCCTCGAGGTCTGCTTCCACCTCTACGGCAACGACCTCTCCGAGGACCGCAACCCGATCGAGGCCGGGCTCGGATGGTGCTGCAAGGAGGCCACGGGGTTCATCGGCTCGGAGCCGGTCGCCGCCGCCCGCGCGGAGGGCCCGGCGCAGAAGCTCGCGCCCTTCGTCCTGACGGGGCGTGGCATCCCGCGCCAGGGGAACGGCGTGATCGGCCCGGACGGCGCCGAGGCCGGCGTCGTCACCAGCGGGACCCATTCGCCCTCGCTCGAGCAGGGGATCGGCATGGCCTACGTCGACGCCGCCCTGACCGAGCCCGGAACCGAGATCGAGATCGACGTCCGCGGCAGACGCCGCCCCGCGCGCATAGAGTCAAAACCCCTTTACCGGAAGGAGTGAACGGTTGGCTGACGAGAGCTACCCCGAGGACCTCAAGTACCACCCTGAGCACGACTGGGCCCGGATCGACGGCGAGACCGCCACGTTCGGGATCACCTGGTACGCCCAGGACTCGCTGGGCGAGGTCGTCTTCTTCGAGCCGCCCGAGGTGGGCACCGACGTCGCCAAGGATGCGACCTACGCGGAGGTCGAATCGGTCAAGGCGGTCTCCGACGTCTACTCGCCCCTCTCGGGAGAGGTCGTCGAGGTGAACGACGAGCTCACCGACAGCCCCGAGCGCATCAACGAGGACCCGTACGGCGAGGGCTGGCTCGTCAAGGTGAAGCTCTCGGACCCGTCCGAGGTCGACGCGCTGATGGACTCCGCCGCCTACAAGGAGCTCCTGAGCTCGGACTAGTCGATGACGAACGCCGCCTGACGTTCCCCTTCCGCGCAGCCGGACGGGAACGTGCCTGCCGGCGGCTCGTCGCCATCGCCGCCGCAGCCGACAAGCGACAGCAAGACCACGGCCAGACCGATTACGAAGACCGTGAGGGCGATCGCTCTCTCCAAGGCCATCACCGTGACTACGCGCCAAACGCGCCTGGCGTCACTCTAAGCTCAGAATTCGATGAGTCGCTACACGTCTGCCACCGACGCCGACCGCGCGGCGATGCTCGAGGCGATTGGCGCCGGGTCGGTCGCGGAGCTCTTCGAACAGATCCCGGAGGAGGTCAGGCTCGGCCGCGACCTCGACCTCCCGGAGGGCAAGTCAGAGCCCGAGGTCTTCGAGCACCTCGCCCAGCTCGCCGCGCGGAACGCGGACGCGGACTCCGAGCTCTGCTTCCTCGGCGCCGGGATGTACGACCACTACGTGCCGGCGATCGTCGACGCGATCCTCTCGCGCTCGGAGTTCCTGACGCCGTACACGCCGTACCAGCCCGAGGTCTCCCAGGGTGGCCTGCAGGCGATGTTCGAGTTCCAGACCGCCATGTCGGAGCTGACCGCCCTGCCGGTCTCCAACGCCTCGATGTATGAGGGCCCCTCGTCGGTGGCCTCGGCCGCCTACCTCGCGCTGGGCGCGCGCAAGGGTCGCAGCAGGCTCGTCGTCTCGCGCGGCCTCCACCCGCACAGCCGCCAGACGCTCGAGACCTACGCCCGCGGCTTCGACGCCAAGGTGGTGGAGGTCGGGCTCCGCGATGGGCTCACAGACCCCGCCGAGCTCGAGCGATACGTCGACCAGGACGTCGCCGCGATCTTCGTCCAGAACCCCAACTTCCTCGGCGGGGTCGAGGACCTCGAGGCACTCGCCGCTGCGGCGCACGAGTCCGGCGCGCTGGCGGTCGCGGCGGTCGACCCGATGACGCTCGGCGTCCTGCGCCCACCCGGGGATGCCGGCATCGACGTGGCTGTCGGCGAAGGCCAGCCCCTCGGCGGGCGCCTGGACTACGGCGGCCCCTCCTTCGGCTTCTTCTGCGCGACCGAGGAGCACCTGCGCCGCATGCCGGGGCGCATCGCCGGCGAGACGACCGACGCGGACGGGCGGCGCGGGTTCGTCCTCGCGCTCCAGACCCGCGAGCAGCACATCCGCCGCGAGAAGGCGACCCACAACATCTGCACCTCGCAGGCGCTGATCGCGCTCGGCGGCCTGATCCACCTGGTGTGGCTCGGGAAGCACGGCCTCGTCGAGCTGGGCGAGCTCATGGCCCGCCGCACCGCCTACGCCCGCGAGCGGCTTGCCGCTGTCGAAGGCGTCGAGCTGCTCCACCAAGCACCGGTCTGTCGCGAATTCGCGATCACGGTCGGCGCCCCCGTCCAGGACGTGCTCGACGCGTGCGCGGTGGACGGGATCGCCGCCGGCGTGCCGCTCGGCCGGGACTATCCGGAGCACCCGAACGGGCTCCTGGTCGCGATCACCGAGCGCCGCTCGAAGGCGGACATCGACCGGCTCGCCGACTCGCTCGACCGCGCGGTCGCTGCGACCCGGGCGACCACGAGGGAAGCGGCCGAGGTGAGCGCATGAGCGAGCACGTCGCCCCACCGCGCACGGCCGAAGTGCCCACCCCGATGCAGCGCGAGCGCGCAACGACGATCTTCGAGCGCACCGTCGAGGGCCGGCGCGCGGCGGTTCTGCCCCCCTCCGACGTCCCCGAGACCCCGCTTTCGGAGCTGATCCCGGCGAAGCTCCTGCGCGAGCGCCTCGCCGCGCTGCCCGAGGTCTCCGAGCCCGAGATCGTCCGCCACTACAACCGGATCTCGCGCCGCAACTTCGACCTCGACACCGGGCCCTACCCGCTCGGCTCCTGCACGATGAAGCACAACCCGCGCCTGAACGAGAAGGTCGCGGCGCTGCCGGGCCACGCGCGGCTGCATCCGGCCCAGGACCCGAAGCGCGCGCAGGGCGCACTCGAGCTGATGTGGAACCTCGAGCGCGCGCTCTCGGAGCTGACCGGCCTGCCGCACGTGTCGCTCCAGCCTTCGGCCGGCTCCCACGGCGAGCTCGCCGGGCTCTTCCTCACCCGCGCGTACCACGAGGACCGCAACCAGGAACGGACGCGGGTGCTCACGCCGGACACCGCGCACGGCACGAACCCGGCGACGGTGACGATGGCCGGCTACGAGGTCGTCAAGGTCGCGACGGCGCCCGACGGCGGGGTCGACCTCGACGACCTGCGGGCCAAGGCGGACGAGACGGTCGCCTGCCTGATGCTGACCAACCCCAACACGCTCGGGATCTTCGACCGCAACATCCGCGAGATCGCCGAGATCACGCACGACGTGGGAGGGACCCTCTACTACGACGGCGCCAATCTGAACGCGATCATGGGCCATTCCAGGCCCGGAGACATGGGGTTCGACATCGTCCACCTGAACCTCCACAAGTCGTTCTCCCAGCCACACGGCGGCGGCGGGCCCGGGGCAGGGCCGATCGCGGTGTCCGACCGGATTGCGCCGTACCTGCCCGTCCCCCGGATCGTCCGCAGAGATCAGCCGGCGGGGCAACGCCGGGACTTCGCCTTCGGCTCAGAGGGCGTCGAACGGTTCGGGTCCCAGCTTCGACCTCGACCACTCGGGCGAGAAGTCGATCGGCCGCCTGCGCGGGTTTCAGGGCAACTTTGGCGTCTTCGTCCGCTCCTACGCCTACATCACCTCGCTCGGGGCGGACGGCCTGACCGAGGCCTCGGAGACAGCGGTCCTGAACGCGAACTACCTGCTGGCGAGGCTGCTGGCCGGCCGCGCGGGCAAGCATCTGCCGCTCGGCTTCGGCGAGCGCTGCATGCACGAGTTCGTCCTGACCGGAAGCCCAGCCGCGAAGGAGCTCCAGGTGAAGACGCTCGACATCGCCAAGCGGCTGCTCGACTACGGATTCCACCCGCCCACGATCTACTTCCCGCTGCTGGTCTCAGAGGCGCTGATGTTCGAGCCCACGGAGACCGAGACGCGCGAGTCATTGGACGACTTGGCCGAGGCGATCGACGCGATCCTGGCCGAGGCGGAGGAGGACCCGGCCATCGTCACCGACGCGCCGTACACGACGCCGGTCCGGCGGCTGGACGAGGCCGCGGCCTCCCGCAGGCCTGTGATCCGCCAGCCGCTGGGCTGACCCGCTGGGTCAGGCCGCGCTGCGGAACGCGAACCGCGTGCGGCGCGGGCGCTCGAACCGTATGACGTTGTCCGGATCCGAGGCCGCCTCGCGCGCACGGATCCGAAGCATCGCGACCAGCTCGTCCGTGCGGTGGAACGGGTCGGCGATGACCTCGCCGTCGGTCAGCGAGATCGCGGCGCGGATGTCGGAGCCGACCTCGGCCACGAGGATCGGCCAGGCGGGAGGCTCGTGGGTGTCACGGCCGGCCACGCGGGCCACGGCGGCGAGGTCCGACTCGTGGGCGGCCCGGATCCTGATCTCTGAGCTTGCGGTGATCATGTGTGACATGTGTGACTCCAGTAGGTCGTGCAATTCCTGCTCTGCGGCCTTTGTCCTATTGACAATGATCAGAGTAGCGGGCATACTGGCCTGGTCAATGTCATACAGAGGCAAATTGACCGATATACGAGCCGAGGGCGAGGGCGAGGGACGCAGTGGCGTCACCGCCGGCATCGTCGCGATCTTCGAGCAGGCGATCGCGGACGGCGAGCTGGCGCCTGGCGCGAAGTTGCCGCCGACCCGGCAGCTCGCCGAGCTGGCCGGCGTGAACCACCTCACCGCGGCCCGCGCCTACCGCCAGCTGGCCGAGCGCGGCCTGGTGGCCTCCAAGGTCGGCAGCGGGACCTTCGTGCGGGCGGCGGCGCCAATCCAGGATCAGAGCCGGGTGCCGGACTCGATCGCATGGCAGCGCTACGTCCTCCCCGAGAACGACGAGACCTACGGCGATCGCGTGCTGGGCGAGATGCACGACCACATCCAGATCGAGGGCCTGATGCCGCTGTCGGTCGGGTATCCGTCGGAGCGCATCTTCCCGACGGAAGAGATGCGCGATCTGGCGGTTGATGTGATGCGTGAACAGCCGGAGCGCGCGCTCCAGTACTCGGACGTCCGCGGCATCCCCGAGTTCGCGGAGGAAATCGCCAAGCTCTCCGCCCAGCGGGGCGCCTCCGAAGACCCCGACGACGTCATCGTGACCACGGGCGCCTCACAGGGGCTCTCCCTGGCGATGCGGGCGATCCTCCGCCACGGCGACGCCGTGGCCTGCGAGGACCCGAGCTTCATGTCGGTGATTCGCGCGATCCGGGTGGCCGGCGCGCGCGTGCACCCGGTACCGGTGGACGAGGACGGGCTCGAGATCGACGCGCTCGAGTCGCTGCTGGCCCGTACCGAGATCAAGGCCCTGGCGATCCAGCCCCGCTCACACAACCCCACGGGTCGCGACCTCTCGGCCGAGCGGCGCGAGCGCCTGCTGGAACTGGTCCGGCGGCACGGTTTCTTCATCGTCGAGGACGGGATCTACGGGGACCTGCGCTTCGACGGCACGACCCCGCAGTCGCTGCGCGCGGATGCCCCCGCTCACGTGATCTACGCCGACTCGCTCTCGAAGACCGTGGGTGGAGGGCTGCGGGCCGGCTGGGTCGCCGCCAGCGGCCCCGTTCTGGACCGGATCGTGGCCGAGAAGCGGACCGACGACATCCACACGCCGACCCTGACCCAGCTCGTCGCCGCCGGCTATCTCGCCACCGGCGCCTACGCCGGGCAGATCGAGCTGGCGAACCGGCACTACCGGCGGGGCCGCGACGCTCTCCTGGAATCGATCGAGCAGCACTTCGGGTCGATGGCGAGCTACGTGATGCCCGTCGGTGGTGGGCATCTCTGGCTGACCCTCGACACCCCGGTCTCCGAACGCGACCTGGTCAGCGAGGCGCGCCGGCAGGGCGTCGCCTACGCGCCGGGCGGCGCGATGCGGATCGCCCGTTCCCCACACCTCTCCATGCGCCTGTCCTTCGGCTATCTCGAGCCGGAGGATCTGGACGAGGGCGTTCGCCGGATCGCCGCGTCCGTGCGCGCGCTCAGCATGAGGCCGTCCGCCCGCGCCGCCGGACCCGTTTCGGTCTAGACCGGCTCACGCGCGAGTCGCACGGCCTGCGCCGTCGCGGCGAGCATCAGGACGATCGAGGCGACCGCAGGCTCAAAGGCAGAGTTCGTCGTACACGGAGTGCGCGCTCAGCTTCGTCGCCACCGCGTCCCTCTTGCCCGACCGCTTCCACTGGATCTCGTGCTGCTCGCCCTGGCCGCAGGTGTCGTTGCTCGCCCAGGTGAACGAGTTCGCGGCCTTGGCGGTGAACGTCACCGGCCCGGGGTCCATCGCGCTGCCACCGGCGACCGGCACGATCCGGAACTTCGCCTTGCCCTTCTTCATCTGGGCGCTGAGGTCAACCGTGATGAAGCCGGGCGTGCTGGTCACGCCCAAGCCTGGAATCGGCTTCCACTTCCTTGGAGCCTCGACGCTCGACGGCACCCACGAACCCGTCTGTCTCGCGACCGATCCGCTCGACGAGTTGCCGCCCGCGATCACGATGCCGGCGGGAACCGCCACCGCGACACAGACGAGTCCCACCAGCACCGCCTTCGACCACCTGCCCATCCGGAGTCCTTTCCCCTCGTTTGACGGCTTGACCCTACCCCGGCCCCTTGCCCCGCGGCAAGGTCTGCTTCAGCTCCAGCACGGGGGCGAACAGGTCACCGTGCTTCTCGATCCGCTTCAGCACGTCTTCCGCCTCGAAGCGCAGGTCGGCCTTGCCCTTCGCTCCGGCCTCGACCTCGTCCCAGGTGACCGGCGTCGAGATCGTGGGGCGCTCGCGGGCGCGGAGCGAGTAGACCGAGACCGTCGTCTTCGAGCGGGTGTTCTGCGACCAGTCCACCAGGACCTTGCCGACCCGGAGCTTCTTGGTCATTTTCGAGACGACGAGGTCGGGCTCGGCCTGCTCGAGCGCCTGTGCCACGGCCTGGGAGTAGGGCTTGGTGCGCTCGTACTTGGTCCTGCCGTTCAGCGGCACGTAGACCTGGAGGCCCTTCGAGCCCGAGCTCTTCGCGAACGACTTCAGCCCGAGCCCTTCGAAGAGCTCCCGGACCCGCAACCCGACCACGCAACACTCCTTGATCGCGGCCGGAGGGCCCGGGGTCCAGGTCGAAGACCATCGAGGTCGGGACCTCCATGTTCCGCGCCTTCGAGAGCGACGGGTGGAGCTCGAGCGCCGCCAGCTGGGCCAGCCAGATCAGCGTCGGCTTGTCGTCACAGACGACGAAGTCGATCTCGCCCGCCTTGTCGAAGCCGACCCGCGCCGTCTTGACCCAGTCCGGGGCGCCCTTCGGAGCGCGCTTCTCGTAGAACCGGAAGCCGTCGACTCCCTCGGGGAAGCGCACCAGGGTCACCGGCCGGCCTTGGAGGTGGGGGACCAGCGTGTCGGCGACCCGGGCGTAGTAGTCGATCGCCTCGCCCTTGAGCGTCTTCGTCTTCGGCCAGAGGACCTTGTCGAGGTTCGAGAGGGAGAGCGTCCTGCCGTCGACCTCGACCTCGTGCCGAGTCTTCGATGCGGCGGAGCCGGACGCCACCGCGGATTACGACTTCGCCGCGGTCTTCGTCTTCTTCGCCGGCGCCTTCTTCTTGGCGGTCGAGCGCTTCTTCGCCGCGGGCTTCTTCTCGGCGCCCTCGGCGAGCGGCTCCGACTTCACGGCGGCGAGGCTCTCCTCGAGCGCCGCCATGAGGTCCGGCGCCTTGGTCGGCTTCGGCTCCTCGCCCTCGACCTCGACGATGTCCTCGCCCTTGGCCTTGCGCTCGATCAGGGCCAGTAGCTCCTCGCGGTACTCGTCCGTGAACGCGGACGCGTCGAAGTCGGTGGCCAGCGAGTCGATCAGCTGCTTGGCCATGTCCACCTCGGCCTTGCGCGGGGCCTCGTCGACGTCCTCGACGATCTCGGAGATCTCGGCCGGCGACACCACCTCGTCGGCGAACCGCATCGTCGCCATCGTCAGGACGTCGCCCATCGGCCGGATCGCCGCGAGGTTCTCCTTGTTGCGCAGAACGAAGCGCGCGACCGCCACCTTGTTCTGCTCCGACATCGCCTTGGTGAGCAGGGCGTAGGCCTTCTCGGCGCCCTTGTCCGGGCCGAGGTAGTAGGGGTGGTCGAAGTAGATGGGGTCGATCTCGTCGAGGTCGACGAACGCCTCGATCTCGATCGCGCGCGTCTTCTTCGGGTTCATCTCGTCGAGCTCGTCCTTGGTCAGGATCACGTACTGCTCGGGTGTGATCTCGTAGCCCTTGACGATCTCCTCGTACGGGACCTCCTCGCCATCCGCTTCGGCGACGCGCTTGTGGCGGATGCGGGAGCTGTCGGAGGCGCGCAGCTCGCGGAACGAGACGTTCTTGCGCGATACGGCGCTGTAGAGCTTCACGGGCACGTTGAGGAGCCCGAATGAGATTGAACCTGTCCAGATGGCGCGGGGCATGGGTTTCCTCTACAGACCAGCGACGGGCGTGAAACTCATCGCGAGGTGTAGGCCACTAGGTACCCCACAGTAGCGCCCGAACCCTGCCTGGCCACATAACACGCAGGCGATCTTGCGCCTTCTAGCCCTCGCGGACGACCTCGCGGGCGTCCTTGTCGTCGCGCAGGCCCTTGAACGCAGGCTGGCGCAGGGTGCCCTCGCGCGTCCACTCGGTGAACTCGAACTCGCCGACCACCTGCGGGTCGACCCACACGGGCCCCGCGCCGCGCTCGCGCGCCCTCGCCTTGTACTTCTCGCGTGGGTCCTCGCCCAGCTCGAACGGGGCCTCCTCGCGTGCGAGCGGCTTCAGCAGACCGATCAGGCGTTCCAGCATCGCGTCCGTGAACCCGGTGCCGACACCGCCCGCGTAGACGAGCCGCTGGCGCCGTCCGAGCGACTCGGCCTCCGCGGGCGTCGCGTCCCAGTAGCCGACGAGGAGCGACCCGACCCTGCCCCGTCGCCCGCCCTCGCCGGGCATGTAGCCGCCGATCACCAGCTCCTGGGAGAGCCGGGCGCGGATCTTGAGCCAGTCGCGGCTGCGGGCGCCCGGCCGGTAGACGCTGCGGAGGCGCTTGCACACGATTCCCTCCAGGCCCTGGGACCGGGCCGCGGCGAGGAACGCCTCGCCGCCTCCGAGGTGATGCGCGGGCGTCCGCCAGTGGTCGGACTCGAGCGCCAGGCCGGCCAGCAGCTCGCGCCGGCGCTCGTACGGCTCGGCGAGCAGGCTCTCGCCGTCGAGCGCCAGCAGGTCGAAGGCGACGTAGGTGACCGGAACCTCCTGTGCCCGGCGGCGGATCGTCTCGGGCCGCGAGAGCCCCATCCGCAGCTGCAGCGTCTGAAAGCTCGGATGCCCCTCTTCGTCGAACGCAACGACCTCGCCGTCCAGGACGGCGTCGCGGCCGCCGATCGCCGCCGCCATCTCCGCGAGCTCGGGGTAGCGGGGCGTGGTGTCCTCGCCGCGGCGGCTCGCGACACGGGTGCCTGCCTCGTCGAGGAAAGCCAGGGCCCGAACCCCGTCCCACTTGATCTCGAACGCCCATCCGCTTCCCGTCGGGCGGCTCGTCGATCGGCGTCGCGAGCATCGGCTGGAGGTCGCGGGGAAGCGGGATGGCCACCCCTCGATTATGCGTAGACGTGCCTCAGCAGCACCATCCGGCGACGCGCGGGAACGTCGCGGAGCCCCTGCGGTCGGGGTCGAGCTGGCGCGAGATATCGGCGACGGGCACGACTCGGCGGTCCGCGATGCGGATGAAGAGCCACTGGTCCGCCTCGGGCCAGGGCAGCAGGATCCACTCGCCGTCGGGAGAGAACGTGGGCGTGCCGAACTCGGCTCCGCCCTTGCCCGGGCTGGTCGGGTAGAGGACGCGTTCCCGGCCCTCGGCGAGGCTGGCCGGGATGAGCACCAGCTCGGCCTTGCCGGCACGGTTCGGACGGACGACGGCGATCTGCCGGCCGTCGGCCGCGAGCGTGGCCGCGCTTCCGGTTGCGACGGGCCCCTTGAACAGCCCGTTGCCGCGGGCGTCGACCAGCGAGGCGAAGCCTTCGGCTTCGATCAGGAGCCGTTCCCCGTCGGCCGACCATTGCAGGCTCTCGACCGGGCCGGCACGGGCTCGGAGCGCCAGAGGACCTGCCGGGTGTCGGTGTTCTCGAGCACCACCCGATCGTCGGCGTCCACGTAGGCGAGCTCGTGTTGCGCAGCGGTGGGAAGCGACTCCGGCCGCCAGGCGATCGCGGTCGAGCCGACCGGCTTGGCCAGCCTGGGGTCGCCCGCCGGCGTGCCGTCTCCGGCGACGACCCGCAGCTCGCGGCCGGCGACGTACGCGACCCGGAAGCCGTCGTCGCTCGACCAGTCGAGCGAGTTGATCGTGGCCGGCGCGGTCAGGCTCCAGCGGACGTCGCCCTGCGGCGTCAGCGCGAACAGCTCGCGTCCCTCCGCCGCCCCGACGTAGAGGCCGTTCGGCGACCAGGTCACGTGCGCGTAGTCACCCAGGTTGCGGCGTGATCCGTCGTCGTTCAGGACCCATGCCCCGTCGTTCGACTCGACCAGCACCGAGCCGCCTGCCGGCAGCGATCCGAGCACGGGGCGCGCGTCCTCCTCGCCGACCTCGATCGCGTCGGCAATCCACTCGCGGACCTCGGCGCCGGCGGGCGTGAGCGCCACGACCGCCACGAGCCCGGCGACGAGCGCCGCCAGCCCGGCGCGCGCTCGCACGCCCCGCGGCGGGCGGACCGCCTCGCGCTCGGTGAATGCCTCGCGGACGACCGCCCAGCCGCGCTCCTCCGCCCGGCTTTCGCCCGGCGCCGGGATGTCGCGCAGGGCCGCTCGCACCTGCTCGTCGTCGCGGCGCCTCATGCTGCGCCCTCCTCGGGTAGCCCGCGCGCGAGCGCGTCGAGCCCCCTGCGCAACCTCGAGTTCACGGTGCCACGAGGGATCTCCAGAAGGTCGGCGATCTCGCTGGGCGTGTACTCGAGCAGGTAGCGGAGCACGACCACGGCGCGCTGTTCCGGTCCGAGCGAGCGGAGCGCCGCGACGACGCGGTCCGAATCGGCGAGGCCGGCGAGGTCGACCTCGGCGCTTGCCTCGGTGAGCTCCGCGGCCTCGCCGGATACCTCCCGGCGCGCCTTGCGCGCCCGGCTCCAGTCGATCGAGCGGTTCACGACGATGCGGTGCAGCCACGGGCCAAACGGACGGCGTCGGTCGAAGCGGTCCAGGGCGCGGACCGCCGCGATGAACGCCTCCTGGGCGATGTCCTCCGCCGCCGCGCCGTCATGGACAACCAGGTACGCGGCGCGGTGCGCGGCTCGCCAGTGCCGCCGGAACAGCTCTTCGAGCGCCTCCTCGGAACCCCGCTGCGCCGCCCTGATCAGCGCGCGCTCATGCCGCCGCGCGACCGGAGCGAGCTCCGTCCCCATCGCGCCCAAGACACGCGGTTCCGCGTCCATCGCCACCGCGCATTGTCCCGCGTCGGCGAGGCGGAGGGCGACGCCCGAAGCCACTAAGTCGACACTCGGTCGCGTGGGTGGTCGTGGTCGGGGACCTCGCCGCCCGCGGGCTCGTCCGGGCCGAACGGGTCGGGCGGCAGCGCCGTACTTCCCCGGCGGCGCCGCAGTCCCAGCGCGGTTCCCACGAGAAGCACGATCCCGACGGCGATCGCGCCGATCGCCAGCCCGCTCGGGCGTCCGCCGCCCTCCGGTGCGACCGTGAGCTCGGGGGCGAGCGGCTCCGTCAGGGCGAACGTCTCCGTGTTGAGCATCGCGAGCGTCTCGCCGCCCCGGGTCGCGTTCAGCGTTCCTCCACCGTCCGTGAGCTCCAGGCCGATCCGCCAAGCCTCCTGGCCGCTGACCATCGGGAGGTCGACGCAGTGTGAGATGCCCCGCTCGGTATCGAGGGTATGAATGAACGCCTCGTCGCCGCGGCCGCCGCCGCCGTTGTAGAGCGTGTACTCCCAGCGGCCGTCAGGGCTGGTCGCCCGTGTCGTCGGCAGCCCACGCATCTCACCGGGCGAGACCTCGTGGGCGACGAGGACCGGGTCGGGCAGCAGCCGCCGCCGCTCCAGGTCGTACTCGCGGACGGCGTAGTCGTTCAGGTCGCGGGAGGGGTACTCGGTCAGATACAGGCCGAGGCCGTCAGGCGATAGGGCGTCGAAACTGAAGTCGCCTGGCAACGCGAACCGCCGCTCCACCTGCATCCGTCCGTTCGAGCGGATGTCGACGACGACGAACTTCGACTGTTCGCGAGGGAATTGGAACCGGAACCAGCGCGGCTCGAACAGCACCAGGCGGCTTCCGTCGCTGGAGAGACCGGCCGAGGTGCCGTCCGCCGCCACCACGGGGATCGCGTAGACGCCGTCGATGGTCCTGCTTCCGAGAATCTCGCCCCCGTCCTGGTCGATCTGGAGGATCGTGGTCTGCCCGCCGTTGCTCACGGTCGCGTAGCGCGGCCCCTCGCCGTTCGGCGCCACCACGCTCGCGTCCGGGGAGCTGTCGTAGGGGATCGGCGCACCGGCGCCCTGGGCGCCGGGGACGGAGAGCACAACGAACGCGATCAGCGAGCCAAGGCATACGACGGCGCGCGACATCTCGAACCTCCCGCGTCGGACTGACATCTGCAACCAAGTACGTGCCGTCTGCCGTCGGAGGTCCCACGGATAATCAGCTCATGCTGTTCGAGCTCGAGGGCGTCAGCCTCAGCCGTGCCGGCCGGCCGGTACTGCGCGACCTGAGCTGCTCCCTTCGCGAGGGCGCGTCGGCGCTCGTCGGCCCGTCGGGGTCGGGCAAGTCGACGATCCTGCGGCTGCTGAACCGGCTGACGGACCCCGATCAGGGGGCCGTGACCTACCGGGGATCGGACGTCCGCGAGCGCGAGCCGCGGGCGCTTCGCCGGGAGGTCTGCCTGGTTCCGCAGCTCCCGGCCCTGATCGAGGGCACCGTGGCCCAGAACCTCGAGTTCGCGGCGTCGCACAACGGCAGGGAGCCCGACCTCTCCAAGCTCCTGCGACTGAGCGGGCTCGACCCGGAGTACGCGGAACGCGACTCCGGCAGGCTCTCCGTCGGCGAGCAGCAACGGGTGATGCTCGCTCGTGCCCTCGCGCTCGAGCCGCGGGTACTGCTGCTGGACGAGCCGACGTCGGCGCTCGACGAGGCGGCGCGAGACGCGGTCGAAGCCACGCTTACCGATCTCCGCGAGCGCCTCGACCTCGCCACGGTGACCGTCACCCACGACCCGGCGCAGGCGCAGCGCCTCGCCCACTGGATCGTGCGTGTGGACGCCGGCCGGGCGGTGGAGCAGGGCACGGCAGCGGAGGTGCTCGCTTGAACGTCGGCATCGACGTCAGCCTCGGGCAGGTCGCCGCGAGCCTCGTCCTGATCGCGGTGGCGATCGCCGTCTCGATCTGGCGCCGCGCCGACCTCGAGGAGGACATCGCCATCGCCGTCGTGCGGTCGCTGATCCAGCTGCTCGCGATCGGCTACGTGATCCAGGTCATCTTCGACGAGGACAGCCTCTGGCTGGTCCTGGTGCTGATCGTGGTGATGGTGGTGTTCGGCGCGTACACGGCGCGCGCTCGCGCCACGAAGGTCCCGGGCGCCCTGGGCCCGCTGCTGGTTGCCCTCGCCGTGGCAGCGGCCGCGACCCTTGGCCTGGTCCTCGTTCTCGGCATCTTCGACCCCGAACCCCAGTACCTCGTACCGGTCGGGGGCATGGTGATCGGGAACGCGATGACCGCGGCCGCCGTCGCGCTGAACCGACTCGGCGACGACATCGAGGGCTCAGCCCGGCAGATCGAGGCGACCCTCGCGCTGGGCGCGAGCTCGGCCGAGGCGGCGGCTCCGATCGTCAGGCGGAGCCTGCGCTCGGGCATGATCACCCTCGTCGACTCGACCAAGACGACGGGCCTGATCTTCTTCCCGGGAACGATGGTCGGGATGCTCCTGGCGGGTGCCGATCCGACCGACGCGGTGCGCCTGCAGCTGATCCTGCTCTGGGTGCTGCTGGGGAGCGTCGCGATCTCCTCGGTGGTGGCGACGGGCCTCGCCTACCGCGGCTTCTTCACACCCGCCCACCAGCTCCGGGAGCCGCCGGCGCCCTGAGGTCCCGCTGGATGGTCGATCCGAACCTCTAGATTCTCGCTCCGTGACGCGCATCTTCAGCGGCATCCAGCCCACGGGGCGGAAGCACCTCGGGAACTACATCGGGGCGATCCGCCAGTACGTCGCGGGCCAGGACCTCGGCGAGTCGATCTACTGCGTCGTCGACCTGCACGCCCTCACGGTGCCCTACGACCCCGTCGAGCTCCGCGACCGCCTCTACGACACCGCTGCGATCCTGCTCGCCGCCGGCCTCGACCCCGAGCGCTGCATCCTCTTCCGCCAGTCCGACGTCCACGAGCACACCGAGCTGAGCTGGATGCTGGGCGCGGTGACGGCCCACGGGGACCTGAACCGGATGCACCAGTTCAAGGAGAAGTCGGAGCAGCAGCGCGAGCTGGTGTCCGCGGGGCTGTTCTTCTACCCGGTCCTGATGGCCGCCGATGTACTGGCGCACCGCGCGACGGACGTCCCCGTCGGAGACGACCAGCGCCAGCACATCGAGCTGATGCGCGACATCGCGGAGCGGTTCAACGCCCGCTTCGGCGAACACCTGGTCGTCCCCGAGGGTCGCTACCCCGAGGTCGGCGCGCGGATCATGAACCTGCAGGACCCGGAGTCCCGGATGTCGACGACGTACGGATCCGAGCAGGGGACCGTCTACATCCTCGACCCGCCGGACGTCGTCGCGAAGAAGGTGCGGAGCGCGGTGACCGACTCCGGGTCGGAGGTGCGCCGGGCGCCCGACAAGCCCGGGATCGCCAACCTGATCGACATCCTCTCCGTGGTGCGCGACGTGACGCCCCAGGAGGTGGAGGGGGAGTTCGACGGTTCCGGCTACGGCGACTTCAAGTCGGCCGTCGCCGATGAGGTCGTGACCTACCTGGCGCCGGTCAGAGAGCGCTATGAGGAGCTCCGCCCCGACCAGGCGACACTGGAGGCGGCGCTGGCCCAGGGCGCCGAGAAGGCTCGCGCGATCGCCGCCGACACGCTCGCGGACGTGCGTGACGCGATGGGCGTCGGAGCTCCGCGGTAGCGCCGTCCAGCCCCGCTTCTAAGCTCACGTCCGTGCCGGTAGCCGACCTGGACCTCGAGCTCGACGTCTTCGCGGGCCCGTTCGACCTGCTGATGGCGGTCGTGCTCCGCGAGGGCGTGAACCTCGCGGAGGTCGAGCTCGGGGAGGTCGTCGTGGCCTACATCGAGCACCTGGAGGAGCAGGACGACCTCGATCTCGAGGCCGCGACCGAGTTCCTGGTGCTGATCGCGGCGCTCCTGGAGCTGAAGTCGCGCCTCCTCCTGCCGCAGGAGGAGGCCGACGAGGAAGCGCTCGAGCCCGAGGAGGCGGCCGAGGAGCTGCTCGCGCGGATGCTCGAGTACCGGCGTTACCGGGACGCGGGCGGCCATCTGGCAGAGCTCTTCGCGGACGGGCGCCGCTTCCTCTACCGCCGCGCCCCGCTGCCGCCCGAGCTGCGCCGGGTCTCGCTCGAGGCCGCCCGCCCGGTGTATTCGGGCGATCGGCTGGCGCAGGCGATCGGCGAGCTCCTGCGCATGCCTCCGGCTCCGGACACCTCCCACATCCGGCCGACCGTCTCGCTCGAGCGCCGGCTCGGCGTCCTGCGGGAGCTGCTGGCGGGCGGGGGAGAGCTGGACTTCGACCGGCAGTTCGGCACGGAGGACCGGCTGACCCAGGCGGTCACGATCTTCGCGCTGCTGGAGATGCACAAGCGCGGGGAGGCGACCTGGGAGCAGAAGGACCTGTTCGGGCCGATAACCATCAGCGTCCCGGAGGCGGGGCGGGAGGAGGAGGTCGCGTGAGCGAAGCGCCACAGCTTGAGCGGATCATCGAGGGGCTCCTGTTCCTCGCGCCGGAGCCGGTGTCCGTCGAGGAGTTGGTCGAGGCGACCGACGCGACCGAGGCGCAGGTCGACCGCGCGCTCGACGGCCTCGAGGGCACGTTCGCGCACGGGGCGCGGGGCCTCGTGCTCCGCAACGTCGCGGGCGGTTGGACGCTGGCCGCCGACCCCGTCGCCGAGGACGCGGCTCGCAAGCTGTTGTCGCGGCCCAAGACGCCGCCGCTGACGCAGGCCCAGGCCGAGACCCTCGCGATCGTGGCCTACCTGCAACCGGTCTCGCGGCCCGAGATCTCCCGGATCCGGGGGGTCTCCGGCGAATCCGCGGTGCAGACGCTAGGCGAGCGCGGCCTGATCGAGGAGTCCGGGCGCTCGCGCTTCGGCGCAACGATCTATCGCACGACCCCGCTGTTCGAGCGCGTGTTCGGGCTCTCCGGCCTCGACGCGCTGCCCGACCCGTCGCGGTTCGACCCGACGCCGGAGGACGAGCAGGACCTGCGCGAACGCCTGCTCAAGGCGGGCGAGCAGCGCGCGGCTTAGCCCGCGCGGCGCGCTAGCGTCGCCGGATGCGCCTCGTCAAGTACCTCGCCCACTGCGGCGTTGCGTCGCGGCGCAAGGCCGAGGCACTGATCGCTTCGGGTCGCGTCACCGTGGCGGGGGACGTGGTCACCGATCCCGCCCGCGAGGTCGACGAGCGCAGCGGGGTGGCGTTCGACGGGGAGGAGGTGCGGCCCGAGCCGCGCGAGGTGTGGGCGCTCAACAAGCCGCTCGACGTCGTCTCCACCGCGCGGGAGCCGGGCGCCCGCCGGGCGGTGACCGAGCTGGTCACGTCTCGGCGGCGGCTCTACCCGGTCGGGCGCCTCGACACGGACTCCACCGGCCTGATCCTGCTGACCAACGACGGCGAGCTGGCGAACCGGCTCACCCACCCGCGCTATGGGGTCGCGCGGACGTACCGGGCGACGCTGCGGCGCTCGCCGAGCGAGCGGGACCTCGACCGGCTGCGGCGCGGCGTGGAGCTCGAGGACGGGCCAACCCGGCCGGCGAAGGTGCGGCGCGCGGGCAAGCGCGGGATCGAGATCACGATCCGTGAGGGCCGCAACCGCCAGGTCCGGCGGATGGCCGAAGCGATCCGCAACGAGGTGGTCGCGCTGCGGCGTGTCGGGTTCGGCTCGCTGCGCCTCGGGCGGCTGGCCGAAGGCGACGCGCGCCGACTCGACGCGCCCGAGGTCGAGCGGCTCTGGAAGGATGCAGCGGCGCGATGAGCACTGAACGCCTGTGGGGCATCAGGGGCGCGGCCCAGGCCGCCCAGAACGACGCCGAGTCGATTCTCGGCGCCACGCGCGAGCTGATGAGCGAGGTGATGAGCCGCAACGGGCTCGAGCCCGCGAGCTTCGTCAGCGTGATCTTCACCTGCACCGACGACCTCGACGCGGAGTTCCCCGCGGTCGCCGCACGGGAGGTCGGGCTGGACCAGATCCCGCTGCTCTGTAACCGCGAGATCGACGTGCCCGGGGCGATGCCGCGCGTGATTCGGCTCCTCGGCCACTACTACGCCGCGGCCGACCACGAGCCCGAGCACGTCTACCTGGGCGAGACGAAGCGCCTCAGAGCCGACCTACACTCGGCTCAGTAGACATAGGCCCGTCGGCTGCTCCGCTTCGCGTCCGCTGCCGACGGGGTTCGCGACAGACATGACTCTCAGATTCTCAAAGCGACTCGAAGAGATCCCCGGCTACACGGCCGGCGTGCCCAAGGGCAAGGCTCCGGAGGCGATCGCGTCCGGCGACATCGCCCAGCTTGCCTCGAACGAATCCCCGTGGGGCCCGCACACGGACGTGCTCGCGGCGATCGAGCGCGCGGCCGGCGCGATGAACCGCTATCCGGATCCGGGGGCGACGCTCCTGCGCGAGCGGATCGCGACGCGGCACGACGCCGACCCCGCGCAGATCGCGGTCGCGAACGGATCGTGCGAGTTCCTCCTCGCCGCGGCCGCCGCTCTCTGCGAGCCGGGCGACGAGATCGTCTACGCGTGGCCCTCGTTCTCGATCTACCCGTACGTCGCGCCGCTGTCCGGCGCACGGGAGATCCGCGTGCCGCTCACCGACGGCGACGAGCACGACCTCGACGCGATGCTGACCGAAATCACCGCCGCGACGCAGATCGTGATCGTCTGCAACCCGAACAACCCGACCTCGACCCATATCCCGCTCGCTCGGGTTGCGGAGTTCGCCGAGGCAGTCCCGGATCACGTGGCGGTGATCCTCGACGAGGCCTACGCCGAGTATCAGCTCCACGACGACCCGGACGCGAGCGTCGACCTCTGGCGGCGCAGCCCGAACCTCGTGGTCCTGCGCACGTTCTCCAAGTGCTATGGCCTGGCCGGGCTGCGGGTCGGCTACGCGCTGACGTCCGCCAAGGTCCGGGCGGCGCTCGACGCGGTGCGCCAGCCGTTCTCGGTCAACGCGCTCGCGCAGGCGGCGGGGGCTGAGGCGATCCGACACCAGGACGACGTCGCGCAACGGGTCGAGCGGACGATCGTCGAGCGGGTCTTCGTCGAGGAGGGCGTCCGCGAGCTCGGGCTCCGGACCCCGGACTCACACGCCAACTTCTCGTGGATCGACCTCGGCGATGCCGACGAGGGCGAGGTGGTCAAGTCGCTCGGCGACTCGGGTGTCGTCGTCCGTCCCGGCACCCCGCTGGGCGGCCCGGGGCACATCCGCGTGAGCTATGGGGTGCGCGAGCAGAACCAGCGCTTCCTGGACGCCCTTGCGGCCGCTCTCTAGTCCTCGTCGCGCGGCGTGATCCGGAAGATCGAGACGACCTCGGCCTGATGCGCCTCGGGGTGGACGACGTAGGCGCTCGGCCCGCCACCGAACCATCCGGCGGCCTCGTTGTCGCCGACGTAGATCCCGGGGTGGTGCTTGCCGTCCCCGTCTTCGACCCAGACCTTCTGGCCCTCGCGGAACCCGTGCTCGACCTCGTCCATGGCCGGCAGCCTACTTCGCGAGGGCGCCGGCGGCGGGGCCGTTCGCGAGGTCGGCGGTCAGCGGCCGCGGCTCCAGCCGGTGGGCGCGAAGCGTCGTGGCAAGCGAATCCGCGAAGTCGCGCGCCGCGTCAGCCGTCCACCCGGGCGCCTGGCTGAAGATCCCGAGGCGCCCGCCCGTTGCCAGCAGGTCGCGAGCGATCGGCAGGGCGGGCGCGGGGTCGCGGTAGAAGGCGGCGACGTGGACGGCGAAGATCACGTCGAAGCGCTCATCGCCGAAGTCGGCAGCCTCGAACGCCACCGCCTCGAACGACGCTCGTCCTGCCTCGACGTACTCTCGGTTCCGGCTGGCCGCGGCCGCGACCATCTTCCCGGAGCGGTCGATTCCGGTGAGGTGACCGTCGGCGAGGCGCTCGCACACGAGCGTCGCCGCGGCGCCGTGGCCACAGCCGACCTCGAGCACGCGATCGGAGGGCTCGATGCCCAGCGCTTCGACCGCCCAGACGAGGCGCTCCGACTCCTTCGCCACGCGGTCAGCTTCCGGTCGAGCTGAAGTGCTGGTAGTCCTTGGTCCCGGACCAGTCGCCGCCCCATTTCCAGCCCACGTCGCGGAACGCGTCCCAGGCGTCGTCGCCGTGATGGACCATCCCCTTGGCGTGCCGAGAGCGGTCGGCGTAGGGCCGGCCCGCGGGCGGCGAGACGTGGCCGGACGGGGTCACGTACGGGTTCTCGATCGGGTTGATGTCGATCGCCCGGCCGTAGGCGTGCTCCGACCAGCGCGTGGTTCCCGCGACGAACCGGCAGTTGAAGGCGGAGGTGTTGTCCGCGTTCATCGAGCGGTGGTCGTCGGCGCCGTAGCGGTCGATCAGGTCCATCTTGCGGATCCGGAACCGCGCGTCGAAGAGCGAGCGGAGCGCCTTCACCATCTCGCGCTTCTCCTTCTTGTGCACGATGAGGGCGCCGCGCTCGACGTCGCGCTGGAAGTCCCAGTGCGTCGCGCGGATCAGCCGCAGGTTGCGCCGGGGGACGGGGCAGCCCCGGTGCCACGAGCTGCCGGTGATCTTCTTGCGGACCTTGCCCGTGATGCGCTTGGTATCGGCCTGAAAGCGGGGCTCCCCGGCCGCGCGGTCGGGCGGCGCCGGCGCCGATGCTCCGGGCGCCGCGGGCGACAGGGCGCCCGCCGCCATCGCGATGCCGAGGACGCTGACCAGTGCGCTCTTCATCACGTCGACACGGTACCCGCCGATTGCGCTTCTCACCGCGCCCTGCTACAAATCTCCGACGATGAACCGCGAGCTCGCGCAGCCTTTCTCGACCGCCCGTCAGGGTGCGTCCGCGTGCGAGCAGTGGTTTGCCTATTGGCGATTTAGCTAGGCGTCCGGCCCCGGGTCGCTCGACCCACGCCTACACAGAAACCTTCGCCGGGCGCCGTAGCTGCGACCTACCTGGGCTGATCCAGGGGGAGCGGACACATCCGTTTACCGGATCGAAACGAAGTATCGGACGAGGACTCGAAAGGCTCAGACAGATGATGATCGTGATGAAAGAGGAGGCGACGGAGGCCGAGATCGGCCACGTCGTCGAGCGAATCGAGCAGGTTGGCTGCTCGGCGCATATCTCCAAGGGCGAGTTGCTGACCGTGATCGGCGCCATCGGCGACCGCGACCGGGTGGCCTCGCTGGGGCTTGAGGGAGCGCCCGGCGTCGACCACCTGGTGCCGATCCTGAAGCCGTACAAGCTGGCCTCGGCGCAGTTCCGCAAGGGCGAGCGAACCGTGGTGGAGGTGGACGGTCGCAGGGTCGGCGGCGAGCATTTCGGCCTGATCGCGGGGCCCTGCACGGTCGAGAGCCGCGAGCAGATGCTCGAGGTGGCTCGTGCGGTCAACGACGCGGGCGTCGCGATGCTCCGCGGGGGCGCGTACAAGCCCCGGACCTCGCCGTACGCGTTCCAGGGCCTCGGCGTCGAGGGCCTGCGCCTGCTCCAAGAGGCGAAGGACCAGACCGGACTGCCGATCGTGACCGAGGTGATGGACGTCCGCGACATCCCCGACGTCGTCGAGGTTGCGGACGTTGTCCAGGTGGGCGCGCGCAACATGCAGAACTACACGCTGCTGACCGAGCTGGGGCGGGCGGGCCTGCCCGTGCTGCTCAAGCGCGGCCTCACGGCCACGCTCGAGGAGCTCCTGATGGCGTCGGAGTACATCCTCAAGGAGGGCAACGAACGAGTGATGCTGTGCGAGCGCGGCATCCGGACCTTCGAGACCGCCTACCGGTTCACCCTGGACCTGCTGGCGGTCCCGGTGCTCCGCGAGATGACTCACCTGCCGATCGTGGTCGATCCGAGCCATGCGGCCGGGCGGCGCGACCTGGTGAAGCCGATGTCGCTGGCCGCCGCGGCCGCGGGAGCGGACGGGATCATCGTGGAGGTCCACAATGAGCCCGAGCAGGCGATCTGCGACGGCCCGCAGGCGCTGCCGACGGATACCTTCGCCGACTACGCCGATCAGGTGTACGCCGTCGCCGAGGTCGCCGGCAAGCTGGTCTCGCGCGTCTGACGCGAGTCGTACATAGGCTGCGGCCATGCGGATAGCGGTTCTCGGCGTCGGCCTGATCGGCGGCTCCATCGGGCTCGCAGCGCGCCGGCGCCAGGATGCCGCCGTCGTGGGGTTCGATCCCGACGAGTCGAACGTCGCCCGGGCGCTCGAGCTCGGCGCCCTGACGGAGGCGGCGGCGAGCGCCACCGAGGCCGCCGCGGGCGCCGACCTGGTGTTCTGCGCCGCGCCCGTGCGCGCGCTGCCCGAGGTCGTGCGCGAGGCGCTCGCCGCGGGAGGCGAGGCGGCCGTCACCGACGTCGGCTCGACCAAGCGCGAGCTGGTCGCCGCCGTTGCGGATCATCCGGGCAGGGAGCGGTTCATCGGCGGCCATCCGCTGGCTGGCGCGGAGACGGCGGGAGTCGAGCACGCGCGGGCCGACCTGTTCGAGGGCGCGCACTGGTACCTGACTCCGACGGCCGAGGCCGACGGGCTCATGTACGACCGGCTGCAGCGAGCCGTGGCCGGCCTCGGAGCTCGCCCGCAGGCGGTGGACGCCGAAGCCCACGACCGCGTCATGGCGACGGTGAGCCACCTGCCGCACGTGATCGCCAACGTGCTCGTGGAACAGGCCCAGTCGGCGCTTTCCGAGGAGTCCGAACGCCTTCCGCAGGTGGGGCCGAGCTTTCGCGACACCACGCGCGTGGCGGGCGCGAACCCAGCGATCTGGACGGACATCTTCACGGCCAACGGCGAGGCCGTGGCGGGCGAGATCGACCGCGTGGTCGAGCGCCTCCGCGCCGCCGCCGACCTTCTCCGCGCCGGCGACCCGGAGGGTCTCGACAGGTGGCAGCGCCAGGCGGGCGACGCTCGGCGGCGCCTGGCCGGCACGGTCGCGGCCGGGGGCGAGCTCCGCGAGCTGCGGGTCAGCGTGGACAACCGCCCGGGGGTGGTGGCCGAGATCGCCCTCGCCCTCGGTCGCGCGGGCGTCAACATCGAGGACATGGCCCTCTATCCGGCGGCCGACATGCGGACCGGGGCGATCTCGCTCTGGGTGGCCGGCTCAGACGACGCCGCCCGGGCGGCCGAGGTCGTGCGCGAGCTGGGGCATACCGCGGCGCCGCTGGCGACCGAGCAGTGAGCTCGGCCCGCTTCGATCCGGCCGGGCCGCTGCGCGGGTCCCTACGCCCGCCGCCCGACAAGTCGATCTCGCACCGCGCGGCGCTCCTCGCGGCGATGGCGGACGGCGAGTCGCGAATCAGCCGATACCTGGATTCGGCCGATACGCGCTCAACGCTTGATGCCGTGCGGGCGCTTGGCGCCGGCGTGGAGACCACGGAGGCTGACCCGTCGGGGGCGCTGGACCTCAGCGTGGCCGGGATCGGGTTGCGGGGGCCGGGCGCGGGGGCCGGCGCCGAGCCACTCGCGATCGACGTCGGCAACGCCGGCACCCTTATGCGCCTGCTGCCTGGATGGCTCGCCGGGCAGGAGGCCGGCGAGTGGACGCTCGACGGTGACCAGTCGATCCGCCGCCGGCCGGTGGACCGCGTCGTCCTCCCGCTCCGCGAGATGGGAGCGAACGTCGACGCCCGCGACGGGCGCTTGCCGCCGCTGAGCGTCAAGGGCTCGCGCCTGCACGGGATCTCGTACCGGCTCCCTGTGGCCAGCGCCCAGGTCAAGTCGTGTGTCCTGCTCGCCGGCCTCGCGGCCGACGGTGAGACCGAGGTGATCGAGCCCGCGCCCTCGCGCGATCACACCGAGCGGATGCTCACGGCGGCGGGCGCGCGGGTCTCCACGGAGACGCCGGGGCCCGGGCTGGCGGTCCGGGGCGAGCTTCCGCCGCGGCGGATCGCCGTGCGGCCGGCGGACCGGCTCGAGCCGGTCGGCTTCACCGTGCCGGGGGACTTCTCGTCAGCTGCGTTCCTCATCGTTGCCGCGCTCGTCATCTCCGGCAGCCGGGTGCGGCTCGAGGGCATTGGCCTGAACCCGACGCGGGTGGGACTGCTCGGGATCCTGAACCGGATGGGCGCCGCGATCGAGGTCGAGGAGGGAATCCCATCGGGGGGCGAGCCCCAGGGCGCGGTCGATGCGCGCCACTCGGCACTTCGCGCGACCAGGGTCGCGGCGGGCGAGGTGCCGCTGGCTATCGACGAGCTTCCGCTGGTCGCCCTGGCCGGGGCGTTCGCCGAGGGCGAGACGGTGGTGAGCGGCGCCGAGGAGCTCCGCCACAAGGAATCCGACCGGATCGCGTCCGTCGTCGCCGCGATCAGGGCGCTGGGCGGCGAGGCCGAGGCCTCGGATGACGGCTTCGCGATCCGCGGCGTGGGCGGCCTGCGCGGGGGGCGGATCGACTCACAGGGCGACCACCGGCTCGCGATGGTCGGCGCGATCGCCGGCCTCGCGTCGCGGGACGGGGTCGAGGTGGACGGGATGGACGCGGCGAGCGTCAGCTACCCGGGTTTCGAACGGGACCTGCGCTCACTGGTCGGTTGAGCGCCGACTGGGATGCCCGTCGCCCGGCCAGGGCGAGAGCACCAGGACGAGGCGTGAGTCCTCCGTCGCGCGGATCCGGCGCCGCTCCTTCGGGTCGAACTCCGCCAGCAGGCCCGGACCGCCGCCCACGGTCTCACCGTCCGCGTCGTCGATCTCAATCGCGCCGGCCGCGACGATCAGCCAGGCGCGCTCGTGGACCTGGTGCTCCTGCATCGTCTCGCCGGCGGGGAGGTTGAGCACGATCACCCGTCCCTCGTCCTCGGAGCCGAGCACGCGCGGGTGGTGGCGCTCCAACTCCATCTCGGCAACGTTCCATGCCTTCATCGCGGTTCTCCTCCTCGCTCCGGTAGAGCCCAAGATATATCCCTCCCGGCGGCGAAGCTCGCTTCGCGACATACCTATCCTCAACCGCGCTCATGGTCATCGCGATCGACGGTCCCGCGGGGGCCGGCAAGTCCACCGTCGCCCGCGGCGTCGCCGACGCGCTCGGGATCACGTACCTCGATTCCGGGGCGATGTACCGCTGCGTGGCTCTCGCGGCGCTCCGCGCCGGGGTCGATGCCGACGACGCAGAGTCTGCCGCGGAGATCGCCCGAGAGGCCGTGATCGTCTTCGAGGGCGACCGTGTCCTTCTGGATGGGGGCGATGTCACGGAACTGATTCGGGACCCCGACGTCACCGCAGCAGCAGCTGACGTCTCAGTGCATCCAGGTGTTCGTGAGGCCATGGTCGATCGCCAGCGCAAGCTGATTGCCTCGGGGTCCTTCGTAGCCGAGGGACGCGACATCGGAACGGTCGTCAGTCCTGACTCGCCATTGAAGGTCTTTCTCACCGCGAGCGACGAGGAGCGCGCCCGTCGTCGCGCCGCACAGACGGGAGAGTCGGTGGGCACGGTCCTCGCGGCCCAACGCAAGCGGGATGCGAGCGATCGCCAACGCGCGCACGGCGCGCTGAAGGTCGCACAGGATGCCGTCGAGGTTGACACGACGAGCAGCGACGTCAGCGAAGTTGTGTCGAGCATCGTCGCGATCGCTCGGGAACGAGGCCTCCCGTGACGCGCGAGCCGCGAGTCGCCGTTGTGGGCTTCCCCAACGTCGGCAAGTCGACGCTGGTGAACCGGCTCGCCGGCGGGCGGGAGGCGGTCGTACATCCCGAGGCCGGGGTCACGCGCGACCGCAAGGAGCTCGAGTGCGAGTGGAACGGCCGCGAGTTCAGGCTGATCGACACCGGCGGTGTGGACCTCGACGCCGGCGACCTGCTCTCGCGCGCGGTGCAGGATCAGGCGCGGAGGGCGATCGCCGACGCCGACGTCGTCGCGCTGGTGCTGGATGCTCGCGCCGGGCTCCGGCAGGGCGACGCCGAGGTGGCCGAGATCCTGAGGCGAACCGACACTCCGGTGATCGTCGTCGCCAACAAGGTGGACGGTGCGGCCGACGAGCCCGCAATCGCCGACCTCTACGCGCTCGGCCTCGGTGAGCCGATGCCCGTCTCGGCGACCCAGGGCCGCGGAACCGGAGACCTCCTCGACCGTGTGGTGGCGGCGCTGCCGGCGGGGGAGGGCAGATCCGAGGGAGGAGACGACCGCCCCAGGATCGCGGTGATCGGGCGTCCCAACGTCGGCAAGTCCTCGCTTCTCAACGTGTTCCTCGGCCAACAGCGGGTGATCGTCTCCGAGATGGCAGGGACGACGCGCGACGCGATCGACACCGAGCTTCGCGTGGGCGAGCGGGACGTCGTCCTGATCGACACCGCCGGCCTGCGCAGGCGCTCCAAGGTGGCCGGGACGGTCGACTTCTACGCGCAGATCCGCTCCGAGAGGGCGGCCGAGCGCGCCGACGTCGCGATCGTGGTCTGCGACGCATCCGAGGGGCTCACCACGGAGGACCTGCGAGTGGCCGAGCTCGCGATGAAGACCGGCTGCGCGACCGTGTTCGCGCTCAACAAGTGGGACCTCGAGAAGGGCGAGATGTTCGATCTCGACGACACGAAAGCCCGGATCGCTCGCCGGGTCCGCCAGCGCCCACCGGTGATCACGGTGTCAGCCGTGAAGGGCCGCAACGTCGCGAAGGTTCTCGACACCGCGATCGAGCTGGCCGACCGGCGCGCGGAGCGTATCCCTACGCCTAAGCTGAATCGCTTCGTGGCCGACGTCGTGGCCCGCCACCCGCCGCCAGCCAAGCGCGGCAAGCGCCTACGGCTGTACTACGCGGCGCAGGTGGGCACGGCGCCACCTCGGATCGCGATCCAGGTGAACGACCGCCGCGTGATCACGCGCGACTGGGCCTACCACCTGGAGAACCGGATGCGCGAGGAGTACGCCTTGGAAGGGATTCCGCTGATCATCGATTTCGTTCCGAAGAAGGGGTCGACCCGCAGGGCGCGGGGAGCCGCCCGCCGTGCGTGACCGCCTGCGCAGCCTGCGTTACCTGGCCTCGGACCTGCTCTACGTCGTCGCTCGCGCCCCGCGGGCGATCGCGAGCGGAATCGCCAATTTCTGGCGCTCGTTGCCGATCATCACGCGGCGGCGCCTGGTCGCGGCCGCGGGGGCGATCGCGGTCGTCCTCGTCTTCGCCGGCCTCGTCGTCCCCAGCCTTCCGTGCGCCCTGCCCGGCGGTGACGAATGCGCCCCCGATGACGACGCGATCGGCCTGGCGCCGGCCGGGTCGCTCGCGTACATGCACGTGAACCTCGATCCGGAGACCGAGCAGGCGGAGCGGGCCGCCGAGATCGCCGCGCGGATGCCGTTGGTGGCGCGCCAGGTGATCGGTCAGACGCTGGCTCAGGTGGGAGCCGGCGCGCCGCTCGCGGCCGCGTCGGAGCCCTGGTTCGGGGGCGAGGCCGCGGTGGTCGTGTCCGGCGGGGCCACCGAGCCCGAACGGGTGCAGTTGCTGGAGACGACCGACGCCGAGCGGGCGCAGCGCTATGCCGAATCGATCACTTCCGGAGTTCCCGAGACCAGTGCATACCGCGACGTGGAGATCTCGGAGGACGGACAGGGCCTCGCGAGCGCAGTCGTGGACGACTTCCTGCTGCTCGGGGCCTCCCAGGGGGTCCGCGCCGTGATCGATGTCGCGACCGGCGCGGACGGAGCGCAATCGCTCGCGGACGACTCGGTCGCGACGCGGGCGCTCGATGAGCTGCCCGAGCACCGATTCGCCGAGGCCTACCTCTCGGCCGACGGGATCAAGGCGTTCGTGGCCTCGCCGCGCGGTGAGCTCTCGACATTCGCCCCGCTCGTGGATTCAACCGCGTCCCGGGGCGCCGCTCTCGCGCTCGGCGCGGAGGAGGACGGGCTGTCCATTGGCAACGCGGAGCGTGCTCGCCCTGGACCCGAGCGATGCCGAGCCGGGATTCTTCGCGGCGTTCGAGGACTTCAACCCGGAGCTGCCGGACGAGCTGCAGCCGGATGCGCTCGCGTACGTCGGCCTTGGCGAGGCGAGCGAGACGATCGCGGGGCTGGTGCGCCAGGCCACCGTCCGAGCCCCGGGCATCGCCGCCCGATTCACGGACCTGATCGAGAACCTGCGCGGCGACTCGGACGTCGACCTCCAGGGGGATCTGCTCGAGGCGCTGGGCGGCGAGGCGGCGTTCGCTGTCGTGCCGCGCGAAGCCGTCGATCCCGAGGCGGACGCGGTGTCGTCGGCGAGCACCCTGACGCCATATCTCGAGCTCCTGGCGGACGACGTGGACGAGGACCGGGCGCGGGAGGCCCTGGCTCGCCTCCAGGGCCCGATCGCCCGGTCATTCGACTCCGAGCTCGGCGCACCGGTGTTCGACCAGCGCCGCTTCGGCGACCTGCATGCGGAGGTGCTACGCGTTTCGCCGGTCGCGCAGATCCTCTACGCCACGCTGGGCTCGAAGCTCCTGGTCGCCAACGACGTGGCGGCCGTGGAGTGGCTGGCCGAAGGGGGCGACGACGCGTTGGCGGACTCCGACCGCTATCGCGAGACGGTGGATGGCCTTCCCGACGAGCCCGCCCTGCTCGCCTATCTGGACCTGCGCGGCCTGCTGGCCTACGCCGAGCGCAGCGGCCTTGCCGAGGACACGGCGTACTCGACGTTCGCACCGGACCTCAGGCGCCTGGGCAGCCTGGGGCTCGCGGTGAGCCAGGACGGCGATACGCTTGGTGTCGACGCCAGGCTGCTGGTCGACTAACACCGCCGGGCCAACGACTGTTTACCCTGCCGCGACGATGACGAGCGAGAGCCTTTCCGACAACGAGTTTCTGTTCACCTCCGAGTCGGTGACCGAGGGGCACCCCGACAAGGTCGCCGACCAGATCTCGGACGGTGTGCTGGACGCGGTGCTGCGGGACGACCCGTACGGCCGCGTCGCCTGCGAGACACTGGTGAACACCGGGCTCGTGGTCGTCTCCGGCGAGATCTCGACCGAGACGTACGTGGATATCCAGGACGTCGCCCGCTCGACGATCCGGAAGATCGGCTACAACGACGCGGACCTCGGGTTCTCGGCGGACTCCTGCGCCGTCATCAACGCGATCGACAAGCAGTCGCCCGACATCGCCCAGGGCGTCGATCGCGCGCTCGAGTCGCGGACCGACCCCGCGGACGACGACGCGCTCGACGTCGCGGGGGCGGGCGACCAGGGAATGATGTTCGGCTACGCGACGCGTGAGACTCCGGAGCTGATGCCGCTGCCGATCTCGCTGGCGCACAAGCTCGCACACCGCCTGGCGGAGGTCCGCAAGGGCGACGTCGTTCCGTATCTGCGGCCGGACGGAAAGACTCAGGTCACGGTTCGCTACGAGAACGGCCGGCCGATCGAGATCGAGAAGATCCTGATCTCGACCCAGCACAACGACGGGGTGGACTGCGAGACCCTGATCCGCCCCGACCTGTGGGAACACGTGCTCCACCCGATCCTCCCGGCCGAGCTCTACGACCCCGCGAAGCTCAACACCACCAAGAACTTCCTCGTCAACCCCACCGGCCGGTTCGTGATCGGCGGCCCCGTGGGTGACGCGGGCCTGACCGGCCGCAAGATCATCGTCGACACCTACGGCGGCATGGCTCGCCACGGCGGCGGCGCCTTCTCGGGGAAGGACCCGTCGAAGGTGGACCGCTCCGCCGCCTACGCCGCACGGTACGTCGCCAAGAACGTGGTCGCCGCCGGGCTCGCCGACCGCTGCGAGTTCCAGGTCGCCTATGCGATTGGCGTCGCGCACCCGATTTCCGTGATGGTCGAGACGTTCGGGACGGAGAAGGTCTCGCGCGGGAAGATCGCCGCGCTGGTGTCCGAGCACTTCGACCTGCGCCCGGGCTCCTTCCGCGAGGAGCTCCGGCTCCACCGCCCGATCTACCAGAAGACCGCCGCGTACGGCCACTTCGGCCGCGAGGACCATGACTTCACGTGGGAGCGGACCGACCGCGCCGACGTGCTGCGCGAGGCCGCCGGCATCGGAGCCCAGCAGGGCTCACCGGCGCCTGCCTGAGGCGTACTAGCCCTGAGGAGGGGGTGCCTGCGGCGGTGGCTGCCGCCCGTGCTCCTCGTCGCCGAGGCCGCCGGGTGCGCCCAGGGAGCGTGTGGCCTGGTCGACCCTCTCGACCACCTCGGCCGGCTCGGCCACGCCCTCGAAGATGAAGGTGTAGTCGTCGCCGGCAGCGGTGTCGAAGTCGACGTTGCCGATCTGCAGCATCCGCTGGACGACGGACTGGCTGTAGTTCACGTTCTGGACGCGCTCCAGGCGGGTCTCCTGGATCGTGCGCGAGACGATGCCGCGCTTGATGTTGAGCCGGCGGTTCGTGATCGTGTAGTTCGTCGCGATGCGCTTCACGAATCCCGCGAGGACGGTGATGCCCACGCCTGCGATCGCGAGCAGAACGACGAGCCCGCTGTTCGTCTCGTCGCCGAACACGCTGGTCCCGAGGGCCACGAGCAGGCAGACGGCGGCCGTGAGCGCGATGCCCTTGAGATAGAAGTCGAGAATCGCGCGCCACGAGGGATGCCCTTCGAACAGGATCCGCTCCCCGGGCCCAAGCTTCGGTGCCACGACCGGAGACTAGTACAGAGAATCGGGCGCCGGGAGGCCCTCTACCGTCAGGAAGGATGTCTTTCGCAATCGCCAAGGTCGAGCCGCTCACGACTGCGCGCGCGTTGCGCGGCCCGTTCGACTACGTCCTCCCGGAACGGCTCGGGGACGTTGGCGTCGGCAGCGTCCTGCTCGTCCCCTTCGGCCGGCAGCGGATCCTCGGCGTGGTCGTCGCGCTCGCGGCGGAGTCCGATCTGGCTCCCGATCGCCTGGTCGAGCCGATCGCAGCGCTCGAGGCGGGGGCGACGCCGGAGCTGGTCGAGCTCGGGCTGTGGGTCGCGCGGGAGTACTGCTCGACGCCCGCGCGGGGCCTGGAGCTGGTACTGCCGCCCGGCACGACGGCGGCCCGAGGAGCCGTCGCCGCCAGGCGTGAGCTGCGCGCTGAGGTGACCCCGGCGGGCCGTGACGCCCTGGACGGCGGCGAGCGGCTCGGCCCGAAGCAGCGCGCCGCCCTCGAGCGGCTGGCCGCGGCCTCCGGGCCAGTGCCGGCCGGGACCGACCGTGACGCACTGCGCCGGCTCGCGAAGCGGGGGCTGGTCGAGCTGAGCGAGGTCGAGGTGGACCGGCGCCCCGCCACCGTCGCGGTCGGCGCGCCGGCAGGGCCGCCGCGGCTCAACTCATCGCAGGCGGATGCTGTCGCACGGATCGAGGCCGGGTTGGACGGAGAGGGCGAGGCGCTGCTCCTGAACGGGGTGACGGGATCCGGCAAGACCGAGGTGTACCTCGCCGCCACCGAGGCGGCGCTCGAGCGGGGGCGCGGCGCGATCATTCTCGTGCCCGAGATCGGACTGACTCCGCAGACCGTCTCGCGGTTCGAGTCGCGCTTCGGCGACCGGGTGGCGATCCTCCATTCGGCGCTGAGCCAGGGCGAGCGGCGCGACGAGTGGCAGCGTCTGCGGCGTGGCGAGGCACGGATCTGCGTCGGCCCTCGGTCGGCGGTGTTCGCCCCGGTGGCCGGACTCGGCCTGATCGTCGTCGACGAGGAGCACGATTCGTCCTACAAGCAGGAATCCGACCCCCGCTACGACGCTCGCGACGTGGCGAGCCGCCGGGCGCGCTCCGCCGGAGCGGTGCTGGTCGCGGGCTCGGCGACCCCGCGCCCCGAGAGCTGGCTCCGACTCGAGCGTATCGATCTCCCGGAGCGGGCGGATGGCGCCGACCTGCCGCCGGTCGAGATCGTCGACATGCGCGAGCGCGACGGGCGCGAGGGCCCGCTGCACGGGCGAACGCGGGCGGCGCTCGGCGAGATCCGCGAGGGACGCGGGAAGGCGATCGTCATGGTGCCGCGGCGGGGATGGTCTCCGCACCTGAGCTGCCACGAATGCGGGCGGGCGTGGCGGTGTCCGAACTGCGATGTCTCGCTGGTCCTGCACAGGGCTCGGGGGATGCTTCGCTGCCACCATTGCGGCCACTCCGAGGCTGCGCCGCAGGCGTGTCCGGATTGCGGGTCGGTCTCGGTGACCCGCCACGGCGCGGGCTCCGAGAGGATCGAGAGCCTCGTCGCGAAGCTGGTTGATCCGCTGCCGGTATTCCGCCTCGACTCGGACAGCGCGGCCGCGCGCGGCGCACACGGCCGCATCCTCGGTGAGTTCGAACGGGCGCCGGCCGGGGTGCTGATCGGCACGCAGATGGTCGGCAAGGGGCACGACTTCCCGGAGGTCGTCCTGAGCGTCATCGTGGACGCGGACTCCAGCCTTCGGTTCCCCGACTTCCGGGCCGAGGAGCGCACCTTCGCCCAGGTCGCCCAGCTCGCCGGGCGCAGCGGCCGGGGCGGGGCGGGGGGCCGCGTCCTCGTCCAGACCCTGGCGCCGTCGGCGGAGGCCATCCGCCGCGCTGCCGAGCACGATGCCCGAGGGTTTCTGGAGTCCGAGCTTCGCCGTCGCCATGAGCTGGCGTATCCGCCGTACTCGACGCTGATCCGAGTCGAGTTCACCGCGCCCGACGCGCGCGCGGTCGATGGCGCCGCGGGGCAGACCGCAGCCCGGATCAGGCCGCTCCTGCCGCGCGGGGCGACGCTCCTGGGCCCGGCGCCCCGCTTTCGGCTGCGCGACCGCGAACGCCGCCAGGTCCTGGTCAAGGCGCCCGAACGTGAGCCCGCCGTCGCCGCCGTGCGCGAGGCGGTGGATGCCGCGGTCGCCGCGCGTGCCATGCGCGGGGTGCAGCTCTCGGTCGACGTCGACCCTCAGTAGGAAAATAAACTCGAACACGTGACCGAAACAGGCGAACACGCGACGCTCGAGGCCGAGCCCTCCGAGGGCCCGGTCGAGGCCGACGCGCATCCCGCGGAACCGACCGAGGAGGAGCTTCGCCTGCGCGACGAGGCGCTCGCCAAGGTCATCACGTTCGGCGATCCAGTGCTTCGATCACGCGCATCCGAGGTCCGGGAGTTCGGCCCGGAGCTCGCGGCCGAGGCGGATCGCATGATCGCGATCATGCGCGACGCGATGGGCGTTGGCCTCGCCGCGACGCAGCTGGGGGCGCTGCGCCGGATGCTGGTCTTCCAGGCAGGTCCGGACGCGACGCCGACGGCGATCGCCAACCCGGTGCTCGAGTGGTCGTCGGACGACCTGGCGACGGCGGCCGAAGGCTGCCTTTCGCTCCCGCGCGTGATCGTGGACGTCGAACGACCGCTCTACGTGCGCGTGACCGGCGCCGACACGACGGGCGATCCGATCCTGATCGAGGCGTCCGGGCTCGAAGCCCGCGTCCTTCAACACGAGATCGACCACCTGGACGGGGTCCTGATCCTCGACCGGACCGAGCGCGAGCAGCGCAAGGGCGCCATGCGAGCGCTCCGCGAGGGCACCAGCTTCGCCCCGGACACCGACGACGAAGACGACGGCGAGAACGGCGAGAACGGCGAGGCGAGCGCGGCGGGATGAGCCCGGGCCCGGCGCGGCTCGCGTATCTCGGCACCTCGGATTTCGCGGCGACGATCCTGCGCCGCCTGGTGGCCGGCTCATCGAAGCCCGCGCTGGTAATCACCCCGCCGGACCGCAGGCGCGGGCGGGGACGCAGGCTTGCGCCGCCTCCGGCGGCGGCGACGGCGGTCGAGCTCGGCCTGGACCTCCACCAGACCGCGGATGTCAACGCCCCGGAGTCGCTCGCGGCCCTCGACGACGCCGGAATCGGCCTGGGGTTGGTTTGCGCCTTCGGCCAGTTCCTGAAGCCGCCTCTGCTCGAGCACATCGAGCTCCTGAACGTCCATCCCTCGCTGCTGCCGCGGTGGCGCGGAGCGGCCCCGATCGAGCGCGCGATCATGGCCGGCGACGAGCGCACCGGGGTCGCGATCATCCGTGTCACCGAGGAGCTCGACGCCGGCCCGGTCGCGCTCTGCGAGGAAATCGCGATCGAGCCCGGGGACGACTACGGATCGCTGTCGTCGAAGCTCGCGGAGCTCGGCGGCGAGCTCGTGGTCCGGGCCTTGGCGCTCCGCGCGGGCGGCGAGCTGCGCTTTACCGACCAGGACGAGGCCGCGATGACCTATGCCGAGAAGATCGACTCGGGCGAACGGGCACTCGACCCCTGGCGTCCGGCGCCCGAGCTGGAGCGCCGTGTGCGAGCGCTCACGCCGCACGTCGGGACCTACCTGGAGCTCGAGGGTGGCGACCGGCTCGGGGTGCTCGGAGCGCGGGAGACCGGGGAGGATCAGCCGGCGGCCGGAGAGCTTCGAGCGGACCGGGACACGCTCGTCCTGGGCTGTAACCCCGGCGCCCTGCTGATCACCTCGGTGCGTCCTCCGGGCAAGCACGACATGTCGGCCGCCGACTATCTCCGCGGGCACCCTGCACCTCGGCTCGCCGCACCGGCGTGAGCCAAGGGCGCGCGGTTTCTCCGGCGCGCCGCGCCGCCTTCGAGGTGCTCCGACGGACGTTCGAGCACGCTGCCTGGGCCGACCGGGCGTTTCCCGCAGCCGCCGAGCGGCACGGTCTGGAGGGTCGCGATCGAGCGCAGGCGCAGCGCTTGGCGTACGGCGCCGTGCAGCGCCGCGGCACCTCGGACGCCCTCGCCGGCCGGCTCTCGGGCCGGGATCCAGAACGCCTCGACCCGCCCGTGGTCGCGGCGCTTCGGCTGGGGCTGTTCGAGCTGCTGTTCTCGGACGCTCCGGCTGACCACGCCGCGGTCGACTCCGCCGTCGAGCTGGCGAAGGGCGGCATGCGACGAGGCGGTGGCCGCCGCGCCGCCGGCGCCGCCGGGCTGGTGAACGCCGTCCTGCGCCGCGCCGCCCGCGAGCGGGCGCCCCTCCTCGCGTCGCTCACCGACGATTCCCCGGCCTCCGCGGCGATCGCCCACTCGGCGCCCGCCTGGCTGGCCGAGATGTGGTGGGCGGAGCTCGGCGCGGATTCGGCCCGCGAGCTGCTGTCCGCGATCAACGAACCCCCTGAGACCGCGCTTCGGGTGAACACGCTGCGGGCGGATGCGGATGAGCTGCGAACCGGGCTCGAGGAGGCCGGGGAGCCGGTGCGCCAAGGCCCCCCCGCCGCCGGTGTCGCACTGCCCGACGCGCTGGTCTGGGACGGCCCGCTTGGGCCCGCGGCTCTTGCGGGCCTGCGCGACGGGGTCCTCTTCGCGCAGAGCCGAGCCGCCCAGTCCGTGGTGGCCGTGCTCGATCCCCGTCCCGGTGAGCGGGTTCTGGATCTCTGCGCCGGCCCGGGGGTCAAGACCACCGCGATCGCCGCGCGGATGAACGGCAAGGGGGAGGTCGTCGCCGTGGAGCGCGATCCCGGTCGCGCTCGTCAGATCGAGGAGCTCGCGGAGCGTGCCGGCGCCCGCAACGTTCGCGTCGAGGTCGCCGATGCGGCGGCCCAGCCCGTGGGCCGGGGCTACGATCGGGTGCTCGTGGATCCGCCCTGCTCCGACCTGGGGACGCTCGCCTCTCGTCCCGACGCCCGCTGGCGCAAGGACCTCGCCGCGATCGCGAGACTGGCCGCCGAGCAGTCGGCGATCCTGGCGCGGGGGCTGGAGGCGATGGCGCCCGACGGGGCACTCGTCTACTCGACTTGCACGATCTCGGTGCGCGAGAACCGCGGCGTGGTCGAGGCGAGCGGCGTTCCCTCGGGACGTTGGTCGTTGCTGGAGACGAGGCCCGACCGCGACCGAACCGAGGGCTTCTTCATCGCGCGGACCGGCGAAGGCGCCGCCGGATGAACGCGAAGGAGACGCTGCCGAGGCCGAGTTGCCCCGGGTGTGGCGAGCCTTGGCTCCGGCCCACCACCCTGCCCGGGCGCTTTCGCTGCGTCTTCTGCCTGCAGCGCTACGAGCTGGTCTCCCAATGCCCGGATTGCGGCGAGCACCAGACGATCGTGCGCATGAGTCGTTCCGAGGACATGGTCTGCCAGCATTGCCGCCACTCGATGCTGAAGCCGGTATGAGCACCAGGGACCTGTTCACATCGCGCCGGGTCGCCCCGTCGATCCTTTCCGCCGATTTCGCACGCCTCGGTGAGCAGGTCGACGACGTGCTCGCGGCGGGCGCACGCGTGATCCACGTCGACGTGATGGACGGGCATTTCGTGCCGCCCATCACCATCGGCCCCCTGATCGCCGCCGCGATCGCCGACCGGGTCCACGAAGCCGGGGGCGTGGTCGACGTGCACCTCATGATCGAGCGCCCCGGCGAGCAGATCGCCGCCTTCGCCGAGGCCGGCGCCGACTGCATCACGATCCATCAGGAGGCGGACCGCCACGTCCACCGGACGCTGGCCGCGATCCGGGAAGCCGGCTGCATGGCTGGGCTCGCGATCAACCCCGGGACCGCCGTCGAGGTCGTGCGCGACGCGGCAGCAGGGTGCGACCTGCTCTTGGTGATGTCGGTCAACCCGGGGTGGGGAGGGCAGAGTTTCATCCCGACCTCGCCGCAGAAGGTCGAGCGCATGGCGGCCCTCGCGCCCGACGGCTGCGCGATCGAGATCGACGGTGGGATCGACGCCGATACCGCGCCGGCAGCCGTGGATGCGGGCGCCAACCTCCTCGTAGCCGGGTCGGCGGTGTTCGGCGCTTCCGACCCCGCCGCGTCGTATCGGCACATCGTGGACGCCGCGGGCGCGGAGTAGCGCCCTACGTCGGCTGGTCCTCCACGTCCTCCTCGGGCGCTCGGCGCGGTGCCGGCGCGTTGAGCGCGCCGGCGACCTCCTCCCACCAGGCCCGCGCGGAGGGCGGGAGCTCCTGGCGGCCGGCCCGGCGCGCGACCCAATCCATCATCTGCTGGCGGCCGCCGACGGCGACGAGCTCCGGGTCGGTCACCGCGTAGCGGCCGTCGGCGAGGCCGACGAGGGCGCCCTGCGCATCGCGGCGCACTCGGAGCCGGGCGGCAACCGGGACGCCCTCGAGCTCCTCGGGCCTTCCGGGATCGCCGTCGTCGGCGGTCCGGCGGCGGACCGTGAACACCTGCGGCGCGCCGCGGATCGGGAGGTGCGGCGGGGGCGGCTCACCAAGCGGGCCCTTCCGCCACAGCTCGGTGAGCGCCTGGACCTCCTGGATCGCCTCGCGACGCGCCAGTACGTGAATCTCGTCTCCGGCCTCGATCTCGGTCGACCCGCGGGGCGGCAACGCGCTGTCGCCGCGCACGATCAGGTTGACGAGCGCCGCGCGCGGCAGCCCGAGGTCGCGGATCAGCGCTCCGGCCGCCGCATCGTCGTCGCGGACGACGTAGATGAACGAGTCGCCTCCGAGCCTCCGCACGGTCCCCGTCTCGACCACCGGCCGGGGGACCGCCGGCTCGTCCGTGGTGAGGCCGAGGCGGACCGCGAGCGGGTCGAAGCTGATGCCCTGGACCAGGGTCGAGGTGACGACCACGAAGAACACGGCGTTGAAGATCACGTCGCTCCCCTCGACCCCCGCGATCACCGGGAACGTCGCGAGCCAGATCGGCACCGCGCCGCGGAGGCCGGCCCAGCCGAGCATCAGCCGCTCGCGCATCTCGAACGGCGCCAAAGCGGTGGCGAGCACGGCGGCGAGCGGCCGGGCGACGAAGATCAGGATCGCCGAGAGGGCCAGCCCCTCGGCCGCCACGTCGCCGAGCTCGGATGGGAAGACCAGCAGGCCGAGCAGGAAGAACAAGGAGATCTGGGCGATCCAGCTCATGCCCTGGTGGAACGCGATCGTCGACCCGCGAGCGGGCACCGGGCCGGTGCCGAGGACCAGGGCCGCGATGTAGACGGAGAGGAAGCCGGAGCCGTGCGGGAGCTCGGCGAGCCCGAACGCGAGTGCCGCCGTGGCCAGCGAGGCGACCGGGTAGAGACCAGGCGAAGGCAGATCCAGTTTCCGGAAGCCCGCGCGGGCAAGGAACCCGACGATCAGCCCGACCACCAGACCGACCGCCAGCTTGACCGCCAGCTCGGCGAACATGTCGGCGGCGCCGTAGTCCGGCATCTCGATCGCGTCGATCAGCCCGACCACCAGGAGTACCGCCACGGGATCGTTCAGGCCGGACTCGCCCTCGAGCGAGCGCGCCAGCCGGCGGCGCAGGCGCGATCCGCGCAGCACCGCGAAGATCGCGGCGGAGTCGGTGGCGGCGATCGCCGCGCCGATGATCAGGCCCTCGAGCGTGCCCAGGTCGAACAACACGCTCGCGGCAAATCCGCCGATCGCGGCCGTCGCGATCGTGCCGATGAACGCGAGCGAGACCGCGGTCCCGATCACCGGCCGGATCTCCTTCCAGCCCGCTGCCAGACCACCCTCGAACAGGATCAGGACCAGGCCGATCGTCCCCAGCGTCCGCGTCAGTTCGTAATCCGAGAACTCGACTCCGCCGATCCCGTCGGAGCCGAGCAGCATCCCCAGGCCGAGGAACAGGAGCAGTCCCGGGAAGCGCGCGCGGTCGGCCACCTTCGCGGCCGCCAGCCCGGCGGCCATCAGCAGTCCCGCGACCAGGAGTAGTTCGGCGTCAGACATCTACCAAGCCCTTACCAGGGGGGCCATGTTGCTTTCGCGCCTTACGTCGCTCATCGAACAACTGCCCTTACCAGGGGGGCCATGTTGCTTTCGCGCCTTACGTCGCTCATCAGACACCGGCCTCGTCGGCCGCGGCCAGCCGAGCCTCGATCTCCTCGGGGGAGTCCGGGTCGATCCCGTCGCTCGGCACGGTCCGGTAGACACGCACGAGCAGTAGCGCGAGAAGGATCGCGCCTCCGAGGAAGCCGACCTCGACACGGCGAGCCTCGTCCTCGATCAGCGGGAGCAGGCACCACCCGAGGAACAGTGCCGCCGAGATGGCCCAGCAACGGGCCGCCCGCGCGGCCGCCCCGTGAGCGAGCGCCGCCTGGCTGAGCGTGGTGGCGGCCAGGTAGAAGCCCATCGCCACGGCCATGATCATCAGGCCGAGCCGGTCGTACTCGAAGTCGTCGCCGAAGGCGATCTGCATCGCGGCCGGCCCCACCGCGGTCACGAACGCGAGCGTGAGCACCGAGAAGGCCGCGACGGCCATCAGCGTCACCCGGATCGATTGGTGGAACGCATCCTCGCCGCCGCCCCCGCCGGCACGCAACCGGGTGAGGTGGGGGAGGAGGCTGGTCGCGACCCCCTGGAAGACCAGCACCGGGGCGCGAACGACCATCAACACGTTGAAGATGAACCCCGCCGCGGCGGCATCCTCGAAGGCACGCACGAGGAGCGGTCCCGCGTTCAAGAAGGCCTGCTCGCTGAGCATCACGACGAGGACCGCGGCGGCGAACCCGCCACCGGCCGCGACCGTGACCGGAGGCGGCGAGCCCGAGGCGGCGGTGGGGTCGGCCTCTCCCCGGCCCCGAAGGAAGGCCAGGCCGATCGGCACGGCGACCAGGCTCAGCGCGGGGGCGGCGGCGACACCCAGCGCAACCGCCTCCTGACCCTCGGCGATCCCCAGGGCCACCGCCAGCGCGAACACCGCGCGCGCGGCCGACTCGCAGACGAGCAGACCGGCCAGGAGGCGAAAGCGGCGCGTGCCCGCGAGGGCGCCACGCGTGTAGTAGCTGACGCCGAACGCGACGACCGAGAAGACCAGGACCCAGTAGAGCGTCTCGGAGCCGGAAAGCAAACCGTCCTGGAGCGGGCCGCGTAGCGCCAGGGCGAGGACAGCCAGGCATGCGGCGACCCCGAGCTGGATCGCGACGCCCACCCGCAGCGCGCTGCCGATCTCCTCGCCGCGCGCCCGCCGCTCGGCGATCGTGCGCGAGAGCATCTGCTCGACCGGCCGGTGCGCGACCGAGATCGTCACGAAGACGGCCGACCACAGAACGACGATCTCGCCGTACTGGGTCGCGTCGAGATTGTGCGACGCGAGCGAGAAGAACAGGTAGGTGAGGAGCCCTGATATCCCCACCCCGGCCGAGAGCAGGCTTGCGGTGCGCCCGAAGCGCCTCGTCTCCGCTCCGGGGCGCAGCTCGTTCACGCTGAGAAGGTATCTAGCGAACCTTGATTGACTGGTCAGTCAAGGGATTTTCGTACCATTCATGTATGGCTCTCACCGAGCAGGATCGGCTTCACCTGGCCAGGGCGCTGGAGCTGGCCGAGCTCGGCCGCGGCAACGTGTCGCCCAATCCGGTGGTTGGTTGCGTGATCGCCCGCGACGGGGAGACGATCGGCGAGGGCTACCACGCGGAGCTGGGCGCCCTGCACGCGGAGCGCGCTGCGCTGGCCGACGCCGACCGGCAGGGCAACGACCCGTCCGGTGCCGACGTGTTCGTGACCCTGGAGCCGTGCGCGCACACCGGCAAGCAGCCTCCCTGCGCCGACGCGCTCGTCGAGGCGGGCGTGGCCCGAGTTGTGTACGCAGCGGATGATCCGTCCGAGAAGGCCTCCGGCAAGGGCCCGGGGATCCTCAGCGCCGCCGGAATCGAGGTCGCGGCCGCCGACGGCGACGAGGCGCTGGCCGCGCGGCTCCAGAACCAGGCGTTTCGGAAGCACGCAGTGACGGGTCTGCCGCTCGTGACCCTCAAGTCCGCCGTCACGCTCGACGGGCATACCGCGACCGAGTCCGGCGACTCGCGCTGGATCTCCGGCCCGGACAGCCGCGCGCTCGTGCACCGGTGGCGTGCCGAGGCCGACGCGATCGCGATCGGAATCGGAACGGCGCTGTCCGACGACCCGCTGCTGACGGCGCGCGATCACGACCCGCCGGCGAGTCGCCAACCGCTTCGCGTCGTGTTCGATTCGACCGCTCGCCTCCCACTGACCTCCGCCCTGATCGGCTCGTTGAACGACGCGCCGCTGCTGGTGGTCGCGGGCCCGGACGCGTCCGGAGACCGCGTCGACGCCCTTCGCGCCGCGGGCGCCGAGGTCCTGGTGGCCCAGGGCGGGCGCGCTGCGCGGATCGAGGCAGCGCTGACCGAACTGGGGGGCCGGGGCGTGACGTCGCTCCTCCTCGAGGGCGGCGCGCACCTGGCCGGCGCGTTCCTCGACGCCCGCCACATCGACCAGCTCCGCCTCTTCGTCGCGCCCCTGCTGCTCGGCGGCGAGGGTGGCAAGGCGCTCCTGGCCGGCGCGGATCCGGCGGCGATCGGCGAAGCTCGCCGCGCGGTGGCGATGGAGTTCAAGGCCAGCGGCGAGGACGTCCTGATCAGCGCACGGTTGGAGGAGTTCTGATGAGCGACGCAAGGCGCGAAAGCATGTTTGCCCCCGCGGCAGCGGAGGAGTTCTGATGAGCGACGCAAGGCGCGAAACCATGTTTGCCCTAGCGGCAGCGGAAGAATTCTGATGTTCACTGGGATCGTCAAGGAGATCGGGACGGTCAGCTCGATCGAGCGCTCGGACGAGGCGCCCGGCTGCGGATCGCCGCCAGCTTCGCCGACGAGCTCGCGGGCGGCGACTCCGTCTCGGTCGCGGGCGCATGCCTGACGGCAGCGGCACTGGGCGATGGCCACTTCGAAGCCGACGTGATGAACCAGACGCTCGGCCTGACCACGCTCGGCGACCTCGCGGAGGGCGACGGCGTCAACCTCGAGCCCGCGCTTCGCGCCGGCGAGCCACTCGGCGGGCACCTCGTGCAGGGACACGTCGACACGACCGCCACGGTGGCCGGCGTCCGGGCGGACGGGATCGCCCGGCGCGTCGCGATCGCCCTGCCCGAGGAGCAGCGCCGTCTCGTGGTCGAGCACGGCTCGATCACGCTTGACGGTGTGAGCCTCACGGTCGCTGAGCTGACGGGCGAGGGCGTCGCGGTCTCCCTCATCCCGGAGACGCTCGAGCGAACGACGCTGGGCGATCTCGCACCCGGAGCGCGGGCAAACGTCGAGTTCGACGTGGTCGCCCGCTATGTCGAGAGACTTCTACGCTTCGAGCAGGAAGGGAGCAAGTGATGCCCAAGACCGAAACGGCGTTCTCCACCATTGAAGAGGCCATCGAGGACATCCGCGCCGGGCGGATGGTCGTCGTCTGCGACGACGAGGACCGAGAGAACGAGGGCGACCTGACGCTCGCCGCGCAGTTCGCGACGCCCGAGGCGATCAACTTCATGGCGACGCACGGGCGCGGGCTGGTCTGCTTGGCGCTGACCCCCGACCGCTGTGACGAGCTCGGCCTGGATCTGATGGCGGCGAAGAACGAGACGCCGCTGCAAACGGCATTCACGGTGGCGATCGAGGCTCGTGATGGTGTGACCACGGGCATCTCCGCCGCGGACCGGGCCCACACGATCCAGGTCGCGGTCGACCCCGAGTCGAAGCCGCAAGATCTGGTCCAGCCCGGCCACGTGTTCCCGCTCAAGGCGAAGGCGGGGGGCGTGCTCGAGCGCACCGGGCAGACCGAGGCCGCGGTGGACCTTGCGCGGCTCGCCGGCCTCAACCCTGCCGGGGTGATCTGCGAGATCATGAACGACGACGGGACGATGGCGCGCGTCCCCGACCTGATCCCGTACTGCCGGGAACACGGCCTCAAGATGATCACGGTCGCCGACCTGATCGCGTACCGCCGCCGCAAGGACAAGCTCGTCGAGCGGGTCGTCGACACCGGCCTGCCGACCGCGTTCGGGGACTTCACCGCCGTCGGCTACCGCTCGCTCGTCGACGACAAGCACCACGTCGCGATGGTCAAGGGGGAGGTCGACGGCGAGAGCGACGTCCTCGTCCGGGTTCACTCCGAGTGCCTGACCGGCGACGTCTTCCACTCCCTGCGCTGCGACTGCGGCGAGCAGCTCGAGGCGGCGCTCGCGATGATCGAGCAGGAGGGACAGGGCGTGCTGCTCTACCTCTCGCAGGAGGGGCGGGGCATCGGCCTGCTGAACAAGCTCCGCGCGTACAAGCTGCAGGAGGAGGGGCTGGACACGGTCGACGCAAACCTCAAGCTCGGCCTGCCGGCGGACCTGCGCGACTACGGGATCGGCGCCCAGATCCTCGTCGACCTCGGGCTCAGCTCGATCCGGATCCTGACCAACAACCCGAAGAAGATCCACGGCCTCGAGGGCTACGGCCTGTCGGTCTCCGAGCAGGTCCCGATCCGCTCGGTCCCGAACCAGCACAACGAGGCGTACCTGAACGCCAAGCGCGACAAGCTCGGCCACATCCTCCACCACCAAGGACTGCCACTCGACGAGCAGATGATCCACGAGGAGCAGCGTCACGACGCCGAGGCAGCCGATGAATGAGGAGTTCTCGGCCGAGGAGCGGGAGCTACTGGGCCGGCCGGACTGGGCGATCTGCGTCGCGACCTTCTACGAGGACCTGGCGGAGCGGCTGATCAACGGCGCGATCGAGGGTTTCGACGCCGGTGGCGTGAGCGCCGCGTCGGTGCACACCTACGAGGTGCCGGGAGCCTTCGAGCTTCCGTTCGCTGCGAAGGCATGCGCGGAATCCGGACGCTACGCGGGCGTCGCCTGCCTCGGTGTCGTGATTCGCGGGGAGACCGACCACTACGACTTCGTCTGCGGCGAGTCGGCGCGCGGCATCCAGGAGGCCCAGCTCCGCACGGGCGTTCCGTGCAGCTTCGGGGTGATCACGTGCGACACGCGCGAGCAGGCCGAGGCCCGCGCCGACGGCTCGAAGCGCGACCAGGGGCGGCTCGCCGCCGAGGCCGTGCTGCGCTCGGCGCTGGTGCTCCGGAAGCTGGCCGCCTAAGCGCTACCCTTTCCGCTCGCCATGGCCAAGCTCTGTCACAGCTGCGGGAAGAAGCCCGCGTTCGGCAACTCGCGCAGCCACTCGATGATCGCCACCCGCAGGCGGTTCAACCCGAACCTGCAGAAGGTGCGGATCGAGGAAAACGGCCGCCCTCGGCGCGTCTACGTCTGCACGCGCTGCCTGAAGGCCGGCGCCGTTACAAAGCACGCGTAAGACCCGATCGGGCCTGGCTGCGGGTACATTCCTGCGGGGCAATGGCGGATCAGTCAATTCAGCGCTTTCGGCGCGTCATGTCGGTTGCGCTCGCTCACCTCGAGGAGCGGCGGGAGGAGATCAACGACCTGAACGTCTTCCCCGTCGCCGACGGCGACACGGGGGACAACATGGCGCTGACGATGCGCGCCGTGCTCCAGGAGCTCGAGCGGCTCGAGGCGGAGTCCGAGGGCGGGGACCCTGACCGCTCCGAGATCGTCAAGACCGTGGCGCGTGCCGCCATGATGGGCGCGCGCGGGAATTCGGGAGTGATCCTCAGCCAGATCGTCCGCGGGGCCGCGGAGGAGCTCGCCAGCCCGCGCGGCCGCTTGATCGACCCGCAGCTGGTGGCCGCGGCCCTCTCGAACGCCGAGCGCGCCGCCTACGCCTCGATCCGCAACCCGGTCGAGGGCACGATGCTCACCGTGGCGCGCGAGATGGCGGCGGCGGTCTCCAAGAAGCTCGCACACTGGGAGCAGCACGAGCTCCCGCCGGACGCGAGCGACGCCGAGCAGAACGCCCTGCTCGGCGCGATGCTGGGGGCCGCCCTCGAAGCGGCGGGCGAGGCGGTGAGCCATACGCCGGAGCAGCTCGACGTGCTGGCCGACGCCGGGGTCGTGGACGCGGGCGCCCTTGGCCTCGCGGTGATCGTGCGCGGAGCGATCTCGGGCCTCGCGGGCGAGGAGGTCAAGCTTCCGGAGATCCCTCACTACGCCCCGGCGACGGCGGGCGTCCACCACGCCGACTCGCGCTATCGCTACTGCACGAACTTCGCCGTCCTCGGCGCCGGGCTCGACCGGCGACGGTTCGAGCCGCTCCTCGAGGTGCTCGGCGACTCGGTCCTGGTCGTCGGCGACGAAGCCACGCTGCGCATCCACGTCCACACCGACGATCCCGGGGCCGCCAAGGCGCTCTTCGAGGGCGAAGGGACGATCGAGAACGAGGACATCGCCGACATGCACCAGCAGGTCGCCGAGCGGACGGCGCGGCTAGGCGGCCGGACCGGCGCGGTCGCCGTGGCGTCGGGTTCGGGCCTGCGGTTGCTGTTCGAGGACCTCGGGGCCGCCGTCGTGGACGGCGGGCCGACCCTCAACCCGTCGACGAACGACATCCTGACCGCGATCGAAGCCATGCCCACTGCCGAGGTGATCGTGCTGCCGAACTCGAAGAACGTGCAGCTGGCGGCCGAGGAGGCGGCGAATCTCAGCGGCAAGGAGGCGGTCGTCGTGCCTACGGTCTCGCAGCAGGGCGCGCTCGCGGCGCTCGTGGAGCTGGATCCCGAGGGATCGGCGGCCGCGAACGCCGAGCGTTTGGCAGACGTGCTGTCGTCGATCCGGGTCGGCGGGGTCGCCCCCGCCGCGCGCGACGACGTCGAGGGCCGGTTCGCCGTCGGCGAGGCGGTCGGGTTCGAGGACGACGAGGTCGTCGCCTGGGGGGAGCCGGCGGACACGCTCACCGAAACGCTTGGGCGACTTGCCGACGGGGCGGAGATCGTGACGATCATCGAGGGCGCGTCCCCGCCCGTGTCCCTGGATGACCTGGAGCTCGATCTCCCGGATGACGTCGAGCTCGAGCTCCACCGAGGCGGCCAGCCCAACTGGCACTGGCTGATCGCGACGCAGTGACCGAAGCGCTACCGAATTGCCGACCCTCTGGCACCTCGGCGTCTCGCACTACTCCGAGAAGGTGCGCTGGGCCCTCGCCTACAAGGGGGTCGAGCACCAGCGGAAGACGATGCCGCCCGGAGCCCACATGCTGACGGCACTCTGGCTCACCCGCGGCGCCCAGGTCACGTTCCCGATCCTGGAGCTGGACGGCGAGACGATCGGCGGCTCCGCCGTGATCATCGGCGCGCTCGAGACCAGGTACCCGGATCCGCCGCTCTACCCGGAGGATCCCGTGGACCGGCGACGCGCGCTGGACTTCGAGGCCTACTTCGACGAGAAGGTCGGCCCTGCGGTGCGCCTCGTCGGCTGGCACCACATGCTGCGGGACCACGACCGTCTCGAGAAGATCGCCCAGGAGAGCCTCCCGGGGTCGCTCCGCGACATAGGCGCCGTCCGGGCGGGTGCCACCCGCCTCGCCGGCACCTTCGTCGGCCTGCGCTTCCGCGTGAGCGGCGAGGAAGCGGAGTCGCGCGCCCGCGCCATGGTCATCGAGGGAATCGACCGGCTGGAATCCACGCTCGACGGGCGCGACTACCTCTTCGGCGATGCCTTTTCGGTCGCCGACCTGACCGCGGCCTCGCTTCTCTACCCGATGGTGCTCCCGCCCGAGGGCCCGCGCCTGCCGGGCGCGCCGGACTCCGCCCAGCCCTTCCGGGATGAGCTCCGGGCACGGCCCTTCTGGAGCTGGGTCGAGCGAACCTTCGCGCGCCACCGCGGCCGGGCTCCCGCGCCGGCGCCCGCGTAGCCATCTTGCCGTCGGCGTAGCCTCGGAGCGGTGAACGCCCAGGCGACCGCTCCTCCCGCCGATGCCCCGCCGCGGGCGCTGGGTTCGGCCGAGCCGCAGTCGCGCGACGAACTGGGTGCCGTTCGGCTGCGCGCGGCCCCACGCCCGAGCCGCCTCTCGGCGCCGATCCAGAGCCTGAAGGGCGCGGGCCCGAAGCTTTCCGCGCTGGCGGAGCGCATCGGGATCTCGGATGTGGGCGACCTGCTGTGGCACGCCCCGCACGGGTACCGCGACCGCTCGAACGTGCTCACGATCGGCGAGCTGCGGCTCGGGGAGGAGGCGACGATCCTCGCCGAGGTCCGCTCGGCCCGGGTGCGGCCGACACGCCGGCGCAACCTGCGGATCGTGGAGGCGAGCGTGGCCGACCAGTCGGGGGCGACCAAGGCGGTCTGGTTCAACCAGGCGTGGCTCGCCGAGCGGCTCCGCCCCGGCACCCGTCTTCTCCTGTCCGGGAAGCTGGACCGCTCGGGATTCCGCGTCTCCGCCCACGAGCTGCTCCACGGGGACGGGCTCGCCGGCCACGGGCTGCACACCGTCGGGCTCGTCCCGGTCCACTCGGTCACCGACGGGCTCAGCGCCGACCGTGTCCGCGAATGGGTCTGGCGCTCGCGGGCCCTCGCGCGGGACGCCATCGAGGCATTGCCGGCCGAGCTCCGGGCTCGCCGGCGACTCGCGGGGGCCGGCGACGCGCTCTTCGCGGTCCACTTCCCGGACGACGCCGAGGCGGCGTCGGCCGCGCGCGAGCGGCTCGCGTTCGAGGAGCTCTTCCTTCACCAGGTCGCGCTCGCCTCCCGGCGGCGGGGCCGCGAGCGCACCCGGCCCGGCGTTCCCCTCGAGCCGCCCGGCGAGCTCTCCCGCTCGTGGCTCGACTCCCTGCCGTTCACGCTGACCGACGGCCAGCGCACGGCCTGTGCCGAGATCGACGCCGACCTCGCGTCCGGGCGTCCCATGCAGCGGCTCCTGATGGGCGAGGTGGGGAGCGGCAAGACCGCCGTTGCGCTCTACGCCATGCTCCGGGCGGTCGAGGGCGGGCAGCAGGCCGCGCTCATGGCGCCGACCGAGACGCTGGCCGAGCAGCACGCACAGACCGTCGACCTGCTGCTCGCGGGCTCGACGATCCCGTTCACCCTCATCACCGGCTCGACGCGCGCCGCGAGCCGGCGGGACGCGCTGGCCAGGCTCGCGACGGGCGAGCTCGCGCTGGTCGTCGGGACTCACGCGCTGATCGAGCCCGACGTCGAGTTCGCGCGGCTCGCCCTCTGTGTCGTGGACGAGCAGCACCGCTTCGGCGTGCGCCAGCGAGCCGCGCTCGACGCCAAGGGGCCGGGCGGCGCCGCCCCGCACACCCTCCACATGACCGCGACGCCGATCCCGCGCACGCTCTCGCTGACCGCGTACGGCGATCTGGACACCACCGTCCTTCGCGAGCTACCGGCGGGTCGGCGCCCCGTCAAGACCTGGGTCGTGGGGGAGGAGAAGCGCCCTGGGGCGTACGAGTTCGTGCGCGAACGGCTGCGCGAGGGCCGTCAGGCGTTCTTCGTCTGCCCGCTGGTCGAGGGCTCGGAGAAGGTCGAGGCGAAGGCCGCCGCCAAGGAGGCAGAACGGCTCGCGGCCGGCGAGCTGCGGGACTTCGACGTCGCGCTTCTGCACGGGCAGATGCATGCGCGCGATAAGGCGCTGGCGATGGAGCGGTTCACCTCGGGGGCGGCCGACGTGCTCGTCGCGACGAGCGTGATCGAGGTTGGGATCGACGTGCCGAACGCGACGGTCATGGTCGTCGAGGGGGCCGAGCGCTACGGGCTCTCGCAGCTCCACCAGCTCCGTGGGAGGGTGGGGCGCGGTGGCGAAGAGTCGTACTGCATCCTGTTCGGCGATCCCGCGTCCGAGACCGCACGCCGCCGGCTGGACGCGATCGCCACGGAGCGCGACGGGTTCAAGCTGGCCGAGGTGGATCTGACCCTGCGCGGCGAGGGCGAGATCCTCGGGACGCGCCAGAGCGGACTCCCGCGCTTTCGCGTCGCCGAGCTGCCGGACGACACGGAGCTGCTGGTCGAGGCGCGGCGCGAGACCCTCTCCCTCTTGGAGGCGCATCCGTCCCTGGACGACCCCGCACTGGGTCCGCTGCTCGACGCGGCGCGGTCGCGCTTCGGCGACGAGCGCGAAGAGGGGATCGCCGCCTAGGTGCGCGTAATAGCGGGCGAGCTCAAGGGTCGCACCCTGACGGCGCCGCGCGGGCGCGACGTCCGGCCGACGTCTGATCGCGCTCGGGAGGCCCTGTTCTCGATGCTTGGCGACGTCGCCGGACTCGATGTCCTCGACCTCTACGCGGGCACCGGCGCGCTCGCGATCGAGGCGCTCTCGCGCGGCGCCGCCTCCGCCACGCTGGTGGATCTTGAGGCGGGCGCCGCCAGGGCGAACGTTGCGGCGCTCGAGCTCGAAGACCGCGCGCAGGTGCGGGTCGTGGACGCGCTCGAGTTCCTGCGAGGCGCCGGCCCGGACTACGACCTGATCCTCTGCGATCCGCCGTATAGACTCGCCGCCCGTCTTGGCCCCGACCTCGACCCACTCATGCGCTCTCGCCTGCGTCCCGGCGGCTCGATCGTCGTCGAGAGCTCGGCTCGCGACCCGCTCGATCTCGATCTCGAACCGTGGCGTGAGCGTCGCTACGGCGAGGCGCTCGTGAGGATCTACCAGATCTGATGAGCGACGCAAGGCGCGAAACTAACTTTGCCTCCCCTGGTAAGGGAGGTTTCTGTGAATGATCAGAACCGGCAGCGCCTGGCCGTATGCCCGGGGAGCTACGACCCCGTCACCCACGGGCACCTCGACATCCTCACCCGCACCTCCCGGGTGTTCGACCGGGTGGTGGTCGGCGTCGTCGGCCAGTCGATCCGCAAATCGACCACGCTGTTCACGGCTGAGGAGCGCCAGGGGTTCCTCGAGCGCGCCATCGCCGCGAACGGACTCGAGAACGTCGAGGTCCGAGTCTTCACGAACCTGCTGGTCGAATTCGCCCGCGAATGCGGCGCCACGGCGATCGTGAAGGGGCTGCGAGCGATCTCCGACTTCGAGTACGAGTTCGAGATGAACCAGCTCAACCGCAAGCTCGCGGCCGACATCGAGTCGGTCTACATCTTCGCGTCCGCGGAGTTCAGCTTTCTGTCCTCGACGGGGGTCAAGGAGATGGCCACGTTCGGCGCCGACGTCAGCGACCTCGTGCCCGCCGAGGTCGCGAAGGCGCTCACCGAGCGTGTGCGCCGCTGACGCCTGCGCCCGGGCACGACGCTGCTAGGTTCGCCGTGGGCAGGAGCTTGCAGAGAAGCGCCGAAATGACGTTCGTCACCGCCGGATACAGCCCGGCCGAATAAGCTTTCCCCCGCAAATGGACGTCCTCGTTCTGATCGACAAGCTCGACGACCTGATCCACAACGCACGTCCCGTGCCGTTGACGGACCAGGTGCGCGTCGACCGTGAGGAGATCTACGACCTGCTCGACCAGATGCGGGCCACGATCCCCGAGGAGATCAAGCAGGCGCGCTGGATCGTCAAGGAGCGCCAGGAGATGCTGGCCGAGGCCAAGCGCGAGGCCGAGCGCGTCGTCAAGGAGGCGCGCGACCAGCAGGCCAGGCTGATCTCCGACGAGGAGGTCTACAAGCAGGCCGAGCGGGCCGCCGAGGAGATCATCGAGGACGCGCGCGAGACCGAGCGGCAGATCCGCCTCGGCGCCGAGGACTACGCCGACGAGATCCTTTCGACCCTCGAGGTCAACCTCCAGAAGTTCCTCGCCGCCGTGCAGCGCGGACGCGACCGGCTCGCCGGTCGCGAAGACGAGCCCGTCGAGGTCGAGTAGCTACTGCTGCTTCTCGTTCGAAGCGGCGGGACCGGTCTCGTGCTCGCCGACGCGACCCGGGTCGATCGCGTTCCGCGCCTCCGGCCGGGTTGATCGTCACGAAGGCGATCCGGTCACGCTTTTCGTAGATCACCTTCGACATCACGCTGCTCCCTCGTAGACGGCTCGGATCACGGCCAGGTCGTCGACCTCCCAGACGACCTCCCCGCCGGACCACTCCGCCTGGTCGGCGGCGGGGGAGGGGATGTCGTACTCGTAGTCGACCGGGGTCACCCTCCGTTCGGGCTCGACCTCGACCACGTCCCCGATCACGAGCGAGCGCGAGTGCTCGCGAACCCGGCGGAACAGGTCCTGCTTGCCCGCGGCATCGAGGTGATGCACGCTGAGGACCGCGATGACCAGGTCCCAGGGGCCGTCCGGCAGCGGGTCCTCGATGCGGCCGAGGCGCATCTCCTCCCAGCCCAGCTCGCGCGCCTTGAAGACCATGTCGGGGCTCGAGTCGAGGCCCGTGATCCGCGTGTCCGGGTAGCGCTCCCAGATCCGCCGCGTGGTCTCCGCGGTGCCGAACCCGAGTTCCAGCACTCGCGCCGGCGGGAACGGGATCGCGTCGATCGCCGCCTCCTGGAGCTCGTCGTAGCGCGGCACCTCGGAGTGGATCAGCTCGAGGTAGGTCTCGGGGTCCCAGTGGAATTGAGCGTTCACGTTTCGGCGCTACATTCGGTTGGCGATGCCGGCGCCATTCAACACGATTGATCTCACCACCCTGGCGCTCAAGTCGGGTGAGGCGAGTCGGGTGGACGTCGAGCTCGAGACCGGCGCCTTCGATCTCGGTGGCGAGAGCTACGCCGTCGAGCCGGCGAAGGTGCCGGTTCGCCTTGACATCTCGCGCACCGCGTCGGGGCACGCGCTCAGGCTGCGCCTCGAGGCTCGTCTCAGCGGCCCCTGCACGCGATGCCTGACCGGCTCGACGTTCCCGGTCGAGGTCGACGCCCGCGAGGTCGAGCAGCCGAGCTCGAACGATGAGGAGCTGAACAGCCCGTACGTCGATGATGGCGTGCTCGACGTCGGCGCCTGGGCGCATGACGCAATCGCCCTGGCGCTGCCGCAGACCCTGCTCTGCCGGCCCGACTGCGCCGGCCTCTGCCCGGAATGCGGCGTGTCGTTGAACGACGTCGATCCGGCCACCCACGTCCACGAGCGCGCCCCCGATCCGCGCTGGGCGAAGCTTCGCGAGCTCCAGGAGTAGATCCACCCTTGTCAGGGGGGCCAAGGACGCCTCGCTACCATCCCGGGCCGCATGGCAGTCCCGAAGAAGAGAACTTCACGCACGCGCCGCGACAAGCGGCGCGCCACCCACGGCGTCTCAGCCCCGAGGCTGAATCGCTGCCCGCGCTGCCACTCGCCTCGCATGCCGCACCGCGTGTGCCCGACCTGTGGCACCTATGCGGGGCGCGAGGTGATCGCGCCGGAGGTCCCCGAGGAGCTCGGCGGCCCGGCGACCCCACCAGCTGAATAGCGCCGTGGCCGTCACGGTCGCGGTCGACGGCAGGGGGGTCGAGCGGGGCCCAGACGTTCTCGTCCAGGGGCTCCGCACCGCTGTGGACGACGGGATCGCGATTCGGCTGTTCGGGGACCCGGAAGCGTTCGGCGACCTCGACGGGATCGAGATGGTGGAGGCGCTCGATCACATCTCGAACGACCAGGATCCGGTGGGCGCGGTGCGCTCGCATCCCCAGGCCTCGGTGGTGCTGGCGGCCGCGGACGCCGCCGAAGGCCCGTCGGACGCGATGGTGAGCGCGGGCCCCACCGGCGCGACCATGACGGCAGCCCTCTTCGCGATGAAACGGCTGCGCGGCGTCCGCCGGCCCGCGCTGGCGCTCCAGCTTGCCGTCCCCGGCCGCTCGGGACCGCCCACCGTGCTGCTCGACGTCGGCGCCAACACCGAGGTCCGCAGCCAGGACCTCGTCCAGTTCGGGGTCCTCGGCGCCGCGTTCTCGCGCGCCGTCCTCGGGGTCGACTCGCCACGCGTCGCACTCCTCTCCGTGGGCGAGGAGGCGAAGAAGGGCACGCCGATCGTGGTGGAGGCGCATGCGGAGCTCGCCGAGCTGGATGGCATCGAGTTCGTCGGGAACGTCGAGGGCCGCGACCTGCTCGGCGAGGCGGCCGACGTGATCGTGACCGACGGCTTCACCGGGAACATCGCTCTGAAGACGCTCGAGGGGACCGCGAAGGCGGTGGGCGCGGCCGTCGGCGACGCCGCGCGGTCCAACCCCGTGGCGGCGGTTGGCGGCCTCCTCCTGCGGCCGGCGCTCGGCGGTCTGCGGCGCGAGATGGACCCCGACACGACCGGCGGCGCCATCCTGCTGGGCCTGCGCGGCGTGGCCGTCGTGGCCCACGGGAGCTCCGGTCCGGAGGGCATCGCGAACGCGATCCGGCTGGCGGCGCGAACCGTCTCGGAGCGAGCCGTCGAGCGGACCGGCCAGCTGCTCGAGAGCGCGGGAGCCACCCGTGCAGACCTAGCTGACGGGCCTACCTGATAAGAAAATGACCGTGAGTCTCGGTCGTGACGAGGTGTTCGAGAAGGTTCGGTCCCATTTGGCGGACGAGCTCAGCGTCGCCTCCGACACGATCTCCGACACGACCCATTTCCGCGACGACCTCGATGCGGACTCGCTCGACCTCTACGAGCTGGTGATGGAGCTCGAGGACACCTATGGGGTGACGATGACCGAGCAGGAGGCCGAGGGCATCGTCACCGTGGGCCAGGCGGTCGACTTCGTGGTGGAGCGAACGTGATTCGGTGAGCGACGTAAGGCGCGAAAGAAGGTGGGCCTCCCCGGTAGGGGAGTGAGTCATGGCGAGGGGCATCCGCGGGATCACTCGCGGGGGGAGGCACGCTCGCAAGCGCGAGGTCGAGGGCCCTGCGGCCCTCCGTGCGCTGGTCGAGGGCCTGCCCGAGGACCTCCAGCGGCGCGCCCTCATGCACTCGTCATGGGTCGAGCAGCGGGCCGATTCGTATGGCCGCCTGGCGTTTCTCGGCGACGGCGTGCTTGGCCTGGCGATCGCCCAGCACCTCTTCGCCCGCTCTCCGCGCGCCGACATCGGCCGCCTGACGAAGGTCCACGGGCAGGCGGTCAGCGGCCGGGCGTGCGCGGATGTCGCTGCCGACCTGGGACTCCCGGATCTGATGGCGGCGGTCGAGCCCGATCGGGTGGAAGGGGGCATTCAGCTCGACGGCCTGCTCGGCAGCGAGCGGGCGCTCGCCTCGATCTGCGAGGCAGTGATCGGCGCGTGCTATCTCCATCACGGCTTCGAGCGCACGGCGCCGGCGATCGTTGGAGCGTTCGCCCGCCAGGTGGAGCTGGCCTCCGAGACGGTCCTCGACTTCAAGTCCGCCCTTCAGGAACGAGTGGCCCGTATCGGCGGCCGCGTACGCTACGAGGTGACCAGCGAGGAGGGCCCTCCGCACGACCGCAGCTTCGTGGTCGGCGTCACGGTCGACGGCGAGCAGGTAGGAGCCGGGGGCGGGCGGTCGAAGAAAGCGGCAGAGCAGGCCGCGGCGGCGGAAGCGCTGGAGCGGCTTGGGCGAATAGTCCGTCCGACCACCCCGCGAGCCTTCCCGTTCGAAAACGCGCGTATGCACCTGAGCTCGATCTCAATCAAGGGCTTCAAGTCCTTTCCTGAGCGCACCCGCTTGGAGTTCTCTCCGGGCGTCAGCGTGATCGTGGGACCGAACGGCTGCGGCAAGTCGAACATCACCGACGCCGTGCTGTGGGCGCTGGGCGAACAGAGCCCGCTGAGCGTCCGCGGCCAGTCGATGCAGGACATGGTTTACACCGGCGGCGAGGGCATGGGACCGAGCAGGTACGCCGAGGTGGAGGTGATCCTGGCGGCGGACACAGAGGACGAGATGCCCCTCGGGTTCGCGGAGGTCTCGGTGCAGCGGCGCCTCGACCGGGCCGGGGAGGGCGAGTACCGGTTGAACGGCGCGCGCTGCCGGCTTGTCGACGTCATCGACACGCTGTCGGACGCGAACCTCGGGGGCGAGATGCACTCGGTCATCAGCCAGGGCCGGGTCGAGGAGATCGTCCACTCGAAGCCTCGTCACCGCCGGCTTCTGATCGAGGAGGCCGCCGGCCTCGGCAAGCACCGCAAGCGCCGGCGCCGCGCCCAGTTGCGGCTCGAGCGCACGCAGGAGAACCTCGACCGGGCACTCGACGTCGAGCGTGAGGCCAGGCGCCGCCTGCGGCCCCTGAAGCAGCAGGCGCAGGCTGCCGACATCCACACGAGGCTCGAGCGGGAGTCGAACGAGCTGCGGGCCAGGCTGCTCGCGGCCGAGGCAGGCGCCGGGGCCGAGGAGCTGGCCGCCGCCGAGCGCCGCGCCGCCGAAGCCCGGGCGGCACGAGAAAAGATCGATGCCGAGCTCGCGGTCGTCACCAAACGCCGGACGGAGATCGAGGGGCGCCTCGCCGAGCGCGACCGCGAGCGCACCGAGGCGTGGGGTCGCCTCACCGCGATCCGGGCAGCCAACGAGCGGCTGGCAGCCCGCGCGGACGCTCTGGCCGCCCGTCGCGAGGGCATGGCGCGCGAACTCGAGCACCGCCAGGCGGCGCTGGGACAGCTCGCGGCCGAGCTCGCCGCGGAGGCGGAGCGCGCCGGTGGCGATCCCGTGGACGTCGGGCTTGACCGTGCCGCCGAGGCAACGGCGACCGCGGCCGACGCGCTCGGCCGTGCCCGGAGCTCGGCGAGCGAATCGGAGCGCGCGACCGAGGTCGGCCGGGCGCGGGATTCGCTCGAGTTGGCGACGCGCACTGCGCGGCGCGTCGAGGATCTGCTCGGGCGCCGAAGGCAGGATTCCATCGAGCGCCGGATCGCCGTCGAAGGCGAACTGCTCGGGCAGGTCGCGGAGCTCTGCGGGGCGGCCGCGAGCGCACGCGACGCGACCGGGGAGCGGGCCGCGGCGCTCGAGAGCCGGATGCTCGCCGAATCGGAGGCGGACGATGCGACCACGGCCCTTCGCGAGTGCTCGCGCCAGGACGCGGAGATCCAGGCCCGACTGCGCGCCGCCGGCGAGACGGTCACCGAGGCGGAGGTGAGGTCGGCGCACCTGCGCGACCGCAGCGACGAAGCCGCCGGCGAGCTCGCCAGGATCGGCGAGGCGCTCGGCCGGGTGATCACAGCGGCCGACGAGCCGCTGACGGACGAGGAGCGTGCGGAGGTCGAGACGAAGCTCGAACGGCTGGCCCGACGCCGCGAGGCGCTGGGTCCGGTGAACCCGCTCGCCGAGCGCGAGTACGACGAGGCGCGGACCTACCTGACCGAGCTCGAGGAGCAGCGAGCCGACCTCGAGAACGCGCTCAAGGAGCTTCGCGGCCTGATCCGCGACACCGACCGCAAGATCACCGAGGCCTTCGAGGAGACCTTCGAGGCCGCGCAGGCCAACTTCGGCGAGCTGATCGAGCACCTCTTCCCCGGCGGCCGCGGCCGCCTCCGGCTCGTGACCGAGCAGGGGCCACGGCCGGTCTTGGGCGGCGCCGAGCCGGAGACGCCGGAGGGCGAGGTCCCACCGGGCATGTCTGAGGATGATGAGCGAGACCCCGACCCTGACATCCCCGGACGCGAAGCGGAGGAGATGTCAGGCGTTGAAATAGAGGTCACGCCTGCCGGCAAGGCGATGCGGCGACTCCAACTCCTCTCGGGCGGCGAGAAGTCCCTCGTCGCTCTCGCGTTCGTCTTCTCCGTGTTCCTCGCCCGGCCGTCACCGTTCTACATCCTCGACGAGGTCGAGGCCGCGCTCGACGACGCCAACATCGACCGGTTCCTGCAGCTGGTCCGACGCTTCTCGGATCGTGCCCAGTTCATCGTCGTCACCCACCAGAAGCGCACCATGGACGCGGCCGACGTCCTCTATGGAGTCTCGATGGGCAAGGGCGGCGTCACCAAGGTGGTCTCGCGGCGAATGCCGCAGGACGACCAGCCCGCCCTGGACGAAGCCGACGCGGCGTAGCTAGCCTCTCCGCGCGATGGCGCGGGAGTGGGACGAGGTCTTCGATCTGGGTGCGGATCCCGCGCCGGGCGCCGTGGCGGTGGAGTCCGCTGAGGAGGAGGAGACCGAGCGTGGCGGTGTCTTCCGGCGCCTTCGCGAGAACCTCGCGCGCAGTCGCGTGGCGCTTACGGCCGAGGTCTCGTCCAGCTTCTTCGACGAGCTCGATGCCCAGGCCTTCGAGCGGCTCGAGGAGGCGCTGATCCTCGCCGACGTCGGCGCGCCTGTAACGGCACAGGTGGTCGGCAAGCTCGAGTCCGAGGTCACCTCGGGCACCGTCGGTCAGGGGGAGGCGGCGCGAACGCGGCTGGTCGAGCTGCTCGCCGAGGTGGCGGCTCCGCACGGTCCGGCGCGCATCGACCTGTCGGCGAAGCCCGCGGTGCTGATGGTGGTCGGGGTGAACGGAACCGGCAAGACGACGACGATCGGGAAGCTCGCGCAGCTGCTTGGTCGCACGCTCGGCCGGCGGACGATCGTCGCGGCGGCCGACACCTACCGCGCGGCGGCGATCGAGCAGCTCGAGACGTGGGCGGAGCGGGCGGGAGTCGAGATCGTCCGCGGCCAGCCAGGCGGCGATCCCGGCGCCGTGGTCTTCGACTCGATCGCGGCGGCGGAGGCGCGCGAGGCGGATGTCGTGATCGTAGACACGGCGGGACGCCTGCACACCCACGGCAACCTGATGGAGGAGCTAACCAAGGTCAGGCGCGTCGCCGCCAAGCGGATGGAGGGCGCTCCCCACGAGACCCTGATCGTGATCGACGCGACCACTGGCCAGAACGGCCTGCGCCAAGCCCGTGCGTTTGCGGACGCGGCGGAGGTGACCGGCGTGATCCTCACGAAGCTGGACGGCACCGCCAAGGGCGGCATCGCGCTTGCGATCGCGAGCGAGCTGGGAATCCCCGTGAAGCTGATCGGCGTCGGCGAGGGACTGGAGGACATCCGTCCGTTCGACGCCCGCGAGTTCTGCGAGGCGCTGCTCGGCGACTGACCGCGGTCCGGAGGCTCGTAAGCTCTCCTCCGATGTTCGATGCGCTCGGCGATCGCCTGCAGGGGACCCTCTCCGACGTCCGCTCGCGCGGAAAGCTCACCGAGGGCGATGTCGACAAGGCGATGCGCGAGATCCGCCTTGCGCTGCTCGAGGCGGACGTCAACTTCAAGGTCGTCAAGCAGTTCACCGCCACGCTCAAGGAGCGCTGCCTGGGCGCGGACGTGCTCGAGAGCCTGGATCCGGGCCAGCAGGTCGCGAAGATCGTCAACGAGGAGCTTGCCGCGCTCATGGGCGGCTCGGGCCGGGACCTGGCGTTCGCGTCGTCGGGCCCGACCGTGATCCTGATGGCGGGCCTTCAGGGCTCGGGCAAGACGACGGCGTGCGCGAAGCTGGCGCGCCTGCTCGGGCAGCAGGGAAAGAACGTGGCCCTGGCCGCATGCGACACGCAACGCCCTGCAGCGGTCGAGCAGCTCGTGACGATGGGCAAGCGCGCCGGCGCCCACGTCTACGAGCAGGGCACCGAACGCAGCCCGGTGGATATCGCGGAGTGGTCGCTGGGCCAGGCCAAGCGCGAGGGGCGCGACGTCCTGATCGTGGACACGGCCGGCCGGCTCCACGTGGACGAGGACCTCATGGACGAGCTCGCCGCCATCCGCAAGCGGGTGAAGCCGCACAACGTCCTTCTGGTCGTCGACGCGATGACCGGGCAGGATGCGGTCAACGTCGCCGAGGCGTTTGGCGAGCGGACGGAGTTCGACGGCGTCCTGATCACGAAGCTGGACGGTGACGCCCGCGGCGGTGCCGCGCTCTCGGTCAAGGCCGTGACCGGCAAGCCGATCCTCTACGCGTCGGTCGGCGAGCGGATCGAGCAGCTCGAGAGGTTCCACCCGGAGCGGATGGCGACCCGGATCCTCGGCATGGGCGACGTGATGACCCTGATCGAGAAGGCCGAGGAGGTGCACGACCAGGACTCCGCCGCGGAGCTCGAGCGCAAGATCCGCAAACAGCAGTTCACCCTCGAGGACTTCCTCGAGCAGCTCCGACAGGTCCGGAAGATGGGGCCGCTCCAGAACGTCCTGGGCCTGATGCCGGGCATGGGGAAGGCGATGAAGCAGCTGCGCAGCGCGGACATGGACGACCGCGAGCTCGACCGGATCGAGGCGATCATCCTGTCCATGACCCCGGCCGAGCGCGCCCAGCCCGAGCTGATCGACGGATCGCGCCGCAAGCGGATCGCCCAGGGCTCGGGCACCACCGTCCCGGCCGTGAACCAGCTCGTCAAGCAGTTCGGCCAGATGAAGAAGATGATGGCTGCCGTCAGCAAGGGCAAGATGCCCGACATGCAGCAATTGATGCGGGGCGCCCGCTAACCTCCGCAGCCGCCTATGGCAGTACGTATCCGATTGAGAAGGGTGGGTTCGCGCAAGAACCCGATCTGGCGCGTGGTCGTCGCCGACAAGCGCTCGCCGCGTGACGGGCGCTCGATCGAAACGATCGGTCACTACAACCCGCAGACCGATCCCTCGACGATCGTGTTCGACGAGGAACGCGCGCAGCACTGGCTCGACCACGGCGCGCAGCCGACCCGCACCGTCGCCCAGCTGCTCCGCACCAAGGGCATCGAAGCTTCGGGCACTTAGCCTTGGCCTCGCCCGCCGCCGAGCTCGTCGAATACCTCGTCCGCTCGATCGTCGAAAGCCCCGACGACGTCGAGGTCGAGGAATACGAGGAGGAGGGGGAGCTCGTGCTCGAGATCAAGGTGGCCGACGACGACCTTGGCCGGGTCATCGGGCGCGAGGGCCGGGTCGCCAAGGCGATCCGCACGATCGCCCGCGCGGCGGGCGCCCGCGAGGATCGGCGCGTCAGCGTCGACATCGTCGAAGACGACGACTAAACGCCCCAGGCCCGGCGATGCGCATAGACGTCTTCACGCTCTTCCCCGAGTGGTTCGAGTGGTTCCGCGGGCAGCGCCACGTCGCCAACGCCCTGACGGCGGGAAGCGAGCTGAACTGCGTCCACTGGCGGGACACGACGCCGCTCAGCGGAGGGCAGGTGGATGATTCCCCGTATGGGGGCGGCGCGGGCATGGTGCTGCGCGTGGACGTCGTCGACGCGGCGCTCCAGGCGGCGTACGCCGAGGCGGCTCCGCCTTCGCGCGTGGTGCTGTTGGCGCCGTCCGGACGCCAGTTCGACGAGGCGCTCGCGGTCGAGCTGGCCGCGGAGCCGCACGTGGCGCTGCTCTGCGGACGCTACGAGGGCGTCGACGAGCGCGTGCGCGAGCACCTCGCCACGGATGCCCTGTCGGTCGGCCCGTACGTGCTCGCCGGCGGGGAGCTCGCGGCGATGGTGGTCGCCGACGCCGTGATGCGGAAGCTCCCGGGCGCGCTCGGTCACGCCGACAGCGCGCTCGAGGAATCCTTCTCCGAGGCCCTCGAGGGCGGGCCGGAATACCCGCACTACACGAGGCCGGCGGCCTACCGCGGCTGGGACGTGCCCGAGGTGCTGCTTTCGGGGGACCACGAGCGCGTGCGCGAGTGGCGCCTGGAGCAAAGCCGGGCGCGCGCCGCGGGCGGCTGAGGTCCGTCCGCTAACATTTTGCCGCCCGCGCGGGCCCTTGGCGCGCGCTTTTTCTTCGCGCACTTTCCACCCCTTTGAACCTTCTTGGCCATGAGCACGATCATCGAGAGCATCGAGCAGCGTCAGTTGCGCTCCGTGCCGCGGTTTGCCGCGGGCGACCGTGTGCGCGTGCACTTCCAGGTCGTGGAGGGCACGCGTAAGCGCACCCAGGTCTTCGAGGGCATCGTGATCGCCCGCCAGGGCTCGGGCGCACGCGAGACGTTCACGGTCCGCAAGCAGTCGTTCGGCGTCGGCGTGGAGCGGGTGTTCCCCGTCCACTCACCGAAGATCGACCAGCTCGAGGTCGTGGCCCGCGGGGACGTGCGCCGCGCGAAGCTCTACTACCTCCGCGGCCGCGTGGGCAAGCGCGCCCGGGTGGCCGAGCGGCGCTGGGGAATTCAGGACGACCTCGTGCTCGCCCAGGAGCCGGAGCCGGTCGCCGAGGACGCCGCGGGCACGATCGAGGAGGCCGAGCCGGAGATCAATCCCGAGGCCGAGCTTCCCGAGGAGGGGGATGAGGAGGCGCCCGCCGAGGATGGCGACGCGCCGGCTGATGACGCCGAAACCCCTGCCGCCGAGGAGCCCGAAGCGCCCGCCGAGGGGGAGCCTGCCGAGGACGCGTCCGCTGAGGGAGAAGCCACGGAACCGGCAGGAGCTGACTCCGCCGACGACGAGCCGGCCGCCGAGGCGACCGACGAGTCCGAGGACCCGGAATCAGACGAGCGCTGATCCCGAAGCCCACAAGCACGCTCGGGGCGATCCTCGAGCTGGTCGTGATCGTCGCGATGGCGATCGGGCTCGCGCTCGGCATTCAGGCTTTCCTGGTCAAGCCGTACCAGATCCCGTCGCCGTCGATGGAGCCCACGCTGGTGCCCGGTGAGCGGGTGCTGGTCAACCGGCTCAGCTACACGCTGGGGGGCGACCCCAGCGTCGGCGACGTGGTCGTCTTCCATCCGCCCACCGGGGCGGACGCCGACTCGGCGAGGGAGTGCGGGGTCCGGCGCCCGACCGATCAGGCCTGTGCCGAGGGAACCCCGGAACAATCCGATCAGAACTTCATCAAGCGGATCGTCGCGGGTCCCGGCGACACCCTCGCCGTCGAGGACGGCCACCCGGTGGTCAACGGCGTGAAGAAGACCGATGAGCCGTACATCCGGCGCCTGTAACGGCGCTACAATCTGCAATTTGCCGGATCCCATCGAGATCCCGCCCGACAACTACTTCATGATGGGCGACAACCGTGGCTCGAGCGACGACAGCCGATACTGGGGCCCCGTCCCCAAGGACTGGATCATCGGCAAGGCCTTCTTCACCTACTGGCCCCCCAAGGAAGTCGGCCTCCTCTAACGGCAGAAAGTCCGCGACGAAGGCGGTGAGGCGGCGGCGCCGGCAGGCGGCGAAGCTGTTCAAGTTCGACCGCGAGCAGGGCACCCGGTTCGTCGCCGGCTGCGACGAGGCCGGGCGGGGATCGCTGGCCGGTCCGTTGGTCGCCGCCGCGGTCCTGATCGATTACGACTCGCTCTGCATGCGCGACCGCCGGGCGCTGAGCGAGCTCGACGACTCGAAGAAGCGCTCGCCCGAGGAGCGCGAGGAGCTCTATCCGGCCGTGCTGCGGGCTGCCGCCCGGGTTGCGGTGACGGTCCGCTGCGTGCGCGGGATCGATTCACGCGGGCTCCACGTGACGAACATCGCGGCGCTCCGGCGGAGCCTCGAGCGCGTCGCCGTCCCGGGCGCGGCGTGCCTGGTCGACGGCTTCCGGCTCGCCGGCTGCGAGCTCCCGCACCAGCCGGTGATCGACGGCGACGCGCGGAGCGCTGCGATCGCCGCAGCGTCTGTCATCGCCAAGGTCACCCGCGACCGATACATGTGCCGTGTCGATCCGGTCTATCCCGGGTTCGGCTTCGCCGAGAACGCGGGGTACTCGACGCCGGAGCACCGCGACGCGGTGATCGAGAATGGTCCGAGCGTTCAACACCGGCGCTCGTTCCAGTCGATCGCGTACACGCAGCTGGCGCTGTAAGAGCGAGCCGGCCTCAGCACGCCGCGCGGACGTGTTGCCACTCCGCGATGCGGCCGGCGGCGTCGATTCGCAGCCCCACCACATCGATTCGCAGCGCGCTGAAGCGCGGGAGCTCGGCGCGGTGCTGGCGCGCCCACGCGGCAGCCAGGGCGCGCAGGCGGGCGCGTTTGCGCGGGCCGACCATCTCGAGCGGCGAGACGGGACCGAGCGTGGCGCCGACGCGGCCGGCCTTGACCTCGACGACCACGAGATCGCCGCCGTCGAGTGCGACGATGTCCAGCTCGCCACGCACCTCGGCCGGCCGAGCGTTCCGCTCGACGATGCGCCAGCCCCGGCGCTCCAGCTCACGGGCGACCAGAGTTTCGGCGTGGCGTCCCAGTCGCTGCCTGCCGGCGGTCATGGATCGACGGTAGGCGGCGGCGATTCGCCCGTGGCGCGCGAGGTGCGACGAATTCGTCGCAGTACGTGAACCACCCGGGCAGCGGCGCCGCCTAGCGTCGGCGGCGTTGCTCGCGAGCGTCAGCACATACGCGCTCCTCGGGGTCGAGGCCCGTGACGTCACCGTCGAGGTCGACGTGACCTCCGGGCTGCCCTCGTTCGCCGTCGTCGGGCTCCCGGACGCCGCCGTCCGCGAGTCGCGCGAGCGGGTGCGGGCCGCGATCCAGAACTCCGGGTTCGACTTCCCGCAGTCACGGATCACGGCCAGCCTCGCGCCCGCGGACCTCCGCAAGGCTGGCCCCGGGTTCGACCTCGCGATCGCCGCCGCGCTCCTGGGCGCGAACGGGGAGCTCGAGGAGAACGCGCTGCGCGGAACGGCGCTCGCCGCGGAGCTCGCGCTCGACGGCGCGCTCCGGCCCGTTCCGGGCGCCCTGGCGATGGCGGAGCGCGCCGCGCTCGCCGGCGTCGAGCGGATCATCGTTGCGCCGGAGAGCGCGTACGAGGCCGGACTGCCGTCCGCGGTCGGCGCGGCGGGAGGCGCCCGGGTGGTGCCGATCGAGCGGCTGGCCGACCTCCGGCGGATCGGGACGGAGGGCGAGCCCGCGTTCACGGCCCCCGCCCCCGACCTGGATGCGACCCCCGTCGAGCACCCGGACCTCGCCGATCTCCGCGGCCAGCCGGCCCTTCGCGACGCGCTCGAGATCGCCGCCGCCGGGGGCCACGGGCTCCTTATCCTCGGCCCGCCCGGCGCGGGCAAGAGCCTCGCCGCCCGCCGCCTGCCCTCGATCATGCCCCCGCCATCCCAGCCCGAGGCGATGGAAATCCTGCGGATCGCAAGCGTCTGCGGAAGGCGGCCCGAGGCCGGCGCGGTGAGAAGGCCGTTCCGGGCGCCGCACCACACGATCTCGCCCGCCGGGCTCGTGGGCGGAGGCAACCCGCCCCGCGCCGGCGAGGTGACGATGGCGCACGGGGGCGTGCTCTTCCTCGACGAGCTCGGCGAGTTCTCGCGCTCGGCGGTGGAGGCGCTGCGCCAGCCGCTCGAGGACGGCTCGGTCACGATCGCGCGCGTCCGCCATTCGGTCAGCCTTCCCAGCCGGTTCCTGTTGATCGCGGCCTCGAACCCGTGCCCTTGCGGCCACGGCGAGGACCGGCCGGATTGCCGGTGCACGCCGGGGGCCGCGCGGCGGTACCGGAACCGGATCAGCGGAGCGCTCGCCGACCGGATCGACCTGTCGCTGCATGTCGAGCAGCCGTCGGCGGAGGCGCTTGGCGGTGGGGAGGGTGAATCGTCCGCCGGAGTCCGGAAACGGGTGACGACCGCCCGCGACACGGCACATTTCCGCCAGGGATGTCCCAACGCGGAGCTCCGTCCGGCCGCCCTGCGCCGCCACGCGCGGCTCGGCCGGGAGGCGCGGCAGGAGCTCGCCTCCGGGCACCGGCACCTGGGCTTGAGCGGGCGCGGGCACGACCGCGTCCTGCGGGTGGCCCGCACGGTGGCGGACCTTCGAGGCTGCGAAGTCGTGGAGGCGGACCACATCGCGACGGCACTCGCGTTTCGCCGCAGGGGAGCCGAATGAGCGCCGTCTGGACATTGCGACGCGGCGACGCCGGATACCCCGCGTGCCTCCACGATCTCGACGAACGCGCGCCCGGCGTGCTCTACGGCGTCGGGGACCGAAGCCTGGTGTCGGGACTCGACCCCGATCGCGTCGTCACCATCGTTGGCGCCCGGCGCTCGGGGGCGTATGGCCGCGGCGTGGCCCACGAGCTCGGCTACGGCGCCGGCGCGGCGGGCATGGTCGTCGTCAGCGGGATGGCGCTCGGGTGCGACTCCGCCGCCCACGAGGGAGCGCTCGCGGCGGGCGGCAGCACCGTGGCCGTCCTCGGCAACGGCCCGGACATCCCCTATCCGCCTTCGAAGTCGGAGCTGCACGAGCGAATCGCCGGGGAGGGCGGCGCGGTGATCGCCGAGCGGCCGCCCGGGCAGCAACCCGAGCCGCGTTTCTTCCCGGAGCGGAACCGGATCATGGCGGCGCTCGCGGGCACGGTCGTGATCGTGGAGGGGCGCCACCGGTCGGGCACGCGGCACACGGCGAACGAGGCGGAGGCGCTCGGGCGCGACGTCGGAGCCGTTCCCGGCGCCGTCACGTCGTCCCTCTCCGAGCTCCCGAACGACCTGATCCGCGACGGCGCCGCCATGGTCCGCGACCCACAGGACCTGCTCGATCTGGGGCTTGGCGTCGGCGTCGCCGGCGTGCGTGGTGTGGGGCCCGCTCTCGAAGCGGAGCTCGAGCGCGTCCTCCTGGCGGTCGAGGGCGGGGCCTCCGCGTGTGACACGGTCGCCCTCGAGGCTGCGGTCGAGGGCCGTTCCGCGGCGGTGGCGCTGGCGCGCCTCGAGCTCATGGGCTACGTCACGGCGGACGGCGTGGGCCGGTACGCGCGCACGGCGCTCTCGCCGCCAACGGTTGACGAGTAGGCGCCTCGTTACCCTGCGGCGCGTGATGGAGCCTCGCGTCCCGACAGTGCTTGCGATTGCCGGATCGGACTCCGGCGGTGGCGCTGGAATCCAGGCCGACATCAAGGCGATCGCGCGGTGCGGTGCGCACGGGATGACCGCGATCACCGCACTCACCGCGCAGAGCACGACCGGCGTCGAGGCCATCGTCGCCACCCCGCCCGGGATGATCATCGCGCAGGTGCGCGCGGTCGCGGCGGACATCGGCGTGGATGCGGTCAAGATCGGGATGCTGGGCGACGAGGCCACAATTGGCGCGGTCGTCGAATCACTCGACCTGATCGAGGGCTATCGCAAGGGGGTCCCGGTGGTAGTCGACCCGGTGATGGTCTCGGAGAGCGGGGCGACGCTGCTCGACCCGAACGCGAAGGCCGCGCTGATCGAGCGGATCCTCCCGCGCGCCACCGTCGCAACCCCGAATCTGATGGAGGCGCGCGAGCTCGCGGGGAGCACTGGGGAGGACGTTCGCCCCGAGGAGCTCGGCCGGACGATTCTGGGCCTGGGGCCGCGCGCCGTGATCGTCACGGGCGGCCACGTGGGGGACGGCGCGGATGTACTGGTTGACGATGACGGCGCGTTCCGGATCGACGGGCCGCGCTATCCGAGCGACGCGGCCCACGGATCGGGGTGCACTCACTCCTCGGCCCTCGCGGCGCTGCTGGCGCGTGGGATGGAGCTCCCGCAGGCGGCCCGCTGGGCGCGCGAGATCGCGGCCGAGGCGGTCGGTCACGGGCTGTCCGAGCTGGGCGCCGGGCCGGGCCCGGTCGACGTTCTCGGGGTCAGGCGGCGCGAGATCGACCCGCCCCGGCTCGATCCCTGACCGCACCCCGACCGTAGACTGCTTCGTCCCATGAATCGACCCACGGAGCAAGGCAACGGCTCGACCACGACCGCTCTGCCGCGCCCGCGCTCGGCCGCCGTGTTCGACGGCCCCGACCGCGCCGCCGCCCGTGCCTACATGAAGGGCATCGGGTTCGACGACGACGCGCTGTCGAGGCCGACGATCGGGATCGCCAACACGTGGACCGAGGCGATGCCCTGCAACTTCCACCTCCGGGGGCTCGCGGAGCACGTCAAGGAGGGCGTGCGCGCAGCCGGGGGGACTCCGATGGAGTTCAACACCGTCGCGATCTCCGACGGGATCACGATGGGCACGAGCGGCATGAAGACCTCGCTCGTCAGCCGCGAGGTGATCGCCGACTCGATTGAGCTGATGGCGCGCGGATACCAGTTCGACGCGATCGTCGCCCTCTCGGCCTGCGACAAGACGATTCCCGGCTGCGTCATGGCGCTCGCCCGCCTCGATATCCCCGGCGTGATGCTCTACGGCGGCTCGATCGCTCCCGGCCGCTGGCACGACCGCGACGTCTCGATCCTCGACGTCTTCGAGGCGATCGGCGCCCACGCGGCGGGCAAGATGTCCGAGGAGGAGCTCCGCTCCCTCGAGGACGTCGCCAGCCCCGGCCCCGGAGCCTGCGGCGGCCAGTTCACCGCGAACACGATGGCCTGCGCGTTCGAGGCGCTGGGAATCTCGCCGGGCGGGTCGGCGATGGTCCCGGCCGAGGTGTCCGACAAGGCAACCGTCGCCGAGCAGATCGGCGAGCTGGTGATGCGGGTCCTCGCCGACGACCTGCGGCCCAGCCAGGTGATCACGCATGACTCGCTTGAGAACGCCATCGCGTGCGTCTCCGCCTCGGGTGGCTCGACGAACGGCGTGCTGCACCTGCTGGCGGTCGCCCGCGAGGCCGGGATCGAGCTGAGCATCGACGACTTCGAGCGGATCTCGAAGGCAACCCCCCTGCTGGCGGACCTGAAGCCCGGCGGGCGGTTCCTCGCGACCGACCTCTACGCTGCGGGTGGCGTCCCGCTGATCCTGAGCCGACTGGCCGAGGCGGGGATCCTGCACGAGGAGGCGATCACCGTCAGCGGCCGGACGATCGGCGAGGAGGCGGCCGCGGCGGTCGAGACCCCGGGCCAGGAGGTGGTTCGCCCGCTCTCGGACCCCCTCAAGAGCGAGGGCGGCCTGGCGGTCCTGCGCGGCAACCTCGCGCCCGAGGGCTCGGTCGTGAAGCTCGCCGGCACGGAGCGGCGCGGTCAAAGCGGGCCCGCGCGGGTCTTCGAGTCCGAGGAGGAATGCTTCCGCGCCGTCAAGGACCAGCGGATCGAGCCCGGCGACGTGATCGTGATCCGCAACGAGGGCCCCGTCGGCGGGCCCGGGATGCGCGAGATGCTCCAGGTGACCGCCGCGATCGTCGGCGAGGGCCTGGGGGAGCAGGTGGCGCTGATCACGGACGGCCGCTTCTCGGGAGCGACGCGCGGGCTCATGATCGGTCACGTTGCGCCCGAGGCGGTGCGGGGCGGCCCGATCGCAGCGCTTCGCGACGGCGACGAGGTGACGATCGACATCGACGCCCGCGAGCTCTCGGTGGCTCTCTCGGAAGCCGAGATCGCCGAGCGGGTCGCCGCCTACGAGCCGCCCGAGCCCGCCTTCGCGAGCGGGGTGATGGCGAAGTACGCGGCCACGGTGTCCAGCGCCTCCGCCGGCGCGATCACGGTCTAGCCGTCAGCGGCTTGCGAGAATGCCACGGATGGCCCGCGACCGCACGTCCCTCGCCGACCCGGAGGCCCCGGTCGACGAGCAGACCGCCGAGCCCGCCTCGCTGCTTCCCGCCGCCCGCCCGCCCGGGCGCGAGCTGCTTCCCCCGATCGAGCACGAGCGCACGCTGAACGACTGGGGCCGCTCCGAGCGGGTCGAGGGATTCATGGACGCGACGCTCTACGAGTTCTTCTACCGGTACTGGTTCCGGGTCGAGGTCGAGGGGATCGAGAACGTGCCGGCCGATGGCGGAGCGCTGCTGGTCTCCAACCACGCCGGCGCGCTGCCCCCGGACGCGGCGATGATCGCGAAGGCCGTCCACGAGGAGCATCCGCGGCCCCGGGACGTGTACCTGACCGTCGAGCACTTCTTCAAGGGCTATCCGGGCTTCTCGATGCTGATCCCGAAGATCGGTGGCGTGGCCGCGCACCCGGCGAACGTCCATCGCCTGCTCTACGACGAGGAGCAGCTCGTCCTGGTCTTCCCGGAGGGCCGCAAGGGCACGGAGAAGCTCTACAAGGACCGGTACCGCCTGCGTCGCTTCGGTCGGGGAGGCTTCGTCGAGGCCGCGATGCGGGCCGAGGCGAAGCTCGTCCCGCTGGCGCTGGTCGGCGCCGAGGAGGCGATGCCGGTGTTCGCCCAGGTCGAGCCGTTGCGCAGGCTCACCGGGCTCATCTACTTCCCGATCACGCCGACCTTCCCGTGGCTGGGGCCGCTGGGGATGCTGGCCTACCTGCCGGCCAAGTTCAAGATCCGCTTCCTGGAGCCGATCGACACCGTTGCGCTCGGTGGCCGCGAGGCCGCGAACGACCGCGCGCTCGTGCAAACCGTGGCGCAGGAGATCCGGGCGAGGATCCAGGAGAGCCTCCACGACATGCTGGGCAAGCGGAAGAGCGTGTGGTTCGGATGAGCCGGCGCATCCTGATCGCCGGAATCTCGACCTACTGGGGAGGCCGGTTGGCGCAGGCGCTCGAGGGCTTCGAGGAGGTCGAGGCGATCATCGGCATCGACTCCGTGGAGCCGAGGCGGGAGCTCGAGCGGACGGAGTTCGTCAAGGTCACGAACCAGCACTCGCTGCTCTCGCGGATCGTCCGCGCCGCGGAGATCGACACGGTCGTCGACAGCAGACTGACCGTCAACTCGGTCACCGACCGGCCGCGGTCTGCGCACGACAACAACGTGATCGGGACCATGAACATCGTCACGGCGTGCGCGGGTAGCGACTCGCCGGTCCGGAAGTTCATCTTCAAGAGCTCCACCCACTACTACGGCTCCGAGCAGGACGACCCGGCGTTCTTTCTCGAGGCGATGCGACGCCCCCATACGCCCCGAACCCCGCTCGAACGCGACATCGGCGAGGCCGAGGGCGCCGTCGCGGAATTCGCGGAGAAGCACCCGGGCGTGGAGGTGACGGTCCTGCGTTGCGCGAACGTGCTGGGGCCGGATGTCGACACGGCGTTCACGCGAATGTTCGCCCTCCCCGTCGTGCCGATGGTCCTGGGCTTCGACCCGCGCCTTCAGTTCGTGCACGAGGACGACGTGGTCTACGCGCTCGAGCATTGCGTCTTCCACGAGACCCCGGGCATCTACAACGTCGCGGCGGACGGGGTCTTGGCCCTGAGCGAGGCGATCTCGCTCCTGGGCAAGCGGCCGGCGCCGGTCCTGCCGCCCTGGGGCGCGGGCCTCCTCGCCGGCCCGCTTCGCAGCCTCGGCTTCCGGATCCCGAGCGAAATGCTGAATCTGCTCCGCTTCGGGCGCGGCGTGGACAACCGCCGGTTCCAGGCAACGGGATTCCGCTACAGCCACACCTCGCGCGAAGCCGTGGCCAAATTCGGCCATCACCTGCGGGTCGACCCGGTGATGCGGGGGGTTGACGAGGGGTTCACCTACGAGCGCGAGGTCGAGGAGTTCCTGCGTTGGAGCCCGCACGTCCGCCGTGAGCGCCGATCGGAGGGCGTCGAGGCCGATCACGAGCCACTGGGCATCTGAAACCGTGCTTGCGCCGCAGGCAGGAGGGAGGGGGAATGCGGAGAAACCCTGACTACACTTTTTGAAGTTCGTGGGACGCAAGCTCTACATCGCACTCACCTTGGCGGTGGTCCTCTTGCTGGGGGCCGCCGTTGGCGCTTACGCGTGGGATTCCTCGCGCTCGGACGAGATCGCCGAGGGAGTTGACATCGGCGGCGTCGACGTCGGCGGTCTGACCGCGCATGAGGCCGAGGCGCTCGTGACCGAGGAAATTGATCGACCCGCTCGACCGCGACCTCGTGGTCACCTATGACGGCGTCAAGTACAAGCTGAGCGCTGAGAGGCTGGCAGTGCGCGCGGATATCGACGGGATGGTCGACCGCGCGCTCGACGCGAGCCAGGAGGGCGGCCTGCCGACCCGGCTCGTGCGCTACGCCACCGGCGGGGAGGTCGACGAGTCGATTGAGCCCGAGGTGCTCTATGACAAGGGCGAGGTCGCGGCGATCGTCACCAAGATCGCCGGCGAGATCAACCGCGAGCCGGTCAACGCGTCGGTGCAGCCCACCGAGAACTCGATCGAGCCCGTCCCCGGCCAGGAGGGCCAGACGCTCCGCGAGGACGAACTGCACGAGGCGCTGACCAGCGCGGTCCAAAGCCCGGACCACCGCAGCGTCAAGGCCATGGTCGACACGGTCCAGCCCGAGATCACCACCAAGGAGGTCGCCGAGCAGTACCCGGTCTACCTGACGGTGAATCGCTCGACCTTCGAGCTCAAGCTCTGGGAGAACCTGGAGCTGAGCAAGACCTACACCGTGGCGATCGGCGCCGCCGGCTTCGACACGCCCGCCGGGGAGTACGCGATCCAAAACAAGGCCGTCGACCCGGCATGGAGCGTCCCGGACAGCGACTGGGCCGGCGACCTTGCCGGCACGGTCGTCCCGGGCGGCGTCGCAGAGAACCCGCTGAAGGCCCGCTGGATGGGCATCTTCGACGGCGCCGGCATCCACGGCACCGACGACGTGGCCTCGCTCGGGAGCGCAGCGTCCCACGGCTGCGTCCGCATGGCCGTGCCCGACGTGATCGAGCTCTACGACCAAGTCCCCGTCGGCACCCCCATCTACATCGGTTAGCCGGGCGATAAGCGTCGCCTGGCGTAACGGCAGTTTGGTTGCGCGGGTAGGGGACTGGGCTCCCAGGGGGAAGCTCCTACGCATGCCGCAGGCGACCGCAAGCGAGGGCGCGGAGGGGACGGAGATCAGCCCCCGCTGGGAGGCGGCCCTGCTTGCCTTCGCTCGCGACCAGGATCGCCGCGGTGTTGCCCCCGCGACCAAGCGTGCCTACGGTGCGGATCTCGCGGAGCTCGCGGGGTGGGCGACGGCCCGGGGGTTGGAGCCGGCCGATCTGCGCTACCGCGACCTGCGAGGGTTCGCGGCCGTGCTTTCGGGGCGTGGTCTGGCGAAATCGAGCATCGCCCGCAAGCTTGCCGCCGTGCGGAGCTTCTTCGACGGGTTGTTGAAAGCGGGGGCGATCGAGTCGAACCCGGCCGAGCTGTTGCCGACGCCGAAGCGCGAACAGCGCCTGCCCCGGGCTCTCGGTCGGGACCAGGTCGCGGAGCTCCTGGATCGGATCCCGGCGCACACCCCGCTCGAGATCCGGGACCGGGCGATGTTCGAAATGGCCTATTCGTCCGGCTTGCGGGCCGAGGAGATCGTGAACCTGGACGTGAGCGCGATCGACTTCGAGGGGGAGCAGATCCGCGTCTTCGGGAAGGGGTCGAAGGAACGGCTGGCGCCCATCGGAGAGCCGGCGCAGAAGGCGCTTCGCCGATACCTGGAGTCCAGCCGCCACGCGCTCGCCGAGCGTCGCGACCAGCCGGCGCTCTTCCTGTCGCGGACGGGGCGGCGCCTCTCGACCTCCGACGTCCGCCGGCGGCTGCAGAAATGGGTTTCGGAGCTCGCGGTGGCAGGGCGCGTGTCACCCCACGCGCTCCGTCATTCGTTCGCAACGCACCTCCTGGAGGGAGGCGCCGACCTGCGCTCGATCCAGGAGCTGCTCGGCCACGCCAGCGTCTCGACGACTCAGGTCTACACACGGGTGGAGCCCTCGCGGCTGCGAGAGGAGTACCAGCGCGCGCATCCCCGCGCGTGAGGTGGCTTGGATGGCTAACGTTCCCGATTCAGCTTTGGACGCATGATGGAGATCAACGTCAAGGCAGTCGAGCTGCGCGAGCTCTGGCGCAGCTACAAAAATGACGGGGATGAACGAGCACGGGAGAGGCTCGTCATCGCCTATTCGCCCCTGGTCAAGTTCATCGCGGGGCGGATGGCGTCCGGCCTGCCGTCGCACGTCGACGAGGGCGATCTCGTCTCCTACGGCCTTCTGGGTCTGATCGGCGCCATCGAGCGCTTCGATCTCGAGCGTGAGATCAAGTTCGAGACCTTCGCGGTGGCTCGGATCAAGGGCGCGATCATCGACGAGCTGCGCTCGCTCGACTGGGTGCCGCGCAGCGTCCGTGCCCGCGCCCGCGAGGTGGAACGCGCCCACGCGGCCCTCGAGGCCGAGTACGGCCGCGCGCCGACGGACGAGGAGATGGCAGACAAGCTCGAGTTATCGGTTGAGGAGTTCCGCGATGCCCTGCTCCAGATCGCGAACTCGTCGGTGCTCGCCCTGGACGACCTGTGGACGTTCGCGGATCCCGACGGCAGCGGCGGCCAGATTTCGGTGTTGGACACGATCCAGGACCCGAGCGCGCTCGACCCCGAGTCGGAGGCGCACACTGCGGAGCTCAAGGACCGCCTCGCGGACGCGATCGAATCGCTGCCCGAGCGCGAGCGCCTCGTGATCGCCCTCTACTACTACGAGAACCTGACCCTTCGCGAGATCGGAGAGGTCCTCGGCGTGACCGAGTCGCGCGTCTCCCAACTCCACACGAAATCCGTGCTGGCGCTGCGCTCGCGCTTTCAGGCCTCGCCCCTATAGAAGCCGGCTCAACAACGCCGGGACTTCGTCTCCGTCCTACGGACTCCGCCTCAGATAGATTCCCGGTCGATGGGCCACCGGGCTCCCGACCGCATCCGAAACGTTGCCCTGATCGGTCACCGCGGCAGCGGCAAGACCAGCCTGGCCGAGGCGATCCTGTTCGAGGCGGGGAAGACCAATCGCCTGGGCTCGGTCGTGGACGGCACGACGGTCTGCGATTACGAGGACGACGAGCACGAGCGGCAGATGTCGATCGACGCGGCCGTCGCCTCGATCGACTTCCACGACCGCAAGATCAACCTGATCGACACGCCCGGCGAGCCCAGCTTCGTGGCCGACGCCCTGGCCGCGATGCGCGTCGTCGACTCGGTCGTGGTGGTCGTGAACGCCGTGACCGGCGTCGAGGTGCACACGGAGCGCCTGTGGAAGCGGGCGGCCGACGAGGGGCTCTCGCGTCTGATCTTCGTGAACATGCTGGATCGCGAGCGGGCCGACTTCTTCCGCACGCTCGACTCCCTGAAGGCGGCGTTCGGCCCGCACGTCGTCGCGACCGAGATCCCGATCGGCTCCGAGCACGACGTCCGGGGCGTGATCGACCTGATCGACATGAAGGCGTTCGTCTACGAGGGCGAAGGCCGCGGTAACTCGGCCGAGGCGGAGATCCCCGACGATCTCGCCGACCGGGCCCAGGAGTACCGCGAGAAGCTGATGGACGAGGTCGCGGAGAACTCCGACGAGCTCATGGAGCGCTACCTGGAGGGCGAGGAGATCTCGCACGACGAGATCGTCACGGCACTCAAGAAGGGCGTCACCGAGGGCCACCTGTTCCCCGTGACCTGCGGCATCGCGACCAAGAACCTGGGCTCGGACCGCCTGCTCGAGGCCCTGCTCGAGGATCTGCCGTCGCCGGCGATGCGCGGCGCGATTCACGCCCTGGGCGCCGAGGACGCTGACGAAGACATCGAACCGGAGGAGTCCGGGCAGATGCTCGCCTATGTGTTCAAAACCACCGCCGACCCCTACACGGGGCGGATCAACCTCCTGCGCGTCGAGTCGGGCGTGCTGCGTTCGGACTCGCACGTCCTGAACGCCACGAACGGCGCCAAGGAGCGGATCGGCCAGCTCTCGTCGCCGTGGGGCAAGGAGATGGACGTGGCGGACGAGCTCGGTCCGGGCGACATCGGCGCCGTCGCCAAGCTCAAGGAGACCCGGGCGGGCGATGTGCTGGCGGAGAAGCCAACCGAGATTCACTTTCCGCCGCTGGACCTTCCGTCGCCCGTCATGGCCTTCGCGTACGAGCCGAAGTCGAAGGGCGACGAGGAGAAGGCGGCGACGGCGATCCGCCGGCTCACCGAGGAGGACCCCACGCTCGACGTGCATCGCGATCCGCAGACCGGGGAGCAGATCATCGCCGGGCTCACGCAGGTCCACGTCGAGGTGATCGTCGACCGGATCAAGCGGCGCTTCGGCGCCGAGATCGAGCTGCATCCCCCACAGGTCCCGTATCTCGAAACGATCCGCAAGCCGGCCAAGGCGCACGGCCGCTACAAGAAGCAGACCGGGGGACGCGGTCAGTTCGGCGACTGCCGCATCGAGATCGAGCCCGCCGAGGGCGCCGGCTTCGAGTTCGTGAACGCGATCAAGGGTGGGGTGATCCCCGGCGGCTTCATCCCGGCGGTCGAGAAGGGGATCGAGGAGCAGATGGCCAAGGGCGTCCTGGCGGGATATCCCGTGAAGGACGTCCGGGTCCGGCTCTACGACGGCCAGTACCACACGGTCGACTCGTCGGAGATGGCGTTCAAGATCGCGGGCTCGATGGCGTTCCAGCAGGCGGCGGCCGACGCTGAGCCGTACCTCCTCGAGCCGATCGTCCTGGTGACGATCGCGGCGCCCGAGGATGCCGTCGGCGACGTGATCGGCGACCTCAACTCGCGCCGTGGGCGCCCGCTGGGGATGGAGCCGAAGGGCTCGATGACCGAGATCAAGGCCGAGGTGCCCATGGCTGAGGTCCTGGACTACGCGCCCGACCTGCGCGCCATCACCGGCGGCCGCGGCGAGTACGAGCTCGAGTTCGTCCGCTACGAGGAGGTCCCCGGCCACATCGCGCAAAAGGTGATCTCCGCGAGCCAAGCGGAAGCCGAAGTCGCGTCTTGAGCAAGCTCGTCGTCCACGTGGACGGCGGGGCCCGAGGCAATCCGGGTCCCGCCGCGGTCGGAATCGTGATCGCCGACGCCGCCGGCGAGGTCGTGCATTCCGCGGGAGAGACGATCGGTGTCGCCACCAACAACGTCGCCGAGTACCGGGCGCTGCTGCGCGGGATCGAGCTGGCGCGCGAGCTCGGCGCCACGGAGCTCGAGATCTACGGCGATTCCGAGCTGGTCGTCAAACAGGTCCGCGGCGAATACAAGGTGAAGGACGCCGGACTCAAGCCCCTCCACGCCGAGGCTCGCGCCGCGCTCGCCGGGGTGGGGGATTGGACCTTCGACCACGTCCGGCGCGACGACAACGCCCACGCGGACGAGCTGGTCAACCAGGCGCTCGACGCTGCCGGCTGACCGCGCCGGTCACGCGGTACGGTCCTGATGTGAACCAGGAGGTTCGCTTCTGCACCGCGCCCGACGGCGTCGGGCTCGCGTACGCGGTGCACGGACGGGGGCCGCCGCTCGTGCGGGTGTGCGGGCTCGATCTCGGCACGAACATCGCCGCGATCCGCCGTTTCCTGCGCGCGTGCACGGCTCAACCGCTGGAGCGGGACGAGTGGGTCATCGCGCTCTGCTGGAACATGGTCGTCCCGGCAGAGTCCGAGGTGCACTTATCGCTCGCGAGATCGACGGCGACGACGCCGTCTCGAGCCTGTCAGTCCCGATGCTCGTGAGTCATGGCCGCGACGACGCGATCGTCCTGCCGTCGATGGCCGAGCACGTGCTGGGCGCCTGCGAGCCCGCCGGAGCGTCCTGGTACGACGGCGTCGGTCATATGCCGTTCTGGGAGGCGGCCGATCGGTTCGACGACGAGCTCGGCGCGTTCGTGCCCAGGCGCTCGAGGCCGCGAGCTAAACTCACCGCCTCGCGCGGCTGTAGCTCAGTTGGCTAGAGCGTCTGCTTGCCATGCAGAAGGTCGTCGGTTCGAATCCGATCAGCCGCTTCTCGCGAAATCCCGCTCTAGGGCGGGATTTCGTCGTTCATGGCTAGTAGCCGACGCCGCTCGACCCGCCGCCGGAGTAGGCGACCACGAGGAAAACGATCGCGATGGCGACGAGGCTCGCGATGACGATCCACGTCCGCCGCGAATGGAACAGGGTGCTCATCGGATCACCTCCTTCGCACCCGAGTGTCTGACCAACGGGTAAGGACGGCCTTTCGGGCGCCTCAAGCGCCGCTAAGAACTTCGACCGCGCCGCGCAAAAACGCTAGCGCCGCAGCTTGCAGGCCCGGCAGCGGCTCCCCGCGATGCGGTTCGACCCCTCGGAGGGGTCGAAACCCGTGCCTGCAAGCGCGATTCGTCGTCCCGCGTCGTTCAGGCGTCGCTTTCGCCGGCGCTGCTTGCCATGCAGAAGGGCGTCGGTTCGAATCCGATCAGCCGCTTCCCTGTTCGACCCGCACGCTTTCGGGCCCCGCGAGTCGAGACGCCGCCCTCCGGCGCTCGTCGGCCCGGCGGCTGGCCGGGGCGAACGCGCTCCAGGCGAACCAGCGCCCGAAGGCGCGCTGGAGCGCCCTCGGGCCGCTCATCGTCAGCCTGCGCGCCCGCATCGCGCCGCCCAGGTCGGCGCGCCCAAGGTAGACGCGGTAGAGGGTGGCGGTGTCGACCCTTACCTCGAGATCGATGTCGAAGCCGGGGTGCTGGAGACAGACCGAGACCTCGGAGGGCTCGAGCACCATCCAGTAGCGCTTCGCCGGGTTGCGGAAGTCGAACTGGACCACGGTGCGGTCCGCCGGAAGCTGCTCGCGGTCGACGTGCCGGGCCATCCAGACGATCAGGAGGTCGGGATCGAGCTCCTCGGGGCGGGGATCGGTGAACGACCAGGTAACCCCCCACTCCCCGATGGCCTGCACCACCGGCTCCAGGTCGCGACCGGCGCGCGTCAGGCGATACGCCAGCGTCCTGCCCTTGGGCCCAAGTCGCCGCTCAACAATCTCGGCCCGCTCGAGCGAGCGCATGCGATCGGTGAGCACCGAGCGTGAGATCCCTGGCAGGCCGCGCAGGAGCTCGTTGAACCCGCTCGCACCGCCCAGCATCTCGCGCACGATCAGGAGCGTCCAGCGGTCGCCGAGGATCTCGCTCGCCTTGGCGATCGGGCAGTACTGCGCGTAGCTCCGCATGCTCCGAGAATGCTAGACCCGGTTTGGCATTAGGTTCGAAATTCGGACCGCTTGGTTCGGAGTTCGGTCTAGTCCGCCGTGGCGCACCCGCGTACTGTGGCCGCGTGGCTACCGGGATGACAAGAGCGACGACGGCCACCGACGACGAGCGTCTACGCAACTCCGTCGAAGGCCCGGTGTTCGGCCCCGACGATGAGGGCTACGACGAGGCCCGCGCGATCTGGAACGGAGCGATCGACCGCCGCCCTGCCTGCATCGCGCGATGCAGCGGCGTCGCCGATGTCGTCGCCGCGGTCCGCTTCGCCCGCGAGCGCGACCTCCCGGTGGCCGTGCGCTCGGGCGGCCACGGCGTCGGGGGTCACGCGGTCTGCGACGGCGGCCTCGTGGTCGACCTCTCGCCGATGAAGGGAATCCGAGTCGATCCGGCGACGCGCACCGCCCACGCTGAGGCCGGCGTTCTCTGGGGCGAGCTCGACCGCGAGACGCAGCTCTTCGGGCTGGCGACGGTCGGCGGGATCGTCACGCACACGGGGATCGCGGGCCTGACGCTCGGCGGCGGAATCGGGTGGCTGATGCGAAAGCACGGCGCCACGGTCGACAACCTCCTCTCCGCAGACGTGGTGACCGCGCAGGGCGAGATCGTCACCGCGAGCGAGGAGGAAAACCCCGATCTCTTCTGGGCGATCCGCGGCGGCGGCGGCAACTTCGGCATCGTCACCTCGTTCGAGTACCGACTGCACCCGGTCGGCCCGATCGTCCTCGGGGGACCGGTCTTCCACCCCATAGAGGACGCGCCGGAGGTCCTGAGCTTCTACCGCGAGTTCGTCGCCGCGGCCCCGGATGAGCTGACCACGATCTTCGAGCTGTCGGTGGCGCAGCCGGTCCCATTCCTCCCGGAGGAGGTGCACGGGAAGCCGATCGTGATGCTGGGCGCCTGTTACGCGGGATCGCCGGACGAGGGCGCCGAGGTCGTCCGCCCGCTCAAGGAGTTCGGCCGCCCGATCGGAGACCTGCTCGAGCCCAAGCCCTACACGGCCTTGCAGTCGATGTTCGACCCCTTCGTGCCGCACGGCTGGCACCGCTATTGGAAGTCGGTCGAGCTGCCGCCGCTTACCGATGATGCGATCGACACGCTCGTCGAGCACTCATCGGCGCCCACCTCGCCCAAGTCGTACACCATCGTCTTCCACCTCGGCGGGGCGGTGGCCCGCGTGGGTGCGGACGAGACGGCCTTCAGCCAGCGCGATGCCACCCACAACGTGAACATCAACGCGGTGTGGACCGAGGACGACACCGACGCACGGCGGCACATCGCCTGGGCCCGCGACTTCTTCGACGCGATGCAGCCCCACGCCGGCGGACGCGTATATCTCAACTTCCTCGGGGAGGAGGGAGCCGACCGGGTCCGACAGGCCTACGGCGCCCGCAACTACGAGCGCCTGGTCAAGCTCAAGCGAACCTACGACCCGACCAACTTCTTCCGACTCAACCAGAACATCGAGCCGTAGCGGATTGCGCCGAATCTCGCATCGGCATACTCGATGCATGGAGACCCTCGAGGCGATGCCAGCGAGGGCGGTAGGCGTGATCGGCGTACCGACCAGCGCCGGCGCGTTCGCTCCGGGCCAGGAGCAGGCGCCGCAGGCCTTGCGCGAGGCCGGCCTGATCGACCGTCTGGCGGCGGCAGGCGCCGAGGTTCACGATCACGGCGACAGCGAGGTTTGGCGCTGGCGACCGGATCGCGAGAATCCCCGCGCGCAGAACGCCGCCAAGGTCGTCGAGATCGTGCAGGACACTGCCCGCCGGGTGGAAGACGCGACCGGCGACGACGAGGTCACCCTTGTCGTGGGCGGTGATTGCACGGTCGGCATTGGCACCGTCGCCGGACACGTCGCCACCGGGGAGCGTGTCGGGGTCGTCTACTTCGATTCCCACGCGGATCTCAACGTGCCCGAGAGCGTGCACGAGGGCGCACTCGATTGGATGGGACTCGCCCACATGCTCGGCGAGCCGGGCGGGGTGGCCGCGCTGACCGGTGCCGGCGGGCGCACGCCGCTGCTGGAACCCGAGCAGGTTCTGTGCTTCGGATGGGGACCCGAGCAGGCCACCCGGTTCGAGCGCGAGGTCATCGAACGGCGCTCGATCGAAGTGCTTCCCGTCGCTGACGTCGCGGCCGATCCCGCCGGTGCGGCGACGAGCGCTCGGCGGTCGATCGAGAGTCGCTGCGACCGCCTGCTCGTGCATTTCGACGTCGATGTCATCGACTTCACCGACGTGCCCCTGTCCGAGAACACCGGACGCAACGAGGGGCTGTCCTACGAGCACGCGCTAGGCGCGCTGACGTCGCTCGCCTCGTCGCCGCGCCTGGCCGGTCTGACGATCACCGAGCTCAACCCCGATCACGCGGAGCGCGGGGCTGGTTCGATCGAACGCTTCGCCGCGGATGTTGCCCGCAGCGTCGGAGTTGCACCGAGGCAGAGATGAGGAAGCTGATCGTTTCGAACAACGTGACCCTGGACGGGAGGGTGGACCACGTCCGTGAGTGGTCGATTCCGGGCGACGACGAGGACTTCGTCAAGCGCAACGTCGACCTTCTCAGTCAGAGCGATGGCCTGATCCTCGGCCGCAAGTCGTACGAGTTCTTCGCCGCGGTTTGGCCGGCACGATCAGGGGAGTTCCCGGACCTGATGAACGGCATCGCGAAGTACGTCGCGTCGACCACGCTCGAGGACCCCGAGTGGCAGAACACCCAGCTGATCGAAGGGGATGTCCCGGAGGCCGTGGCCAAGCTCAAGGAGCAGCCCGGTAAGGGCCTGATCGTGTACGGCTCGGGCGACCTCACGAACACCCTGATGGAGCACGACCTGATCGACGAGTATCGACTCTGGGTCCATCCGGTAGTGCTCGGGCGGGGGAGCAGCTTCTTCGAGGAGGGCACCGAGCGAATGGACCTCGAGCTCGTCGACTCGACCGCGATCCCGTCCGGGGTCGCCATTCTCACGTACCGGCCGCAGCGGTAATCACATCAGCCGCTCTCATCGAGCAGCCCAAGCTCGCCGGCTCGCCTCGAGGCATCGACCCGGGAGCGACGTCCGCAGAATTGCCGTATTTCACGATGCGATCGCCGTACCCACGCAGGGCATAGAGTCCGGTGCGAGCGCACGAGGAGGCGCATGGAACCGATTCCGCTCGAGCCGGTCGATTCATTGACGGTCACCACGCTGGTCGACAACGTGACCGACAACCTCCTGCCCGATCAGGGTCCTGCAACGCGGCCCTCGATCAAGAACGCGCCGCGGGTTCCGGCGCGGTTCCTCGCGGGCGGCGACACCGACGACGCGCTGCGCGCCGAGCACGGCTTCTCGGCCTTGGTGACGATCACCAAGGCGGACCGGGAGACCCGAGTTCTCTTCGATGCAGGGCGATCTCCGGATGGGATGGTGGAGAACATGCGCCGGCTGGAGCTCTCGCCGCGCGACATCGACATCATCGTGCTGAGCCACGGCCATTGGGATCACACGACCGGGATGGACGGGCTTGTCCGTGAGCTGGGAAGCGTGAACGTGCCGGTCCTGATCCATCCCGAGTTTTGGAGCCGGCGCCGCGTAGCGTTCCCGGGTCGCGACCCGGTCGAGCTGCCGACGACGAGCAAGGGTGCATTGGAGGGTGCGGGCTTCGAGATCGTCGAGGAGCGCCAGCCTTCGTTCCTGCTCGACGGCTCGCTGCTCGTGACCGGCGAGGTCGACCGGACAACCGAGTTCGAGCGCGGGTTCCCTGGTCACGAGGCTCACCGCGAGGGAGGGTGGCAGCCGGACCCGCTGATCCTCGACGACCAGGCACTGGTGGCCGTCGTGCGCGGACGGGGCCTCGTCGTCCTGACCGGGTGCGGGCACTCCGGGATCATCAACATCCTTCGCTACATACGGAAGATCAGCGGCCAGGAGCGCTTCCACGCCGTGATTGGCGGGTTCCACCTCAGCGGACGGGCGTTCGAGCCGATCATCGAGCCGACCTGCGACGCGTTCGCCGAGTTCGCGCCCGACTTCCTCGTGCCGGCCCATTGCACCGGCTGGCGGGCGACCCAGACGCTCGCGACCAAGTTCCCCGACGCCTTCATCCCGAACAGCGTGGGGACCAGGTTCGAGTTCGCCGCGGCGGGCTGATCAGCCTGGGTACCAAGGCTGCCTGAACGGACGGCGATGAGTTTTGGCGTCGCCGTGTGTCTCAATGATCGAACGCGGGTAAGCGCCGAGCGACTCGTTCGACCGGTCGCCCGCGCCCGGGTAAGCACAACGGAGGAGATGACGATGCCGGACCAGAAGACTGGAAGCCGCGAGGAATGGCAAGCGGCTCGGGACGCGCTCGCGAAGCTCGAGGCCGAGCATGCGGAGCTGAACGAAAAGATCAAGAAGCAGCGGCTGGAGCTTCCGTGGGTCCCGGTCGAGAAGGAGTACGAGTTCGACACCGAGGACGGGAAGAAGACCCTGGCCGAGCTCTTTGACGGCCGCTCGCAGCTGCTCGCCTACAACATCATGTATGGCCCGGATTACTCGGTCGGGGCGTGCCCCGGCTGCACGAGCCTCGGGGATGAGTTCAGCGGCCCGCTGATCCACCTGAACAAGCGCGATGTCACGTTCCTCTGCTTCTCACGCGCGCCGATCGATCGGCTCGCCTCGTACAAGGAGCGGATGGGCTGGCAGTTTCCCTACGTCTCCACGTACGAGACGGACTTCCCGTGGGACTTTGGGCTGGCGATGACCGAGGAGCAGGCGGAGGAGATCCCCGAGGTCAAGGAGATGATCGAGAACCCGCCGGAGTGGCTTCAGGAATGGGGCGAGCAGGTTGGCGCGGACCTCAAGGACGGGCTCCGCGAGGGCCCGGGCTACATCGCGTTCGCGCGGGACAACGGGACCATCTACCACACGTACACGGTGATGGCTCCCGACCCGTTCGTCGCCCCGCACTTCACCATGTTGCTCGAGCGGACCCCGAAGCCGCAGCCGGAAGAGCCCCGCTCCTGGCGCAAAGACGAGTACCCGGACTGAGGGTGGCCTGAGGTGGAGGCCGCCCGGGTAGGCGCTCGCTCGGAATCGGTTCGGCTTGACCGCGCCCGGCTGGTCCTGCTCGGGGCGCTGTTGGCGCTTGCCGTCGCGGCCTGGCTGGTCACGAACGACCGCATGGGAGGGATGGAGGCGATGCCGGGCATGGCCCTCGGCAGCTTTGGCTTCTTCGCCACCGTCTGGGTCGTGATGATGGCGGCGATGATGTTTCCGGCGGTTGCTCCCACGGTGCTCACGTACGACCGCCTCCGGGCGGGCCGTCGGGCCGGGGGAGAGGGGGCGGCGTCCGATGCGACCGCTCTGTTCGTGGCGGGTTATCTGCTCGTGTGGACGGTCGCCGGCCTGGCCGTCTACGCCCTGTTCGAGCTGGTCCGTGCCATCGACCCGGCATTCCTGGCCTGGGAGGAGGCGGGTCGGTACGTGACCGGCGGCGTGATCGTGGCCGCGGCCGTCTATCAGGTGACGCCGCTCAAGCAGGCATGTCTGGCCGAGTGCCGCAGCCCGATGACCTTCCTCGCCGAGCGCTGGCGCGACGGACGGTCGGGTGCGCTCGAGCTGGGGATCCGGCACGGAGCCTGGTGCCTCGGCTGCTGCTGGGCGTTGATGGCCGCGCTATTCGCGGTGGGGATCATGAGCCTCGGTTGGATGGCGCTGATCGCCGCCTTCATCGTGGCCGAGAGGCTGCTCCCGTGGCCGACCGGGGCGCGGTGGACCGTTGCCCTGTCGCTGCTCGTGCTCGGGCTGGGCGTGGCGTTCTTCCCCGCCGACGTGCCGGGGCTCGCCGAGCCGGACGGCGGAATGCAGGCGGGCGGCGGAATGCAAGGGGGCGGCGGAGACGGCGGGTCAATGCAGATGATGCCCTGAATCAGGGACGCGGTCCGCTACCCGCTTCGGTGGACGGGCCTGCCCTCCGACGGCTGCACGAGCACCCAGCCCTGCCCCGAGAACCCGATTTGGAAGCTCTCGCCGGAGCCCATTCCGATCAGGGCCTTGGCCTGCACCTCGGTCTTGAGCGTTGTGCTGACGCCGCCGGACCACGCGATCGCCGCCTGCGGGTCGCCGAACGTCGGCGCCCCGCCGACGTCCAGCTTCACGGGCTCGCCATCCGAGACCAGGGCCACGAGTCCCGAGCCGTTCAGGTGGATGTTGAACAGCCCGCCGGCCAGCATGCCGGCGCTGCCGCCCTTGACGCGGGTGACGTCCCATTCGATGTCGGTCTGGAACGCCAGGATGTTCTCGCCGTTCACGGTGATCGACTCCTGATCGAGACGCAGCACGTGGACGAGCATCGCCTGGTGGGCGAGAAACAGCTCGCCGGTGCCGTGCGCCTGCATCAGGGTGAGTGACTCGCCGGTCGCCGCCTTCTTCAGGAACCGCCCGAGGCCGCCGCCCTTGTGCTCGAAGCTCACATCGCCCTGGTAGGCGACCATCCCGCCGTTCTTCGCCATCACCGCGGTCTCCGACAGCTCCACCTTGAGCAGCCGCGGCCCCTGCAGGGTGAAGGCTTCCCCCGTCTCGATCTCCTGGAACTTGTCAAGCGCCGCGTCCGATCCCGTCATTCCGTCATCTACCTTCCGGCTTGCTTTCACCGCGACGATATCCATCGGGAAGGGTGTCCTCTCGCCCGGTTCCCGTTCGTCCCATACGCGACCATCCCCAAGAAGGAGGAAGCGATGAAGTACATGCTGCTGATCAACCAGGGCACCGCCCCGACCCCGCGCGACCCTGAGGCCTGGGCGACCCTCTCGGAGGACGAGCAGAAGGCCGTGTTCGCCGATTACCAGGCGATCAACCAGACCCCAGGCGTCACGCCCGGCCTTCAGCTCCAGGATGCCGGCACGGCGACGACCGTGCGCGTCGAGGACGGCCGGACGCTGACCACCGACGGCCCGTTCGTCGCCACCAAGGAAGCGATCGCCGGATACCTGTTGTTCGAGGCGGACGATCTCGACGCGGCGATCGAGCTCGCGGCCCGCATCCCGGCGGCCCGGCTTGGCGGCGCGATCGAGGTGCGGCCCGTCGCCGCGTAGTGGCCGCGGTTCTCGACCAGGCCTTCCGCGACGAGTGGGGGCGAGTCCTCGCCAACCTGATCGGCTACCTCGGCGACTTCGAGCTCGCCGAGGAAGCCGCTCAGGAGGCGTTCGCGGCCGCCGCCGAGCGCTGGCCGCGCGACGGCGAGCCCGCCAACCCGCGGGCGTGGCTGGTGACGACGGCGCGCAACCGCGCCATCGACCGCATCCGCCGTGACCGCACACTGGCCGAGAAGACGCGCCTGCTCGAGGTCCCCACGGCGACCGAGGACGAGATGGACGAGACGACGATTCCCGATGAGCGGCTGGAGCTGATCTTCACCTGCTGCCATCCGGCCCTCGCCCTCGATGCGCAGGTCGCGCTCACCCTGCGGACCCTGGGCGGGCTCGAGACCGATGAGATCGCCCGGGCGTTCCTGGTGCCCGAGCCCACGATGTCCAAACGGCTCGTCCGCGCGCGGAGGAAGATCAAGGCCGCGGGCATCCCGTTCCGCGTGCCCGACGACCACCTGCTGCCGGACCGCCTGGCGGCGGTCCTGGCGGTCGTCTACCTGATCTTCAACGAGGGCTACGGCGGCCGGGGCGAGCTCGCCGCCGAGGCGATCCGCCTCGGGCGGGCGCTCGCCGCGCTGATGCCCGACGAGCCCGAGGTGCACGCCCTGTTGGCGCTGATGCTGTTGAACGACGCCCGGAGCGACGCGCGGTTCGTGGACGGAGTGGCCGTTCCGCTGTCGGAGCAGGACCGCGCCCTCTGGGATCGCAGCGAGATGGAGAACGGCGCCGAGGCGCTCCAGCGCGCCCTGGCGCTCGGCGGCCGCGGACCGTACGTGCTGCAGGCGGCGATCGCCGACCTGCACGCCGAGGATCCTCCCGACTGGCAGCAGCTCGCAGCCCTCTACGGCGAGCTGGCCCGTCTGACCGGATCGTCGGTCGTCGAGCTCAACCAGGCCGTCGCGATCGCCGAGGCGGGCAACGTGGAGGCCGCGCTCGGGCTGGTCGAGGGTCTCGAGCTCGATCGCTACCACTACCTCCATGCGACCCGGGCGGAGCTCCTGCGCCGGCTCGACCGCCATGACGAGGCTCGCGCTGCTTACGAGCGGGCGCTGGAGCTGGTTCACGCGGATACCGAGCGGCGCTTCCTGGAGGAGCGCCTGGCGGAGCTGAGAGGATGACGCTCGGTCAGCCGGCCTTGTCCCGCTCCGAGCGCGCCGCCACCTTCGCGAGGTACTCGTCCTCCGGCGAACCCCCGAGGAGGTCGCGCAGCCAGTTCTTGACGCGCTCAGTACGGCGATCCGGCGGGAAGCGGCGTTCGGAGCGTCCCTGCTTGTCGGGGTTCCGCTCGCCGTAGAAGCGCCGCGCCCATGCCGAGTCCGGCTTGCCGAGCCGGCATGCCCCGTAGAACGCGAGCGGGACGAGGAAGAAGCCGAGCGCCCCGTGCCAGAAGCGCGTCTTCATGAAGCAGATGGAGACGGCGAACACCGTGATCAGCACCGTAAGGATGCTCAAGAGCACCGCTCCCAGGCTGCCGTCCGAGAGATCGAACGGACGCGCCCCGATCAGGATCAGGCCGAGGAACAGCACGCAGACCACCGCCGCGTCGACCGAGCTGCGGCCCTCCTTGGACCAGTAGACGTCGTCGAGGTAGAGCCAGAGCGCGAACTCGTCGATCGTCAGCCCGATGCCGACGCCGAACAGGAAGGCGCAGAACTCGTAGATCGGGTCGACGGCGAAGCCGGCGAAGCTGATCGTGCCGGCGGCGATCATCAGCACGATCCCGAAGACGAGGTGGTGGACGTGCAGGCCGCCCTCGCTGACGACCGAGCCCGGCCACCACGGCACTCGGGGGCTCCGCATGAGGCGGGTGGAGAGCCGGATGAACCCGAACGACAGGACGATCCCGAGCAGGACCAGGAACAGCCACTGGCGGTCGTGGTCGACGAGCTGGTCGTTCCAGAAGTCCGAGAAGATCGATGCGGGCTCGATCACGCCGGCGCCTCGCCGGCCATCTCGGGGATCGTCACGAAGCGATAGCCCTCCGCGGTGAACCGCTCGAGGGTCGCCTCCGTCGCGGATATGGACTTCGAGCGGTCTGCCGCCGGCTCCTCGTTCGAGCCGTCGTGGAGCAGGATCACGTCGCCGTCCTTGGAACGCGCGCAACGGCGGGTGAGCTTCTCGACCGTCGCGGTGCGCCGCCAGTCATACGCCGTGATCGACCAGGTGACCGGCACGTATCCCTCCTCGTGGAGGGTGCGTAGCGTCGCCGGCCGGCGACGTCCGTAGGGCGGCCGCATCAGTGCCTCGCCGCCGACCGCGGAGAACTCGATGCCCGCGCCCTCCACCGCGCCGCGGCACCGGCGCAGCTCCTCCCGGACCTGGTCCGTGGTCAGCAGCGGCATCGTCGGGTGGGTGAACGTGTGGTTGCCGATCGCGTGTCCCGCCGCGTGCAGCTCGCGGACCAGCGCCGGCTCGCGCTCGGCCCAGCCGCCGATCAGGAAGAACGTCGCCTTGGCGTCGTAGCGCTCGAGCAGCTCCATCAGCCCCGGGGTGTAGGCGGGGTTTGGCCCGTCGTCGTACGTCAGCGAGATCAGCTTCCGCCCGGGCGCGCCCGCGGCAGATCGTCGGCCCGAAGATCTGGGCGGTCGGTACCTGGCCGCCGTAGAACGCGAGCCCGGCCGCCCCGGCAGCGCCGAGCCCGGCGAGTGTCCTTGCCCTCATTTCATCCTCCTTTTGCTCCGGCGGCGATCCCGGCGAAGCTCCTTCGGCTGTGCGGAGACCGCCGCCTCGGCGTGGGCCTCCACGGTCGCGACCGGGATCGCATTGCCCTCCTGCTCGTAGCCCGCGAGGGCATCGTCGAACTCGTCGATCCGGCCGACGAAGCCATCCAGGACGTCGGGGGTCACCTCCGTCGCGCAGAGCCCGTAGCCGCTGCGTTCGAGATACCGGGCGTTCATGAGCTGCTCGAACTGGCCGTGGAGCGGCACCGAGAGGACCGGCTTTCCGAGGTAGACCGCCTCGCTCAGGAGCGAAAAGCCGCCGCCGGCGATGACCGCGCGGGCGCTCGCGAGGTCCGCCACGAAACCCTCGTTCGAGTGCGGCCGGAACTCGAGGTTCCCGTCCTCCACGTCCTCGGCCGCCCGATCGCCGCGCATCCCGTAGACGCGGCAGGGTTGGCCCGAGCGCCGGAGGTTGTCGAGCAGCTCCTCCTCGCCGCTCGAGTAGACGAGCAGGTGCTCGCCCCGGGTGCTCTCAGCGGCGATGATCTCCGGCCGGAGGATCGGCGGTACCAGGGTCGTCCCGTCGTAGGCGATCGGGGCGTCGAAGAACGTGGTCACGATGTAGGAGATCGCGCCGGGCACCATCGCCCGGGTGACGCCGCACGCGAGCATGAAATCCGAGTGCTGAGCGCCGACGATCTGCTCGTCGTGGTGGCAGCGGACGAGCATGTGGATGTTGTCGATCGCGATCAGCGGGGTCCGGGTGGTTCGCGCGTACACGCCGGCCAGTGGCTCGAAGTCGGTGATCACGACGTCGGGCCGCCATTCGTGGACCATCGACATCCAGTGCCGCATCGTGTCCGGGAGCTCGAGCCGGGCGTCGTGGAGGCTCTGGCGCACCGACGCCCATTTCTGGATCTCGCCCTCCTCCAACGCGAAGGAGGGTCCGAAGATCTCGTCGACACGGGGGAGGCGCCCGCTCAGGTACTTGAACGCGGCGCCCCCGGCCACCACGCGCACGTCGTGGCGTTCGAGCAGGGCGTCGATCACGACCTCGGAGCGGGTCGCGTGGCCCATCCCCTCGCCGTTCACCCCGTAGAGCACCTTCATACCGTCAGCCATCGTTTCCCCCGTATGCCTCGATCCGCTCCTCGTTCAGTTTGTCAATCGCTTCGATGAAGGTGCCGTCGTCGTAGTGATCGGTGGCGATCAGGCTCACCGGCAGGCCCCGTTCCCGCTCGCACTGGTGCGCCCGGCGGATCACCTCCTGCTTCCGATGGAACGGCTGGTTCGCCTTCCGCTGCGGCGGGAACACGTCGGCCCAGTGGTTCAGCATCAGCAGCGGGCTGTCCGCGTCACCGCGGTTGAGGTCGCAGCTCAGCTGGTCGACGGTCTTCGCCCCGAGCGGCGTGTCCTGGATGAACGAGAAGCCGTCGAGGTACCAGGGAACGGCCGGGGTCGCGTCCTTCTCGGTGAACACGACGAGCCGGCGCCCCGAGCGGACGAGCTCGCCGAGCGTGGGGAGGGGCGCGTTGCGGTCGAGCTCGTTCACGTACTCGTCGAGGCCCGCGGCTGCGAACGCCTTCTCGACCTCCTCGGGAGGGACGTACGGTTCGATGAACAGGATCACGACCTCGCCCGGGTTCGCGTCCAGGAACTCGCGGAACTCGACCAGCGCGTCGTCGAAGCGGGTGGCCCCGAGCTCGCAGACCGTGTGGCAGAGCCAGACGCCGCGCTCGCCGCCCGACTCGGAGCGAACGCCGACGCTGCCCGCGAGCCGCTCGGCGGCGGCGAGGGTCTCGGGCGGCAGCGCGCTAACGACCTTGTTGCGCTCGCGGCCCTCGGCCTCGAAGTCCGTTCGCACTCGTCCCTGCTCGTCCTCCACGCCCCAATGGGTGTCGATCAGGAACAGGCGGACGCCTTCCTGCAGTTGCCGCTCGATCGTGTGCTTCTGGTTCGCGATGAACCAGCCCCCGCTGTCGGCCGCGGAGAAGGAGTTGTGGGTGCCCGCGAAGACGACGTTGCCCAGGCGCAGGTCGCAGAGCTCGACCGAGCCGTTGCATCCTTCGCGCGGGACGGACCGGGCGCGAGATCCCTCGTCGCCCGCGGTGATCACGATCACCGCGGCGATCACGACCGCCGCCGCGGCCGCGCCGGCTATCCCCGTCCGGGCAAAGGTGCGCCGCCGGAGGGCCTCCTGGCTCTTTTCGTCGCCGGCGCCGGTCGGTTGGAGCAGGCTGAGGAGCTCGGCGCTTCCGAAGTAGACCAGCCAGGCGCCGATCAGCAGGGCGATCAGCCTCAGCGCAAGGTCCGGCTCGAGCGCGACGACGAAGCCCGCCACCACGGCGGCGATGCCGCGGAGCGCCAGCCCCCAGGTGGTGGTCGGGCGGCGCGTCACCCGCTCCCGGAGACGTTTCGTTGGATCGCCGCGCACCGGGTCGGCGACGGCGGCGGCGCCCGCGATCACGAGGCCCGTGAATGCGAGCAGCAGCCCCCATGTGAACAGGCCCCCCGTGAACGCATCGAGGATGCCGCCGACGGCGTCCTGGAGCTCCTCATCCGTCAGCTCATCGCCGCCGACGACCCCCGCCAGGGTCCGGTCGTAAAGGATCTGATAGCTGATCGCGAGCGTGGTCCCGGCGGCGGCAACCGCGAGCGCCGCCCGCAGCACCCCGATTCGCCGATCGGTTGCCACGACCACTGAGAGCACCAGCGCAAGCAGGGCGGCGATCGGAGCGATGATGCCGAGCGTCCGCACGCTGTCCGCCACGTCCAGGCTCGAGCGGGCGAAGTCGCGCTCCTGAAGCTTCAGGAGCGTGGCATCGAGCGATTTCGGCAGCGCGTCGGCGAGCTGGGGCGAGGAGGATTGCAGCGCGAACCGGACCACCTCCAGCGCGTCCTTCAGGTCGAACGCGACGCTGGTCTTGTCGCGCACGAAGAGGAGGCGGTTGGACTCCTTTGCCGCCTGGCGGAATACCTGGCGGAAGGGCGCGGTGTCGAGGACCGTGCCGACGACGGTTTCGAGCAGCGGTCGGCCCGCGATCAGATCCGGCGACCCCTGTTCGATCAGGTCGACGACCAGCTCGGTCGCGACCACCTCCCGGACGGCATCGTCCTGGAAGGCCTCCGCCGCGTTGTCGGCAAAGGCGTCCTCGTCGATGATCTCCTCGCGCGTGTAGAGGAGAATCGCCCCCAGAAACACGAGCACGCCGGCGAGCCCGGCCAGCGCGAAGCTCGCGATCGTCCTGGTCCGATTGGGGGTGCGTCCAAGCCTGGCGCCGGAACCCGCTTCCATCCGGCGGCCCTCCCTTCATGGGGGTCCCGTGGGCGACTCTAGCTGACCCGCGCTAGCGAACCGGTTCCGGTGAACCCGCGAGAAACGCGGCGACCTCCGCCGTGGTCGCGCCTCGCTCCTGGTCGTAGACGAAATGCCCGGCGCCCTCGAGGGCGACGAGCTTCGCGCCCGGGATCTGCTTGGCGAAGCGGTGGGCGCCACCGATCGGAGCGAACGCGTCATCGGCGCCCCAGAGCAGCAACGTCGGAACACCCAGCTCGCCGAGCTTGCCCTCGTACGGAGCCAGCTTCTCGAAGTCCATCGAGCGGTAGAACTCGAGCGTCGCCGCTCGCCCGCGGCCCTGGTCGAACGGCCGCCAGTACTCCTCCAGATCCTGCTCGCTGAACGTCGCGCCGTCGGCGGTCAGCAGGGCGACGAAGCCGTCGCGGTCGAGCGCGCCGATCAACGCCTCGCCCTGGTCGCCGCGCATCGCCTCCGCCATGCCGTGCCAGCGGCCGTCGCTGAAGAAGCCCGTGTCGCTGATCACCATGGCCGAGACCAGGTCCGGGTGCCGGCAGGCCCAGGCGAGGCCGACGAACCCGCCCCAGTCGTGAACCACCAGCGCGACCCGCCCCAGGCCGAGCTCGGAGTGGACGGCGCCCAGCGCCTCGAGGTTCCGCTCGAACGTCGCCGGCCCGGGGTCGCTCGACGCCCCCAGGCAGTAGAGGTCGGGCGCGACGCAGCGGCGGCCGGCCTCGGACAGCGCGCCCATCAGCGGAACCCACATGCGCGAGCTCTCGGGAAAGCCGTGCACGAACAGCACCGGATCGCCGCTCTCCGTGCCCGGCGCCGGCGCCTCCCGGTACGAAATCGGGCCCTCGTCTCGCAGCACCGGAGCGGACATGGCGGCACCCTATCCCTCGCTACGCTTGCCCACGCCCGGCGCCTTGGCGGAGTGGTTACGCAGCGGCCTGCAAAGCCGTTTACACCGGTTCGATTCCGGTAGGCGCCTCTCGCGTAAGCCCCTGCTAACACGGGGGTTTCGAGGTCTCGGGGCCCCGAACGGCGCGCACCAAACGCGCACCAATCTGCCTTACGATCCGGTCGTGGCCGTCCGCGACGAAGTCCAGCGCCAGCGCGAAGCCGACAAGAACTGGCCTTCGCATGTTTCCGCTTTTCGTCCTAAGCGGTACTCCCGCGCTACTCCGAGAGCCCGGCGGCTTCGAGGGCTTCGGCCTCTGTGTCGAAAGGTCGCAGTCGCTTCAGCTTCCCAGCCACGATCTCGAACACATAGAAGACCGTGCGATCCACCTCTATCCCGCTGGCGCTCCCCTGACCCACGAACCGGGCGCGGACAACCACGACGTCCTCGCGGGCGTCGACCACCTCCTCGAGCGTTACGGTGAGTGTCGCCCAGCCGCTCCGAAAAGCCGCCCACAGCCGCCGGACCTCGTCATGGCCGTGGTAGACCGCCTTGTCCAAGGGCAGATCGGGAAGCCGGAACGAGACGTGCCACTCAACGTCCGGCTGCATATCCTCAACGCCCGCGTCGAAGTCGCCGCGGCTGAAGGCATCGAGACCGCGATGGATGAGCGCGATGTTCTCCTCGGCTGGCATCGCCTACTCCCGCAGCCCGGCGGCTTCGCGGGCGTGCTCAGGGGACTGAAAGAGCTCAGTGCGGACCACTTTTCCCTCCCGCATCGTGACGACGGCGGCGATTCGCTGCTCGGTCTTCGCGCCGCTCTGCCTGCCTCGGAATTTGGTCGGCATCACCGCCAGCACCCGGTCGTGATCGATCTCGGTGACCCCCGCGAGCGTCACCTCCCACTCCATGGTCTCCGAGATGTTGGTCAGCCATTCGCGGTAGCCCTGTGCCCCCCGGACACCTCCACCGACCAACCCCACATCGCGGGGGAGGAACTCGTGGTCTGGATGGAAGAGGGCGTTCATCGTCGCCCAGTCAGGATTCGGCCTGCGCATCGTGGCCTCGATGGCCGCCCGGACGATCTCCACGTTCTCCTCCGACATCGCCTACTCCTCGATCCCGGCGGCTTCGAGGGCTTCTTTGGGATCGAGGTACTCGCGAACCCGAATGGCCTTGCCGTTCTTGTAATCGACCACCCAACCGCCAGGGAACTCGACCGGCGCACCGCTTTCCTGGCCACGCGCACGGATGCGGCCGATCGCGACGATTCGCTCGCCAAGGTCCCGGGTCTCCGAGATGGCGACCTGGACCTCCCCGAGTGTCGTGTACCACTCTCGGAGCTCGTCGCGGACGCCCTCGCGTCCCCGGTACACCGCAGCTACCCCCCCGAGCATCACCACCTGGAGCACCGGGTGCCACTCCACCTCGGTGTCGAGTCCCTCCAGCACCGCGTCGATGTCTCCGCGGTTGAATGCGTCAACGCCGCGTGTGAAGGCCTCGACGTTCTCCTGCGACATCGCCTACGCAGTATCTCGCCCCGGAGGGGAGGGAGCGATCTTGAACTCGCGTTCACCCGGCGACCGCTGGGTAGCTCAGCACAAAGAAAACCCCCAAAAACCTCGGGAAGGCCGGGAGGTCCAGATGACCGTCTCCGGGCGACCTGGCGGGCGATCGGCGGCACGCGCCCCGCCTCGTGGCTTCAAGCTCGTCCATGGATCGAGCACGAGGGTGGACGCGAAATGAGCTCCGCGGACTTCAACCCCGCGGCCGCGAGTCGCGCCCCCTCAGGCATCGTGCGTTAGGGTCGGGCTGTGAGTAGCGAGGACGCCAAGACAGTTGTTGTCCTCACCACGAGCGAGTTTCAGACCGCAGCAGCCGTCGAGGAGCTTGAGCAGCGGCTGAGTCGAGGCGGCGCCTCCCCGTTTCAGAAGGTCATCGATACTGATGGCCGCGAGCACTGGGTGAACGTCAGCTACGTGGTCGAACTCCGCGATCCCTCCTAGTAGCCCAAGCCGCCCATTCGCGCGAGGGTGTCGAGCTCGGAGTTAAAGTGGCTCCCTTCCCGTTCCGCTTGAGCGAGGGGATGGCGCAGGGCGACACCAGGGCGCAATGTCCCCCTGGGAAGGGGCTAGCCTTGGTAGGGCATGCCGACAATCGAACTGACTCCGCTCTCAGAATTTGGGGCGGATGTGCTGAATGAGTTCGAGGAGGACAGTGGCGCGAAACCGTACGCCGCGGATGCCAAGGGGGCTCGGAGCTACGCCTACGCGTCGTCCTCGGTTCCGGTCGCGTTCGATTCCCTGCTGAACGGCATCGACCCCACCTGGATCGAGCACATCCAGCGGAGACTGACGGGGGAGGGCTGGCAGCTCCCCTCGGAGTGGGAGACGCCCTGCCCTGTTCCTGACGACTAGGGGCGCGGCACGGGTCTCGGTTCGCTCCCCGTCCCTCCGCAGTGAGGGCAGGTGCAGGCCGCCCGCCGGTCTCAGCCAGCTTGCGCTTCCCGCTACCCGCACAGGCCGTACAGAGCGGACCTGGGGGAGGGCGGCGGCGAACCATCCCGCCACAATCGCACGAACACATGTTCGTGTCAAACCCGGGCTGCGGCAGACTAGGCCGAGATAGTCGCTTTGCATGGAAAGCGACTATCTCAGGCATCGCGAGATACTGCGCGGGCGATGTCGCAGGAGAACGTGGAGAATTACCGTCGGGCCCCTGCCGCCTGGCTCCGTGGGGATTTCGATGCCACTCTGGCGTTTGCCGACGAGGACGCGGGAGATCATCTCTGCCGTGTTCATCATGGAGGGCAGCTATCGCGGTCATGAGGGAGTCCGTCGTTGGTGGCAGGACCTGCACGACACGTTCCCCGACTGGGACGCCGAGGTCGGCGAGGTCCGGGCGCTGGGCGACGCGACGCTTGCCGCGCTGCATGTTCGAGGCCACGGCGGTGAAAGTGGTGCTCCCATTGACCACACGATGTGGCACCTGGCCCACTGGCGGAACGGTCAGATGGTCCGGCTGAGCAGCCACGACAGCGAGGCTGAAGCCCTCGAAGCCGCCGGCCTGCGGGAGTAGCTGGATTGGCGCCTACCGGGCGCGTTAGTGGCCATGGGGAGGGGTATGCCGGAAACGGCGCGGCGGCCGAGCAAGCAGTAAGCAGTTAACCCGGCAACCCAGCGGCCCGATTCGGCCCAAACAGCCAGGCACGCGGAGCGAGGACGTACTTGATTCTGGGGATTGACACGGCTCCTCTTGGCGGGTGTACGGTCGCCGTGCCACGTCGGTGGTCCAGCCAAACAAGCCATCGGAAGGTGCGACTAAGCATGGAAGCGACGGAGGGTTTGACGTTTTTCCGCAGGGCGGGGCTTCTCGCCGTGCTGGTCGGGTTGCTTCTGCCGGCGAGCGCGAGCGCCGCGGACAGCATCTACTGGTCCAGGGAGGACTTCCCAGAGTCGATCCGCGTCGGAAACCTCGACGGAACGGGTGACCCCTCGACCCTGTTCGAGGACGGGGGCGCTCCGTGCGGGGTGGCGCTTGACTCCGCGGCCGGCAAGATTTACTGGGCCAACTTCGGCGGCGGCCAGATCCAGGTCGCGAACCTCGATGGCTCGGGCCCGGTCACGCCCCTGATCACTGGCCAGGACAACCCCTGCGGGGTGACGGTCGACCCCGCCGCCGGCAGGATCTACTGGGCCGAGTTCTGCGAGGTTCCGGGACAAACCTGCGGAACGATCCGGGGAGCGGACCTGGCGGACGTCTCGGGCACCGCCGAGACCCTGGTTACCGGCGAGGCTGGTCCAAGCGGGGTGACGCTTGACACCGCGGCCGGCAAGATCTACTGGACGAACCAGTCGCCTGCCGGGACCCCGCCGGGCTCGGTGCGGCGCGCGAACCTGGCGAACCCCCAGGGCACCGCCACGACCGTAGTCGGCAACCAGTCCAACCCGATCGGGGTGGCGGTTGCGTCCGGGAAGATCTACTGGACCAACCTCGCACTCCGGCGAGGTCCGGGCTGCGAACCTAGCGAACCCCGAGGGCACCGCCACGACCCTGTTTAACGTCACGCCCGGCGGGCCGAGCGGGCCGGCGATCGACCCCACGACGAGCCCGCCTAAGATCTACTGGGCCAGCTGGCAGTCCGGCTTGGGGATTCGGTCCGGGAACCTGGACCCCATTGGGGGCCCCTCGCCCCTGTTCAGCGGCGAAAGCAACCCTCGCTCTTCACCGCGGTGCTGAAGAAGCCCGTGAACACCGCGCGTCCGAATATCTCCGGCGGGGCTAAGGTCGGCAAGGAACTTGCCTGCCAAAATGGGACGTGGGCGCCCGACCTGCTCGGGGCGTTCCTGTACAGGGCTCCGGCCAGCTTCGGCACCTATCAGTGGCAGAGGAATGGGTCGAACATCGCCACCGCTACCGATCAGACGTTCACGCCCACGGTGGCCGGCGACTACACCTGCACCCTGACGGCCACCAACCAGGCCGGGTCGACCCCCTCGCAGACGAGCTCTGTGAAGAAGGTCAAGGCCAAGTAGGTCAAGGTCAGGAGGACGTCGAACGGAGGCCCGCGCAAGCGGGCCTCTCTCGTCGCTCCGGGGTAAGGTCGCGGCCCGCGACTTCTTTGGAGGCCGATCCCGGCTCACGCCGTGACTGCGCCCGCCAAAAACGAGGGCACCGCGCTACCAGGGAAAGTGCTCCTTTGCATGGAAAACGATACGAATGCTGTCGCTTCTCCTTCTCGCGCGATGCGGGAGCGACCCGAAGGGACGGCGGCACTCCTCTTCGTCGTCCTCGGCGAGTCTGGACGCCCTCGCCAAGACGCTCGCAGCCAGACGAAGGCGGAAGCGCGGTGTGGCGGGTTGGTGTGATCCGGCTGCAGGTCGCTTTGCGTAGAGGTGATCACCGGACAACCCACACACAGGAGTAAGAGACCATGAGCATCCTCGCAACACGCCTGCCGAAGCGAGCGCTGATCGCACTTGCCGCGCTCGCTGCGGCGGTGACGCTACTGGGCACATCGGCGGCGCCGGCATCCGCCGGTGTGGTGTGCGAGTGGCGCATCATCAAATACGGGCCTGGCATTGAGGTCTGGGGGGAAGTCTGCAGGTATGTACCGGACCTGCAGGAGACCGTGCCCAACCGCGACCTCGATATTTGAGCTTCTAAGCGACACTCGACGCGGGGTGCGGCCCGAGTCCAGCCCACTTGAGACGTCCCGCCTCCTCGCTTGTAGCTCGACGACGGCCTTGGAGGCCGCCAGAGCCTCGCTCCAGAAGCGGTCAAGGTCGGCGCGCAGGGCGCCGGCCCGACCGCGCGGAGTTGGTGGACGCGCCGACTGCCCGCTTGGCTGCCGGCCACCAGGCCCGCCTTCACGTAAGGCCCGGAATGTGTTCCGTCGAAGTCCCGCTTTAGGGCTGGTTGCGAGCGTCTCCGCCATCTCGCCGCACATGCCCGCCTCGGACGATGAGGGAAAGCCTCCCCGAGCGAACCGCGCGCTTCCGCCTTCGCGTGAGAGCAGAAGTACCGCTTAGGACGAAAAGCGGCTGAGTCGGTGGCCCCCGGTCTACAGCCAGTCGAAGACGGTCACGCAGCCGCCTGGCGCACAATTCACACGCGAGAGGTCGCTGGTTCGAAGCCAGCCGCGCCCATCGGAGAAACCGGCCATACCTCCGGCCCTGTCACGAACAACGAGTGAGTCGTCCTCCCGCGCTTACCCGCGCGGGCGGCTTGCGAGCGTCAACGCTTCATTGATCGTCCGGGCCCGGTCCGCAGCCGCCTGTTCGCTCCAGGCGAGCAGCCATAGGGCCGCCTTCACATCATTCGTCGCAGCCATCCGATCGATGCGATCCTCGATCACGCCAAACGAGCACTGTTCGGAAATCATCCACTCGACCTCGCGCTTCGGGGTACTGGGCATCGTGCCAACCCTTCGTGCGCTCGGTTTCACGAATGAAGCTACTGCGTCTAGGCGGATGCGGCTCGCCGCGAACCCGCAAATTGGGGCATCGACACGAACCTCGCCGGGCTTCGTCCCGTACCTGAGGCGCCCAAAAAAGGTGACTCGGCTGGGGATTTTTGTTTGATCGCGGAATAGCCCTCGAAGCCGCAGGGGGCGGTCGGAGTGCCGCTTTGGACGAAGAGCGGCTCACCGCTTGACATGGAGTACGGCCAGGAGCTGCTGGCACTTCAGGCGCTGACCTCCCGAAGAAACGGCGTCACCGACTCCGCGAGTTGATCCGGGTGGTCCAGGTACGCGAAATGCGTGCCCGGTGTCCCTACGACCTCGACCCCGAGGCGCTGGGCGAGGCGTGTCGCGGCCTCGGAAAACCCGGGGTGGCTTGCCTCGCTGACGAGCACTTGGACCGGGACAACGATCCCGGCAAGCGTCTCGTCATCAGGCAGATACGAATCGAAAGCGCCGCTTTCGACACCGAAGTAGGTACCCGCACTCGCGAGCATTAGCTCCTGAGCCCTCGGGTCGAGACCCTCCCAGTTCGCGTCGCCGGCGGCGAAGCGGATGAAACGCTCCATTGCCGCCGTCGGCCCTCCCGTCTCCATTCCCTCCTTGATCAGCGCAGTCAAGGCCTCGCGCACGTCCCTCGGGTCGTCGAAGAGTGAAAACAGCGCTGGTTCGTGAAGCACCGCGCCTCGGACCGACTCCGGGTGGCGGATCAGCATCGCCAAGGCAAAGACCCCACCACTGCTCGTTCCGAATACCGCCGCTGGGGCCCGCCCCAGGGCCTCGAGCAATGCGGCCGCGTCGTCCGCCTGCTCCTCGGGGGAGGTCGCATCCCAGCCCGTCGGGTTGGGGCTGCGCCCGTTTCCTCGCCGGTCATAGGTGACGACGGTGAACTCGTCGGCGAGCAGCTCCGCGAACCGATCGAAAACGCCCCCGTATCCGCTGGCGCCCATGATCAGCAGGACCGGGGTGCCGTCGCCCCTCAACTCGTAATGCAGTTCGGCCTCATTCGCCGTTTGAACCGGCATCTATACCGATGGCCTCCAGAGCCTCGTCGCGTTGCTCGTAGGTTGCGAAGCGAACGGCCCTTCCGCCGTTCATGGTCCAGACGTGAAAGCCCTCGGCCTCGACTCGGACGGCGCTTGCCGAGCCCTCGCCTCGGACACGGATATGGGCCAGAACGTGAGTGCCGAGGTCCTCGGTCGAGAGCACCTTGACTTTCACCGCACCGAGTGACTCCTCGATCTCGCGCTTGTAGGCGAGTACGCCGTCGTGGCCTCGATAGAGTGTTGCTCTGACACCGGCCGCACCGAGGCGGGGAAGCCACTCAATCTCGGGATCGAGGTTCTTTAGACAACTCTCCATGTCGTCTCGGTTCCAGGCCTCGTAGCCGCGCCGGATCGCCTCGACGTTCAGCGACATCCCCGCAAGTATCGCGCTCGATCGAGCCAGGGCCAAGGTCAACGAGGTGGCGGGCCCGTCGCAATTCTCGAATCGTGTGAGGGCGGCGGGTGGCACGACTCAGCCGCTCCTCGCACCAACCCCGGAAATGCCGCTTTGGACGAGAAGCGGCTATTTCGCTTTGCATGGAAAGCGCAATAGTCGACGCGGCGTCCGGCCGCGCGGGTCAGTTGCGACCCGGCCCGACTGCAACCCCGATGGGATGCCCCGGCGTGCGGATGAACCGCCGTTCCCTATTGGTCCCGTCAACCTTGGCGCGCCCGATCGCGTGTCCTCCGGCCCAGTAGACGTGCCCGGCACCGACGGCGATCCCATAGGGGTGCCCCCTCGTGCGGATGAACCTCCGGTCCACGTCGGTGCCGTCGAGATTGGCGCGCCCGATCGTGCCCTCGTTGGTCCAGTAGACGTGTTCGGCGTTGACCGCGACCCCTTGGGGGTGTCCCCCCGTGCGGATGAACCGCCGATCCCGATTGGTCCCGTCGAGCTTGGCGCGCCCAATCGTGCCCTTGCCGCGAATGGTCCAGTAAACGTGCGTGCGGTCGACGGCGAGCAGCGAGTGCGAAGCGCGCGGGAAGGGGATGAAGTTGTAGTTCGCCCCCGTGCCGTTGATGTTGGCGCGCCCGAGTCCGAATACGGTGCCGTAGTGAGACCAATAAACGTGCGCCCGAGCGCGCGGGGAATGGTACCTGGCATCGACCGCGACCCCCCAACAGCCCGCAACAAACCCCTGCATGAAGCCCTGGTCCACGCCCGTGCCGTTGACCTTGGCGCGGCCCATAGTGTCGCCTTGGCCCCAATAGACGTACGCGACCAAGACCGGCGCGGGGTCGACCGCGATCCCCCTGGGGCCGTTACCCCTCGTGCGGATGAACCGCTGGCTCACGCCCGTGCCGTCGATCTTGGCGCGCCCGATCGCGTCGGCGTGGGGGTTCGTCCAGTAGACGTGCGTCGCTTCGGCCCGGGACCCTGCGGCGCGGGGTGCGAGGGCCAGGGCCGGGGCGAGGACCAGGAGCACCACGACCAGCGCCAGCAGCTTCCTCATCGAATCCTCCCGTTCTGGCCGGCAACTTCCTGTTCCCGCGGCGTCAGCACGTTTGTGCTGAACATCACGACCATATGCCCGCAGATGGCGAAGTCAAGGCCCCACAGGCTTACCTCGTGACCGCCGTCCGACTCCCGCAGCCCGGCGCCCGCACGACGCCCTGATTGCCGCGCTCTATGCGGTGGCCGAGCTGGCGGCGATGAAAGAGAAGCCGGTGTCCGTGTACGAGGATCGCGACCTGATGATCGCTGGATAGCGGCTGGCAGGGGACTTGCAGATGATGAAAAGTGGTCGGCTACGTTGCCCGTGTTCCGGGACCTCCCCGGATTCGCAACCCACCGGCGGCCTACGCACGTGTCGCCGGTGGGTGTTTTCTCGTGCCGTGACCTGGCGTGGCCTCCCCCTGAACCACGCCAGGCCCGCACGCGACCTTAGGGAGCATCCGCGCGGCTTGCGCCAGTTGCCCCGCGCCGCGCTTACAAGGGGTGAAAATCGGTTCGCTAGGTTGCCGCGATCCGGGGTACACACACCCGGTTTTCGAACCCACCGGCGGCCCTGGGCATATGTGGTGTCGCCGGTGGGTGACTTTCTTGTGCTGGCGTTCGTGAGCGTCTAGGAGAACCGCGACTTGCTGACGACCTAGCGGTTGGTTCTTGGCACGCTGGCCGTCCGGGACCAAC
>CAVTFG010000006.1:0-181498 GCA_963734015.1 uncultured bacterium | reverse complement strand
ACTGAGCTACGGGGGCCTGCGGCCAGCGTAGCCGCAACCTAGGCGGCCTCTCCCCCGCCCTCGCGGCGCTCGGCGCGCTCCTTGCGGCGCTCGGCACGGCGCTCCTTGCGTTCGGCGCGCTTGCCGGTGGCGCCGGCGGGCTCGGCCGCCTCCGCCGGAGCCGCCTTGGGCTCCGTCGCCTCCTCGCCCTTCGCGCCCGGGTCCTTCAGCGCCTCGGCCGCCGCCTTCGCCTTGTCGGAGAGACTGCCCTTCTGGGTCGCGATGTCCTTGAGCTCGGTCGCGTCCTCCTTGAGTGAGTCCGTCCCGCCGCGCTTGTCGATCAGGTCCCTCGCCTTGTCGCCGAGCTTCTTGAAGTCCACCATGCCTTGCTCCTTGCGTCGCCTGTTTCGACCCTACCCACGATTACACTCGGCTATTCGGGGCGTGGCGCAGCCTGGTAGCGCGCTGCCTTTGGGTGGCAGAGGTCCCCGGTTCAAATCCGGGCGCCCCGACTTAGTTCCCCACGCGAATCCCCGCCCACCAGTTCGAGTCGCCGCGGTTCTGCTTGTAGCGGACGAACAGATCGATGACGTTCGCATTCCTCGCCTCGGCCGGGACCGTCGCGCGCCAGGCGCGCCTGTTCGAGGGCACGCGCTCGACGTCCTCGAGCTCGCCGCGGTCCCGGATCCGCCGTCCCTTCACGCTCAGCAGCGACGCGGACAGCGACTCGATCGACGCATCGTGCGTGCGGAAGACGACGCGATCGCCGGGCTCCACCCGAAGCCGTTGCTTGATCCGCAGGGGGTACGCGTAGTCGACGCACATCGCCGAGCGCCGGCCGCTGTAGCACCAGCTCCCCTGGCTCGCCCGCACCTGTTCGCCGCCCGCTACCGCCGCCACCGACCGCGGCCGGTCCTTGGCCGCGCCCGTGGCCGCGCTCGCCCCCACGCCGAACGCGAGCGCGCCAATTGCCACCGCGCAAACCCCCGCCTTCACTCGCCGCATCTGACCCTCCTGTCGCTTCACCGGTCAACCCCTCTACGAGGCAAGGACGGAATCGTCACAGATGACTCGGTGACTCAATCGGGCGTGTGCTCCGGGTTGCGCCGCAGGATGGGGAGCACGAACCACAGCCCGGCGAAGAGCACCGCTCCGATGCCCGCGCAGAGGATCGGCACCGCCGGCCCGTAGATGAAGTCCGCGATCAGCGCTACCGCGCCGATGATCGCCAGGGCGAGAAAGAACAGGCCGGCGAGCGCGAGCGTGTTCGACGTCAGGAGCATCCGCTCCTTGTCGCGCTCGCGGAAGTTCATCCGGTGGTACGCGGAGGGAGCGATCAGGAGCGCCGAGGAAATTGCGGTGGCGAGCAGCGTCCCGAAGAACAGGTCGCGCTGGAAGTCGTTCGTCTGGGCGAAGCCCGTGGCGAACGGAACCGCCAGCAGGAACGCGAACAGGACCTGCACGCCGGGGAGTGCGACGCGCAGCTCGTTCAGGAGCTCGATCAGCTCTCGGTTGACCCGCTCCGAATGAGACTCCGCGCTGTCGCCGGAGCCACCGGCCGGTGCGTCCTGCGCCTCGGGCATGTGGGGAACTTACCCCGCGGCCTCCGGATCAAGCGAGCGCGCCGTCTTCGAGCGCGAGACGTCGCGATGTCGGGGAACGTCCCCAGGGCGCGATCGCCAATCGTGTTCGTGATCCCGTGCCAGTAGTGCTCGTTCTTGAAGTGGTGCAGCCGGTGCGCGCGCCAGATGGAGCGGTAGTAGCGAGATCGCGGCCGGTGCGAAGTGTGGATCAGGAAATGCGTCCACTCGTAGATGCCGATCAGCACCGTCGTCGTCAGCGCGGCCGTCAGGATCGCCGCAACCGGCAGCGAGCCGCTGATCAGGCTCAGGGGCACCGCCCAGATCGCGATGCTCACCGGCATCGCGATGAACAGCAGCTGGGCGATGTCCTTCGGCTCGAGCAGGATGATCGTCAGGTCGTTCGGCGCACGGTGGTGGGCGCGGTGTCCCTTCGCGGCCGGTGGGTCGATCCGCCGGCCGCGGAACTCGAACGGGCGCATGTGGAGGAGGTAGACGTGGATCGCCCACTCGCCAAGCGGATAGAGGGCGAGCATCGCGACGGCGGCCACCCCGTCGCGCCAAGTCACGTCCCCCGCGAACGCGCGCGCGATCGCGAGCGCGACGATGACCGCCGCGATCAGCCACGGGGAGCGCTTCCGCGCGAACTCGCGCCGAGCCTCGGCGAGGGTCTTGACGTCCTTGCTGTGACGAGCGGGTCGCCTCCGGCCGCTCACGTTCGTCGCGCTCATCGGACCGCGACGAGGGTACACCCGCGGAAATCCGTAGGCTCCCGCGCCGATGGCGGACGTCCGGCCCCTGCAAGCGCTCCACTACGACCTGCCCGCGGTCTCGTCCCTTGGCGACGTCACGGCGCCCCCGTACGACGTGATCGACGCCGATGCTCGCGCCGCGCTCCTTGCCCGCTCGCCGTTCAACGTCGTCGAACTCGACCTGCCGGTGGCGCCCGAGGGCGCCGACCCCTACGAGCACGCCGCGGAGACGCTCGAGGAATGGACGCTCCAGGGCATCCTCGCCGCGGACCGCGACGAGGCCCTCTGGGCCCTCGAGCAGGAGTACGAGGGCCCGGACGGCCGGCGGCACACCCGGCGCGGCTTCCTCTGCCGCGTCGGCGTCACCGACTACGGCCCCGGCCTGGTCCGCCCGCACGAGCGCACGCAGCCCGGGCCGAAGGAGGACCGCCTGCGGCTGACCCGGGCGACCCGTCACAACCTCTCCCCCATCTTCTCCCTCCACGAGGGCAACGCTTGGCCGATCCTCGAGCCGTCCCTGGGCGGCGAGCCGTGGGGCGAGGTCACGGATCTCGACGGAACGGTCCACCGCATCTGGCGGGTCTCCGACCCCGAGGTCCTGGCCGCCGTGACCGCCGAGCTGGCCGGCTCCGAGCTGCTGATCGCCGACGGGCACCACCGCTACGAGACCGCGCGGACCTACGCTGAGGAGATCGGCGGCGAGGGCCCGCACCGCTTCACGCTGATGGCGCTGGTGTCGCTCGAGGACCCGGGCCTGACCGTCTTCGGCTACCACCGCCTCCTGACCGGCCTCGCCGGCACCGACGGGCCCGAGGCCCTGGCGACCGCCATCCGCGAGCACTTCGAGATCGAGGAGATCCCGCTCGACCGCCTCGACCCAGCAGGCGAGGACGGCACCGGCGTCTTCGGCTACGCCGACGCGCACCTGAAGCGCGGGTTCCGCCTCCGCCTGAAGGACACCGACGCGGTCGCGGCGGCGCTGCCCGGGCACTCGGACGCGTATCGCGAGCTCGACGCCGCGATCCTCGAGACGCTGATCCTGCGCGGAGCCCTGGGCATGAGCGAGGCGGACGTGGAGGCGAAGCGCGGGATCGCGTACACGGCATCGGCCGAGGACGCGATCGAATCCCTCGACAACGGCACCGACGCCCTGTTCCTGATGCGCCCGACCCCGGTCGAGCAGGTGCGCGCCGTGGCGGCCGCGGGCGAGACGATGCCGCCCAAGTCCACGTACTTCTTCCCGAAGCTGCTGACGGGCCTGGTCTTCAACCCGCTGAGCTAGACGGCTAGTCTCGGCCCGTGGTCAAGATCTACACCGGCAAGGGCGACGACGGCTCGACCTCGCTGTGGTACGGCGGGCGCGTGCCGAAGGACGACGGCCGCACCGACGCCTACGGATCGCTCGACGAGGCGAATTCCGTGCTCGGGGTCGCGCGCTCGCTTTGCGGCGACGACGCCGAGCTCGCCGCCGACATCCTGCGGATCCAGGACGAGCTGTTCATCGCCGGGGCCGAGCTGGCGACCGCGCCCGAGGCCGCCGACCGCCTGGAGGACGGGGTGAGCCGGATCACGCCGGAGATGGCCGGTGAGCTCGAGCCGCTCATCGACAAGTACATGGACCGCGTGGACCTGCCGCCGAAGTTCGTGCTTCCCGGGGGGACGACCCTCTCCGCGCAGCTCGACGTCGCGCGGACGGTCATCCGTCGCGCCGAGCGCCGCGTGGTGACACTCGGCGAGGCGGGGGAGCTGGCGTCGCCCGACCTGCTGCGGTTCCTGAACCGCGCCTCGGACCTGGTGTTCGCGATGGCCCGGTACGCCGACGTCGACGATCCCGAACTGTTCGCCGGGCGAAGCCGCGACTGATGGGCGTCAAGGTCCTCGCCCGGCGCCGCGGCGGCTACACGCACGACGTCGAGATCGAGGGCGGGCACACGCTCGTCATCGACGAACCGTTGGACTCCGGCGGTGCCAACGAGGGACCCTCCCCCACGCGCACGCTGGGCGCCGCGCTCGCGGCCTGCACGGCGATCACGACCGAGATGTACGCGGAGCGCAAGGGTTGGGAGCTCGGCGCGCTGCAGGTCGAGGTCGACATCACGTACGACGGCCCCGCGCCGACCGCCTTCGAGGTCACCCTGCACTGCCCGGGTCCCCTCGACGACGCGCAGTTGGAGCGCCTCGTCACCATCGCCGGCAAGTGCCCGGTGCACCGCGCGCTCTCGCGGGAGACCACGGTCACGGTCACCGACCACATCGTCCGCGACTGATGGATCTGGGTCTCGCGGGTCGTACCTGTGTCGTGACCGGGGCGAGCCGCGGGATCGGCCGCGACGTGGCGGCGCGGCTGTGCGCGGAGGAAGCGTCGGTGCTGCTCGTCGCGCGCGGCGCGGAGGAGCTGGAGGCGTCCGCCGGAGCCGCGGCCGCGGCCGGCGGACGCGCGGAGGCGCTGGCGATCGACATCACCGAGGCCAACGCCGCCGAGCGCATCAACGCGGCTGCCGAGGAACGCCTCGGCCCGGTGGATGTGCTCGTCAACAACGCCGGGACCGCCCGCTGGCGGCGCTTGGAGGAGGTGCCCGACGAGGACTGGCAGGCGGCCTGGGAGCTGAACGTGATGGCGCCGATGCGCCTGATGCGCGCCGTCGTGCCGGGCATGCGCGAGCGCGGGTGGGGCCGGATCGTGAACGTCTCTTCCACCTCGGGCAAACGGCCCTCCGCGATGATGCCCGAGTACTCGGTGGCGAAGGCGGCGCAGCTCGCGCTCTCGCGCCTCTACGCGGACCTGCACGCGAGCGACGGCGTGCTGGTGAACGCCGTCTGTCCCGGCCCGACGAAGTCCGAGATGTGGATGGCCGAGGGCGGTCTCCTCGATCAGTCGCAGGCTGCCTCGAACGCAGAATCGCGCGCCGAGGCGCTCGAGGCGACGGGTGCAAAGCGGCCGATCGGGCGACTGGCCGAGCCGGCCGAGATCGGAGCCGTGATCACGTTCCTGTGTTCGGAGCGGGCCTCGTACGTGGCCGGCGCGGCCTGGAGCGTCGACGGCGGCACGGTGCAGGTAATTATCTGATGAGCGACGTAAGGCGCGAAACCGTCATCGCCCCCCTGGTAAGGGATTGAATTTGAATGAGCGTCTCGCTGCAGCCTTGCTACCGCTCGACCGGGCGGCGGCCATGGACGCGGCGGGATCGGTCGACGCGGCCGTCCTGGTGCCGCTGTTCGGGTGGCCGGACGACCCCGGGCTGATCTTCACGGAGCGCCGGCACGACCTACGTCGCCACGCCGGCGAGATCTCGTTTCCCGGCGGCCGGCGTGACGACGGCGAGGGCTACATGGATGCGGCCCTTCGCGAGGCGCACGAGGAGATCGGGCTCGAGCGCGAGCGCGTCGACGTGATCGGAGCGCTGCCGCCGATCGGCACGTTCGTCACCAACTACAAGGTCCATCCGATCGTCGGCCTCATCGAGCGCGACCTGAACTTCAGCCCGAACCCGGCCGAGGTCGAGACCGTCCTGGCGTTCGACCTCGACGAGCTCCGGAAGGGCTTTGCAATGCGCCGGCTCGTCCGCCGCGGCATCCCGATCCGAACTCCGACCTACGTGGTTGCCGAGCACCTGATCTGGGGCGCCACCGCCCGGATCCTGGGTGAGCTCCTCGGCCGGCTGCCCGCCTGAGCCGGTACGGCTCGCAAGCGGCGCGCGGCTGCGGGACGCGGGCTACAGTGGGCTCATGGCGGATGACCCGGACAGGGACGTGCGCGACGAGGAGGACGGCGAGAAGCCCGCCAGCGAGATCACCGCGCCGTCGATCGGACCGAAAACGGTGATCGAGAAGCGGCCGCCCGAGGAGCGCCTGGCGAACCACGAGCAGAGCGATGTGGACGCGATGGGGCTCGACAAGCGCCGGGGTGTCGTCGGGGAGAAGTACGGCGCCGGCCTCGCGAAGCAGGCGACGGTCTACGGCGTGTTCCTCGCGGTGGTGGTCGCCCTCGTGATCGGCGGCAAGCTTGCCATCGACGAGCTCGACAAGGGGCCGGCCGTGAACGAGGACAGAGCCCCGTGGGCGCAGGAGGACGCCGAGCAGCGCCCGCCGTCCGACCTCGACTTCCCGCCCAGCGTCACCCCGTAAGCCGGGGCCTCAATCGAGGCCGAGCAACCCGCGCGCCGCGGCACCGGCGTCTCTCGCCCACTGTTCAGAGGGCTCCGGTGGCGTATCGACCACCGCTACCGGGATCCGCCAGCGCTCGCCGGCCCCGGCGACCAGCTCGGCCCCCGCCGCGAGCACCTCGTCCGGCGCCGAGCCCGCGCCCTCGTAGACGAAACCGCGCACCGGCGTGTCCACGAGGCGCTCCAGCGCCCGCTCGAGCCGGGGACCATGCACCGCCGCGACCCGCTCGCGCGAGCCGGTCGCCGAGCCGAGCGCCCAGACCACGACCGCCACGTCGTCCACCAGCTCCAGCACGGTGCCGACACGGTCGGGATCCGCCTCCGCCGCCTCGATGCCCGCCGCGGCGATCGCCTCGAGCCCGGCCGGTGAGCGCGACGTGCCGCGCACCTGCCAGCCGGCCGCCATGAGGCCCCCTCCCAGCAGCCTGCCGCGGCAGCCGCAGCCGACGATCAGCGCCCGCGCCATGAAGCGGCTTCCTAGGCCCCGAACTCGTCCTCGAGCTCGTCGAGGCGGCGGTCGTAGGAGGCTCGGGCGCGCTCACGCAGCTCCTCGTCCTCGCGCGCCATCCGGTGGGCGTCCTCCTCGGTCAGCTCAGGGGCGCCGCGCTTGCGCCGGTAGACGTTCTGGGCCTCGATCATCTGCTGGACGTCCTCCATCTCCAGAATCGCCTCGTCCTCGTACGAGCGGGTCGGCTTCCAGTCGACGAGATCGGCGCCGCTGCCCGGATAGGCGCGCGCGATCAGCACCAGGACGACGACGAGCACCGCGACCATCCCGAACGAGATGAGAATGAACTCCATGGCCCGCGACCTACCTTAGAGTCTCCGCCCTCAGCCGTTGAGCCGGAGGCCGTTCAGCACGGCCTGGGCCTGGATCAGCGCGGCCGTCGGGTCGGATCCGGCCGCGAACACCTCGACGAGATACGCCCGCCGCTCCCCCTTCGCGGTCGACGCGAGGATCCGGACCGGGTCGCGGGACTTCGGGTTGCGGGCCGCGATCGCGGCCGTTTCCGCCGGCCGGCCCCCGAGCCTGCCGCGGGAGGAGGTCCTGATGACGTCGACGCCCCGGTACTGGCCCTTGACCGCATCGACGGCGGCGGATTGGATCGAGTCGGCGTCGCCGGCCGGGCCCGGCGCCGAGATCGCCACCAGCACGCTGCGGTCGGCGCTCCGGTAGGCCACCACGTCCTTCTTGTCCCTCCGGGTCCAGCCGTCCGGAAGCCTCAGCACGACCCCGAGCTTGCGGCTGGAGTCGACCTCGCCGAGCTCGGGCGCGGCGGCCTGTGGCGGATCCGCCGCCGGGTCGGGCTCGTCGCCACCACCGCCAAGCGCGATCGCCACCGGGATCGCGACGATCAGCGCGATCACGGCCATCAGCACCGCGCGGCGCTTCCAGATCGTGCGCCGGTCGGGCGCGGCGCAATCCTCCCTCGCGGAGCGGCGGACGGAGCCGGGACGGGCTCCGAGGCGCCCGTCCCGTTCCATCTCCCTGAGCACGCCTTAGACGGTGCTCGCCGGGCGGCGACGACGATCGGCGAGCGCCATCAGCGCCAGCCCGATCGCCATCACGCCGAGCCCGATCGCGCCGAGGACGCCCACATCGGCGCCGGTGAACGCCAGGCTGTCGTCGCCGGGCGTGTCGGCCGACGGACCACCCGGGCCACCGGGGCCACCCGGGCCGCCGGGACCGCTCGGATTACCCGCGCTGACCGCGATGTCCGGGCAGTCCGGGTTCTCCGGGTCGGGGCACTCGTCATCCCCGCCCTGCGGGCAGTCCGGATTGTCCGGGTCCGGGCACTCGTCCACGGGCGGGCAATCGGGGTTGCCCGCATCGGGGCACTCCGGCCCGTCATCGCCAGGCGCCTGCGCCAGCGACTCCGAACTCGAGCCGTTCACGTCCAGCAGCCCGGCCGCGCCGGGCACCAGGGCCTCGAGGCCCGGCAGGACGTCGATGCCGAGCGCCCTGCGGGTGTTGTATGGAGCTTCCGCCTGGGTGCCGTTCGTATCGTCGCCGTTGCAGACGCCCTCCAGCAGCACCGGAATCCCGAACTCGTCGTCCACATCGGTGGACGAGCAGCCCAAGAGCTCGAGCGGATCGAGCGCGTCGAGCGCGCCGAGGTTCAGCACCTCGGAGTCGCCCTGAGCGGTCTCCGTCCCGTCGTTGCACGCCTGAGAATCCGAGCTCGACTCGAGCGCGGCGACGCTGAGCGCGCCGTTCGCGACGCCCGCGGTGGTGCCCGACGAGCTGGAGGCGGTCTGACAGCCGCCGCCCTCGTTGATGTTCCCCTGCGAGCTCAGCGCGTTGGCCGTTACGAGCCCATTGCCGACGTTGGCGCTCGCGGCCTCGAACCCGTTGTTCGAACCCGAGTCCGTGGTTTCCGAGCTGAACGCCAGCGCGTTCAGGCAGACGTTGTTCCCGCTGCCCGCACAGATCTCGTCCAGGATGTCGTTGATCGGCGCCAGCGGGCTCTGCGCGGACTCGCCCTCGTCGGTCTGGACGACGGCAATGCCGAGTCCGAGCGCCGAAACCGGGATCACCTGTCCGTGATAGTCGCCGCCCGAGTCCTGCTCGCCGCTCGACTCACCGACGATCACATCCTCCTCACCCGGGGTGAGGTCGATGATCTCGAGGTTCGCGTCGAGCACCGTGCCCGTCGCATGGGGATCGGTTCCGCCGATCGTCGGATCGACCTCCGCCGCCGCGGGCGACGGCGCGGATCCGCCGGCCGACGGAGCCGGCGCGGGCGCCGGCGTGCCGCCGCCCCCGGATCCGCCGAGCAGGCCGTTCACCGTGTCGTTGACCGTCTGCTCGATGTTGCCCAGCACGTCATCGATCGGTCCCGCACTGGCGCCGGCGGGGAGCATCGCTGCCCCCACGCACGCGGCAACAGCCGTCGCGATCGAGATTCTCGTCAGTCTTCCTCGCACCTGTCGGCCCTCCCAAGAGCTCACTCAGTCGGTTGATGGAGCCCGTCCTGGGCGATTCGGTGCCGTCCCTGGCTGACCGGCCGGTTCATACCTGAAATCGAGGAGTCCCCCCGGTCGTTGTGCGCGCGAACATACCTAGTTCCAACGATGCGTGCGCCGGTTCTCCGGTCCACGTGACCGTCCGTCGTAGCCGCCGATTCGTGGGCGCCCTCGCGGTCGCGTGTACTAAGGTCGCGCCGTGGCTATACGAGAACTGGCAAGCGTCGATGGAACGGTGACGGCCACCGCGGAAGCCGTCCTCCCACTGCCGGACGACGGCCTCTATCGCGGCGACGGCGTCTTCGAGGTGATCCGCCTCTACGCCGGTCGCCCGTTCGCGCTCGCCGACCATCTCGACCGCCTCGGCCGGTCAGCCGCCGCGATCGCCCTGCCCCTCGACCGGGACGGGTTCGAGCGCGACCTGGAGCCGCTGCTGGCCGAGCACGGCGACGGCGACGGCCAGCTCCGGCTGATTGCCACGCGCGGCGGCCGGCGGATCCTGCTGATCGAGCCGGTCGCACCGCACGCCGAGAGCGTGAGCGTGGCCACGGTGACCTACCAGCCGAGCGTGATCCTCGACCGCGTGAAGTCGCTCTCCTACGGCGCGAACATGCACGCGACGCGGATCGCAAAGGAGCGTGGCGCCGACGAGGCGGTGTTCGTGACCCCCGACGGGACCGTCCTCGAGCCGCCGACCTCGACGATCTTCTGGGCCGGCGCCGACGGCGTCCTCAAGACCCCGTCACTCGACAACCCGATCCTCGACTCGATCACCCGCAACCGGCTCGTCGCGGCGCTGGACGTCGCCGAGGGCATCTACGACTCCGCGGACCTCGGGGCCGCCGCCGAGGCGTTCCTGGCCTCGACCACGCGCGAGGTCCAGCCGATCGCGGCCATCGACGGACGAGAGCTCGCATGGCCCGGGGCGCGGACCGAGGAGGCGAGGGCGGCTTTCGAGCGCGCGGTGAGCGCCGAGCTGGGCACGACCGCGGGCGAGCCGGCGTGAACCTGGAGCTGACGGACGAACAGCGCCTGATCTCGGAGACGGCGCGCGACTTCGTGGACCGCGAGGTCGTCGCGCGGGCGCGTGAGAACGACCGGGCCGAGCGGTTCGACCGCGAGCTCGCGTCGATGATCGGCGAGATGGGCTATCTGGGGGCGCCGGTTGCCGAGGCTTACGGCGGGCGCGGCCTGGACTACGTCTCCTACGGCCTGATCGTGGAGCAGATCGGCCGGGGCGACTCGGCCGCCCGCACCGTCGTCTCGGTGCAGACCTCCCTGGTCTGCGGTTCGATCGAGCGCTGGGGCACCGAGGAGCAGAAGCAGCGGTGGCTCCCGCGCCTCTGCTCCGGCGAGGCGCTGGGCTGCTTCGGCCTGACCGAGCCCGACACGGGGTCCGACGCCGCCAGCCTCCGCACGCGCGCCGAGAAGGTGGACGGGGGCTGGCTTCTCTCGGGGCAGAAGATGTGGATCTCGCTCGGGAACTTCGCCGAGGTCGCCCTGATCTTCGCCCAGACCGAGGCCGGCTCCGGGCCGAAGGGCCTCGCCTGCTTCCTGGTCCCGACCGCGAGCGACGGATTCTCCGCCCAGGAGATCCACGGCAAGCTCGGACTGCGCGCCTCGGACACGGCCTCGCTGGCGCTCGACGGGGTCGAGGTGCCGGACGACGCGATGCTCGGCGAAGTCGGCGAGGGTTTCAAGGTCGCGATGTCGGCGCTCGACTCGGGCCGCTACTCGGTCGCCGCCGGCTGCGTCGGCATCTGCGACGGCTGCGTGGACGCGTCCGTGGCCTACTCGACCGAGCGCAAGCAGTTCGGGGTGCCGCTCGCCCGTTTTCAGCTCGTGCAGGAGCTGATCGCCGACATGATCGTCAAGCGCGACGCCGCCCGGCTCCTGGTCTGGCGAGCCGGGATCCTCAAGGACGAGGGCAAGCCGTCCACGATCGAGACCTCGATCGCCAAGCTCTACGCCACCGAGTCGGCGGTGGAATGCGCCAACGCGGCGATCCAGGTGCACGGCGGCTCCGGATACGTGGACGACCACCCGGTCGAGCGCTACCTGCGGGACGCCCGGGTCACCACCCTGTACGAGGGAACGTCCCAGATCCAGAAGCTGATCATCGGCCGGGACGCGACGGGGATCTCGGCGTTCCTGCCGTACGACTCGTGATGGAGCTGCTGAACGAGGAGCGCCATGGGGCCGTAGCGCTGCTCCAGCTCGACCGCCCGGACGCCCGGAACGCGCTGTCGCCGGAGATGATGGACGAGCTGGGCGGCGCGCTCGAACGGGTCGACCACGACCCCGAGGTGCGCGCGATCGTCCTGGCCGGGAGCGACGACGTGTTCGCGGCGGGCGCCGACATCCGCGCGCTCCGCGACCGGACGTTCGGCGAGGCGCTCTTCCACCCGACCTCCGTCTTCTGGAAGCGCGTGGCGAGCTGCCGGACGCCGCTGATCGCCGGGGTCTCCGGATTCGCGCTGGGCGGCGGGTGCGAGCTCGCACTGGCCTGCGACATGATCGTGGCCTCCGAAACGGCCGAGTTCGGCCAGCCGGAGATCACGCTGGGGATCATCCCGGGGGGCGGCGGCACGCAGAGGCTGGTTCGGGTCCTGGGCAAGCAGCGCGCGATGGAGCTGGTGCTGACGGGCCGGCGGTTCTCGGCGCAGGAGGCCCTCGAATGGGGAATCGTCAACCGGATCTCGAAGGGCGGCGCCTGGCTGAACGAGGCGATCGACCTCGGGCGCGTGGTCGCCTCGGGGCCCCCGGTCGCCGCGAAGCTCGCCAAGCAGGCGGTGCTCGCGGCCGACGAGTCCGGGTTGAGCGCCGGGCTCGAGCAGGAGCGGCGCCTCTATGAGCTGGCGATGGCGACCGAGGACCGGGTCGAGGGAATGAGCGCGTTCCTGGACAAGCGCAGGCCGGACTTCCGGGGCAGGTAGGGGTTGAACGGCGGCCGCCTGGGGGTCGTGGGCGCCGGCACGATGGGCGCCGGGATCGCGCAGCTTGGCTGCCTGGGCGGCTTCGACGTGACGCTCCACGATTCGGATCCGCAGGCGCTGGCCACAGGGGCGGACCGGCTTCAGGCAGCGCTCGCCAAGGGCGCCGGGCGCGGTCTCTGGAGCGCCGGCGACGCCGCCGCAGCCGCGGGCCGGCTCAGCACGACCCTGAGCGTCGACGAGCTCGCCGGCTCGGAGCTGGTGATCGAGGCCGCGCCCGAGGACCTGGAGCTCAAGCGGGCGCTCTTCGACCGCCTCGCCGCGGCCTGCGGGACCGACGCGATCCTCGCGACCAACACGTCCTCGCTGCCCGTCACCGAGGTCGCCGCCGCGGTCGAAGCCCCCGAGCGGGTCTGCGGCATGCACTTCTTCAACCCCCCGCCCCTGATGCGGCTGGTCGAGATCGTGGCCGGGGAGTACACCTCCGAGTACACGCTGCGGCGGGCGACCGCCGTGGCACGCGACATGAAGCGCGAGCCCGTGCGCGCCAGCGACTCGCCCGGCTTCATCGTGAACCGCTGCAACCGCCCGTTCTCGCTCGAGGCGTTGCGGATGCTGGGCGAGCGCTTCGCCACCCACGCCGAAATCGACGCCGCGATGCGCGAGCGCGGCGGCTACCGCATGGGCCCGTTCGAGCTGATGGACCTGATCGGCGTCGATGTGAATCTCGAGGTGGCGCGCTCGTTCTACCGCCAGCGTCCCGAGCCGCGGTGGGAGCCGCATCCGATCCAGGAGGAGATGGTCGAGGCCGGTCGGCTGGGCCGAAAGACGGGCGCCGGCTTCTACGAGTACCGGGCCGGGCGGCCGATCGAGCCCGAGCCCAAGCTGGGGCACCGGCCGGCCGATCCCGTCGCGATCGTCGAGCGGATCGTTGCCCAGCTCGTGAACGAGGCGAACTTCGCGGCCGAGGAGGGAGTCGCGAAGCCCGACGACATCGACACCGCGATGCGCCTGGGACTGAACCATCCGCGAGGGCCGTTCGAGTGGCAGCGGGAGCTGGGCGCGGACCTGCTGGTCGAGGTGCTGGAGGACCTTGCCGAGTCGCTCGGCGAGCCGCAGCGCTACCGGGTCGCCGTGCCGCTGCTGGCCGCGACCGCGGGCTCCGACGACGGCTGAGGCGGGCCGTCAGCCGCCTTCCGGCGTGAGCCGGGGAGCCGGCCCTCCGCCGCGAGGTACGAGCCGCCGACGATCAGCGCCAGGCCGGCGATGGTCGAGACGCTGATCGTCTCGTCCAGCAGGGTCGCTCCGTAGACGACGGCGAAGGCCGGCGCGAGATAGGTCACGACGAACGTGCGCGCCGGGCCGACCCGCGCCATCAGGTCGTAGAAGATCGCGAACGCGACGCCGGTCCCGAGAACGCCGAGCGCGACGACGGCCGCCACCGGGCCCGCCCCGGGAGCTTCGGACGGCGCGGTCAGGATCGCCGCCGGCGCCAGCAGCACCGTTGAGGCGACCATGACCCAGGCCGCGATCCCGGTGGGAGGCGCCCCGGACAGACCGTGCTTGGCGATGAACGCGCCGACCGCGTACCCGAGGCTCGCGAGGAGGATCGCGGCGCCGCCCAGGAGCTCGGCGGACGTTCCGCCCAGATCGACTCCCAAGAGCAGGCCGACGCCGACCAGTCCCGCGACGATGCCCCACATCCGGGCGCCGTGCGAGCGCTCCTCGTGGTCGAGCCGGATCGCCAGCAGCGCGGTGAACAGCGGCGTGGAGGCGACCAGGATCCCGGCCAGCCCCGAGGCGATCTCCTCCTCACCCTCGGCGATCAGGAGGAAGGGCCCCGCGACCTGGACGGCCGCCAGCACGACGACCACCCAGACGCGGACGTTCGGCAGCCGCAGCTGGCCGCGGAGAGCCGCGATCGGAACCAGCACAGCTGCGGCGAGAGCGATTCGGCCCCAGGAGACCATCGAAGGCGAGAGGTCGCGGACGCCGATCTTGATGAACATGTAGCTGGCGCCCCAGATCGCGGCGAGGCAGAGCAGCAGCGTCCACGATCTTCGATCCATCATCCGAGGGTAGTGGCGGCGCCCCGGGACCCCCATCGGAATTGCTGATCACCGCGATTCGAGAAGCTGATGAGCCTTCTGTAGCCTCACCGGGAGCATGCAGGCGGGCAGTGCAGGTCGGCTCAAGATCGCGGGTGCGGTCCTCGTCGCGGGATTGTTCGCGGTGACCGCCCTGTCCCTGGGCGCGCGTTCAGCGGGCGCAGGGAACGAGGCTGACTCCCTGCTCCCCGATCTCGTGGTGCCCGCGCCCGAGGAACTGCAGCTGGACAAGGCGGGCAAACGGCGAATCCTTCGGTTCTCGCACACGACGGCAAATATCGGCAGCGGCCCACTCGAGATCTCGCCGGACCTCGAGGCCGAGAGCTGCGCCAGCCACAACGAGCTCTGGTTCGATGCCGATCAGTACGTCTACTCGGACGCGAACGGTTCGGGAGAGTTCGAACGTGGTGCGGACGGTCCCCCGGAGACGAGAAACGTCGGCTGCATGTACTTCCACGAGATGCACAACCACTACCACTTCAGGGACTTCGCGCTGTACAGGCTCTATCGCGAGCGAACGGGACGCGTGGCCGCGAGGTCCGACAAGGTGTCGTTCTGCGTCTTCGACCTGGAGGTGTTCCCGCCGGGGGTGCCGGGCTCGGAGCGGTTCTACTCGAGCAAGAACTGCCAGAGGAGCGACGGGACCCACGGGATATCCGTGGGGTGGGCGGACGTCTACCGCATGTTCACGCCGGGCCAGGAGCTGAACGTCACCGGGAGGCGCCGTGGGCGCTACTGCCTGGTCGCGATCGCTGATCCGGACGACCGCCTGGCCGAGGTGAACAACGCCAACAACGTCCAGCGTCTGCGCATTTCGCTCCGTCCCTTAAAGGGCGTCGTCAAGCCGCTCGACGGGCCCTGCAAGGGCGTCTAGCCCCGCCGACCGTGGTGTAGGCTCCGCCCGGCATGGACGCGGGGGGAACATCGGGGAGGCTGGGCCTCGCGGCGCTGGTGGCTTCGTGCGCGGCGATGCTCGCGACGGGCTTGGTGGTGTCCGCGGACTGGGCGCAGTCGGGAGTGGGATCCGGCGACCTGAAGCCGGATCTGAAGGTCCAGCGGCCGAATGAGCTCTACATCGCCGAGGGCGGCAAGGAGCTCCGGCTCCGCGTCTCCAACACGGTGGCCAACGTCGGTACCGGCCCGCTGGAGATCCAGGGCGACGGGAACCCATGCTCGACCGAGGACATCGACGGGCGTCGAACGGTGCAGCGGATCTACGAGGACGACCCCAGCCACGCGGAGTCGCTCGGATTCTTCATCCGGGGCGAGGATGAGGATTTCGCGGAGCCGGAGCGCCAGGCCGGATGCTCGCGGTTCCATCCGAAGCACGACCACTGGCATTTCGACAACTTCGCCCGTTACACGCTCTACGACGAGAAGACCGGACGGCGCGCCGGGGGTTCGCGCAAGGTCTCGTTCTGCGTGATCGACACCGGGCACCCGTTCCCCGACCTGCCCGGCTCGCCCACAGATCAGGAGGGGCCGTACTACCCCCAGGATCCGGAGCACCCGAAGTTCCCGACCTGCTCGGCGACCAGCATCGACGGCCTGTCCGTCGGATGGGAGGACACGTACGGCGCCTCCCTTCCCGGCCAGGGCATCAAGGTGACTGATCTGAGGCGCGGCGCCTATTGCCTCGTGATGGAGGCGGACCCTGCCAGCCCGGCGCTGTCAGGCGGAGTCCTCGACGAGATCGAGGAAGTCGCCAACAACACGCGCTCGGTTCGCCTGCGGCTGCGCGCCCACAAGGGCGTCGTCAACCGGCTCGGCCCGGACTGCAAGAGCTTCTAGCTCGAGGCGGCGGTCGCCTCGGCGGCCTCGGCGACTCCGCCCGCCTCGGCCGCGCCGGCCTGGCCGTACCAGTGGGCCTCGGGTGACGGAGGCGTGTCGCGCAGGTACCACTCGGCGTCGAGCGCGCCCATGCAGCCGGTGCCTGCGGCGGTGACCGCCTGGCGGTAGGTGTGGTCGACCAGGTCGCCGATCGCGAACACACCCGCGAGGTTCGTGCGCGTCGACTTGCCCTCGGTGACCACGTAGCCGTTCTCGTCGACCCGGACCTGGTCGGCGACCAGCTCGGAGCGCGGGATGTGGCCGATCGCCACGAACGCGCCGCCCACCTCCATCTCCTCGGTCTCGCCGGAGTCCGCGTGCCGCAGGCGCACCGCGCGCAGCTTGCCGTCGTCGCCGGCGACGAACTCCTCGGGCACGTATGGGGTCTTGAACTCGATGTTCTCGGTCGCTTGCGCGCGCTCGAGCATGATCTTCGAGGCGCGGAACTCGTCCCGGCGGTGGACGATCGTCAGCTTCGACGCGTACTTGGCGATGAACATGGCGTCCTCCATCGCGGAGTCGCCGCCGCCGACCACCAGGACCTCCTGGTCCTTGAAGAAGGCGCCGTCGCAGACGCCGCAGGTGGAGACGCCGCGGCCGCCGAGCTCGAGCTCGCCGGGGATGCCGAGGCGCCGTGGCTCGGCGCCCATCGCCAGGATCACGGTCTTGGCGACGTGTTCCTCGTCGCCGAGGAAGACACGCTGCAGGCCGCCGTCGGAGAGCTCGACGCGGCTCGAGTCGTCGGTGACGAACCGGGTCCCGAAGCGCTCGGCCTGGGCCCGGAACTCGTTCATCATCTCCGGACCCATGATCCCGTCCGGGTAGCCCGGATAGTTCTCCACGTCGGTCGTGTTCTGGAGCTGGCCGCCCCACTGGAAGCCCTCGATCACGAGCGGGTCCAGGTTCGCGCGCGAGGCATACAGCGCCGCCGTGTACCCGGCGGGGCCGCCACCGATGATGATCAGGTTCTCAGTCTTGATTTCGTTCACGTCCTTCCCCAATCAGGATACTTTACTTTCTGAAGTAGCAGCTGGGCCCGGAAGCGTTTCAGCGACGTCGGTCCCCACGGGGAGGTGGGCGCGCTCATCCTCCCACCGCTGGACCGTCTTGCGCAGCTGGAGGAACGCGACGATTCCCGGAGGGAGCGGCAACCAGAACGCGATCACGCGGTAGACGAGGACCGCCGCGAACACCGCCCCGCCCGGAAGGCCGAACAGGACGAAGGTCCCGATCATCCCCGCGTCGACGGCGCCCACCCCGCCCGGCGCGAACGGGAACAGGTTCGCCGCCATGCCGACGAAGAAGCCCTGGACGATCACGGCGCCGCCGACCGAGACGTCGAAGGCCTTGAAGCTGGCCCAGAGGATCGCGATGTTCGCCGCCCAGAAGCCGACGGCACCCGCCAGCGCCAGCCCGCCCTTGGAAGGGTTCCGCACGATCGCCATGGCAAGCCTGGTGCCCGCGGCCATGGTCTCGGGCACGCTCGCGACCCGAACGGCGATCCGGCCCCAGCGCGTGTCCGGCGAGGACTCGGCGAGCCGCCGCTGGAAGTCGCCCGGGATCAGCGCGATCAGCAGGAAGATCAGGATCACCCCACCCGCGATCGCCGCCGGCACAATCGTCAGCCCGGCCGGGTCCGGGCCCGTGAAGACCCCGGCCTCCAGCAGCGCCCCGTTGATCACGAGCGTGAACATGTAAACGGCGTAGAGGAGGACGAGGAAGGCGACCATTCGCGCCGCCGATTGCCGGCGCGGCATCCCGGCCTTGCGCAGCGCCCAGTAGGTCAGGACGATGCCGCCGGCGCCGCCCGCCGAGAACAGGCGTGTCGCGGCAAGCCCTGCCATCGTGATCTGGTAGCTCTCGTTCCAGCGCAGCTCCAGGTGCTCGCCCACGACACCCTTGAACAGGGCGACGTAGGAGAAGAACATGAGCACGCTGAAGGCGAGCGCGAGGCCGATCCACAGCGGATCGCCATCGCCCAGCTTCTTGATCCCGTCCTCGACGCCGACCAGCTTCGGGAACAGGAAATAGATCGCGGCAACGACCAGCAGGACCGCAACGACGGTCTGCGCAATCCTCTTGGGGTCCTGGAAGAAGGACGGATCCTGGTTCTCATCCTCCTCACCCTCTTCGTACAGCGGACCGTCTGCGTCCGGACGCGACATGAGACCTGATAGTGGCAGGCGGCCCAGCGGCGATGCCGGGCTCAGCCGTTCGCGACCCCCTCGAGCCGCTGGATGGCGGCGCTCACACGCGAGACGATCGGGTCGGCGACGGGCTCACCGCTGCGGACGGCGGCGACCAGCGCGGCGCCCGCCGCGAGGTCGGTGACGTAGTGCTCGCCGAGGTAGACGAGCGCGAAGCCGAGCGTCAGCGCGTAGGCCCAGCCCAGTCGGCCCGCGACCGGGCCGGTCTCGCGCAGGAGCTCCGCGGCCATCAGCGAGCTGCCGAAGTGCAGTGACGGCATCGCCGCCCAGGGGTTCCCGCCGAGCGAGTCGTAAAGCCGCGGCCAGGCCGGCCCCCAGACCCGCTCGCCGACGTCCACCATCAGGCGCCGGACCCGCTCGTCCGTGTAGCCGTTCTCGGCTGCCCACCAGGGCGGCGCGGTCGGGACCGCGAAGTACCCGGCGCATCCCAGGTCGTACGTGGCCGCCATCTGGCGGGCGGCACGTGGGAACCGGCGCTCGGAGGGCTCCAGCTCGTCGTCGCGCAGGAGCACGTAGACGAGCGTCGCGTGCGGCACGAAGAACCAGGCCCAGTGGACCAGCGAGAGAAACCGGTCCAGGGCGTTCGGCTCCTGGGGATCGGCCAGCGCTCGTTGCAGCCTGGCGTTGGGAAGCTCACCGCCGCCCAGCACGCGGTCGAAGCGGATCGGGTAGTGGATGCGAAGGCGCCGGCGCAGCGCCTCGGGATCGTCGTACGGGACCTCGTGCGCCATCGTGAAGCCCCACATCTGAAGCGCGTAGAGGGCGACGTCGCGCGCGCGCGTCCGGGGCCTGAGGATGGCCAGAGCCGGCGGGCCCGCTGCCGCCATCGCAATCGTTGCGGCGGGCGGCATCCCGAGCCGCTTGCGCAGCGGCGGGAGGGCGATCGACGCCGCCACCGCCGCGGCGGCTCCCGCCCGGACCGCGGTGCGCAGCGCAGGCGACGGGCGGGATGGTCTTCGGAGCCGGCGCACGCGCGGCGAGTATAGGAACCGGCGGACGCTCGGCGTCAGCGGCGCTTGCGGGTCCGGGCGATTAGAATGGCGCCGCCGTGAGGCCTCCGACGTCCCGTCTGCCCATGCTCGGCCGCGCCCTCGCGGTCGCGACCCTTGCCCTCGTGATCCTCGCCGCTCCCGCGAGCGCCGCGATCGCCCCGGACGCCGCCCACTCCCCCAACGCCGAGGACATCCGCACGAGCTACTGGGTGATGCTGATCGTCGCGACCCTGGTTGCAGTTGTGCTGCTCGCCGGCCTCCTGGTCGCGGCCCGGAGGTTCCGGGCACGCGGCGAGTCCGATCCCGAGCCGCGCCGGCTGACCGCGGGGCGCGGGGTCATCGGACGGGTCGGGGCCGTTCTCGGGGCGATCGCCATCGCGATCTTCGTGTTCGGAGTCGTCATGACCGGCGACGCGCGCGAGGCCGAGGCCGACGAGTCCGCTGAGTCGCTGGACATCGACGTGATCGGCCAGCAGTGGCTTTGGCGCTTCGAGTACCCGGACTCCCAGAGCGAGACGATCGCCACTGTCTTCTCGTACAACGAGCTCGTGGTCCCGGTCGACACGACGGTCAACCTGTCGATCGACTCCACGGACGTGATCCACCGCTGGTTCATCCCCGAGCTCGGCGGTCAGGTCGAGGCCGTCCCCGGCGAGGTCGTGGAGACCTCGTTCCGCGCCGACGAGGAGGGCGTCTACGCCGGGCAGTCCACGCAGTTCTCCGGCACCTCCTTCCCGGCGATGCGCGCCTGGGTCCGGGTCGTCTCTCAGGATGAGTACGAGCAATACGTCGCGGACCTGGCCGAGAACCTGGCCGCCGCGCAGGAGGAGGTCGCGCGGCAGGCCGCCGCGGAGGCCGAGGCCGAGGCGTCCGCGATCACGGAGGCCGCCGAATGACCCCGCCCACGCTCGCCGGGCGCCATCCCGAGGTCGTGACCCGCGGGGTCCTCGCCAGGCGCCCCGACTGGATCGAGGCGGCGACCAGCGCGGACCACAAGACCGTCGCGAAACTCTGGATGGGCACCTCGCTGACGTTCCTCGCGGTGACCGCTGTGCTGTTCGCGCTCACGCGCGTCCAGCTGATCGTCCCCGACTCGACGATCATCGTCCCGGAGGTCTTCAACCGGATCCTCACGGCGACCAGCGTGACTGCGATCGTCCTTTTCGCGGTGCCGTTCGTGATCGGCCTGATCGGCTACATCGTGCCGCTGCAGATCGGTGCCCGCAGCGTCGCCCTGCCGCGCCTCAACCAGTTCGGTTACTGGCTCTACGCGGCCGGCGCGTTCATGATCTACGCGAGCTTCCTTTACACGGTGCCGGAAACGATCCTGTCGCCGTTCCCGCCGCTCTCGGACGACGTGTTCTCCCCGTCGAACGGCGTCGACGCGTGGGTGGGAGGCGTCGGGCTCGCGACGCTCGGCTTCATCTGCTTCGCCATCAACCTGGTGGCGACCCTGCGCAACATGCGCGCGCCGGGCCTGGCCTGGCGCCGCGCTCCGATCCTGACCTGGGCGGCCAGGGCGATCGCCTACATCCTGCTCGTGGTCGGCCCGGCGATGCTCGCCGCGCTCACGATGCTGACCGTGGATCGCCACTTCGACGGCGTCTTCTTCGACCCGGGCGAGGACGGCGAACCCCTGCTGTTCTCGCACCTGAGCTGGCTCTTCTTCACGGGGTGCCACACGATCCTGGTGGTGGGCGCCGTCGGGGTCATCTCGGAGATCGTCCCGACGTTCGCCCGCAAGCCGCTCTTCAGCCACGCGGCGGCCGCCGGCTCGGTGGTCGCGATCGCCGTGCTCGGCGTCCTGGCATGGATGCAGAACATGTACGCGGCGCCGATCCCCGAGGGCTTCGCGTTCATGGCGATGGCGGCGGCGGTCGGGCTGCTGGTACCGGTCGGGCTGCTGTTCTTCAACTGGACCGCGACGATGTGGGAGGGCTCCGTTTCGATGCGAGCCCCGCTCGGGCTCTCGCTGGCGGCGGCGATCGCGCTGGCGGCGGGGCTCGGCGGTCAGCTGATGACCTCGGTGATCCCCGTCGGCCTCCAGCTCGAGAACACCACCGCCGCTCAGCAGGACACCGTCATGGTCATCGTCGGCTTCACGCTCGCCGCGTTCGCGGCGCTCCACTACTGGCTGCCGAAGGTCGGCGGGCGCCTGGTCGCCGAGGGGCCCGCCAAGCTCGCCTCGGGGCTCATTCTCGGCGGAGCGATCGTCTACGCGTTCGCCATGTTCTTCGCCGGCCTCGACGGCCAACCGGTGGACGTGTTCCGCTACTACGAGGACGAGGGCGTCTCGACGCTCAACCTGATCGCCTCGATCGGCGCGTTCTTCCTCGCGATCGGGCTGCTGGTCGAGCTCGGCAACCTGGCCCACTCGTTCAACGGAGGCCGCCCCGCCGGCCACGACCCGTGGGGCGGGTCGACCCTGGAGTGGTTCGCGTTGTCCCCGCCCCCGCCCCACAACTTCGACGCCGTCCCGGACGTCCGCAGCGCCGAGCCGCTGCGCGACATCCGCGAGGCGATCCGCGAGCGCGAGGCCGCGTACGTCGCCCCGGCGCCGCTCGAGCGCAGCGCCCCGCCGCCTCCTGAGCCCGTCCCCGCGGCGGCGCCGGAGGCCCAGCCGCCCGCCGAGTCCGAGCCGCCCGCCGAGGCGGACGGCGACGACTCGTCAATATCCTGAGGCCGATGGATCCCGTCGCGCCTCGCGGCGGCGGAGCCGCCGATCTGACCCGGTTCCGTCGCCTCGTCACCGCCACGCTCGTCGCCACCTTCGTGCTGATCCTGATCGGTGGGATCGTCCGTGTCAGCGACTCCGGTCTTGGGTGCGGCCCGGAGGGCTCGGGCACGCACGGCTGGCCGCTCTGCGAGGGCGGCGTCCTGCCCGCCGCATCGGCCGAGTCGGTGATCGAGTACAGCCACCGAATCACGGCCGGGATCGTCGGGGTGCTGATGCTGATGACCGCCTGGCACGCCTGGCGCCACCTCCGCGAGCACCGTTGGATCGTGGGCGGCTCGATCGCCGGCGGCGTCCTCGTGCTGGCGCAGGCGGCGCTCGGGGGCCTGACGGTCGAGGAGGGGTTGCACGAGTACCTCGTGGCCGCGCACCTCGGCCTCGCGATGCTGTTCCTCGGCGTGCTGCTCGCGCTCCGGCGCCAGGGGTCCGAGCCGCAGCCGGTTGAAGCGAGCGGCAGCCGGGGGCTCCGCGCGCTGACGATCGTGGCCGCAACTCTGATCCTCGGCACGATCGTCGCCGGCGGCCTGGTGGCGGGGACCGAGGGCGAGGGCACGCCCACCGAGCCGGTGCTGGGCGCGCACACCGCCTGCGGCGAGCAGTTCCCCACCTGCGTCGACCGCTTCATGCCGTTCGGCGAGGACCGGCTGATCGACATCCAGCTGACCCACCGCGCGTTCATGTACCTGGCGGCCATCGCCGTGCTCGCGCTGGTGATCGTCGCGGTCCGCCAGCGGGCGCGGAGCCGCGCCTTCCTCGCGCTCGGCGGGCTGCTCCTCGCGCAGATCGCGCTCGGCGCCGCGAACGTCTGGCTGGGCAAGCACGCCGGCCTGATCCTGGCCCACCTCACGCTCGGCACGATCGTCTGGGGGACCGCTGTTTACGCTTGGACCACGCTGATGCCCGTCCCCGCCCCCCGCTCCGAATCGGTCCGCCGCGCCGAGGCGACCGCGGCTCCCGCCTGATGGAAAGCACGACCGCCAAGGCCCCGAACCTGGTCCGGCCCGCGAGCGGCGCGGCGGCCGGCACGTTCCTCGCGCACGTCCGCGACTACATCGCGCTGACCAAGCCGCGCATCATCTCGCTGCTCCTGGTGACGACGGTGGCGACGATGGTCGTCGCCGCCCCGGAGGGCCTCGCGGTTTCGACGGTGCTCTGGACGATGCTGGGCGGCTACCTGGCCGCCGGGGGCGCCGGGGCCATCAACCACTACCTCGACCGCGAGCGCGACGCTCGGATGGCCCGCACGCGGGGCCGCCCGCTCGTGGCGGGCCGGATCGAGCCGCTCCACGGCCTCTACTTCGGGATCACGCTGGGCGTCCTGGCGTTCGTCCAGCTGGCGATCACGGTAAACCTGCTCTCCGCCGTGCTCGCGATGGCCGGGCTGCTCGGCTACGTCTTCGTCTACACGATGTGGCTCAAGCCGCTGACGCCGCAGAACATCGTGATCGGGGGCGCCGCGGGCGCCGTGCCGCCGCTGGTCGGCTGGGCCGCAGCGACCGGCGCGCTCGCGTGGGACGCGCTCTATCCGTTCGCGATCGTGTTCCTCTGGACGCCGCCGCACTTCTGGGCGCTCTCGCTGCTGATCAAGGACGACTACGCCCGCACGGGCGTGCCGATGCTCCCCGTCGTGCGCGGCGACGAGGTCACGCGCCGCCAGATCGTGGTCTACGCCGCGATCCTCGCGCTGTTCACGATCGCCCCGGTGGTCACCGGCCTGTTCGGGGGCATCTACCTGGCCGCCGCGATCACGCTGGGCGCCGGATTCCTGGGCCTCGCGATCCAGCTCGCGCGTCACCCCTCGCGGCCGGCGGCGCTCCGCCTCTACCTCTCGTCGCTGGCCTACCTGGCGCTCCTGTTCTGCGCGATGGCCATCGACCGCGCGCTATAGGATCGGCGACAGATGGACCGTCGGCTCGCCGAGAAGAACCTCCGCAGCGGCCTCGCCGCCGCCTCGATCGCGGTCGGCGTGTTCGCGCTGGCCTTCATCGTGGCGATCTTCTACATCGGCTGATGAGCGACAACGGGACCCCAGAGGCAAGCGAGCTCGTCTACGTCCCCGAGCCCTCGTGGCTGCCGGCGATCGCGGCATTCGGCCTGCTCGGCGTCCTCGCGGGCCTGTTCGTCTGGTGGCCCTACGGAGTGATCGGCGGCGTCATCGCGCTCGTCGGCCTGATCGGGATGCTGCGTCGGACCCGCGGCGACGTCGACCGCCTCCCGCGACGGCAGAAGCTGACGACGGCCGTGCTGCCGGCCGTCCCGCCGCGCAAGCCCACCGAGTAACGCGACCTAGACCGAGGCGGCCTCGGACTCAGGGGACGTCATGCTGGACGTCGCCCCTTCCGAGGTCCACACGCGCATGATGTCGCGCATCGAAAGCACGCCCACGAGCTCGCCGCGCTCGACGACCACCAGGTGGCGGATGTGGCGTCGGGACATCTCGACCGCCGCGCGCTCGAGGCTCCAATCGGGCGCCGCCGAGATCACGGAGCCGGTGCGATGCGCGCCCACGCGCTCGACGTCGGGATCCTCCCCGTGCCCAAGCGAGTTGATGACGTCTCGTTCCGAGACGACGCCCGGACCCGGCATCTCCTCGTCGATCACCACGGCTGCCCCGACGCCGCGCTCGGTCATCATCCGGGCGGCTTCGCGCAGGGTGTGGCCCGGTCCCAACGTGAGGACCACGCCCGACATTCCGTCCCTGACCTCCATCCCCTGGCTCTTCCTTTCGTTGGCGTCCTCCGGGTTTCGGCCACCCACGCGGCCGATCCGAATTGACTAGTGCGGATTGGCTCTAACCCTATCCAAAACGCTCGGACGGGCACAAGTCACAGGCGTCGATTGTCGGCTCCGGCAGATAGGATGCGCCGCGTGCCGAGCCAGTCTCACGTGAGGCGGAGTCCGAAGGACGAAGCCGAGGGCCGCCGTTGTTGAGGCGGCTTATCTTCGCCCGCGGGAGGGTGATCCTGCTTTCGATCGCCGCCCTCCTCACAGGCGGTTTGCTCGCCGGATGCGACCTCCAGGAGGACGCCGACCTCGAGCGCGGGCGCCAGCTGTTCCAGACCAACTGCGGAACCTGCCACACGCTGGCCGAGGCCGGTACCGCGGCGACGATCGGGCCGGATCTGGATGCCTCGTTCGCCGCCGCCCGGGAAACCGGAATGGACCAGGACACATTCGAGGGCGTCGTCACCTCGCAGATCGAGAACCCCCGTGAGATCCATCCGGACAACCCGCGCTACGACCAGGTCTACATGCCGGCCAACATCGTCACCGGCCGGGATGCCGAGGACGTCGCGGCGTATGTCGCGAGCGTCGCCGGGGTGCCCGGAATCGCACCGCCGCCGCTGGGCACGGCGCAGGAGGTCTTCACCGAGCAATGCGGAAGCTGCCACACGCTCGAGGCGGCGGGCAGCGCCGGAACGACAGGCCCCGTGCTCGACGACGTGCTGCCCGGCCAGGCCGCCGAGGAGATCATGAACTCGATCCAGGATCCGGAGGCTGACATCGCCTCGGGCTTCCCGGCCGGCGTGATGCCGGTCTTCGATGAGACCAGGCTCCCCGAAGCGAACCTGAACGCGCTGGTCCAGTACCTGCTGGCCTGCACCGATGACCCCTCGGGCGACGACTGCACCACGGCCGCCGAGCAGTCGGAAGCTGATGCGCCCGAACCGGCGGGGCAGGCCGCGGGCGGCAACCGAGGCGGCGGCTAGGCCGCCTCGCCGGTTCCCGCAGCCTCCGCCTCCAGGTCCACCACGACGTGCGTTACCGGCTGTGGCAGCTCGCTGCGCGCCTTCTCGACGACGCCCGACTCGAGCCAGCGGGAGCGCTCGGGAGTGTGCGTGGAGATGATCACCTCGTCGGCCGCGAAAGTCCGCAGCGCGTCCTCCGCGTCCTGGTTCGGGTCGTGATGGTCGCCGAGCTGCCCGCGCACCTCCAAGCCCTCGCGGCGCATCGTCGCAACGGACGCGTCGAGCCGCTCGCGCGCGTCGCGAATGCCCTCGTCGACGTCCGACGACCAGTGCTCGGCGGCCGAGCTCGCGAGCGGCGGCGCGACGACCAGGATCTCGCTGCGCTCCTCGCCCGCCACCCGGCGCTTGATCTCGTCGAGCAGGGCCCGGCCGCCCACGGTCTGGTTGGCGACGACCAGCACGCGGTGCACCGCGTCGTCGGAGCTGGCGACCTCCGCCGTGCGCGGCTCGGTCCCGCGGGAGCGCTGCAGGAGGAACCCGATTGCCACCCCGATCTCGACCCCGAACAGGATCGCCCCGACCAGCGGATCGACCAGCAACGCCAGCAGGATCACCGGCGCCACCGCGATCCCGACGATCACGACAACCCGGAACATCTCAGCCTCGGACCGAAGCGGGTTGTGCATGAGACGCTAAAGCTACGCCTTGAGGACGGCGCGAGGCAAGCTGCTCAGACGCAGGCTACAAGATGTAAACCGTGGTGAAGACGATGATCCACATTACGTCGACGAAGTGCCAGTAGATGCCGGGCACCTCGACGCCCAGGTGGTCCTCGGCCTTCGGCCCGAAGTGGCCGCGCCAGGCGCGGATGTTCGCGAACGTCAGGAGCAACAAACCGATGAAGACGTGCGCGCCGTGAAGGCCGGTGAGGCCGTAGAAGATCGAGCCGAACGCGCCGTCGCGGGCCGAGAAGCCGATGTGGACGTACTCGTTCATCTGGATGAACAGGAACGTCGCGCCCAAGAGCCACGTCGCCGCCAGCCCCAACTGCATCGCCCGGCGGTTGCCCCCGCGCGCCCCCTCCAGCGACCAGTGCATCGTGAAGCTGGACGAGATCAGGATCGCCGTGTTCACGCCGGCGACCAGCACCGGCAGCTCGTAGGGCTCCGGCGGCCAGGCCCCCTCGTTCGCGACCACCCGGATGAAGAAGTACGAGGCGAAGAACGCCCCGAACAGCATCACCTCGGAGATGATGAACAGCAGGATCCCGAGCGTCTGGCGGTCGATCCGCGAGCTCTGGTTCGCCTCCGGCGGGCCGTGGTGGTCGTCGTGGGCAGTGGCCTGCCCGGCGGCGATCGAGGCGCTCTCCATCAGACCCTGGCTCCCGCGGCCGGCGCGACCGTCGGCGCGACGTCGCCGCCGGCCTCGACGTGCTCGACCGGCTTGTCGGTGATCTCCTGGACGCGGTCGATCAGGCCCTCCTCGAGCCAGACCGACTGCTCGCCCGCGAGGGTCGAGATCAGGACCTCGTCCACGCGGTAGTGCTCGATCGCGTTCTGCACGGCGGCGAACGGCGCCGGGCTCATCGGCTGGCCGGTGGCGTCGATCTCGGAGCGGTACATCTCGGCGAGCGTCCGGGCCAGGCGGTCGCAGACCTGCTCGCGCGTGAGCTGACCCGAGCGCGGGCAGATGAAGGTGTAGCGGTGGGGCCGCTCCTGGGCACGAGACTTGAGGCGGCCGACGAGGTCCGCGCTGGCGACCGTCTGGGTCGCGACCACCAGCGTGTGGGTCACGTCCCACCGGATGGCGTCGTCGTCGATCCGCACCGGGATATGGGTGATCTTCGTGTCCTCGAAGTGGCCGGTCGCCCACTCGACCAGGTCGCGCCGCATCCAGCCGTAGCGCGACTCGGTGAGGCACGAGAGCAGCACCTCCGCGGGCTCGTAGGCGCGGATCGCGTCATCCAGCGCCAGCAGCGGGTTGGGGTCCATCACCGCGCCCTCCGCCTCGATCCCGAAGTCCGCGAACACCGCCTGGGTCACGTCGACCCGGCTGCGCGCCGCGTCGGCCAGCTCGTCGCGGTCGACGATCTGCCCGGCCATCGGCTGGTTCTGGGGCGCCGTGATCGCGACCCTCGTCTCGCCCGCGTCGACCCGATCGCGCACCGCCTCCAGCAGCTTGCGGCCGCCCGCGACCTCGTTCAGGAAGCACAGGAGCGTCACGGACTGCTCCCCGAGGTGGTACCCGCCACCGCGGGCGCCGGTGGCTTCACCTCCGCCGGCTCCTCGCCGCCCAGGATCGCGTGCCGCGCACCGGGCACCCCGAACTCGTACGGGCCGCCCACCACGCGCGGGATCTCATCGAAGTTGAACACCGGCGGCGGCGAGGAGACGAGCCATTCGATCGTCTTCGCACGCCAGGGGTTGTCGCCGGCCTTCGGCCCCCACCTCCAGCTGACGATCACGTTGTAGACGAAGATCAGCTGGGCGGCGCCGAGGATGAACGAGAAGATCGAGATCACCAGGTTCCAGTCGCCGAACTGGGCCGAGTAGTCGGCCACGCGGCGGGGCATGCCCTCGAGCCCGATCCAGTGCATCGGTATGAACGTGCCGAGCATCCCGACCAGCGTGAGCCAGAAGTGCATCCGCCCCAGGCGCTCGTCGTACATCCGCCCGGTCATCTTCGGGAACCAGTGGTAGAGCCCGGCGAAGATCGTGAACACCGAGCCGCCGAAGAGCACGAAGTGGATGTGGGCCACGATGAAGTACGTGTCCGACATATGGATGTCGAGCGGGACCATCCCCAGCATCACGCCGGAGATGCCGCCGATCACGAAGGTCACGATGAACCCGAGCGAGAACAGCATCGCGGTCGATTTCACGTGTAAGACCGAGTCGAACAGCGTCGCCAGCCAGGAAAAGATCTTGATGCCGGTCGGGACCGCGATCAGCAGGGTCGTGATCATCATCGGCACCCGCAGCCAGCTGAACATCCCGGAGACGAACATGTGGTGCGCCCACACCGTGTAGGAGAGGACCACGATCCCGATCAGCGCCAGGGCCATCAGGCGGTAGCCGAAGATCGGCTTGCGGGCGTGGGTCGACAGGACCTCGGAGATGATCCCGAACCCGGGCAGCATCATGATGTAGACGGCCGGGTGCGAGTAGAACCAGAAGATGTGCTGGTAGCTCAGCACGTCGCCGCCCATCGCCTCCTGGAAGAAGTTCGTGTTGAGGGCGCGGTCGAACAGGACCATGAACTGGGCGCCGGCGATGAACGGCGTCGCGGCGACGACCAGCAGCGAGGTCGAGAGGTTCGCCCAGACCAGCAGCGGCATGCGCCAGAAGGTCATTCCGGGCGCACGCATGGTGATGATCGTCACGAGGAAGTTGAGGGCTGTCGCTATCGACGACGCCCCCGCGAACTGGACTCCCAGGTTGAAGAACGACTGGCCTAACGGGGCGCCGGTCGAGAGCGGCGCGTAACCCGTCCAGCCCGCGTCGAACGCGCCGCCCGGGGCGAAGTACGAGGACAGGAAGAGGATCCCGGCCATCGGCAGCATCCAGAACGAGAGGGCGTTCAGGCGCGGGAACGCCATGTCCGGCGCGCCGATCATCAGCGGCAGGACGTAGTTCGCGATCCCGGCGAAGATCGGGATGATGAACAGGAAGATCATGAACGCGGCGTGGGTGGAGAACAGGCCGTTGAAGAAGCTCGGATCGACCACCTGCGTGCCCGGCTGCGCGAGTTCCGCGCGGACCGCCATCGCGGCCATGCCGCCGACGAGGAAGAAGAAGAACGTGGTGACGATGTACTGGATGCCGATCACCTTGTGATCGGTGTTGAACCGGAAGTAGTCCTTCCAGCTGTGGGCGCCGTGCTGGGAGTGGTCGTCCGGCACGGTGGGCGCGCCGCCGGCCCAGCGGAACCAGTACGAGAAGCACCCGAGCCCGACCAGGAACCCGAGCGGGGCGGTGATCGCGGGCACGATCACGTGTGGGTAGCCGGTCTGCTCGGTCTGGATGATCTCGAGTCCGGAGATCGCCCGAAGGGCGACGACCAGGCCGAATCCCAGGGCGCCGCCGACAAAGAAGCCGAACAGGGCTCTCGGCATTCCGGGGTTCTTCAGTGCCGCTGGCAAGTCAATGACTCCTGACCACGAAACCTATCTACGCGCCGGCCTCGGATTCGCCCGCCGGGGCCCCCTCGCCGCCGGCCTCTTCCTGCGCCGCCTGCTGCTCGGCGATCCAGGCCTGGAAGTCCTCCTCGGACTCGACGACCACCGGGGCGCGCATCGTCGCGTGCCCGAGTCCGCAGAGCTCGGTGCAGATCAGCTGGAACGTCCCCTCCTCGTCGGGTGTCACGCGCATGACGTTGTCAACGTCCGTGGGGTTCCCGTCGGCGATCGGCACCAGGTCGCGCTTCAGCCGCCATTCGGGCACCCAGAACGAGTGCAGGACGTCGAGCGCGACCAGGTTCAGCTCGAGCTGCTGGTCGACCGGGACGTGGAGCTCGTCGGCGGTGACGCCCTCGTCCGGGTACTCGAAGGTCCACTTGAACTGCTGGGCGGTGACCGAGATCGGCAGCTGGTCGGCGGCCTCGGTCTCGATGTCGTCGAGGACGAGCCAGGAGTAGCCGGCGCCGAACAGGACGATGATCGTCGGGATCACCGTCCACGCGATCTCGAGCTTCGTGTTGCCGTGGACGGGCTTGCCGTCCGACTCGTCGCCGGGCTTCGCGCGGAACTTGATCAGGCAGTAGCCGAGCATCACGACCACGACCGAGAACACGAAGCACGACAGCACGATCATCACGTCGAGCAGCGTGTCGATGTCGTCGGCCTCGGCGGACGCCGCCTCGCCGTTCCAGTCCGGGATCAGCATGAGCACGGAGGAGACGATCGTCAGCAGGATCATCGCCCCGAGGAGGCGCGCGTAGGTCCCTCGCGTCATCGCGCGGCATTCTATTGACGAATGGCGGCGGTTGGGCGTCGCTCAGGCGACGATTGCCACTAGCTCCGGAGCCGCGCGGCCATCCGCTCGATCGCCGTCGCGCCGGTGTTCTTGCGGCCGATCCGCCCCTCGTGCGCGCTCGCACGCATCGACACGGACGAGCCCTTGCCGGAGGGCTCGACCGCCACCCTGACGAGCGCCACGTTCATGTTCATGGAACCGGCGGCGACGAGCGCCCAGATGCTGGAATCCCCGGCGGCGTTCGGATCCTCGATCTCGGTTCCGTGCTCGGCGACCGACTCACGCACGCGCGCCACCACCGCGTCGGGAGCCAGCTCGGTCTCGAATTCCTCGCCCGCGGTATGGACCCGGGTCAACCTGACCCCGAGCCGGCCACCGCGAGCGCCGCCCCGGGCACCGCCCACGCTCCCGCCGGCCCCGCCTGCGACCCCACCGCCGGCGGCGCCGCCGACCAGGCCGCCGAGCGCTCCTCCGGTCGCGCCGGCGCGGCCCATGGCGTCTTCGGCCGCGCCCCGCAGTAAGGCCGCTTCGGCCTCCGTCTGCTCGTAGTCGATCGGGTCCGGCATGCCCGCAGCGTACAAACGGCCACCGCCCGACCGAAACCGCGATCAGGGACTGGAAGCCTCGATCACGCCGCGCGCGACCCCCTCCCAGCTCCACAGCCGGACCGCCGTTTCGCGCAGCGCCGCCCGCGCCTGGGCAGTGATATCGGGGGCCAGGGCGAGCCAGTCGTTCAGGTTCGCGGCGATCTCGGCGACCGACCCGTCGCCGACCTGGAATGAGACCAGCGGCGCCGCAGCGTCGGGCAGGTCGGCGGCCAGCTCGCGGCTGACCTCGAGGGCGCCGGAGTGCGCGGCGGAGACCGGCAGCACGCCCCCGGCGGCGGCCTCGGCGGCGACCATGCCGAACGCCTCGGGGAAGGTGCTCGGGAAGACCAGGGAGTCGCAGGACGGCACGAGGCGGGCGACCTCGTCGTGCTCGAGGCGCCCGGAAAAGCCGATGCTGCCTGCCGCGTCGCGGGCGGCATCGTCATAGCCATCGGGCCGCGCGTCGAGGAACGCCGCCAAGTGGTTCAACGGCGCGTCCTCCCCGCCCTCCAGGCCGCGGCCCCGGCGGGCGATCTCGGCCACGGCATCCGCGTCGCCCACAGTCAGGCCGCGCCACAGGTCCTCGAGCGTTTCCCGGAAGGCGCCGAAGCCGGCGATCATGAGGCGCGCGCCGGGGTTCTGCGCGTGCACGAGCGGCCACGCAGCCAGCAACAGGTCGACGCCCTTGGAGACGATCAGCTTGCCCACGAAGACGACCCTGGGGCCCTCGGCGCCGGCGAACCACTCGACCGCGCTCGCGGCCTCGGCCGGGTCGCGGTCCCACGAGCTCCGTTCGTGCGCGTCGCGGTCGGGGATTGGCTCGATCGCGGCGAGGGTGCGCGCGAGGTCCAGCAGCCTGCCTTCCCGTTCAGCGGCGGGCACGGGCGCGAATGCCTCCGTGTCCACGCCGGGCGGCCCCAGCGCGACCTTCGCGTTCACCTCGGGCTCGTCGACCGCGAGGCGCAGGCGCTCCGCGATGTGCCCGGAGCCGACCAGGATCCCCGCCGCCGCGCGGGCGCCTTCCAGCGCAAGGGGCCCGAACCGCTCGAGGTTCGGCAGCACGGTGTACGAGAGGTCCGACCCGTGCACGGCCAGCGCGAACTGAAGCCCCGCGCGGTGAAGGATCACCGGCGCGGTCACGATGTGGTTCGCGAGCGCGGCGTCCATACCGCCGGCGCGCTCGGCGACCTCGCGCACCGCGGCGACGTTGGTGTCGATGTAGTTCGCCAGCTCCGCGTCGGTCAGCTCCTGGAACTCCTTGACCTCGAAGCCGGTGTAGCGGTCGCGCACGAAGACCGGCAGCAGGCCGCCGATGTCGGGCGTGTAGACGGTGACCGAGCCGTCCGCGGGCGGGATCCCGGTCTCGCGCAGCCGGAGCTCGCCCGAGTCCCAGTCACCGACCGCGTCGACGAAGTCGAGCCGGTCGGCCTGGCGGTCCTCGCAGACCAGATGCACGTCGTGTCCCATGCGGCGCATGGCCGCGGCCAGGCTCGCGTTGTAGACGTTCGAGCCGGTGCCCCCGAGCAGATATCCGTGGAAGATCAGGACGCGGATCGGCACAGCCTAAGGCTGGAGTACAGTTCGCGCCGTGAACGACCGGCAGACGTACCGGCTGCGTGCCCCGGCCTCGGGACGTGAGGCGATAGCCGTGGTGGACGAGAACGGCGTCTACGTGGACAGCGTGAGCGGCGAGGAGATGGAGCCCGTCACGCGCACCCTGCCGCTCGCGCCCTCGGAGTCGGCGCTCCTGCGCACGCCCGAGAACCTGCGCCTGTGCCCCCGCTGCGACCAGTTGATCGGCCTGGACGTCGCCGACTGCCCGTACTGCGGCAAGCGCCAGGAACCGCTGGGCGAGCCCGCCTAGCGGCGCGCAAGGGACTGCCCAAGCGGGCGTCCGGGCGGCCGGAATCCCCTGGACCGCTGGCTACGATGGCCTCACGGCGAGCCGCAACATCGCATGGTTGGCCGTGTTCTACGAGTCCAGTGACTTCCCCAAGCTCCAAGCCACCCGAGCGCCGCCCGGCGCGCGTGCGCCCGATGCTTGGTGCTGCCGCCGTTCTCGCGGCCGTGGTCGCGGTCGGGCTTTCCGGCGTGGCCGGGGCCGAGCGCGCGAAGGTGCTTGGCAAGACTCGGGACAACCCCAAGCCGGCCTGTTCGCAGAAATCGGCGTCCGAATGCCAGATCACCGGCCAGGTGACCGGGTACCAGCGAAGCGTCGATGGCAAGGCCAACCTTTTCAAGGCGCCCAGCAAGGGCAAGATCGTCGCCTGGAGCGTGGACCTGGCCAAGCCGTCGAAGAACGAGCGAAACGTCTTCGGCAAGGCGGCGCGAACCAGCGAATTCGGCGAGGCCCCGACCGCCGGCATTTCGATCCTGCGGAAGAAGGGCAAGCGCAAGTTCCGGCTGCAGCGCGCTTCCCCGATCATCAAGGTCCAGTCGTACTACGGGGAGCAGCCGACCTTCACCCTGCGGGAGCCGCTGCAGGTATCCAAGGGCAGCATCGTCGCCCTGACCACGGCAACGTGGCTGCCCGCGTTCGCGTTCAAGGGCCAGAGCCGCGATGACGTGTGGGTCGCGAGCCGCAGCAAGAAGAACTGCGAGATCCCGGCGAGCGTTCCCGAAAACCAGCGGCTGGACTACTTCTTCGCGCACACGAAGCCGCACCGAAACGTCGGCACCGACCGCAAGTACGCATGCACGTACAACCAGGCGCGGCTGCTGTACCACGCGTACTTCAAGCCCGGTAACTAGCCGGACTCTCCTCCCTACAATCCCGCCGCGATGGCGGCGATCGAAGTACGGGGGCTCGAGCGGGAGTTCGAGGGCGGCGTCAGAGCCGTCTGCGGCGTGGACCTCGAGGTCGCCGAGGGCGAGATCTACGCCTTCCTCGGGCCGAACGGCGCCGGCAAGACGACCACCGTGCGGATGCTCACCACGCTGCTGCGGCCGACCGGCGGCAGCGCCAGCGTGGCGGGCCACGACGTCGTTCGTGAAGCGAGCGCCGTCCGCGAGGCGATCGGCGTCGCGCTCCAGGAGGCTGCGCTCGACCCGCTCATGACGGGGCGGGAGCTGATTCGCCTCCAGGCCACGCTCCACCGCCTCCCCAGGGCCGAGGGCGAGCGCCGCGCCGAGGCGCTGCTCGAACGCGTGGGGCTCGTCGAGCGCCGCCGACCGGCGGGTCGGCACCTACTCCGGCGGGATGCGCCGCCGGCTCGATCTCGCCTCGGCGCTGGTCCACGAGCCGCGGGTGCTGTTCCTCGACGAGCCCACCACCGGGCTCGACCCGGTCAGTCGGAAGGGGATCTGGGAGGAGGTCCAGAAGCTGAACCGCCGGGAGGGCGCGACGGTCTTCCTCACCACCCAGTACCTGGAGGAGGCGGATCAGCTGGCCGACCGCGTCGGGATCATCTCCGGCGGGCTGATCGTCGCCGAGGGCACGCCCGATGAGCTGAAGGCACAGGTCGGCCGCCCGCACCTGGAGATCGCCATCTGCGAGGGCGAGGTCGAGCGGGCCCGTGAGGTCGTGGCCACGCTCGGCAAGCCGATGCCCCCGAAGGACGGCCACGTGCTCGTGGAGCTTGCCGGCGGGGCGACCGAGGTCGCGCCGGTCGTGCGCGCGCTCGACGAGGCGGGCCTGGCGGTGGAGTCGCTCGACCTGGTCGAGCCGACCCTCGACGACGTGTTCGTCGCCAAGACCGGCCGCCACCTGGAGGTCGAGGGCGAGGACGCCCCCGCGCCCGAGCCGGCGTGAGCCGCCTCGCCGACAACGCCCGCGTGGTCGCGGCGCTCGGGCGGCGGTCGATCAGGCAAACGTTCCGGCGCCCGCAGCTGATGGCGCCGATCATCATCTTCCCGTCGCTGTTGCTCGCCGTGCAGACGGGCGGGGCCGGATCGGCCGTGGGCCTGCCCGGGTTCCCCGAGGTCAACGGGTTCCTCGACTTCATGCTCGCCGGGGCGATGATCCAGTCGGCGCTCCTCGCCGGGAACAGCGGCGGCATCGCCCTGGCGGTCGACATCGAGATGGGCTTCACGGACCGGTTGCTGGCGGCGCCGATCTCGCGGTTCGCGATCGTGCTGGGACGGCTCGCGGGCACGGCGGCGTTGGGGGCGTTCTCGGCGGTCTTCTACGTGGTGATCGGCCTCGTCTTCGGCGCCCGGATCGAGGAGGGCGTCATCGGGGTCGTCCTGATGATCGTGTTCGTGACGCTGGCGGCGATCGCGTTCGGCGGCATCGGCGCGGCGATCGCGCTGCGCACCGGCAGCGCGTCCGTGGTGCAGGGGCTGTTCCCGCTGGTGTTCGTGATCCTGTTCCTGAGCTCGGCGTTCTTCCCGTACACGCTGATGCTCGAGCCGGCGGCGACGGTCGCCGAGTACAACCCGGTCTCGTTCATCGTCGAGGGCATCCGCGACCCGGTGGTCTCGACCCTGACCGGCGAGGACGCGTGGAAGGCGTTCGCGTCGATCGTCGGCATCGCGGGCGTGAGCCTCGGGCTCAGCGGGCTCGCGCTCCGGCACAGGCTTAGGACGGGCGGATGACGGCCGCCATCGCGATCAGCTGGCCGACGGTGTCGGCGCTCGTGCGGCGGTCGGCGAACGAGCTCGTCCGGGTGCCCGGCGCGGCGATCCCAGGCGTGCTGGCGCCCACCATCTTCTTCCTCGGCCTGACCTCGGTGTTCGGCAACCTCACCGAGCTGCGCGGCTTCGACACGGACAGCTACCAGAGCTTCCTGATCCCGGTCTCGATGCTGCAGGGGGCCGGGTTCACGGGCGCGGCAACGGGAGTCAACCTCGCCCGCGACATCGAACAGGGCTGGTTCGACCGCCTGCTTGCCTCCCCCGCCCCGCGCCCGGCGATCCTGGGCGGCCTCGTGGCCTCGGCCGCGATCCGGTCGCTGGTGCCGGCGGCCGTGCTGCTGGCGGTCGCGTTTGCGATCGGCGCGAACTGGCCGGGCATCCCGGGCCTGCTGATCGCGCTGTTCGGCGTCATGGCCATGGGGACGGTGGCGGCGCTCTGGGGATGCTCGCTGGCGCTGCGATTCCGCACCCAGTCGGCCGCGCCGCTGATGCAGGCGGGGATGTTCGTGCTGGTGCTTTTCACCACCTCGTACGCGCCCAAGGCGCTGCTGCAGCCCTGGCTGCAGACCGTCTCCGAGATCAACCCGGTCACCCAGGTGCTCGAGATGGCGCGCCAGGGGTTCGTGACGGGCGGGGTGACCTGGGGGGAGACGTGGCCCGGCCTGGTGGCGCTCGCGGGGCTCATCGCGCTGATGGCGTTCTTCGCCCTCCGAGGCATGCGAAAGATGGCCGATTGAACAATTCGAATCCGATGGCTGCTCCGCTTCGCGTCCGCTGCCATCGGGCTAGGGTGTGTTGCCTGACCCGGCAGGTCGTAAGCGCATGAACCGCGACTTCGTCGCTGGCTCGAACGAGGGGCTTGGAGAACTCTGCCACCGCGTGCTCGCGGCTTCGTGGGCCGAGGGCGAGCGTGACGGGATGCCGTACGGCTACACGCGGCCCAGCCCGACGCGGTACCCGTGGCAGTGGTACTGGGACTCGTGCTTCGCGGCGATCGTCTGGCGGCGGTTCGACCGCGAACGGTCGCGCTCGGAGCTCGAGTCCCTGCTGCGCGCCTCGCGCGACGACGGCTTCATCGGGCACGTGACCTTCTGGGACCACCCGATCTCGCTGAAGCGGCGCCTCTACTACAACGTCGACAGCCGCTCGTCGCCCATGACCTCGACGATCCAGCCGCCGCTGCTCGCGTGGGCATGGCGGATCGCGGTCGGGGACCCGGCGGCCGAGCCGCGGATCGCCCGCCATCACGAGTGGCTCGTCGCGAACCGCGACCTCGAGGGCGATGGGCTCCTGTGGCTGATCCAGCCGGACGAGTCGGGCCTCGATTCCTCGCCGAAGTACGACCCGGTCTGGGGCTGGCGCTCGCACGCGCGCTGGGGCTTTCCGCTGCTGGTCGCGCGGTCGCGCCGGCTCGGCTGGGACGCGCGGCGGATCCGGGCGAAGGGGCATCCCGTGCTGTGCGAGGTGATGACGAACGTGCTCTGGGGACTCTCGAGGCTGGCGATCGGCGAGCCGTCGATCACCCCGGCCCTTGTCGACCGCCTCTGGGACCCGGACAGCGGCCTGTTCCTCGACGAGGCGCAGCCCGGCGGGGGGCGGCCACTGGTCGACACCTGGGCCGGCCTGGCCCCGCTCGCGCTGCCCGACCTGCCGGAGGAGATCGGTCACCGGCTCGTGGAGCGGATCCTGGATCCCGACCGCTACTGGCTTCGCCATCCGCCGCCGTCGGTCTCGGCGGCGGAGCCGTCGTTCGAACCGAACCGGGGACCCGGTTGGAAGCTCCGCTACTGGCGCGGGCCGACCTGGATCAACGCGGCCTGGATGCTCTGGATCGGGATGCTGCGGCTGGGGTACGAGGCCGAGGCGCGCGAGATGGTGACGCGGCTGGTGCCGATGATCGAGCGCGAGGGCCTGCGCGAGTACTACGACCCGCTGACCGGCGAGGGCCTCGGCGCGCGCGAGTTCGCGTGGACGAGCCTGATCGCGGAGATGGCGGATCCGGACGAGGGCGCGGTTCGCAGCTACCTCCCGTGAGCGGCTGTGGCGAGGGCGGCCGACCACTTGTTGCCTCTAGTCAACGACGAAGGAGGGAGCGTGCCGTGGCCATGGCCTGGCTTGGGTCGTCCGTGATCGTGTCCTCGGTGATTCGGGCGTGGCGGTAGCCGTGTTGCGCTAGGAGGGCGTCGCGGTCGTGATCTCGGGCTCGTCGCCAGCCGGTTGAGTGGTAGCGGTTGCCGTCGGTCTCGATGACGACCCGCTGCTCGCGCCAGAGGAAGTCGACGCGGTGGTACTCGTCGCCGAGCAGGATGTAGCGATTGATCTCCGGCTTCGGCAACCCGGCCTGGGCGCAGAGGTCGCGGTAGCGGGTCTCGAGCCCGCTGGCCGGGATGTCGGAGCCCAGGTCGCCGCGGGCCAGCACGCTGCGAAGGCGCGCGACGCCTCGACGCCCGCGCGAGCGCTTGAGGAGATCCTCCATCTCGCGCAAGTCGAACTGGTCGAGCACCACCGCCTGCTCGCAGGCCCGCTCGAGCTGCTGCTCTCGGAGGAAGGTGGCGAGGCCGAGCAGTGTCCGTGAGACGCTCGCGACGGGGATGCCGACCAACTCGGTGACGTCGGCCGGCGTCAGGTCCGGGTGGCGATGGACGCGGATGCCGGGACGGGAGATCGGTGAGGGGCGCGGCACCGTGACGTCGATCCGAGCCGCCGCGGTTGGCCGCAGGCCGCGGAGCGCCGCGGCAGAAGCGTCCGACAGCACAGCGCCGTCTCCGCATGCCAGCACGGCCGCCATCCACCGCCCGCGAGGTGTGAGATCCGCCCGGCCAACGGCATAAACGCCGCGATGCACCCGATGCAACCGGCCCGCCGCCACGGCCTTCCAAACCGCATCGTCACTCAAGCCAAGCCGGAGAAGCTGCTCGAGCGAGACGACGTCATGCCGACCCGCGGCAAATTCGAGCACCGCGATCCACAGGCCTCCCCGCTCCCCCGATCGCCGAACGACGGCTGGCCGGACACTATGTCCGGTTAGGCGACGTTCGGCTCGCTTGGGGGCGGGCATCCGGCGATGGTGGTGGCGCGCGGCGCGTGGGTGGCGTGCGGTTCGTGGCGATGGTGCGCCTAGGGTGTGGCGCGGGCGGCGCTACCGCGGGCGGTCGCCCGGGAGCCAGCCGGGGCGGTATGGCGTGGGCTCGCTCGGGGCGAAGCGTGCGTACGCCGCGTCCGCGTCGTCCGTCTCCTCCTCGACGCCGGCCCCATGCCGCAGAGCGGCCTCGTCCACCGTGTACGCGCCGCCGTTGCAGTTCTCGCCGATGTGCGTCCGTGAGCTCGCCCCCAGGACGACGCACCCCTCCTCGCCGGCACCGACGATCATGTGCTCGGCCCCGGGCGGGCAATGGACGTAGTCCCACTGCCGGAGCTCGCGCTCCTCGCCCTCGATGATCAGCACGCCGTCGCCGGACAGCACCAGGAAGTCCTCCTGGTCGGCCTCCCAGTGGTACATCCCGATCGGCTCGCCGGGGCCGAGCACGATGAGGGCGACGCCGAGGTCGGGGAAGTAGGTCTCCGCCTCGTGCTCGGTCCAGCCCGTGAACGGCAGGTTGACGCCCCGCCCGTCGCGACGGATCCACCGGGCGTCCCGCGCGTTCATGACGAACCAGCCCTCGCTGTCGGGCACCAGGCCGGCTTCGGTCTCGCGCAGCTCGGCTTCGTGGACCACGGCCGGCCGCCGGCTACTTGTAGCGGTAGGTGATGCGGCCGCGGTCGAGGTCGTAGGGCGAGAGCTCGATCTTCACGCGGTCGCCCGGGAGGATGCGGATGTAATGGCGGCGCATCTTGCCCGAGATGTGCCCGAGGACCTCGTGGTCGTTGTCGAGCTTGACCTTGAACATGGTGTTCGGCAGGGCCTCGGTGACCTCGCCCTCCATCTCGATCTTTTCCTCTTTGGCCATCGGCGCCGAGAGGGTAGCGCGTCGCGGGGCCGCTACTTGCCCTTGAACGTGGCCTTGCCGGGCCCTTCGCGCAGGAACGACTCGACCCCGTTCTGCAGGTCCTCGGTGGCGAACAGCTCGCCGAACACGCCCGGCGTCACCTCGTCCGCGTACTCCATCCCGCGGTCCACGTACGCGCGGACGATGCGCTTGGTCATCGTGTGCGCGCGGGTGGGCCCGGCCGCGAGATCGCGGGCGAACGCCATGCCCTTCGCCTCGAGCTCCGAGTCCGCCACGACCCGGTTGACCACGTTCCAGCGCTCGAGGGTCGCCGCGTCGTAGAGGCGGCCGGACATCACGAACTCGCGTGCCCGCGCGGGGCCGGCGCGCTCGGCCAGCCGCTGGGTGCCGCCCGCGCCGGGGGTCAGGCCCACGACGCGCTCGACCAGGCCGAACTTCGCCGACTCGCCCGCCCAGATCATGTCGCAGCCCAGGGCGACCTCCAGCCCGGCGGTAAGGCAGAGCCCGTGGCAGAGGGCGAGCGTGGGCATCTCGAGCGCCTCCAGCCGCTTGATCGGGCCGACCAGGGAGGGGAAGTCCTCGCCCTCGCCGCTCGCGACCGCGTCGGCGAACACCTGCACGTCCACGCCGCCGGTGAAGATGTCGCCATCGGCGCGCCAGACCGCCGCGCGGGCATCGGAGGCAGCGACCTCGTCGATGCATTCCCCGAGCTCGTCGAAGGCGTCCGGGCCAAACAGGTTGAGCGGCGGGTTCGAGAGCGTGATCAGGGCGACGTCGCCGTCGCGCGTGACCGTGACCGACGGCATCAGGGCTCGCCCCGGATCCGCTGCGCGACCGACGCGATCTGCTCCGGCTCCGCGCCACGGGGGATCCAGGGCAGCTTCAGCGGGTCGTCGTCGTAGCGCGGGATCACGTGCACATGGAAATGGAAGACCGTCTGCCAGGCCGCCGTACGGCAGCAGTTGAGGATGTTGAAGCCGTCCGGCTCGAGCGTCTCGTCCATGCGAGCGGCCAGCCGGCGCGCGGCGAGGTTGGTGGCCTCGAGATCCTCGTCGGCGATCTCCATCAGGTCCGCCGAGTGGGCCCGAGGCACCACCAGCGAGTGGCCGGGCGTGGCCGGGTTGATGTCCATGAAGGCCAGCGTCCGCTCGTCCGAGTCGACGATCTCGCCCGGCAGATCTCCAGCGATGATCTTGCAGAAGATGCAGTCGTCCGCCATCGGGCGCGGAGACTAATCGCTGGAAGCCGAGGCCAGGGTGCGGCGCGCGTGCTCCACGGCCCCCTCGCGGTCGGAAACCTCGCCGGCGAACACGGCCGCGCGGAGCTCCGCGATCAGCTCCCCAAGACGCGGCCCCTCGTCGATCCCCAGCTCGCGGGCCAGCTCGTCGCCGGGGATCGGGACCGGCGGCGGCCCCGTTCGCTGCCACTCGAGGGCAGCGGGCAGCACCTCGCGCACCAGCTCCAGGTGCGCGGCGATCATCTCCGGCGCGGCAACCGGCCCCGAGCCGCGGGCGGACATGCGGTCGGCGGCGGTCAGGAGCGTCACGTCCGGCGCGACGTCCCCGCACCGCGAGACGTAGTCGTAGATCCGCCGGCGCTCGAGTGGACGCTCGTGGACCATGAAGCCGAGATGCAGGTGGTTGCGGGTCAGGCCCTCGACGTAGCGCGTGAGCGCCCGGCTCGCCTTCAGCCGCCCGAGCGACTCGACGACCAGGTCGGCTCCCACGGAGTCGTGGCCGATGAACGTCACATAGCCCGAGTGCTCTCCCTTGGTCGCGGGCTTTCCGATGTCGTGCATCAGGGCGCCCAGGCGCAGCCCCTCGCGCCGATTAAACCCGTCGCCCAGGGTCTCCGCGAGCAGCGCCCTGACACGGTCGGCGCTGGCGCCGGCGTAGGTGTCCAGGTCCGACTCGATCACGAGCAGCTGGCGCAGCACCTCGACCGTGTGCCCGTGGACGTCGAGGTGGTGGTTCGGGTTCTGCTCGACTCCGCGAAGTGCCTCGAGCTCCGGCAACACGCCGTCGACGGCTCCGAGCTCGTGGAGCAGCTCGAACGCGCGGATGGGGTCGTCGCCCGCCACCAGCAGCCGCAGCTCGGCCAGGCGCCTCTCCCCAGCCGGCTCGGCTGCGCGCGGAGCCTCGGCCCGCGCGAGATCCGCGGTGTCCGGCTCGATCTCGAACCCGAGCGCGGCGGCGATCCGGGCCGCCCGCAACAGCCGCAGCGGGTCGTCCGCGAACGTGTGCGGTGAGACCGCCCGCAAGGTGCGGGCCTCCAGGTCCCGCAGCCCGTTCGACGGATCCAGCGGCTCTCCGTCCAGATCCGCCAGCGCCACCGCCACGGCGTTGACCGTGAAGTCGCGTCTCAGCGAGATCCGCCTCGATGTCGTCTCCGCGCAGCCTCGTGACGTCCACGTGCCAGGCGCCGTCGCGCGCCGTGGCGCGCCAGGTGCCGAACTCCTCCGACAGCTGGAAGGCGGCACCGCCGCCGCCGCGGGCGATCTCGCGGGCCGCCGCCTCCTCGTCGCCGGCGTTCACGGCGAGGTCCACGTCGACCACCGGCCTGCCGAGCGCCGCGTCGCGAACCGCGCCCCCGACGACCCAGGCGGGGCGGTCGAGCGCCGTCTGCGCGGCGATCACGGCCGCCGAGCCGCGCAGCGCGTCGCCGATCGCGCTCACGCCGCCTCCTCCCGGTACTCACGGGGAACCCGAGGCGAGATGCCGGTCGTGATCTCGTAGTTGATCGTCCCGAGCGCGGCTGCGATCTCCTCGGCCAGGATCCGCTCGCCACCCTGCGCGCCGATCAAGACCGCCTCGGCCCCCGGCTCGACCTCTCCGGCGGCGCCGAGGTCGACCGTGATGTTGTCCATCGAGACGGCCCCGACCAGCGGATACCGGCGGCCGGCGATCAGCACGTCGGCGTTGTTGGCGAGGCCGCGGCGCACGCCGTCGCCGTATCCGATCGGGAGCACGCCGACCCAGGTCTCCTCCTCGGCTCGCCACTGCCGCCCGTAGCCCGCGCTGGCGCCCGGCTCGAACAGCTTCACGTCGGCCACGTACGAGCGCAGCTCCAGTGCCGGCTCGAGCCCCTGCTCGGCAGGATCACGTCCGAACGGGTCGAGCCCGTAGACGGCGATCCCGCAGCGGACCAGGTCGAAGTGGGACGCCGGGTTGCGGAGAGTCGCGGCGCTGTTCGCCGCGTGCAGCACGATCCCCGGGTGCCGCTCGCGCGCGACGGCGGCCACCTCCTGAAACCGCGTGAGCTGGTCGCGCAGGAACGAGTCGTCCTCCTCGTCCGCCGTCGCGAAGTGAGTCCAGAGCGCCGTGAGCTCCAGGCCGGGATCGGCGGCCACGGCGTCGCAGAGCGCCAGGACCGCCTCCGGGTCCCGCTCCCCCAGGCGTCCCATCCCCGAGTCGTACTTCACGTGGACGCGCGGGCGGACGCCCAGCGCCCCACCGCGCTCGGCGACCAGCGCACGGAACCCCTCGCGCCACACCGCCAGCTCGGAGCCGGCGGCGAGTACCTCGTCGAGCTCTGAGGGCGACAGAGCTCCCATCGTCAGCAGCGGGGCGTCCGGGATCCCTGCCCGCACCTCGGTCGCCTCCCCGGCCGCCGCGACCGCCAGCATCCCGGCCCCGCCTCGGAGCGCGGCCCGCCCGCATGGCACGGCGCCGTGCCCGTATCCGTCCGCCTTGACGACCGCGCAGAGGCGAGCGCCGCCGGTCAGCGAGCCCGCCAGGCGCGCGCAGTTCCGCTCGACCGCTCCGAGGTCGACCGTTGCCTCGGCCCGCCTCACGTCACACCTTCAGCGCCCCGGGCAGGGAGGCGATCACGTCGCCCGCCACCACGGACTCCGCCGCCCCGACGCGCTCGGCCGCGAGCACCCCCGCCGTCGTGTTCGCCCGTACCGCGCAGCATGCCGCCTCGAACGCCGGCAGCCCCCGGGCCAGGAGCGCGCCGATCGTGCCGGCGAGGACGTCGCCGGTGCCGGCGGTGGCAAGGGCGGGCGCGCTGACGACGCTGACCGCCGCGAACAGGCCCGCAGCGCCGTCGACGACGAGGGTGTCGTCGCCCTTCAGGACGACCACGCAACGCGCCTCGGCGGCCGCCTCGCGAGCCGCGGTCAGGCGGTGTTCGCCGATCTCCTCGGACGAGCGCGCGAGCAGCCGGCCGAGCTCGCCGGCGTGCGGCGTGATCACCGTGGGCCGGGTGCGCTCGGCGAGCGCCGGGAGGGCGCCCGCGTGTGCGTTCAGCCCGTCCGCGTCGAGCACGAGCGGCGCGTTCACCGCGTGCGCGACCTCGCGCGCCACGTCGAGCGCGGGGTCGGCGCGCCCGATGCCGGGCCCGAGAACGACCGCGGCGGCTCGCTCGGCCGCGTCCAGCACGTCATCGGCCGCGCCCTCGGCAAACGACCCCTCGTCCGAGGGACATCCGCGTGTCATCACCTCGGTCAGCTTGATCTCGAGGATGTCCTCGACCTCGGCCGGGACCGCCGCGGTGGCGTAGCCCGCCCCCGCCCGGATCGCGGCCGTGGCCGACAACGCAACGGCACCGGTCAGACCTCGGGAGCCGCCGGCCACGAGCACCTGCCCGGACGTGAACTTCGTGGAATCCGGCCCGCGCTTCGGGGGCAGGTGCAGGACGCCCGGGCCGATCTCGCCGCCGGCGGGCGCGACGGGGTCGCCCGGGGGAATGCCGATGTCGGCGACGCGCAGCTCGCCCGCGTGCCGCTTGCCGGGGGCGATCCTGTGGCCCAGCTTGGCAGCGTGAAAGGCGACGGTCACGGCGACCTCCACGGCCGGGCCCTCGACCTCGCCGGTCGCGGCGTCGACGCCCGAGGCGACGTCAGCCGCCACCGCCGGAGCGCCGCAGCGGTTGATCGCCTCGATGGCGTCCGCCGCGGGCGAGCGCGGCGCCCCGCTGAAGCCCGTGCCGAAGATCGCGTCGACGATCGCGCCCGAGTCCGCGAGGGCGCCGGCAACCTCGTCGGGGCCGACCTCCCTGGCCGGCTCGGCGAGGCGCTCGAGATTGGCGCCGGCGTCGGGTGAGAGCTCGCCTGCGGGCCAGAGCAGCAGCACATCGACCTCGAAGCCGGTCTGGGCGAGCAGCCGGGCCGCCACCAGGCCGTCGCCGCCGTTGTTGCCCTTGCCGCAGACGACCCGGATCGGGCCCACGGGCGCCAGCTCGCGCACCGCCTGGGCAACGGCGCCGCCGGCGGCCTCCATCAGCTCCAGGGAGGGAATCCCGCGCTCGGCGATCGCCCAGGAGTCGACCGCTCGCATGCCCTCGGCGTCGTGAAGGGGGCGCAGCCAGTCGTGCATGGGCGGAGGGTAGCCGCGCCCGCAAGGCCGCCCGGGTCTAGCGGGCCGGGCGGGCGATCACGACCGCGCCCGCGACCTCGCGGGCGTGCGTGAGCGAGACCTCCAGCGCAACGCCGCGGTCGGCGGCGACGGCGGCGGCGTGACCATGCAGCTCCAGCCGCGGCGCCTCGTCACCGCCGCCGATCACCTCCACCTCGTGGAGCCGCAGGCCGCCCAGGCCGAGCGACTTCAGCGCCGCCTCCTTGGCGGCGAAGCGGGTAGCGAGATGCTGGGCTGGGTGCGCCCGCTCGCGGGCGAATGCGAGCTCGGCCGCCGAAAAGATCCGCTCGGCCAGGGCGGGGCGTCGCTCCAGGGCACGCTCCAAGCGCTCGATCTCGATCAGGTCGATGCCCACCATGGCGCTACCGCAGGCCCACCAGCACCCGCTGCACGGAGTAGTCGCCGTCGTCGCGGATCCCGGCGGCCGCGAACCCGAGCTTGCCCGCGAGGAACCCGACCACCGCCTGCTCCGGCGGCACGTCGCCCACGGCGAGGTCGAGGATCGACCCGCCCGGCACGGCAGCGTCCAGAATCGGCTCGAGGTCGGCAAATCCCACCATCTCGAAGTCGTCGGAAAGGGCGTCGCCGGCCGCCTGGAAACGATCGGTATCGCCCAGCGTCTCGGCCGGGGGCGCCTGTTCGGCGAGCTCCCTGTCGCTTGCGGCGAGGACGCGAAGCTCGTCGTCGAGCTCGGCGTTGATGAACTTCACCGGCGAGCTGTCGGCGACCTTCGGCGTCGGCTCGGCCGAGAAGCCCGTGCCGCCGCCGATCGCCGGGCCGAGCACGGTGTCGTCGTCCTCCGCGGCGATTGCCTCGACGCCCGCGAGCAGCCGCTCGAGCACATCGCCCTCGCCGGCCAGGCTCGCGTCGAACGTGGCGACGAACTCCTCCGGGAGCTCTCCGCGAACGTAGGCGACGGAATCGCCGATGCCGGCCAGCGCCTCGTCGAGCGGAACGCCCACGGCGCGCTCGAAATCCTCCCCAAGCGATCCGGCTTCCGCGCCCGCGAGCGGCTCGATCCGCTCCACGATCGAGGCGAGCTGCTCGCCCAGTGCCGCGAAGCCCAACGCCGCGAAGGCGTCGGCCGGCGCCTCCGCCAACTTGGACGTGCCCGAGAAATCCGGTGCGTCCTCACCGTGCGGCACCGCGACGTCGAGCGCCAGCGAGCGCTCACCGGCGACGGCGCCGACGGCCATGGGCTCGAGTAGTTCGGGAACCGCCTCGCGGACGCCGTCGAGCCGCGCCTGCTCGGCCTCGGTGTCCACCTCCGACTCAACCGCACCCTCCACGTTCACAAAAGCGCTGGCGAGGCGCTCCTCGGGCAGGGCGTCGAAGGCCTCACCGACGGCATCCTCATCGGCCAGCGAATCGCCCCGGGAGGCGTCGACCGCCGCCTCGAACTCGCCCGCGGTGCTGAGCACCAGCATCTCGTCGAAGATCCCGACCGCGAGGTCGTCAGCCTCGCTGAGCGAGTACGAAACCCCGTCGTACTCTTCAGCCGTCGTCTTCGAGCCGTCCTCTTGGGCGGTGATGCGCTCGAGCGCATCGCGTGCGATCTCCTCGTCGTCGACCGCGAACGAGAGGACGATGCCGGGCTCCTCCTCGGCGAGCGAGCGAACGCCGATCGCGATGGTGTCTCCGAGCCAGGGCTCGACATCCTCCGTGAAGGAGAAGTCCACTCCCGAATCGGCCGCGCTGTCCTCGAGGGCCTGCGCGATCAGCTCCTTCGGCTCGACCGGTGTCCCAAGCAGCGGGATCTCGCCGAGCTCTGAGAGCAGCGCGTCGAGCTTCGCGGGCTGGTCGCCGCCGCCGGAGATGTCGGCCTCGAGGTAGACGACCGCGTCGGGGGGAATCGCCGAGCCGGCGCCGGACGCGCCGTCGTCGGAGTCCCCGCATCCGGCCGCGAGCACGGCGAGAGTGGCGGGGATTGCCGTGAGGGCCGGGCGCACCTACGGCTACTCGACGGTGACGGTCTTGGCGAGGTTGCGCGGCTGGTCCACGTTCAGGCCGCGCATCCGCGCGACGTGGTAGGCCAGTAGCTGCAGCGGGACGATCGCCACCATCGGCTGCAGGAGCCAATCCGTGCGCGGCACTTCGATCACGAGGTCGGAGATCTCGTGCACGCGCGAGGTGCCTTCGGTGGCGATCGCGATCACGTCGGCTCCGCGAGCCCGCACCTCCTCCACGTTCGAGAGCATCTTGTCCAGGATCGGGCTGTCGGTGGCGACGCACACGACCGGGGTCGACTCGTCGAGCAGCGCGATCGGCCCGTGCTTCATCTCGCCCGCGGCGTAGGCGTCGGAGGGGATGTAGGAGATCTCCTTCATCTTCAATGCGCCCTCGAGACAGACCGGCAGGCCGATGTTGCGCCCGAGGTAGAGGAAGAACGTGCCGTCCTTCTCGGCCCGCGCGATGGCCTTCACGCCGTCCTCGACCGAATCCAGCGTCTCCTGGATCTTGCGCGGCAGTTGCTTGAGCTCGGCAATCAGCTCCGCGATCCGGTCGTGCTCGAGCGTGCCGCGCTGCTGGGCCACCCAGAGGCCGAGCAGGTACATGGCCGCGACCTGGCTGACGAAGGTCTTCGTGGCGGCCACGCCGATCTCGATCCCGGCGCGCGTGTAGAGGACGGCGTCCGCGTCGCGGGTGGCCTGGCTGCCCATGATGTTGGTGAGCGCGAGCACGGTCGCCCCGTTCTCGCGCGCGAGGCGCATCGCGGCGAGGGTGTCGGCGGTCTCGCCGGACTGCGTGATCCCGATGACCAGGTCCTCGGAGGACACGACGGGCTCGCGGTAGCGGTATTCCGAGGCGATGTCCATCTCGACGGGTACCCGTGCCCACTGCTCGATCGCGTAGCGGCCCACCAGCCCTGCGTGGTAGCTGGTGCCGCACGCCACGATCACGATCCGGCGCATGTTCCTGACGAACTCGGGGTCGAGCTCGAGCTCCGAGAGGTCCACCCTGCCCTGCGACGGCAGGCGGTCGGCGATCGTCTCCGCGACCGAGTCCGGCTGCTCGTCGATCTCCTTGCGCATGAAGGTCGCGTAGCCGCCCTTCTCGGCGGCGTCCTGGTCCCAGAGGACCTCCTCGAGCTCGCGCTGGATCGGCTCCCCCGCCGCGTCCGTGATCGTCGCCCCCTCAGGCGTAACGGTCACGAGCTCGCCGTTCTCGACCGGGAGCGCCTGCCGGGTCTCGGCAAGGAAGGCCGGGATCGCCGACGCGATGAACGTCTCGCCGTCGCCCGCGCCGACGATCAGCGGGCATTCCTGGCGGGCGGCCACGAGCGTGTCCGGGTGCTCGGCGTGCATCGCGGCGAACGCGTAGTGCCCGCGAAGGTCGCCGAACGCCGCGCGGACCGCCGCGGTCAGGTCGCCGTCGTAGTGCTTCTCGATCAGGTGGGCGACGATCTCGGCGTCGGTCTCGGAGCTGAAGACATGACCCTCGTCGCGCAGCTGCTGGCGGAGCTCCGAGTGGTTCTCGACGATTCCGTTGAGGACGATGTGCACGGAATCGGAGCAGTCGCCGTGCGGGTGGGCGTTCTCCTCGGTGACGCGGCCGTGGGTCGCCCAGCGCGTGTGGGCGAGGCCGATCGTCGCCGGCGGCGCCGCGAGCGCCACGGCGCCGTCCCCGGCGCCGTTCGAGCCCATGCCGACCGCCTCGCGGAGGTTCGCCAGGTTCCCGACGGCCCTGACCGTGTCGATCTCGCCGTCCGCGAGCAGCGAGATCCCGGCCGAGTCGTAGCCGCGGTACTCGAGCTTCTGGAGGCCGTTGATCAGCAGATCACGGCACGGCCTCTTCCCCACATATCCCACGATTCCGCACATAGAAGGCAGTTAAGGGTACGGGACGTGGTGTTAGCTCAGCTCGCGCTTCACGACCGCGACCAGCCGCCCGGCCACGTCGTCGGCTTCGGACTGCTCGGGCGCCTCGACCATCACCCGCACGAGTGGCTCGGTGCCCGACGGACGCACCAGCACGCGGCCGCGGCCCTCGAGGCCGGCGCCCTCCCGCTCGACCTCGGACCAGAGCTCCGAGGCGTCCTCAACCGCGTCTTGGTCCGCGACCTCGACATTCACCAGTGTCTGGGGGAGCTTCGTCATCGGGATGGCGTCCGCGAGCGGGCGGCCACCGAGGGCGCGCGCCACGAGGAGCGAGGCCGCGATGCCGTCGCCGGTGGGAGCGAAGCCGGTCCAGATCACGTGGCCCGACTGCTCGCCGCCGAGCGTCCAGCCGCGCCGGTCGAGCTCGAACGACACGTGCCGGTCGCCGACCGGCGTCGTCGCGACCTCGATGCCGGCCTCCGCCATCGCCGAGTGGAAGCCGTAGTTCGACATCACGGTCACGGCGACCCCGCCACCGAGCGCCCCCGTGTCCCGCAGTTGCGTAGCGATCAGGGCGATCATCTCGTCTCCGTCGCGCACCGTGCCGCCGGCGTCGACCGCGATCACGCGGTCGCCGTCGCCGTCGTAGGCGAAGCCCAAATCGGCCCCCGACGCGACGACCCGCTCGGCGAGGCTCTCGGGATGGGTCGAGCCGCAGCGCTCGTTGATGTTGCGGCCGTCCGGGTCGGCGCAGAGCACCTCCACCTCCGCTCCGAGCCGCTCGAAGGCGGCGGGCGCGGCGCGGTGGGTGGACCCGTTTGCGCAGTCGAGCACGACGCGAACCCCGGACAGGTCGAACCGGAACGCACCCTCGAGCTCGCGCAGATAGTCGTCGAATGCTCCGTGGAGCTCGCGGATGGCGCCCAGCGCCCGGGGCGGCCCCGGGACGGACGCAACCGAGGCCTCGACGCGCTCCTCGGAGGCGTCGGGGAGCTTGGTGCCGTCGCGCCCGAAGAACTTGATGCCGTTGTCGCGCCACGGGTTGTGCGAGGCGGACACCACGACCGCCAGGTCCAGCCCGAGCCGGCGGACCAGGATCGATGCGGCCGGGGTGGGGACGACGCCGGCGATGAGCGCGTCGCCGCCGCCCTGAGAGATGCCGGCGGCCAGAGCGGACTCGAGCATCGGCCCGGACTCGCGCGTATCGCGGACGATCAGCACCTGCGGACGCTCCGCCTGCGCCTCAGCCGCCGCTGCGCGGCCGAGCGCGACCGCGAGCTCCGCTGTCAGCTTCTCCCCCGCGACGCCCCGAACGCCGTCGGTTCCGAACAGCTTCTTGGCCATGCGGCCTTGAAGCTAACGCTTACTGAATTGCGGCCGCTTGCGGGCCTTCTTTAGCCCGGCCTTGCGGCGCTCCTTGGCGCGGGCGTCGCGCGTGAGCATGCCGCGGCGCTTGAGCTCGCCACGGAGCTCGGGGTCGATCTCGACCAGGGCGCGCGCGATCCCGTGGCGAACGGCGTCGGCCTGGCCGGAGATGCCGCCGCCGTGGACCCGGACGCTCACGTCCACCTGGCCCTCGTAACCGGATGTGGCGAGCGACTGGCGGGCGACGGTCTGGTGAAAGCTGCGGGGGAAGTATTCGTCCAGCGCCCGGTTGTTGACTTTGAAGCCGCCGCCGCCGCGGGTGAGGACGACGCGGGCCACGGAGGTCTTGCGCTTGCCGGTCGCCTGGACCGTCGCGTCGGCGGCCAGGTCGAGCTTGGCGCCCTCGCGCACGGGCTCGTCCGCGCCTTCGGCCTCGGCCTCGGCCTGGAGGCGCTGCTGCTCCTCCTGCTCGGCCTCCACGCGGGCGCGCTCCTCGGCGCTGAGCTCGCGCTCCTCCTCGAGCCGGATCGGCTCCAGGTCCGCGCCGGGCGCGGCCTCTTCGGACTTCGCCTTGCCCTCGGGCTTCGCCTCAGGCGCGTCGCCCGATGCCTCGCCGGACTCGTCGGGCGCGGGCGCGTCCGCGGGCTCGGCGTCCTCCGTGGCGGGAGTCTCCTCGGCCGGTGCCGGCGCCTCCTCGGCGGGCTCGGGCGCTACCTCCTCGGCAGGCGGCTGCTCCTCGGCGGGCGGCTCGTCGCCCGCCGGAGCCTCGGGCTGGTCCGGCGTCGGCTCGTCCGGGGTCACGTTCTCGTCCTGTGGTTCGTCCTGCATCAAGTCTCGATCTCCAGCGGCTTCGGCTGTTGAGCCTGGTGGGGGTGGTCGGGGCCCGCATAGACCTTGAGCTTGGTGAGCTGCGCCCGGGCCAGCCGATTGCGGGGGAACATGCCCTTGACCGCCTTGCGGATGACGTCCTCGGGATTCCGGTCGAGCATCTCGGCCAGGGTGCGCGAACGCAGCCCGCCCGGATAGCCGGAATGCCGGAAGTAGGTCTTCTGCTCGAGCTTGCGGCCCGTGACCGTGACCTTCTCCGCGTTCACGACGACGACGAAGTCGCCGGTGTCGCAGTGCGGCGTGTACTCGGGCTTGCGCTTGCCCCGCAGGGTGTCGGCGATCCGGGTCGCGAGCCGGCCGAGGTTCTTGCCCTCGGCGTCGACGACGTACCAGTCGCGCTGGCGGTTCTCGGGTGTCGCTACGTAGGTCTTCATGCGTACAAGCGGAGGGCTGTGCCGACCGCGCGAAAACCGCGCCAGGCATCTCGCCTCGGCGCGGGCCGATGATGATAGACGAGCGCCCACGGGACGTTCGGAGCGCGCCCTGATTGTGAGTGCGTGTGAGCGCTCGCTAACTGCCGCCTCACGTTTCGCTATACTGCCGCCGCTCTTGTTGGGCCGACTTCTCCCCCCGGTCGCCGTCCTCGCCACGCTGTGCGCGCTGGCGGCTACCGCCACGGCCGGAGACGGGGGCGTCGGGGTCGGGGGCGGCGGCACCGGCGGTGGGGATACCGGTGACGACGCCGGCGGGCATACCTTCCCGCTGCCGGCCAAGCACGACTACGGCGACGGCTACGGCGCCGGCCGCGGGCACGAGGGGCAGGACGTGTTTGCGAGGTGCGGCAAGCCGATCATCTCCGCCCGCACCGGCAAGGTGAAGTACAACGACTTCGACGGCGGCGCCGGCAACTACATCGTCATCAACGGCAAGGGCACGAAGCGCGACTACATGTACGCGCACATGAAGCGCAAGCCCCGGCTCCGCAAGGGGGAGCGCGTCCGCAAGGGCGAGCAGATCGGCAAGGTCGGGGATACCGGCAACGCCTCCGGCTGCCACCTCCACTTCGAGCTGTGGCGCGGCGACTGGAACGGTCGCCCCGACGTCACCCGCAAGCTCAAGAAGTGGGATAGATACAGCTAGCGCGGTCGGCGCCGACGCGGCGCCCGGCTATTCCCACTCGATCGTCGCAGGTGGCTTCGACGAGATGTCGAGGGCCACCCTGTTCACTCCCGGTACCTCGTTGATGATCCGGTTCGAGACCCGCTCCAGCAGGTCGTAAGGGAGCCGCGCCCAGTCGGCGGTCATCGCGTCCTCCGACGTGACCGCGCGGATCACGATCGGGTACGCGTACGTGCGCCCGTCGCCCTGCACCCCCACCGAGCGCACGACCGGCAGCACGCAGAACGACTGCCAGAGCTCGCGGTAGAGGCCGGCGGCGCGGATCTCCTCCTGGAGGATCGCGTCGGCGTCGCGCAGGATGTCCAGCCGCTCGCGGGTGACCTCGCCGCCGACGACGCGGATCCCGAGGCCCGGTCCGGGGAACGGCTGGCGCCACACGAACTTGTCGGGCAGGCCGAGCTCGGTGGCGACCGCGCGAACCTCGTCCTTGAACAGCATCCGGAGCGGCTCGACCAGCTCGAAGTCGAGGTCCTCGGGAAGCCCGCCGACGTTGTGGTGCGACTTGATCGTCGCGGCGCCGTGGCCCTCGCCGCCGGACTCGATCACGTCGGAGTACAGCGTGCCCTGGACCAGGAACCGTGCCCCTTCGAGCTTGCGCGCCTCGTCCTCGAAGACGCGGATGAACTCCTCGCCGATGATCTTGCGCTTGCGCTCCGGCTCGTCCTCGCCCGCGAGACGGTCGAGGAAGCGCTGCTCGGCATCGACGTGGACGAGCTTCACGCCGAGCTCGTCGCGGAACGCGTGGACCACCTGCTCGGCCTCGTTCTTTCGCATCAGGCCGTGGTCGACCAGGACACAGGTGAGCTGGTCCCCGATCGCCTTGTGGACGAGCGCCGCGGCGGTCGCTGAATCGACGCCGCCCGAGAGGCCGCAGATCACCTCCGCGTCGCCCACCCGGGCGCGGATCTTCTCCACCTGCTCGTCGATCACCGATGCCGGCGACCAGCGCTGCTCGCAGCCGGTGATCTCGCGCAGGAAGCGATCCAGGACCTGCGTGCCGTACGGGGTGTGGACGACCTCGGGATGGAACTGGATGCCGTAGAGCCCGCGCTCGACCGACTCGAACGCGGCCACCGGCGAACCGGGGCTGGCGGCGAGCGGCTCGAACCCCTCGGGCGCCTCGAGCACGCAGTCGCGGTGGCTCATCCAGCATTGCTGCTCTTCCGGAAGGCCGGCCAGGAGCCGGCCACCCGAGCCGGAGAGGTTCAGCGCGGTCCGGCCGAACTCGCCCGACTCGGCGCCCTCGACGCGCCCGCCCAGCGCGAGCGCCATCGCCTGCATGCCGTAGCAGATGCCGAGCACCGGGATCCCGAGCTCGAGCAGCTCGGTGCGGAGCGGCGGAGCGCCCTCGGCGTAGACCGAGGCGGGGCCACCCGACAGGACCAGCGCTCTGGGCGCACGCTCGCGAATCGCCTCCAGTGACGTGTCGCTGGGCAGGAGCTCTGCGAAGACCCCGCACTCGCGGATGCGCCGGGCGATCAGCTGCGAGTACTGGCCGCCGTAGTCGAGGACCAGCACCTCCTCGCGCGCGGAGCGCGGCGGTGCGACCTCGAGCGTCTCGGGAGAGGCGGGCTCGCCCTCCAGGATCTCGCGCGCCGCGGTGGCCGAACCGGGGACCTCGGCCGGAGCCTCAGTCATCCGAGACGGCGACCCCCGCCGCGACGGTGGCCCGTCCGTTCGACCCCATGCCGACCGACTGCGAGCGCTGCAGCTGCTTGCCCTCGGTCTGCAGCGACGGGGCGACCATGACCTCGGCCCGCTGGAAGTCCCGGATGTCCTCGTAGCCGCAGGTGGCCATGGACGTCCGGAGCGCTCCCATCAGGTTGAAGGTGCCGTCGTTCTCATGGGCCGGCCCCTGGAGGATCTCCTCGACGGTGCCGTCCTGGAGCGTCGCGACCCTGGTCCCGCGCGGCAGCGAGGGGTGGAACGTCGCCATGCCCCAGTGGAAGCCGCGCCCGGGCGCGTCCTTGGCGCGCGCGAGCGGCGAGCCGATCATCACGGCGTCGGCGCCGCATGCGATCGCCTTCGAGACGTCGCCGCCGGTCCGCATGCCGCCGTCTGCGATCACGTTGCAGTACTCGCCGGTCTCGAGCATGTGCTGCGAGCGCGCGGCCGCCACATCGGCGATCGCGGTCGCCTGGGGAACACCCAGGCCGAGGACGCCGCGCGTGGTGCACGCGGCCCCCGGGCCGACGCCGACCAGGACGCCCACGGCCCCGGTCCGCATCAGGTGCAGGCCGGTCGAATAGGAGGCGCAGCCTCCGGCCACGACCGGCACCGGGACCTCGGCGATGAACTCCTTGAGGTTGAGCGGCTCCGACTTGGTCGAGACGTGCTCGGCCGAGATCACGGTGCCCTGGATGACCAGGATGTCGAGGCCCGCCTCGAGCGCGACCTCGTAGAAGTCCGTCACGCGCTGCGGCGTGAGCGAGCCGGCGGCGACCATCCCTGCCGCCTTGATCTCCTCGACCCGCTTGGCGATCAGGTCGGGGTCGACCGGGCGCTCGTAGACCTCCTGCATCGTGCGGGTGGCCAACTCGGCCGGAGCGCCGGCGATGCGGTCGAGCTGCTCGTCCGCGTCCTCGTAGCGCGACCAGATGCCCTCGAGATTGAGGACGCCGAGGCCGCCGATCCGGCCGAGCTCGATTGCCGTGGCCGGGCTGACGACGCCGTCCATCGCGGACGCCAGGAGCGGCAGCTCGAAGCGATACGGCCCGAGGTTCCAGGAGATGTCGACATCGTCAGGGTCGCGGGTCCTGCGCGACGGCACGATCGCGATGTCGTCGAACCCGTAGGCCCGCCTGCCCTTCTTGCCTCGACCGATCTCGACTTCCACCCGATTCAGCTCCTTCGTTTAAGAGGGCCCAGGCTACGTCTGTTCACGGACGAAAAAAGCCCCTCGGAAAGGGGCTGCGAATCCGCAATTTGCGAGGCGGGGACCCGGGAATCCAAGGTCCTGGCGATGATAACAGCGGTAAACCGCGGCTAGGCGACCCCGGCGGGCACGTCGGTCTCGTCGACCTGGACGCGCTGCAGGAGCCGCTCGACCTCGCCGGGGTCGAGCGTTCCGGCCCCGAAGTGCTGCGTGGACTGCGCTCCGCAGGCCACGCCGTAGGCGAGGCAGTCCCGAGGCGAGGCGCCCTCGTAGCGCGCGGCCACGTAGCCGGCCAGGAACGCGTCGCCCGAGCCCACCGCCGCGATCGGCTCGAGCTGTTCGATCTGGACCTCGAAGCGCCGGCGATCGCTCCCCCGGCCGACGATCGCGGAGCACCCTCCGGGGTTGGTGATGATCGCATCGCCGGCACCCATCTCGATCAGGCCCGTGAGCCCCATCGCCTTGTCGTCCGCGTCGTTGAACTCGTGGCCGACGACCTCCTCCGCCTCGCCGATGTTCGGCGCGACCACGGCGGGCTCGGCTCGCAACCCGGCGCGCATCGGTTCGCCATCCGTGTCGAGCACCGAGATCACGTCGAGGGTCTTCAGCTCGGTGACGAGTCGCGCATAGACGTCGGATTCGGTGCCGGGCGGCGTGGAACCGGCCAGCACGCAGATCGTCGCGCCCTGCGCCAGGTAGAGCAGCTTCTCGACGAACAGGTCGACCTCCTCGGGCGTTACCCGAGGGCCGCGCTCGTTGATCTCGGTCTGCTCGCCTGTCGTCGGGTCCACGACCGAGAGGTTGGTCCGCGACTCGCCCTCGATCCGGGTGAAGTCGTTCAGGATGGACTCCTCGGCGAGGCGCTCGAGAATCCTCGTTCCGGTCGCCCCGCCGGCGAGGCCGGTCGCGATCACGGGACGTCCGAGCAGCTTCAGGGCGCGGGCGACGTTGACGCCCTTGCCGCCCGCCATCGTCTGGGACTCGACCGCGCGGTGACGCTGCGAGAGCCGAAAGTTGGGAACGGCCACCGTGCGGTCGACGGCGGTGTTGAGGGTGACGGTGAGGATCACTGCCGAGCGCGGACTCTACCTGGGCGGGCGCCTGGCAACCATGACCGACGCCGTCGCGAGGCCCAGGGCGATGACGCCGGCGCCGGCGAACACCACCCACGCCCATGACGGGAGCCCGGTCTCGGGCGGCGCGGCGACGGTCCTGCCGGCGATCACGGTGACTTCGCCGACCTCCTCCCCATCGAGCGTGACGGTGGCGACGCCGAACTCCTGGCCGCGTGAGACGGCGCCCGCCGGAGGCGCCGGCCGCCGGTACTCCACGTCCACGCGCTGGTCCGCGCGGGCGATCGCGGTCACCGGCGAGGCGGCCACCAGCGGCAGCGGGCCGCGATCCTCGCTGAGCGCGACCGCGCCGAGCCGCTCGCCGCGCGCGACGAGGGTGCGCTCTTCATAGAGAGAGAACCCGTAGTCGAGGAGCTCCAGGGTGGCGGCGTCGCGCTCCGCCTCACCGGGAGCGCCGAGCACCGCCGAGACGAGCTCGACTCCACGACGCTGCCCCGACGCCACGAGGACGTAGCCCGCCGCCAGTGTGGTCCCTGTCTTGACGCCGTCCACGAACGGCTCCTCGAGGACCAGGGTGTTCCGGTTGACGAGGCTGTGCTCGTCCTCGCCGGTCCCCACGGTGATGCGCGGCGTGTCCACGATCTTGCGGAACAGCGGCTCCTGCCGCAGGCGGATCGCGAGACTCGCGAGGTCGCGGGCGCTGGACACGTTCCCCCCGTCGAGCCCGATCGGATCGGCATACGCGGTCTCGGAGAGCCCTAGGCGCTGCGCAGTGCGGTTCATCTCGGCGACGAAGTCCGGGATCGATCCGGAGACGCGGAGCGCAAGGGCCGCCGCCGCGTCGTTCCCGGACGCGATCAGCAGCCCGTAGAGCAGGTCGCGCACGGTCACCACCTCGCCGGCGCGCAGGCCCATCAGCGATTCGCCCGCCGCCGCCGCGTACTCGGGAGCGGTCACCTCGTCCGAGAGCTCGAGGTCGCGGAGCACGATGAAGGCCGTCATCAGCTTCGTGGCGCTGGCGATCGGGCGAGCGGTGTCCGCTTCGCGCTCGGCCAGGACGTCCCCGGACTCCTCGTCGACGAGCAGCCAGTTACCGGCCGGCAGGTCGTCGGGCGGCTTCGCCGCGGCGTCGCCCGACGAGGGCGCGGCGACCAGGAAAGCGCACGCGGCGAGCGCCGCGACGCCTGCTCTCAGCGGCGCAGCTTGATCTGCTGCCCGGCGTTCAGGGTCCCGGTGTCGAGTTCCGGATTCAGCCGCTCGAGCTTGGCTAGCGGGATCCCGGTTTTCTCCGCGATCCCGCTGAAGGTGTCGCCGGGGACGACGACGTATGTGTCGCTCTCGACCGTCGGCTCGTTCCGCTGCTGCTCCTTCCGCGGCCGATCGCGCTCGTTCCCGGTCCCTGCGTCGTCGCCGCCTCCCGAGAGCGTGTCGGAGACGAGCAGGAACAGCGCCAGACCCGCAGGCGACCAGCGCCAGCGGGGCGAGAACGCGCGCGACGATGCTGCGTGGTGGCTCCACGTCCGGGATCTCTGTGAGCGCTCTCGCCATCGACTACCTGAAAACGGGTATCGAGGCGATGGTAGCCGCGAATCACTGCGTTCTAGGCACCCGCCGATGCCGCGCAAGCTACGTCCCAAACCTGCCTGCGCAGCTCCTCGGCGGCTGCGGCGGGGTCGCCGGACCCCGCGATCGAGCGCGAGGCCGCCACCAGGGCTCCCGCGGGATGTGCGGCGAAGGCGGCGCCGAGCCGCCCTGCGTCCCCGCCCTGGGCCCCGACCCCGGGCAGCAGGAAGACCGATCGCGGCATCAGGGCGCGGAGGCGGGCGATGTGCTCCGGCTCGGTCGCACCGACGACGGCGCCGAGCCCGGAGAGGCCGCCCTCCCCCTGCAGGCGCGGGCCGAGCGACGCCACCAGCTCGGCAATCCGTTCGTGCACGGGAGCGCCTGCGGCGGGCAGGTCGAGCACGTCGGCCGCACCCGGGTTGGAAGTCCGGACGAGTACGAAGAGCCCCGCTCCGCGCTCTCCGGCGACGTCGATCAGCGGCTCGAGGGAGTCGGCGCCGAGCATGCCGTTGACGGTCGCGGCGTCGGCGCCGAGCCCCTCGGCGTCGCCCCACGGCGTCGGGGTCGAGCCGAGGAGGGCCTGCGCGTAGGCGGCCGCGCTCACCGGGACGTCGCCGCGCTTGCCGTCAGCGATGACGAGCAGGCCCGCCGCGCGTGCGGCGGCGATCGCACGTTCGAGGGCCGCCCAGCCGGGAGCTCCGAGCCGCTCGAAGCAGGCGAGCTGCGGCTTGGCCGCGACGCACGCGGGCCCGGCCTGCTCGACGACCTGCTCGCACCAGCGCGCGACGGCGTCGGCGGCGCGCTCGGCGGGAGACTCGCCCGCCGCGTCGGGAAAGGCCTCGCCCGCGACGGCGGGGTCGGGATCGAGGCCGACACAGACCTGGCTGCGGCGCTCCTCGACGAGCGCCGCGAGCCGGTCCGTGAAGGGTCGTACGGGCGTCAGCCGCCCTTGACCCTGGACTTCAGCCCGGCGCCGGCCGAGAACTTCGGTACCCGGCCGCCGGCGATCGTGATCCGCTCGCCCGTGCGCGGGTTGACACCCTGGCGCGGGCCACGCTCGGCGACGCTGAACTTGCCGAAGCCGGTGAAGTTGACCTCGCCACCGCCGGCGAGCGTGTCCTGGATGCCGTCGAGCACGGCATCGACGGCGTCGGCGGCCGCCTTCTTCGAGTCAAAGCTCCCTGCGATCCGCTCAACGAAATCAGCCTTGGTCACTGGAAATCCTCCTCCTAGTCGGAACGGCGCGCAAGATAACAGCGCTCGCCGACGGTTACCCATGCGCATGCCATGCGTCCGCCAGGAGCTACATGCTTTCCGGCGCCGAGATCCCCAGGAGGTCGAGGGTTCCCGCGATGACTCGTTTCGTTGCGAGGCAGACGCCCAGGCGGGCGGCTTCGAGGCCCTTGATCCCGGACTCGGCGTCCGCTCCGACCACCCGGCAATCACGGTAGAACGCGTGAAAGTCGGCCGCGACCGCCATCGCGTAGGCGGTCAGGCGGTGTGGCGCCCGTTTCTCGGCCGCCAGCGAGACCTCGTCCGGGAGCTCGAGGAGCCTGCGCACCAGCTCGCGCTCGGCCGGCTCGCAGGCCGTGGCCAACGTCGCCTCGTCCCCCGCCCCCGCGATGATCGCCGGCTCGCCGGCGACCCCTCCCTCGGCCTCCGCCTTGCGCAGGATGCTGGCGATCCGCGCGTGCGCGTATTGCACGTAGTAGACCGGGTTCTCCTGGGACTGGCTCCGCGCGAGATCGAGGTCCAGGTCGAGCGCCGTATCGTGGCTGCGCTGCATCAGGAAGAAGCGGGCCGCGTCCCGGCCGATGTCGTCGAGCAGCTCATCCAAGGTGACGAACTCACCCTTGCGCTTCGACATCCGGGCGCGCTCGCCGCCCTCGACGAAGTTGACGAGCTGCATGATCGGTGCCTCGTAGCGGTCCGGATCGGCGCCGAGCGCCGCGATCGCCGCCTTCATCCGCGGCACGTACCCATGGTGGTCGGCGCCGAGCGGGTCGATCATCAGCCCGGCCCCCCGCTCGAGCTTGTCGCGGTGGTAGGCGATGTCGAACGCGAAATAGGTCGGCTCGCCGTCAGAGCGGACCAGGACCCGATCCTTGTCGTCGCCGAAGTCGGAGGTCCGCAGCCATAGGGCGCCCTCGGTCCGGTACGTGTGACCGGCGTCGCCGAGCGCCGCGAGCGCCGCCTCCAGGGCACCGCGCTCCAGCAGCTCGCGCTCCGACGACCAGATGTCGTAGTGGACGCCGAACCGCTCGAGCGTCGCCTCGATCCGCAGGCGCATCGCCTCCGCGCCGCGCCGGGCCAGGTCGTCCAGATCGTCGGCATTTGCCCCGGCGGCCGCGAGCTCATCGGCGAGTTCGGAAACGTACTCGCCGGAATATCCGTCCTCGGGCGGCTCCTCCCCGCGCATGCGCGCGGCGATCGATGCGGCGAAGTTGCGGATCTGGGTGCCCCCGTCGTTCAGGTAGTACTCGCGGGCGACCTCGTGGCCCGCGGCGTCGAGCACGCGGGCAAGGGAGTCGCCGTACGCGGCGCCCCGGCCGCCGGCGGCGGTCAGCGGCCCGGTGGGATTCGCGGACACGAACTCGAGGAGCACGTTCGGCGAGCTCGGCTCCCGGGCTCCGAACCGCTCGGCGGCCAGGATCCGGACCACCGCCTCGCGGTGCCAGGCGTCGGCGAAGAACAGGTTCAGGAAGCCGGGTCCTGCAACCTCCACGCGCTCCACCGTCCCCAGCCCGCTCTCGAGCTCCGCGCCGAGACGCTCCGCGATCGACCGGGGTGCGTCCCGCAGCTGTGACGCGAGGCGCATCGCCGCGTTGGTCGAGTAGTGGCCGAGACCCGCGTCCGGCGGGCGCTCCAGGCTCGGCTCCTCCGCGCCGAGGTCCCCGCCGACGGCGGCGATCGCGGCTCCAACGGCGCCCCGCAGCTCGGAAATGGGGTCGGTCGGCATGAGGCGCGAGTCTACGGCGCGGCCAAGGGGCTATCTTGCGCCCGGATGCGGTCGCTGGTCACGGGAGGCGCAGGGTTCATCGGGTCGAACCTCGTCGACGCTCTGCTCGAGCGCGGGGACGAGGTCGTCGTGCTGGACGACCTCTCCTCGGGCCGAGCCGCGAACCTCGACGCCGCCCTGGCCGCCGGCGCGACGCTCGTCGAGGGCGACATCGCCGATCCGGCGGCGGTCGACGCCGCGTTCGCCGACGCGTCCCCGGAACTGGTCTTCCACCTTGCCGCGCAGATCGACGTGCGCAGGTCCGTGTCGGACCCGGTCTTCGATCTCGGCCTGAACGTCGGCGGCACGATCAATCTGCTGGAGGCCGCGGTCCGGGCCGAGGCCCGACGGTTCCTGTTCACCTCCACGGGCGGCGCGATCTACGGCGAGGGCGAGGGCCGCGACCTGCCGCTTCCCGAGGATGCCGAGCGGCGACCCGACGCCCCATACGGCCAGTCGAAGCTGGCCGCGGAAGGGTACGTCGACCTCTACGCGCGACTGCACGGCCTGTCGGCGGTGGCGTTGCGGCTCGGCAACGTGTACGGCCCGCGCCAGGACCCCCACGGCGAGGCGGGCGTGGTGGCGATCTTCTGCGGCGCGCTGCTCGACGGCACCGCACCGAAGGTGTTCGGCGACGGGAAGCAGACGCGCGACTACATCCACGTCGACGACGTCGTGGCCGCCTTCCTCGCGGCGGCCGAGTCCGAGGCGACCGGGGCCTTCAACATCGGCACGGGCCGCGAGGCCGACGTCTTCGCCGTCGGCCAGGCGATCGCCGCCGCCTACGACGCCGAGTTCTCGCCCGAGATGGCACCCGCCCGGGCCGGCGAGGTGCAGCGGATCGCGATCGACTCGGGGCGGGCCGCGGAGGAGCTGGGTTGGCGCGCGGAGATCGGGCTCGAGGACGGCCTCGCCCGCACGGCGCGCTGGGCACGAGACGCGGGCTGAGGCGCGGCTAACGCTCGCCCCGCTCCCACGCCAGCGCCGAGCCGATCCGCTCGAGCGTCGTGGGGTGGGTCCCGAAGAGGATGCGGGAGAGCGCCGGCGGATCCGGATCTGAGAGGTTGCGCTCCGCGAGTCGCGTCTGCAGGCCGATCAGCGCCTGCGGGTCGTCGGTGATCCGCAGCGCGAAGGCGTCGGCGCTGGCCTCGACCTTGCGCGAGAGCTGGTTGCCCGCGACGTTGATCGCGAAGCTGACCACTCCGATCGCCAGGAACAGCGCGGGGATCGCCGCCGGCGAGCCGGGCGCTGCGCCGGCGCGGCGCCCGAGGCCTCCCGAGAACTCCCTGACCAGGAGCAGGCCCAGCGGGGTCACCAGCGCGGCGAACGTGATCCCGCGCGGGATGTCGGAGTGCGCGGCGTGCCCGAGCTCGTGCGCCACCACCGACTCCAGCTCCGGGCGCTCGGCATCGTCGATCAGCGTGTCGTAGAGCACGACGCGCTTCGTGGGCCCGAGGCCGGCCACGTACGCGTTCAGCGAAGTCGAGCGGCGGCTGGCGTCCACCCGGTACACCTCGCCGACGTCGACCTCGGCCCGCCGTGCCAGGTCGAGCACGTCCTCGCGCAGCGCACTGCCCTCGGGCAGCTCCTCGAAGTCGTTGAAGCGGGGCGCGATCAGGATCGGCGACAGCAGCGCCATCGCCGCCCCGAAGCCGACGACGGCGATGCTGCCCGGGATCCACCACCGGTTCGGCGAGCGGCGGATCAGTGCGGACAGGACGATCGCGCCGCCGCCCGCGATCACGGCGCTGATCCCGAGCCCGCGCGCCTGATCGCCCAGCCACGGGCCGAGCGACTGGGTCGAGATCCCGGCATCGACCGCGCGTTCGTGCACGGCGATCGACGTGGGCAGCGCGGCCAGTTCGGCCACGGTCACGACCGCCACGCCGGCGAGCGCAGCACCCAGCACCGGACGGCGTGACGCGCGGGCCAAGAGCCTCCTGGCGGCGCTCGGGCGGCCGATGGCGAGGACTCCCACGGCCACGACCTGGAGCCCGAGTCCCGCGAGCAGCAGGTTGCGTTGCCCGTCGCGGTACTCCACGGCGCGCGCCACCTCCGCCGGGTCGAGGAAGTCGCCCTCCTTGACCTCGACGGGGGGATCCCTTCCTCGCTCGGGGACAGCACGAAGACGGCTCCCTCGGCGACCACGATCAGCGCGACCGCGAACACGCCCGCGCGCGCCGCCGGCGAGCGGCGCCAGAGGTCCCGCGCACCGGTGAGCTTCACGCCGCCTACGATAGACCGCTTGCGAGGCGGAGTCCGAAGGACGAAGCGGAGCCCCGCCGTTGATGAGGCGGCTGTTTATGAACTTAGCGATAATCAGCGACATCCACGGCAACCTGCCCGCCCTCGAGGCGGCGCTTGCCGAGATCGACGCCGCCGCGCCCGAGGAGGTCTGGTGCCTGGGCGACGTCGTGGGCTATGGCGCCGAGCCGAACGAGTGCGTCGAGCTCGTCCGCGAGCGCTGCACCGTGTGCCTGGCCGGGAACCACGACCTCGCCGTCCTGGACGCGATCGACATCTCGACCTTCTCGCCGGCCGCGGCGGAGGCGGCGCAATGGACCCGAGCCAAGCTCGACGACGGTGCGCGTGAGTTCCTCGCCGGCCTGCACGCGGCCGACGAGTCGCGCGAGGTCGCGCTGTACCACGCCTCGCCGCGCGACCACGTCTGGGAGTACGTGCTCTGGCCGGAGCAGGCTGGAGAGTGCATCGCGAAGCAGGCGGAGCGCGTGGCGCTGATCGGCCACTCGCACATCGCGCTCTGCTTCCGCGCCGCCGACGACGGTGACGTCGACGCCACCGAGGGCGCCCAGGTGAGCGGCGGCACCAAGCTCGACATCGGCGACGGCCGCTGGCTGCTGAACCCCGGAAGCATCGGCCAGCCGCGCGACGGCGACCCCCGCGCCGCCTGGCTCGAACTGGATACGGGGGCGTGGACGGCCACCTACCGCCGGACGGAGTACGACGTCGGTCGCGCGGCCGAATCGATCGTGGCCGCCGGGCTGCCCGAGCACCTCGGCAAGCGGCTGTTCTCTGGGGCAATGACGATGTGGGCCGCCTCTAGACTCGCCTCGATGCCGGGGATCCGCGCAAGTTCGAGCGCGCTGGCCGTCGTGGCCTGCGCATCGGCTCTGGCCGCCTGCGGTGGGGACGACGAGGGCGGGCCGATCCCGCAGGAGGCAGGCGACCAATTGATCGGCCAGCTCGACCAGATCCAGACCCTCGTCAACGACGGCCTCTGCGACGAAGCCCAGCAGACTGCAGTCTCCTTCGCGACGAGTGTGAACGACCTTCCCGAGGAGGTCGGCGGCGAGCTGCGCGACCGGCTCGTGGAGGCCAGCGGCAACCTCGAGTCACTCACCACGGACCAGTGCACGCCCGCCACCGGCGCGACCGGCGAGACCGGCGAGGTCCAGCCCGAAACGACCGAGGAGCCGACGACCCCGGAGGAGACCACGGAGCCAACGACCACCGAGGAGGACGAGCCACCGCCCGAGGAGGACGATGGCGGTGGCCCGCCAGCCGACACGCCCGGGAACAGCGACCCCGGTGGGGGCAACGAGGGCGGCGGCAACATCGGCGGCGACGAGGGCAGCGGCGGAATCGGGAGCGGCGGCTGATGGCCGGGGGGCTGATCTCCGACCGTTACGAGCTGGGCGACCGCCTGGGGTCGGGCGGGATGTCCACGGTCTACATGGCGACCGACGGAGTCCTGGAGCGGACGGTCGCGGTGAAGATCCTGGCCGAACACCTATCGGATGACGACAAGTTCGTGGCGCGCTTCCGCCGCGAGGCGCTGGCGGTCGCTCGGCTGATCCACCCGAACATCGTGCAGGTCTACGACACGGGCGTCGATCAGGGCCGCCACTACATCGTCATGGAGTACGTCGAGGGCCGCTCCGTCGCGCAGCTCCTGCAGCGCCGGGGGCGGCTGGGCTCCGAGGTCGCCGTGGCGGTGGGCGTCCAGGCATGCGCGGGGCTGGAATACGCGCACCGCCAGGGCATCATCCACCGCGACGTCAAGCCCGGGAACCTGATGGTGATCGGAGGACCGGCGGGCCGGCCCTCGCGGGGCGGGTCCGCCCACGAGCCCCCGACCGACGAGATGACCGTGAAGCTCACCGACTTCGGGATCGCCCGCGCCGCCGAGCAGACCCGCCTGACCCAGGTCGGCTCGGTGGTGGGCACCGCCGCCTACCTCTCGCCCGAGCAGTCCCGGGGCGAGGAGACGACTCCCGCGGCCGACGTGTATGCGCTCGGCGTCGTCGTCTACCAGATGCTCACGGCTCGCCTGCCCTGGGAGGGCTCGACCCTCGCCGAGCTGGCAATCCGGCGCGAAAGCGAGAGCCCGCTGCCGCCCACCTCCTACGACGACACGGTCCCCGAGACGCTCTCGACCGCAGTCCTGCGTGCCCTCGAGGGCGACGTGAACAGCCGTTACGCGACCGCCAAGGAGCTCTCGGCCGCGCTGCGCGCCGGGATCGCCGGCCGTGAGCCGCCCGAGGCCGCGGACACGATGCCGACCCGGGCGATGGCCGCCGGTGCGGCCGCCACGGCGGCGACGGCCGCGATGGCCGACTCGCCGGACATCGCCACCCCGGTCGCACCCGAGCCGATCTATGTGCCCCCGCCGCGCGCCCGGCAGCCCGCCGCCCAGCCCGCCGCGCGGCCCAAGAAGCGATCGGCCGGAAGCCGCTTCATGCGGGGCCTCGGCGTCCTGCTCCTGATCGGGCTCATCGCAGCGGCGATCGCGGCCGTCGTCCTGCTGGTGACCGACGCCGGCCAGGACACGGACATCGGGCAGCTGATCTCTGACGAGATCGATCAGCAGATCGACAACCTGAAGGACGTCATCCGCGACAACCTCCAGTAGGGCGAGCTCAGGCGTCCCACGGCGCCGCGCCCGCGAGCGAAGCCTCGCGGTACGCGCCGAACCGGCCGGCCTCGATCGCCTCGCGGGCGCCGCTGACCAGCCGCTCCAGGTAGGTCAGGTTGTGGACGGCGAGCAGCCGGACGGCGGTCAGCTCCTCGGCCCGCGCCAGGTAGTGCAGGTAGGCGCGGGTGTGTCGCGAGCACGCGGGACAGGGGCAGCCCTCGACCAGCCGGCCCTGGTCGTCCTCGAGCTCGCGCGAGCGCACGTTCAGCCGGAAGCGGTCGCCCGGCAGCGGCGCCAGGGCGACTCCATGGCGTCCGAGTCGGGTCGGCACGGCACAGTCGAAGACGTCGATCCCGAGCGCGATGCCGTCGAGCAGGTCATCGGGCTCACCGATCCCGAGCAGGTGCTTGGGCGCATCGTCCGGCAGCAGCGGGACGGTCAGCTCGAGGACGCCGCGCATCTCCTCCTTGTCCTGCCCCAGCGTGCCGCCGATCGAGATCCCGTCGATGTCGGCGCCGGCGACCCGGTCCGCGGAGGCTCGGCGGAGCTCCTCGTGAACGCCGCCCTGGACGATGCCGAACAGCGCCTGGCTCGCCGGGGCGTTCTCCTGATGCCACCGCGTGCACCGGTCCAACCAGCGGTGGGTGCGCTCCGTGGAACGCGCCGTGTAGTCGTAGTCGGCGTGGTAGGGCGTGCATTCGTCGAACGCCAGCGCGATGTCGGAGCCGAGCGCGGCCTGAACGGTCATCGACTCCTCGGGCCCCATGAACTTCTCGGTCCCGTCGAGGTACGAGCGGAAGCGCACGCCCTCCTCGGCGATCTCGATGATTGCGCCGTGGTTGCCCGCTCCGCCGCGCCGGCCCTTGATCTCGTCGGCGACGTTCCCGTGCGCGAGCGAGAACACCTGGAAGCCGCCGGAGTCCGTGATGATCGCGCGATCCCAGTTCATGAACCCGTGCAGCCCACCGAGCCTCGCGATCCGCTCCGGTCCGGGCCGCAGGAACAAATGGAAGGTGTTGCCGAGGACCATCTCGTATCCCAACGCCCCCACCTCGTCGGTGTCGAGGCCGCGGACCGCGGCCGTGGTCGCCAACGGGATGAAGGCCGGGGTCCTGACCTCGCCGTGCGGCGTGAACAGGGTGCCGGTGCGCGCCGCGCCTTCGCCGGCGCCGGTCACGAACCGCAGGCGGGCTGGGTCGTTCCGCACCGCTATCTCGATCCGCGGCTCATTCCAGCAACGAGCGCCCGGTCATCCCGGTCGGCTGGTCGATTCCGAGCAGGCGCAGGGCCGTTGGCGCGACGTCCGCGAGGATGCCCTCCCCGGCCAGCCCGATCCCGTTCGCGGTCACGATCAGCGGCACGGGGTTGGTGGAGTGCGCCGTGTTCGGCGAGCCGTCGGGCTCGAGCATGTTGTCGGCGTTGCCGTGATCGGCGGTGACCATGCAGGCGCCCCCGGAGGCGTGCACCGCCGAGACCACCTGCCCGAGGCACGCGTCGACGGCCTCGATCGCGGCGACCGCAGCGGGGATCACGCCGGTGTGGCCGACCATGTCCGGGTTGGCGAAGTTGAGGATCCCGAACCGGTAGCCCCCATCGCTCCAGCGGCCGGCGAATTCGCCGGCCGCGGCGCGGGCGCTCATCTCCGGCTTGTGGTCGTAGGTCGGCACGTCCCGGGGCGAATCCACGAGACAGCGCTCCTCCCCCTCCCACACCTGCTCGCGGCCGCCGTTGAAGAAGTAGGTCACGTGCGCGTATTTCTCGGTCTCCGCGACGTGGAGCTGGCGAGCGCCGGCACCGGCCAGGACCTCGGCCAGGGTGGTGGCCGGCGCCTTCGGGGGAAACGCGACCGGGTAGGGCCAGCCCTCCCGGTACTCGGCGAGCGTCGTCAGCTGGATCGCCGAGACGCGGCCCGCGCGGGAACTCGTCGAACCCGGGCTCGGCCAGGGCCCGCACGAGCTGGCGCGCACGGTCCGGCCGGAAGTTGAAGTGGATCGCCACGTCGCCGTCCGCGATCCCGTCGTAGGCGCCGATCACCGTCGGCCGGACGAACTCGTCGGTCTCGTCCGCCTCGTGCGAGGCCGCGACCGCCTCTGCGGCGGTGGGCGCCGTGGCTCCCCGGGCATGGACGATCGCGTCGTAGGCCAGCTTGGTGCGCTCCCAGCGGCGGTCGCGGTCCATCGCGTAGTAGCGGCCGCTGACGGTCCCGACCCGTCCCGCCTGCCGGAGCCAGCGCTCGACCTCCTCCAGGTATCCCGGCGACGAACGGGGCAGCGTGTCGCGACCGTCCGTGAACGCGTGCAGCACCAGGTCGGGCACGCCCTCCTGGGCCGCCAGCTCGATGCACGCCTCCAGGTGCTCCCAGCCGGAGTGGACTCCGCCGTCGGAGACGAGTCCCATCAGGTGCAGGCGCCCGCGCGGCGATCGCCTGGCGGCGTCGCAGGCGGCGAGCAGGGCCGGGTTCTCGAAGAAGGAGCCGTCCGCGATCGACTCGTCGATCCGGGCGAGGTCCTGCTTGACCACGGCGCCGGCCCCGAGGTTCAGGTGGCCGACCTCGGAGTTCCCCATCTGACCGTCGGGTAGGCCCACGTCCCGGCCGCTCGCGGAGAGCTGGGTGTGCGGGTAGCCCGTCCACAGCTCGTCGAAGACGGGCGTGTTCGCCAGCGAGACCGCGTTCCCCGGGCCGGCGGGCGCGAGCCCCCATCCGTCGAGGATCACCAGGGCCAGCGACGGAACCGGGATCGCCGCGGGTCCGGCCGGCAGGCTCACGCCGCTTCGCAGATCGCGAGGAAGTCGGCGGGATCCAGGCTCGCTCCGCCCACCAGCGCCCCGTCGATCTGCTCCCGGCCGAGGAGGTCCGTCGCGTTGTCGGGCTTCACCGACCCCCCGTAGAGGATCCGGACGGACTCGCCCGCCGCCGCGTCGCGGGCGGCGACCAGGGAGCGGATGAAGGCGATCGCTTCCTCGGCCTGCTCGGGCGTCGCGGTCTTGCCCGTGCCGATCGCCCAGATCGGCTCGTACGCGATCACGACCTCGGCCAGCCGGTGGTTCCCGATCGGAGCGAGGTCCGCCTCGATCTGCCGGGTCAGCACGGCCTCGGTGGCGCCTTCCTCGCGCTCTGTCTCGCTCTCGCCGACGCACAGGATCGGCTCCAATCCGGCATCCAGCGCCGCCGGCAGCTTGCGCGCGAGCGCCTCGTCGGTCTCGTTGAAGAGCGCCCGGCGCTCGGAATGGCCGAGGACCACCGCCTCGACGCCGAGCGACGTCAGCATCGCGGCCGAGACCTCGCCCGTGAACGCCCCGCTCGCCTCCTCGTGCATGTTCTGAGCCGCAACCCGCACCGGCGAGCGACGGCATCGCTCCACCGCGCCGGCGAGCGCCGTGTACGGCGGGCAGACCACGATGTCGCGGTCCTCGAGCCCGCCCACGTCGCCCAGGAAGCGGTCGAGGAAGTCGTCCGCTTCGCCGACGGTCTTGTTCATCTTCCAGTTCGCCGCCAAATAGGGCCGCCTGCTCATCGGACCTCCTCGCGCTCGACGCCACCTGCAATCTGCTGTCTTCCGTCTGCCGTCTCGAGCAGCACCGCGACGCCCGGCAGCTCCTTGCCCTCGAGCAACTCGAGCGAGGCCCCACCGCCGGTCGACAGCCAGTCGACGCGATCGGCCAGGCCGAACTCCGCGAGAGCCGCTGCGGAATCGCCGCCGCCCACCACGGTGTGTCCGGGGGCGTCGGCGACCGCCTCGGCCACCCCCCTGGTCCCGGCCGCGAACGGCTCCAGCTCGAACGCGCCCATCGGGCCGTTCCAAAGCACCGTGCCGGCCCCTGCGATCGCTTCGGAGTAGCCGCTGACCGTCTCGGGGCCCACGTCGAGCCCCATCCAGCCGTCGGGCACGTCGACGCCTGCGCTCGGGCGCCGCTCGGCGTCGGCGCTGAACGAGTCGCCCAGCACGAGGTCGGTCGGCAGCCTCAGGCCGCGCGGGTTCTCGAGCAGGCCCTTCGCCATCTCGATCCCTTCGTCCTCCACCAGCGAGTCTCCGGTCCCGATCCCCTGGGCGCGGAAGAACGCGAAGCACATCGCGCCGCCGATCAGGACCCCGTCGGCGATCTCGAGGAAGCGCTCGAGGACCCCGATCTTGTCGGTGACCTTGGCACCCCCGAGCACGACCACCAGGGGCCGCTCGGGATCGTCGCGAACCCGGGTCAGCTCCTCAACCTCGCGCTCGAGCAGGAGCCCGGCATAGGCGGGGAGCAGCCTCGCGACGCCCTCGGTGGTCGCGTGGGCCCTGTGGGCCGCGCCGAACGCGTCGTTCACGTAGAGGTCCGCGAGCTCAGCGAGGCCGGCCGCGAGCGCCGGGTCGTTCTTCGTCTCGCCCTGCTCGAACCGGCTGTTCTCGAGGAGCAGCACCGAACCCGGCGCCGTGGCCTCGGCGAGCGTGCGCACGTCGTCGCACACCACCCCCGGCGCGAGCTCGACCGGGACGCCGAGCAGCTCGGCCAGCCGGTCGCGGACCGGCGCCATCGACAGCGCCGGGTCCCTCCCCTCGGGTCGTCCGAGGTGCGAGACCAGCACGATCGCGGCCCGACGCTCGAGCAGCAGCTCCAGCGTGGGCAGGGCGGCCCGGATGCGCGTGTCGTCCGCGACGGCGCCGCCGTCCAGGGGCACGTTCAGGTCGGCCCGGACCAGCACGCGCCGGCCCTCGGCCGGCGCGTTGCGGACGCTGACTTCGGCGAGTGTGCGGCTCAAGCGGCGGCGGGCTGGCGCTCGAGCACCTTGGCGGCCAGCTCGACGCAGCGGTTCGAGTAGCCCCACTCGTTGTCGTACCAGGCGACCGCCTTGACCATCGTGCCCTCCATGACCATCGTCTGGTCCGCGTCGAAGATCGACGAATGCGGGTCCTTGACGATGTCCGTCGAGACGATCGGGTCCTCGGTGTACGACACGATTCCGGCCAGCGGCCCCTCGGCGGCGTCTCTCGCCGCGGCGTTGATCTCGTCGACGCTCGTCTCTCGCGACATGACGCAGACGAGGTCCACGACCGAGCCGGTGGGGACCGGCGCCCGCATCGAGAAGCCGTTCAGCCTGCCCTCGAGCTCCGGGAGCACCAGGCCCACGGCCTTGGCCGCGCCCGTGGTGGTCGGAATCAGGTTGAGAGCCGCGGCGCGGGCCCGACGCAGGTCCTTGTGCGGCATGTCCTGCAGGCGCTGGTCGGCGGTGTAGGCGTGGATCGTCGTCATCAGCCCGTGCTCGATGCCGACCGCCTCGTGCAGCACCTTCGCCATCGGGGCGACGCAGTTCGTCGTACACGACGCGTTCGAGATGATGTTGTGGCTCTCCGGGTCGTAATCGCGCTCGAAGTTCACGCCGAGCGCCACGGTCACGTCGGGGTCGGTGGCCGGGGCGGAGATGATGACCTTGCGGGCGCCCGCGTCGAGGTGCTTCGCGGCATCCTCGCGCTTCGTGAACAGCCCGGTGGACTCGATCGCGACCTCGACGCCGAGCTCGCTCCACGGCAGGGCCGCCGGGTCGCGCTCCGCGAGGACCTTGATCTCGTTCCCGTCGACCACCAGCGACCCGTCGCCCTCGGCTACCTCGCCCGGGAAACGGCCGAGGATGGAGTCGTACTTCAGGAGATGGGCGAGCGTTCGCAGGTCGGCGATGTCGTTGACCGCGACGATCTCGATGTCCGCGCCCGACTCGTAGGCGGCGCGGAACAGGTTGCGGCCGATGCGGCCGAAGCCGTTGATGCCGACCTTGATTGGAGCCATGGGTTCGTTCCTCCTGTGCTGCTTCTTCGTTTCCGGGGGAGTCTCTGGCGCCTAGGAAGCGCCGACGGCGATCTCGACCCTGTTGCCGTCCGGGTCGAGCAGGTACGCCGAATAGTACGTAGCGCCGTACTCAGGCCGCTGCGCGGGCGCGCCGTCGTCGGTGCCACCCGCGGCCACGCCCGCCTCCCACGCCCCCTTGACCGCCGGGATGCCCGTCGCCGCGAAGCAGACATGGCCGCCGCCGGGCGCCACCGGATGCCGGGTCGAGGCGAAGAACAGCGGCCGCACGATCCCCCAGCCGATGAGGTCGTCCTCCTCGACGTGTCGCCGCCATCCCAGCGCCCCGACCACGGGGTCGTAGAACTGGCCCGCGCGCTCGAGGTCGGAGACCTCCAGGCTGACGTGGTGGATCACGTTGCTGAATCTACCTGCGTGGCGTCCAGCGGAAGTACCGCGCCGCGAGCCCCAGTCCGAGAAGTCCCCAGAGCGCCAGCACCGCCAGGTCGCCCCAGGCGAACCCGGCGCCGACGGTGGCCGGGTCGAAGCCCTCGAAGAACGCGAGGAAGAAGTGGCGGATCGGGAAGAGGTCGGCGAAGCCCAGCACCCCGTCCGGGATCTGATTGTCCGGGATGAAGACGCCCGAGAGGAAGTAGAGCGGCAGCAGCGTGACGTTCGCGATCGGGGGCGCGGCATCCTGCGACGGGATCGCCGCCGTGAGGGCGAACCCGAGGCAGGAGAAGGTGAAGGCGCCGACCACCAGGGTCACCAGCAGCGCCGGGATCGTCCGGGTCGGGATCGCCACGTCGAAGAAGAAGTGCCCGATCAGGGTCACCAGCACGGTCATCAGGATCGAGATCACGAACGCGTTCCCGACGCGCCCCGCCACGAACGCCCACGGCGGCAGCGGGGTCGCCCGGATCCGCTTCAGGCGCCCGCTCTCGCGTGCCTCGGTGAGGTTGATCGCGAGGCTCTGAAGCGTCGCCGACGCGACCGAGAGCGTGATGATCCCGGGCACGTAATAGGTCGAGACCTTGATCCCCCCGTACTCGTCGATCGTCTCGCTGCCGAACAGGCCGGTGAAGATGAACAGGAAGATCAGGGGCAGCATCACCGTGAAGAACACGGATGCCGGGCTGCGCCAGAAGACCCGCGCGTCGAAGGTGAACTGGTGCCACGCCAGGACCCCGCCGGTCATTCCGCTGTCTCCTGGGTGAGCTCGAGGTACACGTCCTCGAGGCTCGGCCGCGAGACCTCGAGGCCCTCAAGCGCCACCCCGTGCTCGAGCGCCCAGCCCGTCAGCGCGTTCAGCGCCACGACCGGCTCGCCCGTTGCGATCTCGACCGTCGCCGGGCCGCCGTTGCTGCTGCGGCGCAGGGCGGCGTCTCCCGCCCGGACCGGCAGCTCCTCCGGGTCGAGGCCGGGGGGCGCCACGAAGCGGATGGTGGTCGCAGCGTCCTCGCGCCCGCCCAGTTGATCGGGCACCCCTTGGGCCACGATCAGGCCGGCGCGGATGATCGCGACCCGGTCCGCCAGGAACTGGGCCTCCTCCATGTAATGAGTGGTCAGGAAGACCGTCTTGCCCAGGTCCCGGAGGCTCGCGATGACCTCCCACGCCTGCCGGCGGGCGGAGGGGTCGAACCCCGTCGTCGGCTCGTCCAGGAACAGCAGTTCGGGGTCCCCGATCAGGGCGAGGGCGACGTCGAGCCGCCGCTGCTGCCCGCCGGAGAGGTTGCCGGCTCGCACGTCCGCGCTGGGCTGCAGGCCTACGAGGTCGATGGTCTCCGCGACATCGCGCGGCGTCTCGTAGTAGCCCGCGTAGAGGCTCAACGTCTCGCGCACGGTCAACACCGGCTCCATCCGGCACTCCTGCAGGACGATCCCGATCCGTCCACGCCACGAACGGTCGCCCTGCAAGGGGTCCTCGCCCAGCACGGTCACCGTCCCCGCGTCCCGCTCGCGGTAGCCCTCCATGATCTCGACGGTCGTGGTCTTCCCCGCCCCGTTCGGCCCGAGGAACGCGAAGACCTCGCCCCGCCGGACCTCGAGGTCGATCCCCCGGACCGCCTCGTGGTCGTCGTACGAGCGCCGCAGGCCCGAAACCGTGATCACCGCCTCAGTCATCCGGCGCTCATTATGCTCGGCTACTGCGCGTTCGCCGGACGGGTCGCGACCCCGACGCCCGCGGGAGGCTGTCCGCGCGTGGGTCAGTCCAGGTCGACGTCGCGGTGGACCACGCGGACCGCCACCTCCTCGCGGTCGGCGAGGTGATGGGCGATCCGGTTCGCGACGGTGACGGAGCGGTGCCGCCCGCCCGTGCAGCCGATTGCGATCGTCAGATGGGTCTTGCCCTCGGCGACGTAGGCGGGGAGCAGGAAGTCGAGCAGGGCGAAGACCCGCGCGTAGAACTCGGCCGCGAGGTCTCCCGCCTCGACGTGCTCGACGACCGCGTTGTCGAGGCCGGTCAGCGGCCGCAGGTCCTCCCGGTAGTGCGGGTTGGGCAGGAAGCGGACGTCGAACATGAGGTCGGCGTCACGGGGCGGCCCGTTCTTGAACCCGAAGGTGAGCAGGGTGAGGGCGAGCCGGCGGTGGGTGTCGCGCGGGCCCAGCAGCTCCGTGGCGATCCGCCGCCGCAGCATCGCTCCGGTGAGGTCGGAGGTATCCATCACCACGTCGGCCTGCTCGCGCAGGGGGCCGAGCACCTCACGCTCGGCACGGATGCCCTCGACGACCCGGCCGTCGGGCGCCAACGGGTGTCGCCGGCGGGTCTCCTTGAACCGGTCCACGAGGGTCTCCTCGCCGGCCTCCAGGAACAGGACCTTCAGCTCGAGGCCGTCGTGGTCGAGCTCGCCGAGCACCGCGTGGAGCTCCTCGAAGTAGTCGCCGCCGCGCACGTCGGTGACCACGGCGGCGCGCTTGACGGTGCTGCCCTCGTGGCGGAACAGCTCGCCGAGCGAGCCGATCATCCGCGGCGGCAGGTTGTCGACGCAGAAGAAGCCCGAGTCCTCGAACGCGGCGATCGCCTCGGACTTCCCCGCTCCCGAGTAGCCGGTGATCACGAACAGCTCGACCGGCTCGGTGAACAGCTCTGGCTGGGGCTTCGCCATCAACCCGCCTTGTGCAGCTGGTGGTGGATGTCGCGGGCGAGCTTGCCGGGGATGCCCGGGACGGCCGCGATCTCCTCCCGCGTCGCCCCCACGACGCGCTCGGGCGAGCCGAAATGGCTGAGCAGGGCCCGCTTGCGAACCGGGCCGACGCCGCGGAGCTCGTCCAGGAGCGAATGCGTCATCGCCTTGTCGCGCCGCGAACGGTGGAAGTCGATCGCGAAGCGATGCGCCTCGTCGCGCACCCGTTGCAGCAGCCGCGACGCGTGCGAATCCGGCTCGACCTCGAGTGGCACCGAGCGACCCGGGACGTAGACCTCCTCGAGGCGCTTGGCCAGGCTGATCACGGTCACGCCGCGGTCGACCAGGCTCCCGACCGCCTTCATCCCGGCGCTGAGCTGGCCCTTGCCGCCGTCGATCACGATCAGGTCCGGGAGGCTGGCGAAGCTCTCGTCGCGCTCGGCGTCGTGCGGGGACCGGTCGCTCTGTTCGGCCAGCTGCGCGAGGCGCCGCGACAGGACCTCCTCCAGTGACCGGTAGTCGTCGGGGCCTCCCGAGCGGTCGCCGCGGACCCGGAACCGCCGGTAGTCCGATTTCTTCGGCGCACCGCCCTCGAATACCACCATCGAGGCGACCGTGTGCTCGCCGCCGATGTTCGAGATGTCGAAGCCCTCGATGCGGATCGGCAGGCTCTCCATCCCCAGAGCGTCCTGGAGCGCGGCCACCGTGTCGACCCGCGTCTGCCGGCGGCGCTCGCGGCGCAGGCGGTCCTGGGCGAGCGCCAGCCGCGCGTTCCGCTCCGCGAGCTCGCGCAGGCGGCGCAGGTCGCCGCGCTCGGCAACACGCACTTCGACCGCGCCGCCCCGCTTTGTCGCGAGCGCCTCGGCCAGCAGGGGCGCGCGTTCGCGGATCGCGGCCCCGGCCACGATCAGCCGGGGCACCGCGGGCGCCGCGGAGTAGTACTGGGCGATGAACTCCTCGGTGACCTCCGCCTCGTCGCGCTCCCCGCCGTTCGCCATGTAGAAGCTCTGGCGCTCGGCGAGGATCCCGTCGCGGACCTGGAAGACCTGGGCGTTCGCGGTCTCCTCCTCGGCCGCGACGGCGATCACGTCCGCGTTTTCGAGCGACTCGCCGGCGACGCTGCGTTTCTGCATCAGGGAGCGCACCGCGTCGAGCCGGTCGCGATAGACGGCGGCGCGCTCGAACTCCTCGGCTGCGGCTGCCTCGTCCATCTTCCGCTCGAGGTCGCGCTCGACGTCCCGGTAACGGCCCGAGAGGAACCCGGCGATCGCGTCGATGTTCCGCCGGTACTCCTCGCGGTCGATGTATCCGACGCAGGGCGCCTGGCACCGCTTGATGTAGTAGTCGAGGCACGGGACGCCCGAGCGGCGGCCCGGCTCCGGCCCGTCGCAGGTTCGATACTGGAAGAGCTTGCCCAGCAGCTCCAGGGTCTCGCGCGTGCGCTTGGCGTTCGAGTACGGCCCGAAGTAGAGGCGCGCCGAGCGGTGCCGCTCCCGCGTGAAATACACACGCGGGAATTCCTCGTCCAGGCTGATGCCGATGTACGGGTACGACTTGTCGTCGCGCAGCCGGATGTTGAAGCGCGGGCGGTAGCGCTTGATGAACTGCTGCTCGGCGAGCAGCGCGTCCGCCTCGGTCTCAGTCACGAAGAACTCGATCGCAGCGACCTGCTCGGTCATCGCCCGGGTGCGGGTCTTGCCCGAGAAGTGCCCGCCGACCCGCTTGCGGATCGAGCGCGCCTTCCCCACGTAGAGGACTTCACCATCGCGGTCGCGGAACGTGTAGACGCCGGGCTCGTCCGGAAGCGACCGCCGCTGCTCGGCGACGCTCCTGCCCTCGGCTGGCTCCAGCTCCGCGCTGATCTCGATCTCGGCCACCCCTTCAAGGTTAGGCGGAGCGTCCGAGGGAGCCGCGGGGCTTAGACTCGTCGGTGGAACCAAGGAAAGGGGATCGGAGTGAAGACCAAGCTTGCCGTCACGTTCGCGTTGCTGGCGCTCGTGCCGTTCGGGCTCGCCGCCTGCGGCGGCGACGACGATGACGATGACGCCGCGACGGAGACCACGACCACCGAGGAGACCGATACGGGCGGCGAGGAGGGCGGGGCCGGATCCACCGTCTCGTTCACCGCGAACCCCGACGGCGAGCTGGCCTTCGAGGAGGACTCGGCGGAGGCGACCGCGGGAGCCGTGACCATCGAGCTGACGAACGACTCCGCGGTCCCCCACGACGTCCAGATCGAGGGGCCGGACGGCGACATCGGCGGCACCGACGAGACCACCGGTGGGAGCGTGACCGGCGAGGTCGAGCTCGAGCCCGGGGAATACACCTTCTACTGCTCCGTCCCCGGCCACCGCGAGGCCGGCATGGAGGGCACGCTTACGGTCGAGTAGGCGCCTGCGATGGGACGGGCCGCGGAATGCGGCTCGTCCTTCAGCGCACCAGGCGGACCTCCAGGGCGGGCGGGGCGATCTCGCCGGCGCCGCCCAGCAACCCGAGGATCCTGGTTACGTACGCCTGCGTTTCGGGATACGGCGGCACGCAGCCGCACGCGCTGACCGGCGCCGGGCCCGCGTTGTAGGCCGCGAGGGCCAGCGGGACCTGGCCGAACTGCTGGAGGAGGTCGGACATCAGGTGCGCCTGCGCGTCAATGGCCTCGGCCGTGTCGAACGGGTCCTTCAGGCCGTATGCGGCAGCCGTGGCGGGCATGAACTGCGCGATCCCGCTGGCGCCGACGGGCGACACCGCGAAGGGGTTGAACCCCGACTCGGCCATCAACTGGGCCGCGAGGAGGCCGGCCGGCACGTTCCAGCGCGACGCGGCCCGGGCGATCGGTGCCCGGAATCGAGCGGGGACGAAACCCGGGAGCGCGGTCGCGGCGATCGCCCCGTCCCCCTCCCGGCCGACGCGGTCACCCGCGGCGGAGCAGGGCGCCGGACCGGCCACGAAGCCGAAGTGCCACGCCTCCCATGAGTAGCGCTGCTCGAACCCGAACCGGCGCGCGTTGGCCGCCAGCCAGCCGTACGCGGAGGAGGGTCCGAGGTCGAGCTCGGTTGCGCACCGGTGTAGCGACGTGCCGGGCGGGGCAACCCAGCGCGGATCGGGATTCGCAGCGAACAGCGCGGCCTGCTCGGCGTCGGACCGGAAGGCGGAGTTGACCAGCAACGCGTGGCCGTCGCGGCCGGCGGCGGCCGCGAGCCGGTCAAACGCCGCCGCCACGTCCGGCCGCATCGGCTTGCCCTGGCGGTAGGAGAGCCGACCGGAGTAGCCGCCGCCCGTGGCGACGGCCGGCGCGACGGGCGGTCCGGCCGCGGCGGGCGGATACGCCTCGGCTACCGCCGCGGTGCGCACCGACTCCGGCCGCGCCTCGCCCAGCTCAACCCTCGCGTTCAGCGCGACCCGCACCCGGTTCGGCGCGATGGCCGCACCGGCGAAGGACACGCGGCTCTCAACCCCCTCAACGCCATTGGCGCGCAGCGCAGCCGCGGCGGCGGAACGAGCGCGCTCCCGGTACTCAGGCTCGGACAGGTGCGCGGGGTTCGCCCGGCCCGAAGGCAGTCGCGCGGGGAGGAACAGCCGGTCGTGGTCGTCGCGCATTGAGCGGGCCGCCGAAACCGCCGCCAGGTCAGCCGCGCGCTGGAGCCGCGCGCCACCTGTGGCCGCGCTGCCCAGCAACGCGAGGAACAGGCCGGCCACAATCACGGCCAGCGTCAGCCCGAGCACCAGCGGCAGGGCCTGGCCGGTCGCGTCGCCGAGCAGCCGCATGGCGAGTCGCCGCGCGCGGGCCCCGAGCGTGCCGCCCGGCTCGATGCCGGCCAGTGCACGCCGCGTGGCGACCAGCCCGGGCCCGCGGACGACCACGCCAGCAGGGATGCCCGACCGGCGCAGGTCCGCTGCCACCAGGCCTGCCAGCGCCCGCCCGCCGGGGAGGTCGGCCCGCACGACCGCGCCTCGGGCGCCGGCATCGGGGTCGCCGACGAGCTCGCGCCAGCGGCCCGGCTCCAGGAATGCGACCACCAGCGAGGCACCGGCGTCCCGGCAGAGCTCGAGCTCTTCGCGCCATGCGTCCGCGCCGAGGCCGACCCAGCAGACCGCTCCGCGCGCGGCCGCACGCACCTCGCCGCGCAGGCGCGATTCGAGCCCGCGCGCGGCCGTGGACGACACGAGGGTCGGGCGTCGCACCGTGCCGCCCACCTCGCATAGAACGACCCCATCGGGAGTAGTGCTCCGGCGTGCAGCCGCGACGGCCAGGGCGGCTGCCACCGCGACTCCGCCGCCCGCGCCCGGCAAGGCGGTGACGGCAATCAGCCCAGCGCGCGGGACCGGCTCAGCCATCCGCGGGCCGGGCCCAGGCGCTCGACTCCACCTCCAGCGCCTCGGAGATTCCGGGCAGCGGCGCCGGCGGACGAACGGCGACCGCGACCCTTCCGCCCGTGGCGGTTACGCGCACGCGGCCGGCTGCCCAGTCGGGCAGCGCCGCGCGGGCCGCCGGCATCGGCGGGGCACCGGCGGCGAGCGCCAGCGCACCGGCCTCCGCGGCGCCGTCGGCAAGGTGAAGCGTGTACGCCGTGGCCAGCAACTGGAGCGCAACGAGCCCCGCGAGCAGCAGCGCGGGCACCCCGGCGAGGAGCTCCAGGGAGGCCTGGCCACGCTGCCCCCTCACGGCATTCCCGCCGAGGGATCGAGCGCGGTGGCGGCCGAGACGGGAATCGCCGGCAGTCCGGGAACGAGCGCCGGCGCGGCCACGCGGACCGTCACCTCCGCCCCGTCGGCATCCACGTGCGCCGGCTCGAGCGTCTGCGGCAGGGCACTGCGCGCGGCGGCTTGCGCGTTGGCGCCGACTTCGGCCGCACGGGCGCCTGCACGGGCCGCCTCGCCGGCGGTGACGAGCGTCCAGCCGGCGACCACGAGCTGCGCGATCGCCAGGGCCGCGAGCAGGACGAGGGGGACGATGGCCACCAGTTCCGCCGAGGCCTGCGCACGCTCATCGGACCGGGGAGTCATGCCCGGCCACGCTAGGTGCAGCCGGCGCGCGGAAGGGAGGCCGCGCGAGCGGGATCAGCGCCGAGAGTGCGTCAGAGGCTGCGCGAGTCGGCGACCACCCGGGCGATGCCGAACACCGCGAGGCCCAGGACGCCGATCCATGCCAGGGTGCCAGCGCCGGTATCGAGCAGCTCGTCCGCTCCGGCGATCATCAGGACGATCGCGCCGATGGCGCCGATCAGGATCAGGCGCCGGCGATCGTCGAGCGTCATGTACGCGAGGCGGTTCTGGCGGTAGAGGAGGAGCCCCATCACGCCGATGATCACCAGGAAGGCGATCGTGAGCGCCGCGAGGATCCCGTCGGCCAGGTTGCCGCCGCCGGGCACCGCCGCGACGACGAGGGCCAGCAGGGCGATGATCGCGATGTTCCGCGCCGCGCGCACGCACCGATCCTAGACGCCGCGGAGGCTCAGGCGATGACGATGATCCCGCCCGCGATCATGGCTGCCGTGGCGACCAGGGCGACGACGCCGAGCAGCGCGAAAGCTCCGGCTTCGATCGTTCGCTGGTCGCGCGACGCCTCGATGAAGCGGCTGGCTCCGAGGATCGCCAGCGAAAACGTGAAGGCGACACCGACGCCGGCGATGAGCGCCGCGAGGCCCGTGTCGAGCAGCGCCTCCCAGTCCACGATTTCCGCAGGCGGAATCAAGCCATCACCCCGCGGGCACCGGCGTTCCCTGCCGGATCCGGCGCGCGAACGCCAGGACGGTCAGTGCTGCGCCCGCCGCGACGATGATCAGCGGGCCGAGCGCGCCGTCGCCGAAGATCTGGGTGATCCCGTACGTCGCGGCGCCGATCGCCGCGGCCGCCGGGAACGTCAACAGCCAGGCGGTGACGATGTTGCCGGCGACGCCCCAGCGCACGGCCGAGACCCGCTTCCCGGCGCCGGCGCCCATCACCGCGCCGGAGATCACGTGGGTGGTCGAGAGCGGGTAGCCGAAATTGGTGGACGCGAGGATCACGGCGGAGCCCGCGCCCTGCGCCGAGAAGCCCTGGGCCGTGTCCATCTTGATGATCCGGGTGCCCATCGTCTTGATGATCCGCCAGCCGCCGATGTATGTGCCCAGCGCGATCGCGGTCGCCGCCGACACGATCACCCAGGTCGGCGGATCGGCGCCCTCGGCGAGGTTGCCGTTGGCGATCAGCGCCAGGGCGATCACACCCATCGTCTTCTGGGCGTCGTTGGTGCCGTGCGCGAGCGCGAGCAAACCGCCCGAAGCGACCTGACCGAGCTTGAAGCCCCGGGTGACCGGCCCGGGCCGCTGGCGCCCGAGCACCCGGTAGCAGACCACGATCGCGATCCCTCCCACCACGAACGCCAGCACCGGCGCGATCAGCGCGGGCACCAGGACCTTGCCGATCACGCCGTCGGAGAGCACCGCCTCGGATCCGACGGCGGCGAACGCCGACCCGACGACGCCCCCGATCAGAGCGTGCGACGAGCTCGACGGCAGCCCGAAGTACCAGGTCGCCAGGTTCCAGGCGATCGCCCCGACGAGGCCCGCGAACACGATCGTCGGGGTGATCACGTCCGCGACGACCACGTCGTCGGCGACCGTGGCCGCGACCTCGAGCGAGATGAAAGCGCCGACGAAGTTGAGGATCGCCGCGTAGGTCACGGCGATCCGCGGCGACATCGCGCGGGTCGAGATCGACGTCGCGACCACGTTCGCCGTGTCGTGGAAGCCGTTGGTGAAGTCGAACGCGAGCGCCGTCACGACGACGATGCAGAGGATCAGGTCGGCCTCGGACAAGAGGTCCCCTACGCGTTCTTGATCACAATGCCTTCGAGGATGTGGGCGGCGGTCTCGGTTGCATCCACCGCCCGCTCCAGTACCCCGAACAGGTCCTTCCAGCGGATCACGACCATCGGGTCGATCCCGTTCGCGAACAGTGACGCCACGGCGTCGCGGTAGAGCCGATCGCCGTCGTTCTCGAGACGGTGGATCTCGATCCAGTACTGCTCGAGGTCCTTGAACCCGCGGAGCCGCTCGAGCGCCTCGGCGAGCTGCTCGCATGACTTCACGAGCACGTCGGCCATCTTGATCGACTGCTCCATGGGCGCCTCGATCTGGTAGAGGACCATGAAGTCCGCGGTCTCCTCGATGTAATCGACGATGTCGTCGAGCTTCGTCGCCAACCCGTAGATGTCCTCGCCGTCGAGCGGGGTCACGAAGGTCGAATTCAGCCGCTGGATCAGCTCGTGCGTGATCCGGTCGCCCTCCTGCTCCGCGAGCAGGATCTCGCGCGCCAGGCCGTTCTCGTCCGGCCAGTTCTCGAGCATCTCGAGGAGCTGCCGCGCGGCGCGCAGCGTGTTCTGGCCGGCCTGGTTGAACAGGTCGAAGAAGACCGTGTCACGCGGGACGAGCGAGGGCAGCGGCATCCCGGCTCACGCTACCAACCGGCGACCGCGTCGGCGACGCGCTCAGCCGCATGGCCATCCCAAAGATCCGGACGTTGCGGGCTCGCCGAAGCCGTCCCGAGGAGGCCCGGAATCTCCGCGATTCGCGCCGGATCGAGCCCGAGCAGGGTGTTGGTCCCCGCGCGCACCGTGACCGGCCGTTCGGTGTTGTCCCGGAGCGTGAAGCACGGCACTCCCAGGCAGGTCGTCTCCTCCTGGATGCCGCCAGAGTCGGTCAGGACGGCCGCCGCGTCGGCCTCGAGCGAGAGGAAGTCGAGGTACCCGACCGGCTCGGAGAGGTGGATCCCGGGCTCCTCCCCGCTCCAGCCCAGCTCGCCCAGCCGTTTGCGGGTCCGCGGATGGACCGGGAACACCACCGGCAGCTCGCCCGCCACCGCCGCGAGCCGCTCCATCGCGTCGCCGAGGAGTGGACCGTCCACCAGCGCCGGCCGGTGCAGGGTGACCAGCAGGTACGAGCCCGGCTCGAGCCCGAGCGAAGCCGCCGCATTCCGGGCCCGGAACCGATCCTCGAGGGCGACCAGGGTGTCGATCATCGTGTTGCCGACGAACCGGGCGCGGTCGTCCGGGACGCCCTCGGTCCGCAGGTTCTCGATCGCCTCCTCGGAGTGCAGGAAGCAGAGAGTCGACAGGTGGTCGGTGGCGATCCGGTTGATCTCCTCGGGCATCTCGCGGTCGAAGCTCCGCAGGCCGGACTCGACGTGGGCGACCGGGATGCCGCAGCGCGCCGCGCAGAGAGCGGCCGCAAGCGTGGAGTTCACGTCGCCCGGGACGAGCACGAGGTCCGGGCGCTCGTCCCGCAGCACCGGCTCGAGGCGCTCGAGGACGCGCGCCGCCTGCTCGCCGTGCGAACCGGACCCGACCTCCAGCAGGTGCTCGGGCTCCCCGACCCCGAGCTCCTCGAAGAACACGTCCGACATCGCCCGGTCGTAGTGCTGGCCGGTGTGGACCACGACGTTCGAATCGGCCCCGAACCGGTCGCGCGTGGCCGCGATCACCGGGGCCATCTTCACGAAGTTGGGGCGGGTGCCGACGACGTGTAGGAGGCGCATTGGCTGAGTGCCGATAGCCGGTGGCTCAGCCCAGGTGGCGGGCGAGGAAGTCGATTTGGTCTCCGATGACCTGCTCGTACGCGTCGCCGCGGTAGACCTCGAAGTGGCTGAGGCCCGCGTACGTCACGAGCTCTCCGCGCGAAGCCCGGCGCGCCGCCTCGATCGCCGGCGCGGGCGGCGTGATCGCATCGTCGGCCGCGACCTGGACCAGCAGGGGACAGCGCACGTCGGCGGCGCGGCGCCCGGGTCGGTAGAGCGGGAGGCGCAGCGCCGCCCGCGGGGTGAACTCGTTGCGCCACTGGAAGCCCTCGTCGTAGATCGCCCGGTACCCCGGTTCGGAATCCGGAGTGGTCATCGCCGCGGTCGAGCCTGGCGGGCCGACCAGAGGGATGCAGCTGGGTTCGCGCTCGAGCAGCGCTCCGGCCTGGTCGCGCAACCCGGCGAACGTCAGCCTGAGGGCTGCGACCGGCCTCAGCGCGCGGATCGTCGGGATGCCGTCGACGTAGGGCACCTGCGAAACAACGGCCGCCACCCGCGGGTCACCTGCCGCGATCTCCAGCACATGGCCGCCCGCGAACGACGAGCCCCAGAGCGCGATCCGTTCGGGGTCGATTCCGTCGAGCCGGCGAGCGTGGTCGACCGCGGCGCGCCAGTCGTCGAGCTGGCGGCCGATGTCCAGCAGCTGCCGCGGCTCGCCCCCGCTCTCGCCGAAATGCCGGTAGTCGAAAGCGAGCCCCGCATAGCCGGCGGCCGCGTACCGCTCGGCGACCCGTATCGGCCCGCCCTCCTTGAGGCCCCCGAAGCCGTGACCGAGGACGACGCACGCCGCCGGCTCGTCCGTGGCCGGGCGCACCAGGACAGCGGCGCACTCGGCGTCGCCCGACCGGAACCGGACCTCCTCGCGGGTCGACGTCGGGTCAGCCGAGGGCATCGAGGCGGGCGGCCAGCTCGAAGTCGTTAGCCGTCAGCCCGCCCTCGGAGTGGGTCGTGATCGTGACGGTGACCGTGTCCCAGGAGATCTCGACGTCGGGGTGGTGCCCCATGTCCTCGGCCGGCTCGACCAGCGCGTCCACGAACTTGACCGAGCCGACGAAATCGTCGCGCTTGAACTCCTTGCGGATCGCGTCGCCGGCGCGCTCCCAGCCGTCGAGATCGGCGAGCCGGCTCTCGATCTCGCTGTCTTCGAGAAGTGGCATGGGGGGAGCCTACCCTCGGGGGCTATCGTCAAGCGTGTCTGATGAGCGACGTAAGGCGCGAAACGAGGTTGGCCCCTCCGGTAGGGGAGTAAATGAGGATCGCGAGCTTGGTCCCTTCGGCGACGGAGGCGCTTTTCGCGCTCGGGTTCGGCGACGAGGTCGTCGCCGTCACGCACGAATGCGACTGGCCGGACGCTGCCCGCGAGCTGCCGCAGCTGACGCGCAGCGTGATCCCCGGGGACCTGCCGCCGGCCGAGATCGACGCGGCGGTGCGCGAGCTGACCGGCAAGGGCCAGGCGATCTACGAGCTGGACGACGCCGTCCTGGAGCGCCTCCGGCCCGACCTGATCGTCACCCAGGCGGTCTGCGCGGTCTGCGCGGTGTCCTACGACGACGTCTGCACCGTGGCGGAGGGCCTCGCCGGCGAGCCCGACGTGCTCTCGCTCGACCCGGAGACGCTCGACGACGTCCTCAGCGACCTCTCACGCCTCGCGGAGACCTGCGGGCGCCCCGAGCAGGGCGTCCGGCTGGAGCGGGAGCTCCGGGGCCGCATCGACCGCGTCCGGCTCGCGGTCGCGGACCGGCCGCGCCCGCGCGTGCTGGCCCTGGAGTGGCTCGACCCGCCCTACATCGGCGGCCACTGGGTGCCGGAGATGATCGCCGCGGGCGGCGGCGTCGACGCGCTCGGCGCGGCGGGCGCAAGATCCCGCACGGCCACATGGGATGAGCTGCGAGCGGCCCGGCCGGACGTCGCGGTCGCGATGCCCTGCGGCCTCTATGCGGACGAGGCGGCGGAGCAGGCCCAGGCGTTCGCGCTCGAGCTGGGGTCGCTCGGCGCGTCGCGGGCGATCGCGGTCGACGCGGCGTCCTCGTTCTCGCGCCCCGGGCCGCGCCTCGCCGACGGCGTCGAGCTGCTCGGCCACCTGCTGCACCCGGATGCGGTGCCGGCGCCGACGGGACTGGCCTGGCGCGAGCTAGCCGAAGCCCGAGGGCACGCTCTCCGCGGCCGCGATCATGCAGCCGACCACGGCCAGGATCCCGAGCGCAACGAGCCCGCCCCACTCCAGTAGCCGGCCGTCACGGCCGCGACGCTCGCCCACCGCGATCGCCATCGCCGCCAGCCCGCCGGCGATCAGCCCGCCGATGTGCCCGCCGATGCTGATGTTCGAGATGCTGAAGGTGAAAACCAGGTTGATGATCACGAAGAACCCGATCTGGGACGCGAGCTCGTTGAGGCCGCGGTTCCGGGCGACGATGAACCCCGCGGCCATCAGCCCGAAGACGGCGCCCGACGCGCCCACCGTGAGTTCGCGCGGGTCGAGCAGCAGGGCGCCGAACGCCCCGCCGAGCAGGGACACGAAGTAGACCGCGATGAAGCGCCAGGGACCGATCGCGGGCTCGAGCAGATACCCGAGGAAGTACAGGGCGAGCATGTTGAAGCCCAGGTGAATCAGGCCGGCGTGGAGGAAGCCGCCGGTCACGATGCGGTACCACTCGCCGTCGTCCACGGCCGGGCCGAAGAGGCCGAAGTCGACGATCACGGAGCCACCGCCCTCGACCGGGTTCGCACCGCCGCCCGCCATCTCGGCCAGGTAGGCGAGCACGTTGATCACGATCAGGCCGACCGTCACGGGCGCCGCGCCCGAGCCGATCCCGGCCGGGGAGCGGTGGACCTTGGTCCGCTGGCGCGCGCACTCGGGGCACCGCATCCCGACCGGCGTCGAGGTCATGCAGTCCGGGCAGATCGGGCGCCCGCAGTTCGAGCAGCTGACGTTCGTCTCCCGGCCCGGGTGCCGGTAGCAGGTGGCCATCAGGCGGAAGAATCTATCTGGAGGGCCACGCGGGCCCGGGCGCTCAGGTCAGCAGCGCTTCCATCAGCACCGGGAGGGTCGGCTCCTCGCTGCCGCCCTCCGGCTCACGGGTGATGTAGACGCCGGAGGCGCCGTCGAGGCCGCCCTCGACCGCGACCTCGGTGCTCCCGTTGCGGTCGACCACGAAGGTCGTCGAGGGCTCCATCACGCCGTCCCGCTGAACCCAGGCCTGGTAGACGCGGTTCATGGGCAACCCCGGCAACTCCTCGACGTGGAGGGTCCCGCGATCGCCGACGCGCTCGAGCGTCACGACCATGCGGGCGCCGACGCCGTCCTCGACCGTCGTCGCCTCGATCAGCGTCCGCTCCGGTTCGCCGCGAAGAGCATAGCCGACCACGACGCCGACGATCAGGACGGCGACCGCGGCGACCGCGGTCACGGGTCGCCAGATCGTTCCCCACAGGCCGCGATCCGCGCGCTTGCGGTCGCGCTCGGCCCGGTGTGCCGCCTTGATGTCCGCGTTCACCTCGGCCATCAGCGCGCGCTTCAGGCGCTTCGGCGCCTGGCGCTGCTCGACCGAGGCCGGCAGCAGGTCGACCGCGGGGTCGAGCCAGAACAGGTACTCCCGACATTCGGCGCAGTCGGCGACATGGCGCTCGAGCGCCTCCACCTCGGCGGGCTCCAGGGCGCCCAGGGCGTAGGCCGCCAGCTCGTCGCGATATGGGGGATGCTCGGTGCTCACGGCAGCGCCTCGGTCGAGTCCGAGATGCCAAGCCCCTCGGCAAGCGAGAGGCGGATCTTCTCCAGCCCCAGGCGCATGCGTCCCTTGACCGTACCGAGCGGCATGCTCAGCATCTGCGCGATCTCGGAGTGGGTGAAGCCGCCGAAGTACGCCAGCCCGATGACCTCCGACTGCTCCTCCGGAAGCTCCCGCATCGCCCCGCGCACCCGGCGGGCGGTCTCGCGCCGGATCGCCTCCGAGTCGGTGAGCTCGCCGGCGGGCTGGGCGGCGAGCGCGGCGTCGTCGTCGAAGTCCAGCTTCGGCGCCTTGCCGGCCTGCCGGCGCAGCGCGTCGATCGATCGGTTGCGAACGACGCCCAGGGTCCAGGACCGGACGCTGCCGCGAGCGGGGTCGAAGCGGGCGCCGCTCCGCCAGATCGAAAGGAACGCTTCCTGCGTCACGTCCTCGGCCGCGCCCGGGTCGCCAACGATTCGGTGCGCGAGCGAGTACGCGGCGCCGCCGTGGCGGTCGTAGAGGATCTCGAACGCCCCGGGGTCCTTGCGCTCGACGAGGGTCATCAGGTCCTCGTCGGCGAGCTTCTGCATCGCGTCCCGATTCATCGGTCTATCTACCTACGCAGCGGCGGTGCGACTGGATCACGTCCGGAACCGCGAAGATAGTCCCTCCATGGCCGGGTCGAGCCCAGCACGCCTGTACGCGGCCCTCGTGGGCGGCGCGCTCGTGATCGCCGGGATCATCGGCTTCTTCTACGACGCCAGCTTCGAGACGGGCGACGATCTCCGCGCCGACGCGATCTTCGGGGTCCTGGACGTGAACGGCTGGCACAACCTCTTCCACATCGCCACCGGCCTGCTCGGCCTTGCCGCGGCGGGATATGCGGCTCGGACCTACGCGCTGGCGCTGGGCCTCTTCTACGTCCTGATCGCGATCTGGGGCTTTCTCGAGACGGAGAACGGGTTCGGCGCGATCCTCGACGTGATCCCGGTCAACACCGAGGACAACTTCCTCCATCTGATCATCGGGCTCACGGGCCTGGCTGCGGGCGCCGCGACGCCGAAGGAGCCGGCGCGCGCGCGGCAGAGACGGGCCGCCTCGCGCTAGCGACGCAGATCGCTGCCGATGTCGCCGATGATGCGCTCGGCCTGAGCGCGCAACCCGGTCGGCCTGCGCCGGCGCCGGGCGCCGACGACCACCAGCGCGCCCGCCGCGGCGCCGCCGACGGCCATCGCGGCCACGGGGCGCATCCAGTTCCGCGGGTCGCGCAGGGCTTCCAGCTCTCCCTCTGAGAGCTCGTCGGCCCACTCGCCGAGCGCCTGTGCCGCCTGCTCCGTGATCGCGCTCAGCGTCGTCTCGACGCGGCCGACCAGGCTCTCGGGCGGATCGATCGGGCGGAGAGCGTCGGCCAAGAGCGCCTCCACGTTCATGCGTCCCGCTGCCTCAGTCATCTGCCTCCTCCTCGGCCGGTGGCTCGTCCTCGGCGGCCATCCGCTCCTCGAGCTGTTTCAGCGCGCGATGGATCAACACTTTCGTCGCGCCCTCGGTGCGGCCCAGGGCACGCGCGATCTCGCGGTTCGACATGCCCAGGGTGAACCGCATGATCAGAGCCTCGCGGCGGTCCTCCGGCAGCCCGTCGAGCTTGCGCATCACCAGCCGCAGCTCCTCGCGGCCCTCGACGACCCGCTCGGTTGAGTGCGGATGCGCGGGCGGCTCGACCGCCTCGATGTTCGAGACCGGCTTGCGCGAACGGTCGCGGTGATAGTTCGAGGCGAGGTTGTGGGCGATGCGGATCAGCCACGGCCGCATCGGGCGCCCGTCGGACTCGCGCCGCGCGCGCTCGAAGTGCCTGTAGGCCTGGAGGAAAGCCTGCTCGGTCAGGTCCTCCGCGTCGTGATGGTTGCCGACGCGGTAGTACGAGTACGAGTAGACGTCGCGCAGGTGCGCCTTGTAGAGCGCCTCGAACTCGCGATCGAGCTCGGCCTTGGACAGCGTCGCCACCTGCTCGGACTCTCCCTCCGTCATGTGGCAAGAGCTAGTGCTGCCATGCGTTATGCCGCCTTCCTCGCGCGCTCGGCGCGACGGAGTCCCGCAACCCATTCGGTCGCCTCGATCTCGCCTGCGATCAGCGCCGCGAGACCTTCCAGGCGCGGCGCGTGGATCCCGGCCCGGATCACGGTCTCGGCGATCAACGGCACGGAGTCCAGGCCCTCCGACGCCTGCCCGATCCGGCCGGGGATCTGGTCGGCCGCGACTCCCTTTCCGAGGAGCTCGCCCGCCCGGCGGTTGCGGCTGTTCGGCGCCAGGATCGTGGCGGTCAGGTCGCCGACGCCCGCGAGGCCGGCGAAGGTCTCGATCCGACCGCCCTTGGCGAGCGCGTAGTCGATGCACTCGTCCCAGATGCCGGCGGCCGCGATGCCCGCGGCGTTCATCCCGTGCGGCTCGGCCGCGGCGGCGGCGAGCGCGGCGGCGTTCTTGGCGACGCCGGCCATTTCGACGCCGGTGACGTCGTCGGTCCGCTCACAGACGAGCCCGGCGCGGTCGAAGACCTCGCCCAGCTGCACGCGCAGGTCCTCGTCCGCGCTGCCGAGGACCAATGCCGCCATCCCGGCGGCGGCCTCGCGTGCATGCGCCGGCCCGCCGAGGCAGGCGATCGCCCGCGCGCGCACGCGCTCGGACACGTAATCGGTCGGCAGCAGGCCGAGCGGCTGGATCAGGCCCTTCGAGAGCAGCAGCACCGCGGCTCGGGAGCCGATCCGGTCGGCGTAGGTGCCGACCGCCTGCGGCATCGCCTTGGAGGGCACGGCGAGCACCACCAGGTCGCAGCCGGCCAGCTCGATGTCGGCTGCCCGCTTGACGGCGACGCCCTCGGGGAGCTGGACGCCCGGCAGGTAGACCTCGTTCTCGCGCTTGCGCTCGATCTCGTCGGCCTTCGCGTCCTCGCGGGTGCCGAGCTGGACCTCGAGCCCGCCGCGCGCCAGAAGGACGGCGACCGCGGTGCCCCAGCTGCCGGCGCCGATCACCGCAGCCTTGCGCAGCGGCGGCAGGCCGCCGAGGTATTCCCACTGCAGCTCGATGTTCGGCCAGATCCGCTCGGTGACGGTCGCGGCGAGGCTCGGCGACGGCTTCTCGGTCCGCGGGAACGTCATCGGGGTTCCGGCGCGGAGACGGACCTTGCGGGGACGGATGCGCCAGCCGCGGCGGACGTGCTCGCTGCCGGTCACGGCAACCGGCAGCACAGGAGCGCCGGTCTCGAGCGCGAGTCGCCCGACCCCCCGCTTGGGCCGCGCAAGCGAGCCCTTCCGGATGCGGGTGCCCTCCGGGAAGATCACGACCGTCCCACCGCGCTCGATCGCCAGCGCGGCGGTCTCCATGGCGGTCTCGTCGGATCGGCCGCGGCGAATGGGGAACGCCCCAAGGCGGCTGAGGATCCAGCCCTGCCATTTGTTTTCGAAGAGCTCGACCTTCGCGACGAACTGGATCTGGCGGCGCCACGGCAGGAGCGCGCCGATCACGAACGGGTCGAGGAAGCTGCGGTGGTTGGAGGCAACGATCAGGCCGCCCTTCATCCGGGCGTGCTCGCGCCCCTGGCGGTCGAGGCGGAACCAAACGACGAAGCAAAGAGGACGAAGACGGCGCGGATGAGCGTGTAGACGAACCGGTTGACCCCGTGCTCGCGCGCGAACTCGTGGTAGCGCCGGTAGCGCTCCTCCGAGATGACGTCATCGGCGCGCGGTGGCGCCGAGGCTCGGGGGCGATCCTCCATGCCAAGGGCTACACGCGCACGCGCGCGGGGTTACCGCGTGGGCGCTACCAGGCGCGGTCGATCAGGTCGCGCAGCTCGTCGCGGTCGGGTGGGTCGGGCGTCATCTGGAGCTCCGCGCGGTCGAGGATCGTGTCGAGCGCCAGCTCCAGCTTCGAGCGGTCCGCGCCCACGGCGGACAGCGTCCGCCGGCCGCCCGAGAGCTCCTCGACCCGCTCGGCGAGCGCGCCGCGCTTGGTGCCGAGCGCCCGCGCGAGCGCGGTCATCTGCTTGCCGGCGCGCGGCACGAGCGCCTCGAGCGCCCGCGGCAGGATCGCCGCGTTCGTCTCGGCGTGCGGAGTCCGCATCACGCGGACCAGGCTCTGGCAGATCACGTGGTGGAGCGAGAACTTCGCCGAGTCGATCGCGTAGGCGCTGAGGATCGAACCGAGCGCCAGGTCCCAGCGCCCCTCCATGTCCAGCTCGCCGTCGAGCGCGGTGCCGATGAGCTTGGCGCCGCGCAGCGCCGCCAGTTCTGACACCGGGTTGGCAAGGGATGTGTAGAGGGAATCCGCCCCGTGGGCGAGCGCGTTCATCGCACTGGCGCGTAGCGGCGCCTGGTCCAGCCCGGTCATCGCGTCCGGTTGCGCGAACACCAGCTGCGGGCGCACGCGGTGCGACGCCGAGTGGCCGTCGGGCAGCTTGTGGATCGAGGTCATCTCGGCGCCGGAGAGTGTCGTCGGCAGCGCCGTGACGCGGCCGCCGCGCACCGCGGCGATGGCCTTGGCGGTGTCGATCACCCGGCCGCCTCCAAGCGCCACGAGCGCGGGCGAATCGACCTCGTTCAGCAGCGTCGCCGAGAGCACGTTCACGGCGCCGTGCGGCACCTCGTGGACCGCGGCCGCATGTCCCGGGAGCTGGAGCGGCGCGTCGTTCAGGGCCCGCTGCGTGGTCAGCAGCTCGTAGCGGTCCCAGCCGTGCCACCGGAGCGTCTCGACGACGTCCGCCTGCGCGTCCTCCTTGAAGACGATCGTGCGCTCGCCGTCGCGCCAGGTGAACTCCTCCTGCGCCAAGAGCCCGGGGCGGGACTCGAACCCGCAGCCTGCGCATTACAAATGCGCTGCTCCACCAGTTGAGCTACCCGGGCAGCTCGTATGCTCGCGAGGATAAGCGCCGGAACGGCGAGCGCCCCGATCCCCGGGGCGCTCGGTACGCGGAAGGATCTGCGTGCAGATGCCTAGAGGAGCACCTCGCGCTCGGAGAGGTGCGTGGCGACCTTGCGCTTGACGCGCTGTAGCGCGTTGTCGACGGTCTTGGTGTCGCACTCGAGCCGCTCGGCCACGACCTCGTAGCTGTACCCGTCGAGGTACAGCGACAGGACGCGGCTCTCGAGCTCGGAGAGGACGTCGCCCAGGCACGAGACGAGGCTCCGTAGCTCCTCGCTCGCGATCACCCGGTCCGCAGGGTCGTCGGAGATCGGCCCGGGGAGGATCTCCTCGAGCGTGGTCTCGGAATCGCCCGCGGCCGCCGGCGTCTGGGCGAACGAGACGTACTGGTTGAGTGGCGCGTGCTTGTTGCGGCTCGCGGTCTTGACCGCGGTGATGATCTGCCGCGTGATGCACAGCTCCGCGAAGTTGCGGAAGCTGGACTCGCGATCCGTGCGGTAGTCGCGGATCGCCTTGTAGAGCCCGACCATCCCCTCCTGGATCAGGTCCTCGGAGTCGCCTCCGAGGAGGAAGTAGGACGAGGACTTGAGCCGCACGAATCCGCGATAACGGCGGATGATGCGGTCGTACGCGTCGGCGCTGCCCCGCTTGGCGAGGGCGACGAGGTAATGATCATCAAGCTCGGGTTGAGCCTCAGATCGACGGCTTGGTGCGACCGCCGAGGCGGGCGCGACTGCCTGGAATTGCTGGGTGGACATGGCCACGCGATCCTTCCTATGGGAATCGGTGGCGCCGCTGCCTCCCCTGGGCGCCCTCTCCTCTTGTTGGGCTTACCATCGGCCGGCCGAGGCTCGACCTTTAGTTCACCCTTATGCGAACGCAAGTCTAGGCGCGCGGGCATAGTTCTGTCAACCCACGCACGCGGATGCAAGTCCCGTTGCAGTTTCGGGCTTCCGTCCGGAGCCGGCGCTATCTAGATCCGCCCGCGCTGGCGCACGGCTTCGAACAGCAGCACCGCGGCGGCAGCCGAGACGTTGAGCGAAGCGGTCCTCCCGCGGACCGGGATCGACACGAGTGCGTCGCAGGTCTCCGCGACCCGTCGGCGCATCCCCTCCCCCTCGCTGCCCATCACGAGCACCACCCTGCCCGTCAGGTCCACCTGCGTATACGGACCGGCCGCACCGACCTCCGCCCCGTACACCCACACGCCCTCCGTCTCCTTGGCGGCGACCAGCCAGTCCGTCAGGTTCCGGACCCGCGCGACCTGCAGGTGCTCGACCGCCCCCGCGGACGCCTTGCAGACCGCGGCCGAAACGGCCGCCGAGCGCCGCTCGGGGATCACCACGCCGGCGGCGCCCGCTGCCTCGGCGGAACGGCAGACGGCGCCGAGGTTGTGGGGGTCCTGGATCTGGTCGAGCGCGACGACCAGCGCCTCCGGGTCGTCGAGCAGGCCGTTCGGGTCCGCGTACGGGAACGGATCGACCTCCGCCACGACCCCCTGGTGGTCGGGCGAGTTCGCGAGGGCGGTCAGCTCCTCGTCGCTCTTCTCGTCGGCGGTCCAGACGCGGCGCACCTGCCGGCGCCCGCGTTTGGCCTCCAGAACCGGACGGCGCCCGTAGACGATCTCGCCGTCCACACCGGTCATGGCCTCCGCACCAGCCGCGCGCCCTCGGGCCCGTCACGGACCTCCCAGCCCATCCCGGCGAGCTCGTCGCGCAGGCGGTCGGCGCGCTCGAAGTCCCGCGCCGCGCGCGCCTCCTCGCGCTCGGCCAGGAGCCGCTCCGCCTCGTCGTCGCCGCCCTCTTCCCCGCTCGCCAGCGCCTCCAGCCCAAGGAGCGGAAGCATCTCGACCACGGCCTCACGGGCGCCCGGAAGCGGGCGGCGGTTGCCCTCGGCGATCAGCTCGAACAGGGCGGCCAGCGCGCGGGGTGTGTTGAAGTCGTCGCACAGCGCCTCGAGGAACGCCTCGCGCCGGTCGGCAACGAACGCGTCGTCCCCCGCCACAGCGTCCTCACGGAGGAAATTGCGGATCCGCTCGAGCCGCGCCCGCGACTCCTCCAGCGCGGCTTCCGAGAACTCGAGCGGCTGGCGGTAGTGGCCTGAGATCAGGTAGGCCACGACCGTCTGCGGCCCGAACCGGTCCACCGCCTCGGACAGCTGGAAGATGTTGCCGACCGACTTGGACATCTTCTCGTCGGCGATGCGGATCATGCCGTTATGCATCCAGATCCGGGCCAGCGGCAGGCCCCGCGCCGCCTCCGATTGCGCGACCTCGTTCTCGTGGTGCGGGAAGATCAGGTCGGAGCCGCCACCGTGGATCTCGAAGTCCGCTCCGAGGAGCTTCTCCGCCATGGCCGAGCATTCGATGTGCCAGCCCGGGCGGCCGGGGCCCCAGGGCGAATCCCAGGTCGTGTCCTCGCCGGGCTTGGTCGCCTTCCACAGGGCGAAGTCGAGGACGTCCTCCTTGAGGCTCTGCGTGCCGGCCTCCTCGCCCTGATCCATCTCGGTGGGGTCGCGGTTCGAGAGCTTGCCGTAGCCGTCGAAGCTCCGGACCCGGAAGTAGACGTCGCCGCCCGACTCGTACGCGTGACCGCGCTCGATCAGGGCCTCGATCATGGCGATGATCTCGGGCATCGTCTCCGTGGCGAGCGGCTCGGCGTCCGGCCGCCCCAGGGCCAGCAGGTCGGTGTCCTCGACGTAGCGCCGGGTCATCTCGGCGGCGAAGCGGTCCGACGGCTCGCCGGCCTCCCGCGCCGCGTCGTAGATCTTGTCGTTGACGTCGGTGACGTTGATGACGAGAGTCGCGTCGTACCCGACGTGCGCGAGCAGCCGCCGCAGCAGCATGAACACCACATACGGGCGGGCGTTGCCCACATGGATGCGCGAATAGATCGTGGGACCGCAGGCGTAGATGCCGGCGCGGCCGGGATCGCGCGGCTCGAGCGCGCGCAGCTCACCCGACAGGGTGTCGCGGATCTTCACCTCCCGCATCCGGTGCAGCCTATTCCCGCGTCGCGGGCGGGCGGGCCGTCCCGATCAGCAAGACTCCGGCGCTGATGACAGGAACGGACCATGACCGCGCCGATTGAACTGACGGGCGAAGGCCTGGTGCTCCGGACGACCCACCCGGAGGATGCCGCGGAGCTCCGCAGGATCCGGCTCGAGCCCGAGATCAGCCGCTGGTGGGACGTGCCGGAGGAGGACTTCCCGATGGACCTCGATGCCGATCTCACCCGGCTGACGATCCTGGCCGCCGACGAGATCGTCGGCATGGTCCAGTTCGGCGAGGAGCCCGATCCGAAGTACCGCTCCGCCTCGCCCGACATCTTCATCAGCGTCGCGCGGCAGCGCCGCGGCTTCGCCAGCGAGGCGCTCCGCCTGGTCGCCGCCCACCTGACCTCAGAGCGCGGACATCATCGCCTCGTGATCGACCCGGCCGCGGACAACGAGGCCGCCATCGCGTGCTACTCGAAGCTGGGGTTCCGCGCCGTGGGCCGGATGCGCCGCTCCGAGCGGGACGGCGACGGAGGCGGCTGGCACGACCAGCTGCTGATGGAACTGGTCGCGCCCGAATCTCCGGCCGACGCCTAGACTCGGCGCATGGCCGACGAGGGCAGCCTCGCCCAGGCAAGCGTCAACGGCGGCAGCGAGCACGCCGCGTCGAACGGCGCCGCGCCGCCGGTGGCCGAGCGCATCCGGTTCGATGACCTCGCCGACCGGGTCGGCCACGCGACGGGGCAGGCGGTCCGGCTCGCCCAGGACGTCGCGGGCGGCATCGCGGGGCGCCTGGGCCGCTCGCTCCAGCGCCGCCTCACCGCCGACCTCGACGACCGCGACCCCGACTACATCCGCGAGAACCTGTCCCTGAGCTGGCTGGTGGCGAGCCTCTGGTATCGCGCCGAGGTCCGGAACCTCGGGAACATCCCGGAGCGCGGCAGGGTGCTCCTGGTGGGCAACCACACCGGCGGCAACCTCTCGCCCGAGACGATCATCTTCACGCTCGCGTTCTCCACGTACTTCGGCGTCGAGCGCCGCTACCACCAGCTCGCCCACAACCTGGTCCTGGCGTCGCCGCTCGGCCCGTTCCTGCGCCGGTTCGGGACCGTCGCCGCGTCGCACGCGAACGCCCGCAAGGCGCTCGAGGCGGACGCAGCGGTGCTGGTCTTCCCGGGTGGCGACTGGGAGGTCCACCGGCCGAGCTGGCAGAGCTCCAGGATCGACTTCGGAGGGAGGAAGGGGTTCGTGCGGCTGGCGCTCGAGCAGGACGCCCCGATCGTGCCAGTGGTGACGATCGGAGGCCAGGAAACGGCGCTGTGGCTCGACCGCGGCGCCTGGCTGGCGCGCCTGCTGCGCCTCGACAAGACGATGCGCCTCAAGGTCCTGCCGATCCTCATCGCCCCGCCCTGGGGCCTCACGATCGGGGACTTCCTGCCCCGGATCCCGCTGCCGGCGAAGATGACGACCGAGGTGCTCCCGGCGATCGAAGTGCGCGAGCGCTTCGGGCCCGAGCCGGGCGCGGACGAGGTCTACGAGTACGTGACCGGCCAGATGCAGGCAACGCTCGACGGTCTCGCGGCCGAGCGGCGCTTCCCGGTGATCGGGTGAGAGATACCCAGTGAGACTGAACGAATCGATGGTGGTCTCCGCGCCGAAGCAGGCGGTCTGGAACTACGTCTCGGACCTGGACAACTTTTCGCACTTCATGTCCGGGATCACCCGGTGGGAGGCCGACGGCGAGCGGCGCTCCGGCCTCGGAGCCCGGCGCCGGATGCTGATCCGCGTCGGGTCGGCCGAGGTGGGCGGCCTGATCGAGATCGTGGAGTGGGACGACCCCGACGACCTCGCCTGGAGCTCGGTGACCGGCGTCGACCAGCGCGGGCGCCTGCGCCTCCGCGCCGCGGGCGCCGCGTCAACGCGGGTCGAGCTCCGCTACCAGTACGGCGTGGCGGGCGCCGGCCTCGCCGGCTGGATCTCCGAACACGTCGCCGCGCGCACCATCTCCGGCCACCTGCGCACGTCGCTCCAGCAGCTGAAGCGCATCATCGAACACGAGAAGCTCCGCGCCGAGGCCGCTACTCGAGCTCGCGCTTGACGACCTTGCCCGTCGCGTTGCGCGGGAGCTCGTCGATGAACTCGATCTCGCGCGGCGTCTTGTAGCCGGCCAGGTTCGACTTCACGTAGGCCTTGGCCCCCTCCTCGTCGAGCGACTCGTCCTCGGTCAGGACGATGAACGCCTTCAGCCGCTGCCCGAACTTCTCGTCGTCGACTCCGATCACGGCGACCTCCTTCACCGCATCGTGCCCGGCCAGGAGGTCCTCCACCTCGCGCGGGAAAACGTTCTCGCCTCCGGAGACGATCATCTCGTCGTCGCGGCCGTCGATGAACAGCCGCCCCTCCTCATCGAGATGACCCACGTCGCCGGAGGAGAGCAGCCCGTCGATGACCTCCTTCTGGCCGCCGCCCGTGTACCCCTCGAACTTCATCTCGTTGCCGACGAAGATGCGGCCGGTCTCGCCCCGCGGCATCGGATTGCCTTCATCGTCGACGATCTTCAAGTGGGTGCCGTGCGGGATCCGCCCCGCAGTCCCCGGCGCGGCGCGCAGGTCGGCTGGGCTGGCGATCGTCGCCCATGCCACCTCGGTCGAGCCGTAGAGGTTGTAGAGGTTGTCGCCGATGGCGTCCATCCATTGCGTCGCCAGCGGCCCCGGCAGCGCTGAGCCCGACGCGCAGGTGGCCTTGAGCGAGGAGAGGTCGTACCTGGCGATCGTCTCCTCGGGGAGCTCGAGGACCCTCTGCATCATCACCGGGACGACGATCAACGCCGTCGCCCTGCTGTCGGCGACCGCCTCGAGAGTTCCCTCGGGATCGAACTTGCGCCGCAGCACGTAGGTCGAGCTGAGCGAGAGCCCGATCGAGAAGTGGGCGAATCCCCAGGAGTGGAACAGCGGCGCCGCGATCATCGTGGTCTCGCGCGCCTTCAGGGGAATGACCGAGAGCAGGGCGGCGATCGGGCCCAGGGTGTCCGGCTGCCCGCGCTGCGCCCCCTTGGGAGTCCCGGTGGTGCCTGAGGTGAGCACCACGAACTTGCTGGACGCCTCGGGCGCCTCCAGATCCGAGTCGTCAGGCTCGGCGTCGATCAGCGCCTCGAGGCTCGTGTCCTCCGTGCCGCCCTCCTGGTCCCAGGCCACGAAGCGCCTCAGGTCGGCGTCGATGCCGGAGAGCAGGTCGGCGAACTCCTCGTCGTAGATCAACGCCTTCGGATCCTCACGCTCGACCACGCCGACCAGCTGCGGCCCGGCGAACATCGTGTTCATGAACAGCGCGTTCGCGCCCAGCTTGGAGATGGCGAGCACCGCCTCGACGAACCCGCGATGGTTCCGCGCCATCAGGGCGACGCCGTCTCCCTCCCTCACGCCCTGCTTGGCGAGCGCCCGGGCGAGCCGGCTTGAACGACTCTGGACCTCGCTGAACGTAAGCGTGCCCAGTTCGTCCACGATCATCGCCTCGTGCGGATGGCGGATGGCCCCCGCCGCAACGCCGGCCGCCGGAGAGGCACCCCGGCGCATGAGCTCACGGGCGACGCGCAGCGCCCTGTCCGGCCGGGTCGGTCGCACGATTCCCGCCTCGACGAGAACCTTCACGTTGAACGGGATGTCGGGCAGCATCCCCAGCGAGCCCACCTTGATCTGGCTTGCGCGATCTCGGATCACGCAGATATATCCCTTACCAGGGGGGCAAACATGCTTTCGCGACGAAGTCGCTCACGTCACAACCCTACCCAGCGCCAGGGCCAATCAGTCGACCTCGAGAAGGGCCACGGCGATGCACGCGACGCCTTCGCCACGACCGATCCAGCCCATGCCCTCGTTGGTGGTCGCCTTGACGCTGACGGGCGCGCCCAGCGCCGCGCCGAGCAGGCGTTCCATCTCGGGTCGGTGCTCGCCCAGGCGCGGCGCCTCGCAGACCACGGTGGCGTCGACGTTCACCGCGTGACCGCGGACCATCGCCACCGCGGTGCGCAGGAGGTCGACCGAGTCGGCGTCGCGCCAGCGCTCGTCGTCCGGCGGGAAGTGCGTCCCGAGATCGCCCAGCCCGGCCGCGCCCAGCACGGCGTCGGTGATCGCGTGGGCGACGACGTCGGCGTCCGAGTGGCCTTCGAGGCCCAGGTCGTGCTCGATCTCGACTCCGCCCAGGACCAGGCGGCGGCCCTCGGCGAAGCGGTGGCTGTCGTACCCGATGCCGACTCGAGCGCTCATCCGAGCTCCTTGAGGCTGCGCTCGCGGCGTTCGAACACCGCCAGCTCAGAGACGCCCCAACCGCGCATCTCCTCGACGGCGCGCTCGTACTCGTAGCCGATGTTCTCGGGCTCGTGAGCGTCCGACGAGAGCGCGAACACGGCCCCGGCGTCGACGCACATCTCGGCGAACGCGGGCGCCGGATAGATCTCGCGCACGGGCTTCCGGTAGCCGGCGGTCGAAACCTCGACGGCGATGCCGGAGTCGGCTATCGCTTCGACCACCGGTTCGTAGAAGAAGCGGACGTCCCGCGTGGGGGTCGGGCGCTCCTCGCCCCAGACCTTGACGAGGTCGGGGTGGGCGAGGATGTCGAAGAGCCCGCTGCGGGCGGCCTCGGCCAGCGCTTCGAAATACCCCGCCCAGACGCGATCCGGGTCGCCAACCTCCTCCCAGATGTCGAACACGCGGTGGTCGACGGCGTTGTGTCGGACGAAATGCACGGAACCCACCACGTAGTCGAAATCGTGGGCGCCGAGCAGGTTCGCGATCCGGTCCTCCCGGCCCGGCACGAAGTCCATCTCGATCCCGAGCCGCAGGTCGGTCGAGCTCACGAACTCGCAGTACGCGGTGAGATCGTCGCGTGCCTGCTCGCGCCAGAACGGGTGATCCCAGATCTCCAGGGCGTCGGTGAAGCGGTGGATGTGCTCCGAGACGCCGAGCTCCTCGATGCCGGCCTCCTCGGCGGCGTTGCGATAGCGGGCCGCGTTCTCGTCGGTGAAGAACTCGGCTGCGGGAGTGGTCTCGAGGTCGTCCGGGCGCAGGTGGACGTGGTAGTCCGTCAGCATCGCCCGCAGGGTATGCGGTTAGGTTCCTGAGAATGGTTCATCTGCGGATCGTCGTTCCGAGCCACCAGACGCAGCACGCGCTCGACCTGCTCGAGCACACGCCGTCGGCCTGCAACCTGATCTTCCTCGAGCGGGCGGCACAGCGCCCCGAGGGCGACGTGATCCTGGTCGACGTCGCGCGCGAGGACGCCAGCGTGATCGTCTCCGACCTGCGCGAGCTCGAGATCGACCGCGAGGGTTCCATCTCGCTGGAGGACATCGACTCGCAGATCTCCGCCGCCGCCGTGCACGCCGAGAAGGCCGCGCACGGCCTGCCGACGGACGCTGTGGTTTGGGAAGAGGTCGAGTCCCGCACCTCGGAGAACGTCGAGCTCTCGGCCAGCTTCCTCGCCTTCATGGTCGTCGCGACCCTGATCGCGGCGGTCGGGATTCTCACCGACCAGATCATCCTGATCATCGGGGCGATGGTGGTCGGGCCGGAGTTCGGGCCGTTGGCGGGTCTCTGCGTGGCGGTGGTGCACAAGCGCGGCGACCTGGCGAAGCGGTCGCTGACCGCGCTCGCCGTCGGATTTCCCCTGGCGATCGCCGCCAGCCTCCTGGTTACCCTCCTGTTCGACGCAACCGGGTTGATCCCCGAGGACTTCTCGCAAGACGGGCACCCCTTTACGGACTTCATCTCGCGGCCCGACCACTTCACCGCGATCGTCGCCGCCCTCGCCGGCACCGCCGGCGTCCTGTCCCTCACCTCCGCCAAGTCCGGGGCACTGGTCGGAGTGCTGATCTCGGTCACGACGATCCCGGCGGCAGCCAATATCGGGGTCGCCGCCGCGCTCGGTGACGACGAGGTCTGGGGCGCGGCCGCGCAGCTCGCGATCAACCTCGGGGCGATCGTCGCCGCGGGCGTCGCCGTTCTCTACCTACAGCGCCGCCTCTACGTGCGCCGCCGGCGCGCCCACCTCTCGGCCGGAGCGCGCGAGGCTGCCGGGCTCCCGCTCGGCCGGAGCCGCCGCGAGGGCAGCGTCACGTACAAGCGACCCGACGAGATTTAGCCGAGATCACGCAGGAGAGCCTCGACCAGCGCGAGGTCGGCGGCGCTCGTGACCTTGGGGTTGGGTTCGGTCACGGGATGCAGGCGCACGCTCCCGCCGGCCGCCTCGACCAGCATCGCGTCGTCCGTGGCGGCCTCGAGGCTGGCCGCGTCCACCGCGAGCGCGCCGCGCAGCGCGTCGGTGCGGAATGCCTGCGGGGTCTGGATCGCCCAGAGCCCCTCGCGGTCCATCGTCTCGCTCACCCGGAGGCGGTCACCCGACGCCCGTTTCAGCGTGTCCGGGACCGGCGCCGCGGCGATCATGCCGTCGCTCCCCGGGTCCTCCGCCAGCGCCTCGACAACCGAGTCGAACAGCGCCGGCGGCGCAAGCGGCCGGGCGGCGTCGTGCACCGCCACGATCTCGGTCTCCACCCGCGCAAGTGCGTTGGCCACCGAGCCCGAGCGCGAGGATGCGCCGGCCACCACGGCGGCGTCGGGGGCGACGGCTTCGAGCTCGGCCTCGAACCCCGCCGGCGCCGCGATCACCACCGGGCCGATCCTCTCGGCGGCGGCGATCGCGTCGAGGGACCAGGCGACGAGCGGCCGCCCGGCGACCTCCACGAGGGCCTTCGGGCCGCCGGCTCCGAGACGGGTTCCGGAGCCGGCGGCCGCGATCACGGCCGTTGCTTTAGCTGCCTCAGGCAGTCGCCTTGGGAGCGCCGAAGCGGTCCTCGAGCAGGCCGTCGATGTAGTTCTCGGCGCCCTCCTCGTCCTTCTCCAGCGCGTACATGAACTCGGAGGCCAGGATCTTCTTGGCCCGCGTGTACATCTGCTTCTCGCCGGTCGAGAGGCCCTTCTCCCACTCGCGGATGGCGAGGTTCCGAACGACCTCGGCGATCTCGAAGATGTCGCCGGTCTTGATCTTCTCCCGGTTGTACTTGAACCGGCGGTTCCAGTTCTTCGGCATCTCGGACAGGTCTCCGGTCAGAACGTCGATCACTTCCTCGACCTGCTTCGGGTCGATGACCCGCCGCAGCCCGGCGCGATGCGCGTTCTCACAGGGAACCATCACGGTCATGTCGTTGTGGAGAATCTTGATCGTCAGGTAATCGCGCTTCTCCCCGAGGAGCTCCTTCGACTCCCGCAGCTGAACCACTCCGGCCCCGTGGTGCGGATAGACGACGTGGTCTCCCGCCTGGAACGTGCACTCGACGGGGCCGAGCTCGTCTCCGATCTCGACCGATTCCTCCGTTGCTACTTCAGGAATTGCGTCCTCCTTCTCGGTTCGCGGCCACCCCGGGCAGCCGCGGTGTTGGTCATGGGTAACGGTCGATGACTTCGACCTCTTGGAGCCGGCGAAGGCCCTCGCGGATCTCGATCCCGCGAGCATCCCCCACCCCCTCGACCGCCTCCAGATCACTGTCGGTGGCGGCGAGGATGGCGTCGAGGTCGCCGAAATGGTCGACGACGCTCTGGGCCACCAGGCGGGGGAGCCTCGGCACGCGCGAAAGCGCGCGGAAGCCCCGCGGCGTTACGGGAAAGTCAAGGCTTTTGGTCTTGCGGTCGTGTCCGAGAAGCTCGGCCAGACGGCCGAAGTCGAGCAGCTCCTGGTGGTCGAGGTGGCTGAGCTCGGCGGTGGCGCCCTCGACGGCGGGCTCTGAGATGTCGACGGCGTAATCGCGCACCAGGGCGGCCCGCTCGGCGATCACGCCGACGACCACTTCCTCGAGCTGCATCTCGATCAGCCGGCCCTCGGCTCCGAGCTCGATGATCCACCGCTCGACCTCGGTGGCCATGCGCGTGACCAACTCGGCCCGCTGCAGCGCCGAGAGGACGTCGTAGAGGACGGCGTCGCCGGCGAACTCGAGCTGCGTGAGCCGGCCCGAAACCTGGTTGAGGCGCGCGCGGTATTTCTCGAGGGTCGCCAGGCCCTGGTTCGCCTTCGACAGCACCGTGGCGATGTCCTCGAGGATGTACTTGATCCCGCCCACGTAGAGCGAGACCACGTCCCGCCGCTGCGAGATCGCGATGAGCAGCGCCTTGGTCTGCTTCGAGACGCGCTCGGCCGTCCGGTGACGTGTCCCTGTCTCCATCGAGAGGATCGTCGGATCCGGCATCAGCTGCACGTTCGCCCAGCAGATGCGGTTCGTCTCCGGCTCGAGGACGATCGCGCCGTCCATCTTCGCGAGCTGGTAGAGCAACGCCGGCGAGTAGTCGACATCGAGCTTGATCCCGCCCGAGAACAGGAACGAGACCTCATCCGCCTCGGCGACCAGGATCAGCCCGCCGGTCTGCGCATGGACGATGTTGTCGATCCCCTCGCGGAGGGGAGTGCCGGGCGCCACGGTGTCGAGGGCGCGCAGCAGACGAGGGTCCTGACGCGCCTCAAGTTCGGTTAGCTCATCACCGCTAGGCAGCGCCATCACCAATTGAGGATGACAGATAGGCCCTGCAAACCACGCTCCGCTCAATCCCTCCTGGATAGGTCGGAAAGGGCTTTGTCAAGCGGGATGTAGGGTATGGCCCGGTTCGACACGGGAGGAATGCAATGGGGAACACGGTGGACAGCGCCACGCTTGATCGCGACTTCATCGGGACGGTGGTCTCGCCGGGCGACGAGGGCTGGGACCAGGCGCGGGCGGCCTGGAACCTCGCGGCCGACCAGAATCCGGCGGCCGTGGCGTACGCGGAGAGCGCCGACGACGTCGTCGCCGCGATCAACTTCGCGCGGGCGAGCGGCCTCGGAATCGCGGCCCAGGGCACCGGTCACGGGGCCGGTTCCCGCGGCCCGCTCGACGGCTCGATCCTGCTCAGGACCGATCGCATGAAGGGCATCGAGATCGATGCCGAGGCGCGCGTCGGCCGCTATGAGGCCGGGGTGCTGTGGATGGAGGCCAACCCCGCCGCGGGCGAGCACGGCCTCGCGAACCTCTCAGGGTCGGCCCCCGATATCGGCGTCGTCGGCTACACGACCGGCGGCGGCTTCGGCTGGCTCGCCCGCCGCCACGGCCTCGCGTGCAACAGCGTGCGGGCGATCGAGTTGGTCACCGCCGACGGCGAACGGCGCCGGGTGGACGCCGACAATGACCCCGACCTGTTCTGGGCCCTGCGCGGGGGCGGCGGCAGCTTCGGCGTCGTCACCGCGATCGAGTTCGGCCTCGCCGAGCTGCCCGAGGTCTTCGCCGGCAGCGTCATCTATCCCGCGGACGAGCGCTCGACCGAGATCGTCAACCGTTACTTCGAGTGGGCCGCCCGGATGCCCGACGAAGTCACCTCGATCGTGCGGTTTCTACAGCTGCCACCATTGCCGCAGATCCCGGAGCCGCTCCAGGACAGGCCGCTGCTTACGCTCGGCGCGTGTTACGCCGGGCCTGAGTCGGACGGCGCCGAGCTGATCCAGCCGATTCGCGAGCTCGGGGAGCCGGTCATGGACACCTTCCAGACGATGACGCCCTCAGGGCTGCCCGCGGTTCACATGGAGCCCGACGAGCCGGTGCCCGGCCTCGTCTACACCACCTCGATTCGCAAGACGCCGCAGGAAGCGATCGATGCGTTCATCGAAACGGCCGGACCCGATTCGGGCTCGCCGCTGCTCGCCGCCGAGCTGCGCCAATGCGGCGGGGCGGTCGGCCGGCCGGCGGAGGGAGCCGGTGCTCTGTCGCACCTCGACGCCGAGTACGTGTTCGGCGGCATCGGCCTGCCCATGAGCCCTGAGATGGGCCAGGCGATCAACGCCCAGATCGACGCCGTCTGCGAGGCGCTCAAACCGTGGTCGACGGGTAGCTGCTACTTCAACTTCGCCGACCGTCCCACCGATCTCGAGGCGATCTTCGCACCCGAGACGCTGGCCCGGCTTCGGGACGTGAAGCGCCGCTACGACCCCGACGGCCTGATCAGCGGCAACCACAACATCTCCCTGGCGTAGCCGGCGCCTCCGCGTACTGCCGTAGCCCATAGCATCGCGCCGGTGTCCTCGCCGAACAGCCTGGACTTCTACGACGCCGAGCTGCGCGCTCACCATGACCACCTTCGCGCCGCCTACGGGATCAGCCCAGGTGACGAGGTCGTCGACGTCGGATGCGGAACCGGGCTGACGACTCGCGAAGCGGCACGTGCTGCGGCGCCCGGCCGCGTTGTCGGCGTCGACGTGTCTGAGCGCATGCTTGAGCGCGCCCGTCAGCTGACGGGCGCCGAACGGCTCGACAACGTCCGGTACGAGCTTGGCGACGCCCAGGTGCATCGCTTCGAGCCGGCCCGCTTCAACGTGGCGATCAGCCGCTTCGGGACGATGTTCTTCGCCGATCCGGCCGCCGCGTTCGCCAACATCGCCACCGCCCTCCGACCCGAGGCGCGGCTCGTGCTGCTCGTGTGGCAGCGGATCGAGGACAACGCATGGGCGTTGGCGATCGACGCGGCGCTGGGCGACGCGGCGCAAGCGCCTCCGCCGGGCGCGGACCCGTTCTCGCTCGGCGATCCCGAAGCCACCTCGCGCATCCTCGCGGGCGCCGGCTTCGACGGCGTGCATTTCGAGGACGTCCACGAGCCGGTCCTCTACGGACACGACCTCGATGCCGCGCTCGCGGTCGTCCGTGGCTTTCAGAGCACGAGCGCGGCACTCGCGCGGTTGAGCGACCGCGAGGCGGCTCGTGCCGTCGAGCGCCTGCGCGAGACGCTCGCGGCGCACCACAGCGACGAGCACGGCGTGGTCCTCGATTCGCGTTCCTGGTTGATCACGGCCCGGCGACGCCGCTAGGAGCCGCTAAGCGGCCGCTCTCGTCGGCGCACGGGTGAGGCCGGCGCTCAGCGCCTTGCGCAGGGTCGCCTGCGGGGCGAGGCCGGACATCCGTTCGGTCTCGGGTGGGCCGAGGACCGGGCCGAGGCCGAACTTGAGGGCCTCGGCCAGGCGGCGGTCGGCGTGGCCGACGGTGCGGAGCTCGCCGGTCAACCCGACCTCCCCGAAACAGGCGAGCGGCTTGCCCTCAGGTCCGGCGAGCGGCTCACCGCGGTGCGCGGAGACGATGGCGAGCGCCACCGCCAGATCCGCCCCCGGCTCGTCGACCCGAACGCCGCCGGCGACGTTCACGAAGACGTCTGCGCTCGCCAGTCCCGGTCCACCGTGGCGGGCCAGCACGGCAAGGATCATCGCGAGCCGGTTGCGATCCACGCCGTTCGCGACCCGGCGTGGCGGCACGATCTCGGTCGGCGCCACGAGCGCCTGGACCTCGACCAGGAGCGGTCGCGTCCCTTCCATCGAGCAGAGCACGCACGAGCCTGGCGCCCCGGACGCCTCGCCGACGAACCGCGCCGAGGGGTCCTCGACCTCGACCAGGCCGCCGCCCTTCATCTCGAAGACGCCGACCTCGCTGGTCGCCCCGAAGCGGTTCTTGAGGGCCCGGAGCGTCCGGAAGCTCCGCTCGCGCTCGCCCTCGAACAGCAGCACGCAATCGACCAGGTGCTCGAGGACCCGGGGGCCGGCGACGGCTCCCTCCTTGGTCACGTGACCGACCAGGATCACGGCACAGTCGATGCGCTTCGCGACCTCGAGGATCGCGTTGGCGGCCTCCCGGACCTGTCCGACCGACCCCGGTGCACCGGTCATGCCCTCAGCGTTCAGCGTCTGGATCGAGTCGATCACGCAGGCATCGGGCCGCTCGGACTCGAGCGTGGCGAGCACCGTCTCCAGAGAGGTCTCCGCGATCGCCGGCACCGCCAGCGCGGCATCACCCAGCCGGGACGCGCGCATCCGCACCTGGGCGGCGGACTCCTCGCCGCTGACGTAGAGGGTGCTCCGCCCCGTGGCGACCAGGTTGCCGAGCGCCATCCCGGTCAGGGTGGACTTCCCGATCCCCGGTGAGCCGCCGAGCAGGACGATCGAGCCCGGGACGAGACCCCCGCCGAGCACGCGGTCGAGCTCGTCGATCCCGGTCTCGAGGCGGGCGACCGCAGGCGCGGAGACGTCGCGGAGGGCGACGGGCTTCGCGGCGTTTCCCCGCTTCGCGCGCCCGCCGCCGCGCCCGCCCGCGGCGGGTTTGGCGTCAGGCCGTGGCGCCTCGACCAGCGTGTTCCACTCGCCGCATCCGGCGCACTGGCCCGCCCAGCGCAGGGATTCGTGCCCGCACGAGCTGCAGAAGTATGAGGTCTGACGCGCCACGCACCCAATCTAGGGTCCGGACCCGACGGCTTCGCCCCACCACCGCCGAACGTCGGGGAACCGGACACGGTGTCCGGTTAGCCGTCGCTCGGCGAAGTGGCGCCGCTACTCGGCCGCGGCTTCGGCGTCGCCCGGGTCGGGCGCGTCGTCGTCGATCGGAGTCTCGGAGGAGTCGCCGCCGCGGCCGCCGACGCCCGCGGGCTCCTTCTTGCGCGCGGGCTTCTTGCGCGGCTTGACGAGCTTCAAGCTGAGCGGGCGGTCCTCGTCATCGCCGGTTTCGTCGCGGTCGACCAGGACCGTGGTACCGGGCACGATCTCGCCGGCCCGGAGGACCTCGTCGGCGAGCGGGTCCTCGATGTAGCGCTGGATGGCGCGGCGCAGCGGCCGGGCGCCCATGGACGGGTCCCAGCCCCTCTCGGCCAGGAGATCCTTCGCCTCGTCGGTCAGCTCGAGCTGGAGGTCGTGCTCGGCCACCTGCGCCTTCACCCGGGTGACCAGCAGATCGACGATCTCCTTGATCTCCTCGCGCGAGAGCTTGTGGAAGACGATGACCTCGTCGATCCGGTTCAGGAACTCCGGCCGGAAGACCTTCTTGAGGTCGCCCATGATCTTCGACTTCATGTCCTCGTACGAGGTACCGGCCTCGTCGTCCGTGGCCGAGAAGCCGAACGAGACGTTCCGCGCGATGTCCTGCGCCCCGATGTTCGAGGTCATGATCACGATCGTGTTGCGGAAGTCCACGGTCCGGCCCTGGGCATCCGTCAGCCGCCCGTCCTCCAGGATCTGGAGCAGGATGTTGAAGACGTCCGGGTGGGCCTTCTCGATCTCGTCGAGGAGCAGCACCGAATACGGCTTGCGGCGGACCGCCTCCGTGAGCTGGCCCCCCTCGTCATAGCCGACGTAGCCGGGCGGCGAGCCGACGAGGCGCGAGACGGCGTGCTTCTCCATGTACTCGGACATGTCGATACGCACCATCGAGTCCTCGTCGCCGAACAGGAACTCGGCGAGCGTGCGGGCGAGCTCGGTCTTGCCGACGCCCGACGGGCCGAGGAAGATGAATGAGCCGGCGGGCCGCTTCGGGTCCTTGATGCCGGCGCGCGAACGGCGGATCGCCTTCGAGACCGCGTCGATCGCGACCTGCTGGCCGATGACGCGCTTGTGGAGCTCGTCCTCCATCCGCAGGAGCTTCTTGGTCTCGGCCTCCGTGAGCTTGAAGACGGGGATGCCGGTCCACATCGAGACGATGTCGGCGATCTCCTCCTCGCCGACCTGCGGGCGCTCGCCCTCCTCGGATGCCGACCACTCGTCCTGCATCTCGCGCTTCTTGTTGGTGAGCTGACGCTCCTGGTCGCGGAGGCTGGCGGCCTTCTCGAACTCCTGCGCCTCGATCGCCGACTCCTTCGCGCGGCGGGTCTCTTCGATCTCGTCCTCGAGGTCGCGGTAGACCGGCGGCGAGCTCATCGACTTGATCCGCATGCGGGACGCGGCCTCGTCGATCAGGTCGATCGCCTTGTCGGGCAGGAACCGGTCGGAGATGTAGCGGTCGGCGAGCTCGGCGGCGGCGGCCAGCGCCTCGTCGGTGATCTCGACGCGGTGGTGGTCCTCGTAGCGCTCGCGCAAGCCCTCGAGGATCTTCACCGAGTCGGCGATCGAAGGCTGCTCGACCTTGATCTGCTGGAAGCGGCGCTCGAGCGCGGAGTCGCGCTCCAGGTACTTGCGGTACTCGTCGAGCGTCGTCGCCCCGATCGTCTGCAGCTCGCCGCGGGCGAGCGCGGGCTTCAGGATCGACGCCGCGTCGATCGCGCCCTCGGCCGCGCCGGCGCCGACCAGGTTGTGGAGCTCGTCGATGAAGAGGACGATGTCGCCGCGCTGGGTGATCTCCTTCATCACCTTCTTGAGGCGCTCCTCGAACTCGCCGCGGTACTTCGAGCCCGCGACGAGGGCGGCCAGATCGAGCGTGTAGATCTGCTTGTCCTTGAGGAGCTCCGGCACCTCGCCCTGGTGGATGCGGGATGCCAGGCCCTCGACGATCGCCGTCTTCCCCACGCCCGGCTCGCCGAGCAGGACGGGGTTGTTCTTCTGACGGCGCGAGAGGATCTGCATGATCCGCTCGATCTCGGTCTCGCGGCCGATCACCGGGTCGAGCTTGCCGTCGGCGGCGAGCTTGGTGAGGTTGCGCCCGAACTGGTCGAGCAGCTTCGAGGACTTCTTGCCCTCGCCGGAGCCGCTCGAGCCCTGGCCCTGGCGGCGGCCGCCGGGGCCGGAAAGCATGCGGATGACCTCGTTGCGGATCTTCTCCGAGTCGGCGTCGAAGTCGAGGAGGATGCGGGCGGCGACGCCCTCGTTCTCACGCACGAGCCCGAGCAGGATGTGCTCGGTGCCGATGTAGTTGTGTCCGAGCGAGAGCGCCTCGCGGAGCGCGAGCTCGAGGACCTTCTTGGCGCGGGGCGTGAACGGGATCTGGCCCGACGTGACCTCCTCGCCGGAGCCGACGATGCGGACCACCTGGGCGCGGACCCGCTCGACCGTGATGTCGAGCGACTCGAGGACGCGGGCGGCGAGGCCCTCCTCCTCGCGCAGCAGGCCGAGCAGGATGTGCTCGGTGCCGATGTAATTGTGCTTGAGCGTCCTCGCTTCTTCCTGCGCGAGGACGACCACTTGCCGGGCCCTCTCTGTGAATCGCTCAAACACTTGTCAAAAACCGCCCTCTGCCTAGTTCCGAAATCTGTGCCTCGTAGTTCTAATCGTCTCGGGGGACGCGACCGCGCCGGTGGTTCTATCCACTTCTTCGGCCGCGGGTTGCCGTGGGATTAGAACCTCCGGTTGTCGACTACAGCGAGGAACGAGTATATCCGGGGGCATGCGCGTGCCCGCCGGGCGTGGGCGTGCGTGGCTACGCACGGGCGCAAACTGCGAGCTTCCGCCCGTCGTGCTCGTCTCAGCTCCCAACGTGGACGACGTCCGCCTCGATCTGGCGCTGGCCGTACGAGCCGGGAAGGACCGGCCCGGCGGCGCTCAGGACGTCGCCGGGGCCCGGCAACGGCCGCGGGCGAAGGTCCGCCGCGACGTCCACCACCGTGATCGCCGGGCGCGGTCACCCCTTTCGAGTCCACCAAGACGAAGTGGGCGTCTCCGTCACCGTCCGGGTCCACGCGCTCCACGTACAGGATCGTGCCGGTCGCGCTCGCGCAGTTCGCGGCTCCAGCGGGGCATCTCGCCTCTCGGACACGTGGCGGCTCGGGCGGTGGCTCGCGATGCTCCACCTCGGGCTCCGGCGCAGGCGAGACCTCGTCGTCGCCCCCGCAGCCCCCGGCGACGGCAGCGGCCGCGAGCGCCGCCGGCAGCAATCGCCTCAGCTTCGCATCGCGGGGAACAGCAGCACCTCGCGCAGGCTCGTGGCCCCGGTCAGCAACATCACCAGCCGGTCGATCCCGAGGCCGACGCCACCGGTGGGCGGCATCCCGGCCTCCAGGGCCTGGACGTAGTTCTCGTCCATGGGCTGCGCCTCCTCGTCGCCGCGGCCGATCTCCTCCGCCTGCTGCTCGAAGCGGCGCCGCTGCTCGTCGGGGTCGTTCAGCTCGGTGAAGGCGTTGGCGATCTCGAACCCCCCGACGTACGCCTCCCAGCGCTCGACCAGCCCCGCCTCGGTGCGGTGGTTCTTGGCGAACGGCGACATCTCCACCGGGTAGTCGATGATGAACGTCGGCTGCACGAGGTTCGGCTCGACCTCCTTCGAGAGGAGGCCGTCCACCAGCTTGCCCCAGCCCTCCTCGGGGCTTGGCTCGGAGTCCATCGCCTCGGCGAGCTGCTCCCGGGTCGGGTGCTCGAGCACATCGATCCCGGTCCGCTCGCGGATCGCGTCGCGGAGGGTCACGCGCCGCCACGGCGGGGCGAGGTCGATCTTCGCGCCCTCCCGCTCGACGACCGTGGTCCCGAGCACGGCCTCGGCGACGTGGGCGACCAGTTGCTCGAGCCGCTCGGCCGCGTCCTCGTAATCGGCGTACGCCTCGTACCACTCGAGCATCGTGAACTCCGGGTTGTGCTTGAACGAGACGCCCTCGTTGCGGAAGTCCTTGCCCAGTTCGTACACGCGCTCGATGCCGCCGACGATGCAGCGCTTCAGGTAGAGCTCGGTCGCGATCCGCAGGTAGAGGTCGCGGTCGAGCGCGTTGTGATGCGTCGTGAACGGCCGCGCCAGCGCGCCGCCGTAGATCGGCTGGAGCACGGGGGTCTCGACCTCGACGAATCCGCGCGCATCGAGCCAGCGGCGGGTCTCCGCGACGACCCGCGCCCGGGTCATGAAGAGCTCGCGGACCTCCGGGTTCGCGATCAGGTCCCGCTCGCGGTGGCGATAGCGAGTATCGACGTCCTCGAGGCCGTGGAACTTGTCCGCCGGCGGGCGCAGGCTCTTCGCGAGCAGCACCCAGCCCGTGACGCGCAGGGTGAGCTCGCCGGTCCGCGACTTGAACGCCGTGCCCTCGACTCCGACGATGTCGCCGAGGTCGAGTGCGAGGAGCTCGGAGTGACGGTCGCCCAGGTCGTTGGCGCGCGATTGGAGCTGGAGCTTGCCGGAGCCGTCGACGAGATCGAGGAACGCGGTCTTCCCCATGTCCCGCCGGGAGGCCAGCCGGCCCGCCACCCGATACGACGAGTCCGTTTCCGCACCCGCATCGAGCCCGTCGTGCGCCTCGCGGACGGCCGCGATCTCCGTGCGGTCGTCGAACTCGTGTGGAAACGGATCGACGCCGGCCTCGCGCAGGCGGGCGAGCTTCTCGCGCCGCTCGGCGATGATCGCCGGCTCGTCGCGCTCGGGCTCTGGCTGCGAGGACTCGTCGCTCACGAGCGCGAGCCTACGAGACGCGGACGCTAAGCGACCTCGATCTTCGTGATCTTGAACTTCTTCTTCGGGCCACGGGGGACGTCGATCGTGACGACGTCGCCGCGCTTGTGCCCGAGGAGCGCCTTGCCGATCGGCGACTCGTTCGAGAGCTTCTGCTCGGTCGGGTTCGCCTCGGCGGGGCCCACGATCTGGAACTTGCGGGACTCGCCGGACTTCTGGTCCTTGACGTGCACGAGGACGCCAACGGAGACGCTGCCCGTGTCCAGGCGCTTCTCGTCGATCACGATCGAGCGCCGCAACCGCTCCTCGAGCTGGGCGATCCGCTGCTCGAGCAGGGCCTGCTCGTTCTTCGCGTCGTCGTACTCCGAGTTCTCCATGATGTCGCCGAACTCGCGCGCATCCTTGATGCGCTCGGCGACCTCACGCCGCTTCACGGTCGAGAGGTGCTCGATGTCGGTCTGGAGCTTGTTCAGCCCTTCCTTGGTGATCGGAATCTCACGCGCCACGTCCGGTCTACCTCTTCTCTTCGTCTAGGCACGAACGCCGCCCGGGGGGAGGGCGGCGGCTCAGTTCACGAAAACCGCCCGCCACGCATGCAGTCCGCGCACACGAAGTCGGGCAGGCGCGGAATTATAGCGATGCGCCCCAGCCGTCAAACCGGGGCAAAATTCGGCGATTCAACGCCTGCGAGCAAGGCCCGCACGTCATCGAGCGACGTTGTCCGCTGGTATGCATCCGCATCCTGTCCGTGTAACCCGAGCCGGTCCAGATACCAGGGGTAGAACTTCCGCAGGTTCCGCGCCGCGCGGACCTCGCCCCAGTGCTCCGCCGCCCGGTCGAGCACCCAGAGGAGCTCCGCGACCACCTCGGCATTCGACGGCTCCTTCACCCGGCTGCCGGCCAGCTCCTCGAAGATCCACGGGTAGCCGAGCCCGCCGCGGGCCACCATCACCGCGTCGGCGCCCGAGCGCTCGTAGGCGGCGCGCGCCCGCTCCGCGTCGCCGAGCCCGCCCGAGATCACGACGGGGCACTCAAGGCCACGCGCCCGCAGCTCGGCGACGAGCTCGGCGGCCAGCGGGTAGTCGGGGTCGCCCTTGTGGTGGACCGCCGCGGGCCGGGGATGGAAGCCGATCGCAGCGACGCCCGCGTCCTCAGCCAGCCGCAGCGCCAGCTCGTACCCGGCGCGATCGCCGGGCTCGAGGCCCGAGCGGAGCTTCACGGTGACGGGGAGCCCCGACCCCTCGGCCGCGGCGCGCGCGACCTCCACCGCGCGCTCGGGCTGCGCGAGCAGCGCCGCCCCCGCCCCGGTCTTCACGACCTTCCTCACGGGACAGCCCATGTTGAGGTCGATCAGGTCCGCGCCGGCCTCGGCGACGGTGGCCGCGGCCGAGCGCATCGCCTCCGGCTCCGGGCCGAACAGCTGCATGGATACGGGGTGCTCGTCCGGATGGATCCGGAGCATCTCGTTGCACGTCCGGTCGTTCCCGTGGTGCAGCGCGAAGCTCGAAACCATCTCCGAGACGGCCAGCCCGGCGCCGTGCCGGCGCGCCTGCAGGCGGACGAACCAGTTCCCGATCCCGGCCAGCGGCGCCAACAGGACGCGGTTCCGAATCTCCACGTCGGCGATCCGGAAGGAGCTTGTCAGCGGTTGCTGCACAGGCCCAAGACTAGGGCCGGACAGGGTCTACGAGCGCGACCAGCCGCGCCGACGCATGCGGCGCTCCGGCGCCAAGCACGGCATCCACGGGCACGGCAACCTGCGGCTCAGATCGCGAACCCGCCCAGGCGCCGGACGACTGCTTGCGAGAGTCGAACCGAGCCCGCCCGAAGACGGGCCCGCCGAGCTCATACTCGTGGCCATGGCCGCGCTTGTCGAGCGCGTAGCGCGAGCTGTCTGGTCGCTCGTAGATCGTCAGGTTTCCACCGTCGCCGAGGACGCGATCGCTTTCCATTGGGAACGTTTCGCTCGCTGGCATCCTCTAACAGGCTATGCGTTTCGCCCATGGATGATGCGAAGGCCGTTGAGGGTCAACAGATCGTCGACCTCTTCGATCGTCTCGCAGAACGGCACGATCGCCGAGGCGAGCCCGCCCGTCGCGATGAACGGGGTCCCCTCCCCCAACTCGGCCGTGATCCTCCGGGCCACCCCGTCGATGAGCCCTGCGAAGCCGTAGACCACTCCGGATTGGATCGCCCCGCGGGTCGACTTGCCCACCGCGGTCTCCGGTTCGGCCAGGTCGATCCGCGGGATGCGGGCGCCGCGCTCCGTCAGCGCCGTGAGCGAGATTTCGACGCCCGGCGCGATCGCGCCGCCGAGGTAGTCGCCCTCGGCCGACACCGCGTCGAAGTTGATGCCCGTCCCGAAGTCGACCACCACGCAGGCGGTGCCAAACCGCTCGAACGCCGCGACGGCGTTCACCAGGCGGTCCGCCCCGACCTCGTAGGGGTTGTCGATCCTGATCGCCATCCCCGTCTTGATCCCGGGCCCGACCAGCAGGCATTCGGCGCCATCCAGGTACCGCTCGGCCAGCTGCTCATACTGCGCGCCGAGCGGCGGAACGACGGACGAGACGACCAGCGCTTCGACGTTGCCGAGCTCAAGGCCGCTCAGCTCCATGAAGCCGGCGATCCGCACCGCCATCTCATCGCCCGTCATACCGGCGCGGGTCTGGAAGCGCCAATGCTCGACGAGGTCGTCGCCGTCGTACGCGCCGAGGTGGGTCTGCGTGTTGCCTACGTCTACCGCGAGAAGCACCCGGGAAGTATCCAAGACAGCCGGCACCAGATGGTGCGGGGCTTGCTCAAGCCGGCTCAACAACGCCGGGGCTCGGCTTCGGCCTTCGGCCTCCGCCTCGCTTAGGATGACCGCGATGATCGCGCGCCACCCTTTACGTGATCCCGGCCTCGCACCCGGCGATCGCCGTTCGGGAGATGCTCGAGCGCAAGGCCATCGACTACAAGCGGGTGGACCTCATGCCGGTGATCAGCCGAGGCGTGCTGAAGACGATGCGATTCCCCGGGATCACGGTCCCTTCCCTGCGGATCGACGGCCGCAAGATCACGGGCTCGCGCGAGATCTCGAAGGCACTCGAGCAGATTCAGCCCGAGCCCACGTTGTTCCCGGAGGACCCGGCGGAGCGGGTGGCGGTCGAGGACGCCGAGCGCTGGGGCGAAGAGGTCCTCTCCGACGCAACCCGGCGGATCCTGTGGAACGCGATCCAGCGCGACAAGGCGCCTCTACGCAGCTACCTCGGCGACGCACGGATCGGCGTCCCCCACGGGTTGGCGGTCGCCACGGCAGCGCCGATCATCGCCGCCGAGGTCCGCATCAACGACGTCACCGATGATTCCGTGCGCGCCGACCTCGCGGCGGTTCCGACATGGCTCGACCGGATCGACGGCTGGATCGCAGACGGCGTGCTCGGTGGCGACCAGCCAAACGCGGCGGACCTCCAGATCGCGGCCGGCGTCGGCCTCGCGATGACGCTCCAGGACCTGCGCCCGGCGATCGCCGCCCGCCCCGCGGGCGAGCATTCGAAGCGCTTCGTGCCGGACTACCCGGGCGACGTCCCGCCAATCCTGCCGGCGGAGTGGCTCGAGCCGCTGCGAGCGACCGCGGCGGCCTGACGAGCACGTCTCAGCTCTCCAGCGTGCCCACCCGCTCGACGCGCTGGCCCTCGCCCAGCCCCTCCACGAAGCCGCCCAGCGGGCGGCCATCGGGCAGGGTGAGGTCCGGGTCCAGCTCCAGGAGCGGCTCGAGGACGAAGCGGCGGGACGTCACCTCCGCGTGCGGGAGGGTGAGGCGCTCGTGCTCCAGTTCGAGGTCGCCGAGCAGGAGCACGTCGACGTCGATCGGTCGCGGGCCGTGGCGCGGGCCGGCGAACGCTCGGCCGAGCTCGATCTCCACCACCTTGCAGACGTCGAGCAGCGCCAACGGCTCCAGGTCGGTGCGGATTCGCGCCGCCGCGTTCAGGAAGTCGGGTTGGTCGAGGTACTCGCCGACGGGCTCGGTCTCGTACAGCGACGACACGGACTCCACCCCCACGCCGTGTTCCGCCAAGCAGCTCCAGCGCGCGGGCGAGGTTCCGCTCGCGCTCGCCCACGTTCGAGCCAAGCCCCAGATAGCCGATTCGCTCGGGCACGCGCTCAGCCGTCTTCGTCCTCGTCCGCCATCCGCTCGTGGACGACCTCGACGGCGACCTCATCGATCGCGAGCGGCAGCGGCGGCTCGGGCTTGGCGGCGCGAACGCGGACCTGCTCGCAGCCGAACCGCTCGGCCAGGCGCTCGCCGATCACATGGGCCAGGCGCTCGAGCGTGCGATAGCTGCGCTCGGTTGCGGCGAGCGCCACGATGTCGCAGACCTCCGAGTAGTCGACCGTGTCCTCGAGCCGGTCGGTCAGGACCGCGTCGGGATCGGGGACGTCGAACGTCACGTCGATCTCCAGACGCTGGCCCACCTCCTGCTCGGCGTCGGTCACGCCGTGGTGGGTATAGATCGAGAGCCCGCGGAGCTCGACCTCGACGGTCGAGTCGGGGCCGTTGCGCCCGGCCTCCATGGCCGGAACCTATCCGCCCGCCGCTTCGGCGGGCTCTCCCGCGAAGCGCTCGTCGACGCCCCAGTCGCTGCGCCCGAGAACCGCCTCGGCGACGATCAGCGCATCCCGGACCGCACCCACGTCGTGGACGCGGAAGATCTCGGCTCCGTTCGCGAGAGCGATCACGTTCGAAGCGATGGTGCCGCCGATCCGGCCCGAGACGTCGCGCCCGGTGAGCGTGCCGAGAAAGCTCTTGCGGGACGTTCCGATCATGACCGGCCGCCCGACCGCACGCAGCTCGCCGAGGCGCCTCAGGAGCTCCAGGTTGTGCTCTGCCGTCTTGCCGAAGCCGATCCCGGGATCGACCCAGATCGAGTCCTCCGGCACCCCGCGCCCGGTAGCGAACTCGACCCGTTCCGCCAGGAAAGCGCGGACATCGTCGACCACGTCGCCGTAGGTCGGGCTCTCCTGCATCGTCCTCGGGCTGCCCTGCATGTGCATCAGCACGACGCCGCACCCGCGAGCGGCGCACAGGTCGGCCAGCTCCGGCTCGGCGACGAACGCCGTGACGTCGTTGACGATTCGCGCGCCCGCGTCCAGGGCCGCCTCCGCTACGGCGGCCTTCGAGGTGTCGATCGACACCGTCGCGCCCTCGGCAGCCAGCGCGTGCACCACCGGCTCGGTGCGCCGGCGCTCCTCGGCGGCGTCCACCGCGTCCGCCCCGGGACGGGTGGACTCGCCTCCCACGTCGAGGATGTCGGCACCTTCCCCGAGCAACTCTCGGCCGTGCGCAACCGCCGCCTCGGCGTCGAGATACAGCCCCCCGTCCGAGAACGAGTCCGGGGTGACGTTGACGATGCCCATCAGCCGGCGCATGGCCGAAGTATCCGCGAACCTCGGCTCGCGGGCCGCCCGGATAGACGTATTCGGTTCAGTCCCGCAGGTGCCGCTGGAGTTCGACGAGCGTCGGTCGGGGAATCCCCGGGACGGTCTCCAGGCCCGCGACCGAGTCGACGCTGCCGTCGCTACGGTGGCGCAGCACCCTGTTGCTCTGCGTCTCCGAGAGCCCCAGCGCCCGCAGGTCGTCGAACGTCGCCGCGCTCAACCTGAGCCTGGCGCCGTTGCCACTCGTCGCTCCGTTCTTCGTGCGGGTTCCACCCGGCTTCGAGCGCCCCCGGCGCTCGAGCTCGCGCGTCCTGCGCTCGTAGTCGGCGATCGCGCGCTCGTAGCGGGTCCTTGCCCGCTCGAGATCGGCCTCCAACTGCCGCAGGTCGGCGAGGCGGGCCGACACCCTCCCATGGGCGTCGGTGTCCCCGCGCGGGACTGCCGGCTCCGGCCGTGCACCGAAGCGGCTCCCTCCGATCAGCGTTCGTACTCCGATCACGCACCTCCATCAGTGATCGATTCCCCTCCGCGAAGCTATCGGACGCCAGAGGCACCGGCAACGCCCTCACGTGCACCGTTACACGGGATGGAGTAGTGCGGCCGCTAGTCGTCGGCGCGCATCTCGGCCGAGCCGCCGGCGAAGCCGGGACGGGGCCGGGTGACGGGTCGCGGGCCCTCGCGGCCCGCCGAGCGCTCGGCCTCGGGCGGCGACTCGGGAGCCGCCTCCTCGTCCTTCTCGGCATCGGATGCGCCGAACACGTCCTCCTCGGACTTGCCCTCGAGCAGGGCGACGAACTCCTTCGCGTCGATGGTCTCGCGCTCGAGCAGGATCTTCGAGATCCGGTCGAGCTGCTCGCGGTTGTCGGTGAGGATGTCCTTGGCGGTCTGGTGCGCCTCCTCGACGATGCGGCGAATCTCGTCGTCGATCTCGCGCGCGATCTCGTCCGAGTAGTCCGGCTCCGAGGAGAATTCGCGACCCAGGAACGGCTGGCCCCGATCGTGGCCGAAGACCCGAGGCCCGAGGCGCTCGGACATGCCGAAGCGCATCACCATCTGCTTCGCCGTCGCGGTGACCTTCTCGAGGTCGTTCGAGGCGCCGGTGGTGATCTCACTGAAGACGATCTCCTCGGCGGCGCGCCCGCCAAGGGTCATGGCCATGTTGTCCCCGAGCTCGGCGCGCGTGGTCAGGAACTTGTCCTCGCCCGGAAGGGCAATGGTGTACCCCAGGGCCTGGCCGCGGCCGATGATCGAGATCTTGTGGACCGGGTCGCAGTTCGGCAGCTTCTGCCCGACGATCGCGTGGCCCATCTCGTGGAAGGCCGTGACGAGGCGCTCCTTCTCGGACATGACCCGGGTCTTCTTCTCGGGACCCGCGATCACGCGCATGATCCCTTCCTCGAGCTCGTGCATCGAGATCTCGCGCTTGCCGGTGCGCGCGGTCAGGAGCGCCGACTCGTTGATCAGGTTCGCGAGGTCGGCTCCGGTGAAGCCTGGCGTCTGGCCCGCCAGCGCATCGAGGTCGATCTCCTTCGCGAGGGGCTTGCCGCGCGTGTGGACCTCGAGGATCTGCTTGCGGCCCTTGCGGTCGGGCCGGTCGACGACGACCTGGCGGTCGAAGCGGCCCGGCCGGAGCAGCGCCGGGTCGAGGATGTCCGGGCGGTTGGTGGCGGCGATCAGGATGATGTTGTCCTTCATCTCGAAGCCGTCCATCTCGACGAGCAGCTGGTTGAGGGTCTGCTCACGCTCGTCGTGGCCGCCGCCCATGCCGGCGCCGCGATGGCGGCCGACGGCGTCGATCTCGTCCATGAAAATGATGCAGGGGGAGTTCTGCTTGGCCTGCTCGAACAGGTCGCGCACGCGGCTGGCGCCCACCCCGACGAACATCTCGACGAAGTCGGAGCCGGAGATCGAGAAGAACGGCACCCCCGCCTCGCCCGCGACGGCGCGAGCGAGCAGCGTCTTACCGGTGCCGGGCGGCCCGTAGAGCAGGACGCCCTTGGGGATGCGCGCGCCCAGCGCCTGGAACTTCTTGGGGTTCTCGAGGAACTCCTTGATCTCGTGGAGCTCCTGAACGGCCTCGTCGACGCCGGCAACGTCGCGGAAGGTGATCTTCGGGGCGTCGACGGACATCCGCTTGGCCTTCGACTTGCCGAAGCTCATCACCCGGGAGCCGCCGCCTTGCATCTGGTTCATCAGGAAGATCCAGAACCCGAAGAACAGGAGGAACGGGAGGATGTAGGTCAGGAGGTTGAGGATGCTCGACCCGCCGGTGCCCTTGATGTTGAACTCGATGTCCTTGCGCTGAAGCTCGTTGACGAGCACGTCCTCCTGCGCCGGGAAGTAGCCGGTCGAGTACTCGTTGCCGTCGGCCTCGGTGACCTTGACGGTCTGATTCTTCTGCTCGAACTCGACCTTTTCGATCGAGGATGGGTCGTCGCGGACCTGCTGGAGGAACTCCTGCGAGTTCGGCTGATCCTCGGGGTCGCTGGGGTTCACGAGCCGGCTCACGAAGAACGCGAGCACGAGGACGATCAGGATCGGGAAGGCGGCGCTGCGGAAGAAGCGTCTCATCGAGCGCCCCTAGTGCCGCGGTCCGTGCGTGCGGGCCGGGCGGTGAAAACCATGTCGAAACTCGCCATTTGAAAGGGATTCGTTGGCCCGCATCCGGTTGGATCAGCGTACCAGTCGTGCTCAGTGGCTCTGATCGTCCAACGCGGCCACGAATCCAAGGTTGCGGTAGCGCTGGCCGTGGTCGAGCCCGTAGCCGATCGCGAACCGGTTCGGGATCTCGAACCCGACATACCGGATCGGCAGGTCGACCCGGCGCCGCTCGGGCTTCGTGAGCAACGAGCAGACCTCGAGCGAGCCCGGGTTCCGCGCGCTCAGGCTCTTCATCAGATAGTGCAGCGTGAGGCCGGAATCGATGATGTCCTCGACGATCAGGACGTCGCGGCCCTCGATCGGAGCGTCGAGGTCCTTGAGGATCCGGACGACCCCTGACGAGTCGGTCTGCGACCCGTAGCTGGAGACCGCGATGAAGTCGATCTCGCAGGGAATCGTCAGGTTCCGCATGAGGTCGGCGAGAAACAGGACCGCGCCCTTGAGGACGCCGACCATGAACAGGTCCCGATCCTCGTAGTCGCGGCTGATCTCCGCGCCGAGCTCGGAGATTCGGCGCTGCAAGTCCTCGCTGGAGACGAGCGTCTCCCCGATGGCCGGATCGTTCACTCGCGAGAGACTAAACGGGGCGAGCCGTCAACACGGCCGCAGCATCGGTATCCGGCGTCAGCCGGAACTCGTCCGAGACGGCTACGCCCGCGACCCAGGCGACACGCCCCCCCGCGAGGACGACCGGGAGGCGGTTGCGCTGCGAGCGGGGCACCTTGCGGTCGGTGAAGAGGTCGCCGAGCGTCTTCGAGCCGGTCATCCCCAGGGGCCGGATCCGATCGCCCTGACGCCAGGTGCGGACCTCCAGCGGCCCGTCGAGCGCTGCGCAGTCGAGGGTGGCGAGCTCGGGCCCCGCCGGATGGACCGGGGCCGGGTGAAGCTCCGCCCTTACCTCCCAGTCGCCGAGGCGGCAGCGGCCGGGTAGCGTGAGCGCGACGGCCGCGGGGGCGGGGGCGGCGTCGAGCTCGTGCGCGACCGCGAAGCTCACCGTGCCCGCCTCGCACAAGGCGCTGACGCCACCGCCGATCTGAACCTCGCCGCCCTCGGGCCGCCCCGCGATCCGCGCGATCTCGGCTGCCCGCCGGCGACCGAGCGGCACCTGCCGCCCCGCCGCGCGTTCGGCGAGGGTGCGCAGGGCGATCCGCTGGAGCGCCGGCTCCCAGCCCGCCACGGCGCCGGCCGCCACCGCGGTGTCCGCCGCGCCCGAGCCGGCGGCCTCCAGAGTCTCCAGCGCCAGCCGTTCGAGGAGCGACGCCTCCTCGGAGAGCTCGGCTCGCGTCTCGGCGATGTTGCGCTCCGCCTCGGGGCTCAGCTCGGCCAGGACGGGTAGGACGTCCGCCCGGATGCGGTTGCGCGCGAAGCTCGTGTCCTGGTTCGACTCGTCGTCGCAGAACGGAAGGCCGGCGGCCTTGGCCAGCGCCCGGGTCTGGTCGCGGGACAGCGTCAGGAGCGGGCGCACCACGCGGCCGGAGCGCGGGCCGAGGCCGAGCAGGGCCCGGCTCCCGGGCGACGCGGCGAGACGGTAGACGACGGTCTCGGCGACATCCGAGCGGGTGTGCCCGGTGGCGACCCAGTCCGCGCCTGCGCGAATCCGAAGGCGCTCGGCCGCCATGTAGCGGGCGGCTCGGGCTGCGGCCTGCAGGTTGCCGGGTCCGAGCTGGTCCGGACCGAGGCGTTCGACGTGCAGGTCGATGCGCAGCGCCGCGCAGAGCCGGCGGACGATGCGCTCATCGTCGTCGGCGGCGTCGCGAAGCCCGTAGTTCACGTGCAGCGCGTGAAGGTGCTCGGCGCCCACCACCCCGACCAGCGCGGCCGCGGCGCAGGCCGAATCGGGGCCGCCCGAGACCATGACGACGCCGTCGGTGCCGGACTCGGCCAAGCCTGAGTCCTCGGCAACCTCTACCAGGGTCTCGTAAGCGTCGGGCCTCCCCACAAAATGATCGTACGCCGCACGTAGGTCGTTTCCTCCCCTAAGAAGCCGCAAACAAGGGGTTTATCCGGCGTCCGGGTCGCGGGCCCGGACGATGAAGAGCTCGACCGGCTCAGGAAACCCCTTGAGGCCCACCTTGCCGATCGGGTCGAATTCCAGGTACTCGGAGCTGCCGATCGCGTCGGCCACGGGCTTCGTCACCAGGATCTCGCCGCCCAGCGCACGGGCAACGACCCGATGCGTCAGGTTGACGTCCCGGCCGAAGTAGTCGCCGTCGCGGTACACGGCGCGCCCGTAGTGCACTCCCACCCGGGGCTGCGGGCGCTCGCCGAACAGCGCCAGGAAACCGACCGACCACTCCGTGAGCGAGACCGGATCGGGCGAGACGATCATCACCTCGTCCCCGATCGTCTTCACGATCAGCGCCTCGTTGGGGAGTGTGGCCTCGACCGTCTCGACGAATCGCTCGACGAGGTCCAGAGCCTCCTCGTCGCCCTCCTCCTCGGTGTAGCGGGTGAACCCGGTGAGGTCCACGAAGCAGAACGCCATCTGCACCCGGCCGAGCTGGCGCGCACCCACCAGCTCGGTCTCCATGTGGCCGACGACGTCCTGCTCGGTGTAGAAGCGCAGGTACCGGTTGTGGATGTAGTCCATCAACGGCGCGGCGAGCGGGAAGAGCTCCCCCGCGAGGCCCTCCATCTCCTCCGCCATCTGCAGCGCGTCGACGCCGTCCCGGATCATCGGCTCGTGAACGTAGAGGTGGAACAGGCGGACCTCCGCCTCCGCGATCTTGCGGATCGACTGGGCGTAGACGCGAACGAGCTGCAGAACCGCGACCAGCGGGAAGCCGGCGTCGAGGACGGCGGCGATCCGCTTCATGGCCTCGACGTCGTCCTCGGTGAGCGTCCCCTCGAGTGCGGTCGGCGTCCCCAGGAGGCCCATGATCCGCTCGATCAGCTCCGGCTCGAGGCCGGACTCCGCGGCCGCCTCGGCGCGCGTGAAGGTCCGGCCCGAGCGCTCGATCAGGTCCTCGACGTACCCGAACGCGAGCCGGCCGTCGCGCGCGGCCTGACGCAGGTCGTTGAGGGAGTGCCCGCGCTCGCGCATCCGGGCGATCACGCGCGCCTGCGCGGCCACGACCCTGGTCCAGCGGCCACCCCGCATCGGCAGGATCCGGGCTCGCGCCCACCGTTGCAGGGTGGAGGGCGAGACTCCGGAGATCCTCGCCGCCTCGCTGAGTGAGATCTCCTCGTCGGGCATCGTGCGGACCTCAACATATGCGCCGGCTCAACAACGCCGGGGCTCGGCTTCGGGCTTCGCCCTCCGCCTCACAGATAAGCCGGCTCAACAACGCCGGGGCTCGGCTTCGGGCTTCGCCCTCCGCCTCACAAAAGGACGACGGGGTCGCGATGCCCCGTCGTCCGCGGGCTCTCCGGCCCGCTTGGGTCGGCCTGCGGCGCTCGGCGGAACACCTTGCGGGACTTGCGCCACCGTCCCAGTCGCCTCAGGGCGGAAGGCGCCATGGCCCACTGCGGCCTTTTGCCTGTGTCTCGAGTCGGAGGCTACGCCCGGGCGGCGCGCGAGTCAATGCCGATTCCGAATCGGCGTCAACCGAGCGCCAGATGCGGATAGCGCTCGCGAACCTGATGGCGGTACGGCTCGACGACGAGCCTCAGCGCCGGGAGGTAGAGCAATGCGACGCGCGACTCGCCGGAGCAGCGGACCTTGCCTCGGGCGATCGCCACCGCCAGGCTCTCCTTGCCCTGGAGATAGGCGTTGGCCGTCGCCGAGTCCATGCGGAGGTCGAGCTTGGCCGGCTCGCCGGAGTCACCGAACGACCAGCGCAGGTGATGGTCGCCCTCGCCCGCGGCGGCGAGGCGCAGCACGAGGTCGATGTCGGTCAACTCGATGCGTAGCGACAGGCCCGCCGCCCGCAGCAGTGGCCCGGAGCGCTCGTCGTCGTCGATCTCCTGCAGGGCACGATCGAGGATCTCGCGAAACTCCTCGGCGTTCGCAACCTTGGCCTTGGTGGCAGCCATCTCCCGCGCTGGACTCTATTGCCACAAGCGCGCCCTCGCCCCGGCAACCACACTAGATAAAGGCAGAGCCCCGCTTGACCAGGTTCTCGTACAGGCTCGCCTGGATCGTTTCGCGCACCCGCTCGGAGAGATCGAACACGGTTGCTCGGTCGTCGGCCGCCTCCGGCGGATGGTCGGAGAGGTCGATCGGCTCCCCGAACTCGATTCGCCACTTCGACGGCAGGGGGATCAGGCCGAGCGGCCCCAGCAGCGGGAAGGTCGGCGTGATCGGGACGAACGGGGCGCCGAGCGCACGGGCGAGCCCGGGGGCATCGGCCAGCTTCGGGTAGATCTCCTCGGAACCGACGACGGCCACCGGCACGATCGGCGCGCGGGTCCGGAGCGCAACCTCGACGAAGCCGCCGCGTCCGAAGCGCTGCAGCCGGTAGCGGTCGGAGAACGGCTTGCCCGTTCCCTTGACGCCCTCCGGGAACACCATCACGAGCTCGTCCCGCTCGAGCATCGCCCGCGCGTTGTGGGGGCTGGCGGGGACGCCGCCCACCCTGCGCATGAATGAGGAGACGAATGGCAGCTCGAACGCCCAGTCGAGGGCCATGAAGCGCGGCCAGCGTGGCAGCGGGTGGCCCTTCATCAGCGCCAAGGTCATCATCGAGGCGTCGAACGGGAACAGGGCTCCGGCATGGTTCGCCACCAGGAGCGCGCGCCCGTGCGCCGGGACGTTGGCGACGCCCTCCGCGTCCACCCGCCACCAGACCTCGTACAGGAACCGGAACAGCGGGAAGACGGCCTCGGCGAAGTCCTCGTCGAAGCCCCACTCGTCCTCCCGGTACTCCCCTCGCATGCGCCGCAGGAGGCGCTCGGCCGTCGTGCCCAGGGCCCGGGGGAGGTCGCCGACCGCCGTCTGGGCCGCCGCGAGCGGGTCGAGACCTTCCGCGACCCCGTGCCGCACCTGCTGGAAGAAGTCGGCCAGGGCATCGCTCTCCACTCGGGGCGGCGGCGAACCCAGGCGCCCGGCGGGCTGCTCCCCCATCACGGGCCCATCCCCGCGGCCTGCCCGATCCAGCTCCCCGGATGGAGCCTGGGCCCGATCCGCCGCGAGTCCGCCTTCGAGGCGAAGTCGCTGACCGCCCCGAGCGCGTCGTGGCGGGGACGGAATCCGAGCTCGTCCAGCATCCGGCGGTTGTCGACACCCCGGCCGTAGCGCAGGAGGCGGGCCGCATCGCCCAGGAGCGGGCCCACCCCGAGCCTCCCGCCGAAGCGCTCGATCGCCGGCGCGAACAGCGGCTGTGGCACCGGGAACGACGGGCGCCGCGCGAGGCGCAGGATCCGGCTTAGCGAGACGGCGCCGGACGGCGCGACGTTGACAGCACCCCTGACTTCGCTCCAGACTGCTGCCTCGAGCGCCCCCGTGGCGTCGTCCGCGTGCATGAACTGCAATCGCGGGTCGAACCCGAGCTGCGTCGGAACCACCGGCAGGCCGAGGTAGCGGACCAGCGGCGCATCGAGGTCCGCGGCGATCTCCGGCTGATGGCGCAGCGTGCAGCACGCGATTTCCGGGTGGCGGCGGGCGAAGTTGTCGAAGTACCCCTCGAGCTCGGACACGTCGCGCTGGAATCGGGTCCGCAGCGGGAGCCGCCGGGCCAGGTCCTCGGTGAAGAGCAACGGCGCGGCCCCCTCGCATCCGTAGATCGCAGCCGAGCCGCGCACGACGACGCGCTCCAGCGTCGGGGTCCGCTCGCAGGCGGCGAGCAGCTGCAGCGTCCCGATCACGTTGATGTCGTGGTGGGACCGCACGGGCTTGCCCGGCTGCGGGTACAGGAGGATCCCGCAGTGGACGACTGTGTCGGCCTCGGTCACCGGCAGCAGCCGCGAGATGACCGCGCTGCGGACGTCCGCCTCGATGAAGTCCGTGCGCTCGAGATCGGCCAGCGGGGGCTGGGTATCGATCCCCGCGATGTAGTCGACCCGTTCGTCGCGCTCGAGCCGGCGCGCCAATTCGGTCCCCCAATGAGTCGAGACCCCGGTGATGGCGATCCGCCGGCCGCCGGACGCCATCTAACCCTCAGCTTTAGGCTTAGAGTCGGGGTCGGGCCGAGGTTCCGGTCGATCGGGCCGGCGCAGCAGCTCCTCGATCGACGCCATCCGCTGCTCGAGCGCCTCGAGCTGCCGGGCAACCTCCGCCTGGGCATCCTGGCCCCGGCGCGTCAGCTCCTGTCCGCGCTTGGCGATCTCGGCCCCGGCCTCCTGGCCGCGGCGGGAGATCTCCTCCCGCGCCTCCTGGCCGCGTCGCGCGAGCTCGTCGACCAGCTCTCCCGCGCGCTCGCGGGTCTGCGCGGCGGCGGGGGCCGTCGCGGCGAGCGTGCGCTCGATCGCGGCGCGGAGCGCCTCGGTGACGCCACCCTCCTCCGGCGTGTGCTGGCCCTGGTTCATGGCCCGGATCTTATTCGCCGGCTGCGTATTCTCAGCACGTGCGCACGCATCTTCGCCCCACGGCCCCGATCGCGCCGGACGCCCTGCTCCCGGGTGATCCGAAGCGGGCGATGGACCTCGCTACCACGCTCCTTGAGAAGCCGCTGATGAGCAACCTGAGCCGCGGCCTCTGGGGCTACCACGGGCGGACGCCAGAGGGTGGCGAGCTGACCGTGCAGTCGACCGGGATCGGCGGCCCGAGCGCCGCCGTCGTCCTCGCCGAGCTGGCCGATCTGGGCGTGCGGAGGGCGATCCGAATCGGCACCTGCTCGGCGCTCGATCCAGGGCTCGAGGCGGGTGACGTGATCGTCGCCGAGGCCGCGCTCCCGGGCGACGGCGTCGGCTCCACGCTGGCTCCGGGAGCGCCCCCGTTGAGCGTGGACCCAGCGCTTACGGATGCGCTGGCCGCCGCGGCACGACACGGGCACCGCGGCCTCGTCGCATCTACCGACCTGTACTACGACCACGGTTCCCCCCGCCGTGACGATTGGCGCGCGGCGGGAGCGGTCGCGGTCGAGCTCAGCGCGGCAGCGCTCCTGGCGGTCGGCAGCCGGTCCGGGGTCGCGGTCGCGTGCGGGCTGGTGGTCGGCGAGTCGGCCGGCGGCCGGCGGCTCGACGACGAGGCTCTCGATGCCGCTCTACTCGACCTCGGCGTATGCGCCGCAAGCGCGCTTGCCGCGGCGCCTCAGGTCCCGGTTTCGGACGGCGCCTCGCTGCCCTGAGCCGCGGCCTCCCTGCGGACCGCCGCGAGGTCCCTGGCGAGGTCGTCGAGCTGATCCTCGATCGCCTCGAGACGGGCCGAGAACGAGCGGAGCCGCTGCTCGAGCCGCTCGACGTCGGAGCTGGCGGCCAGGTTGAGTGCGCCGATCGCCTGCCGCTGCGCGGAGGCCGCGCGTTCCCCGGCGCCCAGGGCGCGCGCCAGGGCGCCGCTGAACACGGGGTTGTCGACCAGCGTCTGGGCGAGCTCGCCGAGCGCCTCCTCGCCACGGGCCCGGATCCCCGCCGAGTCGGTTGGCTCAGCCGTCACGGAGCCGCCTTTGGCGGGCGTTTTCGGAGGCCGTCACGGCCACGGACCCTAACGCAGGACGGCGGTCCTGAGTATTTCAAGGCTGAGCGGGCAATTGCCGATGGGGAGATCTAGTTAAGGCGGTCCAAAACGGCGCCGGTTCACCCGCTCCCTCAGGTAGGTTTCATGCCCACGGTTGGTCGTTGCAATGCGTATAGCGAACAAGTAGCGTCCGCCGTGCCCGGGTGCAGGTTCAGGCATGGAGTCAGCCTGCTTTGCGGGTGGAGCATCGGATCCGGGTGTAAACAGGGATGAAGAGGCAGCTGCAAGTCGTCGTCGCACTCGCCGTTCTCGGCGTGTCCCTCGCTGCCGCCAGCGCGGCGGCCGATGGAGTCAAGCTTGGCGTCGGCGGCAGCGATGTCTCGATCGACCTGCCCGACGGCCTCGGCCTCGAAGACCTCTGCGCCCAGCTGATCGGCCAGGGCGCCAGCGTCGGCACATTGCTCGAAGCGGGCTGCACCCCGCCCGAGCAGCCCGACGGCACCACCCCGGACGACGGGGGCGACACCGGCGGCGAGCTGCCTGAGGTCCCCGGCGTCACTCCCCCGGACGACGGCGAGACGCCCGGCGGCGAGGATCCACCCGACGACGGCGAGACGCCCGGCGGCGACAAGCCGGGCTCCGGCACCGCCGGCGAGGGCGGCAACGGCGGCGGCCGCGGCAAGGGCGAGGTCGAGTCCGACAAGGACAAGGACGAGGACGGCGACGGCATGCGGGACGACCGCGAGCCGATGGAGCCGCCCCCCGATCGCAAGCCCGACGGCACCCCGACCAAGTCGAACCCGTCGGTGACGGTCGCCGACTTCGGCCCCGCCCCGATCGGAGTCCCGAACTTCGTGATCGACCAGTTCACGATCCCGCCGTTCCTGCTGCCGATCTACCAGGCATGCGGGACCGAATACGGGATCCCCTGGGAGGTCCTCGCATCGATCAACCGGATCGAGACCGCGTTCGGCACCAACCTGAACGTCTCCTCCGCCGGCGCCCTCGGCTGGATGCAGTTCATCCCGTCGTCCTGGGAGGCGTATGGAGTCGACGCCAACAACGACGGCCGCAAGGACCCGTACAACCCGGTCGACGCGATCTGCGCCGCAGCGAACTACCTGCAGGCCGCCGGCGGCGAGGAGGATCTCCCCCGCGCGATCTTCGCCTACAACCACGCCGACTGGTACGTCGACGAGGTCCTGCTCTACGCGGAGCAATACGGCCGCATCCCGGATGACCTCGTCGGCTCGCTGACCGGCCTCACCGAGGGCGCGCGCTTCCCGGTGGCCGCCAACGCGCGCTACGCCGACGACATCTCCGAGCGCGAGGCCGCGAAGCGCGCCAAGCCCGGCAAGGGCGTCGAGGGCAACGCCGCCGATGTTGTCTCAGCCTCACCTACACGTCGAGGGATCAACATCTACACCCGCGAGGACGCTCCGGTCGTCGCGGTCAACGACGGCGTGATCAAGAAGATCGACCGCTCGAAGAAGCTCGGCAGGTACCTCATCCTCGAGGACGCGTACGGGAACCGGTTCACCTACGCCCAGCTCGGCTCCGTCTCCGAGGTCTACCCGGTGCCGAAGCGCGAGCGCCTCTCGGCCGAGGACTTCGAGCTCGTCTCACCCGACCGCAGCGGCGAGCCCACTGACCCGGCGACCGCCGGGAGCAACAAGAACGAGGCCAAGGCCGATAAGCCGAAGGCGGACGAGCCGGTCAACACCGAGGACTCCCGCGAGCGCCTCTACGCGTTCCCCGAGCGCGAGGCGAACCTGGGCCGCGCGGACCTGACCGGCCAGCTCGACGAGCTCCTCGCGCGTCGCTTCCCGGGCTACGACAGCTTCAAGGCCGCGTTCTCCGGCATCCTCAAGTTCGACCGCGAGACGATGGAGATGGAGGCGCTCCACGAGGGCTCCAAGGTCGTCGCCGGGACCGTGCTCGGCCGCGTCGGCAAGACCGACGAGCTGGCACCCCATCTGCACTTCGCGATCACGCCCACCGGCCGCGGCGCGCCGAAGATCGACCCGAAGCCGATCCTGGACGGCTGGAAGCTGCTCGAGGCCACGGCGATCTACCGGGCCGCGGGCAAGAACCCGTTCGCCGGGACCGGCGCCTCGGTCGGCCAGATCCTCCTGATGTCGAAGGAGCAGCTCGTCAAGCGAGCGCTCGCCGATCCCCGCCTCGAGGTCTACTCCTGCGGCCGCGAGGACATCCAGACCGGCCAGATCGACCGGCGCGTGCTGGCCACGCTCGAGTATCTGACCCAGCGGGGCTACCGCCTGACCGTCACCTCGCTCAAGTGCGGCCACTCCGTCTACACGACCTCGGGTGGGATCTCGCACCACTCGTCCGGCAACGCGGTCGACATCGCCCAGATCAACGGGCTTCCGGTGCTCGGCAACCAGGGCCCGGGCTCGATCACCGAGGCGCTCGTCAAGGACGTCCTGTCCCTGCAGGGCACGATGACGCCGGACCAGGTGATCTCGCTCATGAACCTCGGCGGCCCGAGCTTCGCGATGTCGGACCACGCGGACCACGTGCACGTCGGGTTCCAGCCGGAGTACGGCGCGGGGTCGTCGACCGAGAAGCAGTTCCTCGAGATCCTGAAGCCGGACCAGTGGGAGCGCCTGATCGACCGGATCGCGGACATCGACAACCCCGAGGTCCCGACCTCGCCCTCGCGCTACTCGATCCCGACCAAGAAGAAGAAGTCGGGCAAGGACCACGGGCGCGCGTCCAACGCCCACGTCGGCGAATAGATCTCCTGAGCGACTCTGTCGCGAAACCGTGTCTGCCCCCTGGTAAGGGATGGGTTCCCTGAGTAGCTTCCCCTTCGTCCAGTTCGAGTTCGCCGGCTCGTTCGGGATCGACGACGGCCGCTATCCGGTGCGTCCCGCCGGCGACCCCGGCGCGACCGAGGCGGTGCTCGTCGCCCGCACGTTCGGCGCTCCGGCGCCCCCTCGCCGTCTGCGGCGCAAGCCGAAGCCGAAGCGGGCCGACGCGGAGGCGGGGCCGACCGTGCCCGTGACCGAGCTGACCGTGATCGATACGGAGCCGGTCCCGGACGAGCCGGAGGCATGGCTCGACTCCCTGCGCGCCGACGAGGAGCGCCGGGACGAGCTGGTGGAGGAGGCGCTCGCCCACGTCGCCCGCGCGCTCGCGGCGCGCCGCATCGCAAGCGCCGACCCGGCGATCCCGGACCCCACGCTCGACGCGATGCTGGCGATCCGGGTCGGCTACGGCGAGGGTGACGCCCTCGTCGACGGCCGGTACGAGGATGCGCTGGAGGTGCCGCGGGACGCGGGACGCCGGGGCCGCGCCGCCGCCCTGAGGCCACAGGAGCGGATGGCTGCCCTGCTGGGCGCGCGCGAGCGGCCGCTGGTCTGCGAGGAGCTGATCCTGCGCGCCCGGGCCGACCTGGACGGAGGCCGCGTGCGGGAGGCGACGATGCAGATCCGGGTCGGCCTCGAGGCGATGCTGGCCGAGCGCGAGGCGCTGCACGCGCCTGGACAGGACAAGGACTTCGGCGAGCTCGACGGCCGCCGGACGATCACCGGGGACGCAGCGAACGAGGCCCTGCGCGGGGACCTGTCGCCCGAGCGGGCAGCAGAGATTGCCGAGACGGTCGCGGTGTGTGAACGCGTGCTGCGCCGCCGGGCGGCGCACGGCCTTCGGCCCGCCTAGAGCGCCGCCAGGACCGCGCCGAGCTCCTCGACCACGTCGCCCTCGAGCTTCACCGTGGCGTCGCGGTCGTACGGAGTCGGGCCCTGGGTCACGATCGCCAGCCGGGCGCCGTTGTTGAGCGCCACGGAAGGCAGGCCCGCGACCGGGTAGACCTCGAGCGACGAGCCGACGCAGATCAGGAGGTCGCAGCTCTCGCAGAGCTCATGTGCCTCGGCCATCGGCTCCTCGGGGAGGAACTCGCCGAACAGCACGACGTCGGGCTTCACCTTGCCCATGCAGCAACCGCACGTGGCGACGCCGTCCTCGTCGAACAGCGCGTCGACCCGATCGATGCCGTAGCTCGACCCGCACGTCGTGCAGCTCGACGTCTCGATCGAACCATGGACCTCGATCACCCGGCTGGTGCCGGACTTGCGGTGCAGGCGGTCGATGTTCTGCGTGATCACCCCGTTCAACAGGCCGCGTGCCTCGAGGTCGGCGAGCGCGGCGTGCGCCGGGTTCGGCTCCTTCGACCCCAGGTCCTGGAACCGCGGCCGGTAGAACTGCCAGAAGCGCGCCGTGTCGCGGTGGAAGGCGTCGATGTGCGCGACCTCCATCGGATCGACGTTCTCCCACAGCCCGGTCCCGGGCGTGCGAAAGTCGGGGATCCCGGACGGCACCGAGATACCCGCGCCGGTGAGCGCCACAACGGACTCGGCCTCGCGAATGAGCCCGGCAAGCCGCTCCGCAGCGCCGCTCTGCGTGCTGCGTTCTGCGTTCTGCGTGCTCACTCACCCTTCCACTCCGCCTTGCGCTTACCCAGAAAGGCCGAGATGCCCTCCTTCGCGTCGGCGGTCTGGAACGCGGTGGCGAACCCGGCGATCTCCGCCTCGATCCCCTCGTCGAGGTCGCCCCTGTGGGAAACGAGCTTGACCTGCTCTACCGCCAGAGGCGCCTGACCCGCGAGCTTGCGGGCCCACGCGACCGCCGTGTCGAGCAGCTCGTGGTCCGGGACCACGCGGTTGACGAGGCCGTACTCGAACGCGTCGGCGGCCGTGACCGCATCACCGACGAGGTTCATCTCCAGGGCCTTGTGGGGACCGACCAGCCGCGGCAGCCGCTGGGTGCCGCCGAAGCCGGGGATGATCCCGAGCTTGATCTCCGGCTGGCCGAAGATCGCGGAATCGGCGGCGATCCGGAAGTCGCAGGCCATCGCCAGCTCGCAGCCCCCGCCGAACGCGATCGAATTGACCGCGGCGATGGTGGCGACCTTCGCCTGGCCGAGGTCGCGCAGCAGCGCGTGGCCCGACTCGATCAGCTCGGCACCGCTCGACTCGTCCATCTGCGTGAACGCCTTGAGGTCGGCGCCGGCCGAGAACACCACCGGAATCGACGAGGCGATGACCATCGCTCGGATCTCGTCGTTCGCCTTGACCTTCTCCCAGACCTGGCCGAGGTCGTCGATGACCTGGGGCGAGACCGCGTTCATCGGCGCGTTCGCGAGCCAGGCGATCGCGACATCGCCCCGCGTCTCGAGCTTCACGGTCTCCGTCTGGTCGCCCTCGTCGGCCTGCGGGTAGGCGTAGAAGCCCTGGCCCGACTTCTGGCCGAGCCTTCCCTGCGCGACCAGCCGCTTGAGCGTGACGGGCGCCGCGAAGCGCTCGCCGTGCTCGGCCTCGGCCGCCTCCAGCTTCTCGAGCACGACGTCGAGCCCCAGCAGGTCCGCCTTCATGAACGGCGGGAAGATTCCGCGGCGGGGGTCCATGCCGGCGCCGGCCATCATGCCGAGGTCGATCTCGCGGACCGTGCAGACGTCCTCCTCGAGCACGGCGCAGGCCTCGACGAGCGCCTTCAGCGTCATGAGCTCCGCCAGCGCCTCGCCGTCCGGCTCGCCCTCGCCCTCGATCTGCGGCTCGCCGTTCTCGTAGAAGCCGGAGCCGCCCGACTTGGCGCCGAGCTTGCCCTCGGAGACGAGCCTCTTCATGCCCTGATGGACGTAGAAGCTCGAGCCATACGACTCGTTCAGGTGCTCGGCGACGTGCAACACCGTGTCCAGCCCCAGCAGGTCGACTAGGAAGAACGGCCCCATCGGCGCGACGTTCTGCGCGCCGACCGCCTCGTCGATCTTCTTGATCGAGAGGCCCTGCTCCTCCTGCGCCCGCCAGATCTCTCCAACGGCCGAGTTGAGGATGCGGTTGACGACGAAGCCGGGGACCTCCTCGCAGACGATCGGCTGCTTGCGGATCGTCTGCGCGAAGTTCAGGGCGGCCTCGACGGTCTCCTCGTCGGCCACGCCGCGGACGATCTCGACCAGCGGCATCACGGAGGCCGGGTAGAAGAAGTGGAAACCGACCACCTTGTGGCTCCGCAGGGTCGCGTCGCCGATCTCCGCGATCGAGAGCGCCGATGTGTTGGACGCGAGGATCGCGTGGCCGGGAGTGACCGCGTCGAGCTCGGCGAAGACCTGCTGCTTGATGTCCATGCGCTCGGGCGCCGCCTCGATCACGAAGTCGACGTCGCCGAAGCCGTCGTAGTCCGTGGCGCCCTCGATCCGGCCCATGACCGCCTCGAGCTGGGCATCGGCCTGCTCCTGGGTCAGCTTCTCCTTGGCGACCAGCCGGTCGAGCTGACCCTTGGTGACCTCACGGGCCTTGTCCAGCCCGGCATCGACGAACTCCTGCTTGATGTCCTTGAGGACGACCGGGATCTCGGCGGCGGCGATCGCCTGGGCGATCTCGCCGCCCATGGTTCCGGCGCCGACCACGGCAGCCTTGAATACGAACACTGAATCGGGCTCCGATCTGAGCGTTAGGGGGACGGAAGAGAGGGCTGGAAGATACTTACCCCCGGGCCCGCCCGGAGCCAGATCAGGCGGCCAGAGCCGCGGGCTTGATGTTGTGGTGCAGGTGGAAAGCGTTCCCGGGGTCGTACTCGGCCTTCACCGCGGCAAGGCGCTGGTAGTTCGCCTCCCCGTACCCGGCCCGGACCCGGTCCTGCCCCTCGTCGCCGACGAAGTTCAGGTACACGCCACCCGTCGCCCATTCGCGGACGCCGGCGCAGATGCCGCGGCCCCACGCGATCGCCTGCTCGTCGTCCGCGGGGTCCTCCCAGAGCCCGAGCGGGTGGATCACCCAGCTCGCGTCGCGGTGCGGGAGCGGCCAGTCGGCGACGCCGCGCAACACGGCCCCGCCCCACGGGAACGCGATGTGCTGCGACGGCGAGGGCACGACCATGTCGTGCGCCCGGGCGCAGAAGACGTCGACCGCCTCGTCCGGAAACCCGGTCAGGTGCTCGGCCGACCAGTAGTTGCGGTAGCCCGGCGGGTCGTCGATCGCGCACTGGATCTCGGCATAGGGCATCTCGGCCACCATCGCGGCGGGCGGGTCCATGGCGAAGATCGGCGCCAGCGCCTCGCGCATCTCGGCCTCGGTCCCCGCGTAGACGGCGATCACTCCGGCGGTCAGCTGCCCCTGCAGCCCCGCGGGCACGAAGTCCTCGGGCGGCCCGGTGATGTAGGCGAGCCCTCCCCCGAGCTCCTCGGGCGCGCCCCCGTCCAGAAGGTCGCGATAGGTCCGCGCAACCTCGGGCCCGGCCTCCGCGGGCCACAACAGCAGCCCGAGGGTCGCCGCGGGCAGCTCATGGAGGCTGAACACGAGCTTCGTGGCGACGCCGAAGTTCCCGCCGGCGCCGTGCAGCGCCCAGAAGAGCTCCGGGTTCTCGTCCGCGGACGCCGTGACCTCGCTCCCATCGGCGGTCACGAGGTCGACCGAGAGCAGGCTGTCGCAGGCGAACCCGAACTTGCGCTCGAGCCAGGTCGAGCCGCCGCCAAGGGTCAGGCCGGCGACGCCGGTGGTCGAGACCCGCCCGCCAGGGGCCATCAGGCCGTGCGGCTGCGTCGCGCGGTCGAAGTCCGCCCAGGTCGCGCCTCCCGCTGCGGTCGCGGTGCGCCCCTGCGGGTCCACCTCGACCGCGTTCATGTTGCGCATGTCGACCACGAGGCCGCCATCGGTCAGGCTCGCGCCCGCGACGCTGTGGCCGCCGGAACGGATCGCGATCTCGAGATCATTCGCCTGCGCATGGGCGATCGCGGCCTTCACGTCGGCCACCGAGGCGCACTGCGCGATCATCGACGGCCGGCGCTCGACCATCGAGTTGAAGATCGAGCGCGCGTCCTCGTAGCCGTCCTGGCCCTCCTCGAACACGGAGCCCTCGAAGCCCTCACGGAACCCGTTTGCGTCCATAGTCTCCCCCGGAGTCGGTTGCCTGAGCGTGTGCCGAGCCTACCCCGGCGCCGTTATGCGGGCAAGGCGGCGGCTTCCTCGACCGCGCGCCTGAACGCCAGGAGCGAGCGCTGCATCGAAGCGCGAACCTGGCTCTTGACGAACAGGACCGCGCCCATCCGCGCGATCGGCCCCTTGGCGAGGAGCGTGTAGGTGAGCTCCTGGGTCACCCGCGTGCCCTCGCCGGCGATCTCGAAGCGGGTCTCCAGCCGGCCTTCCATCTCCGGGTCCGAGAACTCGATCAGGTGGCGGCGCCTGTGTTCGTGCTCGAGGACGTGCTCCGTCACCTCGCCCCGCCCTGCCGGGATCGAGCGCCACCGCAGCGTGCTGCCGGCCGCGGGGTAGTCCTCGGCCTCGATCGCGGCCTGAAAGCCGTCCACCCATGCGCCCCACGCGCGGACGTCGAAGTAGTGGTTCCAGATCTCCGCCAGCGAGGCGCCGATCTGGACGGACTCGTCAACCGTTGCCATAGATCTCCCGCTTGATCAGCCCGACCGAGCGGATGACGGAGTCGAGGAACGGCTCCAGTTCCCTGCGCAGGCGCCTGTGCTCCTTGCGGCCGGCCGCGGTGATCGAGTAGAAGCGCCGGGTCCGGCGGTCCGGGTGTTCCCAGGCGCCCTCGATCAGTCCGCGCGCCTCGAGGTCGCGCAGCAACGGGTAGATCGTGTTCGGGTTGACCGAGATGACGCCCTCGGTGATCGCCTCGATCTCCTCGATCAGGCGGTTGCCGTACGCAGGCTCGCGGTTGATCAGGTGGAGCACGAGCAGCGGGAACACGTCGCGCCGGCGGATCTCGCCGCCGAAGACATCCATCGAGCGGCCGCCGCGGGCCGGCCGGGCGGACTCCTCCTCGCCCTTCCGCCGGGCGCGCGCGACGGCCTCCGAGACCGGGGCCGAAAGCTTCTCGGGCACTGTTTGGAGTTTATGTGCCGCTAGTGATCAGCCTCACAGACACGCCGCTTCCTGCCGCATAACGTCGCAATCGTCACAGGAGAGCAGCGATGAACGCGAGCAACACGACATCCCGGAAGCTCTACGAGTCGGCCGAGCAGGCCGGGTCGAACGGGGGAATGCTTCGCAGGGATGGCCTCTTCGCCGGCGCCATCGTGCTGGTGGGGTTGCTTGCAGCGTTGATCTACGCGTCTGTGACTGGAATCTCCGACTGGTCGCAACTCGTCGTGCTGGGGGGAATCGTCCTCGTGACGGTCAGCGTGATGATCGCGATCGACCCGCTCCGTAGGGGCTGAGTACAGGGAGCGGATCCCAGGAGAACCGGGGGAACGAGAGAGGGGGCCCAAATTGGGCCCCCTCTCCAAATATCCGCCTGTCGGTGCTAGACCGCGGCGGCGGCGGTCTCCGACTCCTTGGTCGCGGCATCGGTCTGCGTCTTGACCGACTCCGGGATGGGCTCGTTGACGTTACGGCCCATCAGCACTTCCTTGGCGATCACGAGGCGCTGGATCTGCGACGTGCCCTCGTACAGCTGCATGATCTTCGCGTCGCGCATCAGCTTCTCGACCGGGTACTCCTTGATGAAGCCGTAGCCGCCGTACACCTGCACGGCGTCGACGGTGATCTCCATCGCCGAGTCGGCGGCGAAGCGCTTCGCGTGCGAGCAGGCGAGGGTGTTGCGGATCCCGTTGTCGAGCAGCGCGGCCGACTGCCACGTGAGCAGGCGCCCGGCCTCGACCTTGGTCGCCATGTCGGCGATCATGAACGAGACGGCCTGGTGCATCGCGATCGGGACGCCGAACTGGACGCGCTCCTTGGAGTAGTCGCAGGCGAACTCGAACGCGGCGCGGCCGATTCCGACGGCCATCGCCGCGACGCCGGGACGGGTGCGGTCCAGGGTCATCATCGCGAGCTTGAAGCCCTTGTTCTCCTCGCCCAGGAGGTTCTCGGCCGGGATCTCGGTCTCGTTGAACACCACGGTCGCGGTGTTCGACGCCCGCTGCCCCATCTTGTCTTCCTTCTTGTCGATCGTGACGGTGTCGTCACGGGGGACAACGAACGCGGAGATCCCGCGGTGGCCGGCGTCCTTGTCGGTCTTGGCGTAGACCGTGTACCAGTCGGCGTGGCTCCCGTTGGTGATGAAGCACTTGGACCCGTTGAGAACCCATTTGTCGCCGACCTTCTTCGCGGTCGTCTTCATGCCGGAGACGTCCGAGCCGGCATCCGGCTCGGTCAGGCAGAACGAGGCGAGCTTGGGCCCCTCGCTCAGCATCCCGAGATACTCCTTCTTGATCCCCTCCGAGCCACCGATCGCGACGGGGGTCATGGCCAGTCCGTTCGCGGCCAGCGAGGTGCCGATTCCGGAGCAGCCCCAGCCGAACTCCTCCTCGATCAGGGTGCCCGACAGGTAGTCGAGCCCGGGCCCGCCGTACACCTCGGGGACGTGGGTGTTCATCAAGCCGACCTCCCAGGCCTTCTCGATGATCTCCTGCGGCCAGGTGCCGTCCTTGTCGTAGTCCCAGGCGACGGGTCGGATCTCCTTCTCGGCGAAGTTGTGCGCCAGCTCTCGGAGGTCCTTCTGCTCGTCGGTAAGCGTGAAGTCAACCACTGCCTTGCAAGCTCCTTTGTGGGGATCGATTGACTGGTCAGTCAATCTCCGGGAAGCGCGAAGGATAGCGAAAGATCCGGCCCTCTCCGAGGGGTCCCGGCGACCCGGCGTACCCTCCATGGATCCAATGAGCGACGTAAGGCGCGAAAGCACGTTCGCCCCCCTGGCAAGGGAGTAATCGTGGCCCAGTTCGCGCTTTCCAACGGCGAGGCGATTCTGGTCATCGTGCTCGTCGCGATCCCGATCGCGGCGCTGAGTTTCGCCGGCGCCGGCGCCGCCTTCAAGCAGATCGGCAAGGGCCCGCTCTCGATCGATCAGGACATGCCCCAGAAGGGAGCCGGGGCGCCGGCGCCGACCTCGCCGGCGCTGCGGGAGGCGGAGATCCGCCAGTTCCTCGAGGCGAAGGCCTACCGCCAGGGTCAGCGCGGCGAGGAGCCGCTCGACGTGGAGACCGAGCTCGAGCGCCTGCTGGCCGCCGAGCGCGGCGCCGGCACCGGCCTGCGGGCGGACGCGCAGCTCGTCGCCGAGGTTCGCGAGCTCGTCGAGGCCTCCAACGCCCGGCGCATCCGGATGGGCCGGGACCCGCTCGACGTCGACGCCGAGGTCGAACGCCAGCTGGACGAACTGGAGTCCCTGGGCCAGTAGGAACAATTACGCTAGGGCCATGAGCCCGGAGCAGCGCGAGGAGATCGTCGAACTGGAGGACCTGGTGGTCCGTCCGGGCACGTACTTCAACCCGCAGACGGAGGTCGTCGTGATCGTGGACGACTCGTCGTCCATCGACCAGGAGGTCTTCAACATGGAGGCCTACGAGGGCGCTGACTGGGTGCGCATCTCCGAGAACGTCCCCGTCGACGAGAACGCGCTCGACGAGACGCTCGTGGAGTTCCAGACGCACTATCACCCCGGCTTGCGAGGCTCCGTCTCGGCGACCGCGCTCGAGCAGACGGACGACGAAGAGGACGAGGGCGAGGACGGCCAGGACCCGGGGCGCGAGGACTAGTTGATGAGCGACGTAAGGCGCGAAACAAGATTTGCCCCCCTGGTAAGGGCTTGTCTCTGATGGCCTCGGGCTACACGCTCGCGACGCGGGAGCAGGCGACGGACTGGATGTCCCAGTGGCCGGGGTTCGGTGAGATGCGCTGGTATTCCGACGCGCTTGGAACCGAGCAGGTCTCGTTCTCGTGGCGGTCGATGCCGGGCGGCACCGGCGGGCGCGGAAGCTATGGGCACCGCCACCCGGGGCAGGAGGAGATCTACTTCGTCCAGGCCGGCACGGTCACGTTCAAGGTGGGCGACGAGGTCTTCGAGGCCGGGCCGAAGTCGGCCGTGCGACTGACCGGCGCGGAGTTCTACTCCGTCCACAACGACGCCGAGGGCGACGCAGAGCTGGTGCTCATGTCGACGCGGTTGGCCGACGCCCCGTTCGAGAAGCAGGAAGACTTCTGGCCGGAGTAGCGCGCGGCGCTCAGCGCGCCGTGTCGATCAGGCGGGCGGCCGCGAGGAAGAGCGCACGGCCGGACTCGGTCTCGGGCGGGTGCATCGCGCCGCCGCCGCCCTCGGCGTAGACGCGCGCGAACGGCTTGCGCGTGAGCCGTCGGCGGCGAAGATACGCGGCGGCCTCGTCGGCGTAGCCGGAAACGCGGTCCATCACGAGGCGGTGCGGCTTCGGGGGCATCAGGCAGCCTCCGCGATTGACTCGTCCGCCGGCCGCGCGAGCTCGCGGAGGGTCGCACGCATGTCGGCGAGGACGAGGGACGCGAGCGTGAACCGGTCGGTCACGGCCACCATCGCGAGGCCGGCCAGGCGCACGACGTAGGCCTCGCCCTCCTCGGTCGCAACGTGGGCATGGCTCGAATTGCCTCCCGCGGCCGCGTCCGCCGCGGCGAGCATCTCGGCCGCCGGCGCGGCCCAGGCTTCGAGATCGCCCGTGGCCGCCAGGACGCCCCGGGGCCCCAGGATCGCGCAGCCGCGGATCTCGTCCGAGAGGCTGCGGAACCGGGCCGCAGCGAACTCCGCCTCCGCTGCCGTCGGCCCCGTCGGCCCCGACTCGGGGGTCTCGCCCCCCGTTTGGTCCGCCATGTGTTGGAACATATAGACCGTGAATGCGGCAAGAGTCTCCTGGACCACGACCGTCGTCATCTGCGCCATCGTGGCGATCCTGCTGGCGCTGAACGGTTACACCGGCTACTCGATCACGCTCGTCGCGGTCGGTGTGGCCGCCGCCGTCAACCTGACCTGAGGCCTAGATGATCTAGCCGTTGCGCGACTCGCCCCAACGAAGCGGACTGTCGCCCATCTCGCGCACCGAGCTCTCCGGCTCGACGTGGATCAGGACGTCCGCGTCGGGGACCTGCGCGCGGATCACGTCGCGGAGCTGGTGCGCCGCCTCGTGGGCCCGCTCGAGCGAGGTCCCGTCCCGGAACTGGACATGGAGATCCATCCACCTGCGACGCCCCGCCCTGCGCGCGCGCAGCTTGTGGTAGCCGATCATCTCGGGGATCGCGGCGGCGGCAATCGCGGCCTCGATCCGATCGAGCTCCTCGGGCGGCGGCGCCTCGTCAACCAGGACCCGGCCCGAGCGGGCAACGATCCGCACGCCCGTGTAGATGATCGCGAGGGCGACGAGGATCGCGGCGATCGCGTCGAAGACCACCTCGTCGGTGATGGCGACGGCGACTAGGCCGACAAGCACCCCGATCGAGCTGAGAGCATCCGTGAACAGGTGAGCGGCGTCCCCTTCGAGCGCCGGTGAACCGAACTGCCGAGCGCGCCGCGAGAGGAACGCCGATACGACGAGGTTGATGACGATCGTCACGGCGATCACCACGATGCCCACCCCGAGGCTCTCGAGCTCGGGCGGGTCGGCAAGCCGACCAGCCGCCTCGTAGATGATCAGGCCGGCCCCGCCTAGGATCAGCACGCCCTCGAACGCGGCGGCTAGGTTCTCGGCCTTTTCATGGCCGTAGGTGTGATCCTCGTCGGGAGGCTGCTCGGCCCGCCGGATCGAGAGGAGCGCGATCGTCGACGCGAGCAGGTCGATGATCGACTGGAAGGCCTCCGTCAGGAGCGCAATCGAGCCCGTGACGATCGCGGCGAAGAGCTTCAGGACGATCAGCGCCGTGTTCGAGAGCACTGAGACCCAGGCGGCACCCGAGCGGGTCGTCATCAACGTTCCCTGCCCGCCTCGAGCACCCGGCGCAGTGCAGCTGCCGCCCGGCCCCGGTGGCTGATCGCGTGCTTCTCCGCTGGGCTCAGTTCCGCCATCGTTCGGTCGTCCCCATCGCCGGTGTCGAAGGGCACGAAGGCGGGGTCGTAGCCGAAGCCGCCGTCCCCGCGCGGCTCCGAGATCAGCTCTCCCTCGCAGCGACCCTCCACGACGGTCTCCGCGCCGTCGGCGTCGATGTACGCCAGCGCGCAGATGTATGCGACCGCGCGATCCTCATGGTCGCGCAGCTCGTCGATCAGGAGCGCGAGGTTCTGTTCGTCGGTCGCGTGCTCGCCCGCATACCGGGCGGAGCGGACTCCGGGACGCCCATCCAGCGCCCGCGCGCTGATCCCGGAGTCGTCGGCCAGTGCTGCCCCGCCTCCGGCGGCCCTGGCCGCACGGGCCTTGATCATGGCGTTGGCCGCGAAGGTCTCTCCCTCCTCGGGCGGCAGGTCGACCTCCGGTGGCAGCGGCACCAGGTCGAAGCCGGAGAGGATCTCGCCGAGCTCCTGGAGCTTGTGCTCGTTGCGGGTGGCGACGACGAGTCGCATCACGAGGGTGGCGGTCAGCCGCAGGCGGCCGCCTGGGCGTCGCGAAGCGTTGCGATTGCAGGCTCCGCGAGGGCCAGCAGATCGTCCAGGCGCGTCTTCGAAACCGGCGTCCGCTCGGCGGTTGCCTGCACCTCGACGAGGCCGCCGTCACCGGCCATCACGATGTTCGCGTCCACCTCCGCCCGCGAGTCCTCGGAGTAGTCGAGGTCGCAGAGCGCGTCGCCGTCGACGATGCCGCAGCTGATCGCGGCCAGCGAGCCGGTCAGGGGATCGGTCTCGAGGTCGCCCTCGTCGCGCAATCGGTTGAGCGCAAGCCGGAGGGCGACCCAGCCCCCGGTGATCGCGGCACACCTTGTCCCTCCATCGGCCTGGAGGACGTCGCAGTCGACATAGACGCTCCGCTCGCCCAAGGCTTCGAGGTCCACCACGGCCCGAAGCGAGCGGCCGATCAGGCGCTGGATCTCGACACCGCGCCCGTCCTGCTTGCCGCGCTTCGAATCCCGCTCCTTCCGCTCACCGGTCGACGCCGGAAGCATCGCGTACTCGGCGGTCACCCAGCCGCGGCCGGAGCCCTTGAGCCATCGCGGCACCGAGTCGCTCACCGAGGCGGTGCAAATCACGCGGGTCTCGCCTTGCGAGTACAGGGCGGAGCCCGTCGCGGTACGGACGAACCCGGGCTCGATCTCGACCGGACGCGGGTCGGCCGGGGAGCGGTCGTAGCTGCGAGACGCCATCGCGCGCGCCAGTCTCGCAGACCGCCCGCACCCCGGCCGTACGTGGATCCCTACTTGAACGTGATCGCGTTCACCGCGGACTTGATCTTGGCGACGATGACCTCGGCGATCTCCAGGCCCTGCTCACCCTGGAAGCCCTTCATCGCGGCCACCATCCCGACCATCAGGAGCGAGACGAGCAGGATCAGGCCGACGTACTCGACCGTCCCCTGTCCGCGCTCGCCGCGCAACCGGGCGACCACCTGCAAACGCCGCGTTTCGATGCCGTGCACGATGTTCCTTTCTTCGCGTTTCGAGTCCCGGAATGGTCGGCCGGAAGGAAGCCCCGAACAAGGCGAACCAGCGACGAATTCGCGCCAAGAGGGAACTGGAACCAACGCGCTCGACATTCCGTATGGTGCGGCGTCATGCCCAAACGCGGATTCAGCAAGTTCCGACGCGACGATGAGGAGTCGAGCGCGACCGCGGGCGAGAATCCGGGGACGCCGAGCAATGGCAGCTCCACGAACGGCGCCGCACACCGCGGCTCCGACCCGCCGACCCAAGTGCAGGCCACCTCTCCCGAGGAGCCCCAAAACGGGTTCTTCGACCGCGAGGCGGACACGAACGAGTTCACGATGCCGGACCTCGCCCCGTCCCGGGATGCGCCGGAGCCCGACGACTTCAGACCCGAAGGCATCGTGGTGAGCGGCCCCGCTGCCCCGCCCGAGGAGGACACGGCGAACGCGGCGGCCACCGCGCCCCCCGAGCGCGCGCAGGAACACAAGAAACGCGTCACCAAGCATGAATGGCAGGTCGACGACGGCTCCGAGGACGATTCCGACGCGTTCGTGCCGGCGAGCGAGCCGACGGCCTCCGAACCGCCTGACGCCGAGCGCGAGCCCGAGACCAAGCCCGTCCAGACCCGTCGCCCGGAACCACCGGCACCGGCAGCCGAGCCGGCGCCGCCGGCCGACACCGACGAGCGAATCCGCGCTGCGGAGCTCGCAGCGGCGCAGGCCGTCGAGCAGCAGGCGGTCGAGGAGATCAATGCCCTGGAGGAGGACCTGGAGCGCGCGAAGCGCGAAGGCGAGGCACGCGCGGAGGAACTCGAGGCGAAGCTGACCGAGGCGGAGCGCCGGGCGAGCGAGGCCGAGGAGCGGGCGACCGTCGCGCCGGACGCGGCGCAGGCGCTCGAGGAGCAGGCTCGAAACGGCGCCGCGAACTGGCTCCGCGACCAGGTGCGGCAGGTCGAGCGCAGCGCGGACAAGCGGGTCAAGGCGGCGGCCAGGGACGGAGGCGACCGCGAGAAGCTGGACGCGGAGTCCGAGGCCGAGGCGGAACGCCGCTTGCGAGAGGAGGCCGACCAGCGAGTCCAGGCTGAGACCGCCGACCTCCGTCGCGAGCTCGACAGCTTGCGGGCCAGCCTGGACGAACGGGTTTGCGAGGCCGAGGAGCGCACCAAGCTGGAGGTCGAAGCCGCCCGCAAGGCGGCCCACGAGCGCTACGGCGCCGAGCTTCGGGCGCGCGAGGAGGAGCTCGACGCGGAGCGGGAAGATAAGGCCCGCATCATCGAGAGCTCCAACCGCCGCTTGCAGGAGATCGAGCAGCGCGCGCTCGCCGCCTCCGACCGGGTGGCGGCCGCCGAGCAGGAGCTCGCGGACGAAGCGGATCGGCTCCGGGCCAACCAGGAGAAGCGGATCGAAGCCGAGGCCGAGAAGGCGCGGACCGCGGCAACAAGGGCGCGGACGAGAGGGTGGAGCGCGAGGTCGCCGCGGCCATCGCCAGCTCCGAAACGGAGGCGCGCGAGACCCTGCGTTCGCGCGAGCAGGAGTTGATCCGCGAGCAGTCTGCGATCGAAGGTGAGCTGGCGGCCACGAAACGCCGGCTCGACGAGGCGCACGAGCGCGCCGTCGCGGCCGAACGCCGGGCGACCGAAGTCGAGATCGAAGCGCGCCGTGAGATCGAGCGCGAGCGCGAGACCCGCTTCCAGGAAATCGAGGGCAGGATCGGCCAGGTCGTCGAGCGGGCCGGATCCGCCGCGGCCGAGATCGCGCCGCCGGACTGGGTGATGGAAGCGCCCGCGCAGCCCGTGGTCGAGCCCGAGGCCGGCCTCGCACCGGCGCCGGAGCCCGAGACGGAGGCCACTCCGGCCTCCGACGACATGCTGAGCCTCTCGTCCGCTTCATTCGACGAGCTCCGGGAGACCGGGATGTCGGTCACCCAGGCGAAGCGAGTGATCCGGCACCGCGACGAGCACGGCGGCTTCAGCACCGTCGACGATCTCGAGCAGGTTCCCGGGTTCCCCAAGGCCTTCCTGGCCGAGGTCAAGAGCCGGGTCGTTCCCTAGAGGATCTAGCCGGCGCCCGCCGGCCAGCGCCGCGCCACCCTGGCCCGATGCGGCTCGGCCAGATCCGGGTCGGCCGGCGGCGGAGCGTCGGACCCGGCGAACCCCTCGAGCGTGGCGACCACGGAGGCCGCCAGCGCATCCGGGTCGTAGCCGCCCTCCAGGCAGACCAGCACGGGGATGTCCAGCTCGGCCGCGACGTCACGGATCGCCGCCGACATCTGCCGGTAGCCGTCCTCGTCGACCAGACACGATGCCAGCGGGTCTGCGCGATGCGCGTCGAAGCCGGCCGAGATCGCGATCAGCCCCGGCTCGAACGCGCGCGCGACCGGTACCACGACGTGTTGGACGAGCGCCAGGAACCGCTCCGAGTCCGCTCCCGGCTCGACCGGCATGTTGATCGTGTACCCCTCCCCCGGTCCATCGCCCTCGTAGTCCGCGGCCCCCGTTCCGGGGTAGAGGGGCCATTGGTGGATGCTCGAGTAGAGGACCGTGTCGGACGCGCTGAAGATCTCCTCCGTCCCGTTGCCGTGGTGGACGTCCCAGTCGAGGATCAGGACGCGTTCCGCGCCCCCCACCGCGATCGCCTGCTCGGCTGCGACCGCGATGTTGTTGAAGAGGCAGAAGCCCATCGCACGCCCCCGCTCGGCGTGATGCCCCGGCGGCCGCAGGCCGCAGAAGGCGGCGCTGCTCTCTCCGGCCAGCAGGCGATCGACCGCGTCCGCCGCGGCCCCCGCGCCGTGGAGGGCGGCCTCCCAGGAGCCCTCCGAGGCGATCGTGTCCATGTCGATCATCCCCCCGCCCGAAGCGGAGAGCTCCTCGATGGCGGTCACGTGGTCCGGGGTGTGGACGCGCTCGAGCTGCTCGCGGGAGGCGCGGGGCGGCTCGCGCCGCTCGAGCTCCAGTGCGGCGCCCACAAGCGCGGCGTCGATCGCGCGAATCCGGCCGGCGTTCTCGGGGTGACCGCCGGTCTCGTGCCGGAGGGACGACGGGTGTGAGTAGTAGAGCGTCAAGCTGCGACCGGCGCGGAAGTGGTGGCGCGGGTACCGTACTCGGCCTGCCCGTGACCCCTCCCGGCGAGACCGAGACGACCCAGGTCGTCGTAATCGGCGCCGGCGCCGCCGGCCTTCATGCCGCCGTGCGCGCCGCCGCGCTGGGCGCCGGCGTGGTTCTCGTTTCGCGCAAGCCGCTGCCGGAGAGCTCGAGCTACTGGGCGCAGGGGGGCCTGGCGGCCGCGCTTGCGCCGGACGACTCGCCCGATCGGCACGCCGCCGACACGCTCGCCGCCGGGCGGGGTCTCTGCAGGGGCACCGCGGTACGAGCGCTCGTGGAGGAGGCCCCCGCGGCGGTCGAGTGGCTCCTGGCGCACGGCGTCCGGTTCGATACCGAGCCCGACGGCGAGCTCTCGCTTGGCCTGGAGGGCGGCCATACCGCGCGGCGGATCGTGCACGCCGGCGGGAGTGAGACGGGCCGCGCCCTCACCGACCGCCTTGCGACCCTCGTCGCCGAGGAGCCCGGCATCGACGTCCGCGAGAACACGTCCGCGCTGGCGCTCTGGAGCGACGGCACCCGCTGCGCCGGCGTTCTCACCGACGCGGGGCCAATTCGCGCCGCCGCGACAATCCTCGCCACCGGCGGCGGAGCAGCGCTCTGGCAGCGGACCACGAACCCATGGGGCGCGATCGGCGCCGGGCCGGTGCTCGCCAGCGCGGCGGGAGCCGAGCTCGCCGACCTCGAGTTCTGCCAGTTCCATCCGACTGCACTCGCACTGCCGGGCGACCACGACGGCACCTTGATCACGGAAGCGGTCCGCGGGGAGGGAGCGACCCTCGTTGGAGCCGACGGCCGCCGCTTCACCGATGAGCTGGCTCCCCGCGACCAGGTGGCTGCGGCGGTCCTCGACCGGATGCGCGCCGACGGTTCCGACCACGTCTGGATCGACCTCCGGGAACTGGAGCCCTCACGATTCCCGAATGTTTTCGCGGCGCTCCAGCGCGCGGGCATCGATCCGACCCGTGACCCCGTGCCCGTGGCGCCGGCCGCGCACTACCTGATGGGCGGCATCGTCACCGACCTCGACGGGCATTCAACCCTCCCCGGTCTGTTCGCCGTGGGCGAATGCGCGTGCACCGGGCTCCACGGAGCGAACCGTCTCGCGTCCAACTCGCTGAGCGAATGCTTCGTGTTCGGTGCCCGCGCTGCGGCGCGGGCGGCGGCGCTGGATACGGCCGGGACCGACCCTCCGGAGCCGCCGGAGTTCCGCTTCCGCCCGCCCACGGTGGCGACGCGTGCCGCGGTGTGGCGGCTCGCAGGCCCGAGTCGGGAGGAAGCCGGGCTCCGCGAGCTCGCGGCAGACCCCTATCCGCTGGCGGCGCTGATCGGCGAGACCGCTGCCGAGCGGCGCGAGTCGCGCGGGCCGCACAGGCGCTCGGAGTATCCGATGCCCGCTCCGGAGTTCGACGGCGTCCACCTCGTGGTGGAGCCGGACGGCGTCCTCCGCCGCGAATCCTGGACCTGATTTCTCGACCGGACGGCTCTCCTCCGATCGGATGAGAGCTTTGTCCATCTATCGGTTAATCCTGTCTTAACGATCGATCCTTGCTTTTTCGTACCGAGGTGTAACAATCGCCTTGGCTTCTCGGAAACCCAAGCGGCAAGGAGCCGCTGCTGAGGGCCAGAGTAGGAAACAAGGAGGGTACGAACGGACATGTACCGCTTCAGTCGATCGATCTATCGAGAACTGGCTCCTCGGGTAATCGAGGACGAGCAGGATCCGACGGGCTGCCGCAATCGTCAGGCAGTGCTGTTGGCTTGCGAGAACGCAGTCCGTAGGTTGAGCACCGACGGTCGCTACTTCGCGCGGCCGGCGCGCTCGTTGTTCAACGAGGTGCGCGTCCACTTCGCGATTGGCGACCAGCTCCGGGTGTGGAACGTGATCGAGAGCAACCTCTCGCTCGCGCTCGACCTCCTGGAGCGTGCCCCCGAGTTGCTGGAGCTCGACGGTGTGCCGCGCGAATGTCGCGCCCACACCCGCAAGGGGACGCCGTGTCAGCGGGAACCACTCCCGGGACGCGACTACTGCCCCTCGCACAAGCACCTGGAAGAGACCTTCGAGGCGGCGGAGATCGACACCGAACACCGCGAGGAGGAGCTCGCAGCGGCCTAACTGCTTCTGGGGTAGCGGCGCCTTCGGGCGGCGCCGCGAAATCGGGACAGGGCACCGGGCCGTCCGGTGCCGGGAGGCCCGGCCACGGTGGCCGGGCCTCTTCGCGTGCGGGGCCATGGGTCCCGCGGCCGCGCATACTCTTCAGACGTGCTGCTGGGTGTGGACGTCGGTGGGACCTTCACGGACGCCGTGGCGTTCGACGGTGCCGACCTGTTCACGGCCAAGGCGCCGACCACGCCGGGTGACGAGGCGCGGGGCGTGATCGACGCGATCGGTGTGGTTCTGGATGCCGCCCGCGCCGAGCCGAGCACGGTGGAGCGCCTCGTGCACGGAATGACCGTCGGCACCAACGCCCTGCTCGAGGAGCGCGGCGCCCGCACCGCGCTGGTCGCAACCGACGGCTTCGAGGACGTGCTCGAGATCGCGCGCCAGGACCGGCCTTCGCTCTACCGGCTCTGCGCGCCGAAGCCGGCGCCGCTGGTCGCCGAGGACGATCGCTTCGGCGCGCGTGAACGCACCGGCCCCGCGGGCGTTCTCGAGGAGCTCAAGGCGGCCGAGCCCGGGCGAATCGCCGCCGCGATCGATGCCGCAGGAGCCGAGTCCGTCGCGATCTCGCTGCTGTTCTCGTACGTGGATCCCGGGCACGAACAGCGGCTCGCCCAGGCGATCCGGGACCGGCTTCCGGCCGTCCACGTCTCGGCTTCGCACGAGGTCCTCCCCCGCTTCCGCGAATACGAGCGCACCTCGACGACTGTGATCGACGCCTACCTCTCCCCCTTGCTGGGGCGCTATCTCGGCGCGCTCGCCGAGGCCGCGGCGTCCAGGGACCTCCCCGAGCCAGAGATCATGCGCTCCTCCGGCGGGGTCGCGCCGTGGCGGGAGGCGGCGCGGCAGGGCGCGTGGAGCGTGCTGTCTGGCCCGGCGGGCGGTGCGGTGGGTGCCGGGCTGCTGGCGAGGATCTCCGGTGACGGCGACGCGATCGGGCTGGACATGGGCGGGACCTCTTGCGACGTCTGCGTCGTCGAGGGCGGCCGGGTTCGGCAAACCGAGTCGCGGACGATCGCCGGGCGCGTGATCCAGCTGCCGATGGTCGACGTGCACACCGTCGGCGCGGGCGGCGGCTCGGTGGGCTGGCGCGATCACGGTGGGGCGCTGCGCGCCGGCCCTCGTTCGGCGGGTGCCGACCCCGGGCCCGCGTGCTATGGCCGCGGCGGCACCGAGCCCACCGTCACCGACGCGAACCTCCTGCTCGGCCGCCTGGCGCCGGACTCCGCCCTGGCGGGCGGCGTCACGCTGGACGCGGGCGCCGCGGCCGCCGCGGTCGGCGGCCTCGCGGCCGAGCTCGGGCTCGGCGAACTCGAGACCGCCGAGGGAATCGTCCGGCTCGCCAACCAGGAGATGGCCAGGGCGCTGCGCGTCGTGACCGTCGAGCGAGGGGTCGACCCGCGGCGCTTTGCGCTGATGCCGTTCGGGGGCGCCGGGCCGATGCACGCGGCCGAGCTGGCCGACGAGCTTCAGATCGAGAGGCTGCTCTGTCCCCGCTCGGGCGGCGTGCTGAGCGCTCTCGGCCTGCTCGCGTCCCCGCGCCGCCGCGACACCGCGCGGACCGTGATGCTGAGCGCCGGCGAGATCACGGCTGAGCGCCTTGCGAACGAGGTCGCCGCGCTGCGCGACACGATTGCGACGGGGATGGAGGGCGCCCACCCCGAGGTCACCTACGAGCTGCGTTACGAGGGACAGTCCTTCGAGCTGTCGGTGCCGGGCGGTGAGCGGCCCGATCCGGCGGACCTCGTGGAGGGCTTCGCCGCCGAGCACGAGCGCCGCTACGGGTTCCAGGATGAGGGCGCCCCGGTCGAGCTCGTCGCGATCGGGCTCTCGCTCAGCGAACCGGCGCCCGAGCCCGGGCCCCGGGCCGCATCGGGGGCCACGGTCGAGCGGAGCCGGCGCCGGGTGCGATTCGCGGGCGAATGGCACGAAGCCGACGTCGTCCGCGGCGAGCCCCGGGCGGGGACCGCCATCGAGGGGCCCGCCGTCCTCGAGCTTCCCGAGAGCACCCTGGTCCTGCCTCCGGATTGGTCCGGAGAAGTGGATGGCCACGGAACCTTCGTCGCGGTGCGTCGATGAGCGGACTCGACCCGATCAGCCTTCAGGTCCTCTCGGGCCGGCTCCGATCGATCTGCGACGAGATGGGCGCGGTCCTGATCCGCTCGGCCCACTCGCCGAACATCAAGGAGCGGCGCGACTGCTCGACCGCCCTGTTCGACGCGCGGGGCGAGTTGGTGATGCAGGCGGAGCACATCCCCGTTCACCTCGGCTCGATGCCGGACGCGGTCGCGGCGATCCTCGGCGAGCCCCAGCGAGCCGGGCAGTCGTGGATCCTGAACGACCCGTTCGCCGGGGGCACGCATCTGCCCGACATCACGCTGGTGACCCCCGTCCTCGCGGACGGGAGCGAACCGGCGGCGTTCGTCGCCAGCCGGGCCCACCACGCCGACGTCGGGGGGCCGACGCCGGGATCGATGCCCGCGGATTCGCGGCGCCTGGAGGACGAGGGCGTGGTGATCGCTCCGCGGCCACTGGAGTCGCTCGACGACCTGGACGACCTGATCGCACGCATGCGCGACCGCGAGCAGCGGCGCGCCGACCTGAGGGCGCAGCTCGCCGCGAACGAGACGGGCTGCACCCGGCTGCTCGAGCTGGTCGCCGGCGGTTCGGGCGTCGAGACGCTGGCCGGGATGGCCGACCTCCTCGACTACGCCGAGCGGCGCACCCGCGCGCGGCTGGCAGAGCTCCCTGACGGGAGCTGGCACGCGTCCGACGTGCTCGAGGGTGGGCGCGAGGGCGCCGAGGACATCCAGCTCGCCGTCCGCGCCACGATCCGGAGCGACGAGCTCGAGCTCGACTTCTCCGACAGCGCCGAGCAGGTCGCGGGCAACCTGAACTGCCCGCTGCCGGTCACCCGGTCCGCGGCGCTATTCGCGGTGCGGGCGCTCCTGGACCCCGACGCGCCGGCCTCCGCGGGCGCACACAGGCCGGTGCGGGTGATCGCGCCCGAGGGCTCGATCCTGAACGCGCGCCCGCCCGCTGCCGTCGCCGCGGGGAACGTCGAAACGTCGAGCCGGGTTGCCGACCTGGTTCTGGGCGCGCTCGGCGAGGCCGCCGGCGGCCCTGCACAGGGCCAGGGAACCATGAACAACGTGACCCTCGCCAACGACGGGTTCACGTACTACGAAACCGTTGGCGGCGGCCAGGGCGCGTGCGCCGACGCCGCCGGCCCCGATGCCATCCACGTCGCGATGTCGAACACGCTCAACACGCCCGTCGAGGCGCTGGAGACCGAGCTCCCGATCCGGGTTCGCGAGCTGTCCGTTCGCCGCGGCTCCGGGGGCGCCGGGCGGCACCGGGGCGGCGACGGCGTCGTTCGCGACCTGGAAGCGCTGGAACCCATGCGGTTCACGATGCTCACCGAGCGGCGTCGCCACCCGCCGCGCGGGCGGGCGGGCGGCGGCGACGGCGCCACGGGCCGGAACCTGCTGAACGGCTCCGAGGTCCCCCCGAAGGCCGCCGGAGAGCTCCGGGCCGGCGACCGGCTGCGGGTCGAGACCCCCGGCGGGGGTGCGTACGGCGAGCCGGCTCCGGCGTCGGAGTGATCCGCCGATCCCGCTTGGACATGCGTTGTATGGCAGTGGTCCGACCTCTCGCAACTTCTCTCACAAACTTGGCAAACGGGCCTCCGTCTCGTATCCTGCGTTGTCCCGGTCGGTGCCCGCCGCCAACACGGCGACAAAGGCTCCGAAATCCCCTAATCCCCCTACAAAACCTTTCCCCGACCTCTTTTCTGACATGCCGATTGCCTTAAAGGAATGGGCCGTTACTGTGCGCGCGCTGGCGGAGGGCGAGCAGCTCATCACCCTGCGCAAGGGCGGGATCCGCGAGGAGGACAAGCACTTCGAGCTCGAGCACGAGCAGTTCTTCCTCTACCCCACTTTCGATCATCAGCGGAACGACCTGGTCCGCGAGTCCCACCACCCTGAGCTGCGCCGGGCCCTTGAGGAAGGAGTCTGGCCGGACGAGGAGCCGACGCCACGCGCCCTCCTGCAGGACGGTGGGATCCCGCAGCCCGACCGCGTTCGAATCCGCGCCTGGGCCGAGGTGACCAACCACTGGACCACCGACGACCCGCGCATCGTCGACGGTCTCTCGCCGTTCCACGTCTGGACGCACGATTACGCGCTCAAGCGCCTGAAGTGGAAGCGCCGGCACCCGCTGCATGTGCTGCTGCTGCGAGTGCATCGCATCCCCCGCCCGGTCACCGTCCGGGTGCGCGACGAGTACCACGGCTGCCGCTCCTGGGTCGAGATCGACCGGGACCTCTCGTTCGAGGGCACGCCGGTCATGGCCGACGAGGAGTTCGACCGGGCGGCGGACACCATCCGCTCGATCGCGGGCCAGGCCGAAGCGGTCCTCGCCTGACGAGGCGCAGAGCCTGACCCCGTCCTCGTATGAGTCGCGTGTCGCCGCCGCGACGCGAGCGCTCGTGCTCGGGATCGGCGGCGGCGGCGATGCGGTCGGCTGCCTGGCGCCGGCACGCGAGGTCGAGTCCCAGGGGCTCGAGTGGATCGTCGGAGGCGTCGCGTGGGAGCGGTTCCCGGTCGACCCCCATCCGGGTCCGCGGCCGCTGTCCGACATTCGCGGAGTGAAGCCGCTGGGGGGCGGCGCGGCTCTGGTCGACCCCGCGACCGGAGCGACGACCCCGGAGGGAACGCACTTCTGTGAGTCGCGGCTCGCGAGCTTCCTGGGCGCGCCCACCGTCCTGATCGACGTGAGCGGGGGGCCGGCCGGCGCCGCCGCCGGGATCGCGGAGGCGGCGTCCGACCTGGGGTGCGACCTGGTCCTGCTGATCGACATCGGCGGCGACGCGATCGCGGCCGGCGACGAACCCGGGCTCGCGAGCCCGCTGTGCGACGCGGTGATGATCGCCGCGGCCGCCGCAGCCTGCGGCCCGGGCTTGCCGTGCGTCCTCGGGGTGCTCGGGGCGGGCTGTGACGGCGAGCTGCGACCGGCGGAGGTGCTCCGCCGGGTCGCCGCCCTGGCCGGCGCCGGCGCATGGATCGCCACCACCGGCGTCAGTCCCGGCGCAGCGACCGAGATCGAGGCCGCTGCCCGGGAGGCGGTGACGGAAGCGAGCCTGCTGGTCGCCCGCTGCGCGCGCGGCACGGTCGGCGAGGTCGAGATCCGCGGCGGGCGCCGGACGGTCGAGGCCGGGCCGCTGGGCGCGATCTGCTTCCTGTTCGACCTGGAGGCGGCGTTGGCCGAGCTGCCGCTGGCCCGCGCCGTCGCCGGCACGGACTCGATCGCGGCGGCGCACGACGCGTTGACGCGGCTCGGCATCACGACCGAGCTCGACTACGAGCTGCGGCGCGCCGCCGGCGGATAGGAGCCCGGGGCGGGTTCCGGCGCCCCCAATACATTTGAGGCCGGATGTGGGTCGAAACCGAGTCGCTCAGCTTCACCGCCCGCCACGAGGAGGCGGACGAGGACTCCGCTCAGCGCACGCTCGACGCGCTCGAGGATCTCCGCCTGCGGCTCGAGGACCGCTTCGACCACGCGCCCGGGGACATCACCGTCGTCGTCCACCCCACACCGGCCTGGCTCGCGGCGGCCCACCCGTTCCTGCCGGTCGCGCGCGCCGCGTCGGCAGCCGCGGGACGGAGGTACCTCGCTGGCTGGGCGATGGCGAGCGAGCTGCATGTCCTGAACGACGACTACCTGGACCGGCGAGCAGCAGGCGAGGACTCGCTCGCAGCGTTGCGCGGAACCGCCGAGCGCCTCTACGCGCAGATCGTGATCGGAGCGAACAACCCCAGCCTGCCTCCCCCGTGGGGGCCCCGGCGCTTCTCGCGCTACCTGCGCTGGGGGTGGCTGGTCGAGGGGGGCTCGCAGTACTTCGCCGGCCAGGTGCCGCTGTTCCGCAGCGCGGTGCAGACGCGCATGCGCCATGCCAAGCAGCCCGAGTTTCCGCCGAACGCCCGTGACGCGATCACGCTCGGCGGGACGATCTTCGACCTGCTCGAGCGCCGGCGTGGCCCGGAGGCGTGCGCCCTGCTGGTCTCGAGAATCCGGCGGGAGGGCGCTGAGCGGGCGATCGAGATCGCCTTCGGCGACCGCGCACGTGACGTGGAGCAGGAGTGGCGCCGCTACCTGCGGGAGGACGTGACCCGCGCGGGCGGGCCACCCGGGGAGCTCGAGGAGCTGCACTGGTAGCGGAGCCGGGCTAGCCGGAGACGGACAGCTCGACCTCGCCGACTTCCCCGTCGCGCAGGTGCCAGCCGCGGACCACCGGCGCGTCCGACCCGGCGATCGAACAGATCAGGTAGACGGGATCGGGCCAATTGGCGGCCAGGTTGATGTCCGTCTGCGAGGGCTCCGCCGGGCTCTTCGTGTGCGAGTGGTAGATCGCCGCCAGCTCCTCGCCGGCGTCCTCGATCTCGCTCGTGATCCGCAGGAGATCCTGGGGGTGGACGTTGTAGGCGAGCGGGCTGGCCATCTCGTTGCGCGCGCGGAAGACCCGGGTCGCAACGTCGTCCCTGCCCGCCACGAGCCCGCAACACTCGTTCGGAGCGTCCTCGCGCGCATGGGCGACGATCTCGTCGATCAGGCTCCGGGCGATCTCCATCGGCGCGTGAGCGTACCCCGGCGTCAGTACCAGGCGGAGTCGAGGTCGCGCGGCGGTTCGTGCACGTCCCCGGCGACGCGGCCCAGCAGATCCGGGTTCTCCCGGCCGAGCTCCCAGAGCAGGTCGTCGAGGATCGGCGGCGAGACCCCGGCGGCGGCCGCGAGAGCCTTGAAGGCTTCGCGAGTCGCCGGGCGCACCTCGTCGAGCGGCCCCTCCTCGACCAGCGCGGAACGCAGTGCGATCCGCATGAGCACGTTGTCGGCCGAGACCTCCCAGGCCTCGGGATCCGCGACCTCGAGCCAGCCACGGCGCTCGGCGATCTTCGCGAACAAGAATGCCTTCTTGGCGAGCGGATCCGAGTACGCGTCGTAGGGCCGCAGAAGCTCGATCAGCCCCGTGTTCCCGCCCAGACGCCCACCGCACGCCGCCAGCATTCGCTCGGCGGACCCGGCGTAATCCCGCTCCAGCCCTTCGGCGAGATCGCGCCAGAGCGCCGCCCGGCGCTGCGGGTCGGCCACCGTTTCGTCCGCGATGAAGAACCAGCCCGCGACATCGTCGGCGCCCGCGGCCCTGAGCCTGGCGGCCGTCAGCAGCCCGGGCTCGCGATCGGCCGATCTCAGGCCCACGACCCACATCAGCTCGCTGCCCGAGTACGGGCCGGCGCCGTCGACCCGGTGCTCGCGCTCATAGCCGGTCTTGTGGTCGACTGCACAGAGGAAGAGGGCGGCGTCAGCATCGGGGACGTGCGAGAAGGCGGGCGGCTCGTACTCATGCGCGAGTTCGCTCACCCGGTCGACCACGCTTGCCCAGGTGTCGGGGAGGACTTGAGCCACGAGCTCAAGCTACCCCGATTCGGCCGTTACCACCAGACCGTGGAGTCCAGGCCCTCGAGCTCGTCGATCGGCGTCGTGTAGATGCCCGAGGACAGGTACTTCCAGCCGTCATCGGGAACGAGGAAGACGACGTTGCCCTCCTCGATCTCGCTCGCGATCCGCACGCACACCGATGCGACCGCGCCCGCGGAGACGCCCGCGAACAGGCCCTCCTCGCGCAGGAGCCGCTGGGTCCACAGGACGGCATCGCGGTTCGAGACCATGATCTTGCGGTCGAGGAGGGAGAGGTCGATGATCGGCGGGATGAACCCGTCGTCCAGCGAGCGCAGCCCCTGGACGAGCTCGCCCTGCATCGGCTCCGCCGCGACGTTCTTCGTCTCGGGGTCGTTCTCCTTGAGCCGCCGGCCGACGCCCATCAGCGTTCCCCCGGTGCCGAGCCCGCCGACGAACGCAGCCACGTCGTCGAGCTCCTCGAGGATCTCGACCGCGGTGCCGTCGTAGTGCGCGCCGGGGTTGGCGGGATTCCCGTACTGGTAGGGCATGTACACCGACGCGTCCCGCTCGGCCATGTCGAGTGCGAGCTCGACCGCGCCGTTCGAGCCCTTGGCGCCCTCGGAGTAGACGATCTCGGCCCCGTACATGCGGAGCAGCTGCGTGCGCTCCTCGGTGACGTTGTCGGGCATCACGACACGGAGCGGATAGCCCTTCCGCCGGCAGATCATCGCCAGCGAGATCCCCGTGTTGCCTGATGTCGGCTCCAGCACGGTCTGGCCGGGGTCGATCGCGCCCTCGGCCTCCGCGGCCTCGATCATCGCCTTGGCAACGCGATCCTTGACCGAACCGGTCGGGTTGCGCCCCTCGAGCTTGGCGAAGATCCGCACGCACGGATGCTTGGGCGAAAGCGACGGCAGCTCGACCAGCGGGGTGTTCCCCACGGCCTCAACCAGGTCGGCGTAGCGGCCGCCGCAGGGCCGGTTGAGCGTCGGCTCCACCATTACTTCAGGAAGTGTAGTGAGGCGGAGCCCGTCAGGGCGAAGCCGAGCCCCGCCGTTGTTGAGGCGGCTGGTCTGCAGCGGAGGGGCGGGCGTGCGGGGTCGCGCTTTGAAAGTATCGGCCCGGCGATGGCGAAGGGAAGCAGCGGCACGGCAGCGGAAAACGGCGGCGGCGGCGAGCGGCGTGAGGCGATCCTGACGGCCGCCGCCCGCGTGATCGCCCGCAGCGGCGTGCGCGGGCTGCGGGTCGAGGAGGTCGCCTCCGAGGCCGGCGTCTCTCCCCCGCTCCTCTACTACCACTTCGCAAGCCGTCAGGGACTGATCCGCGCCGCCCTGGAGCGCGCGAGCGACAAGGCCCCCTCCGCGGCGCTCCGCGCCGACTCCGGTGGGATGTCCGGATACGAGGCCGTCGAGGCGGCGCTCCTGGCCGAGCTCGACGAGGCGCGCGCCGTGCGCGACAACGCGATCGTCTGGGGCGAGGTGTCGGCGACAGCCGTCTTCGAGGCCGAGCTGCGCGAGGACGTGAAGAGGGTGACCGAGGGGTGGAGCGCGACCGTGGCCGACGCGATCAGCCGCGGGATAGACGACGGCTCGATTCGCGCCGGCATCGATCCGAAACAGGCGGCCGAGGTCCTGATCACGCTCGTCGACGGGCTCTGCAACCGCTGGCTGGCGGGCGCGATGGAGCGTGAGCGCGCGCGGGAGTTGCTTGTCGCCGCGCTTCGCGACACCCTCGCGGCGGCCTGACCGGATATCGTCGTGGCCCACGGGAGTGCCCCCCGGCCCTCTCGCACTGACTCAGGAGGAAGTACCAGGATGAGAGGAACCCGGCTCTGGCTCGTGATCGCGATGATCGCGGCCCTGTTCGCGACCGCACTCGTGGCGGGCTGCGGCGACGACGATGACGACGACGCGACGACCGAGGAGACGACCGCCTCGGGCGACTTCGAAACGATCCAGGAGGGCGTGCTTACGGTCGGAACGGACGCCCCGTACCCGCCGTTCCTGATCGGGACTCCGGAAGACCCGGACTTCACGGGCTACGAGATCGAGCTCTTCAACGCGATCGCCGAGAAGATCGGGTACCCGGACCCCGAGTACTCGAACACGAACTTCGCCGCGGTCTTCCGCGATACGGCGAACGGGCTGTTCGACACGGCAGTTGTTTCCTCGACGATCCTGCCAGAGCGCGAGCGCGTCGTCGACTTCACCGATCCGCATTACGAAGCGCAGCAGGCATTGCTGGTCACGGAGGACTCGGACATCGCCTCGGTCGCCGATCTGGCGTGACACGATCGTCGGCGCCCAGGACGGGACCACCGGCGAGGCGTACGCCAACGACCAGACCAATGCCGCCGAGGTCCGCGGGTTCCCACAGGGCCCCGACGCGATCACGGCTCTCGTCACGGGCCAGGTCGATGCGACGATCATCGACCAGCCGGTCGCGGCCGACGCGGTCGAGAAGCAGGGTGGTATGGAGATCGTCGAGGAGATCCGGACGGACGAGCTCTACGGCTTCTCGGTCGCGCCCGACAACGATGGCCTCCGCGAGGCGATCAACGGTGCGCTCGCAGAGCTGAAGGAGGACGGGACCGTGGACGAGCTGTACGAGAAGTACTTCGGCACGGCCCCGCCGCCGTCGGTCGCCAGCGGCGATCCGAACCCGCTGCTGACCGACGACTAGCTATAGCGTGCGCCTTGAAGGCGCCGACGTGAGCTGAGAAGGGGCGCCGCAAGGCGCCCCTTCGCTTTCCAAGGACAGGAGAGAGATGGACTTCATTCTCGAGTACTACTTCGATTTCGGGCGGATGATCGACGAGCTCGGACCCGTGCTCGACGGGTTCTGGTACACGCTGAAGCTCTCGATCCTCGCCGGGGTTCTTTCGCTGGTATGGGGCTTGGTGCTCGCGGTGCTCAGGCAGCTTCCCGGACGGCCGTTGGCGCCGGTGCGCTGGCTCGTCATTGCCTACATCGACGTGTTCCGCGGCATCCCTCTCCTGCTGGTGCTCCTGCTCGTCTCGGGGTTCCTCAGCTCCGCTTCCGCGCCCGTCGGCGGCGAGCTGATTCCGAGGTCAATCGGCGTTCCTGAGTGGTTGGGGCAACCAAGCCCCTTCTGGTACGGGGTCATTGCCCTCACCATCACCTACGGCGCCTACATGGCGGAGGTCTACCGGGCCGGGATCGAGGCGGTGCCGCGCGGTCAGATGGAGGCGGCGCGATCGCTTGGCATGAGCCACGGCCAGTCCATGCGGTCCGTGGTCGTTCCGCAGGCCGTCCGCAAGGTGATCCCGCCCCTCCTCAACGACTACATCGCACTGATGAAGGACACATCGCTCGTGAGCTTCCTCGGCCTGATCGAGGTCGTCCAGGCAGGTTTCGACTACCAGACGCTCAACATCAATGGGTCGGCGCTGACGCTGGGAGCAATCCTGTTCCTGCTCGTCACGATCCCGCTCGCCAGGCTGATCGACTGGTTGATCGCGCGCGACCAAACAAAGACGCAGCGCGGCGGTGGAGGCGGCGAGGAGCTGCAGCCAGGCCCCGCTCCGACCGGAATGGTGGGCGCTTAGGATGGGCGACGAGGCACTTCCCGTGACCGAGCCCACGACAGCGCTCCCCGGCGACGCCGTCAACGAGGGCGGCTCGATCCTCAAGCTCGAGGGCATCCAGAAACGATTCGGCAGTCTCAGGGTCCTCAAGGGCATTGATCTGGAGGTGGACCGCGGCACTGTCACCTGCGTCATCGGGCCGAGCGGATCGGGCAAGTCCACGCTGCTTCGGTGCATCAACCTGCTCGAACCGCCGAACGAAGGCCGGATCTTCCTCGAGGGGAAGGAGATCACGGGGGCCGGCGCCAAGTCCAGCGGGGACCGCGACTACACGCGGCGCCGCGTCGGCATGGTGTTCCAGCAGTTCAACCTGTTCCCGCACAAGTCGGCGCTCGAGAACGTCGCGCTCGCGCAGGAGAAGGTGCTCGAGCGCTCCGACGAGGAGGCGAAAGCGAAGTCGGAGGCGTTGCTCGCGCGGGTCGGGCTGGCCGACAAGCTGCACGAGTACCCGGATCGTCTCTCCGGCGGTCAGCAGCAGCGGGTCGCGATCGCGCGGGCCCTGGCGATGGAACCGCACGTGATGCTGTTCGACGAGGTCACCTCGGCGCTCGACCCGGAGCTGGTCAAGGAGGTGCTCGACGTGATGCAGGAGCTGGCCGAGGAGGGGATGACGATGCTCGTCGTCACCCACGAGATGGGGTTCGCGCGCGGCGTCGCGGACGAGGTCATCTTCATGGACGACGGCGTGATCGTCGAGCACGGCGAGCCGCACGAGATCCTCGCCAACCCGCGGGAGGAGCGCACGAAGCGCTTCCTGGGCCTCGTCCTGGGTACCTAGCCTGGATAAGCCGCCTCAACAACGGCGGAGCTTCGTCTTCGAGCCTTCGGCGCTCCGCCTCAGGAGCCGCCGGCCATCGCCGGCAGGATGACAACGGTGTCGCCGTCGTCGATCGCGGTCTCGAGGCCATCGAGAACGCGAACGTCCTCGTCGTTCAGGTAGATGTTGACGTAACGGTTCAGGTCGTTTTCGCCGGCGAAGAGCTGCTCACGCGTGTCGGGATGGGCCTCGACCACGGCTTTCAGGACGTCGCCGACGGTCGACCCGTCGGCGCTGACCGCCGCCTCGCCCCCGGTCTGGGGACGCAGGACGGGCGGGATCTTCACGGTCGCGCTCGGCATCGAGGCGGGAAGCTACCGGGTCAGGCGACGGGCTCGGGCGACGGCTCGCGGGCCGGCGCCCCACAGAAAAGCTCGTAGTCGGGGAACTTGCCCATGTCCCCGGCCGCGATCTCGGGCGCGTCGTCGCCGCAGATCGGGCAGTGTGGATCGCGGCGGACCTTGAGCTCCGTGAAGCTCGTGGCGAGCGAGTCGTAGAGGAGCAGGCGACCGTTCAGCGGATCGCCGATGCCGGCGGCGAGCTTCACGACCTCGTTCGCCTGGAGCTGGCCCATCAGTCCGGCCATCACGCCGAGGACGCCGTTGGCGCCGCAGCTCGGCGCCAGCTCGGGCGGCGGCGGGGTCGGATAGAGGCAGCGGTAGCAGGGGCCGTCGTACGGGATGAAGGTCGAGATCTGCCCCTCGAAGCCGAGGATCGATGCCGAGACCACCGGCTTCCGCAACCGCACGGAGGCGTCGTTCAGCAGGTACCGCGTCGGGAAGTTGTCGGCGCCGTCGACGATGATGTCGTACGGCTCGATCAGCTCGAGGATGTTCGAGGCGTCGAGGCGGAGGTTGTGCTCGATCACGTCGACGTCGGGGTTCAGAGCCTCGATTGCTACCCGCGCCGAAGCCGTCTTGGCAACGCCGACCCGGTCGGTCGTGTGGATCACCTGGCGCTGGAGGTTGGAGGCGTCGACCACGTCGTCGTCGACGATGCCGATCGTGCCGACGCCGGCGGCGGCCAGGTAGAGGGCGGTCGGCGAGCCGAGCCCGCCGGCGCCGAGCAATAGGACCTTGGCGTTGAGGAGCTTCAGCTGACCCTCGACCCCGATCTCCGGAAGCAGGGTGTGGCGCGAGTAGCGGTCGCGCTGCTCGGGCGTCAGGCCGCTGGCGCTGACCACGGGGTACCCGGCGTCCTCCCAGGCGAGGATGCCGCCCTGGATCACGCCGACGTCCTCGTAGCCGAGCTCGCGCAGGTCGTCCGCGACGCGGGCCGACCGGTTGTCGGTGCGGCAATGGAGCAGGAGGCGCTGGGAGCGGTCGGGGTGGAGCTCATCGATCCGCTCCACGACCTCGGCCTGCGGGACGTGAACCGCGCGCTCGAGGTGCGACTCATCCCACTCGTTCTGCTCGCGGACGTCGACCAGGCGCACGCCGGATTCGATCTCATCGCGGGCGTTTGAAACCGGCACCATCTGGACCCGTTCCTTGATCTGCTCGAGCGCTTCCGTAGCCGTGGCCAACGCGTAAAACTCCAAATCTCTATCGGGATTCCCGGATTACTTCAGAAAGTGTAGCGAAGGTCGCCCCCTCCGTGGGGGCGTTTCCGCACGGACTCCGAGCGCGACAGGGAGCCCGGAAACGAGTCGGGCCGGCGCTGAGGCCGGCCCGAGGAATCCGATGTGAGCTGCTTCGTGCCTAGCCGAGCGCCGGGCGCATCTGGCGCAACCGGCGGACCCGCTCCTCGATCGGAGGGTGGGTCGAGAACAGGGACGCGATGCCGCCGCCCGAGAAGGGCTTCACGATGTAGAGCGGCTCCGCGGCCTGGTTCACCTGCATGGGAATCTCCTTGGCGCTCTCCTCGAGGCGCAGCAGCGCGCTCGCGAGCGACTCGGGGTTGCCGCAGATCTGGGCGCCCGTCGCGTCGGCGGAGTACTCGCGCTGGCGCGAGACCGCCATTTGGATCAGCGTCGCCGCGATCGGCGCCAGGATGACCAGCGCCAGCGAGCCGATCAGGCCGAGCGGGGACTCGTCGTCGCTGCCGAACCACATCAGCATGTACGCCAGGTAGGTGATCGCGCCGCCGATCGTGGCCGCGATCGACTGGATCAGCACGTCGCGGTTGCGGATGTGGGCGAGCTCGTGGGCGACGACGCCGCGGAGCTCGTCCTCGGAAAGGCGCTTCATGATCCCGGCGGTGACCGCCACCGCCGAGTTCTTCGGGTTGCGGCCGGTGGCGAACGCGTTCGGCTGCTCCTGCGGGATCACGTGCAGGCTCGGCATCGGCAGGTCGGCGCGCGTGCAGAGCTCGCGGACCATCTGGTAGAGGCCGGGGGCCTGCTCCTCGGTGACCGGCTGCGCGCCGCTCATCTTGAGCGCGACCTTGTCCGAGAAGAACCAGGCGCCGAGGTTGATCGCCGCGGCGATGAAGAGGAACAGGAGCGCCGTGTTCGCGCCGCCGATCAGCGCGCCGATCACGACCAGCAGGCCGGTCAGCGTCGCCATCAAGAGCGTGGTGCGGAACGCCGCGGCGAAGTTGGATCTACGGGTCGTGGTCATGTTCGGTCAGGGTCTCCTTCGGTTCTCCGATGCCTGGACAAATGATCGCAGGCGGCCGCTCCCAGGGCATAGGGGCCAGTACCTATTCGCTCTGGGGTCCAGACCGGCCGCAATAACAAGCCGGCTCAACGACGCCGGGGCTCGGCTTCGCCTAACGGCTCCGCCTCACACCCCATAATCATCAGGTATGCGGCGCAGCAACAACCTGATGACGCAGGTCCTGATCGTGAACCTGCTGCTGATCATCGCCGCCGTCGTCGCGGCGAGCCTCGCCGCGAATCCGGAGATCAACCTCTCCACCAAGCCCGAGGCCGCGCTGGTCCTGGGCTTCGCCGTCGCGTTCACCGTGCTGGTCAACGTCTTTCTCCTGCAGCGGCGGTTCCGACCGCTCGAGCGCCTCGTGGACGAGATGGAGCGGGCCGACCTCTCGCGGCCCGGCGCCAACCTCGCCGAGCCGGGCGAGTTCGGCGGCCCCGAGGAGGTGGAGCGCATCCACCACGCGTTCCGGCGCATGCTGGAGCGCCTCGAGACCGAGCGCCGGCGGACCTCGAGCGCCGCGCTCGCCGCCCAGGAACAGGAGCGCGCGCAGAATCGCCCGCGACCTGCACGACGAGGTCAACCAGTCGCTGACCGGACTTCTGCTGCGCCTGGAGGCCATTCGCGGAGGCTCGCCGCACGACCTGGCCAAGGAGCTCAAGGAGACCAAGGCCCTGGCCAATCAGGCCATGGAGGAGCTGCTCGCGCTGGCACGCCAGCTCCGACCCACCGCGCTCGACGACCTGGGCCTGAAGGCAGCCCTCGCGGGGAACGTCGACGAGCTCAGCAGGTCGAGCGGGATCCAGGCGGGGTTCGAGTCCGAGGGGGACTTCGGCGACCTGTCCGCGGACGCGCAGCTCGTGCTCTACCGCGTGGCCCAGGAGGCGCTCTCGAACGCCGCGCAGCATGCCGGCGCCGACAACGTGCTCGTGCGCCTCAGTCGCGACAACGGCCACGCCGAGCTCACGATCTCCGACGACGGGCGTGGATTCACGTTCGATCAGACGAGCCGCGGGCTGGGCCTGGGGGGCATGCGAGAGCGTGCCCTGCTGGTGGGCGGCGACCTGCGAATCGAGTCGCGGCCCGATGTGGGCACAAGGGTTCGGCTCCGCGTGCCGATAGAGGAAGGTGATGGAAGCGACAGCATTGAACGAGACGACCTTGCCCACCCTCGAAACCCGGGGTTCTGAGCCGATGCGCGTGGTCATTGCGGACGACCACGGCATCGTCCGCTCCGGCGTGCGCATGCTGCTCGAGCGCCAATCCGACATTCAGGTGATCGGCGAGGCGTCGGACGGCGCCGAGGCCCGCGACATGGTGATCCGCGAGAAGCCGGACCTGGCGATCCTGGACGTCAAGATGCCGAAGCTCACCGGATTGCAGGCGACCCGCGAGATCCGCGAGCAGGTCCCCGAGGTCTCGGTCCTGATCCTCTCGATGTACGACGACGACCGGTACCTGTTCGAGGCGCTCAAGGCCGGTGCCTCCGGCTACGTGCTGAAGGCGCAGGCCGACGCCGACCTGATGGCCGCGGTCCGCGCGGTCGAGAAGGGCGAGCCGTTCCTCACCCCCGCGGCACAACGGGCGCTGATCAAGGACGTCCTGGGCGAGGGCGCGGAGCGCTCCGACGACCTGACCCCGCGCGAGCAGGAGGTCGTGAAGCTGGTGGCGGAAGCGCACACCAACAAGGAGATCGCGGAGATCCTCCACCTCTCCGAGAAGACGGTCGAGAACCACCGCTCGAACGCGATGCGCAAGCTGGGCATGCGCGACCGCGTCGAACTCGTTCGGTACGCGATCCGCAAGGGCCTGATCGAGCCGTAGCGGCTCACTCGCGCTTCGTGCCGAGCGTGATCAGGTACTCGCCCTCCAAGCCGATCGGGCCGCCCTCGGTCCGCTCGCCCTCGCGGTAGTAGTCGCGGAGCGCCGCGCGCGCCTCCTCCCGGCCCTCGGGCTCCAGCATGTTGCGGAGCGCACTGTGAGTTTCGTCCAATGCAGCGCGTTCGACGGGCGGCGGCCATAACCGACTCAGTCGCTAGGATTTCTGGCGATGCTGTTCTCGACCAAAGCTGAGTACGGAGTGCGTCTCATGGTCGAGCTCGGGCGCCGAACCGACGGCGCCGAGCCCGCCGACGCCACCCCGGTCTCGCTGACCGCCGTCGCCGAGGCCGAGGCACTCCCGCTCTCGTATCTCGAGCATCTGGTCGCCAAGCTGCGCCAAGCCGGGCTAGTGAGCTCGGTGCGTGGCGCCCATGGCGGCTACCGCCTCGCGATGCCGGCCGCCGATATCGCGATGCTCGACGTCGTCCAGGCGCTCGAGGGGCCGATCGCGCCCATGGAGTGCTTCCACGCCGACCGCGAAGGACGCGTGCTCTGCTCGCACGAGACCGACGGCGACCGCGCCTGTGCGACGAAGTTCCTGTGGACCCGCGTCCACGGCGGCGTCACCAAAGCCCTGGCCGGCACCACCCTGGCCGACCTGGTCGAGTTCTCCGAGGAGAGCGACGAACGGCCACTGACAGGCCAGCCCGCCTAACCGCTTCCGACACCAATGAAGGACTGACGAACACCACTTATGGCCGACCTCGAAATTCGCAACCTGCACGTCTCAGCCGAGGACAAGGAGATCCTGAAGGGCGTCGACCTCGACGTCTCCAAGGGCGAGATCCACGCCCTGATGGGTCCGAACGGCTCCGGCAAGTCGACCCTCGCCAACGCGGTCATGGGCCATCCAGGACTCGAGGTCACCGAGGGCTCGATCCACTTCAAGGGCGAGGACATCACCGAGGCCGCTCCCGAGGACCGGTCGCGGATGGGTCTGTTCATGGCCTTCCAGTACCCCGTCGCGATCCCCGGCGTGACCGTCGCCAAGTACCTGCGGATGGCGCTAAACGCCCATCGCGATGCGCGCGGCGAGAGCGAGATCAAGCTGAAGGACTTCCGCAAGGACACCGAGGCGGCGATGGAGCTGATGAATATCCCGCGCGAATTCTCGAGCCGCTACGTGAACGACGGCTTCTCCGGTGGTGAGAAGAAGCGGATGGAGGTGCTGCAGCTCGCGATGCTCCGGCCGCAGCTGGCCGTCCTCGACGAGACCGACTCGGGCCTCGACATCGACGCGCTCCGCATCGTCGCCGAGGGCGTCAACCGCTTCGCCGGCCCCGATATGGGCACGTTGATCATCACCCACTACCAGCGGATCCTGCACATGATCGAGCCGGACAGGGTGCACGTGATCTACCAGGGCCGGATCGTCAAGGAGGGCGGCCCGGAGCTGGTCTCAGAGCTCGAGGACAAGGGCTACGGTTGGATCACGCAGGAGGTCGAGGCGGCGGTCTGATGGCCACTCCCGCCACCGTCAGCTTCCCGCTCGAGAAGGTCCGCGCGGCCTTCCCGGCGCTGGCCCGCGAGGTCAACGGCAAGCCGATCGCGTACCTCGACTCGGGCGCCTCGTCGCAGCGCGTCCTCGCCTCGATCCAGGCGGTGGACCGGTACGAGCGCTCCCACCACTCGAACGTCCATCGCGGCTCGCACACGATGTCGGCGGAGGCCACGGCCGCCTTCGAGGGCGCCCGCGCCACGGTCGCCGACCACCTCGGTGCCGCGGACCTGCGCGAGGTCATCTTCGTCCGCAACGCGACCGAGGCGATCAATCTGGTTGCCCGCGCCTGGGGCGACGCCAACGTGAGCGCCGGCGACCGGATCGTGCTCACCGAGATGGAGCACCACTCGAACATCGTGCCCTGGCAGCAGCTCGCCGAGCGCACCGGTGCCGAGATCGGCTGGGTCCGCGTCCTGGACGATGGCTCTCTCGACATGGACGGCCTCGGAGCGGAGCTGGAGCGCGGCCCCAAGCTCGTCGCCGTGGCGCATGTCTCGAACGTGCTCGGCACGCTGAACCCGCTGGCGGAGATCGCGCGGTTCGCCCACGACGCCGGCGCCCTCGTCCTGGCCGACGGCGCCCAGGCGGCGCCGAAGCTGGCGGTGGACGTCGCCGAGCTGGGCGTCGACTTCTACGCGGCGACCGGCCACAAGGCCTACGGGCCAACCGGGATCGGCGCGCTCTGGGCCCGCCTCGACCTGCTCCGCGAGATGCCCCCGTTCCTGGGCGGCGGCTCGATGATCCGCAAGGTGACGAAGGAGGGCACGACCTACGCCGGCCCGCCCGCGCGGTTCGAGGCCGGGACTCCCGCGATCACCCAGGCAATCGGCTTCGCGGCCGCCCTGCGGTGGCTCGACGGTGTCGGCATGGATGCCGTCACGGCCCACGAACGCGAGGTCACCGGCTACGCGATGGAGCGCCTACCCGAAGTGCCGGGCCTCACCATCTACGGCCCCGGCGCAGGGCCCGAGCGGATCGGCCCGGTCTCGTTCGAGCTCGAGGGCGTGCACGCGCACGACGTGTCCGAGATCCTCGACCGCCACGGTGTCGCGGTCCGCGCCGGCCACCACTGCGCGCAGCCGCTGATGGACCGCCTCGGAGTCGCCGCCACCGCCCGTGCCTCGTTCGGCGTCTACACGACGACTGACGAGATCGACCGGCTGGCCGACGGCCTGGTGGACGCGCGGCGCGTGTTCGGCGTCTAGTCGGCTTAGGCCTTTTCCGACTCGCCGGAGGGCCGGCGGCGAGCATTCTCAGCCAGCTCGTCGCCGATCGGCGGCTTTCCGATCCGGGCCCGGAGCGCGTTGCGAGCCGCGAGCATCTCCTCGATGTCGTGCTCCTCGATCTCGAACTGAGTGTGGGCCGCGTTCTCGCGCTCGGCCATGCCGGAGATCGACCGTGGGCGCGGGCGGCCTCCCGGACCGCGTCCGACGGTCAGAACCAAGACCATCACCACGAGTGAAACCCCGATGACGATGAGAAGAATGCCGCTCATCGCATCTGTGAGTCTACGCCTGTTCGATGCTCAAAGAGGCGTAGGATGCCTTCCGTGTCGGAATACTATGCCGACCTGATCCGGCGGGGATACGAGGCCTGGAACGCCGGCGATCGCTCATGGGTGCTCGAGCACCTCTCGCCCGACGTCGAGTGGATCGCGCCGTCCGACGACCCGGATCCGGATGTCTATCGCGGGCACGACGCTGTGATCGGCTTCTGGAACCAGTGGCGCTCGGCGGTCGGGCAGCTCGAGTTCGACATCCTCGAGCTGATCGAAGCGCCCCCGCACGTGCTCGCCGTCACGAGGCGCTCGGGCACGGGAGCCCACAGCGGCCTCGCCGTGTCCGACGAGGTCTGCCAGGTGTTCACCTTCGACGGTGCCCTGTGCGTGAAGGTCCAGGAGTTCTACGACCGGGCGGCGGCGATGCGCGCCGCGGGCTCGCCGGCGGAGGTCAGGCGCACCAGCTGAGCATCGGGGAGGAGCAGACTTGACGGTGGCCAGGCGAATCGAGGGCGAGGTGCTGACGAGGGAGGAAGAGCGGCTGCGAAAGTTCCTCCTGATCCTCGGGCCGGTCTTCTTCGGACTGGCGGTCTCGTACGTGCTGCAGGGGACGCTGGCGGACCCCAAGGCGGAGTTCCCGTTCGTCGCCAATTCGGTCGCCAAGGACGGCACCTTCGCGGCCCTCTGCGTGGTCGCCGCGGCGGACGTCCGCCGGCACGCCTGGGCGGTACAGGTGGTCATCGGGGCTCACGTGCTGCTGATCGCGTCGCTTGTGATCTCGCTGCTGGTCGGGAACACCAGCGACGTCTCGGGCTCGTTCCAGGCGCCGTTCGGCTGGGAGCTTCCCGCCGCGGAGACCCTGTTCTGGATCTGGATCGTCCTCGCGGTCGGGGTGACCGCGACGCTCGCGTGGTGCCAGCGCACCGCTGCGCGCGCCCGGTACACGCTCCGCTATCTCGCCCCTCATCAGCACCGAACCCTCATGGCCCTGGCCGAGGTGCTCGTGATGGGCGAGGACGAGAAGATCACCGCCGCGGACGTGGCCGCCAACGTCGACGAGTATCTGTGGTCGTTCCCCGCCGAGGAGAAGAGCAAGACGAAGCTAGCGCTCACCGCGCTGTGCATCTACCCGATGCTCCGTCTCCGGCCGCCGTTCCCGACGATGTCGCCGGAGCGGCGGATCGACTTCGTCGAGCGCTGCTTCATCGCGGACGTTGCCGAGCGGCGGCTCCCGGGATTCCTCCGGCGCCTCGTCCAGTCCATGCTTTTCGCCGCCCAGCAGCTCACTTTCATCGGCTACTACGCGGACCCCCGCACGGCCGAGGCGACCGGTTACGTGCGGTTCTCCGACCGGCGCGAGGGCGGCATCCCATCCGACCTCGCCAACCGCCCCTATCCCCGGCTCCGGGTCCGCCCGCCGGCCGAGGTCGACACCGATCGCATCAACGCGGACGTCGTCGTGGTGGGGACGGGGGCCGCCGGCGCGATCGTCGCGAACCGGCTGGCCGAGCGCGGGCGGGAGGTCGTCATGCTCGAGCGCGGACGGCATCTCGACCCGACGGAGTTCACCGAGGACGAGCGGGGGCAGTTCGCGAGCCTCTACGCCGACGGCGGGATGCAGATGTCCACCGACGCCCGCTTCCAGGTCCTCCAGGGCAAGTGCGTGGGCGGCAGCACCGTCGTCAACAACGCCGTCTGCTTCGAGCTGCCGGACCACGTGCTGGATCGCTGGAACGACCCCGACGGGCTGAACGCCGGACTCGACGAGACCGGCGTGGCGACGGCGTTCGAGCGGCTCAGGGAGTTCGTCCCGATCGGCCGGATGACGTCCCGCAGCACCCTTGCGGGCGGCGCCCGGAAGTTCCGCGAGGGCGTCAAGGCGCTCGGCCTTGACCGCGACGGGGCCTTCGACGTGGTCGAGGCAAACATCTCGGACTGCCTCGGCTGTGGCTACTGCAACATCGGCTGTCCCTTCGGGCGCAAGCTCTCGGCGCTCGACTACGCCCTGCCGAAGGCGCAGGCCGAGTTCGGGGACGCCGTCCGGATCTACAGCGAATGCGGTGTTGAGAAGGTCACGCCGCGGAACGGGAGCCCAACCGAGGTCGACTGCAAGCTCGGCGACGGGCGCCGGCTACGCGTGAGTGCGAACACCGTGGTCGTCTCCGCCGGCGCCCTCGCATCGAGCCTGATCCTGCAGCGTTCGCACGTCGGCGGCCCCAACGTCGGTCGCGGGCTGTCGTGGAACCTCGGGGCGCCGCTCACCGCCGAGTTCGACGAGAAGCTCGATGCCTACGCCGGCCTGCAGATCTCCCACTACCTGCGCCCGCCGGGCGACGACGGGCTCGTCCTGGAGACCTGGTTCAACCCCGTCGGCGCGCAATCGCTCTTCATGCCGGGCTGGTTCCGCGACCACTACCGCAACATGCGCCACTACGACCGGATGGCGTGCACCGGGTCGGTGGTCGGCACGAGGCCCGGCGCGACCGTCTCGCTCGACTGGCGCGGGCGCATGAAGCTCAAGTACGACCCGCATCCGGACGACCTGAAGCGGCTGGTCGCCGGCCTCAAGCTCGCCGGACGCATCCACCTCGCTGCGGGGGCCACGAAGGTGATGGCCACGACGTTCCGGTATCTGCCGTACTCGTCCCCGGCGGCGCTCGACGACCTCGACGGGCAGATCGCCGACAACACGGACATCCAGCTCCACACCTCGCACCCGCAGGGCGGCAACGCGATCAGCGCGGACTCAGGCGGCGTCGTGGACCCGGACTTCGCCGTCCGCGGCGCGTCGGGCGTCTATGCCTGCGACGCGAGCGTCTTCCCGGCGGCGATCACGGTGAACCCCCAGATGACCGTGATGGCGCTGGCGGAGTACGCGGCGGAGCGGATCGAGTAGGCGCGGCGTCGCGGGTGACGACGACAGAGCGCTGGTCCTGGATGTGGGATGCACCCTCGGTTTCGAGACGCCGCAGCCGATCTCGGCGGTCGTCCAGGCCGCGCCCTCGGGGGACGAACTGGTGGTGCAAGCGGAACGATGGGACACCGGCGCCGAGCACCACGGCTACGTCGACGGATTCGGTAACCGGTGCGAGCGAGTCACCATCGCCCCCGGCGCCTCCCGGATCGCCTACGACGCCGAGGTCGTCCTGTCATCGCCGATCGATTCGAGCGCGCCGGGCACGCCCGAGACCCCGATCATGGCTCTGCCCGACGAGCACATCGTGTTCGTCATGCCCAGCCGCTTCTGCCTGCCCGACGAACTCGGCCACGAGGCGTGGCGGCGCTTCGGCGACCTGGAGCCCGGATGGGAACGCGTTCAGGCGATCGTCGACTTCGTTCACAACCATCTCGAGTGGGTGGCCGGTGCGTCCAACCCATGGACCACAGCGATCGACGCCTACCGCGCCGGTCAGGGCGTCTGCCGTGACTTCGCCCATCTGGCAATCACCTTCTGCCGCGCGTTGAACATCCCAGCGCGCTATGTCTGCGGCTACATCCCGGACATCGAGGTCCCGCCGCCGGCCGAACCGATGGACTTCGCCGCTTGGTTCGAGGCGTACCTCGATGGCGCGTGGCACACGTTCGACGCCCGCAACAACCGCCGCCGCGTCGGTCGGGTCGTGGTAGGGCGTGGCCGCGACGCGGTCGACGTCGCGGTGATCACGTCGTTCGGCCCCTTGACGCTGACTGAGTTCGAGGTTCGCGCGGCGTAACCGCTCGCTAGTCGACGACGACCTTGCGGGAGGCGTCCTTCGCGCACACCGTGGCGACCGGCGTGTGCACGATCGCCTTCGGCGCCCGTGCGATGTAGATGCCCGACTTGAGCGTGAACTCGCCGGGCTCCTTGACCGCCCACTTGCCGTTGGCGTTCGCGCGGTCGCTGCCGAGCAGGCGGTACGGCCGCCCAGAGCGGGTCCGCCGCAGCAGCTTCACCTTCCGCCCCTCGATGCACATGTCCTCGTCCGACTTCACCTTGCCGTGGAACGCCGGTGCCTGCTTGGACATCGTGACCTTGGTCGGGAAGGTCGCAACGTCGCCCGCGGATGCCACCGCGGCCAGCGCGCCGCCGGCGGCCACGATCCCCACCGCGATCCAAGCCTTCATCACGTCGCAGGCTACCGTAGGTTGCGGAGCGATCCAAATGGACGATCTCTATCGCGAGAACATCCTCGATCACTACAAGCGCCCCCGAAACTTCGGGCGGCCGGAGTCCTACGACATGGACTTCGAGGACACCAATCCCTTCTGCGGCGACGAGCAGCACGTCTACATCAAGCTCGACGACGACGGGCGAGTCGTGGAGGTCGCGTTCGAGGGCAAGGGCTGCGCGATCTCGACCGCTGCCACCTCGATGCTGACCGAGGAGCTCGAGGGCAAGACGCCCGAGGAGCTGCTGCGCCTGCCCAAGGAATTCGTCCTCGACCTGCTCGGGATCGACATCTCGGCGACGCGGATGAAGTGCGCGCTCCTGGGCCTCAAGGTCGTCAAATCCGCCTCGCTAGGCGAGATCGCCGAGTGGGAGGACGAGGGCGAGCGCGGCGACCCCTCGATGGCCGAGCGCATCTAGCCCGAGCACGCCCGGGCCCATCGCTAAAATCCGACCTCGGAAGTAGGAATACCAAGGGATTGTTCGTGCCTGATTTCACCGTCTGCAAAACCGATCAGCTCCCCGACGGGGGCATGCGCCTCGTCACGATCGAGGACGGGCGCGTGATCGGCGTGTTCAACTGCGGTGGCGATCTCCTGGCAATCGAGGATCGGTGCTCGCACGACGACGGCCCGCTCGCCGAGGGTGAGTTCGACGCCGCGTCCTGTACCGTGGAATGTCCCAGGCACGGGTCGCTGTTCGACCTGCGTACGGGGCGCCCGAAGTCGCTCCCGGCCTTTCAGCCGGTGGAAACGTTTCCCGCGAAGATCGACGATGGCGAAGTGAAGCTGGAGGTTTGACCAAGCCAATGACCACGCCCCCCGAGACCGCAACCCCATCCACCAAGGTTCTCACCGACCAGGAGGCCGGGCTCAAGAACATCGGTTCGGACTACGCCGAGAAGTTCGGCTTCCACGATCCCGAGACCGGCTACGCCTACAAGGCGCCGAAGGGCCTCTCGCGGGAGCTCGTGGAATCGATCTCCGAGTACAAGAACGAGCCGGCGTGGATGCGCGACTTCCGGCTCAAGGCGCTCGACCACTTCGAGAAGCGGCCCACCCCAACCTGGGGCGGCAACCTCGGGCAGATCGACTTCGACGACATCCACTACTTCGTGCGGGCCTCGGAGAAGGCCGGCCGCTCCTGGGACGAGGTCCCGGACGACATCAAAAACACCTTCGACCGCCTCGGCATCCCGGAGGCGGAGCGCAAGTTCCTCTCGGGAGTCGGCGCCCAGTACGAGAGCGAGTCCGTCTATCACCAGGTCAACGAGCAGCTCGAGGCGCAGGGCGTGATCTTCACGGATATGGACACCGCCCTCCGCGAGCACGAGGACCTCGTGCGCGAGTACTGGGCCACGGTGATCCCGCCCAACGACAACAAGCTCGCGGCGCTCAACTCGGCTGTCTGGTCGGGCGGCTCGTTCGTCTACGTACCCAAGGGCGTCAAGGTCGCGATGCCGCTTCAGGCCTACTTCCGGATCAACACGGAGAACATGGGCCAGTTCGAGCGGACGCTGATCATCGCCGAGGAAGGGTCGGACGTGCACTACATCGAGGGCTGCACGGCGCCGGTCTACTCAAGCGACTCGCTCCACTCGGCCGTCGTCGAGATCATCGCCAAGCCGAGCTCCCGCGTCCGCTACACGACGGTCCAGAACTGGTCGCAGAACGTCTTCAACCTCGTCACCAAGCGCGCGATCGCGCAGGAGGACGCGACGATGGAGTGGGTCGACTGCAACCTCGGCTCGAAGCTGACGATGAAGTACCCCTCGATCTACCTCCTCGGCGAGCGGGCGCACGGCGAGATCCTCTCGATCGCGTTCGCGGGTAAGGGACAGCACCAAGACGCCGGCGGCAAGATCATCCACGGGGCCCCGAAGACGACCTCGTCGATCTTCTCGAAGTCGATCTCCAAGGACGGCGGGCGCGCCACATACCGCGGGCTGCTCGAGGTCGCCAAGGGCGCGACGGAGGCCAAGTCGAAGGTGGTCTGCGACGCGCTGCTGCTCGACCCCGATTCCCGCTCGGACACCTACCCCACGATCCGCATCGACGAGTCCGACGCCAACGTGGGCCACGAGGCCTCCGTCTCGAAGATCGGCGAGGAGCAGCTCTTTTACCTCCAGTCGCGCGGCCTGGACGAGGAAGAGGCTTCGAAGATGATCGTGAACGGCTTCATCGAGCCGATCGCCAAGGAGCTTCCGATGGAGTACTCCGTCGAGATGAACCGGCTGATCGAGTTGCAGATGGAGGGCTCGATTGGCTAGCGCGGCGACTGAACCCGCCTGGCTCGAGGAGAGGCGCCGTGACGGCGCCTCTCGCGCGGAGGGGCTCGCCCTTCCCGGCCCGAAGGCCAAGGGCTGGGAGTTCACCGACTTGAGCGGACTCGAGCTGGACTCGTTCGCCGAAGGGAATGCGATGGTCGAGGGCCTCGACGCCACCGACGGCACCGGTGGCCCGATCATCATGCCGCTGGCGGAGGCTGCCGAGACGCACGCCGACCTCGTGCGCGAGCACCTCGGCACGATCGTCCCGGCGGACGACGTCTTCACCGCCCGCAACGAGGCCCGCTGGCGCAACGGGGTGTTCGTCCGCGTCCCGGCGGGGGAGCGCCTCGCCGAGCCGCTCAAGCTCGTGATCCATGGCAGCGCGGACGATGCGATCGAGTGGCGGGCGCTGATCGTGCTCGAGGACGGTGCCGAGGCCGAGGTCTGGGAGCGGTACGAATCGGACGGCGACGGCCTCTTCAACGGCGTCGTCGAGATCGTCCTCGGTGACGGCGCGAACCTCCGCTACGTTTGCGAGCAGGAGCTCTCCGAGGAGGGCTGGGTCTTTGCGACACAGCGGGCGGAGGTCGGGCGCGACGCGAACCTCGATTGGGTGGCGCTGGGCTTCGGGTCCGCGCGCGGCAAGGTCCGGATGGAGACCAAACTCGCCGGCCGCGGTTCCTCGGCCAAGGTCACCGGAGCCACCGCAGGGCTCGGTAACCAGCACCTCGATTACGACACGACCCAGGAGCACGCCGCGCCCGACACCGTTTCCGACCTGGCGTTTCGCGGCGTCCTCTCGGAATCGGCGACGGCGGTCTGGCGCGGGATGATCCGTGTCGACCCCGAGGCACAGCGAACCGACGCCTTCCAGGAGAGCCGCAACCTGCTGCTCTCCGACCGCGCCCACGCGGACGCGATCCCGGGACTCGAGATCGAAGCCGACGACGTCCGCTGCACGCACGCCGCCGCCGTCGCGCAGGTGGACGCCGAGCAGCTCTACTACCTGCGATCGCGCGGTCTGGCCGAGGCCGACGCCAAGAAGCTCGTCATCGACGGCTTCCTCCAGGAGCTCGTCGAGCGGATGGCTGAAGGCCCGATCCGCGAGGCGCTGGCCGCCTCACTCGAACGACGGCTCGAGGAGCTGCTCGCCGCACAGTGAGGCGGAGCCCGGAGGGCGAAGCCGAGCCCCGCCGTTGTTGAGGCGGCTTATCCTGCCGGGCCGTGCCGACGGCCCTGCTCTCGATCGCCCTTCTCGCCGTGCTGGCCGCCGGCTGCGGCGAGCGCGAGTTCGAGCCGGGCGAGTTCGTCGACGCCGCCAACGAGGAGGGGGCCGGGCTGGTCCTCGGCGACTCGCTGACGAGCATCACCGAGGATGTCGAAGTCTTCTCGATCTCGTTCGAGGGGGGCGATGGCGGCGGCTCGCTGATCGTCACCGGCGACTCGGAGTCCGCGGCCGGGGAGTTCGAGCGTTGCGAGAACGCGGTCACCCTCACGTGCTACCGCGCCGCGAACGTGGTCGTCTACTTCGACGCCGCCCCGGGGGACGAGAACATCGCCAAGGTGGACGCCGCGATCAGAGCGCTGGGGGACGGATGATTCACCCCTACGGGGGGGCAAACCTGGTTTCGCGCCTTGCGGCGCTCACAAGACCTTTGCGCGCCGCTCCCGCCGCTCCCGCACGGCCGCGAGGACGATCGAACCGAGCACGACCACGACCGGCACGGCGTAGAGCACGTACAGCGCGTAGTGGCCCGCGTGCGCGAGCAGTACCCCGGTCATCGACACCGAGGCTACACCCCGTCAGCGGGTGCGCAAAGCGCCGGGCCGGAACGCCGCGGTGAGGCTACGAATTGGCGCTCGAGAGCAGCATCAGGCCCAGGACCGTGAAGCTCACCATCAGCGCCAGCATCCAGTACTGCGACTGGGTCGCCCGGCGCAGGTCCTTGTACTCGGCCAGCGCCTTGTCATGGCCCATCGCGAGCGCGGCGACGTGGCCGATCACGAGCGCGGCGACCTGCACGTACCAAACGGCCTCGGCCCCGATCAACCCGTAGTCGATGCCGCTGCCCGCCGTGCCGAAGAAGTCCGAGCCCTCCCCCAGCGGGTCGGAGAGCAGGTACGTGGACTGTGCCTGCTCCTGGAAGAGGAAGAGGCTGAAGTAGTGGGCGAAGAGGTAGGCGAGGCCGATCGTGATGAAGCTGTGGGCGAACACCCGGCCCAGGTCTCGGAGCTTCGAGACCTTGCTCCCCCGGATCCCCATGCCCCGCACCCCCGCCCAGTAGATGCCGGTCACGACCGCAAGGGTCAGCGCCATGAACAGCGTGTTGGTGATCCGCAGGGCCAAGACCGGCTCGAGGCCGTTCCCGTCGTCGAAGAGCGCGTTGAAGACGTCGCCGATCGCCCCGTTGAGGAGGCCCTCCTGGGCGCCGTCGAAGGTCGTGCCCGCGATCGTGATCAGGATCACCGCCACGGAGCCGGGAACCAGGCCCCACCCGGTCGCGCCCGACAGCCAGGGCCGCCGCCGCAGCCGCCCGTCGCGGACCTCGAGCGGCGCGAGGCGCGCGAACATCCCGAAGTAGACGGAGAACGTCTCGCCGCGCGAGCACCACTTCTCGATCCCGAAGAGGGCCATTCCGACGAACGTCCAGGCGCTGTAGATCAGGGTGGCGATCGCGACCGTGCGCGGAGTCAGGCCCGCGGTCTGCGCCCCGCTCGCGCCGAACACCAGCTCGAGCCAGAGGAACGCCAGGAGGCCGATCGCCGCCGGCCAGCGACCGAGCCGCTCGGGGTAGGGCAGCGCGGGCGGCGGCGTCTGGCCCGCGATCAACCGGAAGCCGCCCGACGCGACCCGGGCGATTGCCCGCCATGGGTTGAACGCGCGGAACACGTCGCCGAGCAAGACGCTGAACAGCACGAAGCCAAGCCAGACGGTGACGAAGACGAACGTCACGGCGAAGTTGCGATCGGGCGCCTCGGTGCCGTAGAGCCCGGCCCAGACCGTCACGCCGAGGAGGAAGACGCCGATCGCCCCGCACAGGATCTCGAGCGGACGGCCCAGCAGCGCCGCCGACAGGCGCTCGCCCACTGGGCGCGAGCGATCTTCCTCGAACCGCGGCGTGCGCCAGGCGACGGAGAGCGCGACGAACGAGACGATCAGCACGACCGAGGCCCCCCAGGCGAAGAGCCACTCGGGGATCGGCAGGTCCTGCTTGCCCTGGAGGGCGTGCGCGAGCGGGAGCAACACTCAGTCGGGGACTACGGAGATCTCGGCGATTGGCACGACGGAGTGCTCGAGCTCGACCTCGAAGACGCCCTCGATCGTCGCCGGCACCTTGAACTCAACCTTGCCACCGGCGCTGACATCCTGTGAGACGTCGTACCCGTGGAGATGCACCTCCTCGTCGACGTCCGACTCGACGATGAAGCGGATCTCGTCACCCTTGACGACTTCGAACTCCTGGACACCGCCCGCCGGTTGCCCGTTCTTGATCTCGATGACGGGCACGACCGGCTTCTCTCGCTTGGGCTTCTTCTCAGGCTCCTGCTCGTTGCCGGTGCCATCCGTCGAGCCCTGGTCGGTGGTCGCCGCCGACGTCGTCGTGGGCACCGTCGAATCCTCGTCGGCGGTGTCGTCCTTGAGCAGCAGGAACAGGGCGACCGCCACGAGCACGCCGACAAGCGCGATCAGCGCTGGGACCCTGCGCGACTCCATGCTGCGGGAGTCTACGAACGCCGGCTCAACGCGGGGTCAAGGCGCGCCGCCGCCCGTCTGCTCCGTCTGGGTCCCGCCCGTCCCCTCGAGCCCGGCGTTGTCGATCGTCTCCTCGCTGAAGACGAACACAAAGACGGCGACGATCGCGATCCCGAGCGCCAGCCCGAGGACGATTGCGATCGTTCGGTCTCCCCAGGACATCGGCCCGGGCCTGGCCTAGACGCCGTCGAGCAGGCGCCAGTTGGCCTCGTAGGCCCGCTCGGCAGCCGCCACGATGCGGTCCGCGTCGGCGTCCGTCGCCAGCTCCTCGACCAGTTCCCGGACCTCGGCCGCGTGCTCCACGTCGCGCCCCTCGTGCAGCTTGAAGTAGGAGGTGCCGGGGCCGTCCTCGAACCCGTAGCGCCCGATCAAGCCCTCGCGTTTGGTGCGCGAGATCGCGGGCTGCGAGACCTCCACGGCGTACAGGCGGCCGAGCAGCTCGAGCGCGTCGCCGTCACCCGCCCAGTCCTGCACGCAGGAAGCGGTCTCGGGGGTCGGGGCCGCGTTCGTCTCGCCCCCGACGGCGTCGACGAAGCCGTCCCACAGCCGGACGTGGCCGAGCTCCTCGGCAGCGTGCCGGCGCAGCTCGTCGTGATCCGGAAGCGCGTCCGCGGCCGCGGAGCTGAGCGTCGCAATGGCCTCGACGGCGTGGCGATACTGGCCGGAGTAGCGGGTCAGTTCCTCGCGGGTCAGCTCGCCGTCGGACCAGCGCTGGTAGAAGGGGTGCTCGAGCACGTTCCAGCGCCGCCGGCTGCTCTCGATTCGCTCCCAGATCGTGGTGGTCAAGATCGTTCCTCCTAGGTGCTTTTAACAGCCGCCTCAACAACGGCGGGGCTCGGCTTCGTCCTTCGGACTCCGCCTCACAAGGGAGGCCAAGCATACCGACGGCTTCGGGCCGCACGGATAGCCTCAGCGCGTGCGACCGAGCCGCGATGACATCGCCGCGCCCGAGTTTCCGGGCCGGATCGTGTGGCTGAACCGCGACGAGCCGCCGCGGATGGCCGAGCTCACGGCGACCGGCCCGGTGCTGGTCCATTTCTTCGACTTCACGCAGCTGAACAGCGTCCGGGCGCTGCCATACGTGCTCGAGTGGAACCGCCGTTATGCGCAGTTCGGGCTCTCGGTGCTGGGCGTTCATTCCCCGCGATTCCGGTTCAGCGGCGAGCGTGAGGTCGCCTCGGAAGGCGTGGCTGCCCTCGGCATCGAGCATTCGGTCGCGCTCGACGCGAACTACGCGATCTGGCACGACTACGGCTGCAAGGGGTGGCCGTCGCTCTTCCTCTGGGCGCGCGGCGGCGCACTCGCGTGGGCGCATTTCGGAGAGGGCGAGTACCACGCGACAGAGGAGGCAATCCAGGAGGTGCTGCGAGGCGACGATCTGACGGTCCGGCTGCCCGCGCCAATGGAGCCCCTGCGGGCGACGGACGCTCCCGGGGCGCTCGTCGCCCCGCCGAGCGAAGAGGTCTTCCCGGGGGGATCGCCCGCGGAGGGTTGGGAGCCGGGGCCGGGACGCGACCGGATCGACGTCGAGTACGAGGCCGGCGGCGCCTACGTGGTGGCCGAGCCGGGAGGCGCGCTGCGCGCCGGGCTCGACGACGCGGGACTCGAGCCGGTCTGCGGAAGCGGATTGATCGCGATCGCCGAGCACCCCAAGCACGAGCGCCACCGCCTGACGATCGAGGCGTCGCCGGGCGCCAGGGTCTGGGCGATCAGCTTCGCCCCGGGCCTGCCGTGAGAAAACTTCCCTTGCCAGGGGGGACAACCTGCTTTCGCGACAGGAGTCGCTCATGAGATACATGCGCGGCGTCGCCCGCGCTCGCGTGCCGGGCCGGTCGTCCCTCGTCGGCAACCCCTCCGACGGATTCGGCGGCGCGACGATCGCGTTCGCCCTCGAGGAGCTCGAGGCGGTCGTCCAGGCCGAACCCGCCCTGGGCGTCGAACTCGTGGCGCAGGAAGAGCGCTTGGAGTTCGGAGGCCTCACGGAGCTGGTCGACGCCGGCCGGGAAGGCGGTTATCCGGTCGGTGGCCCGATTGCGCTCCTGATGGCGGCGGCCAAACGGTTCGCGGAGCGGAATCCCGATCTGTCGGACCGGGGGCTGCGGCTCGAGGTGATTCGCACCTCGATCCCGCCGCAAGTGGGACTGGCGGGCTCGGGCGCGATCGTGATCGGCGCGCTCCGCGCCCTCGGAGGACTGTTCGGCGAACCGATCCCTGATCGTGCCCTTCCCCGCTTCGCGCGGGAATGCGAGACGGACGAGCTCGGGATGAGCGGGGGCCTCCAGGACCAGGTCATCCAGACCTACGGCGGGGTGCTGTTCATGGACTTCGACTCGTCCAATCCGGACGGTGGCCGCTGGGAGGCCCTCGATCCCGCGCTCCTGCCGCCGCTCTTCGTCGCGTGGCTGGCGGAGGCAGGGACGGACTCGGGCGTGACCCACCGCGCGGCGCACGAGCGGTTCGATGCCGGCGACACGGAGGTCGTGGACACGATGGCGGCGATCGGCCGGCTCGCCGAGCGAGCGTTGACCCCGCTGACGCTCGGCGACAGCGCGGGCCTTGGGGTCCTCCTGGACGAGAACTTCGACCTGCGCAGCCGGATCTACGATCTCGACCCGCGCCACGTCCAGCTGGTCGAGACGCGCCCGGCGCCTCGGCGCGCCCGCCAACTACACGGGATCGGGCGGCGCGATCGTCGGCCTGTTCCGCGACGAGGACCACCTCGCCGAACTGCGGGAGGCGTTCGAGGGGCTCGGCTGCGAGCTGCTGGTCCGGCGCGGCCGCTAGCTCCGCGCCGCCATCTCGACGCGGATCTTCTTCGGCAGCATGAACCGAACGGCCTCGTCCACCGTGCGGAGCTCCGAGACGTCGTCGGTGCCCCTGGCGCGGAAGAACTCGACGAGCTCCTTCACGAGCTCCTCCGGCGCGCTGGCGCCGGAGGTGATCCCGAGCGTCTCGACGCCCTCGAGCCATTCCTCGCGGACCTGGGCCGCGTTGTCGATCAGGTGCGAGTCCGCGCCGAGGTCGCGCGCGACCTCAACGAGCCGGTTCGAGTTCGAGGAGTTGGTCGAGCCGATCACCAAGCACCAGGTCGCACTCGCGGGCGAGCTGCTTGACCGCGATCTGGCGGTTCGTCGTCGCGTAACAGATGTCCTCCGACTTCGAGCTGACGATCTTGGGGAACCGCTGCCGGAGGACGGCGATGATCTCGCCGGTCTCGTCCACCGAGAGCGTCGTCTGGGTGATGAACGCGACGTGGTCGGGATCGGGGACCTCGACCCGCTCCGCTTCCTCGATCGTCTCGACGAGCGTGATCTCGTCCGGCGCCTCGCCCGTGGTGCCCTCGACCTCCTCGTGGCCGGCGTGGCCGATCAGGATGATCGAGTAGCCCTGCTCGGCGAACTTGCGCGCCGAGACGTGGACCTTGGTGACCAGCGGGCAGGTGGCGTCGATGGTCCGGAGGTTGCGGCGCTCCGCGTTGTCGTGGACGGCGGGGGCGACGCCGTGCGCGGAGAACACCACCAGCTCCCCTTCCGGCACTTCGGTCTCCTCCTCGACGAAGATCGCGCCGCGCTCGGCGAGCTGCTCGACCACGTGCTTGTTGTGGACGATCTCCTTGCGGACGTAGACCGGCGGTCCGTGCATGTCGAGTGCTTTCTCGACCGTCTCGACCGCGCGGTCGACGCCCGCGCAGTAGCCGCGCGGCGCAGCGAGCAGGACGCGCTTGGGCGCGTGGGCAGTGGCCTCGGTCACGGACCCAAGGGTACCCGCG
>CAVTFG010000005.1:0-103097 GCA_963734015.1 uncultured bacterium | reverse complement strand
GGTCGGCGCCAAGCGTCAACTCGATCGGCTCGATGCCCCCTCTTTCGGCTCCTCTTCGGCGAGCTTGAACTTCTCCGCCTTACCGCCGCCCGACTTCGGGTTGTAGAAGAGGACGGCTCGCATCGGCGCCGGTGCCCCAGGGAGTGGCGTGTGGAAGGAGAACGCGGCCTTGGCCGCGGCGGCGGCGAGCGCCAGTCCCACCACGATCACGATTGCGGCACCGACGTGGTCGCCGTTGTCCACGAGCACGATCACCGTCGCCGCGAGCGCGAGAGCCCCGGCCGCGAAACCCACGGCCCTGGCAGGGCCTCGGCGAAGCAGGCCGTACCAGACGGTGGCCGTCGCGATCAGCAGCAACCCGAAGACGATCAACACTCGGGGGAATTCCTGCACCATGACGACGACCGCCAGGACCAGCATCAAAGGCGGGAGAAGGAGGGCCGCGATCGCGGCCATTCGCCGCGTCAGCACGGTACACCCCGCTCCGGTTCGCCCTCGCCGGTGCCTTCGGCCAGGCAGGCGGCGAAGTGCTTTTCCAAGCCGCCGGGACCGATGGTCCCGGCGGCCCCAATCGCGACGATTCGCGTACTCGGGGCCTTACCGTCCCAGTCGCCGTCAAGGGCGACGTCCACCCTCTTGCCCACCACCTGCAGCACCCCGCGACACCCGGGGGCCTCGGCCGCGGCGAAGACGCCCTTGGCCCGGTAGACGTCCGCAGGTAACTTCGCTGCCACGTTGCGCAAAGCGTCGATTGCGAGCGGTCGGTCGGTCTCGAAGCTCCACGATTCGAAGCGGCGATCATGACCGGCGGGCTCTGCGTGGTCGCAGCTCGGATCGGAGCAGCCCGGGGAGTGGGCAGCTCGGTCGAACTCCGCGCAGTCGGGGTGGAACCTCCCGACGCCGAGCAGGACTTCGAGCGGGACGTCGCATCTTTCCGCCTCCAGCAACCGGTAGCGGTGGAGGCGATCGTCGAGCCATGCCCTGACCCTCTCGGTCTGCTCGGGCCCGACGAGGTCGATCTTGTTGAGGACCACCATGTCAGCCGTCGCGACCTGCCAGATCTTCAGCTCCATGTGCTCGGGAGCCGCGAAGACCTGCTCCGCGTCGACAACGCAGATGATGCTGTCGAGGCGGACCCGGTCGATCAGCGAGGGGTCGTCGACGAAGGTGAGGGCGATCCCGGTCGGCTCGGCCACCCCGCTCGCCTCCAGCAGGATGTACTCGGGCCGTTCCGGGCGCTCCATGACCTGGATCACGGCCGCGGAGAGATCGTCGCGGATCGAGCAGCAGACGCAGCCGTTGGCCAGGCTGATCACGTCGCTCTCGACATCGACCACGAGATCGGCATCGATGTTGATCGAGCCGAAGTCGTTGACCAAGACGCCGACCCTCATCCCATGGTCCCCGTTCAGGATACGGTTGAGCAGGGTCGTTTTGCCGGCGCCGAGGAACCCGGTGAGAACGGTCACCGGAGTGCGCCTTGCCCCGCGGGGATCCTCGTTGCGGTCGAGGCCCATCCCGCTTCCTAGTCCCGGCCGAATCGGCTCTTGATCTTCTCGCCGACCTTCTGGGCGATCATCTTCGGGATCTCGATCTTGAACCCCTTGGGAAACACGCGGACGAGGTCGCGCTTGACGTCCTCCGGGTAGTAGAGGTCCGGGTCGATCTCCTTCTCGCGAACGAATTCCTCCTGGACGTCGGGGACCATGTGCCGGGGGTCGGGGAAATCGACGCTGAGGTGGGTGGGACCGAGGTCGAACAGCTCCTTCGCCTCGGACGAGCTCGGCCGCGCGGGGCTGGCCGCCTCTGAGAGCGCCGCGTTGCGCGTCCAGACCGCGTCCTTCGTGACGTTGACGACGACGCCGTCGGGAGCGCCGAACTGGAACAGGCCGTCCCAGTGGACCCTGATGCCGGCCAGGATCTCGGGCAGCAGGTCCTCGTCGTAGGCGGTGTGCGTGACCATCGCCAACCGCGGGTTGACCTGCTTGGTCAGGTAGCCGACCGCGTAATGGACCGTGTGGGCGGTGTCGACTGTGTTGTTGGTGATCATCTGCGGCAGCCCCATCTTCAATTCCTGGAGCTTGGCCAGGTCGGGCTGGACCTCGGTGACGAAAACGTCGACGCCCCTCGCGAACTCGGCGGTGAGCTCATCCGGGCGGCCGTCGCCGGTCCAGACGAACGATAGGCCGTTCCAGTCGAGACGGTAGGCCGAGGCCCCGTCCTTGGTATGGGAGCGGCGCCAGTGACGGATCGTCACCCCGTCCTGGTCGTAGCAGACGCCGTTGTCGTCGCGGAAGTCGAATTCGTTTACCTCGACCTCGTAGCCGTCGCCGATCGGACTGGAGTTGAAACTGTCGATGTGCCAGTGGGCCATCTGCTTCATGCCGTCGACCATGGCCTTGGTTCCGTCCTCGGGCGTTCGGCCCGATGGCCCGTGCACCCGCAGCGGCTTCCACCGAGCGGCCCATGGGGCGAACGCGAAGAGGTACGGCAGCTCGCCGTAGTGATCCACGTGGAGGTGGGTCAGGAAGATGTCGTTGACCATCTGCAGCGGCACCTGCATCGCGAGGATGTTGCGCAGGCAGCCGGGGCCGAAGTCGAAGAAGAAGCGCTTGCCGTTGCCGAGCTCGACCATGATGCAAGTGGCGGCCTGGTTGCGCCGCGGCGGGAACGGGCAGCTGCCGACGAAGGTGATCCGCATCTCGTCGCTGCCAAGCTCCTCCGACGTTGGGTAATACGTCGACCCGCTACCCATGTTGTCGGTGGGCTTGTAGTAAGGCGGCATCGTGATCCCGCCTCCGCCAACCCCCCCGTAGGGGTTCATCGGTGGGATCCGTCCGTTGCCGTCTGACATCGCTTCCTCCTCGCGAATTCGCTTGTCCCAGCCGGGCTGCTCGTAGCTCAAGCTGCTGGACGGCAGTCTGCGCACGACGGGTCTGCACCGCAAGGGAGCGAATACCCGCCGGGCGTTGGTGGCCGCACCACAGCCGCCGGCAGGACCGCCCCATTGCCCCTTTGGGCGCTGGGTGTGACGGTTGGGGGCAAGTGCTCCCTGCCGGCGTCAACACCGCGGTTTGGGGCGGCCTGGCCGTCCTTTACCTCCTGCTGCTGGTCACGCTGGGCCTGATCGGGCTGCGGAAGGGTCACTGGGTCCTGTTCAGCCTCGGCTTCGCCCTCCCACTTCTTTGGTTGATCGGGGCGCTGATGACGCCGTGGAGGCCCCGAGCCCTGATCAGGAGCGACGATCGTGAGAGCGGGGACCTGAATGGAATGGTCGCTTACGTTCGTGGCGCTTGCCCTGATCGCGGTCGCTGCGTTTTCGAAGCGGCTGTCCGGATCGCCGCTCACGCCCGCGATCATGTTCGTCGCCATCGGGCTCCTCGTCGGTCCCAAGGTCCTTGGCGGGATCGACATCTCGAGCACCAGCTCGACCGTGCGGGCACTGGCGGAGGCGACGCTCGCGCTGGTGCTCTTCGCCGACGCCTCGCGCATCGACTTCGGGAGGTTGCGGCGCGAGATCGGGGTGCCGCTGCGCCTGCTGGGCATCGGCCTGCCGCTGACGATCGCCCTCGGAGCGGCGGCGGCGGCCGTGATCTTCGTCGACCTGACCATGTGGGAAGCCGTCATCCTCGCGGTCGTCCTGGCACCGACCGACGCCGCCCTCGGCCAGGCGGTTGTCACCGAGCCGCGGGTCCCGGGTCGGATCCGCCAGGGGCTGAACATCGAGAGCGGGTTGAACGATGGGATCTGCGTCCCCCTGCTCTTCGCGGCCGTTGCGGCGGCAGACGTCGAATCGCATATCTCGCACGGGCGCAGCACGAGCGAGCTCCTGCTCGAGGAGATCGGCTACGGCATCGTGGGTGGGGTCCTGGGCGGGCTTCTGATCGGAGCAGTCGTCGTATATGCCGGGCGGAGGGAGTTGATCGAGGGCGCGTGGCGTCAGGTGATCCCCGCCGCCGGGGCGGCCATGGCCTACGGCACCGCGGTCGCGCTGCACGGGTCGGGCTTCATCGCGGCCTTCGTCGCCGGCCTGGTCTTCCGGGCGGTGATCAAGCGCGATCCCGAGCAGATGAATCGGCTCACCGAGGAGGTCGGAAGCGTGCTCAACGGAGTCACCTTCATCCTCTTCGGGGCGATCCTGCTGGGACCCGCGCTGGGCGAGCTCACCTGGCAACTGGCGCTCTACGCTGTGCTCAGCCTGACGGTTGTGCGGCTGGTACCCGTCGCGATCGGGATGCTGGGTTCGCACGCCCGGGTCCCGACGGTGGGGTTCCTCGGCTGGTTCGGCCCCCGCGGCCTGGCCTCGATCGTGTTCGCGCTGATCGTGGTCGAGGAGTCAGCACTCCCCAATGAGCACCTGATCGTCCTCGCGATCTACTTGACCGTCGGGCTCTCAGTCTTGGCCCACGGTCTTACCGCCGCCCCGCTGGCCGACCGCTACGCCCGCTGGTTCGAAAGCCACCCCCGTGACACCACACCGCCGATGGAGAGCGCCGCGGTCGAGGTGACCCGCGCCCGCACCGGGGTTGCGTAGTTGGGTCACGTGGTGCCGGGAGTTGGATGATCAGCTCGCCGGCGCACCGGGATGGTGCCGATAACCCGGGTTCCAGCCCCCGGGGATGAGAGCACGCTCAGCCGGCCGCCCAGGGCGGCTACGCGATCGTTCATATTGGTGAGCCCGCCGCCGTTGGAGGTCGTCGCGGGGTCGAAGCCCGCGCCGTCGTCGCTCACCTCGAAGTGAAGCTCGCCGGCGGACTCACGCACGCGGACAGCGATTGACCCGGTGCCGTCGGCGTGCTTGCTCGCGTTCTGGAGCGCCTCGAGGCAGCAGAAGTAGACGGCGCTCTCGGTGCTTGGTGGATAGCGGCCGACGTCCTCACAATCGACCTTGGTCGGAACTGTGCACCGCCGCCCCGCCGCGACCAACGCCTCGTCAAGCCCGGCATCGACGAGTAGCGGCGGATAAATGCCCCGTGCCAGTGAGCGGACCTCATCGAGGATGTCCGTCAGTCGAGTCCCCGCGCCACGAAGTTGCTCGACCGCCCTCTCGGGATCCGATTCGATCATCCCGGCGATCAGCTCGAGCTTGATCCCCAGAGTCACCAGCTGCTGCTGGGCGCCGTCGTGCAGGTCCCTCTCTATCCGCCGGCGCTCGTCGTCGGCAGCGGCGGAGATGCGGGCGCGCGAGTCCGCCACGTCTTGCAGAGACGAGTGCAGCGCCGTGGCGAGCCGCTGGTTCTCGAGCGACGCGGTCGCGCACGCCGCGATCGCGTCGAGGAACTTCCTCTGTCCATGGAGCATCTGACCGTGAACCACCGCCACCCTGTTCTCACCGGACCCGTATCTGGCGACCGCCTGGGAAGACCCCGCAGCGGGCAGCTGCGCGGTCAGACCGGCACCATCCACCCACTGATCGCCGGCCGTAGCCCCCGGAGCCCGGTAGAGGATCCGCACCGACCCTCCGATCGCCGAACGGGAGATCACCGACTGCAGGGTCTCCGGCCCGAGATCGGAGCGCAGTCCACCCGTGACCTGCTCGAGCGTGGTCGCCTCCACCATGCGCCAGTTGATCAGCCCGACCAGGAATGCGATCGCCATCGCCGGGATCCCAAAGGCCGACATCCAGCCCACGACCTCGGTCAGCGGCGAGTCCGGATAGGTGCCTGCCATCAGCTGATAGGCGGCCGTCGCGAGCAGGCGGACGATCGCGATCGCAAGCACCGGGACGAGCATCGGCCTGATGAGCGGTGTCTCGCGCTTGATCCGAAGCGCGAGAATCGAGACCGCTGCGGTGAACAGCAGGATCGCCAGGACATCGCGAACGTCCTCAACCCCGCCCAGGAATGCGGGCTCCGAGTCCGTGAGCATGAACGCGTTGGACGGACAACCGTCCGTGCACGTGGTCAGCGGGAACGGCAGGATGTACTGCTCGCTGATGAAGGCCGTCGGCAGGTAGAGGGTGAGAACAAGCAGACAGATGCCGAGAACCACAGCCCGCTCCGCGCGGCTGCTGAGCCGACCCGTCGGAAAGGCGAGCATCGTGTAGAGCAGGCTGGCCTCGGCGGCCCAAAGCGAAACTCTGCCGATGCTGTAGAGCACATCGCTGTCGGACGCCGACAGCGATGTGATGCCCCAGAGAAAGCCGGACGCGACGAGCAAGGCACCGAACCGGTTGCGAGGCTCCCGCTCCCATGCGTAGATGCCGACCCCGACGGGGATCGATACCAGCAGCACTGAAACGACCGCCACGGTGACCCGATCAGCGGCGGCTGGATTGGAGAGGGCGAGTGCGGCAGAGGCCACGGAGAGCGCGGCGCCCGCGACCGCCACCGCAACCAGCTTCAATCGCAGTCCATCGCTGTGGGAGGTTGCCTGACGCCCCCCTATCTCAACGCTTGCGTCCTCCATGCGCTAACCACCAGGGTCGCACAGCTTGATACCTCAGGCAGCGGAGGGTCGGCCGTGTGCTGCCCAAACGCGGCGAATGGTTGCCGGGCCGAGGTCCTGCTTCCGAAGGATCTCGGCCGCACCGCAATTCCGCGCCGCGGCAGGCAGCTCGCTCGCGTCAGTCGTGGAGATCAGCACGACAACGAGCTCGGGGTGGTCCGCGCTGAGCCTTCGACTCGCCTCGATCCCACTCATCTGGGGCATGTGGACGTCGACCAGGACGAGGTCGGGGTCGATCGTGTCCGCGGCGGCCAGTGCCTCCGCGGCGGACGACACCTCCCCGACCGCCTCGAACCCCGGCGTGCCAGAGATCATCTCGTGTGCCACTTCCAGGAAAGGCTCGTGGTCGTCGACGGTCAGGACCCTTACCGGATCGCTGCCGGTAGCCCTCGCGACAATCATCACCGGAAGGATCCGATTTGGCAGCCGGTGTGTTCAAGGGCGCAGGCACGCATGTGCCAGGGTGCGTGCCTCCCCGCCGACTCGTTCAGCCGGCTCCGAGGTCCGCGCTCTCCGCCAGGAACAGCAACGCTGCCTTGACCCGCTTGCTGACATCCTCGGAATCAGCTGCGTGCGTCAGCCCAAGCTTGAGGAAGATCGCGTTGATGTGTTTCTCGACGGCGCGTTTCGTCAGCACCAGGTCGTCCGCGATCGCGGTATTGCTCCTGCCCTCGGCCATCGCGGAGAGGACCTCGAGCTCACGCGGAGTGAGCTCGGAGAGCGGTGAGCGCTCTGCCCGTGTCTGAGCGTGAACCAGGATCTCGACGACCTTCGGATCGACAACCGACCCGCCGGCCGCTGCGGCCTTGATCGCCCCGTCGAGCTGGCCGCGCTCGCGGACCCGGTCCTTGAGCAGATACGCCCTGCCGTCGGAACCGGAATCGAACAGCCTCAGCGCGTAGCTGGGATCCGAGTACTGGCTGAGGATCACCACTCCGATCCGCGGGTGGGTCTCTCGCAGCCTCGCGGCGACCTGGATCCCCTCGTCGGTGCCGGTGGGCGGCATCCGTATGTCGGTGACCACAACGTCGGGCTCCCTGGCGTCCACCTCGGCGAGCAGTGAGTCCTTGTCCCCGCACGAGGCCTCGACCACGACTCCCTCGGAGACCGCAAGAATCTCCTCGATTCCCTGGCGGACGATGTAGCTGTCGTCGGCGACCACGACCCGAATCGGCACGCTCGAAGGATATTGGCGGCCGAGGGCTGAAGGGTGTGCGCATCAGTCGCAAGTGGGATGCCCACTGCCTTGTCCGCCATCACGGTGCCTGCCAGGTTTGGCCCATGGACGACGCCACTGGCCAATCCATGCCCGACCGGCCTGAGTCCTCCCCATCGGCCGAACAGGCCCCTGCGCCCGCGCCTGAGTCCTCCGAGACCCCTGAGCCGAAGCGGCGTCACCGCGTGATCGTGTGGTCGCTGATCGTGCTCGCCTCCGTGCTGCTGATCCTCTCGATGACCGCGAACTGGGTTCAGCGCTCGCTGCTCAACACGGAAGAGGTGACGGACACGACGAGCGAGATCCTCGCCGACGAGGACGTGCAACAGCAGCTCAGCACGTTCACGGTGGGACAGCTCACCGCCACCGTCGACGTGCAGAGCCAGCTTGAGAACCAGCTGCCGGACTCCGCAAAGGCGCTTGCAGCGCCGGTCGGAGCTGCCCTCACCCAGCTTGCCACCGACGTGGCAGAACGGGCGCTCGCTTCTCCTGAGGTCCAAGGACTCGTCTCCAGTGCGGTGAGCCGGGGGCACGCGCAATTTGTCGCCCTGATCGAGGACGAGGGCGAGTACGTCTCGACCACCGGTGGCGAGGTGACGCTCGAGTACGGGAGCGTCGTCGCCGACCTCGCGACCCGCCTGGGGCTGGACCCGGCGACGATCGCGGAGGTCCAGGGCATCGTGCAGGATTTCTCCGAGGATCTCCGCCAGGGGCTCACCACCGCTCAGACCGAGATCGCGGCGGCGCGGGCGCGGCTCGCCGAGGTCGAAGCGGGCGAGTTGGACAGCGAGCTGCAGCAGAGCCTGGAGGCGCTCAACCAGAACGCCGCCGAGCTGCAGGGGACGGTCGCGAGCCTCGAGGATCAGATCAAGGGCGTTGAAAAGAGTGTTCCGTCCCCGCTTCAGGACCAGCTTGCCGACCTCGGCGCGCTGCTCACCGGCCTCGACGAACGCGCATCCGAACTGGAGCAGCGGACCGCCGCCGTGCTCAAGGACCCCTCCCAGGCCAACCTCGATGCGCTCGATGCCTCGCTCGCCGCGCTCGAGACGCAGGTCACCACCCTGCTTGAGCGCCAGGCGGTGCAGAACCCGGGCGAGCTCGTCCTGATGGACTCGGATGCGCTCGACGGAGTTCAGACCCTCGTGCAGCTGCTGCGAAACCTCGGCTTCGTGTTGCCGCTGCTCGTGCTCTTGGTGTATTTCGCGGCCCTCTTCCTCGCGAAGGGATGGCGCCGGCGAGCCCTGATCGCCGCCGGTGGCGGGATTCTGGTGGCGACGCTGCTCGTCCTGCTCGTAAAGCGCCTCATCGGCACGGAAGTCGTGAGCGCGTTGGCGAGCTCGGACACGGTCGAACCGGCCGTCCAATCCGTTTGGGACATCGTTTCCGAGGGGCTTCGTGAGCGGGCGCTATTCGTCCTCGTCATCGGGCTGGCATTCGTCGGCGCCGGATGGCTGGCGGGCCCCGGGCGCATCGCCGTCGGCGTGCGGCGATCCCTGGCGCCGTCCCTGCGCGATCATCCGGTCGCGGTCTACGCGTCCGTCGCCGTGTTGTTCCTGCTCTGGCTGGCGTTCATCCCTGGGATCGACAATCTCGGCCAGATCCTGGTGATCGTCCTGCTCGCCGTGCTCGCGATGGTCGGCATAGCGATCTTGCGCCGACAGACGGCTAGGGAGTTTTCCTCGCCGAGTGACGCTCTAACACGACCGGGGGGGCAGGCATGAATGGCCTCGCGCCCATTACCAGTGCTGGGTCCGCCATGCCGGCGGGCGACCAGTGCCTCACGGAAGGAAAAGAAAGATGTCCACATTTCTCTGGATAGTTCTCGCGGTGCTTTACATCACGTGTCTCGTTGTTCTCGGTATGGCCACGCTCCGTAAGGGCCACACCGCCATGTTCTGGTTCGGGTTCATCTTCCCCGTCCTCTGGATCATCGGCGCGCTGATGGCGCCTACGGCCGCCGCGATGGATTCAGGACAAGCCGAATCGACCTAGGTGATCCCGGTGGACGAGGGCGGCGATCGCGAGCGGCAGGACTCGCCGGACCCTGCCGACGACGACATCGCAGCCGCCCCTGGTCCTGCGCCGTTCGATGAGCCGCCGGAGGACGTAGAACCGGACGATGAGCTACAGCCGGAAGCCCTGGACGATGACCTGCACCCGGCGCAAGAACTGGACGAGGGCGCCGAACCTCCGAGCGAGCAGCACAGATGGCGCCGCTTGGCATTCGTGGCGCTCATCATCGCCACAGTGGGCGTCGGTTGGGCCCTCGTTCTCGGCACGATCTTCATCGCCAGAAGCGGCGACCGCACGGCGGAGCTGCTCGCGCTGTTCGAGTCGGGCCAGGAGCAGCGTGAGGCGGCCTTTGGCGGCCTCCAACCGAGCCAGGAAGAGAGGCAGGCAGCCCTTGAGACCCAGCAGGCGCAGTCGCAGATGTTCCGGGCGAAGGAGCTGGCTGCGCTGGCGGATGAGTCGCAGAGCAATGCCGACGAACGCTTGGCGCTGGCGAACGCAGCGCTTGCCGGGTCCAGGGCCAACGAGGCGGATTCCGGAGCGGCGCTCGCCCAGGCTCAAGCTGCGGCCGAAGCACAGAGGGCAGAGCGCGAAGCCGCCGGGCGAGGTCAGGGAACCGAAGCGAGGCGACTGGCGGAGGCACAGGAAGCCCTGACCGCCGCGATCGAGGCACTGCAAGCGGCGATCGAACAGCGTGATAGCCGCGGGCCGCGCGGATGAGGGGATCGGGCCGCCCGCACGACGTGAAAAGGACGTTCCTCAATCGGGCGTCACTACGGAAAGGAGTCCAAAATGAGAGGTGCTGGCCGAATCGTGTTCGCAGCAACGATGCTGCTGATCGTGGGCACGCTCAACATCATCTACGGCATCGGCGCGCTAGACGACGCGAACATCTTCGTCAACGACACGAGGTTCGTCCTCAGCAACCTCAGCACTCTGGGCTGGGTCCTGATCATCCTCGGGATCATCCAGCTCACCGGAGGGTTCTCGCTGATGGCCGGCAACACGTACGGTCGGGTGCTAGGGATCATCGGGGGCAGCCTGGGTGCGATCGGAGCCCTGCTCTCGATCGGCGGAGCGTTCCCCTGGTGGTCGCTCGCTGTGTTCGCCCTATGCGTGTACGTGGTCCACGGCATCGTGGTCTACGGCGAGGACGAGCGCGTCGCCTAGCTGGACGTGGGAGCCCGGCGCGACGCCGGGCTCCCACGTTCGTGCTCGTCGCGCTCGGCTGATGACTGATTGCGAGCATGTCCGGCAGACGACGAGCTCCCTCACGGCAGCGCTATCAGAGCGACCACCGCAAGCCCGAGCAGCGGGCCGGCCGCCGCGAGAGCTGCCGTGCGCCAGCCCATGGGGTGCTTCTCCTCACCAAGCGGACCGGCCTCCTCGCGTCCACGAATCGTTCCCTGGGTGAAGAGTGCGATCCCATAGAGCGCGAACCCGATACCGACAAGAACGTAAGGCCAGGTCGCCCCGGACTCCTGGAGCTCGGGCGCCAGGCGTCCGATCCCAACGGCGACCGCGAGAGCCGCGAGCCCTGTGCGCCACCAGGCAAGCTCGGTCCGCTCACCCGCCATCAGGAGGTTCCTGCGAGCGGCTTCTTGGTCCTCGCTTGAGTTCACGGTCGCGTCCTCAACTGCCCCGCGGGCGCCTTGAGCCTAATACAGGGGCAGCCGCCTGCTGGGCACTCGTCCGGGGGCTGGTGGTCCTCAGGAACCGAGAACTGCTGGCGCACAGACATCGCCTCCGCCTCGGCCCCGCTGCGCGAGTTGTCGTAGCTCGTAAGGCGCTAAGCGGCCTTTGCCGGCACCAGGTCGAACTGGGTGCCCAGGCGGAGCTCCGAATAACGACGAACCCAGTCGTCATTGATGCCGTCTGACTGGCGCCGCATACGCGGCGCGAGCTGAAACCCCTCGGGCGTCTCGAGATCGAGGCGATCGAGTACGCGGCTCACCGACTGGCCCACATCGGACGCGAAGTTCTCGTAGAGGACCAGCACGGGCTTGATCCCCGTGTGCTCGAAGAAGGCGTCCCAGGCAGCCTCCTCGACGAGGATCTGGTCGAGGAGATGGCCGATTGCGCCGTAGTGGAAGCGAAGCTGGGGCCGGTGTTCCTGCATGAACGACTTGTACGGAGGGTCGTGCTCGTCGGAGACGCCGCTCACCGAGACCCCTCGTGTTGCGTTCTCTTGGCGCCAGGTCGCCGTTTGCACCGCCTTCCAGAGAGACACCGCTTGGCGGATCTTGTTCGCCCGCACCACCCGCACGAACGTGACGTCCGGAAGGACCGCCGGCAGAAGCTCCGAGAGCGGCAGGTCGCCGTAGGCGGGAATGTTTCGCAGCAGGCTCACGAAGTCGCCGAAGTACCCCCACATGAGCTTCGCCGCGAACACGCCGTTCGGCGTCGTCCCCTGCTCCATCGCCCATTCGAGGTAGCGGTCATAGGCGGCTCGGCTCCATAGCGGCGAGCGGGGCTGGGGGTCGTCGTGCTTGGACCGCTCGCCGAGGTGATCGAAGATCGACTTGTCGTCGACGCCGATGAAGTACTCCTCCGGCCGGCGCGGGCGGCCCGAATGAAGGAGCGCCTCGAAATACTCCTCGGGGCGGCCGGCGACGCCCGTTTCCTTTAGCGCCTGACAGACGAGGGTTGAGCCTGAGCGAGGCGTCGCGCAAACAAGGTAGGAGCGCTGCGGGCGCATCGGGCTAGCGCTCCGCCGTCCGCGGCTCGCCCGCAACGCTCAACGGGTCGTTCGGAGAGACCTGGGTTGGGGCGTTGGTCACCGCCCCGGGAGGCGGCTCAACAGGTCCGTCCAGAAGCGGGTCCTCTGTCGCGCCCATCCACTCGAACAGGCGATCGCGCAGGGCCGCTAGTTTGGCGGTGTGCGGGGGCTCGGTTGAGCGCGACAGGTCGTTCGCCTCGTTGGGGTCGAGCCAGAGGTCGAAGAGCTGCTCCTGCGCGACGTACTGGTCGCCCCAACCGGCCTCGACCCAAAGCTCCTTCGTCTGCGAATCGTCGCAGTTGGCGAGCACCGGGTGGGGGTAGTCGAAGAATCGCCGTATGTATTTCCAGCGCTCAGTCCGGACCGAGCGAAGCGGCTGGTAGGCGGCGTGGAAGGTCATTTCCGTGAATATCTCTTCGTGGAGTGCGGTGGTGCGACCGTCGACGAGCGGTAGGAGCGAGGTGCCCTGCAGGAACGGCGGATGGTCTACTCCGGCGAGCTCGCAGAGCGTCGGGTAGATGTCGAGATGAGAGACCATCGCGTCGATAACTCGGCCGCCCGCGAAGCCGCCCGGCCCGCGCATGATCAACATCACGCCGGTGCCGCGGTCGTACAGGGTCGCCTTCGAGTTTGGGAAGGCGAGGCCATGATCGGTAGTGCAGATCACAAGCGTGTTCTCGGTGAGGCCATGGCGATGCAAGCCGTTCAGCACCGCCCCGATTCCCTGGTCGAGCGAACGGGCTGAGGCCTTGAAGGCCGCCATGTCCTCTCGCGTCGCGGGGGTGTCGGGCAAGTTGGCGGGCCCGAGCGAGTAGAGGGTGTCGCGCACAGAGGTCGGCGCACGAAACTGGCGGTGGGTCTCGAAGAACCCCACAGAGAGGAAGAAGGGCTCGCGAGCATCGGCGAGCGTTTCGGTTGCGATCGGCGCGACGTCGGTGGCGTGGTGACTCGAAACCTCGATCACCTCGTCGTAGCCGGTGACGTGGGGATCCTCGGAGATGTGCTGCTCACCGATCAGCGTCGAGCGGTAGCCCGCTGGACGAAGCGCGTGGACAAGGTGCTGGCCATAGTCGTTGAGCGTCCAGCCGCGGTGGGCGAGCCCGAGCATGCCGTTGTTGTGGCAGTACTGGCCGGTGAGGAGCGAGGCACGGCTGCCTGAGCAGGTCGGCGCGGCGCAGAACCCCCGCCGGAACAGGACTCCCTGGTCCGCCAGGTGCTGGATGTTCGGCGTCGGGACCTGGTAGCCGTAGGGCTGCACATAGCGCCCCGTGTCGTGGGAGTGGATGTAGAGGATGTTCGGCGGGTCGCTCCGGCTCAAGTTGTGCCCCTGGCTGCAAAAACTTTCTTGACTTTTCTAGTCTACAAAGGATCAGAAGGTCTTAGGTACTAGATGAGTGGGGTGGGGGTGCGTCCCCGTCGTCCCCCGCATCCCCACGGGCGGGTACGGGTGACGTCAAGACCTCGTCAAGTCCTTGCGCTCCGGGCGTTAGAGATCCGTCAAGCCTGCCGGAAACTCGCGATCCAGTCGCTAGAAGGCCTTTGTGGCCACTGGCGCCCGTGCGATTCCCCGAACTCTCCTTGGCGAGCCGCTTCGAAGCGATCGAGTAGAAGAAACGCTTCTACCAAAGCGGCTCGCCCTCCCGGTGTTCTGCTCGGACCCGCTCTCGTCCGTCGCATACGCCACCGAGCAGATTTTGCTGGTTCTCGGACTGGGCGGTCTAGCGCTCCTGCACTTGACCTGGTGGGTGGCGTTGGTCGTCGTGGCGCTGCTTGTGATCGTTATCGCCTCTTACCGCCAGACCTGCCACGCCTATCCGAACGGCGGCGGGGCTTACACCGTCAGCCGCGCGAACCTCGGTGAGAACGCCTCGCTCACGGCAGCGTCGGCGCTCCTGATCGATTACGTGCTGACCGTGGCGGTGTCGGTCGTCGCGGGCGTGGCGGCGATCACCAGCGCAGCCCCGGAGCTTGCTGATTACGCGATTGAGCTCTCACTTGGCTTTGTAGTGCTGCTGTCCGCGATGAATCTGCGGGGCGTCAAAGAATCGGGCCGGGCGTTCGCACTCCCGACATACGGCTTCGTCTTCTTCGTCTTCCTGATGCTCGCGGTCGGAGCTGGCCGCGCGATCTTCGGTGACGGGCTCGTGGCCGAAAGCGCCGGCTACGAGCTCCGTCAGGTCGCTGATACCAGCGGCATCCTCGTCGTGTTCCTGGTTCTCCGCGCCTTCGCCTCGGGATGCACCGCGCTCACCGGGGTCGAGGCCGTGTCGAACGGGATCCCGGCGTTCCAGCCGCCGAAGAGCCGCAACGCAGCGTCAACTCTGATGATCATGGGGGCGCTCTCGATCTCGATGTTCGTCGGGATCACGGCTTTGGCGCTCGTGGCCGACGTCCACATGGCCGAAAATCCAGCGAACCTCATCGGGTTGCCGGCTGGTGCCGAGCAGCGCACGGCGATCAGCCAGGTCGGATTGGCGGCCTTCGGGGAGACCGCTCCTTTCTTCCTTCTGCAGGGGTTCACGGCCGCGATCCTGATCCTTGCCGCCAACACAGCCTTCAACGGCTTCCCGGTCCTAACCTCGCTGCTCGGCCGCGACAACTACCTGCCGCACCAGCTGGCGAACCGTGGCGATCGGCTCGTGTTCTCGAACGGCATCGTCCTCCTGGCGCTTGCGGCTGCGGGCCTGATCGTCGCCTTCAATGCCGATGTCACGCGCCTGATCCAGCTCTACATTCTCGGCGTTTTCCTGTCGTTCACGCTCAGCCAAGTCGGGATGGTTCGCCACTGGTCGGAGTTGATTGCAACGGCGGCCGCTGACCAAGTCCGTCGTCTCCGCCACAAGCAAGCTCTGAACGCCCTCGGAGCCGTTGCTACCGCGCTGGTCTTCGTGGTGGTCTTGGTTACGAAATTTGCGCACGGTGCCTGGCTTGTCGTCGTCGCGGCGCCGATCCTGTTCCTTGCCATGAAAGCTGTCTCGCGCCACTACGAGGGGCTCATCGCGCAATTGACGCCACCGGCTTCAGGAGTGGCCCTCCCGGGCCATATCCACGCGGTGGTGCTCGTCTCGAACCTCCTTGCACCCACCCTCCGAGCGCTGGCATTCGCCCAGGCGACCAATCCGGCCAGCCTCCGAGCGGTCACGGTCGCGGTGGACGGAGCCGACGGCCCCCTGCCCAGCGAGTGGCAAGAGCGTCGCGTACCGGTCCCCCTCGTCGTCATCGAGTCGCCCTACCGCGAGACCGTGCGTCCAGTGCTTCGCTACGTCAGGCAGTTGCGCCGGGAGCATCCGGGTGACGTGGTCTCGATCTTCATCCCCGAGTACGTCGTCGCCCATTGGTGGGAGCATCTCCTCCATAACCAGACCGCGCTGCGGCTCAAGGGGAGGTTGCTATTCGAGCCCTCGGTCACCGTCACCAGCATTCCGTGGGTCCTCGGGGCCGAACAAGAGCCGAGCCCAGTATGAGCGAGCGGGTCACGTTCATCCGAAGCGAAGACCTGCTCGAGGAAACCGTGCCCGCCCGGCTCGCCCGTACCTTCCGACTGAGCCGCCGGCGCCAGCTTTCGGGCCTCGCCCTGGCCGTGCTCTTGCTGCCACTGTTGACGCTGCTCCTGGACGGGCTCCGGGACGAGCTGGCGTTGGACGCGCAGGTGCTCGTCTACCTGCTGGCGGTCGTGGCGATCGCAATCGTCGGCGGCATCCTCGTTGCAATCGCCTCGGCGATCGTCTCGGCGACGCTGATCAACTACTTCTTCGTCGACCCGATCCACACGTTGTCGATCGGCGATCCGGACCAGGTCGTCACGCTGGTGGTCTTCGTCATCGTCGCCGGACTCGTCAGCGGCGCGATCGAGTTCGCGGTCAGGCGCGCCCACGTTGCTGAGCGGGCGCGGGCCGAGGCGGAGACGATCTCCGCTCTCACGGGTCCAGACCTTGAGGCGCCCGGTTCGCTCCGCCAGGTGCTTCGCTCTGCCCAGGAAACCTTCAGGATGGAATCGGTAGCGCTCAGAGTGAGACAGCGCGGGAGTGGCGATTGGGTCGATGTCGACCACGTCGGTTGGGCACCCGAGGGCGATGAGGCTCCGCTTCGTTTCGACGTGCCGATCGGCCCCCACCTGCGCCTGGTCGGTCGGGGACCGGCGCTCTTTGCGGAGGATCAGCGGGTGCTCGAGGCGTTTGCGGCAGCCGCGGGAACGGCTTATGAGGGTCAGGTGCTCAGCGGCGAAGCCGAGGAAGCGCGCATCCTGGCGACAGTTGATGAGCAGCGCACGTCACTCCTGGCCGCCGTTGGCCACGATCTGCGCTCGCCGCTGGCCGGTATCAAGGCCGCCGTCAGCAGCCTCCGCCAGACCGAGGTCGCGTGGTCCGACCAGGAGCGCAACGAGTTGCTTGCGACGATCGAGGAGTCCGCGGATCGACTCGATGGAGTGGTTGGCAACCTGCTCGATGCGAGTCGGCTTCAGGCCGGGGCGCTCAGCGTGAAGCTGGAAGCGGTGGCGCTCGACGAGGTGGTGGCCGCTGCTCTGCTCGGCCTACCCGACGCGACCGATCGCGTGCACGTCCAGGTGCCCGACGATCTACCGCCGGTCCATGCTGACCGTGGCCTGCTCCAGAGGGTGCTGGTCAACGTCCTCGACAACGCCCTGCGCCACGGGGCCAGTGATCAGTCGGTCGAGGTGGCGGTTCACATCGGCGCCTCCGCCGCCCGACTCGAGGTTGTCGACCACGGGTCCGGGATCGAGCAGGGCCAGGAGGAGCAACTCTTCGAACCCTTCCAACGCCTCGATGACCGCGGCCACGAAGGTGTCGGGCTCGGGCTCTCAGTCGCCCGCGGGTTCATTGAGGCGATGGGTGGCAAGATGATCGCCGACACAACACCAGGGGGCGGCCTGACGATGCGGATCAGCCTTCGGCTCACAGGCGCTCGCAAGCCCGAGTCCGGAGGCCAATGACGCGCGTCCTTGTGATCGAGGATGAGCGCGGGCTGAGACGAGCGCTCGACATCAACCTGCGAGCACATGGATATGAGGTCTCGGTCGCTGCGGATGGACAGTCAGCGTTGAGGACAGCTGCTCACGAGCCTCCGGACGCCGTCGTGCTGGATCTTGGCCTCCCCGACATTGACGGTGTCGAGGTCATCGAGGGCTTGCGCGGGTGGAGCGGCGCGCCGATCATCGTCTTGTCCGCTCGCAGCGGCGAGCCGGACAAGGTCGTGGCCCTCGATGCCGGCGCCGACGACTACGTCACCAAGCCGTTCGGTATGGACGAGCTCTTGGCGCGGCTGCGAGCGGCACTACGGCGCACGGCGACGACCCCCGAGGCGCCGGTGATCGAGACCGAGACGTTCACCATCGATCTCGCCGCCAAAGAGGTCTCTAGTGCCGAGGGAGCCTCCATTCGCCTTACCCCTACCGAGTGGCATGTTCTTGAGGTGCTGGCGCGCAACCGGGGCAAGCTGGTTTCGCAGCGCCAGCTTCTCCAAGAGGTCTGGGGACCGGCCTACGAGACGGAGACGAACTACCTCCGCGTCTACCTCGCCCAGCTGCGGCGCAAGCTCGAAACCAACCCATCCCAGCCGCGTCATCTGATCACTGAACCCGGTCTGGGCTACCGATTCGTCGTCAAGGAAGATCCGGGCGACCAAACCTAGGCCCCTCCGGATGAGAAGCGGCTAGGTCAGGAAGACTCGTGGATGACGTCCTCGATCGCGGCGACCACGGTGTCGGGGGCCTTGTTGAGGATCTGCGTGTGCTTGTGGGGCGTGGTTGCGAATACGGAGACGCGCTTGTTGCTCTCTTCGGCGTCGGCGGCAGCAGCGCGCACCGTGCGCATCTCGTCCTCGGTGGCGCCCGAGTGGGCTCCGGTGCCAACCACGAACACGGTCGGGCATTCCAGCGCCGCGAAGTCGGGTCCGAGTTCGCCGTTGACGGCGTCCATCTCGATCACGACGTTCGCGGACTCGGCGGGAGACATCCGGGCCGAGCGGCCGAGCGCTGCCAGGATGCGCATGATCCACCCCAACCGACGGAACTGGCTGTGGACCTTCTCCTTTCCGGCCTCGTCGAGCATGGCGATCGGGTAAGCACCGTCGATGAGCACCAGGCCGCCGACCCGCCCGGGGTGCTGAGCCGCGTATCGCACCGCGACCGTGGCGCCGTGAGACCACCCGACGAGGATCGGGCGTTCGATACCGGTCGCGTCGATGACCCGTCCGATGTCGTCGACGGCCGCCCGTACGGAGTAGTCGGCCGATCTGCCCGACTTCCCGCGGGCCCGCGCGTCGAACCGCACCGTGCGGTACTCCCCGTCGAGACTGCGGATGACGCGGCTCCAATTCTGCACGGTGCCGAAGCCGCCGCTGAGGAAGAGCAGGGCAGGCGTGCCGCCCGGGGCGTCGACGGCGTAGAGCCGAGTGTCTGCGGCAGGAATCATGAGTTGGCGTGACATCGCGGTCGAGTCTTTCGGATTGGCGTGCATCGGTAGTCAACCCGACGCGGCCGAGACGGGCGCGTCGGGCCAGCCGTCTCGGGCCGATGAATCCGCGCCTCGGCGGTTGTCTCATGGGTAGAGGGTGCTCAGCGGGAGCGCCTGCGAGAAAAGGAGATCTGAGATGGGAAAGCTGATCGCGACAACGCAGGCCACCGTCGACGGCGTGATCGACCCCGTCGGCGAGTGGGTGCAGGAGGGCGGAGACCACGCCGAGTATTCGTTCGAGCGTCAGGCGAGGTCCGCCGGGCTGGTCCTGGGCCGCCAGACCTACGAGGGGCTGGCGGGGTATTGGCCGAGCGAGTCGGGCAAGTGGGCGGACATGGTCAACCCGATGCCGAAGTACGTCGGGTCGAAGACCCTCTCCGGCGATCTCGAGTGGAACGCAACCCTGCTTGCGGGCGACATCGAGGACTCGATCCCGAACCTGAAAGGCGAGGTCGACGGTGACCTGTTCATGCACGGAAGCGGCGAGTTCGCGTACGCGCTCGCAGAAAAGAGCCTGATCGACGAGTTCGAGGTCTACCTGAACCCGCTCGTCTGGGGGGAAGGCAACGTCCACGTGCTCGGCGACCGGGGAACGGTGCGACTCGAGCTCGACGACGTGAAGCGGTTCGACTCCGGGGTCGTGCTCCTCACGTACCACCCAGCGTCCTGACCGCGCCGGGCAACGCGCCCATTTTGCGTCGACTCAAGCGACGCGTCTCCCGCGTCGCGTTCCACTGCGGGGCGCCTAACGAGGAGGCGTAAGCTGATCAGGCTGTGCCAACGGGACGCTTGCTCGACTACGCGGGCCCCGTCTTGCGCGATGCGCGTGAGGACGCCGGCGCGACCCAGCGGGAGATCGCCGACCGGGCGGGGTCGAGCACGGCGACCGTCTCCCGCCTGGAGACCGGCCAAGCGCTGCCCTCCGATCAGCTCATCGACGCGATCCTCGACGCTTACTCGGTGGTCACCGGCATCCCCCGGCTGGAGTTGTTGGAGCGCGCCACGGCGGCCTGGCAGCGGGACGAGTACGGCGAGGTGACCGGGCTCTAGGTTCAAGGCACAGCCTGGACCGGGTTACGCCGGGTGCAAACCGGGGGTCTAGCATCGGAATCACGCCACCCCGGGGGTCTGGGGATAGGCGACAAGGGGAGGAACGCCGATGTCGGAACGCCAGACGCGCGCGTTGCGTTGCGAAAGCCGCTCGCGAGAGCGGGTCTCCGCATGAGGCGCAACCTGGTTCTGGTGGCCATTTTGGCGGCCGCGAGCGCACTCTTGCTGGGGGCGAGCAGCGGCACCGCGCTTGCGCGCGTTCCGACCGAGCTCACACTCGATAGCTCAACTGCCGTCGGGGGCGGTTATTGGGTTGACAGTGGGCGGCTCTTGACGCGTGGCTTTCGTTGCAGCTCGCGCCCGGTGAGGCTGCTCGGGATTCGCCCGAACGGCAGCACTGTGCTGCTCGATTGGGACCTGACCAGCTTGCCGGGGAACGCTTGGGCTACGCGATCCAAACGAAGCGGCTATCAGGACGTGAAGGCCAAGGTCCGCCGGACCAAGCGCTGCAAGGGGGACAGCGTCCGAGTCCTCGCGCCGCCGGCGCCCTAGTCGATTGGGAGCGAGCTCTGCCGCCGAGGTCTACCGGCGGAACTCGGGGCCGTAGCGCTCGATCTCGAGAAAGCCGGCCTTCCTCGCGATCTTGGCGGCGTCACCGGGGCGGTGCTTGCTCCCGCGGCCGGCGGAGATCTCGCGGTTCTGGACGACCAGATTCACGTACAGCGGGACGAACGCCCCCTCACCCTGCTCGGGCCTGGTGCGCGAGTCCTTGAAGATCCTGACCACTCCCAGCTTGCGGATCACGCATGGATCGCTGTGCCCGCTCGCGCCCTGGGTGCAGTTGAAGCCGTTCTGGGCCGCGATCGCCCCGTCGAGGCTCGCGATCTTGCCCGGATTTCCGCGGCGGCTGACGGAGCCCGGCTTCTCGGACAGAACGAGCTGTGACTGCATCAGGACGTTGTAGTCGAGATGCTTGATCTTCTGCACGGCCTTGGCCCGAACGACCAGTTGCTCGCCGGCCCGGAGCTCACCCAGGCGTCGCGAATAGATCACCTGCTTGGGGCCCTGACCCCCTTGTCCGCCCACCCCGACCTTGCGCCTCGACGGCCGCCGCGACCGCGCTCGGTTGGCGGCCGGCTTGGGGCCGGGATCGAACACCGCGGCGTTCAGCATCCCCTTGTTCTGCGCGATCTCCCGCTCCGCATCGGCTCCGACGACGATGACCTGCCCGTTCTTCGCCTGCGGGTGAAAGGCGCTGACGACAAGGTTCACGTGGCACCGCGCGCATCCGGCCTCACCCTCCCGCTCGAGCAGCCGGAAGCCCTCGACCGTCAGCACGCAGTGGTGGTTCCGGTTGGGAAGGTCCTGTGAGCACTGGAGGACCCGGGGCTTGGAGATCGGCGTGGTGTTGTTGGCCCCCGCCGCCCGTGGACCGCCGGCGAGCACCAGCTGGGCCCTGACGCGCGGGCTGTAGTGATAGATCTTGCCCACGCATTGAGGCATCGGTTCGAGGCAGGTGACCGAGACCTCGATCTCCGCTCCGGCCCAAACCCCGGAGTCGCGGCCGATCGGTCCGACCTTCGTGGGCGGAAGCGACATCGCCACTCTTGGCTTGCGGCCGGAGGTCTTGGCGATCGGGATCGTCTTGACGCGTTCGGCGTTGAACCCGCTGTAGGAGACCCTGATCTTCTGCTCTCCGGCGGATCCCGCGTTGGCGGTGAGCGCGCCGATCCCAGCGGTGGCGAGCACAGCGAAGGCCGCGGCCAGCCGGCTCCAATCTCGTCGTCGACCTGCGTCCATGTCCCCTTAGTGTCGGCCGCATCTGGCGATGGCCTTAGCCTGGGCGCGATCCTCGGGCCGTTTGCCGAACCCGACCGGCGACCGCCTTCCGGGCGTCTACGCTCCCCGCGCATGTGACTTCGCGCCAGACCTATTTGCTGGCAGGTCTAGTCCTCGTCGGCGCCGTCGCCCGCTTCGCGACGCTCGATCTGCAGAGCTTCCATCACGACGAGGCAGTGACCGCCGGGCGGGTTCTCGACGGAGGCTTCGGCGCGGCGATGGATCAGGTCATGGAGGGCGAGCGCAGCCCGCCGCTCTACTACGCGCTCGCCTGGCTCTGGGCACAGCCGTTCGGCCTGGGCGAAGTCGGGTTGCGCTCGCTCTCCGCACTGATCGGAACGCTGATGATCCCGGCTGCCTTCCTGCTCGGGCGTGAGCTCGCGTCGACCCGGACCGGCCTGATCGGGGCAGCGCTTGTCGCACTCAATCCGATCCTCGTCTGGTACAGCCAGGAGGCGCGGTCGTACATCCTGATGGCGCTCCTGGTGACGGTGGCGATGATCTACTTCGCCCGGGGCATGCGACGCCCCGAGCCCATGTCTCTCGCCCTGTGGGCCGCCTTCTCCGCGCTCGCGCTCTGCTCGCACTACTTCGCGATCTTCCTGATCGCGCCGCAAGCGATCCTGCTCCTCCTCGCAAGCAGGAATCGCGCTGTCGTTTTCGCCTGCGGCGGCCTCAGCGCCGTCGTCCTGGCACTGGGCCTGGTCGCGTTGGGTCAGCAAGGAGAGGATCGCCGGGATGGGTACACCGACCTGTCCTTGGCGAGCCGGGTCGCCGAGGTCGGGGTCGACTACGTCGCCGGCGAGGAGCCCGACCCGCTGTCGGCGAGCAGCAAGGTCGACGCGGTGCAGGTCGGGGCCGGATTGGCGGGGTTGGTCCTGTTCGCGGGCGCCGTCGTGCTGCTGAGCAGAGGCCCGCCTCACGAGCGGGAGGCCGGCCTCTGGATGGGCGCGATCCTGGTCGCGGCGATCGGGGTTCCGGCGCTGGCCGCCCTTGTCGGCCTCGACTTCCTGAAGCCCCGGAACGTGATGGCCGGGGTCGTCCCGGCCCTGATGATCGCTGCGCTCGGCTTCTCCTCCGAGCGCGCTGCGCGAGCGGGGCTGATCGGAGCGATCGGCATGAGCGCGCTGTTCGCAGCGAGCCTGATCGCGACCAACGTCAGTGCGGAGATGCAGCGCGAGGATTGGCGAAGCGCGGCCGACGCGGCCGGCGCGCCCGCGGGCACCCGGCTGATCGCGGTGCCGCAGAACGGCGATGACCCGCTCCTCTACTACCTCGACGCGACCCGTTTCGTCGGGCCCGTCGCCCGCGACGGAGCCGTCGTCGATGAGATCGTCGCGATCAGCACGACTTCCGAGATCAACCCGCCGCCGGAGGGATTCGAGCTCGTCAGCACCGAGCGCGTACCGCCCCTGTTCACCGTGTCGACGTTCCGCGCCTCCGGTCCGGAGCGGGTGGAGCAAGCGGACGCGGTGTCCCTGCTTCGCGAACGCGCGACCGTGCTCCTCGATGAGTGATCACGGCGCAGTCACCGCGTAGGCCGCGGGCACACGCCACTTTCTTCGGCAATCTGCACAGTTTCGCGTTAGAAAAGTTGAAAGTCAGGGAAGGGTAGGTGGTGATGCCGAGCTCGCCGGTCACAGGTGGGACCGATGCGCGGCGCCGAACCGGGTCGGCCGCGGTCGCGCTCGGATGCCTCGTGCTCGGCGTCTTCGCCGGCGGCGCGGCGAACGCGCCGGGGGCATCGAGCGACACGCTGCACCGGTACGCCGTCGACACCTGGGAGTCCATGGTGGCGATGACCGATCCCGATTCGGGCCTGCCAACCGACATCCTCTCCACGGACGGCGAGCGCGCCGTCCAGACCTCGACCACGAACATCGGCGCCTACATGTGGAGCACGGTCGGCGCGGAGGAGCTCGGAATCATCGATCACGAAGAGGCGGTGAGCCGTCTCGAGCGGACCGTCTCCACGCTCGAGGGGATGGAGCGCCACCCGGAGAGCGGCCAGTTCTTCAACTGGTACGACCACCGCACCGGCGAGAAGATCACCGTCTGGCCGCCGAGCGGCGAACCCCACGAGCCCCGCCTGTCCTCGGTGGACAACGGCTGGCTCGCAACCGGGCTCGCGGTCGTGAGCCGAAGCGTTCCGGAGCTGGCCGACCGGACCGAGGCGATCTACGACAGCATGGATTTCGGCTTCTACTACGTCCCGGAACGCAACCAGATCATGTTCCACTATGAGCCCCGGACCGGCAATGTCGCCTGCTGCTACGACACGATCGTCAGCGAGAGCCGGATCGCGAGCTACATCGGCATCGCCAAGGGCGAGCTTCCGCCCAAACAGTATTTCGGGGCGTTCCGGAGCTTCACGGACACCTGCGAAGACCGGCCCTGGCAGGAGACCAAGCCCCTCGGGTCCGCTCGCGACTACTACGGCGTGAGCGTGTTCGAGGGCGCCTATCCCTACAAGGACTCCGCCGGCGACGACACCCTGGTCACACCGGCATGGGGCGGGAGCATGTTCGAGGCGCTGATGCCCGCCCTGTTCCTGCCGGAGGACGAATGGGCGCCCGGGAGCTGGAGGTCGAACCATCCGCTCACCGTCGAGGGGCAGATCCACCACGGCCTCCAGGAGGCGCAGTACGGGTACTGGGGCTTCTCGCCCGCGAACGTGCCGGAGGGCGGCTATCGCACCTACGGGGTGGACGCCCTCGGCATGGACCCGAACGGCTATCCGTCCAACAACGACTCGACCCTGATCGATCGCGGGTTCCCGGGCTGCCCCGACCGCGACCCGGTGCCCGACCCGCCGCCGAGCGCCTACACCAACGGCGTCGTCACGCCGCACGCCGCGTTCCTCGGCCTGCGGTACGCGCCGGCCGCGACCAGGGCGAACCTGTCCGCACTGGAGCGGGACTTCGACGGCCTCTACACCGATCTGGGCTTTCTCGACTCGGTGAACGTCGACAGCGGGACCGTCTCCGGCTCGTACCTCTCCCTCGACCAGGGCATGATCATGGCCGCTCTCTCAAACGCGCTGGGCGACGACGTGCTGCGCAACGCGTTCGCGACCAAGGAGATGAAGCGAGCCCTGCGGCCGGTGATCGCCGTCGAGGAGTTCAACGCCCGCCCGCGCGGCTGCACGATCAGCGGCACCGCGAAGGGCGAGTTCCTCCACGGGACCAAGCGCGACGACGTGATCTGCGCGGGCGGCGGCAGTGACGTCGTGATCGCGGGTCGCGGCGCCGACGTCGTCTTCGCGGACGCGGGGGACGACCTGGTCCACGCGGGCGACGGCGACGACACGGCCTACGGCGACGAGGGCGACGACCTGCTGTTTGGCGGACGGGACTGGGACGTGCTCTCCGGGGGCCCGGACGACGACCGCCTGGCCGGTGGCTCCGGCCCCGATCACCACGAGGGTGGCACCGGCTCGAACCGCTGCCACCTCGAGTCCTCCGGCGACTCGGCGAACGCCTGCGGCGGCTAGCGCGCAGGGGCGAGCACGCTCAAGCGCCCACGATTCCCCCGACGAGCACTCCGGAGCCGAGATGGGTGCCGAGCACCGCCCCCACCTGCGTGCGAAACAGCGGTTCGGCACCGAAGACGGCGGTGCCGTGGGCGACCAGATGCTCCGCATCCTCCGGCGACTGGGCGTGCTGCACGATCCATTCCGTGGCGCCGCGGTCGTGCAGCTCATCCAGGTAGCCGCACATCAACTCCAGCGCTCGACGCCGTGTACGGACGCGGCCGACGGGGGTGATCTCGGTGCCGAAGGTCAGGATCGGCTTGACTTTCAGCGCCGTCCCCAGCAACGCCTGCGCCCGCCCGATCCGTCCACCGCGGCGCAGGTATTCCAGGGTGTCCAGGCAGAACCACATCTCGAGGCGCTCACGGGTGTGGCGCACCGCATCGACGACACCGGTCAGGTCTGCGCCTTGCTCGGCCGCGCGCGCGGCAGCTATCGCGAGGCATCCCAAACCGCCCGCGCCGGTCTGGCTGTCGACCACCTCCACCCGCCCGGGATGCTCCGACAGGGCTCGGGCCGCCTCGGTCGCCGCCGCGCAGGTCCCCGACAGCCCGCTGGCGAGGTGGATCGAGATGACGTCGCGCCCAGCCCCCACAAGCGGCTCGAAGCAGGCCACGAAGTCGCCCACCGACGGCTGCGATGTCGTTGGCAGCAGCGGGGACTCCCGCAGACGGGCGTAGAAGGCATCGAGGTCGTCGTACTGATGCTCTGGCCGTAGGTCGCCTTCCCAGCCCACATACAAGCTGACCTCGCGAATCGCCCAGCGGTCGACCAGCGACCGTGGCAGATACGAGGTGCTGTCTGTGACCACGGCGACCCCGGGCCGCTCGTCAGGCATTGGGCGGTCGCTGAAGTCGGTCAACGGAGGATTACGCCGTCGCTATGGCGATCTCGGCGGGCGCGGCCTGCGGATGGATCGGGCCGCTTGTGTCCCGCAGGCTCTCGCCGGCGCGGCCCGTGCGCACCGCGATCACCTCGGCCAGGACCGAGATGACCGTTTCGGGCGGGGTGCGAGCGCCGATGTCGAGCCCACACGGCGCGTGGATCCTGGCGACCGCCTCCTCGTCGAGGCCGGCGTCGCGCAGCCGCTCCACCCGTCTTGCCTGTGTCTTGCGGCTACCCAGGGCGCCGATGTAGCCGGCGTCGGTGGCGAGCGCCCCGATCAACGCCGGCTCGTCGAACTTCGCGTCGTGGGTGAAGACCAGGACGACGTCGCGGTCCGAGAGGTCCTCGCCCTCGAGGTAGCGGTCGGGCCAGTCCACCACGACCTCCGCGGCCCGCGAGAAGCGCGGGCTCTTGACGAAGGGCCCGCGGGCATCGCAGATCGTGACCCTGTAGCCGATCTCGCTCGCGACCTTCGCCATCTCCGCGGAAAAGTCGATCGCGCCGAAGATCACCATTCGCGGCTGCGTCGAGAACGCCTGTATATAGACGGCGAGGTCGGCGCCCATCACCTCGCCCCCGGCTCCGTAGCGGCGGAGGCGGGAGATCCCCTCGTCGAGCTGGCCCCGCGCGTCGCGCTGGACCGAGCGATCGAGCAGCTCCGTGACGCCAAGCCCGCCGACCTCCCGGTCGCCCAGGATCGCCATCTTGGCGCCGGCCTGATCGCCGTCCAGGAGGGTCGCGACGGCGACCGGTTCGTCCGCGGCCCGCGCCCCGGCGACCGCGTCCAGTGCCTCGAGCGCGTCGCCCCGATGCTCGTGGACGAAGACCCGCACGGTCCCGCCGCACATCAGGCCGACACCCGCCGCCTCCTCGTCGGAGACGCCGTAGGTGACGATCCTGGCCGACCCGCCTCCGAGGATTCGCTGGGCCTCCTCCACCAGGGCTCCCTCCACGCAACCGCCGGTGACCGACCCTTCGATGTTGGTGCGGTCGTCGACGAGCATCTGCGCACCGGGGTCGAGCGGCGCCGAGCCGATCGCCTCGACGAGCGTGGCGCCGACGACTCGCCGTCCGTCCCGCAACCAGGCGGCGGCGATGCTCTCGGAGGTCGGCAGGCTGCTCACGTCGGTTTCCCGGTCCCCAAGGGTAGACGCCGCGTGGACAAGGTTTGGGTTCTGGGATAATGTCGGGCGGCCGAGCGAAGGCCGGAAGGAGAGTCGCTCTTATCCATGGATCGGGGCCCGTCTGAGGAGGTCGCGTGCTGACGATCGCCGCTGCCGGCTGGACGGTGGGGATCGTGCTCGGGGTCGTGGTGATCGGCGTTGCCGCGGCGATCGTGATCACGATCGTGGCGCTTGCACAGAGGATCGCCGGTCAGGCCGAGACAGCGGACGATGCCGTCGAGGTGGTGCGGCGCCAGACGGACGGGCTGGACGGCGTGGGGCGGATCAACGACTCGGGAGTCAGGATCCTGCACGCCGCACGGGCGCTGCGGAAGGTGGCGGTCGGGAAATGAACGTCCTCGCCCTCTCGTCGCACGAGTACTGGACGATCGCGCTGATCATCGGACTCGTCGCCGCGCTCGTCGTGGCCGGCCTGCTCGCGCTGCTCCTGCATCACGTCGGCCGGATCCAGCGCTCGGTCGAGGGCCTGCTCGAGACCGCCGGCAAGGTCGGGGAGAACACGTCCAACATCCCGCAGCTCGAGGCGACGGCGCCGGTGCTGGCGCAGATCGTCGATGAGGCCGTGGTCCAGGACGGCTACATGAACGCGCTGACCGATGGCTTCGGAGACGGCGAGCAGCCGGCATGAGCACGGACATGTACATCCTCCTGAGCGTCCTGCTCGCGTTGGTCGTGATCGCCGTTCTCGCCTTCGCTCTGATCAAGGTCCGCCAGGGCCTGACGGCGATCTCGCAGGGCCTGACCACGCTCGGCGGCGCGCTCAAGGGCGTCGAGGCCGAGCACCTGCGCCCGCTCGAGCCGGCGGTGAAGGCGATCAACGCCCAGTTCGAGACGATCCTGTCCGCCCTGCCCGGGATCGCCCGCAAGGCCGCGGTGGTCGCCGAGCGGAGGCCGAGATGACGCTCTGGTGGATCGGCAACATCGTCCTGCTCGTCGTCATCCTGCCGGTCGTCGTCTATCTGCTGCGAGGCGTGCTGGAGGCGGCCAGGAGCATCGTCCCGACCGTCGGCGAGATCGCGACCACGGCCAGCGCGGGATCGAAGGACCTCGACGCCGCCGGGCTGCTCCTGACTACACAGGATCAGGTCGCCCAGACCGTGGCGGGGGTCGCCGACTACGGCACCTCCCTGGACGTGATCGTCGACGACGCCGAGAAGGAGCCGGTCTGATGGCTGCGGCGGGCGTGGTGATGATCATCGCGGTCGTCCTGATCGTGCTCGCCCTCGTCTACTTCCTCGTCGCGACGATCCTCGAGCTGCGCAGGATCGCCGACGGCCTCGACGACGTCATCGCCGGGGTCGGCGAGATCGTCGAGAAGAGCGAGCCGGTCAACGGCATCGTGGCCGCGATCAACGAGCAGCTCGACGCGGGCGTCGACCTGCTCGAGGGCCTGCTCGTGAAGAAGGCCGGGATCAGCGACGCGATGGGCCTCATCGACGGCCTCTACCCCGGCGCCGCCGCTGCCGGGCTCCGGAATTTCCCGGACAGCACCGACATCGACCCGCCGCGGATCGGTGAGGTCTACACCAAGGGCACCCTGACGCTCGCGAGATTGGGCCGCGAGGCGCCGATCGCCGCCGCGAGCCCGTCCGGCGAGGTGCTGCGCAACGTCGAGGGGGGCAGCCTCGCGGCGCGGTCGCTCTACCCGAGCGTTCGTCACGAGGGCCCCGAGAATCTCCCGAGATCCCCGGTGATCGGCACCGACGCCCCGGTCCAGTACGAAGAGCGCGGCGACATCGGGGCTCCCCGCAAGCGACTTCCGACCCGCCGGCCCTGAGCTGAGAGGAGCCCGGCTTGCAGACGCCAGCGCCATTTGAATACGAGCGCGCGACGAGCGTCGACGGCGCGATCGAGGCGCTCCAGCGCCTCGGCTCCGAGGCACGGATCGTCGCCGGCGGACACAGCCTGCTCCCGATGATGAAGCTGCGGCTGGCCAACCCGAAGCACCTCATCGACATCAACGAGCTCGCCGAGCTCGCCTATATCCGCGAGGACGACGGCGAGGTCAGGATCGGTGCCCTGACCCGCCACGTCGACCTGCAGGAGTCCGAGCTCCTGGCGCGGCACTTCCCGCTGTTTCGAGACGCCGAGGACGTGATCGCCGACCCGGTGGTCCGTAACCGCGGCACGATCGGCGGCTCGCTTTGTCAGGCCGACGCGGCCGAGGACCTCTCGTCGGTTTGCTCGGCTGCCAAGGCGCGAGTGGTGATCCGCGGGACCGACGGCGAGCGCGTGGTGGGGATGGAGGACTTCCACGTCGGCCCCTTCATGACCGCGGTCGGCGCGGGCGAGATGCTGACCGAGGTCCGCCTCCCGCTCCGCCCGGGAGCGGGCAGCGCTCACGAGAAGGTCGAGCGCCGCGCGGGCGACTGGGCGATCGCCGCCGCGTCGGCGGCAGTGTGGATGGAGGGCGGAGTGATCGCCGACGCCGGGATCGCGCTGAGCGCCGTGGGGATGACGACCATCCACCTCGATCGCGCCGAGGAGCTCCTGCGCGGCGAGTCGCCCTCCGATGAGCTCTTCGTGCAGGCGGGCGAGATCGCCTCGGCCGACTGCTCGCCGAGCGCCGACGGCCGCGGCCCGGTCGACTACAAGCGTCACCTTGCCGGGGTGCTCACGCAACGCGCTCTGCGCCGCTCGGCGGCTCGCGCGCTCAAGGAGGAGGCCTGACATGCACGTTTCGATGACGGTCAACGGCGAGCAGGTCTCACGCGAGGTCGAGCCGCGGCTGCTGCTCGTCCACTTCATCCGCGAGACCCTCGGCCTCAAGGGAACCCACTGGGGCTGTGACACGTCGAACTGCGGCGCCTGCGTGGTTCTGATGGACGGCAGGCCGGTGAAATCGTGCACGGTGCTGGCCGCGATGTGCGAGGGCCACGAGATCCGCACGGTGGAGTCGCTCGAGGTCGACGGCGAGATGGACCCGATCCAGCACGGCTTCCACGAGCGCCACGCACTGCAATGCGGCTTCTGCACGCCGGGGATGCTCATGACGACCCGAGCGCTCCTGGACGAGAACCCGAATCCGAGCGAGGAGGAGATCCGGACCGCGATCTCCGGGGGGATCTGCCGCTGCACCGGATACAAGAACATCGTCAGCGCCGTTCGCTGGGCTGCCGAGCACGAAGCCGCCGCGAGACAGGAGGCATGAGCATGGCCGTAGTGGAGAACCTGCCCAGCCCGACGACCGAGCGCCCGATCGGCTTCGGCCGGCTGAAGCGCAAGGAGGACGCGCGCTTCATCCGCGGACAGGGGACCTACCTCGACGACATCGAGCTGCCGGGGATGGTCCACGGCGCGATCCTCCGAAGCCCCTATGCGCACGCGCGCATCGTTTCGATCGATACGTCGGCCGCGCTCGCCCATCCGAACGTCGCCGCCGTGGTCACGGCCAAGGACCTGGAGACGCTCGGCCTCGCCTGGATGCCCACGATCTCATACGACACCCAGGCGGTCCTGGCCGGAGACAAGGTCCGCTTCCAGGGCCAGGAGGTCGCGTTCGTGATCGCGACCGACGAATACTCGGCGAACGACGCCCTGTCGCTGATCGACGTCGAGTACGAGCCGCTTCCCGCGGTCGTGAACGCACGCAAGGCCCTCGACCCCGACGCGCCTCTGATCCGCGACGACAAGGCGGGCCAGCGCGACAACGTCGCCAGTCCGACCTGGGAAGCCGGAGACGAGGAGGCGACCGAGCGGGCGTTCGCCGAGGCCGACACGGTCGTCAGCCGCGACATCATCTACCCGCGCTGCCACCCGGCGCCGCTCGAGACCTGCGGGATCATCGCCGACTTCAACCCGGAGACCGGCCAGCTCGACATCTACAACGGCAACCAGGCTCCGCACGCCCACCGCACGGTCTATGCCCACGTCGCGGGCCTCGCCGAGCACATGATCCGGATCCGCTGTCAGGACATCGGCGGCGGCTTCGGCAACAAGGTGCCCGTCTATCCCGGCTACGTCTGCGCGATCGCCGGCTCGATCGTCGCCGGGGTGCCGGTCAAGTGGGTCGAGAACCGATCCGAGAACCTGATGTCAACCGGCTTCGCCCGCGACTACGTCATGCACGGCGAGATCTGCTCGAAGGACGGCAAGATCACCGGCCTGCGAGTCGACGTCATCGCCGACCACGGCGCCTTCGACAGCACGGCCCAGCCGACCAAGTTCCCGGCCGGGTTCTTCCACATCGTCTGCGGCTCGTATGACCTGGAGGCCTCTCACGTCAAGGTCAAGGCGGTCTACACGAACAAGGCTCCGGGCGGCGTCGCCTACCGTTGCTCGTTCCGGATCACCGAGGCCGTCTACCTGGTCGAGCGGATGGTGGACGCCCTCGCTCTCGAGATGGAGGCCGACCCGATCGACCTGCGCATGCGCAGCTTCATCGCGCCGGAGCAGTTCCCGTACGAGACCACGACCGGGTGGACCTATGACTCCGGCGAGTACGCCGAAACGATGAGGGTGGCGATGGACCTCGCCGGATACGAGGACCTGCGCCGCGAGCAGGCCGAAAAACGCGCGCGAGGCGAGCTGATGGGCATCGGCGTGTCCTTCTTCACCGAGGGCGTCGGCGCCGGGCCGCGCAAGCACATGGACATCCTCGGCCTGGCGATGAACGACGGCGCGGACCTGCGCGTGCACCCCTCGGGCAAGGCCGTCGTCAGCATCAGCTGCCAGACCCAGGGCCAGGGCCACGAAACCACGTTCGCCCAGATCGTCGCCGAGGAGCTCGGGATCCCGCCGGAGGACGTCGAGGTCCGGCACGGGGACACCGACAAGTCGCCCTACGGCCTCGGCACCTACGGCAGTCGCTCGACGCCGGTGTCGGGCGGCGCGGTTGCCGTCGTCTCGCGCAAGGTCCGCGACAAGGCGCGCCTGATCGCGGCGACGATGCTCGAGACCAGGCCCGAGGACCTGGCCTGGGAGAAGGGCCGCTGGTACGTCAAGGGCGACCCGGAGAAGGGCGCGATGATCGAGGAGATCGCGGAGCGCGCCTACAGCGGCGAAGCGATGCCGGCCGAGCTCGAAGGCGGGCTGGACGCGCAGGTGATCTATGACCCGCCCAACCTCACCTACCCGTACGGCGCGTACATCGCCGTCGTCGACATCGATCCGGACACGGCCCAGGTCACGGTCCGGCGGTTCATCGCCGTCGATGACTGCGGCGTGCGGATCAACCCGATGGTCGTCGACGGCCAGATCCACGGCGGCCTCGCCGAGGGGATCGGGATCGCGCTGATGGAGCTGCTGTCGTTCGACGAGGAGGGCAACTGCCTCAACTCCTCGTTCATGGACTATCTGATCCCGACCGCGCTCGAGACCCCCGACTTCGAGCTCGGCGAGACGGTGACCCCGTGCCCACACCACCCGCTCGGCGCCAAGGGCGTGGGCGAGTCGCCCAACGTCGGCTCGCCACCGGCGATCGTCAACGCGGTGATCGACGCGCTGTACGTGACGCACGGGGTCGACCACATCGACATGCCCTGCACGCCCGCACGAGTCTGGGCCGCGATGCAGGGACGGCCCGAGCCACCGCAATGATCCCCGCCGAGCTCTCGCGGCGATCGCAGGAGCTCGCCGCGGCGCGGGAGCCGTTCGTCGTTGCGACGGTCGTCCGGGCGCAGAGCCCGACGAGCGTGGAGGCGGGGAACGTCGCGCTGGTGCTCGGCGACGGCACGATCGAGGGGTTCGTCGGCGGGACGTGCGCCGAGCAGAGCGTCCGCGCCTACTCGCTGCTCGCGCTCGAGCAGGGAAGGGCGATGCTGCTGCGGATCCTTCCCGATGCCGAGGACGGCGCCGCCGGGTCCGAGGGCGTCGAGGTGCGGAGCGAGGAGGGCGCGGTGACCGTGAAGAACCCCTGCCTGTCGGGCGGGGAGATCGAGGTGTTCCTCGAGCCGGCCCCGCCCGCGCCGCGGGTCATCGTCGTCGGCGACACGCCGATCGCGGCGGCCATCGGTCGGATCGGGGACGAACTCGGCCTCGAGATCGTGCCCGTGTCCGGGAAGGGCTCCGATCCCGCCGGCGACGTGCTCGCGCTCGTCGTCGCCGCACACGGTCGCGACGAGCTGCGCTCCCTCCGCCAGGGCCTTGAAGGCGGCGTGCCCTACGTGGGCCTGGTCGCCAGTGAGAAGCGCGGCGCCGGCGTCCTCGACGAGCTTCGCGCCGAGGGGGTGCCGGAGGAGCTGCTGGAGCGGATCGACGTGCCCGCCGGCCTTCCGATCGGCTCGCGCACGGCGGGTGAGATCGCCCTCTCGGTTCTCGCCAAGGTCGTCGAGGTCCGCCGCGCGCGAACGCCGGCGGATCGGGTGTCGGTCCCGGCCTCGGCGTCGGCCGGCGAGACGGGCCCGGACCGGGGGTCGCTCGCGGTGGACCCGATCTGCGGGATGACGGTCGCGGCTTCGGCGAGCTCGCTCTCGGTCGTGCGCGGCGCCGAGACGTTCTACTTCTGCTCGCAGGGCTGCAAGGCCGAGTTCGAGGCACGTGAGGAACATGCCCCCATCGCCGGCTGACCCGTTCGTCACCGGGCTCGTCCTGGGCGCCGGCGGCTCGACGCGCCTCGGCCGTCCCAAGCAGCTGCTCGCCTACGCCGACGGCACCCTGCTCGGGCATGTGGTCGGAGTAGCGCGCGCCTGCCCGTTCCGGCAGACGATCGTCGCGATCGGTGGCTCCGCGGACGAGGTTCGCGCCGGGGTGGACCTCGACGGCGTCGAGGTGGTCGTCAACGACGCCTACGGCGAAGGCTGCTCGTCATCGATCGCGGCGGCGCTCGAGGTGGTGGATCACCGCTGTGACCTCCTGGTCCTGATGCTCGGCGACCAGCCGGGGGTGACCGCGGACACCGTCGAGGCCCTGCTTGCGGGTCGCGGCGACTCGCCCCTGGCCGTGTGCCATTACGCGAACGGCGACGGTCATCCGATCGCCTTCGCGAAGGGCGTGTTCGGCGACCTCGCCGGCCTGCACGGCGACAAGGGCGTCTGGCGCCTGCTCGACGGGCGCTCCGGCGAGGTGGCACGGGTGCCGATCCCCGGCCCGATCCCGCTGGACGTCGATACCCCCGAGGACTACCAGGCTGTGCTCGCCGCGCCGCCGGTCGCATGAGCCCGCCGCCCGAGGTCACCGGGGAGGCGGAAGGGGAGGTCCGGCGCCTGGTCCCCGACGCCGAGACGCTCGCCCGGCGTCTCGCGGCGGTGGACTATCTCGTCGACGAGGGCCTGGCGACCTCGATCTTCCTCAGCCTCCGCCTGCCTCAGCCCCTGTTGCTGGAGGGGGAGGCCGGGGTCGGCAAGACCGAGGCCGCTCGGTCGCTGGCGGCGGTCCTGGACACGCCGCTGGTCCGCCTGCAGTGCTACGACGGGATCGACGCCGCCGAGGCCCTTTACGAGTGGAACTACCCGCGGCAGCTGCTCAGCATCCGGCTCGCCGAGGCCGGCGACTCACAGGTGAACGAGGACGAGCTTTTCTCCCGCGACTACCTGATCCGGCGGCCGCTGCTGAGGGCGCTCGAGCACCCGGGGCCACGGCCGGCGGTCCTTCTGATCGACGAGATCGATCGTGCCGACGACGACTTCGAGGCGTTCCTGCTCGAGCTGCTCGCGGACGCCAGCGTGACGATCCCCGAGCTCGGCACGATCACGGCCACCCACCCTCCGATCATCGTCCTCACCTCGAACCGGACCCGCGATCTCCACGACGCCGTCAAGCGACGCTGCCTATATCGGTGGATCGACTATCCGACCCCCGAGCGGGAGGTCGAGATCGTGCGCCGCAGGGTCAAGGGTTCCTCGGCGACGCTGGCCGTCGAGGTCGCCGACGCGGTTTCCCGGATGCGCGGCAGCGACGTCCAGAAGCCGCCGGGGATCGCCGAGGCCATCGACTGGGTCGCGGCGCTGAGCCTGCTCGGGGTCGAGCACCTCGACCCCGAGGCGGTCGACCTGACGCTCGGATCAGTGCTCAAGTACGACGAGGACCAGGAGGTGATCCGCGCGGCCGGCCTCGAACAGCTCGTGCGCAGCGGTGACTGAACGGGGGGCCCAGCGGCCGGAGTTCGGGGTCGAGACGATCCACGTCGATCTGGCGGCGCTCGCGGGCTCGCTCGGGCAGCGCCTCCGCGATGCGGGCGTGCCCGTGACCCCTGAGCGCTCGGCCGAATTCGCCCGTGCCCTCACGCTGGTGCGTCCCGACAGCCGCCGCCGCCTCTACTGGACGGCGCGCTCCGTGTTCGTTTCGGATCGGGCGCACGGCAAGGCATTCGACGCGGTCTTCCGCTCGATCTTCGGGGACCCGGTAGCGCCTGGGCCCGTCGAGCCCGATGGAGCCGAGTCGGTCCCCGCTCCGCACGACGCCCGGCCGCGGTCTGATCGCGCCGGTACGCCGAGCATGACCACGGACGTCGACCGGCCCGCGGCCGTGGAGATGTCGCCCACGGGCGCCGGCGACGACAGCTCCGACGCCGCCGAGGCCGACGTGCCGTTGGCGATGGCAAGCGACGAGGAAGTGCTGGCCGGCAAGAGCTTCGACGCGCTGACCCCGCACGAGCTCGCCCAGCTCTATCGGCTGATGTCGCGCCTGGAGCTCGCGACACCGTTCCGGCGCACGCGCCGCTACGAGCACGGGTGTCGCGGCGAGCGCATCGACCTGCGCCGGACCGTCCGCGCCAGCCTGCGCACCGGTGGCGACCCGCTTCGCCTGGCGCGACGACGGCGCCGGACCGTCCCACGCCGGGTGGTGACGCTGTGCGACATCTCGGGCTCGATGGAGCCGTACGCACGCGCCTACCTGCAGTTCGTCGCCTGCGCCGCCGGCACCGGCCCGCATGCCGAGGCCTTCGTGTTCGCCACCCGCCTTACGCGCATCACCCGCTGGCTGAGCGCACGCAACCCGGAGTTGGCGATTCAGCGTGCGGCCGCCGCCGCGCCGGACTGGTCGAGCGGGACGCGGATCGGGGACGCGCTGAAGGAGTTCAACGACCGTCACGGGCGCCGCGGGATGGCGCGCGGCGCCGTGGTCGTGATCCTCTCGGATGGCTGGGAACGCGGCGACCCGATGCTGGTCGGGCGTGAGATGGAGCGCCTCGCACGCCTCGCCCACCGCATCGTCTGGGTCAACCCTCGCGCCGGCGCCAGGGGGTTCTCCGTCGAGGCGGGCGGTATGCGCGCCGCGCTCGCGCATTGCGACTCCCTCGTCAGCGGCCACAACCTCGAGGCCCTCGGCGAGGTCGCGGAGGCGATCGGAGCCGCCGCCCGCGACGCCGCCACGACTCCGGCCGCCGCCCTCGACGCCCCGGCCGTGACCGACGACGAGCCGTGGGCCAGCGCCACGCCGGTCGCCGGCAGCTCGGTCGCGATGCCGAGCGGCTATGGGCCGAGCAGAGGGAACACGACCCCGGGCTGGGGGACCGATGACGACGCCTGAGAAGAAATGCATCTATCCGGGGTGTGAGCGGCCGGCGGTTCCCCCGCACCCGGCCGGCGGCCCACAGCCCGCCTTCTGCGATCTCGAAGAGCACAACGCGCTCACCGCTCACCAGGAGCGGGAGCGCCTCGAGTCCCGGGCGCAGTCGAACCCCGACGTGGAGGAGGAGTAGTAGTGGCCGACGAGGCATATCGAGCGGTGTTCCTGCGCGTTCACCCGACCGGCAAGATGGTCCTCAGCCTGACCACGGAATCCGACGGCAAGGAGCCCGAATATGCGCAGCTCGTCGCCGGCGAGCTCGGCGTCCCGGCGCTCGACGTGAAGGTCGTTCCCGCGGACACCGACCGCTTCGGCGTCGGTCACGGGTTCAACACCAGCCCGTCCGGCGGGACGCCCGCCGCGATCGCGACCGCCAGCGAACGGATCCGCGACAAGGCGCGCCTCCTGGCCGGAGTTGCATTGGAGACTCCGCCGGAAGACCTCACCTGGGCGAACGGCGGCTGGGCCGAGGGTGACGGCAGCGACCCGAGTCGGGTCAAGACGATCGAGGAGATCGCCCTCTACGCGCACGGCACCGGGGCGCTGCCGCCGGGGGTCGAGGGCGGCCTGGACGCTCAGGCCGTCTACAGGGACTGAACGCGCCTCAAAGGTGACCCTCCAGCACGACCTCGACATCGTCGGCCACCTTGAGCGCGCCGAACAGAGCCGAATAGGGCTTCATCCCCCAGGCGCTCTGCTTGACGACGGCGGTGGCGCTGACCGTCCCGTCGTCGGCGATCGCGAGCTCGAAGCCGATCGGCTCGGTGCGGCCGGCGAGCGTCAGCTCGCCCTCCGTCCGGATCCGGTCACCGCCGGGGGAGGCCTCGGCGTGGGTGGAGCGGAAGCTGATCTGCCGGCGCATCAGGACCTCGTCATCGATCGTCTGGTGGATGCTGGCGATGTCGTCCTCGCCCAGCGCCTGGATCCCGCCCGTGCCCTCCTGAACCCGAAGCGACCCCGCGTCGGCGGTCAGCTCGATCGTCGTGTCCGTCGGCTCGTCGCCGAGGACCAGGGTCGCCTCCCAGGCGTTGACGCTGGATGCGGAGGTCGTGCCCCGCCTTGGCCGCCGCCCCGGCTCGTTTCGTGTGAACCGAGAGGGTGGCGTTCTCCGGCCCGAGCCGATGCGTACCTGGCTGAACCGACACGCGCCGAGCATAGTGCGAGGCGCCCGATCCCGAAGGAGACCGAAGCATGGCTACCGAATTGGACCATTCGTTCGCGACCACGAGGCCGATCGACGAGAGCCTGGCGGTGGTCACCGACCTCGAGCGCGTGGTGCCGTGTGTCGATGGAGGCCGCGTGATCGAGGTCGTCGACCCCGACACGGTGAAGGCCGAGATCACCCTGACGATGGGGGCGATGTCGATGAATTTCACGGGCACGGTCGAGGTCGCGGAGCGCGACGAGGTCGCCCACCGCGCGGTCCTGCGGGTCAAGTCGAAGGAGGCGGGAGGGCAGGGACATGCGAACGCTGACGTGACCTTCCAGCTCTCAGACGGTGGCGGAACGATCCACACCACCGCCCAGATCACCGGCAAGGCGGCGTCGATGGGGGAGGGCGTGGTGGTGGGCGTGCTCGATGCGCTGATCACCGACTTCACCGGCAAGCTCGGCGAGCTGTAGCCGGATCCCCGGTTTCGCGAGGAGGGCAGATGGCGACCGTCCAGATGCGAGAGATCCGCGAGGGGGAGGTGCCGTTCGACGGTGGCACCGCAATCCAGGAGGATCCCGACCGCCCGGCCTTTCAGGGAAACGGCCCGGACGACTACGTCTGCGTGAACTGCGGCAACGTGCTCGCCGCGTCCATGCATGCGATGCAGATGACGAAGAAGGTCCGGGTCCGATGCGGGCGCTGTTCGACCGTAAACGTCGCGGTGACGGGAGATTGAGCGTCAGCCGGGAGAGCGAGTTTCGAGTTTCACAAGAAATGGTGGTTTTGCCCGGGTTTTGGCGTAAGCTGACCTCAACGACTGCCACGGGACACGCAGCGAGCCAAGGAGGTGCCAGGGACGGTGCCGGACCCGAGGTCGGGGAGTGGGAGCATTCGCGGTGACGGGACGCCAAGGGGCGCGGGATCGTCGCGCCTCGATGCCTTCCACTCGCTGCGAGCCGCCCACGCGGACCTGGAGGCCCGGCTCAGACGCCCGGCGTTGCGGCCCGGCAGCCGCTACCGGGACCTGGTCGTCTTCACCCGGCTGCTCGAGCTCGAGCGCGCGCACCTGGCGGGGCTGACCGCCTACGCGAGCGGCGGCGCCGAGCGCACGCGCGATTCCGACCCGGACTGGTCGCATTCATGGGGTACCGCAGCCTCGCTCGAGCTGCACAGAGTGCTGCGGCGCCACTCGGCGAGGCGAGAGCGGCTGGGACGGCTGCTCACCCGCGCCGCCCGGGCCAAGGCGACCGCGGCAGCGGACCTGCGCTACGACGCGATCGCGCTCAGCGTTCCGTGGCGAGCCCCGGAAGGGACGCCGCTCGCTCCGCGCGGAAGCGAGGGCCCGCGCAACAGCGCTACCGGACATGCTGGATCGTCGCGCCTCGAGTCCTTCCACGCGCTGCGAGCCGCCCAGGCGGATCTGAAGGCCCGGCTCAGACGCCCGACGTTGCGGCCCCGGCAGCCGCTACCGGGACCTGGTCGTCTTCACCCGGCTGCTCGAGCTCGAGCGCGCGCACCTCGCCGGCCGCACCGCCTACTCGAGCACCGGCACCGAGGCGGTGCCTGACGCGAGCGGCCGCCCCGAATCCACGGGCGAATTCGACCCGGAGTGGTCGCAGTCATGGGGCACCGCGGCCTCGGTCGAGCTGCACACCGTGCTGCGACGCCACGCGGCGAGGCGCGAGCGGCTGGGACGGCTGCTCACCCCCGCGGCCCGGGCCAAGGCGACCGCGGCAGCGGACCAGCGCTACGACGCGATCGCGCTCGGCGTTCCGTGGCGTGTGCCGGACGGGACGCGGCCCGCTCCGCCCGAGAGCGTGGCCCCGGCCAAGAGCGTTGCCCGGCCGGCGACCGCCGAGGGCTTTCCGCGGGTCAGACGCGGCTCGAGACCGTCGTACGCGCCCGTGACGGCGGGGGCCGCGGCGGCGCTTGCCCTCTTCGCGACCCTCGTCGTCTTGGACCGGCAAGGCCCCGAGCCCGGGCCGGGTCTGCAGGCCGACGCCGGACCGGCGCTCAGCGCGGCGGCCGCCCCGTCGTTCCAGCGCATCGACCCGGTCCCGGCCGCCTCGCCGTCCGCGAAGCAGGCCCGGAAGGCCCGTGATCGGCCGCCGGCACGACCCAACCGCGATCGCGATCGGAGGCGAGCCGGCCGGAGCCCGACACGCAGCCCGAGCCCGCGCCAACGGACACGGCGGTCCCGACGAGCGCTCCCGCGCCGGCCCCGGCTCCCGCGAGCACCCCCGCGCCCCCGCCTGCGGCCCCCGCCCCGGCTCCGCCGCCCGAGCCATCGCCGCCGGCGACCGAGGACCCGCCCGAGTTCGGATTCGAGCAATAGATGAGGGGAAGGTAGGGCGAGTGGTGGGAAGAGGCATGACACGGACCGCTCTGATCTGCGCCATCGCGGCCGCCGGCTGGCTGATCTGGCCGCTGACCCACGCCCAAGCCGGGACGTACCGCGCCGCCCAGTGCCACGCGAAGTTCGGCGTCGGGCCCGCCGACATCGACTTCCGCAGGACATCGACGCACTACCAGTCGGACGCGGCATGCGGTACCGGCGGCGTGGGCCTGGCCGTCACGCACAAGGCGAGCCACACCAACTCGGGGCGCTGGGGTGCTTGGACGGCAATGGCGCCGGCGGGAACCCGGTTCGTGCGGGCCAGTGCGATGGTCAGCGGGAGACGACGGGCAGGCCACGTGCCCCAGTTCCTGGTCGGCCCGATGGAAGCCCTGGTCCCGTTCGGCACCGCGACCGGAGGGTTTCACCGCATCACCTGGCGTGGCGCGGGCGTCCGCGGAGTGCGGGCGGCTCTGCGCTGTGGCGCGCGCGGGAAATGCGGTCCCGGGTCCGAGGCCCGGGTCCGGGTCCGGCGCCTGATGCTGACCATCGTCGACTCCAGCCCGCCTCGCGTGACCGCCGGCGGCTCGCTCTTCGCCGGCGGGGCCCGGCGAGCGTCGGAGCAGATCGGCGTCTCGGCCCACGACGCCGGGAGCGGAGTCCACCGCGTGTTCGTGCAGGTCAACGGCGAACCCGTCGTGGCGAACACGCTCGGGTGCGCGCTCAAGGGCCACGTGGCCCTCAGGCTCAGCCCCTGCCCCGCACACGCCACGCCGCAGTTCTCCGCAAGCACCGCGCAGCCGCCGTTCCGGCAGGGCCCGAACCGCGTTCGTGTCTGCGCGACGGACTACGCGCCCGACACCGGAAGCAGCCGCGATTGCGCGGCGCGTCGTGTGCGGGTCGACAACGCCTGTCCACTGTCTGGTGTCGCTGCCGGTACCCACATCCGAGCCCACCTCCGCAAGGGGGGCCGCCCGCTGCGTTTCCCCGGCCGGACGAAGCTCGCCGGGCGCCTTCTCGACTCCGCCGGTGACGGGGTCGCCGGTGCTGAGGTCTGCGTCGGCACCCGCACGGACGTCGCCCGCGCGCCCGAGCAGATCGTGGGGACTCCGACGACGGGCCCGTCGGGGCGGTTCGCGCTCCGGATCCCTCGCGGCCCGAACCGCATGGTGCGGGTCGCTCACTGGCCGAGCCCGTCGGTGGCGGCGGAGAGCTTCCGCTCACTGCGGGTGCGAGCCCGTCCCCGGCTGACGCTGCAGCCGGGCGGCGTGCTCGAGAACGGCGAGCGCGTTCGATTCCGCGCCGAGCTGCCGGGGCCACGCGCCGCGGGGCGTCACGTCGCGCTCAAGGTGCGCGCGAACGGCCGCTGGCTCCCGCTCCGCCGCGGGGGGACGAACAAGCACGGCGTCTGGACGGGGGCGTATCGCTTCCAGGCCACCACCGGTCGCCAGACGTACCGATTCGCGGCGTTCGCGCCGAAGCAGCGCGGCTATCCCTACCAAGCCGGGCGATCAAAGACCAGGCGACAGACGGTTGTCGGCTAACGCGGCCGGCGCCTTGGGCTGCCAGAGGGCGATCTCGGCCGCGGCGGGCCCGCCGACGACGCTCCGCCAGCCGGCCGGTCCCTCGCGGGGCTCCAGCGACACCGATCCTCCGAGAGACCGGGCGCGGTTCGTCGCTGCTTCCACGTCGGCGACCTCGACGTAGGGGAGCCAGATCGGCTGCTCCCGGTCCTGTTCGGCGACCCCGCCCTCCACGGCGGCCCCGAGGTCGAGCGCGAGGTAGCGCCCGGCGCCGATGTGGACCGTCTCGGCCCGCCAGTCGAAGAGCCGCGTGTAGAAGGAGCACGCCCGGGGCAGGTTCGGGGTGCAGAGCTCGAGATGGACGACGCGGTTCCCGGGAGGGGGCGGCATGCCTGTCTTCTTAGACTCCGGGCGTGCCCCCAAATTAATCGCGGTCCGATGAATTCACCGGATCGCGACCGTCTAACAGGAAGAGGATGCCAGCGAGCACCGGCCTCATGACCAAGGAGCGGGAGCTGCTCGAGCAGGCGCGAGCGGGCGATGAGCACGCCTTTTGCGCGCTGATCGAGCCGCACCGTGCCGACCTGCACGCCCACTGCTACCGGATGCTCGGCTCGCTGCACGACGCCGACGACGCGCTCCAGGACGCCATGCTCCGCGCGTGGCGCGGCCTGCCGAGGTTCGAGGGTCGCAGCGCCACCCACTCGTGGCTTCACCGGATCACGACCAACGCTTGCCTCGACGCGATCGCCCGCCGTCCCAAGCGCGTGCTGCCGATCGACTACGGCCCTCCGACCGACCCGGCCGCTCCGCCGGGGGAGCCGCTGTCCGAGCACCTCTGGGTCGAGCCCTACCCGGACTCGGAGCTCGGCCTCGAAGCCGGATACGCGGCGCCCGAGGCCCGGTACGAGCGGCGCGAGGCGGTCGAGCTCGCGTTCATCGCCGCGCTCCAGCACCTGCCGCCGCGCCAACGGGCTGTCCTGATCCTCCGGGAGGTCCTCGGCTTCTCCGCTCGCGAGACCGCCCAGGCGCTCGACACGACGCCGGCATCCGTCAACAGCGCGCTGCAGCGGGCGCGCAGGGTGGTGGAGGAGCGCCTGCCGGAGCGCAGCCAGCAGGCGACGATCCGGTCCCTCGGAGACGGTGCGGCGCGCGCGCTCGTCGAGCGGTTCATCACGGCGTTCGAGCAGGGTGACGTCACCGCGATCGTCGCGATGCTTGCCGACGACGCCGAGTTCTCCATGCCTCCGTACGCCGGTTGGCAGCGCGGCCGCGACGCCGTCGCCGGGTGCTGGCTGATGCCCGAGGGTCCGCCTCCCCGGCTGCGCTACGCGCCGACCCAGGCGAACGGCCAGCTCGCCGTCGGCACCTACGCGCTCGACGCCGAGGCCGGCCGCTACCTCCCGATCGCGCTGGACGTCCTCACGGTCCGCCGCGACTCGATCGCTCAGGTCTTCGCGTTCCGCACGCCGTCGCTCTTCGAGCGCTTCGGCCTGCCGGCAAGCCTGTCCTAGCAGGACCTAGCGCGAGTCCGCGGCCGGCACGGGGCGCTCCACCCTCGACTCCGTCGGGACCAGGATCGCGCCCTCGCCCGTCGGATAGGCCTCCTCGCCGTGGTAGATGACGTCCATCCCGATCGCCTCCTCACGCTCGGTCGCGCGCAGGCTGGTGACGAACCCGATCGCCTTGAGGAGGACGAACGTTGCCGCGAACGCATAGAGCGGCGCGACGAGCGCGGCAAGGGCCTGGTCTCCGAGCAGTGACGCATCGCCGTACAGGAGCCCGTCGCCGGTGGGAGCGAGGCCTGCCGCCGCGACGCCGTTCCACGCTTCCTGGGCGACGAAGCCGATGAACAGGATTCCGACGAAGCCGGCCAGGCCATGCACGGCGAGGACGTCGAGGGTCTCGTCCACCCGGGTGCGCGGCCGCCAGGCGACCAGCGCGTAGCAGGGGATGGTCGCGACGAGGCCGAGGGCCATCGCCCAGCCGGGGCTGACGAAGCCGCCCGCCGGCGTGATCGCGACGCAGCCGACGATGATCGCGGTCGCCGCCCCGATCGCGGTGACCTTGCGGCCGCGGATCGCGTCCAGCGCAAACCATGCCGCGAGGCACACCGCCGGCGTCAGGAGCGTGTTGGCGAACGCGAGCACGCTCTGCTGCCCGGTGCCGAGCCCGCTTCCCCCGTTGAAGCCGAACCATCCGAACCAGAGCAGTCCCGCGCCGAGCAGAACGAGCACCGCGTTGTGCGGCAGGAGCGCCTGGCGCCCGTAGTCCTTGCGCGCGCCGACGATGAGCGCCGCCGCCAGGGCCGAGAACCCCGAGCCCATCTCGACCGAGATGCCGCCCGCGAAGTCGAGCGTGCCGCGGTCGAACAGGAACCCCCCGCCGAAGACCCAGTGCGCCATCACCGGGTAAACGAAGATCGACCACAGCGCGATGAAGATCAGGTAGCTGGAGAAGCGCATCCTCTCAACGACCGCGCCCGAGACCAGCGCCGCGGTGATGATGCAGAAGCTCCCCTGGAAGGCGAAGAAGACGAGATGCGGGATCGTCTGCCCCTCGGCGTACGGCTCGAAGCCGACGCCCTGCAGGAACGCGTAGTCGAAGTTGCCGATGAACCCGTTGCCCTCGCCGAAGGCGAGCGAGTAGCCGACGAGCGCCCACGAGATGGTCACCACCGCCAGCGCTGCGACGCACATCATGAATGTGTTCAGCGCGTTCTTCGCCCGCACCAGCCCGGCGTAGAACAGCCCGAGCCCGATCGTCATCAGGATCACGAGCGCGGTTGCCATCAGCATCCACGCCGTGTCTCCGGTGTCGATCGCTTCGGCCTGAGCGACGATGCCGACCGCGTCGATCATGAGATCTCCCTTGCCAGGGGGGCGAACATGGTTTCGCGCCTTACGTCGCTCATCAGCTACCTACCGGAGTCACGGCGCCCTGATCGGTCTCGCCGGTCCGGATGCGGACCGCCCGCTCGAGCGGAACGACGAAGATCTTTCCGTCCCCGACCTCGCCCGTGCGCCCGCCGTCGCAGAGGGCGTCGATCGCGGGCTGGACGAAGTCGTCGGAGACCGCGATCTCGAAGCGCACCTTGTCCGCGAGCCCGACCTTGACGGTCGTCCCGCGATAGGTCTCGACCCGGTCCAGCTCGCCCCCGTGACCCTGGACGTTCGAGATCGAAACACCCCGTACCTCGGCGCGATAGAGCGCCTCCAACACGTCGTTCGCCTTCTCCGGCCGAACGATGCCGATGACGAGCTTCACGAGCCTCCCTTGACTAGCGGACCTTCGGAGCGCGCGCGATCGTAACCGCGCTCGCGCGGCCCGAACACCCCTTGCCGAAGCCGAATCCGCAACTACCGGGTTTCTAGGCCTCCCACCGGCCGCGAGAGCCACGATGAGTTTTCGCGCGGGCCGGGGTCTCTATGTCCGAACGCGACCCAAGGAGACCAAGAACCGTGACTGCCGACACCGACCGAAGCCGCTGGATGGCCCTCTACGTCCTCTGCGGAGGCATGCTCATGATCGTCCTCGACGCGACGATCGTGAACGTTGCGCTGCCCTCGATTCAGGACGACCTCGGCTTCTCGCAGTCGACCCTGGCATGGGTCGTCAACGCGTACCTGATCGCGTTCGGCGGACTGTTGCTGCTCGCCGGGCGCCTCGGCGACCTGTTCGGCCAACGCCGGATCTTCCTGATCGGCCTCGCCGTGTTCACGATCGCGTCCCTGGTCTGCGCGGTCGCAACGAGCCAGGGAATGCTGATCGCCGCGCGCTTCATCCAGGGCGCCGGCGGCGCGGTCTCGTCGGCCGTCATCCTCGGCATGATCGTGACGATGTTCCCGGAGCCCCGGGAGCAGGCGAAGGCGATCGGCGTCTACAGCTTCGTCGCCTCCGCGGGCGCCTCGATCGGCCTGCTCGCGGGCGGGATCCTCACCGAGGCGATCAACTGGCACTGGATCTTCGTGATCAACCTGCCGGTTGGGATCGCGATCGCCCTGCTGACCGTACGGCTGGTCGAGGACCGCAAGGGCATCGGCTTCGCCGCCGGCGCGGACATCCCCGGCGCCGTCCTGATCACCGCCGGCGTGATGCTGGGCGTATACGCGCTGCTCGAGGCGGGCGAGCAGGGTTGGGGCTCCACCCAGACCCTCGGCCTCGGCGCTACCGCGCTCGCGCTCCTCGCGGCGTTCGTCGCCCGGCAGGCGCGGATCCCCAACCCCCTGATGCCACTCCGCCTGTTCCGGTCGCGGAACGTCGTCGGCGCGAACGTCGTCATGGCGCTGCTGGTGGTCGGGTTCTTCGGCATGTTCTTCCTCGGAGCGCTCTACCTGCAGGGCATCCTCGGCTACACCGCGCTCGAGGTCGGGCTTGCGTTCCTCCCGTCGTGCATCGTCATGGGAACCCTGTCCCTCGGCTACGCCGAGAAGCTGATCATGGGCGTCGGCCCGCGCCCCACGCTCATCGCCGGCCTGATCTCGGCCGCCGCCGGGCTCGTGCTCTTCTCGCGCGCCCCGGTCGACGGGAGCTGGGTCACGGACGTCCTGCCGGTCATGCTGCTGCTCGGGCTCGGCGCCGGCCTGGCGTTCCCCGCCCTGATGACGCTCGCGATGTCGGGCGCCACGCAGAGCGACGCCGGCCTGGCCTCGGGCCTCGTCAACACCACCGTCCAGGTGGGAGGCGCGATCGGCCTCGCGGTCCTCGCGACCCTCGCGACGGAGCGCACCGACTCCCTGCTGGCGGATGGCGTCTCCAACGCATCCGCCCTCAACTCCGGCTACCACCTGGCGTTTCTGATCGGCGCCGCGCTGATCGGCCTCGCCGTCGTCGCTGCGATCGCGATCCTGCGCCCGGAGCCCGCGGCCGGCGAGGACGAACAGCGGGAGCGGGACGCGATGGGACGCGAGCCCGCCTATTCCGAGGGCAGCTGAGCCCAGGGCACCGAGCCGGGCACCTGGAAGCAGGTACTCGGCTTACCGAAACCCATGATCCCCATATTGGGTGAACTTTCCGCCAGGCGCTTGTCGGCGGTCCCGGAGGACGGTTGACTGCATCGTCCGGGGCATCGGACCGAGGGGATGTGAATGACACGCACGACGAAGACGGCTGTGGCTTTCCTATTGCTGGCGATGACGACCGGCTTCGCCTTGGCGGTTTCGATGAACGGCGGGTTCTGAGCACCCGTACGCCGTACGGATAACCGCACCCCGATTCGGTGGCGGGCCACATTGAGGCCTGCCTCCGGCGTTGGCATGCTGGCGGAACTGTGCCCGAGTCCAAGCAGCAGCGTCACCGTCCCCGCGCGAAGGCCGGCCGCTGGACGCGCCAGCGCGCCAGCGACTCCATGGACCCGGCGATGCGCTCGTTTTACGACGCGGACCCGCGGCGGGGCCCTTCGCTCGAGCGCGACCTCGGCCTCAACTGGCGCAGTGTCCACGGCGCGACCTACCGGGCGGCGTGGATCGCTGACACGGAGGAGCTCTACGCCGTCCGCCACAGTGGGAACACCGAGAAGGCGGAGGTGACCGTGCTCGGCCGCTTCGCGCCCGACGTCCTCGAGCGCGCGCTCGCGGGTTGGCGCCGTATCGCGGAGTTCGGCGAGCCGGGCTCGTACGAATGGCTGCTCGAGCGCATTCGCAGCGCGCTCCGAGAGGCCGCCCCGGCGTTCTAGCGACCTCCGGCTAGCCTCCACGCGCATGACGGGTCGGCGGCACCGGGGCCAGGCGGGAGCGCTGCTCGCGATCGTTTCCCTGTTGGCGGCCGGCTGCGGGGGCGGCGACTCCGACAGCGAGCCCCCGGCGCCCGAGCCCGAAACCGAAGCGCCTGCGTCCGGTGACGGGAATGAGGCGCAGCAGCCGCCCGGAGAGGAAACCGGCGATGAGCACACCGACCTCTATTTCACCTCCGGGGAGCAGTTCCGCAAGGTCGAACGGCGCCTGGAGGGGCCGGGATCGGAAGTCGCGGCCGCGGTCGAGGCTTTGGTTGCCGGCCCGACGAAGGCCGAACGCCGGGCACGGGTCGAGGCCCAGACCCAGATCCCGCCCGGTACCGAGGTCGCCGGGGTGGACGTCGCGGAGGACGGCACCGCGACGGTGCGCGTCTCGCGCGACTTCGTGGCCGGCATTCCCGAGGAGGTGGGGAAACGCAGCCGCGCGCAGCAACAGGAACTCGACGCGCGCCTCGGCCAGGTGACCTACACGCTCACGCAGTTCGCCGACGTCGAGTCCGCGAAGGTGGTCTCGGGCGGTGTGGGCGTCGAGCCCGCACGCGCGAGAGGCGACTACGCGAAGCCCGAGGGCCGGCCCGAATCCGAGCGCCGGCCCAGGGGCGCCGAGAGCGCGGGCACGCGCTCGATCCAGCGCCGCCTCGCGCGACTCCGCTACCTCCCCAAACGGGCCGTGGACGGGATCAACGGCTATCGGACCCAGCAGGCGGTGATCGCGTTCCAGTCCTGGGAGGGCCTCGACCGCGACGGCATCGTCGGTCCGCTGACCCGGGCGGCCCTGGAGGATGCGCGCCGGCCGAAGCCGCGGGGCGACGGGAACAAGAAGCGGATCGAGGTCTTTCGCGACAAGGGGGTGGCGCTGGTCGTCCAGAACGGGCGGACGAAGCGCGCGATCCACATCTCGACCGGCGCGCCCGGCACCGCCACACCGGCTGGCACGTTCTCGGTCTTCCGCAAGGAGAAGATGTCCTGGTCGGTCCCCTTCAGCCAGTGGCTGCCGTGGGCGTCGTACTTCTTCCAGGGCATCGCCTTCCACGAGTACGCCCAGGTCCCGACCTACCCGGCTTCGCATGGCTGCGTGCGCGTGCCCAAGCCGGACGCGAAGTTCCTCTACCGGTTCGCCGAGATCGGCCGCAAGGTCGTCGTCTACTGACGGGCCGGCATCGTTCGGGCCCTGGCTGGCAGGATTGATTCATGACGACGACGCTCCACGACGACCTCTACGCGATTCCCCAGGAGCACGAGGATTTCCGCGATCTCGTGCGCCGGATCGCGACCGAGCGCGTCGCTCCGCGCGCCGCCGAGATCGATCAGACCGACGAGTACCCGTGGGACATCCGGCAGCTGCTGGCCGAACAGGACATCCTCGGCCTTCCGTTCGCCGAGGAGCACGGCGGCACCGGCACCGGCACCCTGATGCTCCAGATGGCCGTCGAGGAGCTGGCGAAGGCCTCGGCCGCCGTCGCTCTGATCCTGATGGTCCAGGAGCTCGGCACCCTGCCGATCCAGCTGTTCGGATCGGACGAGCTGAAGCAGCGCTTCCTTCCGGACTGCGCGTCCGGCGAGAAATCGCCGGCCTTCTGCCTGTCGGAGCCCGACGCCGGGTCGGACCCGGGAGCGATGCGCACCAGCGCCGAGCAGGACGGATCGGACTGGGTCATCAACGGCACCAAGAACTGGATCACGAACGCCGGGATCGCCGACTTCTACGTCGTCTTCGCGGTGACCGACCGCGACGAGCGCAGAATCTCGGCGTTCATCGTGGAGAAGGACGCGCCCGGCTTCTCGGTGCCGAAGTTCGAGCACAAGCTGGGCATCCACGGATCGCCGACCGGGCAGCCGGTGTTCGAGGACGTTCGCGTCCCGGCGGAGAACGTGATCGGCGAGGTCGGTCGCGGGATGTCGGTCGCGCTCGGCACGCTGGAGCGGACCCGGTTGGGCGCCGGCGCGCAGGCTGTCGGAATCGCCCAGGGGGCGATCGACTACGCGAACGAGTACGCGAAGGAGCGCACGGCCTTCGGCAAGCCGATCAACCAGCTGCAGGGCATCCAGTTCAAGCTCGCCGACATGCAGACGAAGACGGCCGCCGCGCGCGAGCTGCTCTACAAGGCGTGCGCCATGGCCGACCGGAACGATCCGCAGCTGGGCCTCTACAGCTCGATGGCGAAGCTGTTCGCCTCCGACGCCGCCATGGAGGTCACGGTGGAGGCCGTGCAGGTCCTCGGCGGTTACGGCTACGTGAACGAGTACCCCGTGGAACGCATGATGCGCGACGCGAAGATCACCCAGATCTACGAGGGAACGAACGAGATCCAGCGGGTTGTGATCGCCCGGCACATGACCTAAGGGGACCTTGTCTAGATGGCTGACCGCGCCGACCTGGAGTTCACGTACTCGCTGATCGACCGGATCTTCCGGCTGAGCCTGGGCGAGCTCGCCGACTTCTCGGGCGCCAAGTACGACGGCGACTTCTCGATGACGCTCGAACAGGCGCAGCGGCGCAAGCACGAGTACGTCGCCGAGCAGATCGGGATCGGCCCCGGGCGCCGCGTCCTCGACCTCGGCTCGGGCTGGGGGCCGATGCTCAACTTCGTCCGCGACCGAGGAGGGGAGGGGGTGGGCGTGACGCTGTCGGGGGCGCAGGCCGAGGCGTGCCGCCGCCACGGGCTCGAGGTCCACATGCGGGACGCACGGCGAGTGACCCGCGAGACGTTCGGGCCGTTCGACGCGGTCGCCAGCCTCGGGGCGTTCGAGCACTTCTGCTCGCCCGAGGACTACTGGGCCGGCCGGCAGGAGGACGTCTACCGCGAGCTGTTCGCGAACACCGCCACCACGCTGCCCGAGGGCGGGCGCCTCTACCTCCAGACGATGGTCTTCGGCCCGAACATGATCGACCCGAAGCGGGTGACGATCGACGCCCCGCGGGACTCCGACGAGTGGTACCTGGCGCTCATGCAGCACCAGTTCCCCGGCTCGTGGCTTCCGTTCGGCAGCGAGCAGATCGTCCGCACCGCGGAGCCGCATTTCCGGCTCGTCGAGAGCTCCAGCGGCCGCCTCGACTACATCGAGACGATCAAGCAGTGGCGGGCACGCTTCGCCGAGCCGAGCTGGCGCAAGCGGCTGATGAAGCTGCGGCTCGTGCCGCGCTGGCTGACCAGCTCCGACTTCCGCCTCGCCTTCACCTCGGGCGTGAGCGCGAACAGCGCGTGCTTCGAGCGCGAGCTGCTCGAGCACTACCGGCTGGTCTTCGAGAAGACGGGGTGAGAGGATCGGGTGCGTGACGCGCACCCGCTTCTGCGACCTGTTCGAGATCGACGTCCCGGTCGTCCAGGCGCCGATCTGGCCGGCCGCCTCGCCCGACCTCGTCGCCGCGGTCGGCGATGCGGGCGCGATCGGGAGCCTTGCGGCGCTGTTCGCCTCGGCCGAGGAGATCGGTGGTCAGATCGACCGGGTCCGAGAGCTCACCGACCGGCCGTTCATCGTGAACCACGTCGTCCCGCAACTGGACGAGGACGCGTTCGCTGCGACGCTCGAGGCCCGGCCCACCGGGATCTCCTTCGCGCTCGGCGATCCGGGCGACCTGGTGGGACGCGCGAGGGATGCCGGCGCGAAGGTGCTCCAGCAGGTCCACACGGTGACGCAGGCACGCGCTGCAGCCGACCTGGGCGTTGACGCGATCATCGCCCAGGGCAGCGAGGCGGGAGGCCAGGGGATGGTCACCGCGCCGGGCACGCTCACGCTGGTGCCGCAGGTGGTCGACGCGGTGGATCCGATCCCCGTCCTCGCCGCGGGCGGCGTTGCGGACGGGCGAGGGCTGGCCGCGGTCCTTGCGGCCGGCGCGGCCGGTGCGAACGTCGGGACCCGCTTCCTCGCCTCCGATGAGGCGGCCGCGCACGACGGGTGGAAGGAAGCGATCGTCGGGGCCGAGTCCGAGGCCGCGGTCAGGCTGGAGGCGTGGGCTGCCCTGTTTCCGACGGAGGGCGAGGCCGCCTACCGTGTGGTGCCGCGGGTCCTCGGCACCGAGTGGGTCGATGCGCTACGCGCCGAGCCTTCACCGGCCGCCGAGCGGGCCGAGGAGCTGCGGGCGCAGGTCATCGAGGCGATTACGACCGGCGCCCCGCACGAGCTCGTGCCGTTCACAGGCCAGACCGCAGGCCTGATCCGCGAGACCCTCCCGGCCGGCGAGATCGTCAGCCGGATGGTCGCGGAGGCGGAAGCCGCGATCGCGCGGCTGACCGCGGCGACCTGAGCCGCTCTCGGTTCCTCGCGTCTACTTGATGAACAGGATCTCGGAGTACTTCGGCAGGGGCCAGAGGTCGTCCGCGACGACCTTCTCCAGGATGTCCGCGGCCTCGCGGACCTTCGCCATCGCGGCGAGCTGGTGGTCGCGGGCGTACTCGGCGAGCTCCAGCCCCTCGACGCCGTCCGGGTACTGGTTCGCCCGGTCGAGATCGCCGATCGCGGCGATCAGCTCCTCGACCAGCGGCTTCACCTCGCCCGTCAGCGACCGACACCTCGGCGTCGTCGATCAGCGCCAGGTAGCGGAGGGCCGCCGGCAGGAGCAGCGTCCGGGCGATCGACTCCGTGGTCTCGGCCTCGATGTTCGCGCGGATCACGTACTGCTCGAGCCACACCTCATAGCGCGACTCCAGTTCGCGCTCGGAGAGCACGTCGTACTTGCCGAACGCCTCGATCGTCTGTGCCGAGACCACCTCGGGAAGCGCGTCGGGCGTGGTGCGCAGGTTCTTCAGCCCGCGCTGCTCCGCCTCGGCGTGCCACTCCTCGGCGTAGTTGTCGCCGTCGAAGCAGACCGCCTTGTTGGCGGCGTACGACTGCCCGACGATCTCGGCGACCGCCGCGGGAACGTCGTCGGTGCCCTTGGCCTCGAGCTGATCGGCCAGATCGTCGATCGCCTGGGCGACGACCGTGTTCAGAACGGTGTTCGGGAACGAGAGCGACGCGCTCGATCCCACCGCGCGGAACTCGAACTTGTTCCCCGTGAAGGCGAACGGCGAGGTGCGGTTCCGATCGCCCCCGTGCATCGGCAGTGGCGGCAAGACCGACGCACCCAACTCGAGGAACGAGCCCGGCGTATGCGGGTCGCCCTCGCCCGTGGCGATCGCCTCGAAGACCTTCTCCAGCTCGGCGCCGAGGAAGATCGAGATGATCGCCGGCGGGGCCTCATTGGCACCGAGGCGGTGGTCCTGGCCGATGTCCGCAACCGAGGCGCGCAGCAGGCCCTGGTGCTTGTTCACCGCCTGGATGACGGCCGCGCAGAAGAACAGGAAATTGGTGTTCTCCGCCGGCGTGGCGCCCGGCTCCATCAGGTTGTGGCCGGTGTCGGTGCCCATCGACCAGTTGTTGTGCTTGCCCGAGCCGTTGACGCCCGCGAAGGGCTTCTCGTGCAGCAGGCAGACCAGGCCGTAGCGGCGGGCGACGGACTGCATCACCAGCATCATCAGCTGCTGGTGGTCGGAACCGACGTTCGAGTTCTCGAACACCGGTGCGATCTCGTACTGGTTCGGCGCGACCTCGTTGTGGCGCGTCTTGACCGGGATGCCGAGCTTTGCCATCTCGGTCTCGGCGTCCAGCATGCAGGCCAGGATCCGCTCCGGGATCGAGCCGAAGTAGTGGTCGTCGAGCTCGTGCCCCTTCGGCGGCTTGGCGCCGAACAGGGTCCGGCCGGTGGTGACCAGGTCGGGGCGCTCGAAGTAGTACTGCTCGTCGATCAGGAAGTACTCCTGCTCGGCGCCGACCGTGGTGAACACGCGCTGTGCGTCCTCGTCTCCGAGCAGGCGCAGCGCCCGGATGGCCGAGCGCGAGAGCGCGTCCATCGAGCGCAGGAGGGGGATCTTCATGTCGAGGGCCTCGCCCGTCCACGACGCGAACGCCGTGGGGATGCAGAGCAGAGCGCCGTTGGGGTTCTCGAGGATGAACGCAGGGCTGGTGGGGTCCCAGGCGGTGTAGCCGCGGGCCTCAAACGTCGCCCGGACGCCGCCGGTCGGGAACGAGGAGGCGTCCGGCTCCCCCTGGATCAGCTCCGTCCCCTTGAACTTCGCGATCGAGGTCCCGTCGCCCTCGGGCTCGAAGAACGAGTCGTGCTTCTCCGCCGTGAGGCCGGTCAGCGGCTGGAACATGTGGGTGAAGTGGGTGGCGCCCTTCTCGAGCGCCCATTCCTTCATCGCCTCGGCCACCTCGTCCGCCAGTTCCGGATCGAGGGCCTCGCCGGTTTCGAGAACGCCCTGGAGCTTGCGGTAGGCGTCACGCGACAGGCGATCCTGCTGGACCTGCGCGGAGAACACGTTCTCGGCGAACGGGTACGCCTCGTCCTTGCTGAGATCGAGCGTCCCGAGGGCCTCGCCGTTCGGGCTCCACTGGGCGGCGGTGACGTTCTTCTGACGGATCCTTGCCATCTTTGCTTTCGGGCCTCCTGAGCGTGCGCGTGGGACGCGAACCCCTGGGGAGCGCGCCTCGTCCGCGACGAGTTTGATTGGAAGAGTTGGGTCAGATTAGTCAGCCGCGACCAGGCAGCGGTTATCCGCGTGTCCAAAGGTGGGCAGGGCCGGTCCGCCATCGCGGAATCTGCGGATTCTTCCGCGCGGCCGGGCGGTCGCTACGGTAGGCGCGATGGCGCGCGATGCAGCCCTCGAAGCGGTGTTCCAGCCGGTGCGCCCGCCGACCACGTTCGAGGAGACGGTCGAGCGGCTTGGCACGGCGATCCGTCTCGGCCTGTTGGCGCCCGGCAGCAAGCTGCCCCCCGAGCGCGAGCTGGCCGGTGAGCTGCGCATCTCGCGCTCGACCCTGCGCGAGGCCCTCACCACCCTGACGCAGAGCGGTCACCTGATCGCGCAGCGGGGGCGGGGTGGGGGCACCTTCGTCGCCGAGGCGCCGCCGTTGGCGGAGCTGGAGAGCGAGCCGCTCGGCCAGGGCACGTGGTCCGTGCTCGAACACCGGGTCGCGATCGAGACCGGAGCGACGATCCTGGCCTGCGAGCGGGCCGAGTCGCCCGATCTCGAACGACTCGACGAGCTGGTCGAGAAGATGGCCGAAGCCGGCGATTTCGAGGACTACCGTCGTGCCGACATCCGGTTCCACATCGGCGTCGCCGAGGCCGCGCGCTCGCCGCGGCTGGTGACCGAGATGACGGAGGTCCAGGGGGCGATGACCGACCTGATCGCGCTGATCGCGCACCCGGACCAGGTGCTGACCCACTCGAACGCGCAGCACCACCAGCTCGTGCAGCTGATGCGCAGGCACGACGCCGGCCGCGCCGTCGGCCTGATGCGCGAGCACATCGAGGGGACAGAGCACATCCTCGCCGGACTGCTGCCCCGCGCGGCCTGAGGCGAGCGCACGCTCAGGCGCGGATCCGCTCGCCCTTCGGGTCGAACAGCGGCTCGGCTGCGACCTCGCCCTCGATCCAGCGGCCGAAGATCTCGACGGCGACCGCAGTCCCGGGCTCGGCGCGGTCGGGTGGGACGTACGCGTAGGCGATCGAGCGCTCGACCGTGTAGCCATAGCCGCCGGTAGTGACCCGCCCGCGGATCTCGCCGTCGATCCGGACCGGCTCGTTCCCGAGCGCGACCGAGCGGGCGTCGTCGAGCACGATGCAGGCGAGCCGGGTCCGTGGCCCCTGCTCCTTCGCCTGCGCCAGCGCGTCGCGGCCGATGAAGCCGCCCTCCTTGTCGAGCTTCACGCAGAACCCCACGCCGCCCTCGTACGGAGTCTCGTCCGGGGTGATGTCCGCGCCCCAGACGCGGTATCCCTTCTCGAGCCGGAGCGAGTCGATCGCCCGGTACCCGCCGGCGACCATGCCGTGCGGCTCGCCCGCCGCCCAGAGCGCTCGCCAGAGGCCCACCCCGTACTCAGCGGGGCAATAGAGCTCCCAGCCGAGCTCGCCCACGTACGTCACCCGGAGTGCGCGGACGGGAACGTTGCCGAGCGTGATCTCCCGCACCGACATGTAGGGGAACGCCTCGTTCGTCAGGTCGTTCGGAGTGAGTGGAGCGAGGACGTCGCGGGCGCGCGGGCCCCAGACGCCGAAGCACGCCCACGCCGACGTCACATCCGCGACCTGGACCGAACCGTCGCCCGGCAGATGGCGCCGGATCCACTCACGGTCGTGGTTGCCGAACGCCGTGCCGGTGACGATCGAGAAGCGTTGATCGCCGAGGCGGGCAACCGTGAAGTCGCACTCGATCCCGCCCCGGCTGTTCAGCATCTGCGTATAGGTGATCTTCCCCACGTCGCGCGCGACACGGTTGTCGCAGAGCCGCTCCACGAACGTGGCGGATCCCGGACCCGAGATCTCCAGCTTCGCGAACGACGACTCGTCGAAGATCGCGGCCGTTTCACGGGTCGCGCGGTGTTCGGCGCCGATCGCGGGCGACCAGTGCATCCCCGCCCAACCGCGTGGCCGCAGCGACTCGTCGCCCGCCGCGGAGTTCGACTCGTACCAGTTCACGCGCTCCCAGCCGGACTTCTCGCCGAACGCGGCGTCGTGGTCGCGATGCCAGGTGTTGGCGGGCGAGACGCGCAGCGGGCGGCCGGCCTCACGCTCGTGGTTCGGGTAGCGGATGTCGTAGTAGGTCTCGTACGTCTCGCGGATCCGCGAGTGCGTGTAGGCGGGGGAGCGGTACTGCGCCCCGAACCGGCGCACGTCCATGTGCCAGAGGTCCAGCGAGGGCTCGCCGTCCGCGATCCACTCCGCCATCACCTTGCCGATCCCGCCGGCGCCCGCCAGGCCGTGGGCGCAGAACCCGGCTGCGACGAACAGGCCGCGGACCTCGGTCTCCCCGAGGCAGAACTCGTTGTCCGGCGTGAACGCCTCGGGCCCGTTGATCAGCTTCGTGATGGCGACGTCGGCCATGGCGGGCACGCGGCGCTTCGAGTTCTCGGCGATCTCCTCGAAGCGATCCGGTTCGTCCTCCAGGAGACGCCCGTTGAAGTCGGACGGGATGTCGTCGAGCCCTCCGGTCCCGTCCGGCATGAACGCGGGTTTGGACTCCCGCTCGTACCCGCCCATCACGAGTCCCTCGCCGTCCTCCCGGTAGTAGACGAGCAGATCCGGGTCGCGCAGCGTCGGCAGGCGGCGATCGCCCCGGTCGGCCTGCGAGCGGACGGGTTGGGTCACCACGTACTGGTGCGACATCGGGATCACGGGGACCCGGACCCCGGCGAGCCGGCCGATCTCCGCCGCGTACATTCCGGCCGCATTCACCACGACCTCGGTCTCGATCCTGCCCTTGTCCGTCTCGACGGCGCGCACGCGGCCGTCCACGACGTCGATTCCGGTCACCCGGGTCGAGGTGTGGATGCGGCAGCCGCCGCGCCGGGCGCCGTCGGCCATGGCGTACGTGAGCTGGGACGGGTCGAGGTAGCCGTCGGTGGGAAGCCACGCCCCTCCGAGCACCCCCTCGGTGGACATCAGGGGAAACATCTCCCGCGCCTCCTCGGCGGAGATCAGCTCGAGCGGCAGCCCGAAGGTCTTCGCCCAGCCGGCCTGGCGGCGGAGCTCCTCCATCCGCTCCTCCGACGACGCCAGGCGAATTCCGCCGCACTCGACCCAACCCGGGTCGAACTCCGATTCGTCCTTCAGGCGCCGGTAGAGCTCGACCGAGTGCATCATCATCTTCGTCAGCGAGACCGAGTCCCGGAGCTGCCCCACCAGGCCGGCCGAATGGAAGGTCGATCCGGACGTCAGCTGCGAGCGCTCGACGAGGACGACGCCCTCGAACCCCAGCCCCGCCAGGTGGTAGGCGATCGAGACGCCGCCGACGCCGCCCCCGACGATCACGCAGCGGGCCGAGCCGGGCAGCTCGCGGCTAGTCGCCACGCATCGCCTCGAGCGCCTCCGAGAACTCGCGCGTGGCGGCGGTCGCCGCCATCCGGTCGAAGTGCTCGGCCGCGTAGCCGGCGAAGTCGAAGTCGAGGTCCGACGCAACGGTCTGGACCACACCCCACATCGCCTCGCGGAAGTCGGACATGAAGGAGAAGAGGCGGAGGGCGGCCAGCCGCGCCTCGGATGGCGGCTCCCCGAAGTAGACACGGAGGAGCTCTTCCTGCTGCGGCGGGGAGAGGCCGTTGTTGATCGCGAAGTTGGCGAGGTCGAAGTACCGGTCGCCCATGCCCGCATACTCCCAATCGACGATCCGCACCCGGCGCTCGTCCCAGATGAAGTTCGCGGCAAGGAGGTCGTTGTGACACGGGACCGGCTCGTGCTCGGGGCCGCTGATCGCGGCCTCGATCTCCGTCGCCTGCGCCAGGGCGCCGTCGTAGGGGGCGGGGATGTCGCCGCCGCGCTCGCGGGCGGTCGCCGCGTAGTCCTCCACGACCCGGAACGAGTTGAACTCCGATGGGATCGGGACACCGCCGTGCATCGCGCGCAGGGCGCCGGCCACGTTGGCGAGGGCCTTGCCCTCCCGCAGCTCCTCCGGCTCCATCCCGCGACCGGCGATGAACTCGGTCACGATCGCCGGCGGTTCGGTGAGGAATGCCGCGACGGGCGCCGCCACGCCGATCTCCGCGGCCGCCTGGTTCGCGGCGTGCTCCGCGCTGCGGTCGATGCCGAGCAGGCTCGTGTCCTTCCCGGGCACCCGGATCACGTAGTCGCGGCCGCGGAATACGGACCCGGTAGTTGCGGTTCGTGATCCCGCCCTCGAGCGGCTCCGGATCGTGCTCCGGTTCGCCCAACAAGCGGCGTAATTGCTCGAGGATCCGTGGGAGATCGCTCCCAGGGGGTTGACTCGCGTCCGATCGTGCGCTTAGGCTGGCGTCGTCCATAGGTCGGCTAAGCACACCTTTTATCGCATGACCGACCAGGCGCGAAGGAGGAGACCGTTATGGCACCTGAGGGCAACGTCGATCAGACTGCCGATGAGAAACGCCTAGCGGAGCTCGGCTACAAGCAAGAGCTGCCTCGCGGCTGGACCCGGTTCACGAACTTCGCGATCTCGTTCTCGATCATCTCGGTCCTCGCGGGCTGCTTCACCGTCTTCTACGTGGCGTGGAACAACGGCGGGCCGATCGCGATCTCGATCGGTTGGCCGGTGATCGCCCTGATCATCCTCACGGTCGCCGTCAGCATGTCCGAGCTCGCTTCGAAGTTCCCCACGGCCGGCGGCCCGTACTGGTGGGCGCACAGTCTGGGAGGCGCCGGCTGGTCGTGGTTCACGGGCTGGTTCAACGTCCTCGGCCTGATCGGGATCGTCGCATCCGTGGACTACATCCTCGCCTTCTTCTCGACCCAGCTGTTCGGCCTCTGGGGCTGGGATCTCGGCTTCATCAACTTCGGCGACGACCTGCACATCGTCAAGGAGATCTTCTTCGTCTTCATGATCATCCTTGCCCTCCACGCTCTGATCAACATCTACTCGTCGCACCTGGTGGCGCTGTTCAACAGCATTTCCGTGTGGTGGCACGTGATCGGGGTGCTGATCATCATCGGCATCCTGGTCATCGTCCCCGACAGCCACCAGAGCGCCGACTTCGTCTTCACCGAGAGGATCAACAACTCCGGGTTCGCCGAGGGAGCGATCGGCGGCGGAACGTTCTGGTTCCTCGTCCTGCCGGTCGGGTTCCTGCTGACGATGTACACGATCACCGGCTATGACGCCTCGGCCCACGTGGCCGAGGAGACGGTGGGCGCCGAGCAGGCCGCGGCCAAGGGCATCTGGCAATCGGTTGCGTCCTCGGCGTTGATCGGCTGGTTCGTGCTGCTTGCGCTGCTGTTCGCGGCCACCAACGTCGACGCCGTCAACGAGGGCTTCGGTTCGTCGATCGCGGTTCTGACCTCGGCCGAGATGAACCAGAACTGGGCCGAGGCGATCATCCTGATCGCCATGATCGGCCAGTTCTTCTGCGGTTTGGCCTGCGTGACGAGCTGTTCGCGGACCTTCTTCGCTTTCTCGCGGGATCGCGCGGTCCCCGGCTGGAAGCTGTGGAGCCGAGTCAGCGGCAAGCGTGGCGTGCCGGCCGCCGCCGTTCTCGGCAGCTGCCTCCTGGCGTTCCTGATCGTGCTCCCGGCCTATTTCGCCTCCGAGACCTACATCCCGCCGGTGGCCTTCTTCGCGGTCACAGCGATCGGCACGGTTGGCCTCTACATCGCCTATGTGACGCCGGTGTACCTGCGCTGGCGGCAGGGCGATGCGTTCGAGGCTCGCTCGTGGACCCTCGGGCCGAGGTACAAGTGGATCAACGCCGTCGCGGTGGTCTTCGTCGTACTCATGTTCATCATCCTGATGCTGCCGTACTCCAGCCTCGGAGTCCCGTGGGAGGACGACTTCGACTGGAGCTTCTTCAACTACACGCCTCTGGTCGTCGGCGTCGTCTTGCTCGGCACCTGGTTGGCCTGGGTTCTCGGCGCCAAGAATCGCTACAAGGGCCCGGTGCGGACGCTCGAGTTCGACGAGGGCATGGGAGTCGTCGAGGAGAAGCCGGCTTCGCCTCCGCCCGCCGAGCCGCCACCACCCGCGGCGCCCGCGTCGTAGGGCGAGGCAACGACTCGACAACGCGGCCGGCCATCGCCGGCCGCGTTGCTCAGCGGTCGAGCGCGGCGGTCCGCAGCCGCGAAGGTCGTCCGTGATATGACGGAGCGACCGGCGTCCACGTGAGCCACTGACGGCTACCGGGTGGCCGCCGCCCACCGATGCACGACATAGCCGAGTTCCTCCGACGGCACGCTCCGTTCGATGACGTGGCCGACGAGGCGATCGAGGAGCTGGCGCGATCGGCGGAGGTCGAGTTCTTCGCCGCCGGCGCGACGATCTTCCGCCAGCGCGACGAGCCCAGGAAGCACGTGTGGATCGTCCGGCGGGGAGCCGTGGAACTGGTCGACCAGGGCCGCGTGCTGGACCTGCTGGGGGAGGGTGAGCTGTTCGGCCATCCGTCGATGCTCTCGGGCTTGCCGACCGGGTTCGAGGCCAGGGCCGCCGAGGACTCGCTCTGCTATCGGCTGCCCGCCGAGGCCGTGGTGCCGTTGCTCGCCCGCCCGGCGGGGCTGCGCTATGTCGCGCGGAGCCTGATCGCCCGCCCGTGGTCCGATGCGAGCGACGGGGCGAGCCATGACCCTGCGCAGCAGCCCGTGGCACGGCTCGTCCATGGCAAGCCGGTCATCGTCGCGCCCACCGAGACCGTCCGCGAGACCGCCCGGCGAATGGCCGCGGAGGGCGCCAGCGCCGCGCTGGTCCGCATCGAGGACGGGCGGCTGGGGATCGTGACCGACCGTGACCTCCGTGACCGGGTGGTGGCGGGGAGCATCGGGGCCGATGCGCCGGTCGCGGAGGTGATGAGCGCGCCGGCGTTCACGGTCAGTCCGCAGCGCTTCGGCGCCGAGGTGATGATCGAGATGCTCGACCGAGACATCCGCCACGTGCCGGTGGTCTGGCCGCATGGCGAGGTCCTCGGGGTGCTCAGCGACCGAGAGCTCCTCGTGGCGGAGACACGGACGCCGTTCTCGTTGCGAAAGGCGATTGGGGAAGCCGAGGACAGCGCCCAGCTGCGCCGGGCGGCCGGACAACTTCGGCCCGGCCGTGGTCGCCCTGCACGATTCCCAGCTCCCACCCCCGCAGATCGCCGCGATGATCGCGGTCGTCGCGGATGCGCTCACTCGACGCGTGCTCGAGCTCGCGGTCGCCGAACTCGGGACACCGCCGTGCCCGCTCGCCTGGCTCGCGCTCGGGAGCCTCGGTCGCCGGGAGGTGGTGCCCTCGTCCGACTTCGATTCGGCGCTGGTCTGGCACGGGAACGACGAGGACAGCCGGCAGCGCCGGTACATGGAGAGCCTCGGTCGCCGGGTTGTGGACGAGCTCGGGGCGAATGGATTCGCCGCGGACCCTCACGGCGCGACCGCTGCGGCGCCGCTCTTCGACCGCTCGTTCGAATCGTGGCGGAGGGCGATACGCGATGTGGTCGACCACCCTGACCAGGACAAGGCGCTGGTCTTCCTCTCCCTTCTGCTCGACGGGCGCCTCGTCCACGGGATCGGTGACGGCCGCGATCCTCTGGAGGAGCTGCGCCAGGTGTGGCACCGCAGAACGGTGCTCCGGCTGATGCTGAGGTTGGCGCTCTCCCACAAGCCGCCGACGGGGTTCATGCGCTTCCGGGACCCGCCGCGCGACTTCGTGGTCGAGCACTCCGGGGACCACCGTGGCCGGCTCGATATCAAGGCGACCGGTCTGCGGCCGATCGTCGCGATCGCGCGCTACGCGGGCCTCGCGGCCGGCACCCGCGGCCTCTCCACCCGCGAGCGTCTGGACTCCGCGGCCACCGCCGGCACGCTCACCGGGCAGCAGGCCAGGACCCTGAACGAGGCCCACGAGATCTTCTGGCAGCTGCGGCTCGATCACCAGGTCGAGCAGCTGCGAGACGGGCGCGAGCCCGACGACTACATCGACCCGAAGGCGATGGATTCGCCCAGCCGCCACTACGCGCGCGACGCCTTCCGCGCGGTGCGAGCCGTTCAGCGCGCGCTCGAGGGCGAGCTCTCGTATCCGTCATGAGGCTGGGGCTTCGACGCCGGCCCAAGAGTCCGGAGGCACGCGCCTACTGGGAGGCTCGAGCGCCCTCGGCCGAGACGCCGTGGCGGGAGGCGCGCTATGCGGTCGTCGACCTGGAGACGACCGGACTCGACCCCCGGGGCGACGAGATCATCTCGTTCGCCGCGGTTCCGATTGACGAGGGGCGGGTGATCGCCGCCGGCGCCCGCGCGACGTTCGTCCGCCCGGAGCGGATGCCCGATGCCGAGACGATTCGCATTCACGGCCTGCGGCCATCCGACCTCATGGACGCACCGGCGCTCGCGGATGCCCTCGGAGTCATTCTCGAAGCCCTGGCCGGCCGGGTTCTCGTCGCCCATGCGGCGTGGGTGGAGCGGGGCTTCCTGGTGCCGGCGCTGAAGGGCGCGGGCGTCCGCCTGGGCGAGCGCACGCTGGACACGGCGGTCCTGGTCCGGCACGTGCTGCCCGCCGAGAGGCTCCCCGCCGAAGGCGCGGTCTCGCTCTCGGATGCGGCGCGGGCGCTCGGCCTGCCGGTGCACAGCCCGCACGTCGCCGAGGGCGACGCGCTGACAACCGCGCAGCTCTTCCTGGCTCTCGCCACGCGCCTCGACCGGGCCGAGTCCCAAACCGTGGGCAGCCTCGCCCGGCTCTCCCGTGATTGAGCGTTCGGCCGGGCGGAAGGGCGCCCGTCAGCCGTTGTCGAGGGCCGCGGTCGCGGCCACGAACGCCCGCCAGCGTTCATGCTCGCGATCGCGCCAGCCGTCGTCCCGGCCGGGCTCGACCGTGCGATCGACCGGCATCAACTCCGCGGCGTCCGCGAGCGACGCGATGACCCCCGATCCGACCGCTGCCAGGGCCGCCGCCCCGAGCACGGTGGCGTCGGCGCCGGCGGCCGCGACCGGGACGCCGATCGCGTCGGCCTGGAGCTGCAGGACGAGCGGCTCGTTGGTGAGCCCGCCGTCCACGCGCAGGCCTGCGACGTCCACCGTCTCGCGGATCGCCGCGACCACGTCGGCGACCCGCCATGTGATCCCCTCGAGCGCCGCCCTCGCGACCATCGCACGGGTCGTGCCGCCGTCGAGGCCGGAAAGGACGGCCTGCGCGTTCGGCCGCCACCAGGGCGCGCCGATCCCGGCCAGGGCCGGCAGAACCCTGGCCGAGCCCGCGTCGTCGGCGGTTCGGGCGAGCTCGCCGAGCGCCGCGGGGTTCTCCGCGACGCCGAGCTGCGCACACATCCACTCGAGCATCGCCCCGGCCGCGAAGACGCCTCCGTCGAGCGCGTACTCCATCGAGCCGTCGATTCGCCAGGCGATCGTGGGGAGCAGGCCGCCGGCCGGCTCCGGAACCTCATCGCCGACGTGCGCAAGGACGAAGACCCCGGTGCCGTAGGTCGCCTTGACTCGGCCGGGCTCGGTGCAGCCCGAGCCCGCGAGCGCTGCCTGCTGATCCACGGTCTGGCCGCAGAGCGGCAGCTCGACGGGCCAGCTCGGATGACTGAGTGTGCCGAGATCGCCTGCCGTGTCCCGCATCTCCGGCAGGACGTCGAGCGGGACCCCGAACGTGTCGCAGAGGTCCGGATCCCAGCCCGCCGTGTCGATGCGCTGGAGCTGGGTCCGCGACCCCGTTGACGGATCGGTGGCAAAGCCCGCGCCGAGGCGGTCGCACAGGAACGAGTCGACCGTGCCCATGCGAAGCGTTCCCGCGTCGCGCGCCTGCGCGACCTCGTCCGAGTTCTCCAAGAGCCAGGCGAGCTTGGCGGCCGAGAAGTACGGGTCGAAGGGGAGGCCGCTGGCCGCCTTCACCTGCTCCTCGCGGTCCGCGAGGCGGTCGAGGACCTCCTGCGAGCGCTTGTCCTGCCAGACGACGATGGGGCTCAGGGGCTCGCCCGACTCGGCGTCCCACGCCAGGACCGACTCGCCCTGGTGGTCGATCCCGGCGGCGACGACCTCTCCGGGGGCGCCCTCCAGCACCTCGGCGATCGCCTCCACAACGACCTCGAGCACCTCCTCGCCGTCCTGTTCGACCCACCCGGGTTGGGGGTGGCGATTCGCCTTGTCGCGCCGAGCCTCGGCGACGGGGCGGAGCTCCTCGTCGAACAGCAGCGGCCTTCACACCGGTCGTACCCTCGTCGAGCCCCAGGAGCAAGCGCCCGCTCACGACGCCACCTCCGCACGATGCCGCGCGGTTCGCCGCCACCACGGATCGCCGGCTGTCTCCTTCGTGGTGTCGGGGGCCGGCAACGGCCGCTCGGCCTCGACGTCGATGCCCAGCTCGGCCACCAGGCCGGTGACGTGCTCGCCGATGCCCAGCGACGCGGTCAGCCCGGTCGAGCGGATCGCCGCCACGTTGATCAGCCCCTCGAACGCGGCCGACGATGAGATCGCGTAGTTCACTCCCCGCCCCGCGGGCCGCAATCCGGCGTAGCTCGCGATCGGATCGGCTCCCTCCAGCGGCGGGAAGGCGCGAACGGCCTTCGGCAGGACCTCGTCGGCGGCATCGGGTCGCACCGACCAGTCCTCCTTGTCGTCCTGGTCGTAGGCGGTCGGGCCGGCGATGACCTTGCCGTCGACGGTCGGGAACACGAGGACACCTTTCGTTCGCTCTGTGGGAACCGGGAGCAGGATTCGTTCGAGCCGAGCGGGCGGGTCGAAGACGAAGAACTCGCCCTTCCGCGGATAGATCTCGAAGGAGTCATCGCCCGCCAGCAGCGCGACCTCGTCGGCGTACAGGCCGGCGCAGTTCACGGCGACCTGCGCTGTCACGGCGTCGCCGCCGGGCTCGGACAGCCGAACCGCCGATCCGGCTCGCTCGAGCGCCGCCACGCGAAACCGAGTTCGCACCTCCGCGCCGTCCGTGCGAGCGGCACCGGCCAGGGCGAGGGTGAACGCAACCGGGTCGGTGACGGACTCTCCGGGCACTTCGAGGGCACCGCCGGCATTCAGCCGAACGTCGATGCCGTTCGCGCGTGCTGCGTCGGCCATGCCGGCGACCGTGATGCGCTCGTCCCCATCGGCAGGGGTGACCACGGCACCGCATCGCAGCACCGGAGTTCCCAGCTGCTCCAGGATCGAGCCGCGAAGGGCGCCGGCGCGCAGGATCAGACGGGTCTCGAGCTCGCCCGCGTGCGAGTCGAACCCCGTGTGGAGGATCCCGGAGTTCGTGCCGCTGGCGCTCAGGCCGAGGTCGTCCTGGGCTTCGAGCAGCACCACCGAGACGCCGCGGCGTCAGAGCATGAACGCGGTCGCCGCGCCGACCACGCCGCCACCGACGACCGCGACCTGGAAGTCGGAGCTGATCGCTGCGGATCTTGACATCGGGAGTCCCCTGGATAGGCTGCCGCTCGAAAGGCCCAGTTTCCGAACCTTATTGGAGGAAGCACCTCGAAATGGACGTAGATGAGCTGAAGAAGGCGGTCGATGACGGCTCGGTCGACACCGTGATGCTCGTCTTCGCGGACATGGAGGGCCGCCTTCAGGGGAAGCGTCTCACCGGGTGGTTTTTCCTCGACGAGGTGCTCGAGCACGGCGCCGAGGGCTGCAACTACCTCCTGGCGGTCGACGTCGAGATGAACACGGTCGCGGGCTACGCCATGTCCTCCTGGGAGCGCGGCTACGGCGACTTCGAGATGAAGCCCGACCTTGACACGCTGCGGCCGATCCCGTGGCACCCCGCGAGCGTGCTCCTGATGGCGGACCTGGCCTGGGCGGACGGCAAGGACGTCGTCGCGTCGCCGCGGCAGATCCTGCGGCGCCAGCTCGCTCGGCTCGAGGAACGCGGCCTTGTTGCGAACGCCGGGACTGAGCTCGAGTTCATGGTCTTCAAGGACACCTACGAGGAGGCGTGGCACAAGGGCTATCGCGATCTCGAGCCCGCCAACCTCTACAACAACGACTACTCGATGCTCGGCGGGGCCCGCGTGGAGCCGCTCCTGCGGCGGATCCGCAACGAGATGGCGTCGGCCGGGATGAACGTGGAGAACTCGAAGGGCGAGTGCAACCTCGGTCAGCACGAGATCAACTTCCACTACGGCGGAGCGCTTCAGGTCGCCGACGACCACGCGATCTACAAGAACGGGGCCAAGGAGATCGCCGCCCAGGAGGGGTACGCGATCACCTACATGGCGAAGTTCGACGAGCGCGAGGGGAGCTCATGCCACATCCACTGCTCGCTCGGACTGAAGAAGGGCGGCAACGCCTTCGCCGAGGACCGGCAGATGTTCGACCACTTCGTCGCGGGCCAGCTTGCCGGGCTCCGCGAGCTGACGCTCTTCTACGCGCCGCATGTCAACTCGTATAAGCGCTTCGCGGAGGGTTCATTCGCGCCCACTGCCGTCGCGTGGGGCAACGACAACCGCACGTGCTCGATGCGCGTCGTCGGACACGGGGAGGCGCTGCGCGTCGAAAACCGGCTGCCCGGCGCGGACGTGAACCCGTACCTCGCGCTGGCGGCGATGATCGCCGCGGGTCTGGCGGGGATCGACCAGGAGCTCCCGCTCGAGCCGCCGGTGGAGGGGAACGCGTACACCTCCGACAAGCAGCACGTGCCGCGGAACCTCTACGACGCGCGCGATCTCTTCGCGAGCAGCGAGCTCGCTCGGGAGACGTTCGGCCAGGAGGTCGTGGACCACTATCTGAATCGCGCCCAGATCGAGCTGACCGCATTCGAGGCCACCGTTACCGACTGGGAGCACTTCCGGGGCTTCGAGCGGTTGTGAGCGCCGGGCGGCGACCGGTCGTCGGCATCTGCGCCGCGGTCCATCCCGCGCGCTGGACCGTCTGGACGGACGTCGACGCGAACATCTCGCCGCGCACGTACTCCGTGGCGGTCGGCGCCGCGGGCGGCCTCCCGATCGTGCTCCCCCCGGACGAGGCGGCCACGCGCGACCCCGGTCAGGTGCTCGACCTGATCGATGCGCTCGTCCTTGCGGGCGGCGCCGACATCGATCCCGCGCTCTACGGCGCGGAACGGCAGCCCGAGACGCAGGAGACCAACCTCGAGCGCGACCGGTTCGAGTTCGCCATGGCCGCGGGCGCGATCGAACGAGACCTGCCGCTCGTTGCGGTCTGCCGGGGCATGGAGCTTCTGAACGTGGTGCGGGGCGGGACGCTCGAGCAGGACCTGGCGGAGGCCGATCGTCACCTGCACACGCCCGGCAACTTCTCCGATCACGATGTCCGGCTCGAGCCGGGCTCGCTCGCGGCGCGCGCCGTCGGCGATGGACGGGTCTCGGTGCGCTCGCACCACCACCAGGGGGTCGGCGAACTGGGCGAGGGTCTCGTCGCGACGGGGTGGTCCGAGCCGGACGGCGTGGTTGAGGCGATCGAGCTCCCGGAGCGCCGCTACGCCCTCGGGGTTCTCTGGCACCCGGAGGAGGACGTCAAGAGCAGCGTGGTCGGCTCGCTGGTCGAGGCCTCCCGCGCGGTGGAGGCGTCGGCGTGATCGAAGTCATCGAGCCGGCGACCGAAACGGTCATGGCCGAGGTCCCTCGCGCGGGCGCCGAGGAGGTCGACGCGGCGGTCGCAGCGGCGAAGACGGCCTTCGGCGCGTGGCACGCCGTGGAGCCCGGCGAGCGGGCGGCCACGCTTCGCAGCCTGGCGGACGCGATCGAGGCGGAGGCCGGCGAGCTGGCCACGATCGAGGCGCGCAACGCCGGCAAGCCGATCTCGGATGCCCGCGGGGAGATCGGGATGGTGGTCGAGTGCTTCCGGTACTACGCGGGGGCCCCGGAGCGCCTGCTCGGCCACACGATCCCGGTCGCCGGGGGCGTCGACATGACCTTTCGCGAGCCACTCGGCGTGGTCGGGCTGATCGTCCCCTGGAACTTCCCGCTGGTGATTGCATCGTGGAAGGTGGCGCCGGCCCTGGCCGCGGGGAACACGGTAGTCCTGAAGCCCGCCGAGCTGACCCCGCTCTCGGCGCTGGAGCTACAGCGGATCGCGCTCGAGGCGGGGCTGCCGGAGGGCGTTCTCAACGTGGTCGCGGGCCCGGGATCCGTCTGCGGCGCCCGCCTGGTCGAGCATCCCGACGTTGCGAAGATCGCGTTCACCGGCTCGACCGAGGTGGGCCGCGGGATCGCAGAGGGCGCGGCGGCGACGATCAAGCGGGTCACGCTCGAGCTGGGCGGGAAGTCGGCGAACGTCGTGTTCGCCGACGCCGACCTGGAGGCAGCCGCCTCCTCGGCACCGATCGCGGTCTTCGGCAACGCGGGGCAGGACTGCTGCGCCCGGTCCCGCATCCTCGTCGAGCGCGGAGCCGTGGACGACTTCCTCGGGGCGATGGAATCCACGGTGAAGGCGATGCGGGTGGGGGACCCGCTCGAGGAATCCACCGACATGGGGCCGCTGATCTCGGCCGGCCAGCGCGAGACGGTCAGCTCCTTCGTCCCCGGCGACGCGCCGGTGGCGTTCCGCGGGGCGACCCCCGACGGCCCTGGCTATTGGTTCCCGCCGACGGTCCTGGCGCCCATGTCGAACTCGGACCGCGCCGCTCGCGAGGAGATCTTCGGGCCCGTCGCCTGCGTAATCCCGTTCGACGACGAGGCCGAGGCGATCCGCCTCGCCAACGACACGATCTACGGCCTCTCGGGCTCGATCTGGACCGGCGACGGCGGCCGGGCGCTGCGGGTCGCGCGCGCGATCGACACCGGCGTGATCTCGATCAACTCGAACAGCTCGGTCCGGGTGACGACGCCCTTCGGCGGCTTCAAGCAGTCCGGCGTCGGCCGCGAGCTCGGCCCGGACGCGCTCGACCACTACACGGACGTGAAGAACGTCTACTACGCGACGGAACCGAGGGGGTAGCGCAGATGGGACGGCTCGACGGCAAGGTCTGCGTGATCACCGGGGCGGCCAGTGGCATCGGCGCCGAGTCGGCGCGGGTGTTCGCCGAGGAGGGCGCGCGCGTTGTCGGTGTGGACCTGGTGCCGGACGCGCCGGGGGAGCTCGCGATCGAGGCGGACGTCACCGACGAGGAGCAGGTCAGGGCCCTGTACCAGCGCGTGAGCGACGAGCTCGGCTCCGTCGACGTGCTTTTCAACAACGCCGGCATCAATCCGAACGACGACACCACCGTCACCGAGACGACCCTCGACGCCTGGCAGCGCGTCCAGGACGTGAACGTCCGCTCCGTGTTCCTCTGCTGCAAGCACGGGATCCCGCACCTGGTCGCCGGCGGGGGCGGCTCGGTGATCAACACCGCGTCGTTCGTCGCGGTGATGGGGGCGGCCGTCTCGCAGATCTCCTACACCGCGTCGAAGGGCGCGGTCCTCTCGCTCTCGCGCGAGCTGGGCGTCGAGTTCGCCGACCGCGGCGTCCGCGTCAACGCGCTGTGCCCGGGACCGGTGAACACGCCGCTCCTCAAGGAGCTGTTCGCGAAGGACCCCGAGAAGGCGGGCAAGCGGCTCGTGCACGTGCCGATGGGCCGCTTCGGCGAGCCGGAGGAGATCGCGCGCGCAGCGCTCTTCCTCGCGTCCGACGACTCGACCTTCGTGACGGCCACGACGTTCATGGCCGACGGCGGGCTGTCGGGCGCCTACCTGACGCCGGGTCAGGCCTGAAGCAGTCCACCAGGGCGGCGCTCGCGATCAGCGCCCATTCCTCGACGGTCAACGATCGCCCCCTTCTCGATTGCTACTTCACGACTCGGTACTTGATGTGGGTGACGCCCGGCGCCTCCACGGCCCGGACGACCTCGAACCTAACGCCCGCGACGTCAGCCAGCAACCGCTCGCCCCCGCCGAGGATCACCGGGGTGACGTGGAGCTCCAGCTCGTCCAGGAGACCGGCGCGCAGGGTCTGGTTGATCGTGTCGGCACCGCCGGCGACCGTGACGTCCTTGTCGCCGGCGGCGTCGCGTGCCTGCGCAACGGCCGACTCGACCCCGTCGGTCACGAAGTGAAAGGTGGTCCCGCCCGCCATCTCGAGCGGCTCGCGCTCGTGATGGGTCAGCACGAACACCGGCACGTGGAAGGGCGGGTTCTCGCCCCACCACCCGTCCCATGACGGGTCCTCGGGCCACGGCCCGGGGCCGCCGCCGAACATGTTCCGGCCCATGACGCCGGCGCCGACGCCCGCGATCGCCTCGTCCATCACCGCCGACGACGCGTTGGTCTCGCCGCCCTGCCTTCCGTGCGCCTGGAGCCAGCGGTCCAGGTTGTAAGCCCACTCGTGGAGCTGGTCGCCGCCCTCGCCGAGCGGGTGCTCGGTGCCCTGGTTCGGGCCGGCGGCGTAGCCGTCGAGCGACACGGAGATGTGGCATCTCACGATTCCCATTGGTCCTCCTCGGAGTCCGGTTTCAGCCTCTAGGACGGGGTTCGGGGCGCAAACTCATCGTCGCGCCGCCGCGAAGTCAAGGAAGCGGCCGCAGAGCTCGCGGCCGAGCTGGTTCCAGGCACCGATCCGTTCCCGGATCGTGGCGCTCAGCGCATCGGGATCGAGCCCCATCTCGACGGCCTTCTCGTCCTCCTCGAATTGCTCCGCCCACTCGAGCGCGTCACGCTCGGTGACCTCGGCGTGGAACTGGATTCCCCACGCGCGGTCGCCGACCCGAAACGCCTGCAGCGCCCGGGGGCTGCGGGCCAGCGCCACCGCGTCCGGAGGCACCGGCGAGCGGTAGCTGTGCCATTGGAAGGCGACGAAGCCGGGGGCCAGTGGCGCCAGCAGGGGGTCGGAGACGCCCTCGGCCGTCAGCTCGACCTCGAACCAACCGATCTCGGGCTCCGGGGCGGGCTCGGCCGGCGCGCCCGCGGCCTCCGCGACGAGCTGCGAGCCCAGGCAGACGCCCAACAGGGGGACGCGGCGCGCGATCAGCTCCCGCAGCAGCGCCTTCTCGTCCGCGAGCCACGGGTGCTTCGCCTCCTGGTCGGCGTGCATGGACCCGCCGAACGTCATCACCGCGTCGTAGCCGAGCGGGTCCCCGGGCGCGTCCCCGTCGGGCAGCATCCACTCGTCGAGCGAGTGGCCGCCTCTCGCGGGCGGCCTCCGCGAAGACGCCCGGCCCGGCGTCGGCCTCGTGGGAGATCGAGAGGACGCGCACGCCGGCAGTGTCGCAGCGCGCGCGGCCTCCGCGTCGGCTACTTCAGCTGCACCTTCAGCCCTTCAATTCCTGTTCGGAGGTCTTGAGTGCGGCGATCTCCGCCAGGTCATCCGGGGTGTCGACGTCGTGCGGGTCGGCGAGGTGCCCGCATTCGACCTTCGCCACCCCGGCCAGTTCCAGCAGGTCGCGGGCGCCTGTGTCGCCGGCGAGGTCGGCGATCCGATCGAAGAGCTCGCGCTTGATCAGCACCGGGTGTCCGAGGTTCCCACCGTAGGTTGCGCGGGCAGCGGGCGGGCGGGAGTCGCCGAGGTCGACGACCGCCGAGATGACCTGGGGCGTGATGAGCGGCTGGTCGGCGAGGGTGACGACCACCGCCTCGGCGTCCCGCAGGGCGGCGATGCCGGCGCGAAGGGACGCCGAGACGCCGTCCGCCCAGTCGTCGGCCACCACCACATCGACGCCGTCCAGGTTGGCTCGCGCGCGAACCGCGTCCGCGCCCGCCCCGAGCACGACCACGATCCGCTCGATTGCGGGCACGGCAGACATGGCCTCCACGGCGTGGTCGAGCAGCGGCTTCCCTTCGAGTTCGGCCAGCTGTTTGGCGCCGCCGAACCGGGAGCCCGACCCCGCGGCCAGGATCAGTCCTCCGATCACGCGCGCACCTCGATCCCGGTCTCCATCAGGTCCGTGAGCTCGGCCAGCGAGGCGAGGTTGTTGCCCGCCAGGAACGCGTCGACGTGTGGCAGCGCGGCGACCATTCCCCGGGTCAGGGGCTCGTAGCCGGCGCTCGCCTTCAGCGGGTTCAGCCAGACGAGGCGGTGGGCGCAGCGCGCCAAGCGCGCCAGTTCGTTTGTGAGCTGTTCGGGATCACCCCGGTCCCAGCCGTCGGAGAGCACGACGACAACGGCGCCCCGGCCGATCCTCCGCCCGTGCTCGCGATTCAGCGCCGCCAGGGCGTCCCCGATCCGCGTCCCTCCGGACCAATCGGTGACCGCGGACGACGCCCGGGCGAGAGCCCGGTCCGGATCCCTTCCCGAGAGCTCGCCCGTGATCCGGGTCAGCCGCGTGCCGAAGGCGAAGGCCTCGCAGCGCCGGCGCGCCGCGACGCAGGCCTGCGCGTACTGCAGGAGCATCCGCGAGTACGGCTCCATCGAGCCCGAGACGTCGAGCACGAGGACCAGGCGGCGCTGGCCGCGGACCCGCCGGCGCTCGCGCCGCTCGATCGGCTCGCCCGCGTGTCGCAGTGCCGCGCGCAGGGTGCCGCGCGGATCGGGCCGGTGGCCCGCCCGCCGGGACGGCCGAGTCCGCCGGCTGATCCGTTGCGGCCCGCGGGCCGCGATCCGCGCGATCAGCGCCCGGGCCGCGCGGCGCTCGTCGTCGCCGTACTCGGCGAAGTCCTTGGCATGGAGAACTTCGACCTCCGACCAGGCCGCCGGGCGCGGCTCGGTGTCCGTATCGGTCGTCTGCGGCGGCGGGCGATCGGCCGCGATCGCCGCGCGCGGAAGCGTGGCCGTCGGAAGCGGCTCGATCTCGGGCCGCTCCGGCGCCGAGCCGCCGATCGCCGCCCAGCGGGCGAACGCGGCGTCGAAGGCGGCCAGGTCGCCCTTCCCGGAGCAGAGCGTGGCCCGCAGCGCGTGACGCGCCTGGGATCGCGATCCGGGGTCGACCGCCGCCAGGGCGCGCTCGGCGGCGATCAGCTCGCCGGTGCCAACGCCGGTCCCGTGCCGGCGGAGCTCGCCGGCGAGCGCGACGAGCCGGTCGCTCACCGACGCCCGCTCAGACACCCTCGAGCACTCCGCTCTCGCGGACCCGGTCGATGTCCTCGCGCACCTTCAACGCGGCGCCGAGCGCGCGATCGAGGTCGTCGTCCCCGGGGCCGAGCGCGCCGAGCGCCTGCGCCCAGGCGATCGTCTCGCCGACTCCGGGGGACTTGTAGAGGCCCTGGCCCCGCAGGCGCGCCACGGCGGTGCATACGCGGTCCGCGATCTCGGCATCGACCCCCGGCAGGCGCGCGCGCACGATCTCGGCCTCCCGGTCGGCCGCCGGGTAGTCGATCCAGTGGTAGAGGCAGCGGCGCTTCAGCGCGTCGTGCAGCTCCCGGGTGCGGTTCGAGGTGAGCACGACGACGGGGCGCCTCGCCGCCGAGATCGTGCCCAGCTCCGGGATCGTGACCTGGAAGTCGGAGAGCAGCTCGAGCAGGAACGCCTCGAACTCGTCGTCGGCCCGGTCGATCTCGTCGATCAGCAGCACCACCGGCCCGTCGTGCTCGAGCGCCTCCAGCAGTGGGCGGCGAAGCAGGAAGTCACGCTGGAACAGGTCGCCTGGCGGAACGCTGTCGGCGGTCTCGGCAGCCCGGACCGCGAGCAGCTGGCGGGGGTAGTCCCAGTCGTAGAGCGCGCTGTGGACGTCGATGCCCTCGTGGCACTGGAGGCGGATGAGGCGCGATCCGGTCGCGGTGGCCAGCGCCTTGGCCGTCTCCGTCTTGCCGACCCCGGCCTCGCCCTCCAGGAGCAGCGGCTGTTCGAGGTCGAGAGCCAGGAAAACCGCCACGGACAGTGCCTCGTCGGCGAGGAAGCGCTCGCCCGCGAGGGCCTCGGTGACGGCAGCGGGATCGGCAAGCCGATCGCTCATGCGCCCCACGGTAGCTGTCCGCCGCTCGCGGGGTTCAGCCCGCCGCCTTGGTGGGGCTGCCAAGATTCAGGGCACATGAGTTCCGGTAGCGGTCACTCCGACGCGCCCCTGGCCGACGCGCACGGCCGGATCCTGACGGACCTGCGCGTGTCCGTTACCGACCGCTGCAACTTCAGGTGTCGCTACTGCATGCCGGCGGAGGGCATGGAATGGCTCGACCGCTCCGACATCCTCTCCTTCGAGGAGATCGAGCGGCTGGTCCGCGCGTTCGCGCGGCTCGGTGTCACGGACGTTCGCCTGACCGGCGGGGAGCCGCTGGCGCGGCGCGAGTTCCCGCGGCTGGTGAGCATGCTGCGGAGGATCGACGGAATTGCCGACCTCTCCGTCACCACCAACGGATACCTCCTGGAGCGCGACGCGGCGGCCCTGGTCGACGCCGGCATCGACCGCGTGAACGTCTCGGTCGACTCGCTCGCCCGCGACCGCTTCCACGAGATCACTCGCCGCGACGCGCTGCCACAGGTCCTGCGCGGCCTCGAGGCGATCGCGGCCTACGAGCGGGTCCACCCGATCAAGGTGAACGCGGTGGCGATCCGCGACTTCACCGAAGACGAGGTCTACCGCTTCGCCGAGATGGCGCGCTCGACCGACTACCAGGTGCGCTTCATCGAGTTCATGCCGCTCGACGGCGACCGCGCCTGGGAGCCCGACGCGGTCCTGACCGGCGCGGAGGTGCGCGAGCTGATCGAAGCGCGCTATCCCCTGGAGGCGCTTCCGCGTGAGCCGCACGCGACGGCACGCGTTTACCGCTTCGCCGACGGGCAGGGCGAGATCGGGTTCATCAATCCGGTGTCGGAGCCGTTCTGCGCGGACTGCAACCGCCTGCGGCTGACGGCCGACGGCAAGCTGCGGACCTGCCTCTTCTCGATTCGCGAGACGGACCTGCGCGAGCCGATGCGAGCCGGGGCGAGCGACCACGAGCTCACGGCGATCCTTCGGGACGCCGCGTGGCGCAAGGAGCTGAAGCATCACGTGAACGAGCCGGGGTTCGTCGCTCCTCCGCGCACGATGAGCGCGATCGGCGGCTGATAGGTTTCCGCAACTGCGCGCCGGTTCGCGCAGGTCCAGCAGGAGAGGCAGGACGGAACGTGCGGAGGAGCTCAGGAAGGGCAACGGTCGCGGCATTCGCCGCTACCGCCGGTTGTGTTGCGGTCGTGTTCGCTCTCGTACCGGCCGGCGCGCAGGCCAAGCAGGCGCGGGTGAAGGTCGTCACGGAGAGTCAGCAGGACATCCTGCAGGGCGGGGCGATCAAGGTCCGGGTGGATGGCCTCGCGGGACGGCGGATCAAGCTGGGCGCCACCTCGAGGACATTCGACCTGCCGGAGCAGGCCAAGCTCTCGCGCGCGGGCCGCGCGACGCCGGAAAAGCGGACGGTGAAGCTCCCGCTCGGCTCCTCGGGTCAAGCGAAGGTGGAGAGCTGCGAGGCGCGCACGATCAGGGTCCACGGCAAGGGGGCCAAGGCGACCAAGTTCAGCCTGCGCCGCGACAGCGCCGGCTGCCGGCCGCGGCCGATCGATCTCAGCCGGGCCGGCGAGTGCAGCGTGGTCACGCTCGACGAGGGCGCCGAGGCCGGCGTTCCGGAGTGCATGCTGCCGTTCCCGGACAACTTCTACACGGTGGCCGACGAGACGAGCGCGACCGGGAGGCGGATCGCCTTCGACGACGCCGCCATGCCCACAAACTCGGACGGCACGTCGGGCGGCACGCCGATCGACGCCGCGCCCTACAACCTGAACGACGGCTTCAGCCCGGGGCAGACCACGGTCGTGCGCGTGCCGGGGTTGGACACCCCGGAGGCGTTCACGGCCACCGACCCGATCCGGCTCGACGGACTCTCGCGGAACGATCTCGAGCGTCCCGGGGAGCCGGTGGTCGTGATCGACGCGACGACCGGGGAGCGCTGGCCGATCTGGGTCGAGCTCGACTCGAACGCGTCGTCGCCGGACCAGACCGCCCTCCTGGTCCATCCGGCGCGCAACTACGAGGCGGGACACCGCTACGTCGTCGCGCTCCGGAACCTGAAGGACGGGGGCGGTGGCCCGCTATCCGCGCCGGAGGGCTTCCGCTACCTCCGCGATCGGCTGCCGTCGGACAGCTCGGCGATCAACTCGCAACGCAAGCGGTTCGCGCGGGTGTTCCGGGTGCTGCGGGAGGCTGACATCAAACGTCGCGACCTGTACCTCGCGTGGGACTTCACGGTCGCGAGCGACGAGAACATCGCCGAGCGGCTACTCCACATCCGCGATGACGCGTTCGCCGGGCTGGGGGACACCACGATGGCCGACGTGCAGGTGCAGGGCGACGCGCCGGCGTTCACGGTCACCCAGGTGGAAAACTTCACCACGGCTCAGGATCCGGAGCTCGCCCGGCGGGTGCGAGGCACGTTCGAGGTCCCGTGCTACCTCGAGCCGAATTGCAACCCGCGCGGGCGCTTCGCGCTCGGGCCGGATGGGCTGCCGAGCCAGAACGGCACCTACACCGCGAAGTTCAACTGCGGCATCCCGCACGCCGCGCTCACCGCGCCGGGGCGGCCGCAGCTCTACGGCCACGGGTTGCTGGGAACGGGCGACCAGGCGACCTCCGGGGACCAGCAGATCCTGGGCCAGACGCACAACTTCGTCATCTGCGCGACCGACGTGATCGGCTTCTCGACCGAAGACGTCCCGAACATCGTCACCAACATCCTGCCTCAGCTCGGCAACTTCCCCGAGCTGACCGACCGCGTCCAGCAGGGTCATCTGAACGAGCTGTTCCTGGGACGCTTGATGATCCACGCCGACGGATTCCTGAGCGACGGGGCCTTCCACGTGGACCCGGGCGACGTGGAGAGCGCGGACGTGCTCGACCCGGCGCGGCTCTACTACAACGGCAACAGCCAGGGCGGGATCCTGGGCGGGTCGCTGACGGCGGTCGCCCCGGACTTCACCAGGGCGACGCTCGGCGTCCCGGCGATGAACTACTCGGTCCTCCTGAACCGCTCGATCGACTTCGACACCTACAAGCTGTTCCTCGACCCGGCCTATCCGAGTCCTCTGCGCCAGCAGCTGGCGCTGTCGATGATCCAGATGCTCTGGGACCGCAGCGAGGCGAACGGATACGCGCACCGGATGACCGACGACCCGCTGCCCTCAACGCCGCCGCACGAGGTGCTCTTGAACGTGGCGTTCGGCGACCACCAGGTGACGACGTGGCAGGCGGACGTCGAGGCGCGGACGATCGGGGCACAGGCCCACGAGCCGGTGGTCTACGACGGCCGTTGGCCCGGGGTCGACGTGCTCTGGGACGTCCCCAGGATCGACAGCTACCCGTATACGGGATCGGCGATCGTCTACTGGGACAGCGGGCCCGTGCGCGAGGACCCGGTGAACCCGGGTCAGGAGATCGGAACCGACGTGCCGCCCGTCGGGAACATCCCGAACGAGACCGGCGAGGACCCCCACGGTGATCCGCGTGTCGCGCCGGATGAGATGCAGATGGTCTCCGATTTCCTGCAGCCCGACGCCCAGAGCCTGATCACTGACACGTGTGCTCCGCTCGCGTGCTTCGCGGGCGGGTTCGCCGGACCCTAGCCGGCGATCGGGGAGAGGGACCCCCGGGGCGATCTGCCTATGTAATGCTTAGGCAGCAATGCCTGAGCGTGTGACCCTCGGTGAAGCCGCGCGGATGCTCGGCGTCAGCGCCGACACCGTCCGCCGCTGGGACCGTGACGGCAAGATCCGCACGTCCCGCGACAAGCGCAATCGCCGGTTGGTCTCCCTGAGCGAGATCCGCAGGCTGGGGGGCCGGCCCGAGCGCCATCGCGCCGGGGACGAGCTCTCCGCGCGCAACCGCTTTCCCGGCGTCGTCCGGTCGATCGAAGCCGATGGCGTCATGGCGATCGTCGAGATCGAGGCGGGGCCGCACCGAGTGACGGCCGCGATCACGCGCGACGCCGTGGAGGAGCTCGGCCTCGAGCCGGGCGTCGAAGCGACGGCGATGGTCAAGGCGACGTCCGTGATGGTGATCCGGGGCGGGTCGGCGTGATGCGCAGGCTGGCGCTGCCGGTGCTGATCGCGGCGGCGGTCCTCGCGGGTTGCGGGGATGACGACGACGGCTCCGAGGCCGAGGCGAGCGTCGAGCTGACCGTGTCGGCCGCATCCTCGTTGACGGAGGCGTTCGAGGTGTACGACGAGAGCTTCGAGGGGGAGGCGCGCTATTCGTTCGCCGGCTCCGACGAGTTGGCGGCGCAGGTGCGCTCCGGCGCGCCGGTCGACGTATTCGCGTCCGCCAACATGAGCCTGCCCGACGAGCTCTATGCGGATGACCTGGTCTCCGAGCCCGTCGAGTTCGCTCGCAACGAGCTGGTGCTCGCGGTTCCCGCCGGCTCCGACATCAAGTCGCTCGACGACCTGGCCGCCGCCGGCGCCGACCTGGTGATCGGGGCCGAGGGCGTGCCGGTTGGCGACTACACCCGAGAGGTCCTCGACCGCCTGCCGGCGAACCAGAGCGCGGCGATCCTCGACTCGGTGCGCTCCGAGGAGCCGGAGGTGAAGGGAATCGTCGGGAAGCTGGTCGCCGGCGCCGCGGATGCGGGCTTCGTCTATGCGACCGACGTCGTCGCCGCGGGCGGCGACATCGTCGCGATCAACCTGCCGCCGGAGCTCGAGCCGGAGGTGGCCTACGGAGTGGTGGTCGTGGCCGCCAGCGAGAACGCGGAGCTGGCCGACGAGTTCATCGCCGGGCTTCTCGAGGGCCCGGGCGAGGCGGCCCTTGCCGATGCCGGCTTCCTGCCTCCCGGAGGCGCCGGCTGAGCGCCCGGACGTTCCCGCTCGTCCTGGGGGCACTGCTGGTCCTCTCGGTCGGTTTCCTCACGATTCCGGTCGCGGCGATCTTCCTCGAGGCGGGTCCGGCGGAGCTCTGGGACGCGCTGGGCGAGTCGACCACGCTGGACGCGCTGCGCCTGAGCCTCGTCTGCTCGGTTGCGGCGCTCGCGGTGATCGTCGTGGTCGGGACGCCCGTCGCCTACTTCCTGGCGACCCGGCGATTCCGCGGCCGGAACGTCGCGATAACGCTGATCGAGCTGCCCCTGGTGCTGCCGCCTGCCGTCGCCGGGCTGGGGCTGCTCGTGGCCCTGGGGCCGAACGGCCTGATCGGTGGTTGGATCGAGGACGCCGGCATCCAGCTCGTGTTCGAGACCGCGGGCGTGATCGTGGCGCTGATCTTCGTCGCCAGCCCCTTCTACGTTCGCCAGGCACAGGCAGCGTTCGAGGCGCTCGAACCGACCTGGCTGGAGGCGGCGCGGACCCTCGGCGACTCGGAGCCGCGCGCGTTCGCGAGGGTGGCGATCCCGGCGGTCACTCCGGGACTGGTGACCGGAGGCGCGCTTGCCTGGGGGCGCGCGCTTGGCGAGTTCGGGGCAACGCTCGTGTTCGCAGGGTCGTTCCAGGGAATCACCCAGACCGCGCCGCTCGCGATCGTCGAGCTCTACGGAACCGATCTGACCGGTGCCCTGGCCCTCTCGGCGGTGCTCGTCGGGTTCTCGGCGGCGCTGCTGGCGGCGGTCAAGCTGGTCTCGGTGGGGAGGGGGTTCGGCCTTGTTGTCGATTGAGGAAGTCGGCCTCCGGCTGGGGCGGTTCGAGCTGGACCTCTCGCTGGACGTGGAGGCGGACCGCTGCCTCGCGCTGGTCGGGCCGTCCGGGGCGGGAAAGACGTCCCTCCTGCGCTCCGTCGCCGGGCTGATCTCGCCGGACCGCGGCCGGATCAGCTGCGGCGCCGAGACCTGGACGGACGTCGCGGCGGGCCTGTCAGTGACCCCGGAGCGCCGTCGCTGCGGATACGTGTTCCAGGACTACGCGCTGTTCGGGCATCTCCCGGTTTGGCGCAACGTGGCCTATTCGCTGCGCGGCGCCGGCCGAGACGAGCGGCGCCGCGTGGCGCTCGAGCTCCTGGCCCGCTTCGGGGTCGAGGCGCACGCGGACGAGCGGCCCCGCACGCTCTCGGGGGGCGAGCGCCAGCGCGTCGCGCTCGCCCGCGCGCTCGCGCTCGAGCCGAGCGCCCTGCTGCTCGACGAGCCGCTGGCGGCCCTCGACGCCCGGACCCGGGCGCACGCGTCGCGCGAGCTCGCCCGGACGATCCGCGACGCCGGAGTTCCCACGTTGCTCGTCACGCATGACTTCGAGGAGGCGGCAACGCTCGCGGACGAGATCGCGGTCGTCGAATCCGGCCGGATCGTGCAGGTCGGGGATCCCGGCGAGCTGGCCTCCAGGCCCGCCGCGGCGTTCGTGGCCGACCTGATCGGCTCCGTGGTCCTCACCGGGTCGGCCGCGGCTCGGGCGGGCGGGGGCACCGAGGTCGCGCTCGAGGGCGGCGGCACGGTCACCAGCACCGACGAGGGGCTTGCCGGGCCGGTCGCGGTCAGCGTCCATCCTTGGGAGATCACGCTCGAGCCGCCGCACGCGGAGACGCCGAGCTCGGCCCGCAACAGGATCGCGGCCCGGGTCGCGTCGGTCACGCAGCTCGGCAGTCGCGCCCGGGTCGGCCTGGATGCCGCCGGCCAGGCGCTCGCCGCCGAGGTGACGCCTGCCGCGATCGCGGAGCTGGACCTCGCGCCGGGCCGCGAGGTCGTGGCCGTATGGAAGGCTTCGGCGACCAGGGTCGTCGAACGTTGAGGAGGTATTGAATGAGCGACGTAAGGCGCGAAAGCAGGTTTGCCCTCCCTGGCAAGGGGTGGATCTCATGAACGCAGACCAGTGGCTCACGGCGTTCGCAGCCGAGATCGGCGCCCAGGCGCCCGATGAGGAGACCACGGCCGAGCTCCTCGACCTGGCGGCGACCGCGGCGCACGCTTCCGAGCGGATCGCGGCGCCGATCGCCTGCTTCATGGCGGGCCGCGACGGGCGCAGCGTCGCGGAGCTGAAGGCGGCCGCGGAGCGCGTCGCGGGGTAACCGGTACGATCGTCCCAACCCACGCCCGGAGTTCGCCTTGGCGCCTGACGAACGAGTCACCTACTGCCGGATCTGCGAGCCGCTCTGCGGCATGGTCGCGACGGTCGAGGACGGCAGGCTGGTGAAGCTGCGGCCGGACTCGGCGCACCCGCTGTCCCAGGGGTTCGCGTGCCCCAAGGGCATCGCGATGGCCGAGGTCCAAAACGACCCGGACCGCGTCCTCCATCCGCTGCGCAGGACCGCACGGGGCGAGTTCGAGCGGGTCGAGTGGGACGAGGCCCTGGACGAGATCGGCGCGCGGCTGAAGCGAATCGTGGCCGAGCACGGCGGCGACTCGGTCGGCTACTACATGGGCAACCCCGCGGCGTTCTCGTACTCGCACCCGCTCTGGGCCAAGGGGTTCGTGGACGCCTTCGGCTCGCCGCACTTCTACACGGCGTCCAGCCAGGACGTCTCGAACCGCTTCGCGGCGAGCGCGTTCCTGTACGGGTCGCCGTACATCGTGCCGATCCCGGACCTCGCCCGCACCGACTTCCTCCTGATGGTCGGCGCCAACCCGCTGGTCTCGCACGGCAGCGTGATGAGCGCGCCGCGGGTGAAGGACCAGCTGCACGCGATCACCGAGCGCGGCGGGCGCGTGGTCGTCGTCGATCCGCGCCGCTCGGAGACCGCGCGGGTGTTCGAGCACGTCGCGATCCACCCCGACGGCGACGCCTTCCTCCTGCTCTCGATGCTCGAGGCCATCTTCTCCGACGGTCTCGAGGACGGCGAGGCAATCGAGCGTCAGGCCCGCGGGGCGGCCGCGCTGCGGGCGCTCGCGAGCGCTCATCCCGCGGAGCAGACCGAGGTCCATACCGGGGTCGAGGCGCGCGAGGTCCGGCGCCTCGCGCGCGACCTCGCCCGCGCCGAGCGCGCCGCCGTCTACGGTCGAACCGGGTCGTGCCTCGGGCGGAACGCGACGGTGGTCGCGTTCCTGCTGGACGCCCTGAACCTGGTCACCGGCAACCTCGACCGCGAGGGCGGCGCCGTCTTCGGCGACCCGCCCGTGGACTTCGAGCGGCTGGCGAGCATGGTGAACCTGGCGACGTACGACCGGGTGCGCTCGCGGATCGGCGACCTGCCCGAGGTGCTGGGCAGCCTGCCGGCGTCGGTCATGGCGAAGGAGATGACGACGCCGGGCAAGGGGCAGATCCGGGCGTTCTTCGTCTCGGCCGGAAACCCGGTTCTCTCCGTTCCCAACGGGGCCGAGCTGGAGGCGGCTATGTCCGACCTCGAGCTGAGCGTCGCGATCGACCTCTACGTCATCCGACACCTCCCGCCTCTGTGACTTCGTGCTGCCGGCGACCACCATGTACGAGCGGGAGGACTTTCCGCTCCCGTTCCTCAGCCTGTTCACCACGCCGTTCATCCAGATGACCGATCCGGTCACAGGTCCGGCCGGAGAGGCACGGCAGGAGTGGGAGATCATCGATCAGATCTCCCGTCGGGCCGGCGTCGTTCCCTCCAGCCTCAGGCTGCTGCGCTGGGCGGGCAAGGCCGGCGTGCGCCTGTCGCCCGAACGGCTCGTCGACCTGATCCTGCGCGCGGGGCCGGACGGCGACTGGTTCGGGCTGCGGCGCGGCCGTCTGAGCGTCGCCGAGCTGCGGCGCAACCCGCACGGGATCGTCCTGGGCGACGAGCTGCCCGGCGGGGTGCTGCGCAAGAAGATCCGCCACGGCGACAAGCGGGTGCGGCTGGACGCGCCCGAGGTTCTCGCCGACGCGCGGACGCTGTCGGCGCGGAACGGGAACGATCCGGACTTCCCATTGCGCCTGATCGGCCTCCGCGAGCTGCGCTCGCACAACTCCTGGATGCACAACTCACCGCTCCTCATGCGGGGCGGGCGCGAGCACACGGCGCGGATCCATCCCGAGGACGCGGCGGCGGCCGGAGTCGCCGACGGCGACGCGTGCCGGGTCACGTCGGCGCACGGCTCGGTCGAGCTGCCGGCGAAGGTGACCGACGAGGTCAAGCGCGGCACGGTGGCCGTCCCGCACGGCTGGGGGCACCGCGGTGGCGGCTGGCGGGTCGCCAACGGCGCCGGCGGCGCCAACGTGAACGCGCTCGCGTCGTCCGACCCCTCGGAGCTCGAGCGCCTGGCCGGGATGGCCCACCTGAACGGCATCCCGATCCGGATCGAGCCGGTCGCGGCAAGCCGCGAGCCGGCTCAGGCCGACGCCGAGACCCTGCCCGCGCCCGCGTAGACGTTCAGCGTCCCGCCGCGGGCGAAGCCGCAGAGGGTCAGGCCGCGCTCGGCCGCGAGCTCGATCGCCAGCGAGCTCGGAGCGCCGACGCCGACCAGGATCGGGCAGCCGGCGACCGCCGCCTTCTGCGCGAGCTCGAACGAGAGCCGCCCGCTCACGCAGAGGATCCGGCCGTGGAGCGGCAGCGTGCCCTCGCGGAGCGCCCAGCCGACCACCTTGTCCATCGCGTTGTGCCGTCCGACGTCCTCGCGGACGCAGAGGAGCTCGCCGGCGGGGTCGAACAAGCCCGTCGCGTGGAGGCCGCCGGTGACGTCGAACGCGGGCTGTCGCAGGCGGTCGGGCAGCTCCGCGAGCGTCGCGCGCTCCACCGTGGGACCCTCGGGCAGCGCACTGCCGGGCGACGAGCCGTGGCTTTGGAGAGGTGGTCGGTCATGACGGCGCTTGCTGGAATTTGCTCGCTACCACGGCCGCCTCAGCTGAGATCGGGGTGACCGTCGCGCGCCCAGCTGGCCCATCGCCTTGACCAACGCCACGACCTCGGGGTTATGAGATCGGACTCAGGACGGGCGCCGTATCTCAGGCTGACCTGAAGCTCGCCGCTTCCTCGGATCCACCGGTTGCGTCGCCCTCGCTGTAGGAGTGTGCGCCAGCTCCGGCGAGCGCGCCGCCCTGGACGATCAGGTACTCCTCACGGATGGGCCGCTCCGCGAAGAAGCACTCGAGAATCTCTCGGGTGCCCGCCGCGTATCGTGCCTGCGCCGAGAGACTCGACCCTGAAGTGTGGGGGGTCATGCCGTGGTGGGGCATGGTCCGCCACGGGTGGTTCTGAGGCGCGGGCTGCGGGAACCAGACGTCGCCGGCGTAGCCCGCGAGCTGCCCCGACTCGAGCGCGCGGGCAATCGCGTCGCGGTCGCAGATCTTTCCGCGTGCGGTGTTGACGATGTAGGCGCCGCGCTTCATCTTCGCGATCATCGCGTCGTCGAAGAGGTGCTCTGTCTCGGGATGGAGCGGCGCGTTGATCGTCACCACGTCCATATCCGGAACCATCTCCTCGGTCGACTCGTGGAAGGTGGCGCCGAGCTCCTCTTCGAGCTCGGCGGGAAGGCGGTGGCGGTCGGTGTAGTGGAGGCCAACGTCGAACGGCTTCAAGCGCCGCAAGACCGCGGTGCCGATGCGGCCCGCGGCCACGGTGCCGACCTGCATTCCCTCGACGTCGTAGCTGCGCGACACGGCGTCGGCGATGTTCCAGCCACCGTCGACGACGATCTTGTACGAAGGCAGGTAATTCCGAACCAGTCCAAGGATCATCATCACCACGTGCTCGGAGACGCTGATCGAGTTGCAGTAGGTGACCTCGGCGACCGTGACTCCTCTCTCCATCGCCGCCTGCAGGTCGGTGTGGTCGGAGCCGATTCCCGCGGTGATGATGAGCTTCAGGTTCGGCGCCTTGGCGATCCGTTCGGCGGTCATGTAAGCCGGCCAGAACGGCTGTGAGATGACCACGTCGGCGTCGCCGAGATTGCGATCGAGCTCGGAATCCTCGCCGTCCTTGTCCGAGGTGACTACGAGTTCGTGGCCCGCGCTCTCCGCGTAACCGCGCAGCCCGAGGGCGCCGGACACGCAGCCGAGCAGCTCACCGGGCGTGAAATCGATCGCGTCCGGAGTCGGCGTCGTCTGGCCGTCCGGATAGCCGGCGATCTCCGGGATCGCGTCGCGCGAGTACTCGGGCGGATAGCCCTCGACCGGGTCGTCGTAGAGCACGCAGATGATCTTTGCCATTCATTCCTCCGGCGACGGTTGGGTTGGGTTGGACACTCAAATCTGAGGTGCCCAAACTCTCCCACAGCCCCGGCCTAGACACAGGAGAGCCCGCCGTAGCGGGCTTCCTAGTGAGCGGGCCTCGGAACGACTGATGCGCTGCTAGCGTCTTGGTTCAGCCGCGCATTCGAGTGTGGCGTAAACAGTACCCGCGCCGCAGTCGTTGCATCGCCGCATCCTCCGCGCCCGCCCGCACCGCACGTGGAGGAATTCACATGACTAACGGAACCGTGAAGTGGTTCAACGACGAGAAGGGCTTCGGCTTCATCACGCCCGAGGACGGCTCCGCCGACCTCTTCGTCCATCAGAGCGCCGTACCCGACGGCCAGGCCCTGGCCGAGGGAACGAAGGTCAGCTTCGACGCCGAGCGCGGCGACAAGGGGCCCCGCGCCGCCAACGTTCGCCTGGGCTAGCACCCGTCCAAGCCGGGCATCTGGCCAGAGTCGCCCGGCACCCAGCACTCGTTCGATCTCTTTCCAAGAAGGAGCAGAGCATGGCTTCAGGGAGCAAGCGGAAGACCACGATGGCGAAGCTCAACCGTGAACGCAGACTTCTCGAGCGTCGGCAGGAGAAGCAGGCCAAGAAGGCTGCGCGGAAGCAGGCAGCCGCAGACGCTCGGACCAACGACTAGCGGCTCGCCCGGCAATGTCCAGGTCCACTGGCCCGAGGGCAACGTGCTGGTGGCAGGTGGGGTGCGCTCACCCGAGGCGGGGATCCCCGACTACAACGCCCGGGTGACGATCGAGGCCGCGTAGGCGGCGTCTGCCGTCCTATCGGACCGCGGTGCCGCTGATCAGCGGGCGGACCAGGGCCGTGCCCGAGCCCGGGAACTCGCCTCGATCGATGGCGACGTCGGCGAACGTGGCGGCGAGCAGCCGCCCCGTGTCGCGGTTCGGATGGCAGGCGCCCGCGAACCAGCCCCACGGGCGCTCGAGCCGATCCTGCCAGCGGGCACGCCGCGTCCCATCCGCGTCGCGCACGTGTTCGAGGAACAGGAGCCTGCCGCCCGGCTTCAGCACGCGATGCACTTCGCCCACTGCGACCGGCGCGTCGGGGACCGTGCAGAGCACGAGGGTCGAGACCACCGTGTCGAAGCTGGCGTCCTCGAACGGCAGGCTCTCGGCCCCGACCTCGGCGACCTCGACACGGACGTCGGACGGCCGCTCGTCGTCGAGGCGCGCCCGCAGGCGCTTGGCCATGTGCGGGTCGGGCTCGGTCATGACCAGCTCCGTCACCGCGCTCGTGTAGTGCTCGAGGTTGGCCCCGGTCCCGCTGCCCAGCTCCAGCGTCCTGCCGCCGGCGCCGCCGAGCAGCTCCGAGCGCAGCTCGCCGAGGCCCTCCCGCTCGCTCTCGGCCAGCAGGCGGTCGTAGATCGCCGCGAAGATCGGATGGCCGGCCATGACCTGGAGAATCTAGTCGGCGAGTCGCGCGTACGCCGCCGCGAGGTCCTCGGGCGTGTTGACGTTGAAGGTTGTTTGGGGATCGGATTCGATCAGCGCGGGGGAGAGGGACTCGGCGGTGGAAGTGGCGGATGCGTTCGCCGCGAGGCTCTGTTCGAGAGCCGCAAGGTCTGAGGGGTGGTAGCGCGCGAGGAGCGGGTGGAGGCGCTCGCCGTCGTGGACGGCCGCGGTGGCGGGCGAGTCGGCAAGGGCCGTCAAGAGCGCCGTGGTGATGAAGGGCGTGTCGCAGGGGGTGGAGACGATCGGCCTGGGGTCGGCGTGGGCGAGCGCGGTGACGAGGCCGAGGAGGGGGTGCGTGGGCTCGTCCGGCTCGACGAGGATCGGGACGTCGAGGCGCGGCAGCGCGGTGGCGGCCTTGGCCACGACGACCACCTCGATCCCGGCCTCCGCGAACGCCGTGAGCGGATATGAGATCAGCGGCCGCCCGCCGAGGTCGACCATCCCCTTCGACCCACCGAGCCGCGTCGCCGCACCACCGGCCAGCACCACCCCGAGCGGTGTCGCGCCACGATCCACGGGCGCGACGCTACCGCCCTTTAGGGTGCGCGGCGTGGGTGAGCCGCTATCGGTAGCCGAGGCGCGGGAAGCGGTGCTGGCGCGGATCGCCGGTCCGCTCGAGGCCGAGCGGGTGCCGCTCGAGCTGGCGCTGGGCCGGGTGCTTGCGGCCGAGGCGGTTGCGCGCGAGGACGTCCCCGGCTTCGACAACTCGGCGATGGACGGCTTCGCGATCCGTGCCTCCGACACCGACGGCGCCGGGCCGGGATCGCCGGTGACGCTTCGGGTCGCCGAGGAGTCCCGTGCCGGCGTCCCGGCCGAGCGGGCCGTGCGGGCAGGCGAGGCGTTCCGGATCTCGACCGGCGGCGTCCTGCCCGAGGGCGCCGACGCCGTCATCCGCATCGAGGAGGTCGCGGAGCAGAACGGCGAGATCACGTTCGAGGTGGACGCCGCCCCTGGCCGTGACATCCGCCGGGCGGGCGAGGACATCCGTGCCGGCGACACCATCCTGCGGGCCGGCGCGGTGGTCGGCGCGGCCGAGCTGGGAGTGCTCGCGTCGCTCGGTGTGCCGGAGCCCTCATGCGCGCGGCGTCCGCGGCTGGCGGTGGTCTGCACCGGCGACGAGTTGCTGGGTCCGGAGGAGCCGATGCGCCCCGGCGGCGTCCGCAACTCGAACGCGCACACGATCCCGGCCCTCGCCCGCGGCGCCGGGGCGGAGGTGATCTCCAACGAGCGGTGTCCCGACGACCCGCGCGCCACCCGCGATGCCCTCGAGCGGGCGCTGGACGCGGACATCGTCGTCGTCTGCGGGGGCGTCTCGGTCGGGCCGCACGACCACGTGAAGGACGCGTTCAAGGCGCTCGGCGTCGAGCAGGAGTTCTGGGGCGTGGCGCTCCGCCCGGGGCGCCCGACCTGGTTCGGCGTGCGCGGGCAGGGGCCCGAGGCGGGAGGCGAGCTGGCCTTCGGTCTGCCCGGGAATCCCGTGTCGGCTTTCGTCACGTTCGTGTTGTTCGTCCGCCCGGCCCTCCGCGCGCTGACGGGCGCCGATCCGGGGACGGACAGCGCCACGGCGACTCTCGCGTTCCCGGTGCCTCGGTTGCCCGAGCGCGACCAGGCCGTGCGCTGCGGCCTCGAGCTGACGGACGACGGCTGGGTGGCGACTCCGACCGGCCCCCAGGCGTCCCACATCCTCACCTCGATGCTCGGCGCGGACGCCCTGGCGGTCGTCGAGGCCGGGCCCGAGCCTGCGCCGGCCGGCGAGCGGGTGCGGGTTCAGCTCCTGCGGGCGTAGTCTCCGTCTGTGAGGGTCAACGTCCGACTGTTCGCGGTGCTGCGCGAGCGCGCCGGCTCGGAGTCGCTCGAGATCGATCTCGACGAAGGCGCGACCGTGGCCGACGCTGTTCGCGCCCTGGCACCGGTGGCCGGGGAGATGCCGTTCCGGATGGCGGTGAACCGCGAGTACGCGAACGACTCGACGCCCATCGCGGAGGGAGACGAGCTTGCCGCGATCCCGCCGGTATCCGGCGGCGCATCGGAGGCGACCAGGGTGATCCGGGCGCGGGTGAGCACCGAGCCGCTCGACCTCGACGCGCTCTCCCGGTCCGTCGGCGATCCCGCCGCCGGCGCGATCGTCACCTTCCAGGGCGTTACGCGCGAGGTCGACTCGCTCTCGTACGAGGCCTACGCCGAGATGGCCGAGCCCAGGATCGAGGCGATCCTCCGTGACTGCGCCGAGCGCCACGGCCTGCGGGCCATCGCCGCCGAGCACCGGATCGGCGAGGTGCCGCTGGGCGAGCCGAGCGTGATCGTCGCGGTCTCGGCCGCCCACCGCGGCGAGGCGTTCGCCGGCGCGCGCGAGGCGATCGACCGGATCAAGGCCGAGGCCCCGATCTGGAAGAAGGAGATCTCGGACGGCGGCGAGAGCTGGGTGGAAGGCGCATTGCCGTGAGCGCGGAGCACAAAAAGGGGGACCGGATCAGGGCGGAGCGCGAACCAATGTGGATGACCGAGGAGCTCACGCACCTGGACGAGGATGGCGCCGCGCGCATGGTCGACGTCGGCGAGAAGGCGGTGAGCGAACGGGTGGCCGTCGCCGAGGCGCGGGTGCGGATGGCGCCGGATACGGCGGCCGCCGTGGAGCGCGGCGACGCGCCCAAGGGCGACGTCGTCGGCACCGCTCGGATCGCGGGCATCCAGGCGGCGAAGCGAACCGCCGAATTGATCCCGCTCGCGCACCCGCTCCCGCTGACGTTCGTCGACGTACGGGCGGACATCGACGCGGGCGAGGGGCTGGTCGTGCTCACCGGCGAGGCCCGGACGGTGGACCGGACCGGGGTCGAGCTCGAGGCGATGACCGCGTGCTCTGTCGCAGCGCTCACCGTCTACGACATGGTCAAGGGGGTCGAGCGCGGCGTCGAGATCGAGCGCATCACGCTGCTCTCGAAGACCGGTGGCCGGAGCGGGGAGTGGCGGCGATGAGGGCTGCAGTAGTCACCGTCTCGACCTCGAAGTCCGCGGGCGACGGCGAGGACGTGTCGGGGCCCAAGCTCCGGGATCTCCTCGAGGCGGCAGGGTGTCACGTGATCGCGGTCGAGCTGATCCCCGACGAGCGCGAGCTGATCGCGGGACGCCTGCGCTTCTACGCCGACGAGGAGGGGTGCGACCTGATCGCGACGACGGGCGGCACCGGGCTCGCGCGCGACGACGTGACGCCGGAGGCGACGCGGGATGTCATCGACCGCGAGGCGCCTGGATTTGCCGAGGCGATGCGCCTGGCCTCCCGAGAGCACGTGCCCGACCATTGGTTCCTGTCCCGGGGCGTCGCGGGCACCCGTCATCGCACCTTGATCGTGAACTTCCCGGGAAACCCAAACGCGATCGAGCAGGCGGGCGCCGCGATCACCGGCTCGCTGCGGCACGCGGTCGGCCTGCTCAGCGGCCCGGGCTCAGTGCACGACGACCTTGAGGAGGACGAGTAGCCCGCCCAGCGCCGCGCAGCCCAGCACCGTGCCGACGGCCTGGGTTCTCGATACCTCCTCCCGTCGCGCGATCGTGACGCCCAGCGACCCAAGCACGACGATGCTTCCCCAGATGGCTGCATTGATCGCCGTTTCGTCGCTGGCTCCCAGAAGCGACGCCACCGCGATGATCGCGAGCAGAGGCACGGTCGCGGCGACCATCGGCCACTCTCGGCTGAGCGTGACGCGGGGCCTTGCCGCCGGGTGCCCCGCCGCCCGGCGGGCGAGCGCCAGCGAGAAGCCGTGCGCGAGCCAGAACACGACCGTGGTGACGAAGGCATAGATCCCTGCGTCGACCGCGTCCACCGGGGCCCCGCCGCTCGGGTCTCCGGCGGCGACCAGCACTCCGGCGGCCACGATCGTGCCGTAGATCCCCCCGGCGCGGCGCTCGACCTCCTCCTCGATGACCTCCGGGCCCTCCGGCTCGCGTGCGGCGCTCATGGCTCGAGATCCTCCCGGGTCCAGTCGTCCAGCAGATGTTCCATCCGCGGCGGCCCCTCATCGTCGACGAACACGACCGTGCCCGGCCAGTATGGGCTGTTGTCGGCGCGCGAGCGCAGCAGGCTCGGGCTGTGGACCCAGCTGCCGGCGTTCCAGAGGCTGGGGCCGCGGCCCTCGCGGCGCCACTCGTCCTCCCCCGGCATCGGGCCCCGGCGGTGGGTGTGGCCGAAGACGACGTGTCGCGCGTCGATCCGGAGGCGCTCGACCACCTCGCCCATCGCACTCACGCCCGCCCTGGTGATCGCGCCGGGCGAGAGGTCCGCCCGGACCGGCCCGAGGCCGAGCCGGTTCGCCACCCCCACGGCTCCCGGGAGCGCCACCGAACCCAGGAGCCAGCCGCGGATCTTGCCGGCCGCGCTGTCGCCGCCCGAGAGCGCGTCCCAGACACGCTTCGAAGGCGTGCCGCCGGGGTGCCCGCTCAGCGGTCCGGCCTGGGCGAGCGCGAACAGGAAAGCGTAGATCGGGGCCGTGATCCGCTCGTAGTCGTCGGGCGAGTCCGGCTCGGGCTGGTGGTCGGGATCGTCCAGCGGGTCGGGCAGCGCCGGCGACAGGCCCAGCGTCCGCTCGACGAGCGCGAGCCCCAGGCGCTCGAACGTGGGGATCGTGAGATGCCGGTCGAGGTAGTGGCCGTGCGTGGCGTAGACGTCGTCGCGGACCCAGAGCCCGGGGTAGGAGATGCGCCAGTCGACGTCGCCGAGAGCGTCGCGCAGCGCCGAAGCAGGCCACGCGTCGATCCGGGCACGGTCGGCAAGGCGCAGGGGGCGCCGGCCGGCGAGTGCGCGCTGCTCGAGCCAGCCGCTCACCAGCCGATGGTCGTGGTTGCCCGGGACCAGCACGAGGTCGCCATCCACCGACTGAGCGATCTCCTCGAGCACCGGCACGGCCAGCTCGATCGCCTCGCCGAGCGGGCGGTCGCGCAGCTCGATCACGTCGCCGAGGAGGACCAGGCGATCCGAGCCGGAGATCCCTCTCAGGAGCACGTCGAGCGCCGTCCGGACGGCGCAGCATGTCCGAGTCGTTCGCCGCGCCGAGGTGGAGGTCCGAGACGATCGCCGTTCGCACGCCCTGATCCTGCCAGGCGCGGGGCGGGGATAGAGTCAGCCACCTCGTGGGGAAGGCCCCGCCACCCACTCCGGATCCGGTCGCGGCGCTTGCGGCGAGCGATCTCTTCTCGGACGCCCAGCGCGCGACGCTGCGAGCGCTCTGCGACACGTTCATCCCAGCACTCGAGCCGCCGGCCGGCGACGAGGACCAGGCGGAGTTCTGGCGTCGGGCGGCCTCGGACCTCGCAGTCCCGGAGGGCCTCGAGGTCGCGTTGCTGGGCGCGGGGCTGGCCGACGAGCAGATGGCCGGGCTCCGCTCGCTCCTCGACCAGCTGGCGGCGAACGGCATGGCCGCGGAGACACCCCAGGAGGCGCGCGAGCGGATCGTCCTGGGCTTCAGCGATGCCGGCCCGGACGCCCTCGCCGGCATCACGACCCTGCGGGCGCTGGGCAACACCCTGTTCTACGCGGCGCCGGACCCGGCCACGGGCCGGAACCCGAACTGGGAGACCATGGGGTTTCCGGGGCCGCTTGGGCCGGCGCCCTCGCATCGCGACCCTCCGCTTCGCGTCCGGCGGGTGAGCGGCTCGGACGAGACCGTCGAGGCGGACGCGTGCGTGGTCGGATCGGGCGCCGGCGGCGGGGTGATCGCGGCCGAGCTGGCCGCCGCGGGGAAGTCCGTCGTCGTGCTCGAGGCCGGCGACTACCTCGACGACGCGGACTTCGACGGGCTCGAGCTCTCCGCCTACCAGCGGATGTACATGAACGGCGGACCGTTCCCGACGGCGGAGGGGCAGGTCTCGATCGTTGCCGGCACGGGCGTCGGAGGCGGGACGGTCGTCAACTGGACCAACTGCCTGCGGACTTCGGACCACGTGCGCTCCGAGTGGGCGGCGGAGCACGGGCTCTCGGACCTGGCCGAATCGAGCTACGACGAGCACCTCGACGCGGTGTTCGAGCGCCTGCGGGTGAACGAGGAGTGCTCGGACCTAAACGGCCCGCACCAGCGCCTGCGGGAGGGCTGCGAGCGGCTGGGCTACGACTTCCGGCGGATCGCGCGCAACGCCGATCGCGACCGTTACACCCCAGAGACCGCGGCGTACATGGGGTTCGGCGACTCGTCGGGGTCCAAGCTTTCGTCGGCGAAGACGTGGCTGGTGGACGCGCAGGCCGACGGCGCCGAGATCTTCGTGGGCGCAGCCGCCGACCGGATCCTCACCGAGCACAGTCGCGCGGCCGGCGTCAAGGCGCGGTGGCTGGACCCCGAGCTGGCGCGGGCCGGGGACGGCGCCATGTCGGAGCTCACGGTGCGGGCGCCGGTGGTCGTGGTCGCGGGCGGCGCGATCAAATCGCCCGCCCTGCTCCTGCGCTCCGGGATCGGCGGCCCCGCGGTGGGCGAGCACCTGCGGCTGCATCCCACGGTCGCGGTCACCGCCTACTACGACGAGCCGCAGAACTGGATGTGGGGCCCGCCGCAGTCGGCGCTCTCGCACCAGTTCGCCGACACCGGCGGCGGCTACGGCTTCCTGCTCGAGTCGGCCCAGGCCACGACGGGCCTCTTCGCCGGTGCCGTTCCCTGGCGCTCCGGCGCCGACCACAAGCGGCGCATGCGGGAATGGGAGCACGCGGCGCCGCTCATCGCCCTGGTGCGCGAGCGTGGGGAGGGGCGGGTCGAGATCGATCCTGCCGGCAACCCCGTCGTCCACTATCCGATCGCGGACGAGCTCGACCGGAAGCACCTGAAGCTGGGGGTCGAGCAACTCGTGCGCGTCCATGACGCCGCCGGGGCCCGCGAGATCGTCGGCAGCGGGATGCGCGCCCCGGACTGGCGTCGCGGCGACGACCTGGAGGCGTTCATCACGGTCCTCAACTCACTGGAGATCGTTCCCCGCGAGTACGTCACGTTCTCGGCCCACCAGATGGGCTCCTGCCGGATGGGCCGAGATCCCGCCACCTCGGTCGCCAACCCCTGGGGCGAGCTGCACTCCACGCCCGGGGTGTGGATCGGCGACGCCTCGGGCTTTCCGACCGCATCGGGCACCAACCCGATGGCCACGATCATGGCCCTGGCGCGCCGTACCGCGCACGCGATCGTCCGCTAGCCGGCGTTCCGCTCGAGGAAGGGCAGGATCGCCGCCAGGAACTCGCGCGGGCGCTCGAGGTTCGGCAGGTGCGCGGCGCCCGCGATCTCGAGGTGCTCCGCTCCCGCCTGGCGTGCCAGCTCGAAGGCGCCGGCGACCACGCTCGGCTGGTCGAGCTCGCTGGTGATCACCAGCGAGGGGCACCGGAGGCTGCCGAGCCGGTCCATCGCCGGCGGCACCAGCTCGCCCGGCTCGACGGTGAACGCCGCCTGACGTTCGAGCAGCACCCGGTTCACCGTGCCGACGGCGGCGCGCACGTCGCGGTCGACCTCGTCGGTCGGCCGATGCGGCCCGTCGAGCCACATCTTCATCTCCAGCTCGTTCGCGGCATCGGCGCCGTGGCGGTCGTACGCGGCGTCGACGGCCTCCCACTGGCGCATGATGTCCCGCGTGTGATGCCACCCCGATGGCGTCGAGTTCACGGTCACCAGCGCGGAGACCCTGTGCGGCACGGCCAGCGCCATGTCGAGGGCCGCGCCCCCGCCCATCGAGGCGCCGACCAAAGCGGCGCGCTCGACCTCCAGCGCGTCCAGGACGTCCAGTGCATCGCCGTGCAGGGTGTAGGGCCGCGTCGGGTCGGCGGAGGCTCCGAACCCGCGCGCATCGAAGCGGATCGTGTAAAAGCTCTCGGTCAGGCGCCGCCACTGGGGATCCCACATGCGCCGGTCGGTGAGCCCGGCGTGCATGAGCAGCACGGCGGGCCCCTCGCCGGCCGCCTCGTACGAGAGGCCGCTTCGGGTGCGGGCCGTGACTCTCATGAGATCAGCCGGCTCAACAACGCCGGGGCTCGGCTTCGTCTTCGACTCCGCCTCACAGCCGCTCCAGGATCGCCTGGGTGACGACCGCCGCCAGCGGACCGGTGGGCACGCCGGCGATCTCGCCCTCGCCCTCCGTCACCTCGATCCGCCCGTCGTCCGAGGTCAGCGCCATGTCGAGCTGGACGTCGAGGTCCGTGCCGCCGACCCCGGTCGCGCTGATGATGCCGCCGAGGATGTCCGCGCCCGGTAGCGACGGCGTCGTCGGCGAAGAACTCGGCAAGATCGGCGGCGGACGTGGCGCCGTCCGCCTCGAGCGAGTAGGGGCCGTCGCCGTCGCGGGTCAGGACGAACGTGTCGAGCTCGACCGGCCCGGCACGGCTTGAGGAAACCACGATCTCGACGTCGCCGAAGCGGTCGAGCTCCTTGAAGACCTCCGGGTCGGTCTCGTCCAGCTCGAGATCCAGGCCCATCGCCGAGATCTCGATCCGGTCGCCGCTGCCCCAGAGGAGCCGAGCCGCCGGGGTCGCCGACAGCGAGGCCTCCGCGACGCCCCCGCCCTCGGTGAGCCGATCCTCGATCGCGCCCTCTCCGATGCCGGGCAGGAGCAGCTGGGTGAGGACGAGCAGCAGGACGACCGCCGCGGCGGCGATCGCGGCGATCCTCCCGAGGGTCGAGGTGGGCAACGGCACGTGGAAATCTTGGCAGGGTGGTGCCGGGTGACCGGCGCGTGCGCGCGAGCGGGTCGCTGAACGCCCGCCTGATCGCCGCCGCCGGATTGCCCGGCTACGGGGCGACGCGCGACGCCTACTGCGCGGCGGGGCCGAGCGGCGGCTGAGGCCCGCGGTAGCCGGGGACTCGGGATAGAGTCCGCGACCAGGGTCGGCTCATGGGCTTCCTCACCCCCACAGAACCCCCGTTCGACGTCGACGAGTGGCGGGCGAGGCCGCATCTGGCCCGGATCAAGCCGCTGGCGCAGGACTGGGCGATCAACGGGTTCGGCACGCCCACCGCCGTGTACCTCCTCTACCTCGTCAAGCTGGTCGTCTTCTCGTTCGGCGCGGCGCTGGCGATCTCGGCGACGACGCCGGGCCTCGGCGGCCTCGGCGAGTTCGGCGACTGGTGGGCGCAGCCGATCGTCTTCCAGAAGCTGGTGGTCTGGACGCTCCTCTGGGAGGTCGTCGGGTTGGGCTGCGGATCGATGCCGCTCACCTTCCGGTTCTCGCCGATGATCGGCGGGATCCTCTACTGGCTTCGGCCCGGCACGATCCGCCTGCCGCCCTGGCCCGACCGGGTGCCGATGACGGCGGGATCGCGCCGGACGCTGCTGGACGTCGGGCTCTACGCGGCGGTGCTGGGCTTGGCCGGTTACCTGTTCATCGCCGGCGACGAGGCCGTACCCGGCCTGGCCGGCGGGCGGCTCGATCCCGTGGCGATCGCGGCGCTGCTCGGGGCCCTGGGACTGCTCGGGTTGCGCGACAAGGTCTCGTTCCTCGGCGCCCGGATCGAGGTCTACGGCTTCCTGCTCCTGGTCTTCCTGTTCCCCCTCAGCAACCTGATCGTCGCCTCGCAGATCGTCTTCGTCTGCATCTGGTGGGGCGCCGCGTCCTCGAAGCTGAACCGCCATTTCCCGTACGTCGTCTCGGTGATGATCAGCAACACCCCGTGGAACCGGTCGCGCCGGGCGAAGGCGCGCCTCTACGAGGATCACCCCAGCGACCTGCGGCCGTCGAGCCAGGCGGCGCTCGCCGCGCATGCGGGGACGATCCTGGAGTTCTCCCTCCCGCTCCTGCTCCTCCTCTCGAGCGGGGGCGTGATCGGCACGCTGGCCGTGATCGGGATGGTGATCTTCCACGTGCACATCACCTCGACGTTCCCGCTCGCCGTTCCCCTCGAATGGAACCTCTTCATGATCTTCGGGCTGCTGTTCCTGTTCGGCGAGAACGGCTCCGTGCCGCTCTCGACGCTCGACGACCCGTTGCTGATGGTGGTGCTCGCCGTCTTCGGCGTCGCGATCCCCGTGCTGGGCAACTTCCGGCCCGACCTCATCTCGTTCCTGCCCTCGATGCGCTACTACGCGGGCAACTGGGCGACGAGCCAGTGGCTGTTTCTAAAAGGAACCGATGCCGAGGGCAGGCTCGACCGCGAGGTCCAGAAGGTGGCGCCGATCGTGGTCGAGCAGCTCGCCGCCCTCTACGACCGCGAGACCGCGGAGCTGCTGCTCAACAAGGGGCTCGCGTTCCGCGCCATGCACTCGCACGGGCGGGCGCTCAACGGCCTCCTGCCCCACGCCGTGGACGACGTCGAGGCCTACGCGGTGCGCGAGGGCGAGCTGATCTCGGGGGTGTTGAACGGCTGGAACTTCGGTGACGGCCACTTCCACAACGAGCAGCTGCTGGCCGCGGTGCAGGAACAGGTGGGCTACGCCGAGGGCGACGTGCGGGTCATCACGCTCGAGTCCCAGCCGGCGCACATCCAGCGCCAGCGCTACCGCATCTTCGACGCGGCGTCCGGGCTGATCGAGGAGGGCTGGGTAAACGTCGCCGACATGGTGGCTCGCGGGCCGTGGCTCGAGGAGAGCTGGGACTTCCCGACCGAGGTCACCTGGCGCCGCGAGCAGCGCGTCGACCCCGAGCCGGTCCCCGCTTGACAAGCGCGGTCGTCGTCGGCTCGGGCCCCAACGGCCTCGCGAGCGCCGTCACCCTGGCGCTCGAGGGAGTGCGGGTCACGGTGCTCGAGGCCGAGGATGCGATCGGGGGCGGGACGAAGACGAGCGAGCTGACGGTCCCAGGCGTGCTGCACGACCACTGCTCCGCCGTGCATCCGATGGCGGTCGGCTCTCCGTTCCTGAACTCGCTCGGGCTCGAGCGCCACGGCCTCGAATGGCGCTGGCCCGAGGTCGATCTCGCGCATCCGCTTGACGACGGCAGCGCCGGCGTGATGGTGCGCTCGATCGAGGCGACCGTGGAGGCCCTCGGCCCCGACGGGAGCGCCTGGGAGCGGGTCTTCGGCCGCCCCTCGGCCGGGTTCGGCGAGCTCGCCGATGACATCTTCCGGCCCGTCCTCCACTGGCCGGACCACCCGCTGCGGTTGTCGCGGTTCGGGATCCCGGCGGCGCTGCCGGCCACGCTCCTGGCACGCGCCTGGCGGACGCCGCAGGCGCGGGCGCTGTTCGGCGGCGTTGCGGCGCACGCCTTCAGCCCGCTGACCCGGCCGATGAGCTCCTCGGTCGGGATGGCGCTCATCTGCGCGTGCCACAGCTTCGGCTGGGCGGTTGCCGCGGGCGGCTCGCGTTCGATCACGGACGCGCTGGCTTCGCTGCTGCGCGAGCACGGCGGCGCGATCGAGACCGGCGTGCGCGTCTCATCGCTCGACGAGTTCGGCGACGCCGATGCGGTGGTTCTCGACCTGGCGCCCGCCGCGGTGGCCGACATCGCCGGCGACCGGCTGCCGCGGCGGATCGCACGCGCGTACCGCAGATACCGCCGCGGCCCCGGGGCGTTCAAGGTGGACCTGGCCGTGGAGGGCGGGGTGCCGTGGGTGAACGATGCTTGCTCGAGGGCGGGAACCGTGCACGCGATCGGCACGTTCGAGGAGACGGTCGCGGCGGAGCGCGACGTGAACGCCGGCCGGATGCCCGAGCGGCCATTCGTGCTGGTTGGCCAGCAGTACCTGGCGGACCCAGAGCGCTCGGCGGGCGATGTGCATCCGGTCTGGTCGTACGCCCACGTGCCGGCCGGTTACGAGGGCGACGCGACCGACGCGGTGATCGCCCAGATCGAGCGCTTCGCGCCGGGCGTGCGCGAGCGGATCGTGGGGACGTCGGTCCGGACTCCCGCGCAGCTCGAGGCCGAGAACGCGAACTTAACCGGCGGCGACATCATCACCGGCGCGAACACGCCGGCGCAGGTTCTGTTCCGCCCGCGGTTCGGCCCCAATCCGTACGAGACCGGGATCCCGGGCGTCTACATCTGCTCCGCGGCGACGCCGCCGGGCGCCGGCGCACATGGGATGAACGGCCACAACGCGGCGCGAGCCGCGCTACGCCAGATCGCCGGCTGAAATGCGGGTGGGAGGGGGCGTCGTCAGGCCGGGTCGGGCAGCGCCGCGCCGCTGCCGTTCGCCGCGTAGAGCGGCGAGCCGGGCCGGAGGTCCTCGATTCGCAGCGACGGCCAGTCCGACGGCGGGCCGTCGGGCCGGTGGATCTTCTCCCGGCGGCTGGCCTTCGGCAGCTTGGCCAGGATCTCGGCGTTCTCGGGCTCGTTCAGCTGGCGCCTGACGGTTTCGATCGCGACCTCGAGCGTTCGGTGTTGGTTGCGGCGGCTCATCAGGTTCGAGCCCATCGCCCGCAGGTCGTCGGCGAGCGGCTGGATCAGCACGACCTCGGCGCCGTTCTCGCGCATCTTCCGCGCCTCGGAGCCGAGGCGCCGCCCGGTGGCGCCGCGGATCGCGCGCGCTCCCCACTCGAGCGGGTTCCAGGCGCGGGTGGGGTGGAGGGACGAGGTCGGGTTGAGGCAGATGACCACGTCCATGTGCGCGTCGCGCAGGATGTCCAGGTTCGAGGTCGAGTACATCCCGCCGTCCACGTAGCGGCGGCCGTCGATCTCGACCGGGTGGTAGAAGCCGGGGATCGCGCAGGAGGCAGCGACGGCGTCGGCCAGCTCGGCCCTGGGCGAGGTGGGGCGGCCAAAGACGACGCGGCGGCCGGTGGCGTAGTCGCAGGCGACGACCCGCATGCCCTCGTGCGGGCTCCAGCCCTCGCCGGAGGAGCGGCGGACGATGTCCTTCAGCGGCTCGGTCGAGATGAACCCGCGCGGTAGCCAGCCGGCGGCGAGCGATGCCGGCGGATAGCGGTGCGGCCGGGACACGGTGCGCAGCGCGAGTGGCCAGGAGCCCGGGCCGATCGGCGGCCAGGCCTTCGCGGGGCGGAAGACCGCCCCCGCGGAGCGGTCGGCTTCGGCGGCGGGGCGGCCCCGCGCGTCGGTCAGGCCGGGGATCGACTCGCCGGCGGAGTGGGCGACCATGAACCACAGGGGCGTGCCGGCCGCGACGATCGAGCCGATCATCGAGCCCGCTGAGGTGCCGACGATCCGCTTCGCCTCCATCGGGTCCCAGCCGGTCTCGGTGGCGAGGGCGTGAAGCCCGCCGGTGAGCCAGGCGCCGCCTTGGATTCCCCCCGCGCCGAGGACGAGACCTACCCGCATGGTGCCGGAAGGCTAGCCATTGGTCCGGAGGGCAAGCCATTTCCGGGCCCGGATCTGACCAGACCGGCGGATCGAATAGCTTGCGGCCGTGTCCGCCGGGGTGATCGTCCTCGTCGCCGTCGCAGCTCTGCTCGCGCTCTGGGTCGTCCTGACCTACAACCGCCTGGTGCAGCTGCGGCTTGCCTGCGAGAACTCGTGGTCGCAGATCGACGTCGCGTTGCGGATGCGGCACGACCTGGTCCCGCGCCTGGCCGCGGCGGTCGCGGGCTACGCGAGTCATGAGCGGGCCACGCTGGAGGAGGTGACCAGCGCGCGAGCCGCGGCGGTCGCGGCGAACGATGCCGCTCCCGGGCCGCGCGGCTCGGCGGAGGCGACGCTCGCCGGCGGCGTCGGGAGGGTGCTGGTCTTGGCGGAGGACTACCCGCAGCTGCTCGCGACCGAGAACTTCGCCCGCCTCCAAAGCGATCTGAACGAGGTGGAGGAGAAGATCGCGATCACCCGCCGCGTCTACAACGACACGGTCGAGACGTACAACACGAAGATCCAGGTGTTCCCGCCGGTGGTCGTCGCCCGAGCGTTCAGGTTCGAGCGCCGCGAGTTCTTCGACGCGCCGGTCGAGGCCGAGGCGGCGCCGCGGGTCGATGTCGGCGGGGGATCGAGCGGATGAGCTCGGTCGTAAAGCGGGTGATCATCCGGCTGGCGATCCTCGCGATCGTCGGCGGGATCCTCTACGGGCTCTCGCAGGTGACGCTCTCGGCCCAGCCGAAGCACTACCGCGTGGAGCGTGCGGACGTGCGGGTCGAGGTGCAGCCGGACGCGAGCCTGCACGTCACCGAGCAGCTGGAGTTCAACTTCAGCGGCGATTTCTCGGGTGCGTATCGCGACGTCCACCTTGCCGAGGGTCTGCGGGCGCACGACGTTCGCGTGTCCGAGGACGCAGAGCAGTACACGCCGGGGGGCAACACGGAGTTGGGTTCGTACGACCGACCGGGCACCTTCGGCGCGGAACAGCTCTCGCTCACGGACGAGGACGGCAATCCGATCGGCGGCTTCCGGGTCGTCTGGCACTACACAGCGCTCGACGAGACCCGGACGTTCCAGGTCGAGTACGACGTGACGGGCGCAGCGCGCGCCTACGGCGACGTCGTCGACGTGCCGTGGGCTGTTTGGGGACACCAGTGGGAGTTCTGGCTGGATGACCTCGACGCCGAGATTGCGCTCGCCGCCGGCTCGGACGAGCCGCTCGAGGCTTGGCTTCGGCCGCGCAAGCTCGGTGTCGACCCGGACCTGGCGCCGGGATCCGCGTCGGTGGAGGTCGAGCGGTTGCCGCCGCAGGAGGAGACGGTGCTGCGAGCCGTGTTCCCGCGCGATGCGTTCGCGTCGGTGGCCGGAGCGAGCGAGCGCACGGGCTCGGGCCTCGAGGCGGTGCGTGCCGAGGAGGCTGCTGTCGATGACGAGGAAGGCTTGGTGGACGCCTTCGCCGGGTTCGTGGGAGCGAACATCGTGCTGCTGGAGGTCATCTGGACGGCGCTCGTCGTGGGGATCGCGGTGGCGCTCTACATCATGGCCAGGGACCGGCGGAGTCAGGTGGCGCGTTATCTCTCCGAGCCGCCCGAGGACATCCCGCCGGCGCTCGCCTACGCGCTCGCCGAGGAGGGGAAGTTCGACGACCGGCTGGTGCTGGCGACCCTGCTCGACCTGGTGGACCGCGGCTTCTACGAGGGCCGTGCGAGCGAGGGCGAGGCGCTCGACCTGCGACTGAGCCTCCCGGAGGAGCGCCCGGCCGACACGGCGCTGACCGACTATGAGCGCGACACCCTCGAGTTCTTCGACGGCCTGTTGGAGGAGGGGCCCGGCGACCTCGGCAGGCTGAAGGAGCGCGTTCCGCAGCATTCGTCGAGCTGGCGGACGAAGTGGGAGAACGTGCGCGAGTCGCTCGATCGCGCCGAGGAGGGCGAGATGAAATGGGACCGCGACCTCACGAGCGCGCGCTCGGCGCTCGCACTGGTGGCGTTCGCCGGATACGTCGTGCTCGGGCTCGCGTACTGGGACCGGACGCACCTGGTCGCGATCCCGATCTTCGCGACGCTCGCCGGCATGATGTTCATCTACCTGCTGCCCGCCACCTGGCTGAAGCGCCTCGACCCGGCGAGCCGCGAGCGTCACGCGCAGTGGAACGCGTTCTCGCGCTGGACCCGCGACTTCCCCCGGCTCAGCGACGATCCACCGTCGACGCTCAAGCTGTGGCGCCGGATCCTCGTCTACGCCGTCGCCTTCGGAACGGCCGAGAAGGTGATCGCGTCCGGCCGGATCCCGGAGCCGGTGATGCGGGAGGCCACCACGTCCGGAGTCTGGCTGGTGCCGCATCTGGGCGGGGTGCACTCCGGCGTCACCCCGAGCTTCGAGGGCTTCGCGTCGAGCTTCACGAGCCAGGTCGCACCGCAATCGTCGTCGGGCGGCGGGGGAGGCGGCGGCTTCTCGGGCGGGGGCGGCGGCTTCTCGGGCGGCGGGGGCGGCGGCGCCTGGTAGCGGCGCACGAGACGCTCGAACTCTTTTCCCCGCCATTGGGGGGCAAACCGTTCGACCGTTGGCCGGGACGGCCGATCCCGCTAGATTTGGCGGCCCACGCGGCTGTGGCGGAATTGGTAGACGCGCCGTCTTCAGGTGGCGGTGGGCTAACGCCCGTGGAGGTTCGAGTCCTCTCAGCCGCATCTTTCCCGCCCGCCGATTAGCGACTAGGGTCGTCCCATGGGGACGACGTCCGAGCAGGCGATGGACAAGATCCACGCGCGCTTCGGCGCCCACGACGGGCATCGCGCTCTGCATGCGAAGGGCATTCATTGCGTCGGCACCTTCACGGCGACGCCCGAAGCCGCGAGCCTCACGCGCGCCGGCCACATGAGTGGGCAGCCGGTGCCGGCGAAGGTCCGCTTCTCGAACGGCGGCGGCGATCCGACGGTGCCCGACTACGTGCCCGACGTCCGCGGGCTTGCAGTGAGCTTCCAGCTTCCCGACGGCACCGCTACCGACATCCTCGCCCAGACGCTCCCGTACTTCCCGTTCCCCGACCAGGAGGGGTTCTTCGCCGCGCTCAGCGTCTCGAAGCCCGGCCTCACGGGCCTCCTGAAGCTCCCGTTGTTCGTCGCCCGCTACCCCGGCGCACTGAAGGCGAAGCGGGAGACCGACGCCGCGCTGGAGCGGCGCGCGAGCTTCGCGGCCCGCCGGTACTTCGCCGTCCACGCGTACAAGTGGCTCGACGCCGAGGGTGGAGAGCGCTGGGTCCGCTACTTCTGGCATCCGACCGTTGACGAACCGGATCTCGCCAAGGAGGAAGCCAAGCGTCGCGGCCGGGACTACCTGTTCGACGAGCTGCGGGAGCGAATGGCGGAGGAGCCGGTCCGCATGCGCCTCGAGATCCAGATCGCGGCTCCGGGCGACGAGCCGGACGACCCCTCGAACGTCTGGCCCGATGACCGGCGCCGGGTCACCGTGGGCACCCTCCAGGTCGCCGCTGTGGACGAGAACGCGGACGACGGGATCGTCTACGACCCGATGCGGCTGGTCGACGGAATCGAGGCGTCGGATGACCCCGCGCTCCGCTTCCGGCCGCCGGTCTACACGCTCTCGCACACCCGCCGAACCGGCTCCTGACGAGCCGAAAACGGCCCTGATCCGTTGCTAACATCGAGCGACCCTGCCGCTATCGTCTAGGGGACTAGGACGCCGGATTCTCAGT
>CAVTFG010000004.1:0-38740 GCA_963734015.1 uncultured bacterium | reverse complement strand
GTTCAAGAACGGCGCGCACATCGAGGTGGACGGCACGATCTACCGGATCATGGAGTTCCAGCACGTGAAGCCGGGCAAGGGCGGCGCGTTCGTCCGCACGAAGCTTCGCCGGGCGGCGGACGGCAGCGTGCTCGAGAAGACGTTTCGCGCCGGCGAGAAGTTCCGCCCCGTCCGGACGGAGACGCGGCGGATGCAGTTCCTCTACGACTCGGGCGACCACGCGGTGTTCATGGACGTCGACACGTTCGAGCAAACCGAGATCGCGAGCGACTCCGCCGGCGACGACATGAAGTGGGTCCAGCCGAACGACACCGTCGAGATCCTCTACGTCGACGAGCGGCCGAGCGGCGTCCAGGTCCCCAGCGCGGTGGACCTCAAGGTCGCCAAGACGGACCCGGGGCTTCGCGGCGACACGGCGTCGGGCGGCGGCTCCAAGCCCGCCACGCTCGAGACCGGGGTTGAGATCCAGGTGCCGCTCTTCATCGACGAGGGCGAGACCGTCCGCGTCGACACGCGCTCCGGCGAGTACCTCTCGCGAGCCTAGGCGGGCTCTCCGCCGTGCCGTAGGCCGTAGGCTGCTTCCATGCGCCGATCCGACCAGCGCCGCGACGCCGTCTTCGCGCTCTATCAGCACCGGGTGACCGGGCGCCCGCTCGACGAGCTGCTCTCCGGCGCGAAGCCGTTCTCGCGCGAGCTGGCGGCGGAGACGGAGGCGCGCGCCGCCGAGCTCGACGAGGAGATCGGGCGCCTGTCGCGCGGCTGGTCGCTCGAGCGGATCGCGCCGCTGGAGCTGAGCATCATGCGCGTGGCGCTCTATGAGATGCGCCACCGGGAGGAGATCCCCGTCGAGGTCGCGATCGACGAGGCCGTGAACCTCGCGCAGGAGTTCTGCGGCGCCGACGCGCCCGACTTCGTGAACGGGATCCTGGGCGCCGCGGCCCGCGAGATCGGCGTGCCGTGATCGACTTCCCGGACATCACCAAGCGGCTGAACGAGATCGCGGACGAGCTTCGCGCCGAGGGCGTCACCGACGAGCGCGCGGAGGAGCTGGCCCGCGAGGCGGCGGAGCTGGTCGGGCAGGCAGGCAACGAGATCGAGCGCGCGCTCCGCGCCGAACCCGGTGGCGACGGATAGCGTCTTCGTAAGGCTGCCCGGCGGCGAGCCGAGCCCGCTGCGGACGATCATGACCCGCGTGGCGATCGCCCTCGGGCTGATCGTGATCGTCGCGATCCTCGCCTACGGCGGACGCGACGGGTACACCGACCCCGACGACGGCGAGGTGAGCCTCCTGGACGCGTTCTATTACTCGACCGTCAGCATTACGACGACGGGCTACGGCGACGTCCGCCCGGTCTCGGACGAGGCCCGGCTGGTGACGACGCTCGTTGTCACGCCGTTGCGGGTCCTATTCCTGATCCTGCTCGTCGGGACGACCTTGGAGATACTTGCCGGGCGCAGCCGCACGGCGTTCCGGATCGCGAGATGGAGGAGGAAGTTGAAGGACCACATCATCGTCTGCGGGTACGGCTCGAAGGGCCAGAGCGCCGTGCGTACCCTGCTCGGCAAGGGGCTCAGGCCGGACGAGGTCGTCGTGATCGACCAGGACGGGGCGGCGCGCGAGCGCGCATCGGGCGACGGGCTCGCGACGGTCGCCGGCACCGGTGAGGCCGCCGGGACCCTGGAGGAGGCGGGGATCCGCGAGGCGCGGTCGGTGATCGTCGCCGTGGACCGCGACGACACGGCGGTCCTGATCACGCTGACCGCGCGCGAGCTGGCGCCGGATGCCTGGATCGCCGGCTCGGTTCGCGAGGAGGAGAACGTTCACCTGCTCTACCAGAGCGGGGCGAACTCCGTGATCAGCTCCAGCGGGGCTGCGGGCCGCCTCCTTGGCCTCTCACCCGACACGCCCGGCCTGGTCGAGGTCCTGGAGGACCTCCTGAGCGTTGGCTCCGGCCTCGACATCGCCGAGCGCACGGTGGAGGGCGTCGGCGTCGGCAGGGCGGCCACCGAAGGGGCGAGCGGGCCGGTGGTCGCCGTGATCCGCGACGGCGACCTGATCCCGTTCGACGACCCCCGCGCGGGAGCGCTGGAGCTCGCCGACCGCGTGATCGAGCTCCGCAGCCATCCGCAATGAGCGCCGCGGAGTACCCCGACCGACTGCGGGAGCTGATCGACGACTACCTCGCGGGCCTCGAGTTCGCCTCCGTTTCGGGACCGTCCCCGCTCGCCGACTTCGTGGAGGCGATGCGCTACTCGCTGCTCGCCGGAGGCAAGCGTGTGCGGCCGGTGCTCTGTCTCGCGAGCGCCCGGGCGGCGGGGGCGGAACCCGAGAGCGTCCTGCCCGCCGCGGCCGCGATCGAGCTGATCCACACCTACTCGCTGATCCACGACGACCTGCCGGCGATGGACGACGACGAGATGAGGCGGGGACGGCCGACCTCGCACGTGAAGTACGGCGAGGATGTCGCGATCCTCGTCGGCGACGGGCTGTTCGCCGAGGCCATCAACCTGTTCGCCGGCGAGCAGGAGGGCGATCCGGCCAACGTCAACGCCGCACTGCGGGAGCTGGCGGGCGCAACCGGCGTCGAGGGGATGGTGGGAGGCCAGTACCTGGACGTAACGGCCGGCGGCGAGGTCGACGCGGATGCCCTCAGGGAGCTCCACTTCCGCAAGACCGGGCGCCTGATCGCCGCGAGCGTCCTAGTGCCGCAGATCCTCGCCGGTGCGCCCGAGGCTGCCACAATCCCGTACAGGCAATACGCCGACGAGCTCGGGGTGCTGTTCCAGATCGTCGACGACATCCTCGACGTCACCGGCAGCGACGCTGAGCTCGGCAAGCCACATGGATCCGACGAGCGACATGGAAAGCTCACCTACGTCTCCCTGTTCGGCCTCGACCAAGCGCGGGAGCTCGCCGCTCGCTCGCACCGGCAGGCGCGTGACGCGCTCGCGGGGATCGACGGCGACACCGGCGACCTCGAGATGATCACCGACTTCATCCATACCCGCCAGACATGACCGAAGAACAGACGAACGCCGGTCTTCTCGAAACGATCGACGGCCCCAGCGACCTGACGGGGCTCGACGACGAGCAGCTCGCGAAGGTCGCGCAGGAGGTCCGCGAGCGGATCATCGACACGATCGGCGAGATCGGCGGGCACTTCGGCGCCAACCTCGGCACCTGCGAGCTTGCGACCGTCCTGCACTCCCTGCTCGACTCGCCGCGCGACAAGATCCTCTGGGACGTCGGCCACCAGGCCTACCCGCACAAGATCCTGACCGGCCGGCGCGACCGGCTGGGAACGATTCGCCAGTACGAGGGCCTGGCCCCGTTCTGCTCGATCGCCGAGTCCGAGCACGACATCATGGGCGCCGGCCACGCCTCGACCTCGATCGGCTACGCGGTCGGGCTCAAGGAGGCGATGCTCCACGGGGTCGGCGAGGACGGCAAGGTCGTCGCGGTGATCGGCGACGGCGCGCTGACCGGCGGCGTCGCGTTCGAGGCGCTCCACAACGCGGGCGGGCTCCAGACCCCGGTCGTGATCGTCCTGAACGACAACGGGATGTCGATCTCGCCGAACGTCGGGGCGCTCTCGCGCTACTTCACGTCCGTGCGGCTGAACCGGCGCCTCTATCAGGCTCGCGAGGACGTCGAGACCCGGCTGACGAAGCTGCCGCTTGGACTCGGCCGCCGGATCGAGCGGCTGGGGCCGGAGATCAAGGCCGCGGTCAAGTCCTACTGGGCTCCCGGTCTCCTGTTCGAGGAGCTTGACCTGGCGTACGTCGGGGTCGTCGACGGACACGACGTCACCGCGGTCCGCAAGGCCTTGACCGAGGCGTTCGCCGCCGACCGCCCGGTGGTCGTCCACATCCACACGGTCAAGGGCAAGGGCTTCGCCCCGGCTGAGGAGGGCGGCCTCGAGGGGATGGAGAAGTGGCACGCGGCGAAGCCCGGTTCGATCGTCGACCGCGCGCCCGCGCCCAAGAAGGCCTCGCCGCCGAAGGCGCCGCTTTCCCGGCCGGAGTACCAGGACGCGAAACCCGCCCGCGAAAGCACCGACGACGTCGCCCCGGAGCCAAAGCCGGCGGCCGCGCCGCCGCAGTACACGCAGGTGTTCGCCGACGCGCTCGTGGCCGAGGCGAAACGCGACAAGCGCGTGCTCGGGATCACCGCCGCGATGGCCGGCGGCACGGGTCTCCAGAAGCTCCTCGACGAGCTGCCCGGGCAGTACTACGACGTGGGCATCGCCGAGCAGAACGCGGTGCTCCTCGGCGCCGGGTTGGCGATCCAGGGGGCGAAGCCCGTCTGCGCCATCTACTCCACGTTCCTGCAGCGCGCGTACGACCAGATCGTCCACGACGTCTGTCTCCAGGAGCTCGACGTGACCTTCGCGATGGACCGTGCCGGCCTCGTCGGCGACGATGGCCCGACCCACCACGGCGCCTTCGACGTTTCCTACTTCCGGTGCCTGCCGAACGTGGTCCTGATGGCGCCGCGGGACGAGGCGCAGCTCGTCCATCTGCTGCGCACCGCGATCGAGCACCGCGGCCCGGCGGCGCTCCGCTACCCACGCGGGGCCGCGGTCGGCGTGCCGCTCCCCGCGAACGCGGAGCTGATCCCGATCGGGACGGGGGAGACCCTGCGGCCCGGCGAGCTGGTCGCCCTCCTCGGTTACGGGTTCGGGGCGAAGGTCGCCCTCGACGCCGCGAACGACCTGGCCGGACACGGGATCAGCGCCACCGTGGCCGACGCCCGGTTCGCGAAGCCCATCGACACCGAGCTGGTCAACCGGCTCGCCGCCGACCACGAGCTGCTCGTGACGATCGAGGACAACGTCGTGATGGGCGGATTCGGCTCCGCGGTCCTCGAGCACCTCGAGGACACGATCGGCCCGGGATCGGACCGCGCCCGCGTGCTGCGCGTCGGCCTGCCGGACCGCTACGTCACGCACGGCAAGCCCGCGCTGCTCCACCAGGAGATCGGGCTGACCGGCGCCGGTGTGGCGGAGCGGGTGCTCAGCGCGCTCGGCGTCACGCGCGTGGATTCGCCCACGCAGTAGCGATTTCCCGGCCGTCCCTATCCCGGCAGTCCCGCGGCTGCGAGCGCCTTGCTGCGGCTCGAAAAGATCTCGAGCCTGATCACCTTGCCGTCGCGCAGGGTCCAGAGGTGCGCGCCCGGCGTGTCCACTGAAGCCCCGCTCCCCCGGCCGCGCCCGGTGTAGCGGGTGAGCACGACGACGTGGTCGTCCGCCGGTAGGTACTCCTCGGCCTCGCAGCGCCATCCGTCCCACTGGCTCAGCCATTCCCCGAGCCGGCTGCTCCTTGCTTCGGGATCCGCGGCGACCGGGGACAGCCCCGGGAACTCGTCCGACCATCCCCACTCCATCTCGGGCGCGTACACGCCGAAGCGGGGGCTGAAGTTCCCCCGAGCCCATTCCTCGTAGACCGGGCGGAGCGCTTCGACGTTCGCCTGCTGAACCTCCGTGCTCGCCATGCCGCGGCGAGTATCGCCTACCGGCCCCAGGGGTTGACAGGTGACTAGATGGTCACATATACTCCGTTGGGATGGATGCGGTGTTCAAGGCGCTTGCCGATCCCACGCGACGGGGCTTGCTCGACGAGCTGTTCAAGCAGGACGGGCAGACCCTGAGCGCGCTTGAGGGGCGCCTGCCGATGACGCGCTTCGGTGTGATGAAGCACCTGCGCGTGCTCGAGGAGGCCGGCCTGGTGGCCACGCGGAGGCGTGGCCGCGAGAAGCTCCACTTCCTGAACCCCGTCCCGATCCGGCTCGTCCACGACCGGTGGGTGAGCAAGTACGCCGAGCCCTGGGCCGCCGCGCTCACGGGCATCAAACGACAACTCGAGGAGGAAACCATGGAAGCAGTCGACGTCCCGCATCGGGTGGCGCTCAGCCCAAGCCCCGAGGGGGAGGGCAGCATGGCGGTGTTCGAGATCTACATCAAGACGACGCCGGAGCGCCTCTGGGAGGCGATCACCGACCCCGAGCTGCGGGCGAAGTACAGCTTCGGGGTCGAAACCAACTCCGACTGGGCGCCTGGGTCCGCGTACAAGTCGGAGGTCCCGGGTGCGGTGGAAATCGCGGCGGGCGAGAACCTCGAGGTGGATCCGCCCCGGCGACTCGTCCAGAGCTTTCAGGCGCTCTGGAGCGACGAGGTCCGGGCCGCGGGGACCTCACGGGTCACCTGGGAGATCCACCCGGTCGGCGACTCGTGCCAGCTCACCGTGATCCACGACCAGCTCGCGCCGGACGCCAACCCCGAGCTCTACGGCGGCTGGCCGATGATCCTCTCGGGGCTGAAGACGCTCCTGGAGACCGGCGAGGAGCTGACGACCCCGGGGTCGTTGCGTTACAAGCAGGCGGGATAGCACTGCCCGGGGCGAAAAGCCGCGGAGGTCCGAGGATGTAGAGAATCGGTCGGCAGCTCCGACGTTCCATACGAAAGGCGCTATCCGGGCGCCTCGCACGAAAGGAACTCCGATGAAGTACATGATCATCCTCTCCGGCTCCCAGCAGCACTACGACTCGATGGCCGGCAAGGACAACGACTTCCCGACCTGGTCGCCCGAGGAGCTCGATGCGATGTTCGCGTTCATGAACGAGTTGAACGCCGACCTCGAATCGCGTGGCGAGCTGGTCGACGGGCAGGGCCTGGCGGAACCCGCGCTCACACGGCGCGTGGAGCTGAAGGACGGCGAGACCGTCGTGACCGACGGCCCCTACGCCGAGTCGAAGGAGGTCCTGGCCGGGTACTGGCTCGTCGACGTCGACGGGATCGATCGGGCGACGGAGATCGCGGCCCACGTCCTGACCTGCCCCGGCCCCGAAGGCGCGGCCGAGCCGCCGATCGACATCAGGCCGGTCCAGGAAGCGGCGCCCGACGAGGCGTAGGTGATGCGGGACGGCGCGCTCGAGGACCTGCTGCGCGAACTGGCGCCGCAGGTCCTCGGCGCGCTCGTCCGCCGCTACGGCCACTTCGACACCGCCGAGGACGCGGTGCAGGAGGCGATGCTGGCGGCCGCCGAGCAGTGGCCCCGCGATGGCCGCCCGGCCGACCCACGGTCATGGCTGATCACGGTGGCCGCCCGGCGCCTCACGGACCTACTGCGCTCCGACCGGGCTCGCCGGGAGCGGGAGGATCGGGTGAGCTCCTGGACGCTGCCATCGGATCGGCTTCCCCCGGAGACGGCCTCCGCGGACGCCGATGACGCCCTCGTCCTGCTGTTCATGTGCTGCCACCCGGCGCTGACCCCAGCCTCGAAGGTGGCCCTGGCCCTGCGCGCGGTCGGCGGCCTCACGACGAATGAGATCGCACGCGCCTTCATGGTCCCTGAGGCGACGATGGCGCAGCGCATCAGCCGGGCCAAGGGCCAGATCAAGGCCTCGAACCTCCCGTTCCGCCTGCCCCCCGAGCCCGAGCGTACGGACCGGCTGCAGGCGGTGCTGAAGATGCTCTACCTGATCTTCAACGAGGCCTACGTCGCCACCACCGCGCCGAGCCTGCATCGCGCCGAGCTCGCCACCGAGGCGATCCGGTTGACGCGCCTGGCCAACCGGCTGATGCCCGAGGAAGACGAAGTCGCGGGCCTGCTCGCGCTCATGTTGCTGACCGACGCGCGGCGACCGGCCCGCATGAGCGGCGACGGCGCCCTGATCCCGCTCGCCAAGCAGGACCGCAGCCGGTGGGATGAGGACAAGATCCGCGAGGGCGTCGCGCTTGTCGAGACGGTGCTCGCGCGGCCTCCGGTGGGCGCCTACCAGCTGCAGGCGGCGATCGCGGCGGTCCACGACGAAGCGCGGACCGCGGAGGACACGGACTGGCCTCAGATCGTGGCCCTTTACGAGCTCTTGGTCCGGACGGACCCGAGCCCGGTGGTGCGCCTGAACCACGCCGTCGCAGTGGCGATGGTCGAGGGGCCCGCGGCCGGACTCGAGCTGCTCGAGCCGCTCGCCGCAGACCGGCGGCTGGCCCGAGGGCACCGCCTGCATGCGGTTCGCGCCCACCTGCTCGAGATGGCGGGCGACAAGCACGCAGCCGGCCAGGAGTACGAGGAAGCGGCTCGCCTCAGCACCAGCCCGCCGGAGCGGCACTATCTGAAGACGCGTGCAGCGGGTCTGCGGGCGTAGGCGGCCCGGCTCCATTCACGGAGATTGGGCGCTCTGCGGCCCGGGTAACCGACCTGCACCACCCCTGCGAAGGGTGGCGACACGAGACGCTCTTGCCATATCCGGCAAGGCGTCCCCAATGGAGCGACGACCTCGGCCTGCAACGTGCCGGGGTCGTCCTCTGTCGGGAGTCAAATCGCCCGATGCTGGGTGGGCGTTGTCGAAGCGAGAGCTAGGCTCGCTGGCTGTGAGCCTAGAAGCGCTTGCTCTGGCGGTGATTTGCGCAATCCGCCCCACCGCTCTGGCTTCGGTCTATGCCCTGCTCTCGTCGCCGACCCCCCCGCGGCCGCTGGCGGCATACACGATCGCCGGCCTGGCATCCAGTGCGATCGCCGGCGCGATCGTGGTACTGATCCTGCACGGGGTCCGACTGGAGACCGGGTCCTCGACGGTGAACGCGGTGATCGAGCTTGCGGGCGGAGGCGCGGCGCTGGGCTTCGCCGCAGGCATCGCCACCGGCCGGATACGAGGTGGCACCCGAAGTGAACAACCGAAGGGCGACTCACGCGTAGTAGGAGAGCTGCGCAACCCGACGCTGCGCGTCGCCGCCGCGGCCGGCGTCGCTACCCATCTCCCCGGGCTCCTCTATCTACTCGGCCTGAACGCGATCGCACGCGACGACCCGCCATTGGTCGACGGACTCCTCGCGGTGCTCGTCTTCGATCTGATCTGGCTGACGATTCCATTCTGCGCGCTCGTCGCGAGCATCCGCCGCCCAGCGGTGGTCCGCGCCGCGATCGGGCGAGCGTCAGCTTGGATGCTGAACCATGAGCGCGCCATTCTGATCCTCGTTTTCAGTGTCGTCGGCGCCTACTTCACAGCCAGAGGGTCGCTCGATCTCCTGGGCTAGGCTGGCGTTGCCACGTCCCGAAAACACGGAGGAACCTCATGAGCTCCGCAGCACGCCTGATCGCATCCATCCTGGCGGCCGGATCGTTGCTTGCGGCCTGCGGTGACGACGATGCGACGACGTCCGGCGATGGAGGAGAGGCTGCGGTGCCGGCGGCGGACACCGCGTTCGACGGCCTCGAGAGCGGGCTCGAGGCTGAGGGCCTTACGGTCGCCGACCTCCCGGCGACGTCGCTGAACGGCGCCGAGGCGGGCGTCGAGATCACCGGGGACAGGACCGGTACCGCGCGCCTGTTCTCGAGCTCGGCCGACGCGGAGGCCTATGCGAAGCGGGCCGAGAAAAGCGGCGACTCGACGAGCACCGTCGGCACCGTCGTCATTCAGTCGACCAGCCAGGAGGACGCGGACTTCTTCGCCGAGGCATACGAAGGCGGCTGAGTCGCCGCCGACTAGGCGGATTGCGGATCGCCCAGGTTCAGGCCAAAACGAAACGCCCCGCACTTTGCCGCGCCCCACTAAGGGGATGCCTCGTGACCGGCGTCCGACTCCCGCAGCCCGGTGGCTTCGAGGGCTTCCCGCTGATTGGTGAAGCTCCGAAATCGAACAATCCTGCGCTCACGCACTTCAGCGAGCCATGCCGAGGCCTCATCGAGCGCCATGCCGCTCGCCGGTGCAAGGGCAATGGCTCGTCCCAGCACCAGGATTCGTTCGCCCAGATCGCGGAACTCCTGCGGCTCGATTCGGAACGTCGTCCATGCCGCATCGATGTCGCCCCAGAACCGCCGATTGCCGTCAAGGCCCCGGTAGACGATTCCCTCCGGTCCGCCGACGAGTGCGGGTCGAATCTCGACCTCGGGATGGAGGAGCCTGGCTGCGGCGTCGAGATCCCTGCGAGCGAACGCGGCAAAGAAGGACTCGACCACCTCCACGTTCTCCTGCGACACCGCCTACTCCTCGACCCCGGCGGCTTCGAGGGTCTCGGAGTGACTGTTAAACCAGCGCATACGAACCGCCCTGCCGTCGCTGAAGGTCCAGATTTCGCCATGCGGGCGGACGACCTCTATGCCAGCCCCTCGACCGATGCCGCGGACCTGACCTAGTGCGACCACGTCGTCGCCGTGGTCGAAGATGCGCTCGGTTTCGAATCGAGCCTCTTCCCAAGCATGGAAGACGCTCCTGATCGCGTCGTTGAAGCTATCGATCCCCCGTCGGACCCCGCGCTCGACCGCGTCCGGCGGGTTCACCCACTCCACGTCCTCTGCCAGCAGGTCCGCACCGAGTGTGCGGCTTCCGAACAACTCCCCGTAGATGCGATCAAGCATCTCGACGTTCTCTCGCGACATCGCCTACTCCGACAGCCCGGCAGCATCGAGGGCCTCGGACCAGGAGAAGAAAGCCAGCGTGCGGGCGATTCGCTCGCCACGGAAGAACCACAGCGTCCCCACCTCCTGTTCGACCCAATCTGCGCTGCCCTGGATGCGTCCACGATGCTTCCAAAGCGCCACCACACAAGCTCCGGCATCGATGATCTTCTCCTCTTCCCAGCGGTACTCGTCAAAGCTCCGGGCCCAGATGCGGGCAAGCTCCCCGATCTCCTCGCGGCCGCGGTAGATGCTGGCCTCGGGCCATTCACGCGGAGGGTGAAACTCGGCCTCCTCCTCGTAGTGCGAGAGCCAGCGCTCGGGTTCATCAGGCGACTCGTTGAACGCAGCATTGAGTCGGCGCACGATTTCCACGTTCTCCTGCGACATCGCCTTCTCCCGCGGCCCGGCGGCTTCGAGCGCCTTGGCCTCGCTCAGAAGCCCCGACTAGCCTTCGCCGAGCACGAGCGTCGCAACAACGTTCGCGTAGGTCAGGTCCTGTCGAGCGCTCTGAACCATTCTCCCTCCGATTCACGTGCCTCATGGGGCGAATGCCCAGCGAGCGATCCCCCCGGATTGCAGCCAACATTAACCGCCCGGTTTACACGCCATGCAAGGCGGCGTACCTCCCAACATCGCTCGCTCAGTATCTCGCGATTCAGGCTTCGCGAAGAGGAATCGGCCTGGGCTCGGAGCCGGTTCCGTTGCATCGAGGACACTGGGCCGGCCGTCCGCCGGCTTCAGCCGGCGTAGCGAAGCTCGTCCTCCAAGCCGCACGTCTGGAGGAGCCCAGCATGGGCGCTGAGGATCGGGGGATCGTGCCTCTGCCCGAGCCATTCCGGGGTCGAGACTAGCCGCCACGACGGGCATTGGGTCGTGGCCGTCACCTTCCTCTCTCGGTTGAGGCCGCTCAGTCAAGGGAGAGGAAGTGAAAATCTCGAGGGGCGGCTATGCCCTGTGTTCCGAGGGTACTCCCATTCCGCTGCCGCCAGGAAAGACGTCCGAGGACGACCCTGGCCCGGGGGAAGGCGAGGTCGTCACTCCATGCGCGGTCGCGGGTCGAGGCCTTGAGTTGCTCAGAGTGGAATGGTGCTTGGCACGGGCCCAGCCGGGTAGCTGAGGCTCATCACGGGACACGGGTCAGGGGGAGTGCCGCGCCCTGTGATTTCGAGGGGCGCGGGGCGCATTGATCCGCGCCCCTCTCTATGCCCGGGATCGTGAGTCGCGCCGCCCCCTTTACGCTGAAAGACATGTGCATGCAATGCGCAGCCGCAGCGATGACCACGGTGGCCGGCGCCACCGGGATCAGGGCATGGCTCGCCCACCGCGGGTTCTCATGGCTCACGCCGCGGCGCATGCGCTTCGCCACCGCTTCCTTGATCGGCCTTGCCCTGGTCGGGGCCTCGGTGGGCTTCAGCGGCGCGTAGGCTCAGGACTCCGAGAACCCGGCGGCTTCGAGGGCCTGCGCCCTGGTCCTGAACGCTTCACCGCGAACGGCCTTACCACCCTGCATCGTGAAGACGACACAGACGTCCCAGCTGGTCTCGGCGCCACTTCGCTTTCCACGGCCTCGGTTGGTGATCGAGACAAACACCCGGTCGTCCTGCGCGAACGCCTCGTTGACATCGATTCGAACATCGTCGAACTGATCCAGGAGCCATCCGACGAAGCGCTTCATCCCGTCGGGCCATCGCTGGATTTCGGTGACGCCGGGGATCACTCCGCTCGGGACGTACTCGAAGTTCGGGGTCAGGTCCTTGAACGCCGCGTCGTGGTCGCCCCGATTGAAGGCCTCGAAGGCCCTGCGAACGATCTCGACGTTCTCCCCCGACATCGCTCGCTCAGTATCGCGCGATTTCACTCCCTGGGAGAGGACGACCCCGGCCCGGGGGCGGACCAGTTCGATCCGCTCGCCTTCACTTCACATCAGCGCAGTGCGGGCACCACAGCTCCGCAGAAATCGTCGTTCCGGCCGGTCGAGTCCTTGACGACTCGGAAGGAGAGTTCCTCGTCGTCGTCCGGATCGTTCGGCGTGCCACCGTGATCGACGACGAGTTCGAACCGAATCTGACCTGGGCCCCTGGCGATTGCCTTGCCGTTCTCCCCGTAGGCCGTGGCGTTGCCGGTTGCGAGGATCAGGATCGTGAGCGTGCCGTCGCGATTGTTCGTCACACGCAAGTCCTTCTCGATCACCTTCGCGGTTGTGGTCACAAACCTGTCGTTAGCCAGATTCGTGATCACCTCGGTCCGCTTCCCGTGCGAGAGGAAGTAGACCAGGCGATCGCGTCCGTGGGGAACCGCATGGACGCGGAGATCAAGCACGAACGAAAGCTCCACGGTCAGTCCGTCGACCTCGCAGAAGTCATCGAGGACCTCTGTGCCCTCGTCATGGATCTTCTCCCGAGTGACCTGTCCGGCGCTGGCAGCCGCGGTCAGCAGGATTGCGGCCGTCGCAGCCAGAACCAGAATCCCCCTAAGCCGACGTGTGCGTGGAGATCTCATCGCCACTCTCCCCCGAAAGCCGTGTCCGGACGGGCGCCTGTGCCCGCCTCGGGCGTTTGGTGGGCGTTCTCTTGCCCTGTGGGAGCGACGTTATCCCCGCACTCGTCCCGATTCAATTGCTGTTTTTGGGTACGGGCTCGGAGCGCTGTGTCCGGTTGAATTCGGCAGAGAGCGTGTCTGATTGGCGCACCGCTGGCGCATCGTGTTGAGCGCAGCTTGGTCTCGCTCTGCATGGAAAGCGACACCCCTGGCAATAGGATCGGGCCGACTACATGTGATGGAGGTTCACATGACGGGTGAGGAATGGGCACTGGCGGCGTCGGCGTTCTCCTCGGGACTGGCCTCTGGCCTGTTGGGGATGTTGAGCACGATCATGCGCCCCATGCTCGCGGCGATGGACGGCCGGGACTTCCGGGAGTTCATGGAAGCGTTCCTTCAGTTCGCGGCGCACTCCTGGGGCAAGGTCTTCAACTACGCCTGGGCGCTCGGGATGACCCTCGGTCCGGCCGTCGCGCTCGTGCTCCTCGCGGACGATCCCGGCTCCACCTCGTTCATCCTCACCGCGATCGCCCTGGCGATCGTGATCGGGGGAGTGTTGATTGTCTCCAACGTGTGGAAGACCCCGACCTACAACGTGATCTTGGGCTGGGATCCCGAGGCCATGCCGGCCGACTGGGAGGCGGGACGACAGCGCTACTTCTTGATCAACTGGATCCAGCTCGCAACGACCTGGGCCGTGTTCATCCTGCTCTTGGTGGCGCTGATCTCCCTTTAGGCGGTTAGAGCGCGTAGCTCTCGGCTGAGGGAAGGCGTTCCGCTTTGGACGAGAAGCGACTAGGTCGCTTTGCATGGGAAGCGATTGAAGCCAGGGTGCTTTTTCCCTCTTCGCGCGGAGGCGCAGTGCCCTGGGTCGGCGATGGCTACCCCTCGTTGCTAAGGAGACGCGCCATCAGCACGGCCGAGCGGACCGACCCGTCCAGGCGCGCATAGTGGTCCCGCCGTATGCCCTCGACCTCGAACCCCAGGGACACATACAGAGCGATCGCGCGCCCGTTGTCCGGGAACACCTCGAGCTCCACCTTTCGAATTTCCCGCGCCTGGGCTTCATCGAGCGCCGCCTCAACCATGCGCCGGCCCCAGCCTTGACCACGGAACTCGGCCAAGATGCACATGCCGAGAGCGTGAACTCCCTGGACCTCCGTTGGATCAATGTTGATTTCGCCGACGATCCGGTCTCCCCGCTCCAAGACGTAGATGATGTGGCCCTTCTCGAGTCCTGAGCGCCACATCTCCGCAAGCTCCTCTTCTGTGCGATCGCTTTCGGTTCTGAGCCATCTCCCCTCGTCGACGACGGCTTTCATCTGGGCGGCGAGGCCCTCGATGTCCCCTGCATGGGCCCTCCGGATCTCCATCCGGAGAAGCCTACGGGCGCGGTCTTTTCGCGACCGGATCCCGTAGCCCGGCCTCAGCCCCCGTGGCCAAGCCACAAACGAAACGCCCCGCACTTTGCGGGGCGTCTCGGGGTACAGGGAGGAGAGAACGCCAGGGCATGGCGTGTCTACGTGGGATGCCGCTTGAGCAAGCCAAGTGGCGACCGCTAAGAACCGCTGAAAACCGCTCGGTTGGGGTGCTGACTGGCGAACAACTGGCGAACTCCCACTGCCGGACCGGGTCTTCACGTTTGCCCTGAAGCAATCGCTTTTCGTCCAACGCGATACTCCTGATTAAGGGCTCCGCCCTCTCCGCGTAAGTGAATAGCCCTAGATCGGCTGGTAGGTCGCGAGGATGACGCCGGTCGGGGTGATCGTGCTATCGACGAGCCGCAGCTCTACGACGTGGTGGCGTTGATCGAACAGGCGCTCGCCCGTGCCGAGGATCACCGGGTGGATGATCAGTAGGTATTCGTCGATGAGCCCGTGGGGCAGTAGCGAGCGGATCAGCTGACCGCTGCCCATGATCACCAGGTCACCGGCCAAATCGTGCTTGAGCTCGGCCACGGCGGCGGGGATGTCGTCGTGCAGGAGAGTCGAGTTCGGCCAGTCGAGCCTTGTCGCGGAGCTTTTCGAGACGACGTACTTCGGCGCGCTGTTGAGCGCGTCCTTATAAGGGCCGCCCTGGGCGTTCCAGGAGGCCAGCATGTCCTCGTAGCTGCGCCGGCCGAGCAACAGCCCACCATCCGGCTTGCCCATCCGCTCGGCGAGCGCGCGGCCCATCACCTCATCGTTCCCGCGGTTCGCCCATCCGCCGTGGCTAAACCCACCACGGGTGTCCTCATCGGGTCGACCAGGGGCTTGCATGACCCCGTCGAGGGTGATGTGGTTGATGACCACGAGTCGCATCCGGGACATGGGTGGCTCCTTCGCGTGGGAGGGGATAATCGAGGACTACGCGGTGTCAGGGACGACAGCCATAGGTAGTAGCTCCTGCGACATCGCCGGCCAGTATCTCGCGTTGAACGCGAGGCCCGTTCTAAAACCCGGCTCGTGCGGGTATGAGCGGGGTATGGGTTCACGCGAAGTGACGGTTCGTCGTGGGCGCCACGTCGGTTGGTGGGTGGAGGGGCGGAAAGCCTCCGGCGGGCGGTTCATGCTGACTTGGTGGCCAACCCAAGGCATGGCGAGGGCTGTCGCCAGGCTGGTGGGGGGAGATGATCAGGGCTCGTCCGAGCAGCCGTAGCGGGGGGCTACCGCGGTGTTCTGCTTTCCATGCAAAGCGCAATAAACCGAGGCCGCTATCGGCAGCGCGGCACCGCTTCGGCGTACGGGGCCTCCACCACGTACCAGGGCTCCCGCACCGGCCGCCGGCCGCCGTCGATGCGGACCCTGCACCGCAGCCCTTTGCCCGCCGGGGTGACGAGGCGGCCCTCTTCTTTCAGGCGGCGGAGGTGGGCGCGCAGCTCGGCTTGGGAGCGGGCGCGAAAGAAGCGGCGGGCGCGGGACGGCGGGACGGCCACCACCGTGCGGGGGCGGGGCACCTCGTCGGCGGGGAGCGGCCGGCCCTTGCGGGTCCGCTTGCCGGGGACGAAGTCCTCTATCACGTCGGCGTCGTAGCGAGCCACGCCTGACTCTACGCGCGCTTGACCAGTCCCCGAATGGGACTTAGGGTCGCTGGTGGGGTCCGTGGGCGAATCGAACTACAGGCGAGGTCTCGTTACGGGCGTGCTCGCCGCGGCCGTGGTGGCGCTCGCCGTTGCGGTCGTCATCCTCGCGACCGACGATGACGAGCCGACGCCGCCGGACCAGTCAGCCGCCCCGACGGAAGGCGATGAGTCCACCGAGCCGGGGGGCCGGGTGCTGTTCCTGGCCACCCCCATCGGTGGTGGCTAGCGAGGGCGGCGACTCGGCCGGGCTGCAGCGGCCCGGGTCGGCCGAGCCCTGGCTGCCCGGCCCCTGGCTTCGGGCCGGGCATCTGGGCGCCCTGTGGGCGTTTGCGTTCGTGCAGCCACTGTTCGACTTGCTTGGGCGAAACGCCGAGTTCTTCGTTGCCCGCGGCAACGGCCGCGCGGACATCCTGATCTTCGCCTTCGCCGTCGCGCTGGCGCCGCCGCTTGCGATGCTCGCGATCGAGGAGCTGGTAGGGCGGGCCTCCCGCCGCGCCATGCCGATCGTCCACCTGGCGCTGGTCGCACTGCTCGCGGCTGCGTTCGTGTTGGGCGCGATGAACGAGTCCAGCGGGCTCACGGCCGCGCTCCAGATCGCCCTGGCGTTGGCGGTCGGCGCGGGAGTGGCGCTCGCCTACCGGGCGTTCGACGTGGTGCGCTCGCTGGCGACCTTCCTGACGCCCGCCGCAGCGGTGTTCCTCGCCATCTTCCTGCTCTTCTCAGAGGCGGCCGATCTGATCCGGCCCGCGCCTGACGTCGAGACGTTCGCCGCCGTCGGCGAGCGCGACGCGCCGGTGCTTTTGATCATCTTCGATGAGCTGCCGGTGGCGACGCTGATGGACTCCGACGGGACGATCGACGCGCGCCGCTTCCCAAACTTCGCGCGCCTGGCGGACACCTCGACCTGGTACCGGCAAGCGACCACGGTCGCCGACCGGACCGCGCAGGCGGTCCCGGCGATCCTGACCGGGCAGGAGCCCGGCGCCGACCTCGCTCCGACGGCCGGCGACCATCCCCGCAACCTCTTCACCCTGTTCGCTGGCGCCTATCCGCTGAACGCATGGGAGAGCGCCACCCGCCTGTGCCCGGTCTCCGCTTGCGACCGCTCCGGCGACCCGTTGGCGACCCGCCTGCGGTCGCTCGCCTTCGACCTGCGCGTGGTCTCCGAGCACCTGCTCTTGCCGGAGTCGTTGACCGTGGACCTGCCCCCGATCGATCAAGCGTTCTTCGGCTTCGGCGAAGCCGAAGAGTCCCGTTTCGTCGAGGGTCTCGACAGCGAGCGCCTGGCCGGCCTGCTCGAAGGGCTGGATCGTAGCGGCCGCAAGCCGAGCTTCAACTTCGTCCATTTCGACACCCCGCACGTCCCGTGGCACCGGCTGCCAAGCGGACGGAGCTGCCAGAGCGAGACCTGGGACGCGGTCCACATGATGGACGGGGACGACGCCTGGGTCGACAACCGCTGGGCCACCCTGCAAGCGCTCGGCGCCCATCTCCTCCAGGCGGGGTACGCCGACCGGCTGCTCGGCCGGGTGATCGACCGGCTCGAGCAGCAGGGTGTCTGGAACGGGGCCGCGGTGGTCGTGGTCGCCGACCACGGCGTCGCCTTCGATCCCGGTGGCCTGCGCCGCACGCTGTCGGCCGAGAACGCCGGCGCCACCCTGCGCGTGCCGCTGTTCGTCAAGGCGCCCGGGCAGCGACGGGGCGAGGTCTCCGGGCGGCACGCGCGCACCGTCGACGTGTTGCCGACGATCGCCGAGATGGTCGCCGCGGAACTGCCGTTCGCGGTCGACGGCGTGCCCGCGGACGCGGCGCCGCCCAGCCCCGAGGTGACCGCCTACGCGCAGCACCCGGACGCTTCGCAGACGATCCCGCGCGCCCGGTTGGAGCCGGCGCGCGCGCGGTTGACCGCGCTCAAGGAACGGCTCCTGGGCCCCCGCGGCTCGCTGCGCGAGGTGTTCGCGATGGGCCCGGAGCGCGAGCTGGTCGGCGCGGCGGCGGCGGCGCTCGATTCCGGCGCCGCGGAGGAGGGCAGCTACGAGCTTGTGGCGCCCGAGTCCTACTCCGACGTGGAGCTGGCGGCGGAGATTCCCTGCCAGCTCGTCGCCACGCTCGACGGGGTGGCCGAGGGCGAGCCCTTGGCGGTCGCAGTCAACGGACGCGTCGCCGCCTTCACCCGCGCCTATACGGCGACCACCGGCGCCGTCGAGGCGTTCGCGTTGGTCGACCCGGGCAGCTTCGAGCCCGGCGACAACCAGGTCGAGTTGTGGCGCATCGTTGACCCGCCCGGTGCGCGGCCCGAGCTGGCGCCGCTGGCAGCGGGTTAGCCGCCGCCCGACTAGCCTGCCCGTGTGGATCTCGGCTTCGGCGAAGCCCTGCTGATCTTCGGGCTCCTGCTCGCCGTGGCGGCCGGTCCTTGAGAGCTGGGGCGAGCTCAGCCTATCGCCGGGAGACGGCCCAGCCGAGAGCGCTCTTGGTCGGATGGAACCGCCTCGGGTTGACCCTTTTCCGGCGCTGGCCTCGGAGGGCTCGCGACCCTAGTCCTCGCCGGGCTTACGCGACTCGTCGGGCGAACGTTCGAGCACCGGCAGCCCGAGTGCCTGCTCGAGCAGCACTCTCGCTCGCTCGGAGGCTCCCTCCTCCATGGCGATCAGCGCTCCGGCGACCCCGTCCTGGAGCTTCGCAACCTTCGCGCTCAGGTGGCGGTTCTCGTCCCGCACTTCCTTTTGCTTCTGGTTCAGGTGGCGGACTTCGGAGCGTAGAAGCTCTTGGCGCTCACGCGTCGCCCGGAGGTCGTCACGAATGTTCTCTTCGCGGGTCACTGCGCGTTCTCCTCATCTGCCGTGGTTGCGCTCCACCCCAGCACCCTCAGCGCGAATCTACTCCGCCCCTGGCGAGCGGTCAAGACAACGAGCGACCCCGCGCGGGTGAACGCCACGGGGCCGTCGCCCGACGGCGAGAGTTGACACTCCACGTCGGTCGGTGGATGGCGATTACCCGGCGAGCCGCGAGGCAAGCCGTCGTGAGCGGACCCGGGCATCGATGCCCGTCGCGCCGTTCAACCGTGCGGCTGCGAGTCGCGCCCCTTCGCGCCTACCCCGACAGCCCGGCGGCTTCGAGGGCTTCGACAGATGTTCGGTAGCCGCGATGGCTGGTGATCTTCCCATTCCTAACCGTGATCACCCACGCCATCGGAGAGTCACTCTCGACTTGGCTGCCCCTGCCCCGGACCGCGCAGCCGCCGAGTACGACAACGTCGTTACCGATGACCTCGACGTTCTCGGCATAGGGGCGGAGTTCCTCCCAGATGTGGGCTACTTCAGCGAAATAGTCGCGCACTCCTGCGTGGCCGGAGTAGCCACCGCTCTCGACCTGCGTCCCGGTCAAAGGAAGGAACTGGATATCGGGGTCATACAGCTCCAGCAGCCCTTCGAGATCGCCTCGTGCAATCGCGGCGAAGCTCGCATTTACGACTTCTACGTTCTCCTGCGACATCGCCCGCGGAGTATCTCGCGGGTAGCTACGGCCGCGGCACGTCGTCGGTTACTCGGCGAAGCGAAGTTCGGTCTCGAGGCCGCACGTGTGGATCAGCCGATCCACTGTGGCGGAGACGGCGCCGATGGTCGGCCTCCCCGCCGTTCGGATCAACAGCGTGAGGCCCGTGCTGAAAGGCGCGGCGGTGAGGATCACAGGTTCGTAGTGGCGACCAAGAAGAAGTCCAGGGCGCAGTGCCAACGTCCCAAAGGGGGGGATGGGTCGTCGGCCCTTGTGCGCCCTGGACGAGGGTCACCAGTCAAGTCCTTGAAACCCCCGGTGACCCAAGGCGTTCAATGTACTCGCAAGAGGGGGTCGTTACCAGGAAGGGGGCGAGGAGGAACGGGAGGAACGGGCTCGATGCTGGGCTTAGGAGCTGTAGCGAACGTCCATCTCGAAATCGCAGAGGCGAAGCGCTCGCTCCACCGTCGACGAGACCGCTCTCACGGTGAGTCGTCCCGCAGTGCGAAACAAAAGAGCAACCCCGGCGAGGTCGATGAACTCCACCTGGCTCAGATCAAGGACGATTGCCTTATTGGACAGGCGACCCAACTCGGCTTCGAGTGCGTCCACGTTCGAGAGGTCTATGTCGCCTCGCACCTCGACCAGACAGTGCCCGTCCTCAGTGTGGGTTTGGATGTCCAGTTGAGGGGCCGGCACGAATACAGCCATCCGTGGCGTCCGTTCGACGTACGGCTCCACTCTCCTCGGTCGGAACCGTGCTCAAACGGTACCCCTCGCCGTTCCCGTCGCGCTTGTTCCAATGCCGCTTTTTGGGCGAGACGCGCGATAGACCGCATGGCCCAGCGGACCCATAAGAACATGTGTTCGGGTCAAGCGAGACGCGAGGGGCGGCCCCGGAAATGGGCGACCGTAACCGCCCCTCGCCGGACGCGTGCGCTCCCCCAATCGCACGCGTCGCTTCGCCCTGCCCGCCCAGGGCGAAGGTTCCTGCACAAAGTTACGAATACCCGTGCGATCCCAAGGCAAGCGTCTCCTTGACTCCGACGGAGGCTGGGCCTAATGTCGTCGCGAATCACAAAACGGGGCCCGCGTGCGTGAACACCGGGCCCCTGGCGATCGGCATACCTGTAGAGGCCGACCGCAAGGGGAACGTTAGACGTGGCCGCGCAGGCTCCTTCGAGAGAGGACAGCCGCATGGTTGAAGCAGCGATCATCGACGGGGCGCGGGTCTAGTGGCCACAGGAATCCGGAAGCTCCATTCACGCGCCTGCCGCTCACGTACCGGCGGGCGCTGTAACTGCGGCGCGGGCTGGGAGGCGTCGGTCTATCTGGCTCGTGAGGGACGGAAGGTCCGAAAGACCTTTCGGCTCGAAGCTGAGGCCAAGTCCTGGCGGGCAGATGCGATCACGGCGGCGAGGCGTGGGACTCTGCGAGCCGAGCGACGGGACACACGCACCTTGGGCGATGCGCTGACGGACTTCGTCGCCGGCATGGGCACCGGGACCGTTCGGCCGAAGGGCCGCGGGGCGTACAAACCAAACACCGTGCGCTCGTATGAGCGCGTGGTCCGCTGCTACATCACCGACGACGCGCTTGGCGCGATCAAGGTCGCAGACGTGCGGCGCCGCGATGTTCAGGCGTTTGCGGACGTGCTCCTAGCATCCGGGCTCGCCCCGGGCACCGTGAGCAACATTCTGAACCCGGTCCAGACGTTCTACCGCCGCGCAATCGACCGCGATGAGCTGGCCTACAACCCAGCCTCTCGGATCGACCTACCGACCGAGACCGACCCGCGACCGAAGCGGATCGCATCGGCTGACGAGGCCGGGACCCTACTCGAGGCTCTCCCCGCGGGGGATTGCGCGTTGTGGGCCACGGCGTTCTACGCGGGCCTCAGACGTGGGGAGCTACAGGCCCTCCGCCGCTCCGACGTGGACCTTGGCGCGAGTCTGATTCGCGTGGAGCGCGGCTGGGACCAAGAGGACGGCGTAATCGAGCCAAAGTCGGCTGCTAGCCGTCGCACGGTGCCGCTCCTGGCGATCCTGCACGACTACCTGGACGAGCACCTGATCCGAACGGAGGCGGGGGAGAGGCCCTGCTTTTCGGCCGTGGGGAAGGTCTGGCTTTCGCCCCGATGGCGGTGGGCAAGCGAGCGGCGAAGGCATGGAAGGCTGCGGAACTCGAGCCCATCACCCCCCACGAATGCCGCCATACGTTCGCCTCGCTGCTGATCGACGCCGGGGCGAACCCGAAGGCCATCCAGACATTCATGGGCCACTCGAGAATTCAGACGACGTTCGACACCTACGGGCACCTGATGCCGGGCTCGCACGATGAAGTGAGGCTCCGGATGGATGCGTACCTAGCGACCGTGGTCGAGCCCGAAAGGGTTGGATAGCAGCCGAGGGGGTGAGTGCAGGTCGGATCGATCCAACGGAAGAAGGGGCCCCGTCGTGTCCCAATGGACGAAACACGAATGAGTTCTCGCCGGTGGGCCGCCATCCCCGACGTCGAGCCTCTAGGGATGGGAGGGCGTGCCCGGCTTTATCCAACGCCGCAATCGCCTCCGCGGCGTATTGGCGAAGGGCGGCCTTGAGTTCGGTGTCGGTCGTCACTCGCTGAACCGTATGCCCCCGGCTACGAGGCGGGTGCGTGGCGCTGGTGGCTGACTGGCGAACCCATTGGCGAACCGGGCCGTTCGGACACACCGGGCCACTCTCGATTGGACAGGAAACCGCTTGTTCAAGCCCAAAACGAAACGCCCCGCACTTTGCGGGGCGTCTCGGGGTACAGGGAGGAGAGATATGTGTGTTGTTGGAGGTAGGTCGGCGGTACTAGACCCCGCGGGGCGCGCTGAACCGCGTTGAGGCGGTCAGGGCGACCATTGCGGCGCCGATGCCGACCAAAAAGACTGTTGGCTCCCAGGCGCCCGTGACGATGCCGACGGTGATGCCGGCGACCACCGCGAAGGTCGCCAGGGCGTAGTCGAAGCCCGCGTGGGACGCGAGCGAGATCGAGCGCTGGGGGCCGGGGATCTGAAGCGCGAGACCAAGGAGGAGGGCGCCGACGATCACGCTGACCACGGTGGCCGCCTGCCCGAAGCCGAGCAGGAACGGCGCGACCATGAGGAGGGGCGCGAGGAGGGTCTCGAGGCCCGCGTGGACCGAGAGGGGGATGTGCCGGAAGATGGTCATCGCGTACGAACAGGGTACGAACGTATGTGCGATAAGTGTGTGATCGGGGTCACACTCGAAATCCACCAACACCTCGTCGCTATCGGTACTTTCTCCTCCGTGAGCCGCCGCCGGGCAGACTCCGTGATCGCCGAGCGCGGCCTCGTCCGCTCGCGTGCCAGTGCCGCCGAGGCGATTCGCGCGGGGCGGGTGCGGATCGGCGGGGGCGGACAGCGCGTCGCAAAGCCCAGCGAGCTGATCGACCCGGGCGCCGAGCTGAGCCTGGACGTGGGCCGTGACTACGTCTCGCGCGGAGGCGTGAAGCTCGCGAACGCCCTCGACGCACTGGACCTGGACGTCTCCGGCCGCGACTGCCTGGACGTGGGCGCCTCGACCGGCGGGTTCACGGATTGCCTGCTGCAGCGGGGTGCCGCCCGCGTGATCGCCCTCGACGTCGCGCACGGCCAACTCGACTGGGGGCTCCGCAATGACGAACACGTCCATGTGATCGAGCGGTTGAACGCCCGTGAGATCGAGCCGCAGTCGCTGCCCTTCGAGCCGTCGCTGGCGACGGTTGATGTCTCGTTCATCTCGCTCACCAAGGTCCTGCCGGCCGTGGCGGGCGTTCTCGGCACGAAGGGCGACCTGCTGGCCATGGTGAAGCCGCAGTTCGAGCTCGGGCGAAAGCGGGTGAAGGGCGGCGTGGTGCGCGACGCGGCCGAACGGCGCGAGGCGCTCGGCGCGGTCGCCGCATCCCTTCACGAGTTGGGTCTTCGGATCCGTGGCTTCGCGCCTTCCGGCCTTCCCGGCCCGAAGGGCAACCGCGAGACGTTCGTCTGGGCCTCGCCTTCGGGCGAAGGACTGAGCGAGCAGGAGACTGCGGACGCGATCGAGGAGGTCGAGCCGTGAGCGCCCCGGCGGCCGTCTCCGTTCTCACCCATACGCAGCCCGAGCAGACGGCGGCGGCGATGACCGCGGCCGTGGAGGCCGCGGGCGCCGCGGGCGCCCGTCTCGTGGCGAGCGCCGACGAGCGCGCGAAGCACGGTGACGCCGCCGCCGGTATCGGTCCGCTCGAGGACCTGGACGGCGAGCCGGACCTCTGCCTCGTGCTCGGGGGCGACGGGACCATCCTCAAGGCGCTGCGCGAGCACGCGCGCTCGACCGTGCCCGTGTTCGGGATCAACTACGGAACGATCGGCTTCCTCGCTGCGGCCGATCCCGACGAGCTCGACGAGGGGCTGCGGCGGGCGTTCGACGGCGACTTCGACGTCATGTCGCTCCCGGGCCTGGAGGTCGGAGCCCCGGACGCCCCGCGCCTCGCGCTGAACGACGTCTCGTTCCATCGCCGCCCCCACGGGCGCGTCGCCGAGCTGGCGTTCCGGCTGGGCGGTCAGGAGGTCGGCCACGTGCGCTGCGACGGCCTGGTCGCGGCCACGCCCGCGGGCTCGACGGGCTACAACCTCGCGAACCAGGGCCCGATCCTGGCCTGGGGCGTGGAGGGCTACGTCGTCAGCTTCATCGCGCCCCACACGCTCACCGCGCGCCCGCTCGTGGTCGCGCCCGACGACGTGCTCCTGGTTCGCAACGAGGCGGGGCGCGAGGCGGTCGACCTCGTCGTGGACGGCGAGCACGTGACCGACCTGGCCAGCGGCGCCGAGATCGAGATCCGCTTCCGCGACAACGTCAGCCGGCTGGCCCAGGTCCCGGGCGCGAACTTCTACCGGCGGGTGGGCGAGAAGTTCGGGGCCTTGGCGCGCTGATCCGCCGGCTACCGCCGACGTCGACGGTGCAACCTATCCTCACGCCGCATGGAACGTAAGTGGTGGACCCTCCTGGCCGTCTGCACGGCGACGTTCATGTTGCTGCTCGACATCACGATCGTGAACGTCGCCCTGCCGTCGATCCAGGAGGATCTGGACGCGAGTCTCTCCAGCCTGCAATGGGTCGTCGACGCTTACGCGCTGACGCTCGCATCGTTCCTGCTCGTCTTCGGCTCGCTGGGGGATCGCCTCGGGCGGCGGCGGATCTTCGCGGTTGGCTTCGGGGTGTTCACGGTCGCCTCGCTCCTTTGCGGCCTGGCCCACGACGCCACCGTGCTGAACTTCTTCCGCGCCCTCCAGGGGGTGGGGGCCGCGGCGATGTTCGCCACGGCCCTCGCCCTGATCGCACAGGAGTTCGAGGGCCGCGAGCGCGCTCGCGCGATCGGCCTCTGGGGTGCGACCGTCGGCGGCGCCGTCGCCGTGGGGCCGCTGATCGGCGGCCTGCTCACTGAGGGACTGGGCTGGGAGTGGATCTTCTTCGTGAACGTCCCGATCGGGATTGCCGCGATCGTGCTGACGGAGACGCGGCTTGCGAACGTCGCGGCGACCGACCCGCAGCCAATCGATTGGGCCGGGCTGGCGACGTTCTCGCTTGCCCTCTTCGGATTCATCTTCGGCTTGATCCGCGGCAACGCGGAGGGCTGGGCCTCGGCTCAGATCCTGATCTCGCTGATCGGAGCGCTCGTGCTGATGGTCGCTTTCGTGGCGATCCAAGCGCGCAGCAGGCACGCGATGCTCGAGCTCTCGCTCTTCCGCGTTCCTTCATTCGGCGGAGTTTCGATTGTGGCCTGGGCCCTCTCCGCCGGCATGTTCGCGATGTTCCTCTACCTCACGCTCTACATCCAGGACGTCCTCGAGTTTTCGCCGCTCGAGGCCGGGGTGCGCTTCCTGCCGATAACCCTGCTCTCGTTCTTGGCGGCTCCGCTCGCGGCCAACCTCTCGAACCGCATCCCGGTCCGCGTCCTCATGGGCACCGGGCTCGTGCTCGTCGGCGTCGGCCTCTTACTCATGCACGGGATCGAGGCGGGCGACGAGTGGACCGGGCTCCTGCCGGGGTTCGCGGTGGCCGGGATCGGGATCGGGATGACCAATCCGATGATCGCCGAAACGGCGCTTGCAGTGGTGCCCGCGGCGCGAGCGGGAATGGCTTCCGGCATCAACTCGACGTTCCGCCAGGTTGGGATCGCGACAGGTGTCGCGGGTCTCGGGGCCGTCTTCCAGTCGCAGATCACGACCAAGCTGTCGGAACTCGCCCCGCAAGCTCCGCCCGAGGCGGCGGAGGCGGTCTCGTCCGGGGCGATCGACCAAGCCGTTGCGGGCGCCCCTCCGCAGCTTCAAGCCCAGGCGGCTGACGCCGCCAACCAAGCGTTCATCAGCGCCCTCAACGAGATTCTCCTCATCGGCGCGGCGGTGGCGATCGTCGGCGGTGTACTGGGATTCCTGTTGGTTCGACGACGCGACTTCGCCGAGGCGAGCGATCCGGCGGCAGACCGCAGGGCGACCGAGGCAGCCCCCGCGGGCTGACCTGTCACACGAGCTGCGGGGCGAATCCGTCGGGGCCGGCCGCTATCAACAGGGCGATGCTGCTCGAGCTTCGCATCGAAAACCTGCTTGTGATCGAGCGTGCCGAGCTGCGGCTCGGCCCCGCGCTGAACGCCATCACCGGCGAGACCGGCGCCGGCAAGACCGTGCTCGCGCACTCGCTCGACCTGCTGTTGGGGGGACGCGCGCGACCGCAGATCGTGCGGCCCGGCGCGGCCGAGGCCTACGTGGAGGGGGTCTTCGACCTGCCCGACGGCCTGTTCGACGACCCCGAGCTGGCGGACCTGTCCGCGCGGATGCCCGATGACGCAACCGAGGTCGTGCTCGCACGGCGCGTGGGCGCCGGCGGGCGCACGAGCGCGTACGTCCAGGGGCGGTCCGCGAACGTCGCCGACCTGCGCGCCCTCGGCTCGCGGCTGCTCGCCTTCTACGGACAGCACGAGCACCGCCGTTTGACGCTCGCTTCGGCGCAGCTCGATGTGCTGGATGGCTTCGCGGGCGAGAAGCACCTCGGGCTTCGCGAGGACTATCGCGCCGCGCACACCGAGGTCCGCGCCGCCCGGCGGGAGCTGGAGGAGCTCCGCGAGCGGGAGGGCACCCGGGAACGGGATCTCGACCTGATGCGCTTCGAGCTCGAGGAAATCGATGCCGCCAAGCCTGACCCCGAGGAGCGCGGCGGGCTGGCGGGAGACCGGGAGCGCCTGCGCCACGCGGAGTCGCTTCGGGCAGCCGCGGCGGGCGCGCTTCAGGGCTTGGCCGGCGCCGATGAGGACGGGGGCGGGGCCGACGGCGGCCTCGGCGCCGCCGAGGGCGCCGTTGGCGCGGTGGCGGGCGTCGACCCCGCGCTGGACGCGCTGGCGGAGCGGATCGCGGCCGCGGCCGTCGAGGTCGCGGATCTCGCGAGCGAGCTGCGCTCATACGCGGAGGGGATCGACGCCGAGCCGGGGCGGCTCGAGCAGGTGGAGGAGCGCCTGGCCGCGATCGAGCGGCTGGAGCGAAAGCACGGCGGGTCGATCGAGGCAGTGCTTGCGCACGCGGAGCGCTGCCGGGCCGAGATCGAGCGGCTGGAGAGCGCGGCGGAGCTCGCCGGGGAGATCGAGCGGCGCCTGACCGCCGCGAAGGAGAGGCGCGCCAAGCTCGCCACCAGGCTCACCGCGTCACGTCGCAAGGCCGCCCCGGCACTCGAGGAGGCCGTGTCCGAGGCCCTGGCGGGCCTGGCGATGGACGGGGCGCGCCTGGAGGTCGCGCTGGAAGCGGTGGAGGAAGGCTTCGGGCCCGGTGGAGCCGAAACCGTCGAGCTGCGGGTCGCGACCAATCCCGGCATGCCGGTGTCGCCGCTTCGCGATGCGGCGTCCGGGGGTGAGCTTTCGCGGATCATGCTCGCGCTCACCGGGCTCGGCGGGGGCGGGGGTGGTGCCGTCCGCGTCTTCGACGAGATCGACGCCGGCGTGGGCGGCGCAACCGCCCGCGTGGTGGGCGAGCGGCTGCGCGAGCTGGCTTCCGACGGCCAGGTGGTGTGCATCACGCACCTTCCGCAGGTGGCGTCGCAGGCCGGTGCGCACTTCCGGATCTCGAAGCGGGTCGAGGGGGGCGCCACGATCGCGGACGTCGAGCCCGTCGAGGGCGAGGAGCTGGTGGCCGAGATCGTGCGGATGCTCGGCGCCGAGCGCGACGACGCGGCCGCCACCGACCACGCGCGCGACCTGCTCGCCGCGTAGCACCCGTATTCAGCGGATAATCCGCTCGCAGCGATGGCCCGCCAACCGCTGAGATCCCGCGCCCGCGCTCGTGCCCAGGCAATCCTGCGCGGCACCACCGACGCCGAGCCGTTGGCCACGCCCGTCCAGGGGCGGGCCCGCCTCGGGCGCAAGACCAAGGCCCTCGTCAAGCGCCTCGGGCCCGAGGACATAGCCGTGATCGACCACGCGGACATCGACCGGATCGCCGCCGAGGACCTCGTGGCGTCGGGCGTCAGGGGCGTCATCAACCTCTCGTCGTCCTCGACCGACCGGTACCCGAACTCGGGGCCGCTCCTGCTGGTTCGCGCCGGCGTCTGCCTCGTGGACGCTCCCGGCGCACCGCTCTTCGACGAGCTGCGCGACGGCGACGAGATCGTGATCAGCGGTGGCGGTGACGTGCGGCGGGGGAGCGAGGTCGTGGCCCGAGGAGAGCGCCTGGCGCTGGCGGGCCTCGAGGAGCAGCACACCCTGCAGCGGGCACGAATCGACCGCGCGATCGCCGACTTCGCCGCGAACACCGCCGAGCACGTCCGCGAGGAGGGCGAGCTCCTGGCCGGCGAGTCCGACCTGCCCCGCACCCGCACGAGCTTCCAGGACCGCCACGTGCTGATCGTGGTGCGGGGCACGACGTATCGCAGCGACCTGCGGACACTCCGCCCCTATATCCACGACGTTCGTCCGGTCCTCGTGGGAGTGGACGGCGGCGCCGACGCCCTGCTCGAGGAGGGCCTGGAGCCGGACGTGATCCTTGGCGACATGGACTCGGCCACCGACGCGGCGCTGCGCTCCGGCGCCGAGGTCATCGTCCACGCCTACAGCGACGGGCGGGCGCCCGGTTCGGAGCGCCTCGACACGATGGGCGTGGAACACCTGGTCGCTCCGGCGGTCGGAACCAGCCAGGATGTCGCGATGCTCCTCGCGTACGAGAACGGCGCCGAGCTGATCGTCAGCGTCGGCGCCCAGTTCAACCTGGTCGAGTTCCTCGACAAGAACCGCGCCGGGATGTCGTCGACGTTCCTCACCCGGCTGCGGATCGGCGAAATCCTCGTCGACGCGAAGGGCGTGAGCCGGCTCTACAACCCCGGCGTCTCGGGGCGCCTGATCTGGATCTTCCTCGGCGTCGCGATCCTGCTCACCCTGATCGTCGTCCTGATCTCGGACCCGCTCCGCGAGCTGGCCGACCTGATCTGGCTGAAGATCGAAGTGCTTCTGGGTCTTTGAATGGGTTACTCCACTCGCTATCACGTCGCCTCGCTCGCAGCGGTGTTCATCGCGCTCGCGATCGGGATCCTGATCGGCGCCGCGCTCGGCAGCGACGTCGTCTCGGGGACGGCCGAGAACCTCGAGGAGGGCCTCAGCGAGGACCTCGACCAGGTGCGGGCGGAGAACGCAGGGCTGCGGGAGGAGCTTGACTTCGAAGTCCGGTTCTCCGAGCGCCTCGCGCCGGCTGTGATGGCCGATCGGCTGGCCGCGCAGGAGATCGGCCTGATCGGCCTCGGCGACATCGACACCTCGACGCTGAGAGCGGACCTGAACGGGGCGTTGGCGCCCGCCGGCGCCCGCCTTACGCAGGTGGGAAGCCTGCGGGAGCCGACCGATACCGACGCGCTGATCGATGCACTGCTGACGGACGAGGAGCGCGGCGAGCCCCAGGACGAACAGTTCAGCCTCGCCGCGGAGCGGGCCGGTCGGCTGCTGGCCGGGCGCGGCGACCTCGAGGCGGACCTCCTCGACATGCTCATGTCCGAGTACTCGGGCAACCCGGAGGGCCTCGACGCGGTGGTGCTGGCCCGGGCCCGGCCCGACGACCTCTCCGCGCGCGAGGAGGCGAACATGGACGAGCTCGAGGCGGGCGTGATCCGCGGGTTCCTCGATGCCGGCCGTCCGCGTGGTCGGGGCCGAGCGCGAGGACACCGACCCGTCCTCGATCGAGTTCTTCGACGAGCAGGGCCTCGCCACCGTGGACAGCATCGATCAGCTGCCCGGCAAGGTCGCGCTCGTCCTCGCGCTGGACGGCGCCGACGGCAACTTCGGAGTCAAGGACACGGCCGACAGCCTCCTCCCGGACTTGATCGAGCCCTCGCCGACGGTCGGAGCGAACGGCTAGGTGCTCTCCGGGCTGGCCCTCTCGGCCGCGCTCGCGGCTCTTGTGGCCGGGCCGTGGCTGCGTGACATGGCTCGCTCGGGCCTCGTGCGACGAAATTTCCGCGACCGCGAGGTCGCCTTCCCGGCCGGGGCGGTGCTGGTCTCGTGCTCATTGCTGGCGCTGGCGCCGCTCGCAGTCCTGGACGACCGCGCGGACCTCGACCTGCTTGACCCCGAGCTGCGCCGCTGGGCCGTGTACATCCTGGGCGTCGCGCTCCTGGGCCTGCTCGACGACGCGCTCGGGCGGGGCGCCGCCGAGGACACGGCGCGGGGCTGGCGCGGGCACGCGCGCGCGGTGCTCGGCGGCCGCTTCTCGACCGGAGCGATCAAGGCCGGCGGCGCCCTGGCGCTCGCCGCCTATGCGGCGTCGGGTCGCGGGCAGGAGGGGCTCGACTACGTAGTGGACCTGGCGCTGCTGCTGCTGGCGACGAACCTGTTCAACCTGCTCGACCTGCGGCCCGGCCGGGTCGAGAAGGTCTTCGTCGCGCTCCTGGTGGGCCTCTGCGTCGGCGGCACGACGCTGGAGCCGCTCGAGCTCCTCGGCGTGTTCGTGGGCCCCGTGCTCGTCGTCGGCTGGTTCACGCTCCGCGAGCAGGCGATGCTGGGGGATACGGGCTCGAACCTGATCGGCGCCCTCGCCGGTGTGGCGCTGCTGGAGACCCTGGACGACACGGGGCGGCTGATCGCGCTGGTGCTGGTCGCGGCGCTGACCGTCTACGGGGAGTTCCGCTCGATCTCGGAAACGATCGACAGGCTGCCGCCGTTGCGGTGGTTAGACTCGCTGGGCAGAGTCAGTAGGGGCGAAGTAGACCGATGAAGCCGGGCGAGACGCGCTTCATCTTCGTCACCGGCGGAGTCGTTTCCTCTCTGGGCAAGGGGATCGCAGCGGCCTCGATCGGCCGGCTGCTCGTCTCGCGCGGCTTCCGGGTCCAGCTCCAGAAGTTCGACCCGTACATCAACGTCGACCCGGGGACGATGTCGCCGTTCCAGCACGGAGAGGTGTTCGTCACCGAGGACGGCGCCGAGACCGACCTCGACCTCGGCCACTACGAGCGCTTCACGGACGAGAACACGTCCCGTGCCTCCAACGTCACCGCGGGCGGCGTCTACAACTCGGTGATCCGCCGCGAGCGTCGCGGCGACTACCTCGGCGCGACCGTGCAGGTGATCCCGCACGTCACCGACGAGATCAAGCAGCGGATCCTGATCGTCGCCGAGTCCCAGGCCGTCGACTTCGTGATCACCGAGATCGGTGGCACGGTCGGCGACATCGAGTCGCTCCCGTTCCTGGAGGCGATCCGCCAGCTCTACTCGGAGATCGGGCCGAAGCGCTGCATGTTCATCCACCTGACGCTGGTGCCGTACATCGGCCACGCGGGGGAGCTGAAGACGAAGCCCACCCAGCACTCGGTCAACGAGCTGCGCCGGATCGGCATCCAGCCGCACGCGCTGATGTGCCGTTCCGAGAAGGGGCTCGACCGCGACATCCGCCGCAAGATCGCCCTGTTCGGCAGCGTCCACGAGGACGCGGTGATCTCGGCGCGCGACGTCGACAACATCTACAAGGTGCCCCTCGTGTACAGGGCAGAGGGCGTCGACGACCTGGTCCTCGACCACTTCGCGATCGAGTCCGAGCCGCCCGAGCTGAGCGAGTGGGAGGAGCTGGTGCGCCGCGCCGACGCCTGCGAGGGCACCGTCAAGATCGCCCTGGTCGGCAAGTACGTGCAGCTCATCGACGCGTACAAGTCGGTCGTCGAGGCCCTCCACCACGGCGGCTACCACCACGGCGTGAACGTGGAGGTCGAGCTGGTGGACTCGGAAGAGTTCGACGCGGAGGAGATCGCCGGTTGGGCGGACGGGATCCTGATCCCCGGCGGCTTCGGCGAGCGCGGCATCGAGGGCAAGATCCGCGCCGCGCAGGCCGCGCGCGAGAACGAGATCCCGTACCTCGGGATCTGCCTCGGGATGCAGATCGCCGTGGCCGAGTTCGCCCGCAACGTCTGCGGGATGGACGGCGCGAACTCGACCGAGTTCGACCCCGAGACCCCGTATCCCGTGGTCGACCTCCTGCCCGAGCAGAAGGAGGTCTCGGACATGGGCGGCACGATGCGGCTGGGCGCGGATCCCGTGAAGCTCCACGAGGGCACCACGGCGCGCGAGATCTTCGGCGACGAGGGCGTCATCTACAAGCGCCACCGCCACCGCTACGAGGTGAACAACCAGCTCCGGCGCCGGCTCGAGGACGAGGGCCTCGTCGCGGGCGGCACCTCGCCCGACGAGCGGCTGGTCGAGATGATCGAGCTGCCGGACCACCCGTTCTACCTCGCCTCGCAGTTCCACCCGGAGTTCAACTCCCGCCCGACGCGGCCCGAGCCGCTCTTCCGGGAGTTCGTCGGGGCGGCCGCCCGCCGCGCCGCGGACCGCGGGGAGGACGCGGCGGCTGAGGAGACGGAGGCCGAGGAGCGCACCGAGGCCGGCGAGGTCCGCGTCCGCCGCGAAGCCTGAACCCGGATCCCGTGTCCACGCCTCCAGCCGGCTGGTACCCCGATCCCGAGGCCCCGGACTCCGGCCGCGCCCGTTACTGGGACGGCGAGCGCTGGACGGAGGAGTACCGCGAGCCGCGCGGGCGCGAGGCGGACATCGCCCTCACCGTGCTCGGGTCACTGCTGGTCGCGAGCGGAGCGATCGTGCGGGCGCTGGATACGCGCGAGTACGAGAGGCTGGGGGACGCGGAGACGGCGGGCTACATTTTCGGCGGGATCGCCGGGCCGATCCTGATCGTGCTCCTCGTCCGGTTCGCCTACGTCCGGCTCTTCAACAAGCAGGCGGAGGTCTGGTCCCCGTGGATCCTGGTGGCGGCCGGGGTGTTCGCCTGGCTGGCGACGGCCGGACAGCTCGGCCGCGATTGATCCACCGGCTATCGATGGCGTAGAGTCGCCCCGATGGTTGATCTCGACAAGTACCGTGCCGATTCGCTCGCGAACTGGGATGAGTTCTCCGGCAACTGGGCGGACGAGCACGACTTTCTCCACAAGGCGACCAAGGGCGTCGCCGACGCGCTCGTCGCCGGCGTCGGTGCCCAACCGGGCCAGACGATCCTCGAGCTCGCCGCCGGCACCGGCGACGTCGGCTTCGCGGTCGCCGAGGGGCCTGGGGGGCGACGGAAAGCTGATCCAGACCGACTTCGCGCCGCGCATGGTGGAGGCGGAGCGGCGGCTTGCCGCCGACGCGGGGCTCGCCAACGTCGAGCACCGGGTCCTCGACGCCGAGCGGATGGACCTCGAGGACGCGAGCGTTGACGGAGTCGTCTGCCGGTACGGATACATGCTGATGGCCGACCCGGCCGCGGCCCTGTCGGAGACGCGGCGAGTGCTGCGCGAGGATGGGCGGCTTGCGTTCGCGGTCTGGGGCGCGCCCGATCGCAACCTCTGGGCGTTCATCCCCGGGTTCGCGCTGGTCGAGGCCGGGCACCTGCCGCCGCCTGAGCCGGGCGCCCCGGGGATCTTTGCGATGGGCGACCCGGAGAGGATCCGCTCGCTCGTGACCGGCGCCGGGTTCGCCGACCCGGATCTTCAGGAGGTGACGGTCGATTGGGACTACACCGATCCCGCCGTGCACTGGGAGAAGACCATGAAGCTGGCCGCACCGATCGCCGAAGCGGTCAACGCGCTTCCCGACGACGAGCGCGAGCGAATCAGAGAGCTGGTCGCGTCCCGGGTTGCCGAGCAAGTCGCCGACGATCCCGCCGCCCTGCACGGCCACAGCTGGGTCGTCACCACCTCGTAGCCGCTCGCCGGTCATAGGCTGGACCCGTGAGCGACGACCAGCGCCTCCGCGACCGCTTCGTCCGCCTCTGCGAGATCGCGAGCCCGACCGGCGACGAGCGCGCCGTGGCGGACGATCTGCTGGCGGAGCTTCGCGGGCTTGGAGTCGAGGTGACCGAGGACGGTGCCGCGGGACCGGCGCGCGCGGGCGCGGGCAACCTGATCGCGCGGGTGCCCGGCGCGAGCGAGGGCTGGATCGCGTTCTTCGCCCACCTCGACACGGTGCCGCACGACGGGCCCGTGAAGGTCGACCTGCGTGACGGTGTCTTTCGCAGCGCCGGCGAGACGATCCTCGGCGCCGACAACAAGGCGGCGGTCGCGGTCCTGGCGGAGCTCGCCGCGCGCGCCCGCGAGGCCGGCCCGCCGCCGGTGGGTATGGAGCTGGTCTTCACGGTCGCCGAGGAGGACGGCTTTCGCGGCGCGAAGGAGCTGGACGTCTCGGCGCTGCGCTCGCAGTTCGGGTTCGTGCTCGACCACGCGACCCCGATCGGCGAGGTGATTACCGCGGCGCCGACCTACAACCGGGTCGTGGCCGACTTCGAGGGCACCGAGGCCCATGCAGGGATCCGGCCGGAGGACGGGCACAGCGCCATCGCCGCCGCGGCGGCCGCGATCGGCGCGATGGAGCTGGGCCGGCTGGACGACGAGACGACGGCGAACGTGGGCGTGATCTCGGGCGGGACCGCGTCGAACGTGGTCGCGGGCGAGTGCCGGATCGACGCCGAGGCGCGGAGCCTCGACGAGTCGAAGGCGTCCGCGGCGACGGCCGCGCTCGTCGACGCCTGCACCTGGGCGGCAAGCGAGGGGCGTTGCGACGTCGACGTCGACGTGATCGAGATGTTCAGGGGGTACCGCCTCGCCTCGGGCGCAGCCCCGGTGCGCCTGGCACGCTCGGCGCTCGAGCGGACCGGCTTCGAGCCACGCGAGACGGCGACCGGCGGCGGCAGCGATGCGAACGCGCTGACCGCGCAGGGGTTCGAGTGCGTGCTGCTCGCGAACGGCACCGAGGCGAACCACACTCCAGCCGAGAGCGTCGGCGCGGCACGGCTCACCGAGATGCTCGCGGTCTGCGAGGCGATCGCCCGCGCGACGGCCGAGGAGGCCGGCGCGTGACCCTGAAGCTGCGGCGCGGCACCGTGGTCTCCGAGGAGCCGCTGACCGTGGACGTCGACGGGGAGCGGCGCCCAGCCTGGGCCGATCCCGCGACGGTCGGCGAGGTGCGCGAGGGCGACGAGGTCGTCGTCAACACGGAGGCCGTGGACCTCGGCCTGGGCTCGGGCGGTTTCGACGTCGTACACGTGAACTTGACGCGCGGGCTCGACGCGCCGGGCGCGGATCGCGCCCACGTCATGAAGCTGAACTACACGTCCCTCCAGCACCCGGTCGAACCGGTGGAGCCCGAGCTCGATGGCGACGACGCGCCGGCTCGCGCGATCCCGGTCCTGGTCTTCCACCTGCACGGCCAGCTTCCGCCGATCCTCTGGGCGGCTGCCCGCGAGGGCTTCCGCATCGGCTACGTGCAGACTCCGGGCGGCGCGCTGCCCGGCGCGCTGTCACGCGACGTCGCGGAGCTGGTCGAGCGCGAGCTGCTCGCGGGCCACGTCACCGCCGGGGCCGCGCACGGCGGCGAGCGCGAGGCGATCAGCGTCGCGGGCGGCATCGATGCCGCGGCGCGAGTCCTTGGCTGGGACGCGTGCGTCGCCGGGCCGGGGCCCGGGATACCGGCTCGGCCAGCCGCCTCGGCCACGGCGGCCTCGCGGCCCTCGACACCCTCCACACCGCCCTGGCGCTCGGCATGCCGACCCTGCTGGCCCCGCGGCTGTCGAGCTCGGACCCGCGGGGCAGGCACCGCGGGTTGAGCCACCACAGCCGCACCGTGCTGGAGATGGTGCTGGCGCCGGTTCGCGTCCCGGTTCCCGAGATCGAGACCGAGGGCTGGCCGCTCCTCGGGGCCGAGCGCCCGAGGGCGGCTCCCGGGAGGAGGCCCTCGAGGACCTGATCGCGGTGACGAAGGGCAGGCACGACCTCGTGGTCGAAGTGGTCGACCTGGCGGGTATGCGGCCAGCGGCCTGCCGGCCAGCACCATGGGCCGGGACATCGACCAGGACCCGCTTTTCTTCGCCGCGGCCCTGGCGGCGGGGGCGGCGCTGGCGGCGGCCGCGGCGCTGTAGCAGGCCTAGCGCCGGATTCCGAATGCGCGCCGCTCATCCGCCCGCGCTCGTTCTCACCGCGAGTTGGCCACTAGGTGTGTCCAGCTCCTTTGCCAGGGCAGCCAAGAACGCTCCTGGCCGCTCGATGTGAGCGACGTGCCCGGCTGCATCGACGAGGCGCAGCGGCCAGCCGAGTCGCTCGCTGGCGCCCTCGGCAAGCTCGAGCGGAACAAACCGGTCGTGCCGGCCGAAGAGCAGGCTGGTCGGGATGGGATTCGCCGCAGCTCGGCGTCTGGCAGCCGCTTCGTACCGGGGCGATCAACCTCCGCATCGAGCGCTTGATGTGTGGCACGCGTGCGCGGTCATGCACCTCCTCGCCGAAGGCATCGAGCCAGCCGGGCTCGCGCGTCCGGAACCCCTCGTAGTCGAAGAACGCCCAGCGCTCGAACCGCTCGGCGTTATTTCTCGTCGGCCGCAGGCCGAACCGGATCGCGACGACGCGCAGGCCGAGCGGCATCCGGTGGGCCCGATCGCCGGGGCGCCGTAGAGGATCAGCCGGCGCACCAGCCGTCCGCGCTCTGCCGACAGCCTGGCGGCGAGGCTGCCGCCGAGCGAGTGGGCCACGAGCGCCGGAGGACCGTCGCACGAGTGAGCGACCAGGTCGCGAACCATTCGCCGAGTACGACGTCCAGGTCATCGACCGGCTTTGACTCCCCGAAGCCTGGGAGGTCGGGGACGATCACCCGATGGCGCTCGGCGAGACCCGCGATCACCGGAGCCCATACCGGCCCGGCGCACTCGATCCCGCCGTGCAGCAGGACCAGTGGCGGGCCCTCACCGGCCTCGAGAAGGACCGTCGATACCCCGGCGAGGCTCAGGGAGCGCTGCTGGACCGGCACGCCGGCGAGCATCCGGGTGCGGCTGCTCATGATGGCTCGACGGCATCCACGGTCACCCCCGGAGGTTCCGGTTCGACCGGACAGGTTGTCCGGGTCATAGCCCGCTTCAGCTCGAGTAGTCGCTCGTAGTTCTCGCCGTAGCTCGCGCGGATGCGGTCCTCGCTCTCGTCGGCGGTCTGGAAGTTGATGTAGTTGCCGGAGGTGAACGGCTCCAGGCGCTCCCACGAGTCGCGGATCCAGGCTTGGTTCTCGGCGTCCCGCCCGTCGTCGGGCTCCCAGGCGCCGATCAGCCCGCAGACCCAACGTGCGTGTCGGTTGCCCACCGCGCCGTCGTCATCGGGGCGTTCGTTTAGGGCACCGGCGACGTGCAGCGTCCCGATCTGCGCGTGCGGATCGGGACTCCCGTGCAAGCTCCCGCAACGTCGCCTGGAACTCGTCCGTCTGCTCGGGGAAGTATTCGCTCTTCCAGTAGTAGTGGTGGCCCTTGGGCTGGGTCGCGTCCAGGTTGGACTGGACCTGCGCGTAGGGCTTTTGGGCGAGGAGGTCGACCACGGGTTCGCCGAGGCGGCGGATCGGCTCCATCCGTTTGTCGATTATCGCCGGTTCCGCTGTGACACGCGACGGCCGACCATCGGCCTGCCACTCCTTGGGGACGAACGGTGCTTGCGGCGCATGGTCAACATGTTCCATCGTGAGCTCACGGGGGGCGCTTGTGGTGAGTCGCGGTATGTGGCCAGGACCTCCGCGGCCTGCTCCGCGGGCCACGCGATCAGTCCGCGGTCACCGTCGGTCCGACCTGGTGGAGCTGGAACGTGAACGAGGTCACGACGCCGAAGTTCTGGCCGGCGCCCCGGAGCGCCCAGAACAGGTCAGGGTTCTGGTCCCTGCTGGCTCGGCGAACTCTCCGTCGGCGGTCACGACCTCGACCCCGACGAGGTTGTCGACGTCCATCCGAAGCGGCGGGTGAGGTATCCGAGCCCGCCGCCCAGGGTGAGGCCGGCGACGCCGGTCTCGGACACGAAACCGAGCAGGGTTACGAGTCCGTGGAGCTGGGCCTCACGGTCCACGTCGCCTAGCAGGCAGCCGGCCTGCACCGTCGCCGGTAGACGTTCTCGGGATCGACATGGACTCCCCGAAGCCGAGACATGTCAATCGTGAACCCCCCGTCCGTGAGCGCGGTGCCGCCGACGTTGTGGCCGCCGGCGCGCACGGAGACCGGCAGGTCCCGGTCGCTCGCGAAGCGCACCGCCTCGACCACGTCGGCGGCGCCGCTCGCCTGGACGACCACGGCCGGGGTCTTGTCAGACCATCCCGTTCCAGACGCGGGTTGCCTCGGCAAAGCCCGGTTCGCCGGGCCGGAGCACCGCGCCACGGGTGCGCTCCCGGAGGCCGTCCAGCGCCTCCGGGGTGAGCGCGGTCGTGTCGGAGGTGATCGTGGTCATCGTGCCTCCTCGCGGTCGAGCTGCTCTCTGAGCGCGGCGACAAACGCCTCGGGCTGCTCCACCGGCGGATCGTCGCCGCAGTCGTCGATCACCGCAAGCGGCCAGCCGTACCGTTCGCTGGCCGCTTCTGCGACCTCGACCGGCGTCGCCAGGTCGTGGCGGCCCCAGATCAGGCTGGTGGGAACGTCGATGCGCGCGAGTTCCGACGCCGGGATCGCCAGCAGGCCGAAGTCGCCCATCAGGGCGCCGAGCGCCATCATGACCTCCGGCGTCTGGGCGCGATCGAGGTTGTATGCCGCGAACTGCTCCCATTCCGAGCCCATGCGCACTTGCAGGCGCGGCAGGTCGTGGGCGCAGTAGCGCCAGAGCTCCTCGTGCGTGGCCTCCGTCGGGTCGGCGACGAACACGTTTGCAGGGCGCGCCCGAACTGGGGTGCCGGCTCGAAGGCGCGAAGCCCGAGTGCGTCCACGAGAACGAGGCAGGCACACTCCACGGCGCGCTCGTTCGCGAAGCG
>CAVTFG010000003.1:0-191517 GCA_963734015.1 uncultured bacterium | reverse complement strand
CACCTGCAGTGAGCCGACTGTTCCGAATGACCGGATTCGAGGAGGAGCTGCTACATAAGCCCCGCTGACCGACCGAGCAAGAACATGTAGGCCGGTCCCTTCTCTGGCGGGCTCGGATGGATTGCACCGGGACCGTCGGTTTGGAGGCGGGGAGTACTCTCGGTGAACGGCGCAAAGCCGCCCTTCGAGACTCCTTGCTCTCCCTCCCTTGATCGCGCGGCCTCCAATGAGGCAGAGCTGAATGGAGCCCGTTAGGGGCGTTGAGGACCGAGGGCGACGGCCGCTGCCGCAGCCGTTTGAGGTCAGGACCGCGAAGCAGGACGGGCACTGCGGTCGTGGCGGTTCAAGGCGAGATCGATGTCGCCACCGTTGGAACGCTTGAGGCCTACCTGAACGGCGTGACTGGGCGGGTCGTTCTCGACCTCGCCGACGTCACGTTCATTGACAGCATGGGGGTGGCGCTGCTGCTGAGCGCAACGAAGGATGGGCTCACCATTCGCGACGCCTCCCCCGAGGTGCGTCGGGTGTTCCAGACGTGTGGGCTGGACGGCGAGATTCAGGACAACCGGCTGAACTCGAGCGAGTGACGAGCTCAATCGCTTGCCGGCGTCGGACCCGGGTAGTCGAATTGTGCTCGTCTCTGAACATCCGGACGGGCAGCGCCGGGGGTTGCTTGCCATGAAGCAAGCGCGGATTGCCCCCTGGCGCCGGCGGCCTCGGTCGATGCCCGGCCGGGGTCGCCCTTGGTTGGGCAGCAGCGGCTGCATGAGGGGCCGAAACCCGAATCGGGTTGGCTGGCGCTAGCTCCGAGCGGCGGATATCGCGCGGCGCACAGTGCCGGCGACGTAAACGAGGGCCAGAGCAAAAAACAAGGCACCGACGATCGCCCGAACCTGTTCCTCATCGAGAGGCGTCCGCTGCGATAGCGGGGACGCGACTCCGGCAGCAGCCTTCGCGCGCCAGCCCACTAAGGCGGTCTCTCCAAACTCGGTCGCCTTCATGGGGTGCAGCTACCCGTCCCGGGCCGATGCAAGCCGGGCCGTTTTCCATACCTTACGCATACCTGCGCCGCCCTCGTGTTCGCCCGGGGGCCCAACGCGAGGCAGGTTCAGTTCAGCCCTCCTGGCCGCAGCGCTTGAGGCCCCACTTCCCGGCTGACCACTTGATGCCATTGACGATCATCGACATCGAGTCGTGATTGGCGAAGATGTTCGCGTCGTGGCCGAGGCCCGTGTACCAGACGCGGCCGCCGTCGTAGAGCTGGCACCAGGTGATCGGGTGATCCTCGCCCATCAGATTGCCCCAGTTGCGGATGAACGGGTGCGGCTGGAAGTCGTACGAGCTCTCGTCAAGCGTCTGGAGCACATGGACGGTGCTGCGCGGATTCGCCTTGAAGTTGTAGAGCTCGTCCGATATCTCCCAGCGGTTCGGGATGCGACGGGTACTGGGGTGCTTGCCGTCCTCGGTCTCGACCACGGCCTCGAAGCACGAGCCGGTGTTGCCCACCACATTCGGATCGCCGGGCCGGTTGCCGATGCAGCCGGGTGAGCCGCCAACGCCGCCGGGGTGGCTGTCGAACCGAGCCTGGTTTCCGAGCAGTTCGCCGTACCACTCCGACTCGTCGCAGCAATCCGACCCCGCGTGAATCCCGGCGTAGCCGCCTCCCGCCTCCATGTAGCGCTCGAACGCCGCCCACTCCTCTTCGGTCAATAGCGGCGCGTCGCCGCGGACCCCGCCGACGGTGCTGAGCCAGATCACGACGTCGTACTCCGCCAGGCCCTCATCGGTGAACCGATCGGAGGTCTGGTCGGCGGTGACCTCGAAGCCGTTCGCATCGCCGTAGGCCTCGAGCTGCTCGATCGCGTACGGGATCGAGGCGTGCCGGAAGCCGGTGGTCTCGTGGTAGACGAGCGCGGTGAACTTCGGTCCGTCGCTGACGTCCGTCGAGTCCGCCGACCGGCCGAGGCTCGCGCCTGTGACAACCAGGGTTGTGAGAAACAGCGGCACCGTGAGCATCAACGCTTTGCGCATGATTCCTGCCTTTCACCGGGCTTCCGTATAGCGGAAGGGCATTTCCGCGTTCGCTCGGCGAGGTACCCCGATCGGATCCGACCCAAACGTCGCCGGAGCGGAGGCGGCGGTACGCTTGCGGACCCGGCGGCGGGCCGGGATCTGTGGCCGAGGCGCCGATCAACCTGCAGGAACGCTCGCCCAGCGCGCTTGTCGCGTTGGTCGTCGGCGCGGCCCTGGTGCTGTTGGCCACGCTACCGGTGCGTGGAGAGGCGAGCGAGCTCCCCGAGAGCTTCGCGGAGGAGGTCGTCTTCTCCGGACTGACCGAGCCGACGACGGTCCAGTTCGCCGGCGACGGGCGCGTGTTCGTTGCCGAGAAGAGCGGGCTGGTCAAGGTCTTCGACGACCTCGACGACTCGACACCGACCGTGTTCGCGGACCTGCGCACCCAGGTTCACAACTTCTGGGACCGCGGCCTGCTGGGACTCGCGCTCGACCCCGACTTCCCCGTCGAGCCGTACGTGTACGTCCTCTACACATACGACCTCGATCTGTCCGACCCCGACGACTTCCCGCGCTGGGGCATGCCGGGCATGACCGCCGACGGCTGCCCGGACCCGCCGGGGGCGACCGACGACGGCTGCGTGGTCAGCGGGCGGCTCTCGCGACTCGAGGCGCTGGGCGACGTCATGACCGGTCCCGAGCAGGTGCTGATCGAGGACGCCTGGTGCCAGCAGTACCCGAGCCACACGGTCGGCAGCCTCGGGTTCGGCACCGACGGCTCGCTCTATGTCAGCGCCGGGGACGGGGCCAGCTTCGGCTTCGCGGACTACGGGCAGAGCGGCGATCCGGTCAATCCCTGCGGGGACCCACCGGCCGGCATCGGCGGGGCCCAGACTCCCCCGACGGCCGAGGGGGGTGCCCTTCGCAGCCAGGACCTGAGGACCGGGTCCGACCCCACGGCGCTCAACGGCAGCATTCTCCGTGTCGACCCCGACACCGGCGGCGCGCCGCCGGACAATCCCGGGACCGGCGACGCCAACGCCAGGCGGATCGTCGCCCACGGGCTCAGGAACCCGTTCAGGTTCGCGATCCGCCCGGGCTCCAACGAGCTCTGGGTCGGCGACGTCGGTTGGGTCTGGTGGGAGGAGATCAACAGGGTGGTCGATCCCCTCGCGGCCCCGATCGAGAACTTCGGCTGGCCGTGCTACGAGGGCGCCGCCCGCCAGGGCGACTACGACGCGCTCGACCTGGACCTGTGCGAGGACCTTTACGACGAGGACACCGTCAGCTCACCCCACTTCGCGTATTCGCACGCGAACAAGGTGGTCGCCGGTGAGTCCTGCCCCTCCGGCACCTCGGCGATCAGCGGCCTTGCCTTCTACGAGGGCGGGGTCTACCCCGCCGCATACGACGGGGCGCTGTTCTTCGCCGACCACGCGCGCAGATGCATCTGGGCGATGCAGGAGGGACCCGCGGGCGACCCCGACCCGTCCGACATCGTGACCTTCGTCGCCGACGCGGCCAACCCGGTCGACCTGCGAATCGGTCCCGCCGGCGATCTGTTCTACGTCGACTTCAACGGCGGGACCGTGCGCCGCATCAGCTACGTGTCCGAGAACCAGGCGCCGACGGCGATGGCAACCGCAAGCACGACCGGCGGCTTCGCCCCGCTCGAGGTCGAGTTCGACGGCACCGGCTCCTCCGACCCGGACGAGGGCGGCAGCCTCGACTACGGCTGGGACCTCGATGGCGACGGGCAGTTCGACGACTCGGCCGATCCCCAGCCGAGCTTCACTTACGAAGCCGGCACCTACGAGGTGCGACTGAGGGTCGTCGACTCCAACGATGTCAGCGACACCACGGAACCGATCACGATCAGCGCCGACGCGCCGCCGACCCCGCCGAGCTCATGCGAGCCCGATTTGACGAACGTCCTCGTCGGGACGCAAGCCGGGGAACGGCTCCACGGAACCGCCGCCGACGACGCGATCGTCGGCCTTGGCGGCAAGGACGTCGCCGTCGGGCTCGGGGGCGACGACTGCCTCCTCGGCCACGCCGGGCGCGACATGCTCCGCGGCGGGGCGGGCGAGGATCTTCTCCTGGGCGGCCGAGGCCGCGACGTCCTGGCCGGAGGCGCCGGCAGGGACGTGGTGCGTTGCGGGTCAGGGCGCGACCGAGTCGTCGTCCAGGGCAGGGATCGCGTCGCCCGCGACTGCGAGCGAGTCAGGCGCGGCTGAGATCGCCGGCGTCGTCCGCTACGGACGCCCTTCGATCGCCACCTCCTGGACGGGCTCGGGCACGCGGGTGTGCGTTCGCAGGGCGGCGCCGGCCGCTGCAGTCGCGCCGGACTGGCTTGACCAGTAGGCGGCGGTGCCAACCATCGGCCACTCGCGCTCCGGGTCCGCCCGGTAGAGCGGGTTCATCGCGAACGCGGTGATCCGAGCGGAGCTGTCCGCGGCCGGGCTCTCGGCGTGGACCGCGATCGGTGCGCTCGCCGCCTCGGTTGGACGCGGGAGCAGCCAGAGACCCGACGCGAACGTGGACGCGGTGTCGCCGAGCAGGCGACCGTCGATCGCCGCCTCGGCCGGCACCGCTGTGAACCACGTCGGCGGATCCATGATCAGCGTGTCCTGCTCGGGATAGGTGCCGACGATCACGCTGTCCAGGCCACCGGTGTTCGTCCAGTGGAAGATCCCGCTCTGACCCACGCCGGAGCTTGAACCCGGTGTGAGTCCGGGCAGCTGGCCGGAGCCTGCCGCACTCAGGAAGTCTGCGCCGGCCGCGCCCACTCCGATGTAGCCGCCGCCCGCGTCGAAGAACGCGTCGAGTCGAGCCCGTGCGGTTGCGCTGGTAGCGCCTGGCCACCCGGCGGTGTTGAACACGACGTCGTAGCCGTCGAGCGGGTTCGGCCCCGCCGGGTTGTTGAGCGCGCCAGTCGCGGACGTGGAGATCGGATCGGCCGGGAAGCCGAGCTCCCGCAGCGACCAGATGTTCTGGTTGACCCCGCCGGCGAGGACGGCGATCCGCGGCACGCCCTCCACCGGATCCACCTCTGGCAGATCGTCGAGCCGGTGGAACCGCAGACCGTTTTCCTCACCCGCTTCGTCGAGCGCCGACTCCTCGCCCGCCGGGAAGATCACGCTTCCCGCGGCAAGGTCCGCACCGTCGGCCGATGTGAACGACTCCAGCGCGAACTCGGCGGACGCGCCGCCACCGACGAGCTGATTCAGGGTCCGGACCGCCGTTGCGGAATCGACCTCCAGGGCGTAGGCATCCGCGGCTCCGGCGTCGATGCCGCCGTCCAGTTCGCTCGGCCGCGAGATCTGCTTCGCGTGCGGGTCGAACGAGGAACCCTCGGGGATCGTGACGACGTCGGCGCCCCAGAGGTACCCGTGGCTCCAGGCCCCCGGCGGCGCGTACAGCCGGCTGATCCGGTCCGAGACGTCCACGCCGATCGAGAGCGCGGTGTCGGCGAGCCCCCGGCGCGCCTGGTCCATCGGGACCACGTACGAGCCCCGTTCGAACGACTCGCCGTCGAACTCGGCAGCCTTCTTCAGCGCCTCGACCTCGATGCCGTTTAACAGCAGCCAATCCACCAGGCGGTTCGCCTCCGGGTCGCTCCGCTGGCCATCGCCGAGCGGGATCACGTAGGCGTCCGGGTACTCCGTCCATCCAGTTGTTGTCGACATCGAACGGTGGCGGGCAGCACTCCGGGCGCGCGGCGTCCTCGACGCCGCGTTCGTAGATCTCGAGCTCGTCGTGGAGCAGGTCCTCCCGGTTGGCGACGTCGTATTCGAGCGTCGACCAGGTAGCGATCTCCGAGATCTCGAGCGCGGCGGCCCTCCCTCCACACACGGCGTTGTCCCGGCACATCTCGACCGTGGAGCCGTTGAGGCCGATGTGCTGGGAGTACATCGGCGTGTAGAACGGTCCCCAGTCGTCCCAACCCTCGGCCACGGCGGGCCCGGGCGGCGTCCCCCCGGGGCAGATCCCGCTTGCAGGCGGCAGGTCGGCGTCCTCGCACCAGTCGTTGATCGGGCGCTGGAGGTCGTGGCCCGCGGCGGTCAGCGCAGCCTCGTTCGCGTCGAGCCTCGCCTGGTTCCACTTCAGCCACAGGTCGTACTCGATGCTGGGGTTGTGCGGCTTGGTGGTGGCCTCGATCAGCGTGGGCGTGGCGTAGCCGTGGAGATCGATCGTCTCCGGCGGGATCCACTCCTGCATGATGCTCACCGACGCCTTCGTCTCCGACTGGGACTGCGTCAGGAAGTCTCGGTTCAGGTCGAACCCGTTGCCGTTCGCCCGCGTCCCCGCGACGCGGCCGTCGGGGTTCTGGATCACGTTGAACAGCACGACCGAGTTGTCGAGGATCTCGTCGACCACCGGATCCTCCCCGTTGGGCGTGGTGGCGAGCGTCTCGATCGTCCGCATGTTGGCGTCGACGCCCTCGTATTCGTCGCCGTGGATCCCGCCCTGGATGAAGAGCGGGACCTTGACCTGGCCGTCGGCCTTCCTCAGCGTCTTCTGGGCCTTGGCAGGCTTCGTGAGCGCGTCGCGCCGGACCTGCTTCCAGTTGGCGAACGCCTTGCGCTGGTACTTCGAGTCCAGGTCGTTGATGGTGACCAGGAACATGTCGCGGCCGTTGGCCGACGGTCCGATCACGTCGATGCTCATCCGCCCGTCGCTCTCAGCCTGGATCTGCTCGAGGGTGCAACCGATGGCGTAGTAGGGGATGTGCGGGAAGTCGAGCGGCGGGTCGCTCGGAAGGGCGGCAGCCGCATCCGGCTCGGGAGTGCCGCACCACGGTGGCCCGATCTCCGCGGCAGCGGGAGCCGCCGAGAAGGTGAGCCCCGCGAACAGCAGGACGGTCGCGGAAAGAACCACACTCACGAGGCGTCGTCGCATAACTTCCCTTTCCATAGGGTCCGTTGTGCGGGCCTCCCTGAGCGCGGGCAGCCTATCACCGGATGCGACAGCCGGCGACCGGGCTCAGGGCCTTGCGGCGGGTTCGACAGCTGGGGCGATGTCGTCGGCGAGACGGCCGAGCTCGGCGCGCAACTCCGATGCGAAGGCGGACCCCGGATCTCCCGACTCGATCAACTCGACGGACTCTCGATAGTGCCCGGCCATGCTGCTGACGCTGGTGCCGATTCGCTCCTCCACCGCGACCCCGAACGTCTCGAGGCCCCGACGCAGCCCGATGATGTCGGAGAGCTTGTCGGCCGCGAACACGGTCAGGGCCCGGCCGCCGCCCACTGCGACCTGCGCCCGCAGCGCCGCCTTTCGCTCACTGAATGACTCGATCGTCGGATCCTCCGAGAGCGTGAGGACCAGCTCGCCGATGCTCTCGGGCATCTCGGTTCGCAGCGCGTCCTCGCTGAGGGTGCCGCGCTCGACGGCATCGTGCAAAAGGCCGGTCGCCACGAGCTCCACGTCAAACCCCGCCTCGTGGAGGAGCGTGCCGACCTCGGTGACGTGATGGAGGAACGGGCGGCCATCGGATGCGCGCCGCTGAGAGCCGTGGGCGGATTCGGCCAGCGCGTAGGCCTGCCTCAGGAGTGGCGAGCCCTCGATCCACCCCGGCGGCTCGGGGCGCAAAGGAGCCTCCACGGTCCCTGGCGATTCGGGGGACAACGTCACCTCTCCAGAATAGACGGGGATGTGAAGAGTTTGTAACTGAGTGTGCGAGCGGGACGGCGGCGCGATCGTCAGAGGCGTCAAGCCTCCTCCCGCGCGGGCGATCCCGTCCACTCCCACCGCACCGGGGTCGTCGTCCCGGACTCCCAGTCGCTGCGGAGGATCGCGTAGCCGATCCCGTCCAGCATCTCGCCGTCGGCCGACGGCCAGGCGCGGCCGCGGACCTGCTCGCGCAGGCGAAAGTCGAGCTGCGGGTCCTCGTGCTCGCTGCCCAGCCTGTCAACACGTGCCAGTCCGACCACCTCCCCGTCGAGCTCGATCAGCAGGGAGGCTCAGCCCGCGACCCACTCCTTGGCCGCTTCGAGCTCGTCGAGGTCGAAGAGGCGCACCTCGCCGGGGGTCATCCAGGCGAACATCTGGAGCGCCTTCCTGATCCACTCGACGTCAGTCACCAGCGCCGTCCGCTTCCAAGCCGAGAGATGGCCGAGCCCGAGGGTGATCCCGGTCTTCGTGTCCTGCAGGAGCGCGCCGGGCTCGAACTTCTCGAAGTCCGGGCCGGCGACGAAGACCATCCGCACGTCGCCCGCCTCCGCCGCGTCTCGCATCGGCGGCAGCAGCGTGTCCCGGTACTCGTCGCCGGTCACGCTCCCCGTGGCGCGGAATCCAATCGTCCCGGCCGGCATGTCCTCGATGCGCTCGATCATCTCGCCTCCCTTGCTCGCTATCCCTCGTAGCCCTCAACCGTGTCCGCGTCGCGAACCGATGCTTCGTCGGGGTCGAGCTTGAACTCCTCGCGGGCCTCACGCTGGCGCAGGAGGTCCCAGCAGCGGTCGAGCTCGACCTTGAGCTCCGCGAGCCGCTCGTGGCGAACCTCGTCGGGCCCGTGGCCCTCGCCGTGTCGCAGGAGCTCCTGCTCCTCTTCGACGAGCTTCTCGATCTGGTCGCGCAGCGTGGAGTCGTCCATGCCGAAGAATCTAGTCCTCTCGCGGTGAGATCATCGAGCGATGGCACGGCTGAGCACCAGGGAGCGAGCGCAGCTACCCGATCGTGCCTTCGCGTACATCGATTCGGACGGCAAGCGCCGGCTGCCCATTCACGACGCGGCGCACGTCCGGGCCGCGCTGGCGCGGTTCGGTCAGGTGCCCTTCGAGGACGAAGCGGCGCGGGACCGTGCGCGGACGAGGCTGCTGAGCGCGGCGAAGAAGCACGGGATCATGCCGATCGGCTTCATCAACGCGCAGCTGCAACGCAAGCGGAAGCTCCCCACCGGCGACGTCACGTTCCTCCTGACCGATCTCGAGGGCTCGACGGAGTTGCTCGCCCGGCTTGGCGACGACTACGGCCCGCTGCTCGCCGACGTGCGCCGCCTGGTGCGCGCCGCGGTGCGTGCGGCCGGAGGCCATGAGGTGGATGCCCGTGGGGACGATCTGCTCGCAGTGTTCGAGCGAGCCCCGGCGGCGCTCGACGCCGCGCTCGAGATCCAGCGAGGGATGCGGGCGGCGGAGTGGCCGGGAGGGAGCGACGTGCGGCTGCGCATCGGCCTGCATCGCGGGCGTCCCACGCTGACCGAGACCGGATACGTCGGGCTCTCGGTCCACGCCGCGGCGCGGATCTGTTTCGCCGGTCACGGCGGCCAGACGGTGGCGTCGGCCGCGGTGCGCTCGGCAGTGGCCGATTCGCTCCCCGACGGATCCGGCCTGCGGAGCCTCGGGTCCTGGCGCTTCCAGGGCCTGCCCGAGCCGATCGAGCTGTTCCAGGTCGACGCCGTCGGCCTGCCCGCGAGGTTCCCGCCGCCCCGCTCGGCGGCGGCCGCCTAGCTGCCGCCGCGGAACAGGGCGTTCACGTCGGCGAGGGGACCCAGGTGGCGCAGCTTGTCGGGGTTGACGATCCCCCTGATCGCCTGGATGCGGCCCTCGGCAATCTCGAGCGACAGGATGCTGATCACAAGGCCGTCAGGGGTGAGCGTCATCGCTCCGGGCTGGCCGTTGATCTCGGTCGGGCGCAGCTCGAAGCCACCGAACTTCTCGCCGGCCCGGACCCAGTTGCGCAGCGTCTTCGCGGCCCTGCGCCCTGCCGTATACCGGCCGGGCAAGCGCCGGAGCCTTGCCGCCACCGTCCCCGTGGAGGACGACGTCCTCAGCGAGGAGCTCCTCGAGCGACTCGAGGTCGCCCTCCTCGGTCGCCGCGAAGAACCGCCGGGCGAGCTCGTCGCGCTCGTCACGCGAGGCCGAGAAGCGCTGCCGGCCCTCGCCCACGTGCCCGCGGGCACGGACCGCGAGCTGGCGCGCCGCCGGCTCGGACTTGCCGACGATCTCGGCGATCTCGCCGTACGGGTAGTCGAAGACCTCGCGCAGGAGGAACACCGCCCGCTGCTCGGGCGTCAGGTCCTCGAGAAGGGTGAGGAACGCGAGCGAGAGCGAGTCGGCCATCTCGGCATGTCGCGCGGGCTCGTTCTCGTCGGCGGTCACGAGCGGCTCCGGCAGCCATTCGCCGACGTAGCGCTCGCGCCGAGCCCGGGCCGAGCGCAGCTCATCGATCGCGAGCCGGGTCGTGATCGTCGAGAGGTAGGCGGCCGGCGAGTCGATCTCCTCGCCCGAGTCGAGGACGCGGTGCAGGCGGATCATCGCCTCCTGCACCACGTCCTCGGCCTCGCTGACGCTGCCGAGCATCCGGTACGCGAGCGCGAACGCCCGCGGGCGCAGCTGCTCGTAGAGCTCGTCGATCTCCGCCATCTCACGCCAGGCCGTGCGCGAATCCGTCGCGCCAGGTCGGGTACGTCGGGGTCCAGCCCAACTCGCGCTTGGCCTTCGCGTTCGAGGCGCCTCGGCTCTCGGTCATCATTGTCACTGCCGCTTCACCGGCCATGATCCTGGCAAGCCAGCGCGGGACGCGCATAGGGCGCTTGGCGCCCACCGCCTCGGCGAGGCCCGGCAGCCAGTCCGCGGCCACGGCGGGCTCGTCGTCGACCACGTTGTAGATGCCGGGCGCGCCACCCTCGACGGCAGCGACGGTAGCGGCGGCCGCGTCGTCGATCTGGATCAATGACCAGACCCCTGAGCTCTCCCCGACCAGCGGGAACTTCCGCTTGCGGATCATCTCGACGTGCTCGCCGTCCGGGTTCAGGCTCATCGACGTGCCCGGCCCGTAGAAGCCGCCGTAGCGCAGGACCAGGCCGTCGACCCACTCGGCGCCGGTCACCGCGGCCTCGAGATAGCGAATCGCGTCAAGCGTGGTGCGCGTCGCCGGCACGGGATCCGGGTCGAGCGGATCGTCTTCGGTCTTGATCGGCCCGCCGGTCCGCTCGTACGTCCAGGCGGCGTAGCTCTGGGCGATGAACCGCTTCGCACCCACGGCCCGAGCGGCCGCGAGCAGGTGGTCGGTCCCCTCGGTCCGCAGCCGGTTGGTGAGCGCGAAGCTCTGCTCGAACTTCCGGAGGTCCAGCGAGCCCGAGAGCGCCGTCAGTTCGTGGACGATCACCTCCGGCTCCGCCTCCCCCACCGCCCGGCCGACCGCTTCGGCGTCGAGCCCGTCGGCGATGGCCGGCGTGGCGCCCATCTGTTGGATCATTCCCGCCTTGCGCTCGGAGCGCGTCATCCCGACTACATCGTGCCCGCCGGCGACGAGCCTCGGCACGAGCTGGCTTCCCAGGGCGCCGGTCGCGCCCGCTACGAACACCTTCATTGGATGCCTCCTTTGCTGTCTCACTACCCCCTTGACGAGACAGCACGCGAGCCCGTGACGCCTGCTTCAGGTTCCCAGCATCTCGATGCCGTCGAGATCGAGGCCCTTGGGTGACCCTAATTGCCTTCCGCGGGAGGCGTCGTGGGGTGCTCGCCCGTGTCCTCGTGCAGCACCGCTCCCCCGGTCGCCGTCGAGGGCCACCAGATCTTGTCGCCGATCAGCTCGACAGCGGCCGGGACCATGATCGTCCGCACGATGAACGTGTCCAGCAGGATCCCGAGGGCAACCATGAACCCGAGGTCGAAAGTGAACGTGACCGGAAGCGTCATCAGCACGGAGAACGTGCCCGCCAGGATCACGCCGGCGCTGGTGATCACGGGGCCGGTGGCCGTGAGCGCGCGCAGCATGCCCTCGCGCGTCCCGTGGGTGCGGGCCTCCTCGCGCACCCGCGCCATCAGGAAGATCGTGTAGTCGATCCCAAGTGCCACCAGGAAGATGAACGCGAAGGTCGGGATCGAGGCGTCGAGGCCGGCGTCGCCGACGACGAAGCGGATGAAGAGGATCGAGAGCCCGAGCGTGCAGAGGAACGAGAGGACCACGCTCGCGATCAGCACCAGCGGCGCCACCAGCGCCCGTAGGAGGATCGCGAGGATGATCGCGATCACGAGCAGGGCGATCGGGACGATCCGCTTCAGGTCGGACTCGATCGCCTGGTCGAAGTCGTACTGGATCGCCGAGCCGCCGCCGACGAGGGCGCTCAGGCCCGGTCCGAGGTCGTCGAGGCTCGACCGCATCTCGGGAACCGCGTCGAACGCCTCCGGGGTGAAGGGGTCGCCCTTGAAGACCACGTCGACCGTTCGCATGGTGCCGTCGGTCGAGACGTTCGGCGTCGGGGTCGCCGAGGCGACGCGCTCGATGCCGGTGACGGCGTCCGCAGCCGCCTGGGCGTCGGCCTCGGTCGCCTCGCCGTCGTCGCGGATCACGAGGATCGTGGTCGGCGCCAGCGTGCCGGCCGGGAACGCCTCCTCCATCAGCTCGAAGCCCTCGACCGACTCGACGGACTTCTTGAAGAAGTTCGTGGTCGAGTAGTCCACCTTCCACGCGAGCAGCCCGAACGCGCCCGCGACGAATACGAGCGCCGTGAGGGCGAGGGTCGGGCCGGGGCGCTCCAGCACCTTGTCGCCGATCCGCCTCCACACGCCCTGGCGGGTGATCCACTCCGCGTCGGGGTCGTACTCCACCGTCCCGGAGCGCGGCCAGAACCCCTTGCGGCCGAAGATCGTGAGCAGCGCCGGCAGCAGCGTCAGCCCGGCCAGCATGCCGGCGAAGACGCCGATCGCCGCCACGGGCCCGAGCGTGGCCGTGAGCTGCGCGTCGGCGAGGGTGAGGGTGAGCATCGCCAGGGCGACGGTCAACCCAGAGGCGAGGATCGTGGGCCCGGTGCGGCTCACGGCGCGCGCCATCGCGTCGTGCTTGTCCTCGATCCAGTGGAGCTCCTCGCGGTAACGCGACACCAGGAGCAGGCAGTAGTCGGTCGTGATCCCGAACATCAGGACGATCAGGATCGAGGTGCCGTTCGAGGAGACGGTCGCGCCGGAGTCGGCGTAGAGGTAGACGAACGCGGTCGCCACCGTGTACGCGAAGAAGACGACGACGAGCGGGGTCAGCGCCACCAGCACGGCGCGGTAGATCGCCCCGAGCAGGAACAGCACGAGCAGCGCCGTCACGATCAGGAGCCTCGCGTCCAGCTCGCCGAAGACCTCCTCGGCGTCGACCGAGAACCCGAGGTCACCGGTGAGGAAGATGCGCATCCCGTCGGCCTCGTCGCCGGTCGTGTCGCGCACCGCCTTGCCCCAGTCGGCCGCGTTCTCGAAGTCGGTGGGGACGATGAGCGTGGTGAACGCGAGGCTGCCGTCCTCGGAGACGGCCGTGGGGGCCTCGGCCGCGGCGGCTTCGTCCCGGCTCGGTCGCTCCTCCCGCGGCCCCGGCCTCCGGGAACGGCGTCACCGGCGGGCGCACCAGCGGCAGCTCCTCGTCGGGGAGCGCCTCCACGGCCTCGGCGTCGTCGGCGATCTTCTGCTTGTCGGCGTCGGTGAGCCCGCCGTCGCGCTGGTAGACGATCAGCCCCTGGGTGGTCTCTCCCGGAGTCGAACTCGGAGTCGAGGAGCTCGACGACCTCGGTCGACTCGGCGCTCTCCGGCAGGAACGAAGCGGTGTCGTCCTGGGTCTCGTCGGCCAGTTTCGAGCCCAGTGGCGTCAGGGCGATGAAGGCGACGATCCAGATTGCGAGGACGACGAACTTCCCGCGCTTTCCGGAGACGAATCTGGCCAGCGAGTTCAAAGCGAGGGCACCCTAAACCGCGAGCCGGATCCGTTCAGTGCGGTTAACCCCCGTCTGGCGCTAGCCGGTGGGGCCGAAGCGCTCGGTCCGGATCCTCGCCGCGTCGCAGCCCGATTCGATCAGGAGCCGCGTCGCAGCCTCGACGAAGCCGTTCGAGCCGCAGACGAACGCGATCTGCCGCTCCGGCAGCGCATCGGCGATCAGCCCGGCGTCGATCCGCCCGGTGTGTCCCGACCACTCGTCGGGCGCCTCGCGGGTGTAGGTCACGATCGCGTCGTCGCCCAGCTCGTCTGCGTAGATCACGTCGTCGGCGTTGCGCACCGAGTAGACGAGGCGCATCGGGAGGTCGGGCATCGTGCGCCGCCGGTGGCGGAGCATCGCCATCAGCGGCACCACGCCCGAGCCGCCGCCAACCAGGAGCGCGGGCTCCTCCCCGCGCCAGACGAAGTAGGAGGCGAAGGGGCCGCGCACCTCGACTTGGTCCCCCTCGACCACGACGTCGTGAAAGTACGGTGACACCTCGCCATCGGCGAGCCGGTCGATCGTCAGCTCGACCTCCCCCTCATCGAGCGGCGAGGACGCGACCGAGTACGAGCGCTGCGCCTGGTACCCGTCGGGTGCCGTGAGGCGAACGTCGTAGTGCTGGCCCGGCAGGTGCGGCATCCACATCGGCAGGTCGAACCGGAACGACTTGACCCTGGGCGTCTCCTCCTTGATCCGGCTGACAGTGGCGATCTGCCAACGCCCCGGAGCGCGTTGGGAAACGTCGCTCATCGCTGCTAGTCCGTCCAATAGCGCTCCTCCTTCCAGGGGTCGCCGCGGTTGTGGTAGCCGTTCGCCTCCCAGAAGCCGGGCTCGTCGTGGTCCATCACCCGCAGGCCGGCGATCCACTTGGCGCTCTTCCAGAAGTAGAGGTGCGGCACCAGCAGCCGCGCCGGCCCGCCGTGCTCGCGCGGTAGCGCCTCGCCCTCGTGCTCGGTCACGACCCAGGCCTTGCCGTCGGTCAGGTCCTCCACGGCGAGGTTGGTGGTGTAGCCGCCGTACGAGTAGGCCATCGCGTACGCGCCGAGCGGCTCGGCAGCCTCGAGGAGGGTGTCGAGCGAGACGCCGCGGAAGCTGGTGCCGAGCTTCGACCACGAGGTGACGCAGTGGATGTCGCAGGGGACCTCCTCGAACTCGAGCGCGCCGAACTCACTCCAGGTCCACTCGCGCTCCTCGGCAACCATGCCGTCGACGCGGAAGCCCCACTCCTCGCGGGCCACGTCGGGGGTCGGGCCGGCGGTCAGCACCGGGAAGCCCCGCTCGTAGTACTGGCCCGGGGGCAGCCGGTCCGCGTACTCGTCGGGGGTGCGCCTCAATCCCCCGAAACCGCGTGAGACGAAGCCCCCGGCCATGCTCAGCCCAGCGGTGAGGGCGGGATGCGGGTCTCGCCGCGCACGTTTGGCAGGACCAGCGCCACCTCGTCCTCGAAGCACCATGCCCACTCCTCCCCGGGCTGGAGCGAGCGGATGATCGGGTGGCCGCTCTCCCTGGCGTGCGCGGTCGCGTGGTGGTTCGGGGAGTCGTCGCAGCAGCCGACGTGCCCGCACTCCAGGCAGATGCGGAGGTGGAGCCACTTATCCCCGGTCGCGAGGCAGTCCTCGCAGCCCTCGACCGACTCGGGAAGCTCGGTGAGCTTCACGTGGTCGAGGTGCGTGCAACCGGCCATCTCCGGCTCAGTATGCAGAAGCTGTCAAGGACCCGGCCGATCTACAGACCGGAGACGTCCAGGCGCTCAACCAGGTTCGACACGCTGAGGCCGGGTTGCGGCCCGCCCTCGAGCGCGTAGACGAAGCCGTCCTTGGCCGCGCCGCCGAGGCCGTGGCGGGGCGCCGGCATCGACTCGATCAGCTGCCACGGGCCGTCGAGGTCCGTGAACGGGAGTCGCTCGACCTGCGGGATCGTGCTGCCGCCGGGGCCGAGGTCCTCGCCGCCGAAGACGACGATCGACTGCCGGGCGACCACCGAGGCGATGCCGCTGCGGGCGACGTTGAGAGCGGGGGCGGATCCCCAGTCGTTCGCGGCCGGGCGGTAGCGCTCGACCGTCGCCAGGTTCTGGCCGCCGGTGTGGCGCCCGCCGATCGCCCACAGCGCCCCCCGGGTGAATACCGCGGTCAGATGGTTGCGGCCCGTCGGCATGGCCGCGCGGTGTCGCCACCTCCGCTTCGAGATGTCGTAGACCTCGAGGCGACGGAGCTCGAAGTTGCCCTTGGTCTGCCCGCCGGCGGCGTAGAGCTTGCCGCCGTGGGCCACGAAGCCCATCGCGGCGCGGGCCGTCGGCGCGTCGGGCAGCCGCTTCCAGCGGTTCGTCCCGGGCGTGTAGCGCCAGAGCGCGTCGCTGCGGGTCTTGTCGAGGCCACGCTGCCCGCCCAGCACGTAGAGCTTGCCGTTCAGCGAAGTGACGCCCGGGTGGTTCGCCGGCCTCGGCAGCGAACGGCGCGTCCGCCACTCGTCCTCGGAGATGTCGTAGGCCGCCATGCGGCCCGTGGTCCTGCCGTCCGCCAAGAACCCGCCGACCACGTAGATCCGGTCGCCCACCCGCGCGGCTCCGACCTCGCTGCGCTCGAACGGGCTCTGCGCGAGGGTCGAGTCCCAGCTGCCGCCCCCGCGCCGCTCCGCGCGGTTGGACTCTCCGTTCGCCACGACGATCGCCACCAACGCGGCCGCCGTCCCGGCCGCCAACGCCACCACGAGGCGCGGCATGACCCTCTTCACGAGACCGACTGTAGCGCGGCCGTCAGGCAGCGCGAAGCGAGTCGAAGAGGCCCTGCCAGCGTGCGTGGTCCCGCTCCTCGGGGAGAGTCAGCGTGATCCGTGTGCAGATGTCGCCGTAGCGCTTGCGGACCTCGGCGAAGGCGTCCTCGGGCGTGCCGACGACGGCGAACGTGTGGAGGATCTCGTCGTCGATCAGCGCGCCCATCTCGTCCCATTCGCCGCGCTTGGTCATCGCCTGGAGCTCGTCCTGAAGCTCGCCCCAGCCGTGGAGCTCGAGCACCGGCCGGTACGCCGGCGTCGAGCCGTAGAAGGCGATCTGCTGCTTCACGAGCTCGACGCCCTCCGCGATCTCCTCCTCCGTGTCGCGGGCGACGACGAACGCGGGGGCGGTGATCTCGAACCCCTCGGCCGTGCGGCCGGCCTTCGCGAACCCCTTCTCGAGGGCCGGCAGGGTCGCGTCGCGGATGTAGCGCTCGGTCGAAAAGGCGTGGCAGAGGACGCCGTCGGCGACCTCGCCCGCGGTCCGGGTCATCAGCGGCCCGACTGCGGCGAGCATGATCTTCGGGTTGCCGTGCGGGTTCGGGCCCGGGTTGAAGAACGGGGCCATGAGGGTGTGCTTGTAGAAGTCTCCGCGGAAGTCGAGCGTGCCGTCGGTTGCCCAGCACTCCCAGATCGCGCGGATCGCGAGGATGAACTCGCGCATCCGGGGCGCGGGGTGCGACCAGGGCATCGAGTAGCGGCGGGTGATGTGCGGCTTGATCTGGGAGCCGAGGCCGAGGGTGAACCGCCCGCCCGAGAGGGACTGGACGTCGTTGGCCTGGAGCGCCACCGTCATCGGGTTGCGCGCGAAGGCAACGACGATGGAGGTCCCGAGGTCCACGCGATCCGTGCGCTCGGCCGCGACCGCGCAGCCGAGAAACGGGTCGATCTGGGTCTCGAACGCCCACCAGCCGTCGTAGCCGTCGCGCTCGGCCGTGACCGCGGCGCCGGCCGCCGCGTCCACCGACGGCGCGTACTGCCCGGCGTCGACCTTCATGTCAGGCGGAAGCGCCCGGCTCGTGGACCACGACGGGGACCCTTTGGACCTCGTTGTTCGCGTATCCCCCCAGGTTCCAGGGCGCCGTGACCGGCTGGACGTTGCCCGCCTCGTCGGTCGCCCGGCAGCAGAGCTCGTGGACGCCGGGGCGCTCCGCGTCCCACTCCCACTCCCATGCCCGCCACGCCCAGCGCGACGGCTGCGGGCCCAGCTCGGCGTCGCTCCAGGTCTCCCCTCCGTCGGCGCTGCCCTCGACGCGGGCGATCGCCCCGAAGCCCGACCACGCCCGGCCTCGCACCCGCGACCTCCCCATCGCGATCCGGCGCTCGCGCGTCGCGAAATCCGGGATGCCGGGCGGGATCATCAGCGAGCGCGGGAGCATCCGCGACACCGGCTCGCCCTCCTCCTCGGGGCGCTGCCGCACGCGATAGCTTTGCCGCTGCTGGTATCCGGTGAACGGCTGGTCGAGCACCGTGATCCGGTCGAGCCATTTGACGCTCGTCATTCCGTACCAGCCCGGAACGACCAGGCGGAGCGGAAAGCCGTGCTGGGGCGGCAGGGACTCGCCGTTCATCTCGTAGGCGAGCAGGACCTCGTCCCGGAGGGCGTCCGCGAGGGGCAGGCTCCGCTCGTAGGCCTGCTCCTCCCCGCCCTCGACGCCTCGGTCGAGGCCGCGGAACGAGACCTCGACCGCTTCGCCGCCGATTCCCGCTTGCTCGAGCACCGTTCGCAGGGGCACCCCGGTCCACTCCGCGGTGCCCACGGCTTCGAGCAGCCAGGGCTGGCTGATCGGCCGTGGGCTCAGCTGCGCGCGTCCGTTCCCCGCGCACTCCAGCGTGACGGCCTCGGTGCGGGCGGCCAGCGCGAGCAGGTCGCTGAGCGTGAGCGACAGCTCGGTGTCGACGTGGCCGCCGACCTCGAGGCGCCAGGCCGCCGCGTCCACCGCCGGGATGTCGTAGTGGATCAGGAGGTAGTGGAGGCCCGCGGGCGTCAGGTCGTGCTCGAGGGCCTCGAGCGGCAGCCCGTGATTGCGGGTTGCGAGCCGGAGCTCGGCCGGCGTGAACTGCTCGGACGTCTCCAGGCCGGGCGGTTCAGCGGGACTCGTGCCCTCCATCGGATCGGCTGCGATTCTATGGCCGGAGGCACAGCCCGGCATCCTTCGCGTGGAAATAGTCAGGGTGCCCTGATGCCACCCGCACCCAAGAGTCGGGTTAGCCGCACCGTCTTCGATCCGCTGGATGGCTAACGTGACGCTCGGTATGTCCGAGCTGGCGATCGAGGCACAGGGACTGCGCAAGCAGTACAAGGACGTCGAGGCCCTTGCCGGCATCGACCTCACCGTCCCGCGCGGGACCGTCCTCGGCGTTCTCGGGCCGAACGGCGCGGGCAAGACGACCGCGGTCCGCATCCTGACGACGCTGCTGCCTCCCACGGGTGGCAGCGCGAAGGTGATGGGGCTGGACGTGGTCGACCAGGCGGATGAGCTTCGCGCCCGGATCGGGCTGGCGGGGCAGTATGCGGCGGTCGACGAGAACCTGACCGGGTTCGAGAACCTGGAGATGGTCGGGCGCCTCTACCACCTGGGCCGCGCCAAGGCCAAGGAGCGGGCGACCGCCCTGCTCGAGCGTTTCGAGCTGGACGAGGCGGGCGACCGGCTGGTGAAGACCTATTCGGGCGGCATGCGGCGGCGCCTGGACCTGGCGGCCGCGCTGGTCGCCGATCCGCCGGTGCTCTTCCTGGACGAGCCGACGACCGGGCTGGATCCGCGGAGCCGGGTCAGGCTTTGGGAGACGATCGAGAACATGGTCTCTGGCGGCACGACCGTCCTGCTCACCACGCAGTACCTGGATGAGGCTGACCGGCTCGCCGACCGGATCGCCGTCCTCGACCACGGGTCGCTGATAGCCGAGGGCACGTCCAACGAGCTGAAGCGGAACGTCGGCGGCGAGTGGATCGAGGTGACGCTGGAACACCCGAACGAGGTGAGCGGCGCGATCGCGGCGCTGACCGACATCGCTTCGGGCAAGCCGAGCTGCGACGACGGCGTCGTCGTCCGGCTGCCGATCGAACAGCGCGACGGCTCGATCGCCGAGGCGGTGCGTCGCCTCGACGGGGCAGGGATCTCGGTCGACGACCTCGCCGTCCGCCAGCCGACGCTGGACGACGTCTTCATCTCGCTCACCGGTCATGCGGCCGAGCACGAGAACGGCGATCGCGCCGGCGACGAGGCCGGGCAGGCCGAGGAGGTGGCGCGATGAACCGCCTGTCCATGGCCGTCGGCGATTCGCTGGTGCTCGCTCAGCGCAACCTCATCCGCATCGTTCGCGCGCCCGATCTGCTGACCGCGTTCACGGTCCAGCCGATCATGTTCGTGTTGCTGTTCGTGTACGTGTTCGGCGGCGCGATCGCGGTGCCGCCGGCGTACGACAACTACGCCGACTTCCTGATCCCGGGCATCGTGATCCAGAACATCGCGTTCGGCGGCTTCGCCACCGCGCTTGGGCTGGCCGACGACCTGAACCGCGGACTGATCGACCGCTTCCGCTCGCTGCCGATGGCTCGCGCCGCGGTGCTCGCCGGCCGGACGATCGCCGACATCGCGACCAACCTGCTGTCGCTGGTGATCGTGGTCGTGGTCGGCCTGATCGTCGGCTTCAGCTTCGACACGTCGTTCGCATCGATCGTGCTCGGGTTCGTCCTCGTGGTGATGATCGGCTACGCGTTCTCATGGGTGTTCGCGTACATCGGGCTGGTCTCGTCGTCGCCCGAGGCGGCGAACGCGTTCGGCTTCATGGCGATCTTCCCGCTGACGTTCATCTCCTCGGCCTTCGTGCCGCCCGAGACGATGCCCGCTCCGCTCGAGGCGTTCGCCGAGGTGAACCCGTTCACGACCTTCGTGGACGCGCTCCGCGCGCTCTGGGAGGGAACGCCCGCGGGCACCGACGTGTGGGCCGCGTTCGTCTGGACGATCGGGATCACGATCGCGTTCGCGCTGATCTCGACCGCGAAGTACCGCCGCACGGTCGTCAAGTAATCCTCCCCTCATGGTGAGGGAAGGCTCGCGCGGCACCGCAACCGCGCTGGTGCTCGTCGGGATCGTTTCCGTCCAGGTCGGCGCCGCGTTCGCAACGACGCTGTTCGACGAGCTGGGGCCCGGCGGGACCGTGTTCCTGCGGATCGCGTTCGCCGCGGTACTGCTGCTGGTGATCTGGCGCCCGCCGCTGCGCCTCGGCGAGGGCGTGGCGCGCCGCGACGTCGTCCTGCTCGGGCTGGTCCTGGCGGGGATGAACCTGAGCTTCTACGTTGCGCTCGACCGGATCCCGCTGGGGATCGCCGTCACCCTGGAGTTCATTGGCCCGCTCGGCGTGGCGATCGCTGGCTCGCGCCGCCGGCTCGACCTCCTGTGGGTGGGCCTGGCGGCCGCGGGGATCCTGCTCCTCTCCCCCGTCCCCGGCTCCGACCTCGATGGCCTCGGCGTGGTGATGGCACTGGTTGCGGGCTGCTTCTGGGGCGCGTACATCCTGCTCACCGCGCGTGTGGGCCGGGCGCTGCCGGGCGGCGGCGGACTGGCGATCGCGATGACGATCGCGGCGGTCGCGGTCATCCCGGTGGGCATCGCCGACGGCGGCGATGCCCTCCTGGACGCGGAGCTGCTGGCGATCGGTCTGGCGGTGGCGGTGCTGAGCTCGGCGCTTCCGTATTCGGTGGAGCTGGAGGCGCTGCGGCGGCTGCCCGAGAACACCTTCGGGGTCCTGATGAGCCTCGAGCCCGCCGTGGCCGCGACGGTCGGATTCGTGGGGCTCGACCAGGACCTGGCGGCGCGCGAGGTCGTGGCGATCGGACTGGTGCTGGCGGCGAGCCTGGGCGCGCTACGCGCGGTCGGCACCCCCAGGGCCGCCGAGGCGTGAGTCGCCCGGCTCGTACCCGCGGCACTCGGTGACGGGCAGCCGGGGGTACTTGGGAAACGAGGGGTCGGTCTTCGACCGCCCGCACAGGGAAAACGTGGAACCGCGCGTGTTGCGCACGAGCTGCTGGTGGACGCAGCGGTCGCAGAGGCCGGCGGCGGGTGCGGTCACGCACGGAGTATCGCCCGGGCAGCCACTACTTCACTTTGTATAGTCAGGCGCCGATGCCCACCTTCAAGCGTCTGCTCGGCTTCCTTCGCCCGTATCGGCGAGCTGTGCTGGGCTCTCTGGCGTTCGCTTGGCTGGCGATGGGGCTCACGGTCCTGATCCCGTGGCTGGTCGGCGAGACGATCGATTCGATCGAGCCGCCGGGTGTCGATCGCGACGCGATTCTGCCGCTCGTCCTGGCGATCCTGGGGGCCGGCGTGCTGCGCCTGGGCCTGACCGTGGTTCGGAGGCTGATCGCGGGCAGGGTCTCCGTGGCGGTCGAGTTCGACCTGCGAGAGCGGATGTACGGCCGGTTGCAGGAGCTGGAGCTGGGGTTCTTCGACTCGCAGCAGACCGGTCAGCTGATGTCGCGCGCGACCGTGGACCTCCAGTCGATTCGCTTCTTCCTGGGCTACGGCCTGATCTTCCTCACCCAGAACGCGCTGACGATCGTGCTGGCGAGCGCGGTGATGTTCGTGATCAATCCGTGGCTGGCGGCTCTGGCCCTGCTCCCGGTCCCCTTCGTGGTGCTGACCGCCATGCGGTTCAGCCGGCTCTCGCGCCCGGCGCTCCAGGAGGTGCAGCAGCGGCTGGCCGAGCTGACGGCCGAGGCGGAGGAGAGCGTCTCCGGGATCCGCGTGGTGAAGGCGTTCGCACGCGAGGAGCACATGCTCGGCCGGTTCCAGAACTCGGTGTCGAGGGTGTTCGACCAGAACGTGTACTCGACGCGGCTGCGGGCCTTCTACTCGCCGTTCCTCGGCTTCCTGCCCAGCATCGGCCTCGCGGTCGTGCTGTTCGTCGGCGGCCGCGAGGTGATCGCCGGCGGTCTCACGATCGGCGAGTTCACCGCCTTCTACACCTACCTCCTGATGCTCCAGGGCCCGATGCGCATGCTCGGCGTGTCGCTGGGCATGGCGCAGCGGGCCGTGGCATCGGGCAATCGGATGTTCGAGATCCTGGATCGCGAGCCGCGGATCGAGAGCGCGCCGGGCGCTCCGCCGCTACCCGCCGGGCCGGGTGCGGTTGAGTTCCACGATGTCACCCTCCGGTACGCGGGTGCCGAGGAGCCGGCGCTGAAGGGGGTATCGCTGGCCGTGGAGCCTGGGACGACCGTCGCGCTCGTCGGCCCGACGGGGTCGGGCAAGACGAGCCTGGTGGCGCTGTTGGCGCGGCTGTACGACCCGAGCGTGGGCTCGGTGTCGATCGACGGCGCGAACGTCCGTGAGATCGATGTCGAGTCGCTGCGGGGCGAGGTGGCTTTCGTCGCGGACGACAGCTTCCTCTTCTCGGCCTCGGTCGCCGAGAACATCGCCTACGCGCGACCGGAGGCGACGCGGGAAGAGATCGAGCGGGCTGCCAGGCTCGCGCAGGCGTCGGCATTCATCGAGCGGCTCCCCGACGGATACGAGACTCTGGTGGGCGACCGCGGGCTGACCTTGTCGGGCGGGCAGCGTCAGCGGGTGGCCATCGCCCGCGCGCTGCTGGCCGATCCGCGGATCCTGATCCTGGACGACGCCACGTCGTCGGTGGACGCCCGCACGGAGGCCGAGATCAAGCGCGGGCTCCAGGAGGTGATGGCCGGGCGGACGACCTTCGTGGTCGCGCATCGGCTGTCGACGATCTCACTGGCGGACGAGATCGTGGTGATGGACGTGGGCCGGATGGTCGACCGGGGGACGCATGAGGAGCTCCTGGAGCGGTGCGAGCTGTACCGCGAGATCGCGGAGCACGGCTGCGAGGACTCGGTGTTCCTGCAGCGCGACCTCGAGGAGCGCGAGGAGTTGGCGAGACTGTGAGGCGGAGGCGACGGGACGAGGACCCGGTCACCGAGCGCGATCCCGAGACGCAGGGGTCGGACGTCGCCGAGGAGACGGAGGATCAGGCGAACCAACCGGGTCGGCTGGCCGGCACGCTCCTGATGCTGCGGGACGTCTGGCGGCTGCTGCGTGGCGAGGACCAGCGTGGGCGGAAGGTCCGGTGGATGCTCGGTTTGCTGCGGCCGTATCGCAAGCAGGTTTGGCTGATGATGGGCGCGCTGGTCGTGGCGACCGCCGCGGGGCTGGCGCCGCCGTATCTCGCAGGAGCGGCGATCGACCAGGGGATCAACCAGGACGACACGGGCGCCCTGACGGTCATCGTCGTGGTGTTCATCGTGTCCGCGCTCCTCTACTGGGGGGCGAGCTACGCGCAGACGTATCTGGTGGGCTGGGTCGGGCAGCGTGCGCTGCAGGACCTGCGTACGCGGATCTACCAGCACCTGCAGTCGATGTCGATCGGCTTCTTCACGCGACGCAAGCCGGGAGTTCTGATCTCGCGGCTGACGAATGACGTGCAGGCGCTCGACTCGCTCGTCACGGACGGCGTGGTGACACTGTTCCAGTCCACGCTGACGTTGGTCGGCGTGATCGTGATCCTGCTGCTGCTCGACGTGCCGCTCGCGCTGGTCGTCTTCCTCACCTTCCCGCTGCTGTTCGTCGCGAGCCTGATCTTCAGGATCGTGTCGGCGGGCGCCTACCGGGCGACGCGGGAGAAGATCGCGAACATCACCGCGTACCTGCAGGAGACGCTGTCGGGGGTGCGGATCGTCCGGACGTTCGGCCAGGAGGGGCGGCACGTGGGTCGGATGACGGAGCTGAACGAGGAGAACCGCGAGGCCAACATGAAGACGGTCTACCTGAACGCGGCCTACTTCCCCGCCGTCGAGCTCCTGTCCGCGATCGGGACCGCCGCGATCCTCCTCTACGGCGGCTACCGGGCGATCGACGGCGACATCGAGGTGGGAATCCTCGTCGCGTTCGTCGGCTACCTGAACGCGTTCTTCGACCCGATCCAGCAGATCTCGCAGCTCTACACCACGTACCAGCAGGGCATGGCGGCGCTGGACAAGATCTTCGACCTGCTGGACACGAGCCCCGACCTGGTCGACAAGCCGGGCGCGGTGGACCCCGGCGAGATCAGGGGCGAGATCGTGCTCGAGGACGTGTGGTTCTCGTACGCCGGCGGTGGCGACGCGCGGGAAGTCGCGGACACGGACGAGTGGGCGATGGAGGGGATCGACCTCACGATCCCCGCGGGCCAGACGGTGGCGCTGGTGGGTGAGACGGGCGCGGGCAAGTCGACGCTGGCGAAGCTCGTGGCGCGGTTCTACGACCCGCAGGGCGGCCGGCTGCTGGTCGACGCGCACGACCTGCGCGACCTCGACTCGCGCGCGCTGCGCAGTCAGCTCGGAATCGTCCCGCAGGAGGGCTTCCTGTTCTCGGGGACGATCCGGGACAACGTGGCGTTCGGGCGGCCGGACGCGAGGAACGAGGAGATCGAGGCGGCGGTGCATGCGGTTGGCGCGGACCCCTTCATCGCCCGCCTTCCCGAGGGGATCGACACGGAGATCGGCGAGCGGGGCATTCAGCTCTCGGCCGGGCAGCGGCAGCTGGTCTCGTTCGCGCGGGCGCTGCTGGCCGAGCCGCGGATCCTGATCCTCGACGAGGCGACGTCGAACGTGGACGTGCGGACGGAGCGGGTGATCGAGGAGGCGCTGGGGCGGCTGCTCCACGGGCGGACGGCGATCGTGATCGCGCACCGGCTGTCGACGATCCGGAGGGCGGGCAAGATCGTCGTGCTCGAGCACGGGAAGATCGCCGAAGAGGGCACGCACGACGAGCTGCTGGCGGCGGACGGCGCGTACGCGCGGCTCTACGGGGCCTGGGCCGAGCTCGCGGCCTAGACCGCTAGGGGCTGATGCCCCCGCCGGAGTCCTCCGGCGCGGGCTCGGTCGGCGCAGGTTCCGTCGGTGCTGCGCCGGTGTCGGTGGGCGCGACGGGAGTGGTCTCTGTGGGCACGACCGGCTCGGTGGGCACGGTGCCGGGCTCGGTAGCGGTCGCGGCCGCATTGCCGCCACCGCCGCCGGGCTGCTCGCCGGCGTCGAGGAACTGGCCGCATTCGCGGAAGCCGTAGCGGCTGCCGAGCTCGCGGGCGTCGACCTCGGCGGTGTCGACCGCTAGCTGTGCCTCGTCGTCGGCGGCCGTGTCGCCCGCGGCGACCGCGCGCTGCTTGTCGCGCAGGGCGGCGACGAGGTCCTCCATCGCGGCGAAGAATTGCTGAAGGACGCGACTCGAGTCCTCCACCTGAAGCTGCTGGAGCGCCGCCAGCTCCTGAGAGGTGATTCGGAATTCGTCGCGCACGGCGTCCGGGTCCTCGGGATCGAGGGCGCCGACGGCGGCGTTGGCGGGGCCGCAGATCTCGTCGGCCTGGGCGATGAAGTCCTCGGTTGTCAGCGGGACGGCGCCGCCCTCGCCGGTGGCACCGGCGGGATCGGAAAGCGGTGCGGGCGCCTCGTCGTCGTCGCCGCAGCTCTTGACCAGGAGCACGAAGATGATGAAAAAGGCGACGAGGCCTCCAAGCGCCACAAGGCGCCGGCGCATGTAGATGTCCATTTCCATCTAACGGCCCAAGCTAACAAGGGGTCTTTCCCCGCTACCGCGCTATTTCCTGCGGGAAACCTGTGGCGATTCGCACGAGGGCGCCGGACGCGCGGCCGCCGGTCGCACCTTGCCCCCACCCCTCGGGCGTTAAATGCAGTTCGTCGACTGGGGATCAGGGACTTGAACCCCGACTTCGAATACCAGAAACTCGCGTGCTGCCAATTACACCAATCCCCATCGGTGCGACCTAGAAGATAACGAGCGCCGGTGGCGCCGCAGGACTAGACGCCGATCGCGTCCAGATCCGAATCCGGGTCGGCCAGCGCGTCGCGCTGGGACGAGATGTCGGCGCCCGATTCGATCAGCGTCCGCGCGTGGACGAGGTCCTCGGAGCGCTCGACCGACAGCGCGCCGCCGACCTTTCCATCCTTCAGGTACCAGGCCGAGAACTCGCCCGAATCGCGCTCGCCGCGGAACACGACCTCGTCCCAGTCCTCAGCCGGACCCACGTACTCCAGGCTCGCCCAGTCGGCGAGGTCGCTGAAGAAGTAGGGGATCGCCTTGAACGGCTCCTCCTCCCCCAGCATCGCAGCGCCCGCATAGCGCCCCTGCTGGAGCGCCACGTCCCAATGCTCGACGCGCAACCGGCGCCCATGCACCGCGCTGTCGTACGAGCAGACGTCGCCCGCCGCGAAGATCCCGTCGACCGAGGACTGCAGCCGCGAGTCGCAAACGATCCCGTCGCCGACCTCGATGCCCGCCTTCTCCGCCAGCATCACGTCCGGCTTCACACCCGCGCCCACCACGACCGCGTCGCAGTCGATCTCGCGCCCGCTGTCCGTGACCACCCGCTCGACCCGCTCGTCGCCCTCGAACACGCCGAGTGCGTCGCCCCCGATGAACTCGATGCCCTTTGCCTCCATCACGTCCTGGAAGTAGCGCCCCGCCTCCTCCCCGAAGCCGCTGGACAGCGCCACGTCCTCCATCATCACGACCGTGCACCGCTTGCCGCGGGTCACGAGGGACGCCGCCACCTCGCAGCCGATGTAGCTGCCGCCGATCAGCACGACGTGGCCCGCCGAGTCCGTGTCGTCGCGAATCGAGTCCGAGTTGCCGAACGCGCGCAGGTAGTGGATTCCGTCGAGCGCACAGCCGTCGACGCGAAGGATGTTGACCACCGCGCCCGTGGCCAGCAGCGCCTTGCCGAACCGAACCTCCTCCCCGCCCTGGATCTTCGCCACCCGCTCGCCGGCGTCCAGGCTCATCACGTTCTTGCCGGTCAGGAGCTCGATCTCGTTCTCCTCGTACCACTCCCGCGGATTGACGATCGCGTCCTCGCGCTTCGCATCCCCGCGCAGGTACTCCTTCGAGAGCGGCGGCCGCTCGTACGGCGGATCCTGCTCGCGGCCGACGAGCAGCACCGAGCCCTCCGCCCCGCGCCGCCGGAGCTCCGATGCGCAGTACGCCGACCCCATCCCGCCGCCGATCAGCAGGAATTCGACGTCCCTCACGATTCGGAGGCGGGCCCGAAGAAGGCGGTCAGGTCCTCTTCGATGTTCGGGTCGAGGACGGCGAGGATCTCGTCGCCCGCCTCGAGCACTGTGTCTGCGGTGGGCACGAAACCCTCATCCCCGCGCAGCACCGAGATAAGCAGCGAACCGTCCGGCATCTGCAGATCGCCCACTCGCTCCCCGGCCGCGCGCGAATCCTCCGGCAGCAGCAGCTCGATGATCTCGAGCCGCTGCTCGGGCAGGTCGAGCAGATGCACCAGCCCGTACTCCGGCACCTCATGCTCGATCAGGCGCAGGATCAGGTCCGTCGCCGACACCACCGGCTTGATGCCGAGGAGCTCGAAATGCTGCAGGTTCCGCGGGTTGTTGACCCGGGCGATGATCCGGTCGACCAGGTACTTCTCCTTCGCGACCTGGCAGATCAGCATGTTGTCCTCGTCGTCGCCGGTGACCGCGATCACCATGTCCGACCGTTGGATGCCCGCCCGCTCCAGCACCCACAGCTCGGACGCGTCGCCGTACTGGATGTTGTGCTCCAGCTCCTGTTCGACGGTGACATAGCGCTCGCGGTCGTTCTCGATCAGCGTCACCTCGTGACCCTTCTCGAGCAGCTCGCGCGTCAGGTTCCAGCCCACCTTGCCGGCACCGACGACGATCACGTACATCCGGTCCGCCATCAGCTGTCCCCGCCGGAAATGCTCAACAACGGCAGAAATTCGTCTTCGCGCTCCGCGCTCCGCCTCATATCTCGTCCTCGTGGTCGGCGGGCCCGGACGGCGGCGCTCCGCCCGCAGCGCGCCTTGCGGCGTCGCGCACCTCGCCCTCGAGCATCTCGATCGCCACTCTCGTCGGGCAGATGGTGTGGACCCCTTGGCGCTCGTACCACTCGGCGCGGAGCGGATCCAGCACGCGCACGATCACCGTCGGGACGTTGAACTGCCGCTTCGCGATCTGTGCGATCACGATGTTCGTGTTGTCGCCGTCGGTCGAGGCGACGAACGCGTCCGCGCGCTCGATCCCGGCGGCGCGCAGCGCCTCGATCTCGAGCCCGGTGCCGACCGTGAACTGCCCGCCCATGTCCTCCCACGGCTTCTCGAGCCCGATCTCCAGGCGGGCGTGCGACTCGGGATCCTCGTCCAGGCACGAGATCTCGTGCCCCTCGCGCAGCATCGTGCGCGCAAGCGACGAACCCACCCGTCCGCATCCGACGATCAGGATGAACATGCGGGCGAGACTCTAGCCGTCCGGCCGCTCGGCCGGGAGCGGCTCGCCGAACGCCTCCAGCGCCCCCTCCACGTGGTCCGGGAGATCCACGTCGTCCACCGGAGCGGTGACCAGCACGCGGCACGGAGCCTTGTAGAGCACGTACTCCGTCACGGGGCCGATCTCGGCCGGCCGGGCCCCTCCGATGCCACCGAGGATCGCGCCCCCGCGAATGCGGGTCGGCGGCTCCGCGCCCATCACGATCATCTGCGCGTCGGTGTCGCGGGCGGTCTCGACGATCCCGGCGCCCACGCTCCGCGCCTTCACCACCATCTCCTGGACCTCGACCGTCTCGTACTCGCCCGCCACCAGGTTCGCCCTCGCGATCGCCGCGTTCGCGTCCTCGATCGTCTGCTTGGTCGGCTTCGACGTCAGCGGCACCGTGAGCGGCAGATCGATTACGTAGACGAGCCGCAGCCGCGGCTGCCGCTCGCCGGGGGTCAGCGCGGCATCGGCCAGCCGGCCCGCGGTGCTGACGATGTCATCGTCCAGCTCGGTGCCGAAGATCGGCACGAGGATGTCGTGGTACTCCGCCTCCACCGACGGCTTCGTCAATGCCGCCGCCGGCACCTCCACCCGCTTGGTCAGTGTGGTCGACTCGAAGCCCTTCCGGTAGATCACGTAGGCGACGAGCCCGAACACCATCCAGCCGCCGCCGACCCAGCGCGCCTCGTCGTGGAAGGCCAGCACACTCAGCCAGGCAAGCCCCGTCAGCACGAACCCGACCAGCGCCGGCACTGGTAGGGCCACGCCGCGGACCCGCACGTCCCACGGGACCCGGAACGGACGCCGGTCATCCGGACGCGTCGCCCGCATCCGCAACACCGCCGCATGCGCGATCGCGATCGAGAGCGTCGCCCCGAACGCGTAGATCCCCGCGAGGATCTCGATGTCACCCGGGATCACGAGCCCGATCGCGATCACGGCCGCCGCGATGATCGCAACGTGCGGCGTTCCCTTGCGCTTTCCGAGCTTGCCCAGCCAACTCGGGATCTGCCGGTTGGTCGCAAGCACGTAGACGTGCCGCGACAGCCCGAGCATCGCCGTCGATGCAGCCCACACCAGCACCGCGGGCGCCACCGCCACCACGGCAACCTGCATCACGTCCGACACCCAGGCGGGCTCGAAGCTCTGCGCGACGCCCAGGATGGGATCGTCGATGAAGTCGCCTCCCAGCTTCGTCCGCGGCCCGTTTTCACCGATCACCACTGGCACCGCCATCAGCGCCACCGCCGCCACACCCGCGTAGAGGAACGGCAGCAGCGCGGCCCCGGCGGTGACCGAGCGCCGAAGCGCCGGAGCGTCCCATTCCAGGTCGGGCGCCAGATCCGCCGCCGCTTCGATCCCAGCAAAGGCCACGGTCGCGATCACCAGCGCGTAGATCGCGTCCTCCAGCGAGGGCGAGGTGAACAGGTCCAGGTTCTCGGTCAGAAGTGACGGCTCGAAAGCGACCGCCACCCCGACGATGATCAGCAGCACCTGCACCGCCAGGTCGCCGATCGCGAGCGCGACCAGCAGACCCTGCCTCCGCAGCCCCAGCCAGCCTGCGATGTTGACCAGCGCGACCGCGACCACGATGCCCACCGCGGTCACCACCTCGCCCGACCCGGTGCCGAACTCGCTCCAGATCGGAGCCAGGTAATGGGGCGCGGACACGGCTGCGAGCGCGATGACCAGGATGAAGTCGATCAGGAGCGCCCAGGCGGCGATGAAGCTGACCAGCTCGTTGAACGCGTGACGCGCGAGGTTCGAGGAGCCGCCGCGATCGAGGAACATCGCCCCGCCCTCGGCGAAGCTCAGGGTCGCGAGCACGAACAGAAGACCCGCGCCGAGGAACAGGAGCGGCGTCAGCCCCAATCCGCGGTCGGCCACCACCCCGAGCGAGAAGTAGAGCGAGAACCCGACCGCCGAGTACGCGACCGCGAACAGGAGCGGCGCGCCGAGCGTCCGCTGGGACAGGCCCGCGCGGCGAGCCTTGCCGCCGCTCATCCCAGCCGCCCCAACAACGGCGGGATTCGGCTTCGTCCCAAAGGACTCCGCCTCATTGTCTCAATGACAGGTAGAGCCGCCCGGCGCCCAACCCGGTGAAGATCAGGCCGATCCACAGGCCCGTGGCCGCGATGCCGCCGCCGTTCGCAAGTGTGATCACCACGATCGCGACGCCGAACCCCATGATGACGGTGGCGAAGACCCGGGTGACGCCGCGGTAGACCTCATCGGGGGCGGGCGCAGGCACGTTCCCATCCTAGGCGGGAGCGGCGGCCACGATCCCGGCGCGCGCCACCTCGGGGCTGGCCGCGATGATCACCCGGCACGGGCGCTTGGCCAACACCGTCTGCAGGGTCTTCGAATAGACCGGCTCGCCGGCCCGGTAACGAAGCTGCATCACGATGGCCGCCGCGCCGATCTCCCGCGCCGCGTCGACGATCGCCCCGGCAGACTGTCCCGGCCGGACGCGCACGACCTCGCCAGACACCCGCCGGCCGCACTGGAGCTTCGCCTGCTCCAGCTTCGACTGGGCGCGGCGCTCCTCGGCGTCCAGCCGCGCGTCGATCGGCAGATTGCTCGGCACGATCAGCACCGAGACGACGTGGATGGCGCGCCGCTTGCGAGCGGCGAGCGCCATCGCGGTGGCCACCATCTCCTGATTGAACGGGTCGTCGTTCCCGAACGCGACCAGCACGCTCTGGTACTCGACCTCTTCGACCCCGAGCGGCGCCAGCGACGCGACCTTCACCGTCTCCGTGAGCGGGAGCTCCTGATGGCGGCGATACAGGTAGTAGAGGAGCAGGCCCGCCAGCATCCAGCCGCCGCCGGTGGCCAGCACGACCGGGTCGAGGACCATCGCCACCACGAATGCCCCGAAGGTGCCGATCCCGCCCAGGATCGCCGTCATCGGGATCGGAACCCCGCGGATGCTCACGTTGCCGGGCGCTCGCCACATGCGGCTCCCGTCCTTGGCGACCGGCCGGTCCGCGAGCGGCCGGAGCTTGCGCAGGCGGATCACCGAGACGTGGGCGACGGTGAACGAGAGCGTCGCGCCGAATGCGTAGATCGTCCCGAGGAACGTCGTCTGCCCGGGCGCCATCACCAGGGCCGCCACACCGGAGAACACCAGGATCGCCACGTACGGCGTCTTGAACCTCGGGTGCACCTGCCGCAGCGCCTCGGGCAGCTGTCGGTATTGGCCCATCGAGAAGGTGAGGCGCGACAGGCCGATCAGCCCCGCATTGGTGGCGATCAGCAGGATCACCGCGGCCAGGATCCCGACGTAGACCTCGAGCGCGTCGGTCAACCCCGCACTGAGGCCCAGGTTCGCCACGATGCCGAGGACCGGGTCATCGGCATACGTGGTCCCCAGCTCGGTCGTGAACTCGCCGTTGACCTGCTCGACAGGCATTGCCGAGAGCGCGATCGCCGGCAGCAGCGCGTAAAGGACGACCACTGCGATCACGACCAGGCCGACTCCCTGCGGGATCGTGCGGTTCGGCCGGCGCGCCTCCTCGGCCATGTTCGAGATCGTCTCGATGCCCGTGTAGGCGACCATCCCGACCGCGATGCCGAGCGCGAAGTCACCCCAGCTCGGGGCCGTGCCGAGGTCGATCTGCGTGACGAGCAGGTCCGGGTCGAACACGATCGCAAGCCCGATCACCACCAGCACCACCTGGGTGAGCAGGTCGGCGATCGCGAGGACCAGGTTCAGCTTCGCCGACTCCTCGGTGCCCTTGATGTTCAGGAGCGCAAGCAATGCGACCAGGCCGATCCCGAAGAACACGTCCGCCGGCCCGTGGCCGAGCGGCTCCCAGAACACCGCGAGGTAGTGCGGCACGAAGAACGCCGAGATCGCGACCGTGACGATGTAGGTGAGCATCTGAGCCCACGCCGCGAAGAAGCTCGCCGCCTCGTTGAAGGCGTGGCGCGCGAAGCTCGACGAGCCCCCGGCCTCGGGATACAGGACCGTCGCCTCCACGTAGGTCGCCGCCGTGAACGCGAAGATCAGCCCCGCGATCATGAATGTGACCGGGGTCAACCCGAGCGCGTAGAGCGCGACCAACCCGAGCGCGTAGTAGATCGACGAGCCGACGTTGCCGTACGCCGCCGAGAACAGCGCCCCCGTGCCGTGAACCCGCCTTAGCGCGGCCTCTCTCGGTATTCGCTCAGCCAATCAGGATGCGAGTGTACGAGCGGGGTGCGACGGGTATAGCTTCACCCGATGGCCGCCGAACTGATCCACACCTGCTACCGGATCACCGACGTCGACCGGTCGGTCGACTTCTATAAGAAACTCGGCTTCGAAGAGACACGCCGGATGCCGATCCGCGACGAGGCGATCAACGTCTTCATGGGCCTTCCCGGTGACGGCGAGCGCCTCGAGCTCACCTACAACCACGACCAGGAGGGCCCGTACGAGATCGGCGCCGGCTACGGCCACATCGCAATCACAGCCGAGGACCTCGACGGCACGCTCGAGCGCCTGGCCTCGATCGGGATCGAGCCGGAGAAGCCGCCCTACACCGTCCGCGAGGGCGGCTCGCGCCTGTGCTTCGTCCGCGACCCGGACGGCTACAGGATCGAAATCATCGAAAAGGCCTGAGGGTCCGGCTAGGTTTACCGGCGCTCTGGCCCCACAGGCGTTCTAGCGCTTGGCATCTCTAGCGCGCCGCGTGCTGCACGTGCGCGCGGGTGACGTCGGCGGCCGTCCGGCAGCCCAGCAGGGCCAGTGCCAGCTTGATCTCCTCGCGCAGCAGTTCGAGCACCGCTCGCGCGCCTGCCTCGCCGTCCACCGCGAGGCCCCAAAGCGGCGGGCGGCCCACCTGCACCGCATCTGCGCCGAGCGCCAGGGCGACCAGGACATCGGTCCCGCGCCGCACCCCTCCGTCCATCAGCACAGGCACCCGCCCGGCGACGGCGTCGGCTACCGCGGGCAGCGCGTCCACCGCGGCCGGCACGCCGTCGAGCTGCCGGCCTCCGTGGTTCGAGACGATGATGCCTCCGGCTCCGGCCTCGATCGCGAGCTCGGCGTCGGCCGGCGCCGTCAGGCCCTTCAACAGGATCGGGAGCTCGCAGCCCCGGCAGAGCGCCGCGAGCGCGTCCCAGTCGAGGGACGCGTCAACCAGGGAGAAAAGCTCCTGTGTGGTGATCGGCCGATCCGAGCCGATCGCCGCCTGGACGGCCGGCGCGGTGACGTCGGCGGCGAACCCGGTCCGCAGGTCCCGCTCGCGCCACCCCGCGAACGGCGCGTCGACGGTCAGCTCGATCGCCCCGAAACCGCTCGCGACGGCCTCGGCCAGAAGCGCCTCGGTGACGGCACGATCCTTGAAGCAGTAGAGCTGGAACCAGCGTGTCGCTTCCGGCGCCGCCGCCGCGACGCTCGCCGGGGTCGCGGTCGCGATCGTTGACAGGCACATCGCGGTGCCGGCCGTGCCGGCGGCACGCGCCATGGCCTCCTCGCCGTCCGGGTGCGCCAGCCGCTGGAACGCGACCGGCGCCACGAGGAGCGGCATGGACAGCCGCGAGCCGAACAGCTCGACCGACGGGTCCACCTCGGCGACGTCCACGAGGACGCGCGGCAGCAGCTCCCAGTCGGCGAACGCCTCGATGTTCCGCCGGAGCGTGCGCTCGTCGCCCGCCCCGCCGGCGAAGTAACCGAGCGGGCCGGCTTCGAGGAGGCCGGCGGCGGCCTGCTCGAAGTCGGCAACGTTGATCACGACCTAGATGATGATCGGAATGATCAGGATCGCCACGATGTTCGCGACCTTGATCATCGGGTTGATCGCGGGTCCGGCGGTGTCCTTGTAGGGGTCGCCGACGGTATCGCCCGTGACCGATGCGGCGTGGGCCTCCGAGCCCTTGCCGCCGAAGGCTCCGTCCTCGATCAGCTTCTTGGCGTTGTCCCACGCGCCGCCGCCCGGCGGTCATCGCCAGCGCCATGAACAGGCCGACGACGATCACACCGATCAGCAGGCCACCCAGGGCCTCGATGCTGATCACGCCCACGATCACTGGGATCACGATTGGGATCAGCGAGGGCAGGATCATTTCCCGCTGAGCGGCGGCGGTGACGATGCTGACCGTGTCAGCGTAATCGGGCTTCTCGGTGCCCTCCATGATCCCGGGACGTTCGCGGAACTGCGTTGCGCACCTGCTCGACCACCTGGCCGCCGGCGCGCCCGACCGCCTCGATCGCGAAGGCCGCGAAGAGGTAGACCATCATGCCGCCGATCAACAGCCCGATCAGGACGGCCGGGTCGGAGATCGAGAAGACGAACGCCTCGCCCCCCTCCTCGCGGCTGAGCTCGATCTCGAACGCCTTGAACAGCACCAAGGCGGCGAGCGCGGCGGACCCGATCGCGTAGCCCTTGGTGACCGCCTTCGTCGTGTTGCCGACGGCATCGAGCGGGTCGGTGACGTTGCGGACTTCCTCGGGCAGGTCGGCCATCTCGGCGATCCCGCCCGCGTTGTCGGTGATCGGCCCGAAGGCGTCGAGCGCCACGATCAGGCCGGTCAGCGACAGCTGCGCCATCACGGCGATGCCGATGCCGTAGATGCCCGCAAGCTCGTTTGCGCCCAGGATCGCGAGCGCGATCACGAGCGCCGGAGCCGCGGTGGCCTGGAAGCCCTGGGCGAGCCCCTGGATGATGTTCGTGGCGTGGCCGGTGACCGACGCCTGGCTGATCGTGCGCACGGGGCGGAACCGCGTGGACGTGTAGTAGTCCGTGATCACGAACAGGCCGGCGGTTACGGCGATGCCGATCAGCCCGCAGAGCCACAGGTCCGTGACGCTGATGGCGGCCGCGCCCGCGTCGGCGAGGCCCAGGCGCAGCGGCTCGTCCATCAGCCATTCGGTGATCGGGTAGAACGCCGCCGCCGAAATCAGGCCCGAGATGATCAGGCCGCGATAGAGCGCACCCTCGACCCGGTCGGTCTTGGTCCGAACCGACAGCGCGCCGATGATCGAGGCGATGATCGCGACGCCGCCCATCACGAGCGGATACAGCGCGACCTCGCGGGCGAAGTCCTCGGCGAACGTGAGGACGCCGAGCAGCATCACCGCGACCGAGGTGACCGCGTAAGTCTCGAACAGGTCGGCCGCCATGCCCGCGCAGTCGCCCACGTTGTCGCCGACGTTGTCGGCGATCACCGCGGGGTTGCGCGGGTCGTCCTCGGGGATCCCGGCCTCGACCTTGCCCACCAGGTCGGCGCCGACGTCGGCCGCCTTCGTGAAGATGCCGCCGCCCAGACGAGCGAAGACGGAGATCAGGGAGCCGCCGAACCCGAGGCCGATCAGCGCGTCGACGGCCTCCTCGTCGGTCTTGTCGCCAAGGACGAGGATGCCGAAGTAGCCGGCCACGCCGAGCAGCGCCAGGCCGACCACGAGCAGGCCGGTGACCGAGCCGCCCTTGAAGGCGACGTCGAGGGCCGGTGGCACCCCGCCGCGCGCCGCCTCGGCGACGCGGGCGTTGGCCCGCACCGAGAGGTTCATCCCGATGAACCCTGCCGCGCCGGAGAGGACGCCGCCGATCACGAAGCCGACCGCCACGCTGACGTCCTGGATCAGGGCGATCACGATCGTCAGCGGCACGGCCACCAGGGCGATGATCAGGTACTGGCGGTTCAGGTAGGCCTTCGCGCCTTCCTGCACGGCGTTCGAGATCTCCTGCATGCGCTCGTTGCCCGGCGAGAGGCGAAGCAGGCGCTGCGTGATCAGCGCGCCGTAGATCACGGCGGCGCCCGCGCAGACGAGCGCGATCACGACGCCGTAGTCGGTCAGAAAGTCGGTCAACTGAAGGTCCTCCGGTTCGCTTTATGGATGACTGCGTGGAAAGGCCGCCCGCACGCGGACGGCCGAAGAGCGGCGCGCAGTCTACCGACCGCGGCCGATCTCAGTCGGGGCCGGGCGTCCAGAGCTTCGACGGCGGCTTCTCCTGCTCTGGCGGTTCCGGCGCCGGCGGCGGAGGTCTGCTGCGCCTCCGTCTCCCCCTCCAGCGGCTCGCCCTTCGAGGCGCGCGCGTAGAGCAGTTGGAGCTCCGAGAGAGCACCCCGGATCTGCCCTTCGACCTCGCCGTCGAGCAGTTCGACCAGCGCGCGCACCGCCTCGATGCCGATCCGGGCCTGTTCGAGGTCCTGCTCGTCGGGCTTTGCGATCCGCCTGGCGGTCAGGTTGACGATCGAGGCCGCGCTCTCGACCAGAAGGTCCTGCACGCGGACCTGTCGCAGCTGGTCTTCGATGCGCGCCCGCAGCTCCTCTTCAGAGGGCTGCTGGCCGCCGGGGGGTTGAGTGGGGATTCCTTCCATTAAGGGACGTCCCTTGCCAGGGGGGCAAACATGCTTTCGCGCCTTACGTCGCTCATCGGATATGCGTCCTTGCCACCAAACTACCCGGCCGGCGCCGGTTCAGGCGCGTACGTCCGGCGCGTCTCCGAGACCGACCGGCGATAGATGTCGGCGAGCGAGGTCCCGTCCGCGAATGCCTCGCGGGCGCGCTGGGCGCCGTTCGGCCCGGCCGGCGCCCCATCTGCGCCGATGACCTCTCGAGCCGGCGCCGTCCACTCGACCAGCCGCTCGACTACCGCCGACGTCGCGACCAAATCCCCCGAGCCGCGCCAGTCGATCATCTCGCCGTCCATCCCGTGGCGGATCGCCCGCCACATGTTCTCCTCGATCTCGCGGCCGGGGAGCGGATCGGGGAGCCTTCCCTCGTCGTAGTCGAGCGCGGACTGGGCGATGCAGCCCGCGATCAGGCCGGCGAGGGCGAACGACTCCTCGCCACGCGTCTGCGCGTCGCAGATCCGCAGCTCCACGGTCCCGAACGAGTGGTGCGGGCGAACGCTCCACCAGAGCTGCGTGGCCTCGACGACCGTGCCCGTGGCGGTGAGGCGATCGATGAAGCTCGCGTAGCGCTCCCACGTCCCGAACGGCTCATGGACGCCGCAGCGCGGGAACGTGCGGGTGAAGATCTGGGTCCGGACGGAGTGAAGCCCTGTTTCGCGATCGTCGAGGAAAGGGGAGTTCGCGGAGACCGCCAGGAGGGGCGGCAGCAGCTCGCGCAGGTGGTCGCACACGGCGATCGCCCGGTCCGCGTCGCGGACTCCAACGTGCACATGGAGGCTCCACGTGTTGTTGCGCTGCGCGACCCACTGGAGCTCCTGGCGAAGCCGGCTGTAGTGCACGGTGTCGATGATCCGCTGGTCGAGATAGTTGGCCCACGGATGCGTCCCCATCGCGGCGAGGCCGAGGCCGAGGCCGTCGGCGAGGGCGAACAGTCGTGTGCGGTGCTCGCGCTGCATCGCAACAGCATCGACGAACCGCTCGCCGCGGCCGGAGCGGATCTCGATCTCGGTGTCGATCAGCTCCCCGGCGGCCGAGACCGCGAGCAGCTCGTCCTCCTGGCAGGCCGCGAACAGCTCCTCGAACCGATGGACGAGCTCGAGCGTGTCGGGATCGACGATCGCGAACTCCTCCTCGAGCCCGATCGTGAAGTCCTGCGAGTCGGCGAACCGCTCGCGAACCGTAACGAGGTCGAGCGTCGCGTCCTCCCCCATCAGTAACCCGCCCTTACCAGGGTGGCCAACACAGTTTCGCGACTTGCGTCGCTCATCAAACCACTAGGCCAAGTAGAAGTACAGGGCGTAGAGGAGGTCGACGGCGGGGCTCGAGGTGTGGACGGTCACCTCGGGCGGCACCTGCAGGAGTTGCTCGGAGTAGTTGAAGATGATCTTCACGCCCGCCTCGACGAGACGGTCCGCCACCTCCTGGGCTGCATCGGCGGGTACCGCGAGCACTCCGACCACGACCTCCTCGTCGGCGACCACCTGCTCGAGCTCGGAGAAGTCGCGTACCGGGACGCCGCTCACGTCGCCCCCCACCCGCTCCTTGTCCACGTCGAACACCGCAACGATCTGGAAGCCGTGGTCGGCGAAGATGTCCGAGCTGGCGATCGCCTGGCCGAGGTTGCCCGCGCCGAACAGCGCGATGTTGTGCTGACCCGCCGTCCGCAGGATCTTCCGGATCTCCGAGACCAGGGACTCGACCCGGTAGCCCACCCCGCGCTTTCCGAACTTCCCGAAGCCGGAGAGGTCGCGGCGGATCTGGGTGGAGTTGATGTGCGTGTACGCGGCGAGCTCCTGCGAGGAGATCGTCTCCTTGCCCATCTTGCGTGCCTGCGTCAGAACCTGGAGGTAGCGCGACAGCCGGGCGGCCACGCCAAGCGAGAGCCGCTCGCCGTCGCCCAGCCCGGTTTCCGCGGCGCGGCCCATGCCGTGATTCCCCTCATTCATCGCGCAGATGTTTGTAGCAGGACCGCACTTAGTCTCGCCGCATCAGGCGCGAGTTCGCTCACGATGCTGCCGTCCAGCTCCAGCACCGGGATTCGCTCCAGGAACCGGGCGAGGAGCGCGCCGTCCGCTTCGATATCGACCTCCTCCAGCACCACGTCCCCCGCCTCCGCGACCAGCGGCATCACCAGTTCCCGAGCCTCGTCGCAGAGGTGGCAATCGGGCCTGCCGTAGAGCACCAGGCGCCTCACGCCGTGGCGTCCCATCCCAGATACCCGGGGTGCGGCGTCGGCTCGAGCTCCAGCGCCGCCGCCCCGATCATCGCGGCGTTGTCGGTGCAGAGCTCGGGGGGCACGAGCTTCAGGCGCAGCGAGCGCTCCGCGCAGAGCTCGGCCACCCGCTCGCGCAGGAGGGAGTTGGCCGCGACGCCGCCGCCGAGCGCGACCGCCGGCCACCCCTCGGCGTCCAGGGCGCGTTCCAGCTTCGCGAGCAGCTGGCCGACCACCGCCGCCTGAAAGCTCGCCGCCAGGTCGGCCTTGCGCGCCTCCAGCTCCTCCTCCTCGAGGTCGCGGACGGCGTAGAGGAGCGCCGTCTTCAACCCGCTGAAGCTGAAATCGAGCCCGGGGTCGCGCGCCATCGCGACGGGGAACGAGAACGCCGTCGGATCGCCCTCCACCGCCAGCCGCTGGATGGCGGGCCCGCCGGGATAGCCAAGGCCCAGCAGCCGCGCGCCCTTGTCCAGTGCCTCGCCGGCCGCGTCGTCGAGAGTCTGCCCGAGCACCTCGAACCCGGTCCGCTCGCGCACGGCCGCAAGGATCGTGTGTCCGCCGCTCGCGATCAGGCACAGGAACGGCGGCTGGAGCGGCTCCGGCTCCAGGAAATTGGCCGCGACGTGGCCGTGCAGGTGGTCGACGCCGATCATCGGCAGCTCGCGAGCCGCGGCAAGGCCCTTGGCCGAGCTGATCCCCACCAGGAGCGCACCGATCAGGCCCGGCCCACGGGTGACTGCGATCGCGTCCACGTCGCCGAGAGACGCGTCGGCCTCGGCGAGCGCCGCATCGACCACCGGGTTGATCAGCTCCAGATGGTGGCGCGACGCGACCTCCGGCACCACGCCGCCGTAGCGCGCATGCGCGGCGGCCTGAGAGGAGATCACGTTCGAGCGGATCTCGCCGCCGTCGACCACGGCGGCACAGGTGTCGTCACATGACGTCTCGATCGCGAGGATGCTCATCAGGGACCTTCCCTTACCAGGGGGGGCCAAGCTGGTTTCGCGACTTGCGTCGCTCATCAGGGCACTGGGTCCAGCCACATGATGAGCGCGTCCTCGCCGTTGTCCTGGTAGTAGCGGCGGCGGTGGCCCGAGGTCTCGAACCCGAAGCGCTCGTACATCCTGATCGCGCCCGAGTTCGAGGTGCGCACCTCGAGGGTCAGACGCGCGCCCGACCCGACCTGCTCGAACAGCCGCCCGATCAGGCCGGAGGCGATGCCGGCCCGGCGGCGGTCGGGTTCGACGGCGACGTTCATCAGGTGCCACACGTCGGCGTATCGGGAGCACACCAGATAGCCGACCAGGCCATCGTCGTCCTCCGCGGCGAGGCAGATCCCGGACGGCTTCGAGAGCTCCAACACGAACATCGCGAGCGACCAGGGCGTACCGAAGGACCGCCGCTCGATTGCCAGCACGCCCGGCAGGTCGCCGTAGACGAGCTTGCGGATCGAAACGGCGGCGGGCGCCTCAGCCGTTCGGGGGTCGGTGATCTCGCTCACGCCAAAGCTCCGCGTCAGGTCGTCTCAGGTAGTCCGGCTCGATCTCCCGCGAATCCGGGACGCCGTCCGCCAGGCGGCAGAGGTGCCGCGCCCGGGGGCGGTGCACTTCTTCGCCGTCCGCCGGGACCAGCGCCCCAGCGCTTTCGAGCTGGTCGCGAAAGCGTACCGAGCCATCGCCGACCGCAACCGGGCCGGCGTCGAGCGACCGGACCCGCTCGGCGAGCTCGTCGGGCGGACCCACCCAGGCGGGCCAGAGCTCTGCCCCAGCGGGGTCGTACAGCGCGGCGAACGCCTCCCCCCGTTTCGCGTCCAGCACGGCGAGCCGGGCCTGGGCGGAGTCGACGCCGGCCGCAAGCGAGGCCAGTGACGAGACCCCGGCGAGGCCGAGCTCGCGCGATTGCGTCAGGGCGCGCGCCGTGGAGATGCCGATCCGCAGGCCGGTGAACGTGCCGGGGCCGATACCGACGGCGATCCGCGCGACGGCGTCCCAGCCACCGCCTACCGCCAATACGTCCTCGACCGTCGCGAGCAGCGCCGTCGCGTGCCGGGGGCGACCGCCCGCGTCTGGGCCCGCCGCCCGCTCCGCGATCACCTCGCCGTCCGCCACCAGCGCCACCGTTAGCTCCGGAGTCGAGGTGTCGAATCCAAGTACCGCCTCCACCGCAACCAGCGTAGGGCAGCCTGCGTACGATGAGCCCGTCTCAAATCACGAACCACAAGGGGGTACCCCCGGATGACGAATCAGAGCGGCACCAGCCGCCGGCGCGCGACGGCGATCGCCGCCTCCGTGAGCATCGCGATCGCCGGCATCGGCTGGGCCGGCTGCGGTGACGACGCAGAGGACGAGGCCCAGGACACCCTCGATCAGGCACAGGAAGAGCTGGATCAGCTCCAGGAGGACCTGCCCGAGGAAGCGCAGGACGCGATCGACCAGGCGCAGGAGGGGGACATCCCCGAGGAGCTTCAGGACCAGATCGACCAGGCGCAAGCAGGAGGCCGAGGAGCTGGGCCAGGACGCCCAGGACCAGGCTGAGGAGCTAGAGCAGCAGCTCGAGGACCAGGGCTACTAGGCCTCGATCGAGACCAGGCGTTCGTCGCCGCCCGCGTGGCTGATCGTCACGCGGGCGGCCACGTTCTCCCAGGGCTCCGCGAGCCTTCCCGGCCACTCCACGAACGTGATCGCGTCGGCGGTCAGGTAGTCGTCGAGCAGGCCCGGGTCCTCGGCGCCCGGGTCGTCGAGGCGATAGAGGTCGAGGTGCGAAACGGGCACGCGGCCCCGGTAACGGCGGCCGATCGTGAATGTCGGCGAAACAACCGGGTCCGTCACGCCCAGCGCGCGGCTGGCGCCGCGCACGAAGGTGGTCTTCCCCGCGCCGAGCTCGCCGGCGATCAGGACCACGTCGCCGGGCTCGAGCCGCGCGGCGAGCTCCGCCGCCAGCGCCTCGGTGTCGGCCGGCCCGGAGCTCCTGCGGCCGCTCAAGAGAACAGGTCGAGCTGGTCGTCGGCAGGCGCCGGCGCGGCCTCCAGAGGAGCCGGCTGCGGCTCGGGCTCGGGGAGCAGATCGCTCAACAGGGCCGGCAGCTTCGCGAAGTCCTGGCTAAGCGTCTCCTTCATCGCGGGGGTCCGCAGCGCGGCGGCCGGGTGGAGCAGCGGAAACAGGAACACCGTGCGCCCGCCGAGTTCGTGCACCTGAGGGGTTCCGCGCACGCGCGTGATCCCGGTGGGGTTGCCGCTCAGCAGCTTGGTCGCGAAATTACCCAGCGTGGCGATCACCCGCGGCTCGATCAGCTCGATCTGCCGCCACAGGTACGGCTGGCAGGCCTCGATCTCCGCGGGCAGCGGATCGCGGTTCCCGGGCGGCCGGCTCTTCAGGACGTTCGCGATGAAGACGTCCTCGCGGGTCAACCCGATCTCGTTCAGGAGCTGCTCGAGGAGCTGTCCGGCGCGGCCCACGAACGGCAGCCCCTGGCGATCCTCCTCGGCGCCGGGCGCCTCGCCGACGAACATGAGGTCGGCGTTCGAGTTCCCGGCCCCGAACACGGCCTTGGTCCGGGTCTCGGCGAGCGGGCACTTGGCGCACGTCGAGACCTCTCGATAGAGCTCGACGAGCCGCTCGCGCCGAGCATCGGCGGCGTTGTCCGCAGCCGAGGGGACGAGCTCCTCGTTCACGCCGCCCCCGGCGGCGAGCCGCCGGGAGCCACGCTCGCGGGCACGGCGCCGGGCCTCCTTGAAGCGCGCCTTCGTGTCCGAATGGAGCTTGGCGTTGCGCCGCTCCTGGGCGCGCCGGGCACCGGGGCTCTTGACCAGGCTCATCTGAGCGCCGGGGGCAGAGAACACGCGAACGGTTTCCGCCGATCCGCACTCCGGGCACGCGGCGGAGTCCGTCCCGACGGGCACCAGGCCCTCGAAGCGGGCTTCGCACCGCTCGCACCTGAACTCGTAGATCGGCATTGTCATGCGGATCGTAGCCCTCCTGGCCCCTGCCTAAACAGGGCCAGGTGGGGTTGCCGCCGTCGCAATCGGGCATAATTGGCGAAGCCGCGACCCGGCTCCGCCGGGCGTGGACTGGGCACTCAGCCCGACCAGAACAACTCTTCCGACGCCGTCTGGTATCTCGATGAGAGAACTGGAACGGGACCTTCCCGCTATCCCCGAAAACGCCACGCTTGACGCGCCGGCCGCGCCCGGCGTCCTCGCGATCGTCGGCCCCGGCCGCGCCGGGCGCTCGATCGCTGCCGCGGCGGAGGCCGCCGGAATCGAGGTCTCGGTGCTGGGACGCAACGACGAGCTGCCGCGTCTCGATGCCGCCTCGGTGATGGTGCTCCTGTGCGTGCCCGACGCCGCGATCCCGGGCGCCTGCGAGCGCATCGCCGCCGAGGTCCCGCCCGGCACGGCGGTCGGGCACTCGAGCGGCGCGACGCCGCTGTCCGCCCTGGCCGCCGCGACGGCCCGCGGGTGCCCCACGTTCTCGCTGCATCCGCTGCAGACGATCCCCGAGCCGGATACGAGCCTTGCCGACGCGCCGTGCGCTGTCTCCGGCTCCGACGACGACGTGATCGGCCGCGCGCATGCCCTAGCCTCAGCCCTGGGGATGCGGCCGTTCGACGTTCCCGAGGAGCACCGCGCCGCCTACCACGCCGCCGCCTCCATGTCCTCGAACTTCCTGATCGCCCTCGAGGAGTCCGCGGCGGAGCTGCTGGGCGCCGCGGGGGTCGAGAACCCACGCGAGGTTCTCACGCCGATCGTGCTGCAGACCGCCGCGAACTGGGCCGACCGGGGATCCGACGCCCTGACCGGGCCGATCGCCCGCGGTGACGAGCACGTCGTGGACGCCCATCTGGATGCGCTCGCGGAGCGGATGCCCGAGCTCGCTTCGCTCTACGAGGCGCTGGCCGAGTGCACCCGCGCCATCGCGCGCCGGGAGGCGGACGCCCGATGAGCGCGCCCAGGGTCGCCGGGACGAAGACGGAGCTGCGTGCGCTGCTCGCGGCGGCACGCGATCACGGCCGGACCGTCGGCCTGGTGCCGACGATGGGATCCCTCCACGACGGCCACCTGAGCCTCCTCCGCGCAGCTCGCGAACGCTGCGACGTGGTCGTCATGAGCCTGTTCGTCAACCCGGCCCAGTTCGGCGAGGGCGAGGATCTGGACAGCTACCCGCGCGACGAGGTTCGCGACCTCGAGCTCGCCGGCGAGTCCGGCGTCGACATCGTGTTCGCGCCCGAGGTGGACGAGGTCTATCCGGCCGGCTTCGCGACCCACGTGGCGGTCGACGGCCTCGCCGACGTCCTCGACGGCGATCCCGCCCGGCGCGGCGCAGCCCACTTCCGCGGCGTCACGACGGTCGTCGCGAAGCTGCTGAACCTCGTGACGCCGGACGTCGCATTCTTCGGCCAGAAGGACGCCCAGCAGGCCATCGTTATCCGGCGGATGGCTCGCGACCTGGATTTCCCGTCCGAGATCGCCGTGGTGCCGACGGTGCGCGAGCCCGACGGCCTCGCCCTGAGCTCGCGCAATTCCTACCTGACGCCGGACGCGCGCGAGCGCGCGCCAGGGTTGTGGCTGGCGCTCGAGACGGTCCGTGACGCCGCGTCCGACGGCGCGTCGGTGGACGACGCGATCGCGGCCGGGCAGCGGGTGCTGGCCGAGGCCGGGATCGAGCCGGAGTACCTGGAGGCGCGCCACGCGGACGACCTCACCCCGGCGGAGAGCTTCAACGGACGGCCCGTGCTGGTGGCCGTCGCCGCGCGGGTCGGCAGGGCTCGCCTGATCGACAACTTGGTGGTCGGCGACGCGGGCTGAGGCAAGAGAGACCAAACGCATCGAAAGCAGGTATCCAATGAGCGCCCAACCACAGGACAAGCCCGCCGGAGACGACCGCAAGCCGGTCTCGCTTCCGCAGCTGGCCGAGATGAAGGCCAACGGCGAGCCGATCGTGATGGTCACCGCGTACGACCACCCCTCGGCCCAGGTCGCCGAGGAGGCAGGGGTCGACGTGGTCCTGGTCGGCGACTCGGCCGCCATGACGGTGCTCGGCTACGACTCCACCATCCCCGTCGGGATGGACGAGATGCTGATGCTCGCCGCCGCGGTGCGGCGCGGGCTTCGGACGCCGCTCCTGATCGGCGACATGCCGTTTGGCTCCTATGAGCAGTCGAACGAGCAGGCGGTCGCGAACGCGCAGCGCTTCGTCAAGGAGGCCGGCTGCGAGGCGGTCAAGCTCGAGCGCGGGGGCGCTTCCGTGGAACGCGCCAGGGCGATCGTGCGGGCCGGGATCCCTGTGATGGGGCACGTGGGCCTGACACCTCAGACGGCCACGGCTCTTGGCGGCTACAAGGCACAGGGCCGCACCGCGGGCCGCGCGTCGCAGATCGCCGAGGAGGCACTGGCACTCCAGGCGGCGGGCTGCTTCTCGATCGTGTTCGAAGCCGTCCCCGCGGCGGTCTCCGAGGCGCTGATGCCGCGGATGGAGATCCCCGTGATCGGCATCGGGGCCGGCGCCGACACCGACGGCCAGGTCCTGGTCTTCCACGACCTGCTCGGGATCTTCGGGGGCCACGCCCCGAAGTTCGTGAAGCGCTACGGCGAAGTCCGTCGCGAGATGGTCGCCGGCGTCGCCGCGTACGCCGAAGAGGTGCGCTCGGGGTCGTTCCCCGGCCCGGAGCACATCTACTCGATCGAGCCCGGCGAGCTGGCGGAGTTCCGCGCGTACCTCGACCAGGAGACCCTCCCGGGCGGGACGTTCTCGCACGCTGATTGGGATTGGGGTCCGTAGGCGTAACCCGGCTCATTTGCAGGGGTATCTCTTGTGCGCTTCCGCACTTGGATGGTGCGGAACACGTAGAAGAAGTGAGGTACGACTCATGGAGATGCTCAAGAGGTTCGAGCCGATTGCGCTCATGCTGATGTTCATCGGCGCCCTCAACTGGGGCATTCTCGGAATCACCGACGGCGAGACCAACGTGCTCGCTGAGATCTTCGGCACGGGGACGCTGACCGACGTCGTCTACGTCGTCATCGGGGTCGCCGCCCTCTTGTGGGTGCCGAGGCTTCTGGAGGCATTCCACCTCGGCCGGGGCCCGCATCCGCACGGCGTCTGACCGCAGGGGAGACAGGGAAGACCGACGAGCCGGGCTCACGCCCGGCTCGTCCTATTTCGGGGAGCCTTCGTCGATCCCGAGCGCAGCCCGGACGGCCGGCGCCGCCGGAGCGATCTCCTCGGACAGGGCGGCCAGGACCTCGTGCCAGCCGGGCTGCAACTCGACCGCCCTCGCAACCCGTTCGGCGCCCGCCGCTACGTCGCCCGCCTGGGCGACCCCCAGGCCCGACCAGAAGAGGAGCTCGTGGTTGCCGGGCTGCATCGCCGCGGCCTCCGCGTAGTGGCGCGAGGCTTCGTCGTGCCGCCCCGCGGCCGCATGGGCGTCGCCCTCGTCGGCGAGCCGGTAGGCATCGGCGACGTCGAGCAGGCGACCGAGCTCGGCGAGCGGATCCTCGTGATCCTCGACTCGCAGCTCGACCACGCGCTCCCACGGCTCGCCGCTCGCCGGGACGACGACGAGCGCCGAGGACTGGCGGCCACGGATGTCGCCCCCGGCGGCCTCAGCCGCGCGGAGGGCGGCGAGGAGCCGTCGGGCCAGCGGGCCGTCGGCCGCCTCGAACGCCGCCGACATCGCGCCCCACACCTCCGATGAGGCCATCAGGTTCGCCTGGGCGCTGTGGTGCCGGCCCCGGGCGTCGCCTGCGTGCGGCATGCAGCCGTCCCCGGTCCGCGACGCCGGGTCCCCCGACGAGGCGATCGCACCCAGCTGGCGAAAACGCGCTTGGGCGTCGTCCGCGAGCAGCTCATCGAGCGCCTGGCCGGGCGTTCTTCCTGCGGCAATCAGGTCGAGCCCGTTGGGGCCGTAGGACGGCTCGGCGACCGACTGCGTCGCGATCGCGCCGATCCCGGGACGGGCCCACAAGACGATCGACCCGACCGAGAACCAGTGCGACTGGACCGCCCCGCCGAGCTCGCCGGTGGCCGAATCGCGGGCGACGATCGAGTACGTGCCGCGGCGCATCCTCCTAGGGGCCGACCGGGACGTTCGAGCGCAGCGAGTCCAGCTTCCAGAAGCCGTCGTCCAAGACCAACACGGCCCTCAGGCGCTCGCCGTCGTAGACCCCGCCATCCGGCTCCGCCGACGCCTGGGCCAGCGAATCCGGCTGCACCACCACGCCGCTTATCCGGACCTTCTTCGCCGGGTTTGCGTTGCTCTGCGCCCCCTCGCAACCTTCCGTCCCACCGTACGCCTCGCGCAGGTAACGCTCGGTCACCAGTTCGCCGCAGACCTGGCGCGGATCATCTCCGGTCAGCACCGCCTCGAGCGTGATCGAGATCGCCGTCTGGTCGGTCACCGGGTCGTCCGACGGCTCGTCCTCGGGCGCCTCGGTACCGGGCGCTTTCTCGGCGTCGGTGGTCTCGGCGGCACCGGTGACCGCGGGCGCGGTGGTCTGCATTGGCGCGTCGTCGTCGCCACAGGCCTGCAGCGCGAGCGCCGCGACCAGTGCCAGCAGAGCCGCCCGCGCCCTGGCGCGGGCGGTATCAACACCTGCAAAGGACACGCTTACGCGATCCTAATACATGGGTCGGACCCCCGGCAAGGGTTGCTCAGCCCTGATCGTGCTTGCGAAACTCGATCGCGCGAACTGGCCGCGCCGGTACCCCGGCGGCGATCGTTCCCGCCGGGATGTCGCGCGTGACCACCGAGTTCGCCCCGATCACCGCCCGGTCGCCGATCGTCACTCCGCCGGTCACGACGCAGTTGACGCCGAACCAGCAGTTCGACCCGATCGAGACCGGACCGCGGGTAGCGAACCCCTGCCAGGTGATCGGGACGTCAGGGTCGTCGTAGCGGTGGTCCGCGTCGCCGACGAAGCAGCCGTTGGCGAACATCACGTGGTCGCCGACCTCGATCCGCTCGTTGGCCGCGAGCATCACGCCACGGTTGAGGAAGCAGCCGGCGCCGATATCGATCCGGGCCTCACGCGAAATGGTGATCCAGCAACCCGGCTCGAACAGGGTCCCCGCCCCCACGCTGATACGCCCGTCGTCGAGGCCCTCGAGCAGCTCGCCTTCGACGGGATAGCGGACGTAGAAGCCGCCTCGGGCCGCGTGGCGGTTGATCCGCCAGCGCCGCCGCGCGGTCCGGTTGCGCTCGTACCAGCGGCGCTTCATGCGCCACAGGCGCCATCCGCTCGGGTCTGCCACGGGCGGAAGCTTCCCATGCGGGGTTGCTTCCTCCTCGGCCGACGGCCTAGTCGCAAGCGTCGCCCCGATCGGCGTGCGCGACGACCCGATCCGAGCGGAGTTCATCCGGGCGCTGGCCGGACCCTGATCAGCCCGAGATCGCGACGCGTTCGGACTCGGCCGTCTCCTGCCACGGGGTCATCCCGAGCTCGCCGTAACCCTTCGCCGCAGTCGCAAGAAGATCCCGAGCCCGCGTGAGATCGCCGCGCCGGGAGCGTTCGGCAAGCATCCGTCCATGATCGTGCTGAGCGTGAGCGACCCAGGGTCCGGCACCCATCGCGGCATTAGCTTCCTCGGCCCGAACGAAATGGCCCTCGGCCTCTTCCCAGGACTCGGTCATCGCCGCGAGAACGCCCAGCGGCCGCTGCGTGGAACCGAGAATGAGCTCCGGGTACCCGAACGCGGTGAGGTGGCCGCGGGGCACCAGCAACCCGTAGAGGGTTTCAGCCCGCTCCTGGTCCTTCAGGGCCCGGCAGACGTCGGCCAGCAGGGTGGTGGCAGCCATGTACTCCTCGTCGAGATAGACCGCCGCGAAGTCGTCGGCAGCAAGCTCGTCGAAGAGGGCACGCGCCTCGCTCACGCGTCCCTGGGAGATCATGAACCGCGCGAGACCGCAGCGGAGGATTCCGTAGGTCGGATATTGCGCGGCGAGGTCCCTGAGGGGCTCCTCCGCGTACGGCGGGTCGCCGAGTTCCAAGTGGAGCGCCAGCATCTGAAGCCGGTAGGCGACCGGTGGGCTGAACCTCTGTGCCTCGCGGCCCAGCTCGTAGGCGTGGGGGATGAGCTCGGCCGCGTCGTCGAAGCGGCCCTCGAAGAGCGCGAGGGCTGCGCGCAGGCAGGTGGGGTACCAGCGAAGAGCGGGCTCACGGGTGGCCTCGGCGAGCTCGCGAGCGGTCGCCAGCGCCTCGCGGGCGCCCGAGGAGTTGGCGCTCTCGATCTCGTACATGACGAGATACAGGTGACCGATCAGCTCGCGCTCGGTGGCGCCGGTCAACCGGCCCGTCCGCACGACCTCGGTCGCTGTCGCCCCGAACTCCTCGACGGAATCTGGGCCGACGACGGCGAGGCAGCGTGCATCGAGGGCGTACGCCAGCTCGAAGCCGCCAACTCCCCTTGCAAGCTCGACGGCTTCGGCGCTGAGCGGCAAGCGCCGCTGGCGAAACGGCTGATCGCGAATCGCGCACGACAGCCGGGCCATCACTCGGATGCGCAGTCGCTGATCCCCGTCGTCCAACGCTCCAAGGGCCTCCTCGAGCAACGGGATCATGTTGATGTCCTCGCGCGCGGCCATCCACGCATAGCGGCCTCCGTAGCCCAGAGCGGCCCGCGCGAGCGAGGTAGAGGAGCCAAGCTCTCGCGCAGCGTCGGCTGCCGCCAGGAAGGTGGCGCGGGCGTCCTCGGCGTTTCCCGCCCGCAGGTGGGCCTCGCCAAGCTCGAGCAGCAGGTCGCACGCCTCGCCCTCGTCGACCGGAGCCCCGCCCTCCTTGACGCGGCTCGCGAGGCGATACAGCCTGACCGCCTCCTCGTAAGCGAGTTGCTGCGCGGCCCGACGTGCGGCTGCTCGGGCGTACTCGAATGCCTTCCGCGCATCGCCGCTGGGGCCCGCCTCGTAGTAGTGGTATGCGAGCTCCGCCAGGTGGGGCTCGGGGTCGGCGGCATACATACGCCCGAGCGCCTCGCCGATCCGGCGATGCAGCTGGGTCCGACGACCGGTGCCGATGCCGTCGTAGAGGGCGTCGCGGAGCAGGACGTGGGAGAACCGCATCCGGTACCGAGTCCCCGGCTCCTCCGCAACGAGGCCGCGCTCGATCGCCTCGTCGAGGAGCGCCAGCACCTCTTCGGTCGGCTGAGATGCGCTGAGAGCCAGCGCCTCGATCTCGAAGTCTCGCCCGAGCACGGAGGCCACAGCAAGCAGCTCGCGACTGGCCTCGGAGACCTGCTCGAGACGTCGTCCGATCACGTCGCGCACGCCGCGAGGAATCGCCAGCCTGACTCCGCGCTCATCGATCGGCTCGGCGAGCCGCCCGTCCGCAAGCAACAGACGCACCAACTCGCCGATGAAGAGCGGATTCCCCCCCGTGCCGGCATGGATCGCTTCGGCGACCATCGGGGACGGCTCGGCGCCCGCGATCGAGGCGATCAGGCGCGACACGTCGGCCGCCTCCACGCCGCCGAGGGCGAGCATCCGCGTGGCCGGCTGCCGGTTGAGCTCGATCAGCGTCGAGGACAGGGGATGCCCGGGCGTGACTTCGATGTCCCGATACGTCCCGACCACGAGCAGCCGCGAGGCCGGAAGCTCGCCCGCGAGAAATTGCAAAAGGAGCATGCTGGGCGTGTCGGCCGCGTGTAGGTCTTCGAGTACGAGAACGAGAGGGCGCGCATCGGCCGCGCGCTGCAGGAACGAACTCGTCGCTTCGAAGAGGCGGAAGCGCGCGCTGTCCGAGTCGGGCGTGTCCGGGATCGGTGGGTCCGCCAGCAGCTCCTGGAACTCGGGCAGGAGCTGCCCGACCTCGCCGCCGGCGCCTGCGAGCTGCTCGCGGAGCACGCTCCGGTCCACGCTGCGGCCGTACGCGCGAATCGCCTGGACCCAGGGCCAGTACGCGGGCGCACCACCGGCTTCCCAGCAGCGGCCCCAGAGCACCACGGCGTCAAGCGCCCGGGCGCGCTCACTCAACTCAGCCACCAGACGGCTCTTCCCGATGCCCGGTTCGCCGCCCACCATCAGGAGCCCGCCCTGGCCCAGGGACGCTGCCTCGAGGGCAGCCTCGAGGCTTTCGAGTTCGAGCTTCCTGCCGACGAACTGCGTTTCCCCGCCGCCCGCCATCGCCGGGGCCACAGCAGACGTCTCCACCCGCGCCTGCTTGGGCGCCTCGAGCGCGGGATCCTGCTCCAGGATCGCCGTTTCGAGCTCTCGCAGCCTCCGCCCGGGTTCGATCCCGAGCTCGTCCACGAGGGTGCGGCGCGCGTCCCGGTACGCATCCAGAGCCTCGGCCTGACGCCCGCTGCGGTAGAGGGCGAGCATGAGCTGCTCCCTCGGTCGCTCCCGCAGCGGGTTCTCGAGCACGAGCTTTTCAAGCGAGCCGATCGCCTCGGCGTGCCCCCCCAGCTCGAGGTCTGCCTGGATCTGATCCTCGACGACGGCGAGCCGGAGGTCGTTGATGCGGGCGATCTCCTGCTGCGCGAACGGCGCGTATTCGAACTCGGCAAGCGGCGCCCCACGCCACAGACCCAAGCCCTCACGCAGGGTCGCCGACGCGATTTCGAAATCGCCCGCCGCAAGCGCCGCGCGCCCATCGGCCGCCAAGCGCACGAACCGCTCGACGTCGAGCTGCCCCGAGTCCACCCGCACGAGGTAGCCAGGCGACCGCGTGATCACGACCCGCCCGGCGGCACCGGCGGCGCGGTCGGGCTCCAACGCCTTGCGAAGCTGTGAGACATAGCCCTGGAGCGCCTTTCCCGCGGTATCCGGGGCGCCCGCGCCCCAAAGCTCATCGATCAGCCGGTCCGTTGACACGACCTCATTCGCGTTCATGAGCAGGATCGCGAGCAGACTTCGCTGTTTCGCTCCGCCGAGCGCAAGCGCTTCACCGTTGTCGTGGACCTCGAGCGGCCCCAGAACGCGGAACTCCAACCGCAACTCCCCTCGTGACCCCGACTTTACCGCCGCGTTACCGATTCAGGGCCCCGCGCTTACCCCCCCGAGCGATCGTGCTCGCCAACGAAGGTCGCACGAGGCGGCCTCAGGCGAAGGGAGTTCAACATGGAGCGCACCAAAAGGACCCGGCTCGGGATCGTCGCCGGCATCGCCATGCTCGTCGCGGCGCCCGCTGCGGCAGCAAGCGACAACTCGATCGCGGGGAGCGCCGAGAGCGATTACAACTCGCTGACCGCGATCACCGCCGGCGCGGGCGACCTCGCGGGGAGCGCCGAGAGCGATTACAACTCGCTGACCGCGATCACCGCCGGCGCGGGCGACCTCGCGGGGAGCGCCGAGAGCGATTACAACTCGCTGACCGCGATCACCGCCGGCGCGGACGGCTCGGCGGCGACCGACGCGTTCGGCACCGTCAACTCGCTGGTCGGCTCGGTCGAGCCGGTTGCGACCCCGGCCGCTGAAAGCGCGGAGGGCGGCTTCGATTGGGGCGACGCGCTGATCGGGGCGCTGGTCGCCACCGGGCTCGTGCTGCTCGCCGGAGGTACGGCGCGGTTCGTGGCGCGGTCGCGGCATCGCATGGCGGGATCGCACGCGTAGCCCTCGCGGCATAGGCGTTGGGACGAGAGGCGCCGCGGCGCCTCTCGTCGCGCCTACGCGGCGACGGGCTCGCGCCTGCGCGCGCCGCGGGCGCGCCTCACCGTGGGCGCCTCGGCGTCTACGAGGCCGGCGAGGAAGCGGCCCGTGTACGAGTCGGGATGGCCGGCGATCTGCTCGGGCGTGCCGGTGGCGATGATCTCGCCGCCGGCCTCGCCGCCCTCGGGGCCGAGGTCGACGATGCGGTCCGCGGACTTGATCACGTCGAGGTTGTGCTCGATCACGAGCACCGTGTTGCCCTGGTCGACGAGGCGGCCGAGGACCTCCAGGAGTCGTTCGACGTCCGCGAAGTGGAGGCCCGTGGTCGGCTCGTCCAGGATGTACAGGGTCTTACCGGTCGCGACCTTGGACAGCTCGGTCGCCAGCTTGACGCGCTGGGCCTCGCCTCCGGAGAGCGTCGTCGCGGGCTGGCCGAGCCGGATGTAGTCCAACCCCACGTCGTGGAGCGTCTGCAGCCGGCGCTTCAGCTTGGGGATCGCGTCGAAGAACTCGAGTGCCTCGGACACCGGCATGTCGAGCACGTCGGCGATCGACCTGCCCTTGTAGCGAACCTCGAGCGTCTCGCGGTTGTAGCGGCGGCCGTGGCACTGCTCACACGGCACGTACACGTCGGGCAGGAAGTGCATCTCGATCTTGATCTGCCCGTCCCCGCGGCAGACCTCGCAGCGGCCACCCTTGACGTTGAACGAGAACCGGCCCGGCTTGTAGCCGCGCGCCCGCGACTCCTTCGTCTTCGAGAACAGGTCGCGGATGTGGTCGAAGATCCCGGTGTAGGTCGCGGGGTTGGAGCGCGGCGTGCGCCCGATCGGCGACTGGTCGATGTTGATGATCTTGTCGATCTGGTCGATCCCGTCGATCCCGTCGTGGGCTCCGGGCCGCAACCTCGCCCGGTGCAGGCGGTTGGCGGCCGCGCGGTAGAGGATCTCGTTGACCAGCGTGGACTTGCCCGAGCCGGAGACGCCGGTGACGCAGGTGAACGTCCTGAGCGGGAAGGCCGCGTCCACGCCCTTCAGGTTGTGCTGGCGCGCGCCGCGGACTCGGAGCTCGCCCTGCGGAGAACGGCGCTCGGCCGGTACGGCGATCGAGCGCTTGCCCGCCAGGTACTGGCCCGTCAGCGAGGCGGCGACGCTCTGGACATCCGCCGGAGTGCCCTCGGCGATCACCTCGCCTCCGTGCTCGCCCGCGCCCGGGCCGAGGTCCACGAGGTGGTCCGCCGAACGCATCGTCCCCTCGTCGTGCTCGACCACGATCACGGTGTTGCCCAGGTCCCGAAGCCGGGCCAGGGTGTCGATCAGCTTCTCGTTGTCGCGCTGGTGGAGGCCGATCGAGGGCTCGTCGAGGATGTACATGACGCCGACGAGGCTCGAGCCGATCTGGGTGGCCAGCCGGATCCGCTGCGCCTCGCCGCCGGACAGGGTGGCGGCGGCGCGCTCGAGCGACAGGTAGCCGATCCCGACGCTGTCGAGGAAGTGCAGGCGCTCGGCGACCTCGCGCAGGACGAGGTGCGCGATCGCGCGCTCCGTCTCGTTCAGGTCGAGCTTCTCAACCCACTCCAGCGCAGCGCGCGCCGAGAAGCGGGTGAACTCGGAGACGTTGAGCCCGCCGACGGTCACGGCGAGGGACTCGGGTCGCAGTCGCGCTCCCTTGCACGCCGGGCAGGGCCGCATCGCCATCAGCTCCTCGACCCGGTCGCGCGTGTTCTCCGAGTCGGTCGTCTCGTAGCGGCGCTCGAGGCTGGAGAGCATTCCCGGGAAACGCACCGTGTAGGTGCGACGCCGGCCGAACCGGTTCTTGTACGTGACCGTGTGCTTCTCGTCGCCGGTCCCCTCGAGCAGCAGACCGCGGTCGGCGTCGGTCAGGTCCTGCCACGGCACGTTCACGTCGATGCCGCTCGACTCGGCGACCGCTTCGAGCAGCCGTCGGTGGTACATCGAGGCGGCCTTGGTCCACGGGTCCAGTGCGCCCTCGGAGATCGAAAGCGTCGGGTCCGGGACGATCAGCTCGGGGTCGATCACGCGCTGGAAGCCGAGCCCGTGGCAGCGCTCGCACGCCCCGTGCGGGGAGTTGAACGAGAAGATCCGCGGCTCGATTTCCGGCATCGAGGCGCCGCAGTTGAGGCAGGCGAAGCGCTCCGAGAAGATCTGGCGCTCGCCCGATTCCGCGTCCTCGATCTCGATGAGGCCGTCGGCCAATTGCGACGCCGCCTCGATCGACTCGGCGAGTCGCTTGCGGACGCCCTCCTTCATCACCAGACGGTCGACCACGATCGAGATGTCGTGCTTGTACTTCTTGTCCAGCTCGATCTCCTCGTCGAGCCGGCGCAGCTCGCCGTCGACGACCGCGCGCGCGTAGCCCTGCGAGCGCATCTCGGCCAAGAGCCGCCCGTACTCGCCCTTGCGGCCGCGGACGACGGGGGCCAGCACCATGAACCTGGTGCCCTCGTCCTGGGCGAGCACCCGGTCGGTGATCTGCTCCAGGGACTGGCCCTGGATCGGCTCGCCGCAGTTGAAGCAGTGCGGCCGGCCGATCCGCGCCCAGAGCAGGCGCAGGTAGTCGTAGATCTCGGTCACGGTTCCGACCGTCGACCGGGGGTTGCGCGAGGTGGTCTTCTGGTCGATCGAGATCGCGGGCGAAAGGCCCTCGATCGAGTCGACGTCCGGCTTCTCCATCAGCCCGAGGAACTGGCGCGCGTACGACGAGAGCGACTCGACGTAACGCCGCTGCCCCTCGGCGTAGAGGGTGTCGAAGGCAAGGCTCGACTTCCCCGACCCGGAGAGGCCGGTGATCACGATCAGAGCGTCGCGCGGGAGCTCGAGGTCGATGCCCTTGAGGTTGTGTGCGCGCGCGCCGGAGATGACGATTTTGTCCGAGCGTGCCACTCAGAGCAGTGTAGGGACGCGAACGGCTGTTCCCGTCCGAACTGGCCTAGCGCTTGGCGCGCGACATCACGAAGTCGAGGAGCTCCTCGGGCTCCGCGACCTCGTAGTGCTCGGCGACGTGCGCGGCGATCTCGTCGCGCGACGAGCCGTCGAGCGCCATCTTCGTGGCGACGATCCGAGCCCCGATCTCGTCCCCCCTCTCCGCGCCGCCGTTGACCGCTGCGCCGGCCGGCTCGGCGGCCGGGGCGTCGCGGTCGGGCTGCGGCGGTGGCGGGGGCGCGATCTCGGGCTCCGGCGGCATCGGCTCGGGCTCGGCGGGCGGCATCGGCTCGGGCTCGGCGGGCGGGGTGGGCTCGGGCATCGGCTGCGGGGTGGGCTCCGGCACCTGCGGCGGCCGGGGATCGACCTCGGCCTTCGCCGCGCCGGCGCCCAGCGCACCCTCGAGCCCGCTCAGCGCCTCGCGCACCTTCGCGAGCCGCTCGTCGGCCTCCACTTCGGCGCGGTGGCGGATCCGCTTCGCCTCGGCCTCGGCGTCGGCCACGAGCTTCCGCGCCCGCTCCTCCGCCTCACCGACGATCTCTCGTGCGCGGTCATCGGCCTGCGTGAGCGCATCGCGCACCCGTTCGCTCAGATCCTGGACCAGCTTCTCGGCATCCATGCCTCAGACGGTACCGCGCAAGTGAAAGCGCGGCGCCGCGAATCGCGGCGCCGCGCTCTTTCCGCCCAGTCCCCGGGGGTAGGTCCGCCGCCTCAACGACGGCGGGGCTCGGCTTCGTCCTTCGGACTCCGCCTCACTATGACCGGACGGTCTCGCGGGGTAGCTGGTGCTCGTCGGTGTCGCCGCCGTTCGAACGGGCACCGTCGTACTCGGGATCCGCGGGCATCGGCTCCGCCACGCCCTCGAACCTGGACTCCGGCAGCCACTCGAGCCACTTCGGCAGGTACCAGTTCCAGTCGCCCAGCAACTTCATCGTCGCCGGGAGCAGAACGCCGCGGATGATCGTCGCGTCGATCAGGATCGCGGCGGCCAGGCCCACTCCGAACTGCTTGAACTCGATCGAGGACAGCGTCGCGAAGATCGCGAACACGGCGATCATCACCACCGCCGCGGCGGTCACGACCGACGCCGTGCTCTTGATTCCCGCGCCGACGGCGTCGCCGGTGGCGAGGCCACGGTCGTACGCCTCCCGGATCCGGCTCAGGATGAACACGTGGTAGTCCATCGAGAGGCCGAACAGGATCACGAACAGGAACAGCGGCAACCACGACGTCACCGCGCCCGTGGACTCGAAGCCCAGCAGCGATTCGAAGTGGCCGTCCTGGAAGATCCAGACGACGAGCCCGTAGGCGGCGCCAACCGAAAGCAGGTTGAGCACGATCGCCTTGATCGGGATCACGAGCGACCGGAACGTCGCCAGCAGGAGCAGGAACGCCATCCCGAGGACGAACGCGAACACGATCGGGACCCGCTCCTCCATGATCTGGTTGAAGTCCTCGGAGCCGGCCGTGATGCCGGTCACGTTGACCTCGGTGCCCGCGACCGTCCCGATCGTCTCGGGGATCACGTTCTCGCGGAGCTCCGCGAGCGCCGCGTACGACGCGTCATTGGCGCCGTCGCCGGCGATCGGCACGTCGACCTGGACGACGCTTCCGTCGTCGCTGACCTCGACGGTCGGCTCGCCGACGAACAGCTCGGGATCGGCGGCAACCGCCTGCTCGAGCTCCTCGATGCCGGCGGTGATCTCGGCCCGGCTCGCGTCGCCGGTTTCGACCACGACGGTCGCCGGGATCTGGTCGCCCGGGAACGAGGCCTGGATGTCGTCATAGGTCTGCATGACCTCCAGGTCGCGGGGCAGGGTGTCGATGCCGGGCACCTGCATCTTCAGGCCCGTCACGGGGATCGCCATCACGAGGAGGACTGTCACGGCCAACCCGCCGGCGATCCACGGCCTGCGGAGGACCCGGTCGAGAATCGCGCCCCAGAACCGGGACTCGCGCGCCGCGCGCTCCTCCGGCCGGGTCAGGAACGGCACCCGGCCCTTGTTGACGCGGTCACCCAGCTTCGACAGGACCGCCGGCAGCACGGTGAGCGATCCGAGCACGGCGATCGCCACCACCAAGATGGTGCCGGTCGCGAACGACTCGAACGTGGCCGCGCCGGCGAAGTACATGCCCGCCATCGCGGTCGCCACGGTGACTCCGGACACGAGCACGGCCCGGCCGGAGGTGGCCGCCGCCGCTTCCAGCGCGGCCTTCGAGCCGCGGCCGCGCGCGCGCTCCTCGCGCTCGCGCCGCAGGTAGAACAGCGCGTAGTCCACACCCACGGCCAGCCCGATCAGGAGCACCACCGAGGACGCGGCTTCGTCGATCGGCCAGATCTGGCTCAGCGGGCCGAGCAGGCCGATGGCGGCGGCGACCGCGGTCGCCGCCAGGAGCAGCGGGACGAACGCGGCAACGAGCGCGCCGAACGCCAGCACGAGAATGATCAGGGTGATCGGCAGCGACGTCACCTCGGCGCGCTGGAAGTCCTCCTCGAACGACTCGGAGAGCGCCTTCGAGGCGCTCGCATCGCCGAAGAAGCCGATCTCGACTTCCGGGTTCTCACCCGCGACGCGCTCGATCGTGGCCTCGGGAGCCTCGACGAGGTCCTCGACGGTCTCGTCGCCGTCCTCGGGAGGCTCGGGAATCTCGTAGGTGAGGAGGGCCGCCTGCCCGTTCTCGGAGATCGATCCGCGCTGGTCGTAGGGGCTGACGACGTTCTCGACGTTCTCGGTCCCCTCCAGCTCGGTGATCAGCTGATCGACGGCGGCGCGGAACTCCGGGCTCTCGGCGCTGGAGCCCTGGATCAGGACGGTCTCGTCGGCCGCGTCGGTAAAGCCATTGGCAAGGGCGATATCGGCCTGCTGCGACTCGCCGACGCCGTATTCCTCGTCCGTGAGCGTCTCGGTGCCGACGGCGCCGCCGGCGAAGACGGCGAGCGCGACGAAGACCAGCCAGATCGAGATCGCCTTGAACCGGTGCTCCGAGCTCCAGCGACCTGCGCGAGCCGCGATTCCCTTGGGCTTCATCGCCCCTCCTTCGAGTTCCGTGGTCATCGCAGCCATTCTCAGCGGGGAGCAGCCCGGGACCAATGGTGTTTTCCTGTGTTTGCCGGTGCGGTTATCCACACCGGCGGAAGGCGGTACCCGTATTGGCACATTCGTCCCGTTGGGCGACAATCCATGTGTGGGGCAGCGAGTCTTGATCGTCGATGACCACGCTGGCTTCCGGGCCAGCGCCCGGCGCATGCTCGAATGCGACGGCTTCGAGGTCGTCGGCGAGGCCGCCGACGGCGCGGAGGCGCTGGCCGCGGCGCGCGAGCTGAGACCCGACCTGGTCCTCGTGGACGTGGGGTTGCCCGACTGCGACGGCCGTGATCTGGCCGAGCGCCTGGGGACGGAGCGCAAGCTCGCCGTCCTCCTGATCTCCAGTCGCGACGACGTCGAGAGCGGCGGGGAGGCGCTCGGGTTCATCCCCAAGGACCGGCTCTCCGGCCGGGCCATCACGGAGCTCCTGCCTTGAAGTCGCTGCGCGCGGCCCTGATCGGGCTGGGGATCGCCGGGCTCGTCCTCGGTCTGCTGAGCCTCGCGGCCGTCGACTCCAGCGACCACGCGGAGAACAAGGGCGTGAACGCCGTGCTGGTCCTGCTGATCGGCTGGTCGTTCATCGGGACCGGCCTGTTCGCCTGGTACCGGCGACCCTCGAACCGCATCGGGGCCCTGATGACCGCGGTCGGGTTCACCTGGTTCCTGAGCTCCCTCTCGTTCGCGAACCTGCCCGGCCTGTTCATCGCGGGCGCCATCCTGGGCTCGCTCCCGATCGGGATCCTGATCCACATGGTGCTCTCGTTCCCGAGCGGCCGGCTCGAGGGACGGCTGGCGAAGGGGCTCGTGATCGCCACCTACGTCGTGACCGTCGTCTACATGCCCATCCCGTGGCTCTTCGCGGACACGACCAACGAGAGCGTCTGCACGGGCGCCTGCCCCGCCAACCCGATCCTCATCGCGGACAACGAGAGCCTCTCGAACCTGCTGTTCGGGGTCGCCAACGCGGCCGGCGTGGTGATCCTGGCGTGGACGGTGAAGCTTGCCGTCGGACGTTGGCGACGGGCCGATCGCGAGACCCGGCGGACCCTCGGCCCCACCCTCTGGGCCGCGGTCGTGACGCTCGTCTTCTTCCTCTCGCTCGTCTTCACCGGGCTCGTCGGCAAGGAGTCGCTGCAGGAGGCGATCTACTTCCTGGCCGTCTTCCCGCTCGCGTCGGTGCCGTACGCGTTCCTCTACGGCCTGCTGCGATCGAAGCTCTCGGCGGCCGACGAGGTCGCCGAGGAGAACGTCCGCCTCGACGCCGAGCTCCAGGCGCGCTACGAGGAGCTGCGCGCCTCGCGCGCCCGGATCGTCAGCGCCGCCGACGATGCGCGGCAACAGCTCGAGCGCGACCTCCACGACGGAGCGCAACAGCGGCTCGTCAGCCTCGCGCTATCCCTCCGGCTTGCGCGCGATCGGCTCGAGCAGGACCCCGCGCAGGCGGCCGCGCTCCTCGACGAGGCATCGGAGGAGCTCGCGCTGGCGACCGACGAGCTCCGCGAGCTGGCGCGGGGCATCCACCCCGCGATCCTCACCGACCGCGGCCTCGGCGCCGCGCTGGACGCGCTCGTGAAGCGCGCGCCGGTCGACGTCGCGCTCCGCCACTCGCTGAACGGCGAGATCCCGCCTCCGGTGGAATCGGCTGCCTATTTCGTCGTCGCCGAGGCGCTGACGAACGTGGTGCGGCATTCCGGCGCCACCGAGGCCGAGGTGAGCGTCGCGCAACGAAGTGGGGCACTGCACGTCGAGGTCAGCGATTCGGGCGAGGGCGGAGCCGACCCGGAAGGCTCGGGACTGCGAGGCCTCACGGACCGCGTCCAGGCTCTGGACGGCGAGCTCGAGGTCGAGACGCACCCCGGCACGGGCACCGCGGTCCACGCGCGCATCCCGCTTCCGTAGACCCGCGCGCTACCTTGCTGGGCGATGCGTGTCGTCATTGCCGAAGACTCAGTGCTGCTCCGTGAGGGCCTGGCTCGCCTGCTCGCCGAACACGAGATGGAGGTCGTCGGCCAGGCCGGCGACGGCGAGGAGCTCCTGCGCAAGACCCGGGCGCACAAGCCCGACGTCGCGATCGTCGACGTCCGGATGCCGCCGGACCACACCGACGAGGGCCTGCGCGCCGCCCGGCAGATCCGGAGCGAGCTGCCGGCGACCGGCGTGCTCGTGCTCTCCCAAGATGTGGAGGAGGCGTACGCGCGCGAGCTCCTGGCCGATGACGCGGCCGGCCTGGGCTATCTCCTGAAGGACCGCGTCGCCGACGTCGAGGGGTTCGTCGAGGCCGTGAGGCGTGTGGCGGGCGGCGGCTCCGCGCTCGACCCCCAGGTCGTGTCAGCGATGCTCGGCCGCGCGGACGGCAGCGACCCGCTCGAAGGCCTGACCGAGCGCGAGCGCGAGGTCCTGGAGCTCATGGCCCAGGGACGCTCCAACGCCGCGGTCGCCGAGAGCATGGTCGTGACCGAGCGCGCCGTCGAGAAGCACGTCACCTCGATCTTCTCGAAGCTCGACCTCCCGCCCGCGCCCGACGATCACCGGCGGGTGCTCGCCGTGTTGCGCTTCCTGGACGCCTGAGGACCGAGGCCCTTTCGGGGTAGCAGGGAGGTCATGCCCCTCTACGGACACGTCCCGGTCGCCTACCGCGCTGTCTTCCTCGCAGCGGGACTGCTCGTCTTCGGCCTCCTCTTCCAGCAGCTGATCACGCTGGTCGTGGCGATCCTCGTGACGGTGATCATCTCGATCCCGCTCTCCCTGGTCGCCGACCAACTGGAGCGCCGGGGCGTCCCGCGGCCAATCGGGGCGTTCGCGGCGGTGCTGGCCGGACTCGGTGCGCTCGCCGTTGTGATCGCCCTGATCGTGCCCCCGTTCATCGACGAGGCCGAGCAGTTCGTGGACGAGGTGCCGGCGACGGTCGAGGATCTCGAGGAGCTCGTCGGCGACCTGATCGGCGCGAACCCGACCGAGGTCGGGAACAGCGTCCAGGACTTCCTCGAGCGCTACGTCGAGGAGCCGGAGACGCTGATCGACCCGATCACTTCGATCGGGCTCAGCGTGGTCGGCGTGCTCGGCGCGCTCACGTTCATGCTGCTCACCGCGTTCTTTATCGCCGTGCGCCCGGACCCGCTCGTGGACGGGCTGGTGTCGCTGTTCCCGCCCGCGCGGCGCGACGCGGTCCGCCACCTCACCCGGCGCCTTCGTGACGCGTGGGTCGGCTGGCTGGAGGGCGTTCTGGTCGACATGCTCGTCACCGGGGTCCTGCTCTACGTGGGTCTGACCCTGATCGGGCTCGATTTCGCGATCTTCTTCGCCGTCTTCTCCGCGCTGCTGGTGGTCATCCCGTACTTCGGGGCGATCCTGGGCGCGATCCCGGTCGTGCTCTTCGCCCTCGCCGAGAGCCCCGGCACGGCGCTCGCGGCACTGATCGTCTACATCGTCGTCCAACAGGTCGAGAGCAACGTGATCATCCCGCTGGTGATGGCCCAGCGCGTCAAGCTCCACCCCGCGCTGATCGCGATCGGGGTCGTGCTGGTCGGCCAGCTGTTCGGATTCGTCGGCCTGTTCGTGGCCGTGCCGATCATCTCGGCAATCGTGATCCTGATCGACGAGCTCTGGGTCAAGCCGCTCGAGGCGAAGAAGGGCGTGGTCGCCGCTTCGGAGCTGGCTACGCCCGAAGGCTCTCCAGGTCCCGCCGCAGCTCCTTGAGCTCGTCGCGGATCCGCGCGGCCTCCTCGAAGCGCAGCTCGTCCGCGGACGCGAGCATCTCCTCCTCGAGCTCCACGATCAGCTTCTCGAGATCCTCCGGGCTCGCGACCTCCTGATCGGCGCGCACGCGGCGCCTGGTGCGCGGCGACGACTTCGACTCCATCGAGAGGAACTCCGAGATCTCGGAGATGCCCTTCTGGACGGTCTCCGGCGTGATCCCGTGCTCACGGTTGTAGGCGATCTGGATCTCGCGCCGGCGATCGGTCTCCGCGATCGCGACTCGCATCGCCTGGGTCTCCTTGTCCGCGTACATCAGGACGCGGCCCTTCACGTTCCGGGCCGCCCGGCCGATCGTCTGGATCAGGCTCGTCTCACCCCTGAGGAAGCCCTCCTTGTCAGCGTCCAGGATCGCGACCAGTGAGACCTCCGGCAGGTCGAGGCCCTCGCGCAGCAGGTTCACGCCCACCAGCACGTCGTACTCACCGAGCCGGAGGTCGCGGATGATCTGGATCCGCTCGAGCGTGTCCACCTCCGAATGCAGGTAGCGAACGCGGAACCCGTGCTCGAGCAGATAGCCCGTGAGGTCCTCGGCCATCTTCTTGGTCAGGGTCGTGACCAGGGTGCGCTCGCCGTCATCGGCCCGGCGCTTCACCTCGTTCATCAGGTCGTCCACCTGGTTGCGGGTCTCGCGCACCTCGACCTCCGGGTCGACGATGCCGGTCGGCCGCACGATCTGCTCGGCGATCCGCGACGACTCGGAGCGCTCGTAATCGCCCGGCGTGGCGGACACCATCACGATCTGGTTGATCCGGTCGACGAACTCGCCGAACTTGAGCGGGCGGTTGTCGGCCGCCGACGGCAGCCGGAAGCCGTGGTCGATCAGCGTCTTCTTGCGCGAGTGGTCCCCCTCGTACATCCCGCCGATCTGCGGGATCGTCTGGTGCGACTCGTCGACGAAGCAGACGAAGTCGTCCGGGAAGTAGTCCATGAGCGTGTGCGGAGGCGACCCGGGCTCCCGCCCGTCGAAGATCCGCGAGTAGTTCTCGATCCCCGACGCGAACCCCAGCTCCCGCAGCATCTCCAGGTCGTACTCGGTGCGCTGCTGGAGACGGTGCGCCTCGAGCAGCTTGCCCCGCTCCTCGAACCAGGAGACCCGCTCGTGGAGCTCCTCCTTGATCTCCTGGATCCCACGCTCCATGGACTCCTTCTCGGTGACGTAGTGGGTGGCGGGCCAGACCGCGACGTGGTCGATCTCGTCGAAGATCTCGCCCGTGAGGGGGTCGAAATGGTGGATCGACTCGATCTCGTCCCCGAACAGGTTCACGCGGTAGGCCGACTCCATGTACGCGTTCCAGACCTCGAGGACCTCGCCCTTGGCGCGGAACGAGCCGCGGCTGAGCACGGTGTCGTTGCGGGTGTACTGCATGTTCACGAGCTTCGAGAACAGCTCGTCGCGGTCGATCTCGTCACCGACCTTGAAGAGCTGCATCATGCGCGCGTACAGCTCGGGCGAGCCGATGCCGTAGATGCACGAAACCGAGGCGACGATCACGACGTCGCGGCGGGCGAGGAGCGCCGCGGTGGCGGCGTGGCGAAGCCGGTCGATCTCGTCGTTGATCGAGGAGTCCTTCTCGATGTAGAGGTCCTGCGCTGGGACGTACGCCTCCGGCTGGTAGTAGTCGTAGTACGAGACGAAGTACTCGACGGCGTTGTCGGGGAAGAACTCGCGGAACTCGTTGCAGAGCTGCGCCGCCAGCGTCTTGTTGTGCGCGATGACCAGGGCAGGGCGCTGGATCCGCTCGATGGTCGCGGCCATCGTGAACGTCTTGCCGGTGCCCGTCGCGCCGAGGAGCGTGAGGTAGCGCTCGTCCGCGTCCAGCCCCTCGGCCAGGGAGGCGATCGCCTTCGGCTGGTCCGCGGTCGGCGAGTACGCGGGATTGAGCTTGAAGTCAGGCACGCGAGTGAATGTAGTGGGTGGTTCGGGCGGGGCTGCGGGCTGCTTTGATCTCCACGTGCAGGATTCGCGACCGGCGCTGATCGGGACGTTGGCGTTGTTGGCGGCGACCGTCGTTGCTCTGTTCGCGCTCGCTCTCGCGGAGCACCGGACCGGCTCGGCGCTCGCGCCGGCGCCCGACACCCCGGCCGCATCGACGCTGAACCCCGGGCGGCTGCTCGAGCTCGGGGTCGAGGGCACGCCGCGCGCCGCGCGCGGGGTCGAGAAGATCCGCCACCTCGAGTTCCGCGAGGTGCCCGAGCCCGAGATCAGCGATACCGCGCGCCTGCGCCGGATGACCGAGCGGCAGGTCGCCAAGCCCCGCGTGCAGCGCCAGCTCGCGATCGGCGAGGCCGAGCTCCGGCTGCTGGGCCTGCTCGAGCCCGAGCAGTCGCTCGGCGAGGTAGCCGGCGACGTCAGCGCGCTTGCCGTCGCGTACTACGACCCCCGCCGGGACGAGCTGTTCCTGGTCGGCGACGCGGTCCCGGCCGGGCCCCAGCTCGCCGAGTTCGTCCTCGCCCACGAGCTGACACACGCGCTCGAGGATCAGCGCTTCGGCCTTCCGGTGGCCGCGGGGCTCTCCGACGACCGGACGCTTGCCGAGACCGCGCTCGTGGAGGGCACCGCCACCACCGTGATGAACCGCTACGCGCAGCGCTACCTCGACCTGTTCGCGCTGGCGGCCGAGGCGGAGACACTCGACTCCGGCGCCGGCGAGGAGCTGCCGCGGTTCGCCGAGGCCGAGGTGACCTTCAGCTACCTCGACGGCTCCCGCTTCGTCGAGGACCTGGTCGACCTCGGAGCGGGCTGGACGCTCGTGGACTACGCGTACGAGCGCCGCCTGCCCGCCACGACGGAGCAGATCCTCCATCCCGAGAAGTACGTGGCGGCGAGCGGCCGCTCCCCGTGGCGGCGCCGCCGACCCCCGGGTCCGGATGGCGGGCGATCGATACCGGATCCCTCGGAGAGTTCGGCACGCGCGAGGTCCTGGCGGAGGGCTGAGCCCGGGCTGGGCGCCGCGCTGGGCGCTGACGGCTGGGGCGGCGACCGCTACCGCCTGTTCATCCGCGCCGGCGCCACGCAGGCGTGCGAGGGAGACTGCCGCTCGACCCACGCGCTCGGGCTCGCCTGGCGAAGCGACGACCCGGCCCACGCGCGCGAGCTCGCCCGGCAGCTCGAGATCTACGTCGAGCAGGGCCTCGGGGGCGAGTCCGACGGCCGCGATCTCTGGCGGCTCGACGGCGGCTGGGCCGCGCTCACGGCGGCCGGGGACCGCGTCGGCCTGGGGCTCGCACCCGGGCCCGAGGTCGCGCGCGAGCTGTCGAGGGGCTGACCTAGGACTCGAGCTTGTCCCGGCGCTCGCACCGGCTGCCGGCGTCGTTGCCGGGCCCGCCGTCGCAGCGGTCCCGGTCCGGCCCGCCGTTCAGCTTGTCGCCGCCCTTCTGGCCGAACAGCTTGTCCCTGCCCTTGGCGCCCGAGAGCGTGTCGCCGCCCTTGCCGCCGCAGATCTGGTCGTTGCCACCCCGGCCGTTCACACTTGTCGTTGCCCTTGAAGGTGACGATGATGTCCTTCCCGGAGGTGCCCGCGATCTGGTCGTTGCCGTCGTCGCCCGCGATCGGCTAGGACCGGACCTTGTCGCGCCGCTCGCAGCGGCAGGGGCGGGTTCGAGCGATTGGACCTGGTGGCCACAACCGGTAGGGTCGGTGAGAGCGGATCTAGCGGAAACGGGAGGGAAAGCGAATGAGGGGACGCGCGAAGTGGCTGGTTGGTGCGGTCTCGATTGTCACTGCGCTGTCCCTTCCGGCGGCCGCGCTCGCCGTGTTCCCCGGGGAGAACGGACAGATCGCGTTCGTGAGCGGCCGCGGGGTGCCAAATCCTCCCGACGACCAGAGCGCCGATGTCTTCCTGCTCGACGCGGCCGGCGATCTGACGCCCACGCCGCTCACGGCTGACGCGGGACAGCACCGGCACCCCGCCTGGTCCCCGGACCTGACGAAGCTCGCGTATGCGCGCTGGGGCAGCCAGACCGACAACCAGAAGATCTTCATCGACGACCTGTCCGTGCCGGGCCCGGTGTCGCAGCGGCTCGGACCGCACGCCAGCAACGTCCTCGACGACCGCCCGGCGTGGTCCCCGAACGGCAAGCGGGTCGCCTACGAGAGCGAGGTGGAAGACGGCAGCGGCCAGATGGACATCCTCGTCGTCAACGTCGAGACCGGCGCCCTCCTCAACCTAACCGAGACCGAGACCGTGACCGAGGGCAAGCCCGTCTGGTCGCCCGACGGCAAGTGGATCTACTACCACACGAACGCGACCACCGACCAGGACATTCGCAGGGAAAGGGCGGACGGCAGCCAGGCGGTTCCCGAGACGATCGTCGGCGATGCCGGTAACCAGTTCCAGCCCGCGCTCTCCCCTGACGGAACGGAGATCTGCTACACGGAAGGCGCGTTCGACAACACCGCGAACGTCTTCATGCGGACGATCCCCGGCGGCCCCGATGTGGAGATCTCAGCCGAGGGCAACAACGTCGCCGACTACAACTGCGCCTGGTCCCCCGAGGGCGACAAGATCACGTTCGTCTCGGGACTCCTGAGTGCCGGCCAGCTGGTCATGAAGAACTCCGACGACACCGGCCCGATCACCGACGTTACGACCAATGCCGCAGGCCACTTCGACGGCAACCCGGACTGGGCGCCGAAGAAGCCCGCGTTCTGCAACGACAGGCCCGCGACGATCGCCGGCACCGACGAGGGCGAGAGGCTCCGGGGCACGAATGGCAAGGACGTGTTCCAGGGGCACGGCGGCCCCGACACGATCATCGGCCGCGGTGGCAAGGACATCATCTGCGGCGGTCCGAAGCAGGACGTGCTGAAGGGCGGCAAGGAAAACGACAAGCTCTTCGGAAACGCTGGCAGGGACCAGCTCAACGGCGGCAAGGGCAGGGACAAGTGCGACGGCGGCGGCGGCAAGGACAAGGCCAAGGCCTGCGAGAAGGTGACCTGATCCGCGCCGGGCGCTCCGGGCGAGCCCGGCTTTAGGCGCTCCGCGACCAGCCGGGCAACCGGCTGGGTCTCCGCCGAGCGATCATGTCGATCGCCAGCTTCCGCGAGTAGGGTGCGCCCGATGACCACCTCGCAGCGGGCGCTGGCCGCGTTCTTCACGGTCGCCGGAGTGATGCACTTCGTGATCCCGAGGAGCTACGAGGCGACGGTGCCCGACTACGTGCCGATCTCGCCGCGGGACGCCGTCGTGTACTCCGGCTTCGCGGAGATCGCGGGGGCCCTGGCCGTGATCCCTCCGGCCACTCGCGGCGTCGCCCGTTGGTGGCTGATCGGGCTCCTCATCGCGGTCTTCCCCGCCAACGTCCACATGGCGGTCAACCCCGAGCAGATCAAGGGCCTCGATCTCGACCGAACGCCGCGCTGGGCGCTCTGGGCCCGGCTCCCATGCCAGCCGCTGATGGTCTGGTGGGTGTGGCGCGCCACGGCGCGCTGACGGTCTACCGCACCTCGATCCAGTCCCACTCGCGCCCGCAGAGCGTCCTGAAGTCGGACGCCGGGACGCGAACGAGCCTGGAGTCCGCGGCCTCTCCACGGCTGAGAGCGACGGGCCCGATCGCGCCTCCGCGGCCGCCGCTTCCCGGATGGAGGTCGGCGCCTGAGAACCGGAACTCGATCCCGTGGCTGCCGGGCGCCAGCGCCACGCTGCCGAAGCCCACGTACTGCCCGGAGTTGTTCAGCTGGTGTCGCACCTCCCCCACGCGCTCACCGTCAACCCACAGCGACACCGCCGGGCGGACGGAACCGCCAAGCCACACCTCGTAGTCGCCCGGGCGGCCGACGCTCACCTCCGCTTCGACCGAGCCGGCGCTCTCGGGCAGGACCGCGTCCTCCCCCACCCGCCACGCGGCCGGGTAGTCCGCATCCCGGAGCTGCACCACCAAGGGGCTCTGGCCGGATGCGGCCACCACCGCGTCCGCGCCGCGCGCGAGGGCCCGTACGTCTGCGCACGAGGGCTGCTCGACCGGGTCGAACCGCGACCCGAGCGGCAGGCGCTCCGCCGGCACGGACGCGGTCTCCCGCCGTTGCCACGCCTCGTAGAACTCGCCGCGCCAGACCAGGCGATACGCCGCCGGGGGGCGGCTCTGGGCGGGCGAGCGCCTCAGGACCAGCGTCCGGTACACGCCGAGCGCCTCCGGATCGAGCGAGTCCGTGTCCGCGGCCAGCCCCTTGGGGACCACGTCGCCGTTCCTTGTGGGGATCTCCCGGCGGCGGAGCTCCGACACGGCCTCGGGATCCGCGCCGCGTAGGAAGTGGCGGACGCCGTACGGCGAGTAGTCGGTCATCAGGGTCGGGCCCGAGCCCGCGATCTCCGCGCCGATCTCCTCGAGCTCGGCCAGCTGATCGCGCGGCGCCAGGCTGACGTCGCGATAGGCAAGGACGCTTCGACCAGATCACCCCCGCCGCCACGAGCACGGCCAGGGCGACGCCCGTCCACGGACGGGTAATCGTCCCCAGGCCGACCGCGCCCACCAGCGCGGCGAGCAGCACGATCGGGGCCGCCGTCGCCAGCGCCTTGCGCATCCACCCAGGGTGAACCGAAGACGAGCAGGGCCGTACACCCCACGCCGGCGCCGGCGATCGCGCACAGGAGGCCGTGGGCCTGGCGCCGCCAGGCCCAGGCGACGCCGACCGCCGCCAGCCCGAGCGCGAGGGCGATCAGCGGATATGACAACCAGTCGCCAACCGTGTCCAGCCGGAAGTCTCCGGCGGGCCAGATCCCCGAGGACCTGGAGCGGATCGAGCGGTTCGAACAGGTTGCCGAGTGCGGAGTCGTCGCCGAGCGGCGACGACGTGGGCGGCAGCAATCCTCCGGGGATGATCACCGGCAGGGCGAGGAGCCCAACGCCGAGCGCGAAGCCTCCCGCGCGCGCGGCGAGCCGCCGCGGCGGGATCTCGCGGCCGAATCCGACGAGCGCCACGACCAGGATCGGGACGAGCCAGAAGGCTCCGCCCCCGCTCAGCACGCCGACCACCGCAGCGGTGGACACGGCGAGCGGGACCAGGCGCCCGAACTCGGCCGGACGCGCGAGCGCGAACCCGGCGAGGGCGGCGGTCGTCGCGATCAGGGCAGCCGCCGCAAGCTCCTTGACCCCGCCCCAGAGGTAGTACCCGAAGAGCAGCGCCGGCTGCGCCGCCACCACCATCAGCGCCGCCCGGATGGACGGCGAGCGGACGACGTCGCCCACCAGCGACCAGGCCGCCAACGCGAGCAGCACCGCCAGGGTCGCCATGTAGGGCTGGATCAACCATGCCGGGTCCTCCGCGACGAGCTCGGAGCCGACGCCGAGCGGGATGAAGACGCCGACCGGATAGCCGTCGCCGATGTTGATCTGAAGCGTCGCCTCGTAGCTGGATGGCGCGAGCCCGTCCAGGTCGCGCCCGTTCGCCATCACCTGGTCGGTGAAGGCGAGCCAGGTGGCGGTGTCGTCGAGTTTGATGTACCCGGCAAGGGTCGCCTCCCCCGACAGGACGATCGGGGCGGCGTAGACCGCGAACACCACGGCCAGCCCGGCGACCAGATACACGGGAGGCCGCGACGGCCGGCGTCCGATCGTGGCCAGGCCCAGTCCAGCCAGGGCAATGACGACGACGAGCGGGGTCGTGAGGCCGGCCGTCGATTCGACGAGTGTCAGGAACTGGCCCGCGACCACGATCACTGCGAAGCCCACCGCCGGGAGCAGCGCGCCCGGCAGGCGGGTCCTCGCAAGCGCCTCGACACCCAGCCCGCAGCCCGAGTACAGGGCCATGAGGAGGAGCGGGAAGGCGACCCAGCTCAGCAACAGCTCCATCGCGACGAATCGCTCCCAGGCCTCGGCGGAGGCTGCGCCGGCTGCCTAGAGCCCCAACTCGTCCGCGTAGCTTTCGCGGTACTGCTGGCGGAGCTCGAGCACGTTCTCCACGTAGTCGCGTGTCTCCGGGAAGGGGATGTTCTCGAACTCGAGTCCGCTGCCGCCCCACGACTCCGCGTTCTCGGGACCGCCGTTGTATCCCGCCAGCGCGGCCATCTCGTTGCCCTCGAACCGGTCCAGCAGGTGGTTGAGGTAGAACGTCCCGTAGCGGATGTTCAGCTCGTAGTTGGCGAGATCCTCGAAGACGAACGTCTCGCCGCCGGACAGCGTCTCGATCGTCTCCGCGGTCTCCGGCGTGATCTGCATCAACCCGCGGGCACCGGCGGACGACGTCTGATCGCGGAAGTTCGACTCCTGCTTGATGATCGCCGCGATCAGCGCGGGGTCGATGTCGAAGCGCTCGGCCTGCTGCGTGATCACGTCCTCGTGGCGCAGCGGCAGGGTCACCTCGCGGATCGCCTCACCGAAGTCGATCCTGCTGATCACGAACGCGATCGCGCCGGCGACGAATAGCCCGAGGAGCAGGCGCCGGCCGTTCATTCCCCCTCCCGAACCGCCAGCAGACGCGGCCACAGCTCGCGCAGGGCCGCCTCCAGGTCGGCGAGGTCGCCGTCGTTGGCCACGGTGAACGTCGCACGGTCGGCCTTCTCGACCTCGGTCAGCTGGCGCGCGGAGCGTTCCGTAACCGCCTCGGTCCCGCGCTCTCCCGCCCAGCGAGCGCGGCGCTCGTCGCCGGCGACGACGACGAGGGTGGCGTCGAAGAACGGCTCCATCCCAGCCTCGAACAGGAGCGGCACCTCGACGACCGCGAGTTCGGTCGATCCGTTGAGCTCCTCGCGCCACGCCACCACCCGTTCGCCGACCAAGGGGTGCAGCACGGACTCCAGCCAGCGCAGCTCGTCGGGCCGCTCGAAGACGATCTCCCCCACCTTTGCCCGGTCGACTCGTCCGCCGGGACCGACCTCCGGGCCCCAGCGCTCAACCAGGCGCTCGAGCGTCGCGGGCTCGTCGAGGATCTGGTGCGTGACCGCGTCGGTCGAGAGCGTGGCGGCGCCGAGCCTGCCGAGCACGGCGAGCGCCTCGGACTTGCCAGAGGCAATCGCCCCCGAGAGTCCGATGAAGACGGGACCTAGCGCCGTCACGGCGCCCCCGTCAAGCCTCTTCGTCGGCCGGCGGGGCCTCGTCCGCAGGCTGGGCTTCCTCGGCGGGCGCGGCCTCGTCCGCGGGGGGAGCGTCTTCCGCCGGCGGGGCCTCGTCTGCGGGCTCGGCGGCGGGGCCTCGGCGAAGACCTCCTCGGAAAGGCCGAGGTCCGGAACGTCGGCGCCGCCGGTAACGGGCGGCTCCTCCGGTTGTCCGGCGGCTGCGGCGTCTTCCTCGCGCGCCGCCTGCGCCTGCTGCTTGAGCTCGTCCGGAATCAGGTCGCTGAACGCGGTGTTGCCGGTCTCTGCGCGCTTGATCGAGAGCGAGATCCGGCGCCGCTCCTCGTCGATCTCGAGGATCCGCACCCACTTCTCCTCCCCGGGGGTGACGACCTCGCCCGGGGTTTCCACATGATGCTCGGCAAGCTCGGAGATGTGCACCAGGCCCTCGACGCCGGGGACGATCTCGATGAAGGCGCCGAACGCGACGACCTTGGTGACCTTGCCCTCCAGGACGTCGCCCTGCTTGTACTCGTTGAGGACCTTCTGCCACGGGTCCTCCTGGGTCTGCTTGAGGCCAAGCGAGATCCGCTGGCGGTCGCGGTCGATGTCGAGCACCTTGACGCGCACGTCCTGGCCGATCTCGAGCACCTCCGACGGATGGTTCACGTGGCTCCAGGAGAGCTCGGAGATGTGGATGAGCCCGTCGATGCCCTCGAGGTCGACGAAGGCGCCGAAGTCGACGATGTTCGAGATCTTGCCCTCGACGATCTGGCCGGGCTGCAGGCGCTCCAGGATCTGCTCGCGAACCTCCTTGCGCTCCTCCTCGAGGACGGCGCGGCGCGAGAGCACGACGTTGTTGCGACTGCGGTTGAGCTCGATCACCTTGCACTCGAGCGTCTGGCCCTTGAACTCGTCCAGGTTGTGGACGCGGCGGATGTCGACCAAAGAAGCGGGCAGGAAGCCGCGGACGCCGAGGTCCAGGATCAGGCCGCCCTTGACGACCTCGATCACGCTGCCCTCGACGGGATCGCCGGTCTCGGCCGCGGCCTCGATCTTGCGCCACGCCTTCTCGAAGCGCGCGCGCTTCTTGGAGAGGATCAGGCGACCTTCCTGGTCCTCCTTGGTGAGCACCAGCGCGTCCACCTGCTCGCCGAGCGAGACCTCCTCGGCCGGATCCACCGAGCGGCGGATCGAGAGCTCGTGCGAGGGGATGACGCCCTCCGACTTGTAGCCGATGTCGACCAGGACCTCGTCCTTGTCGATCCGGACGACCTCGCCGCTCACGACCTCGCCCTCCTCGAAGGGCTTGATGGTCGCGGCGTAGTTCGGGACGAGCTTGCCGTCGACCTCGATCATGAGGTCGTTCGTGGGCGGCGCCTGAGGCGCCTCGGTCGCAGGCTCGGTCAATGTCTCCGTCGCGGGCACGGCCGCTCAGTATGACAAGTGGGCCTCGACACATGGGCTCGGGCGGCGGGCTCGGGTACCCTCGCCCCCGTGCCTGTTCGTGCCACCAAACGCGGTGATGAGCGTACGCCGCTCGCCGGCGAGTACGACGTCCTGATCTGCGGCGCGAGCTTCGCCGGCCTCGCCGTGGCCCGCGAGCTCGCCGGGAGCGACGCACGCGTGCTGGTCGTCGACCGCTACGAGATCGGCGAGCGGCAGACGTCCGCGTGCGCCGCTCCGACCGAGTGGCTCGAGAACCTCGGGCTCGCCGAGTCGATTCGCCAGACCTTTCGGGACCTCGTCGTCCATACGCCGCACACGACCGTGCGGATGGAGCTTCCCTGGACGTTCTCGACTTTCGACTACCGGGAGCTGTGCCGGCTGCTCTGGGAGCAGTGCGGGGATGCGGAGTTCGAGACCGCGAAGGTGGAAGGTCGCGAGTCGCCAGTCATCAGTCGTCAGAGCCGAGACTCGGTGACCGTGGTGACCGATCGTGGCGACATCGACGCCCCGCTCGTCGTGGATGCGCTCGGCTGGCGGCGGATCCTCGCCGTCGACGCAGGGTTCCAGCCGCCCGACGCGCCGCTCTCGCGCGGGCTCGAGGTGCATCCGTGGGGCGCCTCGGACGAGCTCGAGATCTGGATCGACCGCGACTACGTGCCCGCCGGCTACGGCTGGAGCTTCCCGGCGCGCGACGAGGTGCGGGTCGGCGTCGGCTCGTTCGACCCCCGTCACCACGTCAAGGAGCCGACCGTCCGCCTGGCCGCCGACCTCGAGCGCGAGGCCGTCCGCTACCAGGGCAACTGGATCCCGCACCAGCTCCGCCCCGCCACCGAGTCCGACGTGTTCTTCGCCGGCGACTCCGCCGGCCACTGCCTGCCGCTGACGGCGGAGGGCATCCGCACGGCGCTCTACTTCGGGATCGCGTGCGGGCGCGAGCTCCGCCGCGTGGTCGAGGGGCGCGCGACCCGCGACACGGCGCTGCGCCGCTACTCGGCGTTCTCCGCCGACCACGAGTGGCAGTTCAAGTGGATGCTCCGGACGCAGAAGACCGTCCCCAGGGTCCCGCCCCGCATGCTCGCCGCTGCCCTGCGCTTCCCGCTCTCGAGCGACGCCTTCGTGCGCTGGTCGTTCACGCACTACCTGAACATCGCGCATCCATCGTTCGCGACTCCCACCGGCGAGCCCGCCACGGCGCCGACGCTCTCCGCGGCCGCGTAGACCTCAGCGGACGATCAGGTACGTACCCGCGAGCAGCAGCACGACGCCGGCCACCCGCTCCCACGTGATCGGCGTCTCCTCGAGCCCGAGGACGCCCAGGCGATCGAGCACGATCGAGAGGGTCAGCTGCCCGGTGATCGTCGCCGCGGCCACGCCGCCGGCGCCGATCTCCTTCACCACGATCAGCGCCGTCAGCACGTACGCGGCGCCGAGCACCCCGCCCAGCAGGTAGTACCAGCGCACGTCGAACATGCCTGAGAGCCCATCGGCTTCGCCGGCGACGACGACGATCCCCGCCAGCAGGAGCGTGCCGATCCCGAACGAGACGAGCGCCGCGGCGAGACTCCCGGTCTCCTTCCCCAGCCCCGCGTTCACGGCCGGCTGCGCCGCGATCAGGCCGCCGACCGCGGCCATGACGATCACCGCCACTCCCCGATCCACTACTACTTGACCTCCAGCCAATCGCGCCCAACCCCGGCGTCGACGGCGAGCGGCGGGTCGAGCTCGAACGCCTCGGTCATCTCGCGCGTCACCAGCTCGGTCGCCTTCTCCATCTCGGCCTCCGGACCTTCGAAGAGCAGCTCGTCGTGGATCTGGAGGATCAGGCGCGTCTCCATCCCCGCGTCCGCGAGCGCCGAGTAGCAGCGCACCATCGCGAGCTTGATGATGTCGGCCGCCGTGCCCTGGATCACCGTGTTCACCGCCAGCCTCTCGCCCAGCGACCGCCGCTGGCGCTGGTTCGAGCGCAGCTCCGGGATCCGCCGCCTCCGCCCCATCAGCGTCGTCACGAAGCCCTCGTCCTCCGCCTTGGCGATCGTCTCGTCGATGAATCGCCGGACCGCCGGGAAACGCTCGAAGTACCGCTCGATGTAGAGGCGGGCCTCCTCGCGCGTGATCTGGAGCCGGTCGGCCAGGCCGAAGTCCGTCAGGCCGTAGGCGATGCCGTAGTTGACCATCTTCGCCTTCGATCGCTCGGCGGGCGTGATCGCGTCGGGGTCGGCGCCGATGATCCCCGCCGCGGTCGCGCTGTGGACGTCCTCCCCCGACTCGAAGATCTCGCGGAGCACGTCCTCGCCCGCGATGTGGGCAAGCACGCGAAGCTCGACCTGGTTGTAGTCGGCCGAGATCAACCGGTTGCCCTCGGCGGCGACGAAGCACGACCGGACCGGCCGCCCGACGTCGGAGCGGATCGGGATGTTCTGGAGGTTCGGGTTGGTGCTCGACAGGCGGCCGGTCGCGGCGGTCACCTGGTTGAACTCCGTGTGGATCCGCCCGGTCTCCGGATCGATGTACTCGGGAAGCGTGTCCAGATAGGTGTTCTTGAGCTTGGTCAGCTCGCGCCACTGCTCCACCGCCGGGACGATCGAATGCTCGTCGCGAATCTGCGAGAGGACCCGGGCGTCGGTCGAGAAGCCGGTCTTGCCCCGCCGCTTGCGCGTCAGCCCGAGCTCGACGAACAGGACCTCGCCGAGCTGCTGCGGGGAGCCGATCGTGAACTCGCGACCCGCGGCCTCGTAGATCTCCGCCTCCAGCGCTGCGATCCGCTCGCCCATTCCGTCGCCGATCGCCGCCAGCCGCTGGGTGTCGAGGCCGAGCCCCTCGTTCTCCATCGCGACGAGGACGTCCACGAGCGGCAGCTCGACCTCGCGCATCACGCGCTCGAGCCCGAACTGCGCGAGCTGTTCCCGCTGCCGCTCGGTCAGCTCCCAAGCCAGGCGCGCCGTCGCCGCAGGATCCGCCGGCTCCGCCTCCTCGCCCAGCGCGAGCTGCCCATCGTCCGCCGGCGCCTCGGCGCCCGACCGAACCGCGATTCCGGCGTCCGCCGCCAGTTCCTCGAGGACGTAGGTACGGCGCGCGGGATCGACGAGGTAGGCGCCGATCATCGTGTCGTGGTCGATCTCGAGGCCGCCCGCGCCGGCGGTGGCGAGCAGGCCATGGCGGCCGCGGCCGCCGAGCGACTTCGCGTCGTGCGCGACCAGCGGCCTGCCCTTCAGGTCACCGGCCAGGGCGGCGAGGTCCGCCGCGTCGCCGGTGACGGCCCGTTCGCCGTCGGTGGCGGACCAGCTCCCGCCCTCGATGGAGAGCGCGATCGGGCCGCCGGCCAAGTCGGACGGGGCGCCCGGAGCCGCCGCCACCTCGATCGTCTCGTCGACGGCGCGGCTCGGGACCTCGCCCTCGTACTCGTCCTCCAGCCGCTGGATCACGGCACGCAGCTCGAACTCCGCTGCGAAGTCCCGCAGCCGCGAGAGGTCGGGGCCGGTGGCCTCGGTGCCCAGCACCTCTTCCGGTACGTCGACGTCCAACTTCATGGTCGCGAGCTGCTTCGAGATCCGCGCGTCGTCGGCGTGCTCGGTCAGGTTCTCCTTCCGCTTGGCGCCCGAGATCTCGTCGACCGAGTCGAGCACCTTCTCGAGCGAGCCGAACTTCTGCAGTAGCTGGGCAGCGGTCTTGTCGCCGATGCCCGGAACGCCGGGAATGTTGTCCGACGTGTCGCCCTTGAGCCCGATCAGGTCGGGGACCAGCTCCGGGGCCACGCCGTAGCGCTCGACGACGCCCTCGGAGTCGTAGACCTTGGTGTCCGTGACGCCGCGCGACGTCGTCATCACCCGCACCCCGTCGCGAACCAGCTGGTACACGTCGCGATCGCCGGAGACGATCATCACCGGCGTGCCGGCCTCTCGGGCCTGCCGCGTCAGGGTGGCGATCACGTCGTCCGCCTCAAATCCCTCGACGTCGACGTTGGTGAAGCCGAACGCCTCGGCCAGCGGCGCCAGGTGCGGCCACTGCTCGCGCAGCAGGTCCGGCCGCGAGCGGCGGCCCGCCTTGTACTCCGCATACTCCGTGTCGCGGCCCGACATCCCGCGGTCCCACGCCACGATCACGGGGCCAGGCCGATAGTCGATCAGGAGCTTGGCCATCATCGAGGCGAACCCGTAGATGGCGTTGGTCGGCCGCCCGTCGGCTGTCGCGATCGACTCGGGCAGCGCGAAGAACGCCCGGTAGGCGAGCGAGTTGCCGTCGATCAGGAAAACCTCTCCGTCGACGGGCTTGGGCTTCGTTTCGGCCACGCGTTGATCTTATGTACGGCGCACCCGGCAACTCGCGTCGATGCGCAGCAGCCGGGCGAGCCGGTCGCGGTTGGCCGCCACCCACCGGTACCCGCGATCGGTCGGCCCGGGAAACGCCCTGAACAGCGTGGCGAGCGGCCGGCCGGCCGGAAGCAGCGCGACCAGCGGAGCCGCGCCGGCGCCACCTGAGCGCAGCGCCCCCGAAGGCTCGAGGAGGTGCCAGGAATCGAGGCGGCGGTCCTCCGGCACCGGCGCGAGCAGCCGGGCTCCCTCCTCGCTCTGAATCGCGACCGGGCGCAACCGCTCACGGCGGTCCCAGGCCAGGATCTTGTCCAGGCTCCAGCGGCAGAACCCGCAATCCTGGTCGTAAAGGACGACCGCGCGATCGTTGGGCGAGGGCTTCATGCCCATATATTCCCCCGCCCATGGCATCCGGCTCAGTCTCCGCGCAGTTCTCGGTGACCGTGCGCGTCGAGCTCGACGCGCGGCAGGAGCCGCTGGGCAAGCTGACGGCGCAGATCGCCGCGGCCGGCGGCGCTCTTCAGGGCGTCGACCTCGTGCCCGGCGCCGGCACCGAGGGCAAGCGGGTGCGCGAGTTCACGATCGACGCACGCGACCAGACCCATTGGGAGGAGATCCTGCGGGCGATCGGCTCGACCCGCGGCGCGCGCGTCCTCGACTACGTGGACCGCACGATGGCGATGCACCGCGGCGGCAAGATCGAGCAGCACAACAAGTATCCGCTGAAGACGCGCGACGACCTCTCCATGGCATATACGCCCGGGGTCGCCCGCGTCTGCCGAGAGATCCACGCGGACCGCCAGAAGGCCTTCGACTTCACGATCAAGAAGAACACGGTCGCGGTCGTCTCCGACGGCTCGGCCGTCCTCGGCCTCGGCGACATCGGCCCCGAGGCGGCGATGCCGGTGATGGAGGGAAAGGCGATGCTCTTCAAGGAGTTCGCGGGCGTCGACGCCTTTCCGATCTGCCTCGATACCAACGACCCCGACCGGATCGTCGAGGCCGTCCGCCTCATGGCCCCCACGTTCGGCGGGATCAATCTCGAGGACATCTCCGCCCCGCGCTGCTTCGAGATCGAGGAACGGCTCAAGGACGAGCTCGACATCCCGGTGTTCCACGACGACCAGCACGGGACCGCCGTGGTGACGATGGCCGCCCTGTTCAACGCGCTGAAGATCGTCGACAAGCCGATCGAGAGCTTGCGGGTCCTGGTCGTCGGCCTCGGCGCGGCGGGCGTCGCGGTCACCAAGATGATGCTGGCCTCGGGAGTGGAGCACGTGATCGGGTGCGATCGCCGGGGTGCGCTGTCCGTTGAAAGAGACGACTACAAGTCCGGGGAGATGTCCTCGATCAAGCGCTGGTACGCGGAAAGCTCCAACCCCGACCGCGTTCATGGGCAGCCGAACGAGGTGATTGACGGCTGCGACGTGTTCATCGGCCTCTCGGGCCCCGGGATCATCGAGGCCGACGCGCTCGGCCGGATGGACGAGGACGCGATCGTCTTCGCGATGGCCAACCCCACCCCGGAGGTGATGCCGGAGGAGGCGGAGCCGTACGTGCGCATCATGGCGACGGGCCGCTCCGACTACCCGAATCAGATCAACAACGTGCTCTGCTTCCCGGGGGTCTTCCGCGGCGCGCTCGACGCCGGCGCAGCGCGGATCACGGAGCCGATGAAGCTCGCCGCGGCGAAGGGGATCGCGGAGGTGGTCGCACCCGAAGACCTGTCGGAGGACTACATCATCCCGTCGGTGTTCGACCGCGACGTCGCCCCGGCGGTGGCCAAGGCGGTCACCGACGAGGCGAGGCGCGAGGGCATCGCGAGGGTGTCCGAGGAAACCGGCACCTTTTCCACGTTGGAATAGAGACCAAGGAGGGGATCGATGGGCCGCATGCGTCAAGGGTGGGAGCTGACCAAGAAGAGCTGGGCGTTGCTCCGCAGCAACCCGCAGCTCTTCAGTTATCCGATCGTCGGCGCCGCCGTCGTGGTGCTCCTGTTGCTCGCCTTCGGGGTGCCGGCGCTCCTCCTGATCGACAACGACAACACGGTTCCGGGCGCGATCCTCGCCGCGATCGGGATCTACGCGGCGACGTTCGTCGGCATCTTCTTCAGCGTCGCGCTTGCGGCGGCGGCCGGCCGGGTCTTCGACGGCCAGGCCGTCATGTTCTCCGAGGGCCTGGCCGCCGCGCGCAGCCGCTCGGGCGCGATCGCGGGGTGGGCCGCACTGTCGGTCCTCGTCGGCGTCCTGATCTCCGCCCTGCAGCGCCTGGGCGGGATCGGCGCGACGATCGCCGCGGCGATCGTCGGCACCGCATGGTCGCTCGTGTCGTTCATGGCGGTACCCGTGCTGGCCTTCGAGGGCCACGGCCCTTGGGAAACGTTGAAGCGCTCGGCGACTCTGTTCAAGGAGCGCTGGGTTGGTCAGGTCACGGGGAACATTGCGGTCGGCGCGATCGTTGGCTTCCTCGTAATCCTCCCCTCGATCCTCATGGTCGCGCTCGGCGTATACCTCTGGGCCGGTGACGAGGGCGACGCGGGACTCGCCGGCGGCGCGATCCTCGTCGCGGTCGGAGCGATCCTGTTCAGCGTGGGCGCACTGATCTCGCAGGCGATGCGCAGCGTGTTCGGCGTGGCGCTCTACCGATACGCGAGCACCGGCACCGCGTCCGCGACGTTCTCCGAGGACGAGCTCCGCTCGGCGGTGCGGACGAAGTAGTCCGTGGCGGTAAGCGCGCGGGCAATCGGGCAACAGCACAGGCAGTAGATGCGGGTTCTCATCACAGGAGCGAGCGGGATGATCGGATCCGCGATCTGCGACTCGCTGCTCGCGCGCGGCGACGAGGTCGTGGGGCTGACCCGCGATCCGGCGCGGGCCCGTGCCACGAACCCGACGGTGAACTGGCACGCGTGGCACCCCGCCACGGAGCGGCCACCGGCGCCGGCGTTCGACGGCGTCGACGCCGTGCTCAACCTGATCGGCGAGAACATCAACCAGCGGCTGACGCCCGCCGCGAAGGAGCGCATCCGCGACAGCCGGGTCCGCGCGACGAAGAACCTGGTCGATGGCATGGTCGCGGCAGAGCGGTCGCCGCGGGTGCTCGTGAGTCAGTGCGCGGTCGGCTACTACGGCGACCACGGCGAGGCGATCGTCGACGAATCGACACCGGCCGCCGGCGACTGGACCGGACAGCTCTGCGCCGATTGGGAGGCGGCGGCGTTGGAGGCCGGGAGCGCCGGCATCCGGGTCGCGGTGCTGCGCAGCGCACCGGTCCTCGATCCCGCCGGCGGCCTGCTGAAGCAGCTGCTGCTGCCGTTCAAGCTCGGCGTCGGCGGACCACTGGCCGGCGGCCGCCAGTACATGCCCTGGATCCACCGCGACGACGAGGTCTCGCTGTTCCTCTGGGCGCTCGACACCGATGGGATCAGCGGCTCCCTGAACGCGAGCACCCCTGACCCCACGACCAACCGGGAGCTCTCGAAGACGCTCGGATCGGTCCTGCGGCGCCCGGCGATCGCTCCGGTCCCGCGCGCCTTACTGGTCGCACTGCGCGGGGAGGAGCTCACCGAGCAGATCCTCGGCAGCATCAGGGTCATGCCACGACGCCCGCTCGATGCGGGCTTCAGCTTCCGCTTCCCGGAGATCGAGCCCGCGCTGCGCGACCTGCTCGGTCGCTAGCCGACGGGCTCGAACTCGCCCGTGTCCTCGATCCGGTAGCGGCCCAGCCGCGAGTCCCGCTCGGTCCCGTCGAAGTACGCGTCCACGACCGACCCGCGGTCGGCGGGGTTGGCGGCACGGTCGATGGCGGCGAGCACCGAAGCCATCGCCTCGTATCCCAGGTCGGCGGGATCCGTGGGCGCCGGCCGCCGGCCCGGCTCGTACGTGGGAACGAGCTGAGCGAAGGTCCTCTCCCCCGTCCCCTGCACCTCGGTCGGCACCTCGTCGTTGTAGGTCTCGTCGCGCACGAGGTCGCTGGCTCCGCTGCCCGGCGCGACCTGGAGGATCCCCGCCGAGTTCGTGATCGGCACGGAGGTGCGGCTGGCGCCCGAGTCGAGCTCGCCGATGTACGCGATCGTGGTGGAGTCCTCGGTGGCCTTGCGGGCGTTGGCGCCCGCGGTGACGGCGTCGAATCGGGTCTCGTTGCGCCCGGCCACGTCGAGGTAATCCGCGACGACGTCGAAGCCGCCGGCCTCGGCACCGGCGTCGGCGAGGGCCTGCTCCGCGCCGTCCGCGACCGCCTGCCCGTCGGCCCTGCCGGGCCCCGAGAGCGGCGCGCTGACGTAGATCGTCAGCGTCGCCTCGCCCTCCTCGGCGCTCGTCTCGGAGCCGCAGCCGGCGAGGCCGGAGGCGAGCAGCAGCAGGGCCGCGAGAGCCCTCCGCCCACGCACTATCCGAAGAAGACCTCGGCCTCGCGGTAGAGCGACTCCGGCACGAGCTTCAGCTCCGCGGTGGCGTCGGAGAGGTCCACCAGCGCGATATCGGTCGCGCGAAGGGCCGTCATCTGACCCCAGGAGCCGTCGTGCGCGGCGTCGATCGCGTGCAGGCCGAAGCGCGTCGCGAGCACTCGGTCGAACGCGGTCGGCGTGCCGCCGCGCTGCACGTGCCCGAGCACCGTCGCGCGGGCCTCATGCCCGGTCTTCTGCTCGATCGCGTGCTCGAGCCACTGGCCGATGCCGCCGAGACGGACGTGGCCGAACGCGTCCGTCGGCGCCTCCTCGGTCAGCGGCATCCCGCCCTTCGGTTCAGCGCCCTCGGAGACGACCACGATCGGCGCGTACTGGCTCTCGAACCTGGTCTCGATGTACTGGCAGACCCGGTCGAGGTCGAAGGGGTGCTCGGGGATCAGGATCACGTTCGCCCCGCCCGCGAGGCCGGCGTGCAGCGCGATCCAGCCGGCGTGGCGGCCCATGACCTCGACGATCAGCGTGCGCTTGTGGCTCTCGGCGGTGGTGTGGAGCCGGTCGATCGAGCCCATCGCGATGTTCACGGCCGTGTCGAAGCCGAATGTGTAGTCGGTGGCGCCGAGGTCGTTGTCGATCGTCTTCGGCACTCCGACCACGTGGACGCCGGCCTCGTGGAGCTTGGACGCCACGCCCAGCGTGTCCTCGCCGCCGATCGCGATCAGCCCGTCGACCTCGTCCCGCTCGAGGTTCGCGACGATGCGCTCGACGCCCCCCTCCTCCTTGATCGGGTTGGTGCGCGACGAGCCGAGGATCGTCCCACCCCGCGGCAGGATCCCGCGGACCTCCGGGACGCCGAGCGGGCGGCTCTCGCCCTCGAGCGGGCCGCGCCAGCCGTCGCGGTAGCCGACGAAGTCATGGCCGTACTCGCCCACGCCCTTCCGAACGACGGCACGGATGACCGCGTTCAGGCCTGGACAGTCGCCGCCTCCGGTGAGCACTCCGAGTCGCACCGGCGCGCATCCTAGAGAGTCGGCGTTCGGGCGGCATGAGCCGCCGGTTCGTTACGGACGAAGTCGTTCGAAGATCGGCTGTGCCCAGCGATCGAGCACGCCGTTGAACATCACGAAGAGGTAGATCAGGGCAGCCATCGTCCCCCCGAGCGAGAAGGCGTACGCGATCACGGCGAGGATGATGCCGACGACGTTGAAGACCATCAGTCGCACGGCGGGGAGATTATCCGAGGCGGAGCCCGTAGGGCGAAGACGAGGGCCCGGCGTTGTTGAGCCGGCTTATCCGACGCGTGGGCGGCTCATCGCCGTGCGAGCGCCGGCGATGAAGTCGGCCACCGCGACCTGTCCGCCGGTCCGCTCCCCCGCCTCGGCGACCGCGCGGACCAGCCGCGAGCCCACGATCACGCCGTCGGCGACCGCGCCGACCGCAGCCGCCTGCTCCGCGGTGCCGATGCCGAAACCGACGGCGACGGGCACCGAGGAGTCCTGCTTGGTCGCCGCGATCAGATCGGCGAGCTCCGGCGGCAGCTCGTCGCGCTCGCCCGTGGTGCGGGTGTCGGAAACCAGATAGACGAAGCCCTGGGCATCGCGGCAGATGGCCCGTCGCCGCTCCGGCGGGGTGGTCGGCGCGACCAGCGGGATCAGCGCCAGCCCGCGCTCATTGAACGCCCCGCGGGCATCCACCGCCTCTTCGGGCGGGAGGTCGGGAACGATCACGCCCGCGAGGCCGGCCTCGGCCGCGCGGGCGGCGAACTCGGCGACGCCGCGCGCCAGGACCATGTTCGCGTAGGCCATCGTGACCACGGGGACCCGGTCCGCGATCGAAGCGCCGATGTCGAGGACGGAGTCGAGCGTGGCGCCGGCGGCCAGCGCCTCGGTCGCGGCAGCGTGGATCACGGGCCCGTCGGCCAGCGGGTCGGAGAACGGGACGCCCAGCTCGATCAGATCCGCGCCGGCGTCCGCATAGGCGCCCGCCACCGCCGCCGACGTGTCGTCGTCGGGAAAGCCACCCATCATGTACGGCATCAGCGCCGCCCGGCGCTCGGCCCGTGCGGCGGCGAACGCCGCCCCGATGCGCTCTGCCCCGGACATCACGGATCGAGTTGCTTCAGGCGCTCGGTGACCTCGGCGAGGTCCTTGTCGCCACGGCCGCTGAGCGTCAAGACGTCGTACCCCTCGACGGCGGAGTCGTCCGCCAGGAGCCAGGCGATCGCGTGGGACGGCTCAAGCGCGGGCACGATGCCCTCGAGCAGGGCGAGCTCGCGGAAGGCCCGCACGGCGGCCTCGTCGGTGACCGCGAAGTAACGCGCCCTGCCGGTGTCGCGGAGGTGCGCGTGCTCGGGGCCGACGCCCGGGTAGTCGAGCCCGGCCGAGATGGAGTGCGCCTCCAGGATCTGCCCCTCGTCGTCGGCGAGCACGGACGAGAACGCACCGTGGAGGACGCCCTGAGTGCCGGCGACCAGCGAGGCCCCGTGGCGGCCGGACTCGATTCCCTCGCCCGCTGCCTCGACCCCGATCAGCTCGACCGCGTGGTCCTCGATGAAGCCCGCGAAGGTCCCGATCGCGTTCGAGCCGCCCCCGACGCAGGCGATGACCCGCGCCGGCAACGCGCCCTCCGCCGCGAGCGCCTGCTCCCGCGCCTCGTCGCCGATCACGCGCTGGAGGTCACGCACCAGCGCCGGGTACGGGGCCGGGCCGACCGCGGAACCGATGATGTAGTGCGTCGTCGCCACGTTGGTGACCCAATCCCGGATCGCGGCGCTCACGGCCTCCTTCAGCGTCCGGGCGCCGGCCTCGACGGGCTCGACCGTGGCGCCGAGGAGCCGCATGCGATCGACGTTCGGCGCCTGGCGGCGCATGTCCTCGGTGCCCATGTAGACGACGCACTCGAGGCCCAGCAGCGCGCAGGCGGTGGCGCTCGCGACGCCGTGCTGCCCGGCGCCGGTCTCGGCGATGATCCGTCCCTTGCCCATGCCCTTCGCGAGCAGGGCCTGGCCGATGGCATTGTTGATCTTGTGGGCGCCGGTGTGCGCGAGATCCTCGCGCTTCAGGTAGACGCGCCGGCCGGCACGCTCGGAGAGGCGCTCGGCCAGGTACAGCGGCGTCGGGCGGCCGACGTAGTCGCGCAGCAGCCGATCGAGCTCCGCGCGGAACGCGGCGTCGTCGCGGGCCGTGACCCAGGCGGCCGCCAGCTCGTCGAGGGCCTCCATGAGCACCTCGGGCACGAACCTTCCGCCGTACACCCCGAAGCGTTCTTCGACGGCGCTCATGCCTCGGCCTCCGCTTCCTCGCGCTCGCGCGCGCGGCGCTCGGCATCCCGCTCGCGGGACTCGGTGAAGTACTCGGGCTCGGAGACGGGCTTGCCGCGATGCGGCCCGCCCGCCTCGTCGGCGCACGCGGCGAACTCGCTCATCAGCCCGTGGTCCTTGATCCCGGGCGCCGACTCGACGCCGCTGGCCACATCGACGGCGAACGGCTTCGCCGCCTCGATCGCCTCGCCCACGTTCCCCGGGACGAGTCCGCCGGCGAGGATCACGGGCACGCGCGAGCGGCGCTCGCGGATCAGGCCCCAGTCGAAGGATTCGCCGGTGCCGCCGGGCTTGCCCTCACGATGGGCGTCGAGCAGGTGGAAGTCGGTGCGATAGGAGCGCGCCAGGTCCAGGTCGGCTCCGGTGCGCACCCGAATCGCCTTGATCACCTTGCACCCGGTTCGCCGCGAAACCTCGCGGCAGAACGAGAGCCCCTCGTCGCCGTGGAGCTGGACCATCGAGAGCCGCTCGTTTTCGACGTGGCGGGCGATCTCGTCGAGCGAGGCGTTCACGAAGACGCCCACGATCTCGAGGCTGCGCTGGAACGCGGCGCCGATCTCGGCCGCGACGTCGTCGTCGCAACGCCGCGGGCTGCCCTCCCAGTGGTTCAGCCCGATCGCCCACGCGCCGAGCCGCACCGCGTGCTCGGCGTCGTCGAGCCTCGTTATGCCGCAGAATTTGACCCGCATCCTGAGAACAGGATGGCAAGTGCAGCGAGGCGGAGCCCGGAGGGCGGAGCCGAGCCCCGGCGTTGCTGAGCCGGCTTATTTTGCGGGACGGCGCCCGACGGGGTCAGCCGTTCGCGTTCGCCGGGCGCTCGTCGAGCGTCACGGTCTCGGTGCGCTCGTCGCCGTCTCGAAGCAGGGTCAGCTCGACCTCATCGCCCGGCTGGTGGGAGTCCACCGCCGCGATGACCTCGTCGATGCCGGCCACCGGCTCGCCGTCGACCGCAACGATCACGTCGCCGCCGGCGCGGATCTGCTGCCCGTCGACCGTGACTGCGGCGTCACCGGCCTCGATCCCGGCGTCGGCGGCCGGAGAGTCAGGCACTACCGACTGCACGAGGGCGCCGGACCCGGCGTCGAGGTTCAGGACGTCGGCGATCTCCGGGTCCAGGTCGGCGCCGCTGATGCCGAGGAAGGCGTGCTGGACCTCGCCGTTGGCGATCAGCTGCTGCGCGATCTCCCGCGCCGTGTCGATCGGGACCGCGAACCCGATGCCGACGTTGCCCTGGCTGGTGGACTCGATCTGCGAGTTCACGCCGATCACCTCGCCCGAGGCGTCCAGGAGCGGCCCGCCGGAGTTGCCCGGGTTGATCGGGGCGTCGGTCTGGATCACGTTCGAGATCGTGAAGCCGTCCGGGGCCGAGATCTGGCGCTGGAGCGCCGAGACGATGCCCGCGGTGACGGTGCGGTCGAGGCCGAAGGGGTTGCCGATTGCGACGACCGGGTCGCCCACGTCCAGGGCGCCCGAATCGCCAAGGGCGACGGGCTCGAGCTCGTCGGCGGGGGCGTCGACCTTGAGCACGGCGATGTCGGTGGAGTCGTCCTGCCCGACCAGCTCCGCCTCGTAGCTCTCCTCGTCGTCGCCGAGCGTGACCTCGATCTGCTCCGCGCCGTCGACGACGTGCGCGTTCGTCATGACGTGGCCCTCGTCGTCGATCACGAAGCCGGAGCCGCTCGAGCGCTGCTCGGGCGCCGGAGCCGGCCCCTCGAACGGGGTCTGGAGCTCGGCCGGCGCCGCGCCCGTGGACTCGATGAAGGCCACGCCCCCCGACGCGCCGTCGTAGATCTCGTTCACGCTCAACCCGCGGCCCGGCTGCTCCGGATCGCTGACCGGCGCTGCGAGTGCGGGGGCGGACGCCGATTCGGCTTCCGGCGAGGCGACCCACCCGGCCGCGATGGCGATCCAGGCGAACGCGCCGACAAGGAGGCCGCCCATGGCGGCCGAGCCGAAGGGGCTGCGGGCAAAGCTCGAGAGATGTTGCATGCGCCCCAGGATGCGAACGAACGCTGAACCCGCGCTAACGCGGACCTTCAGCGAACGTAAGAACTGGGGTTACTGGCTCGGCAGCTCGTGCTCGCGCGTGGCGTGCTCGTCGCCGGTAAGGTCGCGCACGGCCTGTTCGGGGTCCTCCGCGCGCATCAGGGCCTCGCCGATCAGGACGGCGTCGACGCCGATCCGCTCGAGCTCCTCGAGCTGCTCGCGGGTCGAGTACCCGGACTCGGCGACCACGGTCTTGCCGGCCGGGACATCGGTGATCAGGCGCGCGGTGGTCGCCACGTCCACGCGGAAGTCGCGCAGGTCACGGTTGTTGATGCCGAGCACGTCGGCGCCCAGCTCCAGCGCGGTTTCGAGGTCGTCCTCCGAGTGGACCTCGACCACCGTGTCGAGGTCGAGTGACTGCGCCTCGTCGTAGAGGCTCGCGAGCTCGTTCTCGTCGAGGGCCGCGACGATCAACAGCACCGCGTCCGCGCCGTGCACCGCCGCCTCGACCAGTTGGTAGGAGTCGACGACGAAGTCCTTGCGGAGCAGGGGCAGGTCGGAGGCCGCGCGTGCCGTGCGCAGGTCGTCGAGCGAGCCGCCGAAGCCGCCGTCCTCGGTGAGGATCGAGAGCGCCGCCGCGCCGCCGCGCTCGTAAGCCGGCACCAGGTCACCGATCTCGGCCCCCGGGCGGATCTCCCCGGCGCTGGGCGAGCGCCGCTTGAACTCCGCGATCAGGGAAAGGCCGGGCCGGACGAGGGCCTCCTTGAAGGGACGGTCGTCACCGCGCGCGGTCAGCTGCGCGCGAAGCTCCTCCAGCGACACCTCGTGCTCGCGGCGCCGCGCGGTGCGGCGCGCCGCTTCGACCAACTCGTCGAGCCTGCTCATTCGGCCGTTGAGGCTAGCTGTCCGGTCATGGAGGTGAGTCGCTCCAGCACGTCGTCCGCGGCGCCCGAGTCCACGGTCTCGCGTGCACGCTCGACGCCGGCCGCCAGGTCGTCGGCACCGCCCGCCGCGAGGATCGCGGCGCCCGCGTTGGCGAGGACGACGTCCCGAGCCGGCCCCTGCTCGGAGCCGTCGAACACCGAGCGCACCACGGCGGCGTTCTCGTCGGGCTCGCCCCCCGCGATCAGCTCGAGGGGGGCCTCGGTGAACCCCAGCCCGGCCGGCGTCGTGAACCACTCCTCGGTCGTGCCGTCACGGACCTCGATCACACGAGTGGGGCCGTTCACTGACACCTCGTCCAGCCCGTCGTCGGCCGACACCACAAGCGCCCGTTCGCATCCGAGCCCGATGAGCGCCTCGGCGATCGTCTCCTGATACCGGCGGTCCGACACCCCAAGGAGCTGGCGGCGGGCGCCCGCCGGATTGGTCAACGGCCCGAGGAAGTTGAAGATCGTCCGCACGCCGAGCTCCTTGCGCACCGGCACGACGTGCTTCATCGCCGTGTGGTGGCGCGGGGCGAACATGAAGCCGAAGCCGATCTCGCCGATGCACTTGGCGACGTCGTCCGGGTCGAGATCGATCCGGACGCCCAGGGCCTCGAGGAGGTCAGCGGAGCCCGACCGGCTGGTGTTCGACCGGTTCCCGTGCTTGGCGACCGCGCAGCCCGCCCCGGCCGCCACGAGCGCCGCCGCCGTCGAGATGTTGAAGGTCGACGGGCCGCCGCCGGTCCCGGCGGTGTCCACGAGGTCGTCGTGCGGCGCGTCGACCGACGCCGCGAGGCGCCTCATCGTCCGTGCGAGCCCGGTGAGCTCGGCAACCGTCTCGCCCTTCGCCCGCAGGCCGACGAGGAACGCGGCGGTCTGCACCTCGCTCGCCCGCCCCTCCATCACCTCGTCGAGAACGGCCGAGGCGTGGTCGGCGGTCAGGTGGGTACCCGAGCACACGGCGTCGATCGCGCGGGTGAGGAGCTCGTTCGGCATCAGTGCTCGCCCAGGAAGTTCGCCAGGAGGCCCTTGCCGTCGGGCGTCAGGATCGACTCGGGGTGGAACTGGACCCCCACCGCCGGCAGCTCGTTGTGCCGGACGCCCATGACGACGTCGCCGTAGGTGGCGGTGACGGTGAACGAGTCCGGCAGGTCGGGGTCGGCCACCAGCGAGTGGTAGCGGCCGGCGCGGAACGGGGTGGGCATACCCGCGAAGATCCCGGTGCCGTCGTGCTCGACCTCGGCGTCCTTGCCGTGGACGGGCTCGCCGCGGATCACGCGCCCGCCGAACGCCTCGACCATCGCCTGGTGGCCGAGGCAGACGCCCAGCGTGGGCACCGCGGCCTCCGGGAACGCGCGCGAGGCCTCGATCGAGATTCCCGCGTCCGCCGGCGTGCACGGACCGGGCGAGATCACCAGGCGCTCCGCGCCGCGGTCGAGCAGGTCGGCGACGGTCGCGCGGTCGTTGCGAACCACTTCCACGTCACTCCCGAGTTCGCCCAGGTACTGGACGAGGTTGTAGGTGAACGAGTCGTAGTTGTCGATGACGAGCACTCTCATTGCCTTGCCAGGTGGGCAAACATGCTTCGCGCCTTGCGTCGCTCATTCAACCTATGACCACTCATCCTGACTCGCCGCCAGCTCGACCGCGCGGAACACCGCCGTCGCCTTGTTGACGGACTCGCGGTACTCGTAGTCCGGCTTCGCGTCAGCGACCGTGCCGCCCCCGGCCTGGACGTGGGCGACGCCGTCCTTCACGACCACCGTGCGGATGTGGATCGCGGTGTCGAGGTCGCCGTCGAAGCCCAGGTAGCCGATCGCACCGCCGTAAGAGCAGCGCTTGTGCGGCTCGAGCTCGTCGATGATCTGCATCGCCCGAACCTTCGGCGCGCCGGACAGGGTCCCGGCCGGCAGGGTCGCCCGCAGCACGTCCATCGCGGACATCCCGTCCCGCAGCGTCCCCGACACCTGGCTGACGATGTGGAGCACGTGCGAGTAGGTCTCGACGACCATCAGCTCGTCGACGGCGACCGTGCCGTACTCGCAGACCCGCCCGAGGTCGTTCCTGCCGAGGTCCACCAGCATCACGTGCTCGGCCCGCTCCTTGGGATCGGCGAGCAGCGCCTCGGCGTTCCGGCGGTCCTCGTCCTCGTTCGCCCCGCGCGGGTAGGTGCCCGCGATCGGCCGCGCCTCGACCCGACGGCCGCTCACCTTCACGAGCGGTTCCGGCGACGCGCCCGCGATCTGGAACTCCTCGAAGTCCAGGAAGTACATGTAGGGCGAGGGGTTGATCGCCCGCAGGCCGCGGTAGATCGAGAACGCCTCGACCGGGACCTCCGCGGAGAACCGCTGCGACGGGACGACCTGGAACGCGTCGCCGGCGTGAACGTACTCGACGATGCGGGCGACATTCGCCTCGAATTGCTCCCGCGTCATGTTCGATTCGAACCGCACGTCCGATCCCATCCCCGGCCCCAGACCGGCTGGGCACCGGATCGCGAAGGGCCGCCCGCGCGCGCGCGATGAGCTCGCCCGGATCGGACCCATCCGTGAACGGGAACGCGATGACGCTCACCTCGTGCTTCTGATGGTCGAAGACCAGCATCAGCTCGCACACCATCAGCGCCATGTCGGGCAACCCCAGCGGGTCGGGGTTCGGGTCGCCGAGCGGCTCGACTGTCCGCACGAGGTCGTAGCCGAAGAAGCCGACGGCGCCGCCCGGGAACGGCGGCATCTCGTCGGGCGTGCTCACGCCGAAGCCGGCGACGAACTCCGCCGCCAGCGCGTAGGGGTCGCGCTCGTCGCCCAGCGACCACTCGAGCGTCCGGTGCGGCTTGAACCCGAGGAACGAGTAGCGGCCGAGCCGGCCCTGTTCGGCCGACTCCAGCAGGTACGCGGGGCCCGGGAAGGCCGCTCGCAGCTTCAGGAAGGCAGAGACCGGGGTCTCGACGTCGTCGACGAACCGCTCGACGACCGGGACGACCCGGCCGGGCTCAGCGGCGACGGCCATCAAAAACCGCCCTTACCAGGGTGGTCAATGTCGTTTCGCGACTTACGTCGCTCATTCAATACCTCCAACACGTGAGGCAATCGGCACGTCGCGCGAGCGCAACAGCACCGCGAGGTGGTAGAGCACGTCCGCGGCCTCCTCGGCCACGCGCTCGTCGGTCTCGCCCGCGGCGGCGCGGGCGACCTCGTCCGCTTCCTCCCGCATCTTGGCGCCGATCCGCGGCGGATCGGCCAGCAGCTCTGCCGTGTACGACCCCTCGGGCTGCTCCCGCAGGCGGTCCTCGAGCGTCCGCTCGAGGACCGCGAGGGCCTCGTGGGCCGCGGGCGCGGGCGCGCCGCCCGCGAGATCGCGGTGGAAGCAGGAGCGCTCGCCCGTGTGGCAGGCGGGGCCGGTCGGCTCCACCAATGCCACCACGGCGTCCGCGTCGCAGTCGTAGCGGAGCTGCCGCAGCCGCAGCACGTTCCCCGACGTCTCGCCCTTGCGCCAGATCTCCTCGCGGGACCGGCTCCAGAAATGCACCTCGCCGGAATCCCGGCTGAGCTCCAGGGATTCGGGGCTCATGTACGCGAGGGTGAGCACCTCGCCGCTCCGCCAGTCCTGGGCCACGCAGGGCACGAGGCCGTTCTCGTCGAACCGAATCGCCTGCTCGTCGGGCATCGTGGGAGTGTAGGCGCGCCGTTCGCGAGGACCGGGACAAGCCCGAGGGCTAGCTGGAGGCCGAGCGTGCCGGGCGCTCGTCCTGCAGCTCGGCCGGCTCCTCCTCGTCCATCACCCCGGTGGCGCCCACCACGACGCCAATCACGACGAGCAGACTGAGAAGCCCGAAAACCGTGGCGGCGATCGTCGTGATCAGGCCGAGGACCTCGCCCTCGGGCTTGATGTAGGCGTCGACGATGGCCGTGATCGCCGCGCCGGCGCCGAGGACGCACCAGACGATCAGCACTGCGAGCGACGCCGTGTTCGAGTTCAGCGGGTCCTCGAGCTGGTTGCCGATCGTGGCGGCCACGGCGAAGGACCCCAGCGCCAGAACCGTCAAGACGATCGCGGTCCGGCGGCTTGTTCGAACCTCAGGAACCATCGTCATTCGATACCAAGTCTGTCGAGCAACCCGTCGTCGCGTCGCCACCGCTCGCGGACGCGGACCCGCAGGTCGAGGTAGACCTGTCCGCCCAGTTCGCGCTCGAGCTCACGCCTGGCCGCGGTGCCGATGTCCCGGACCATGCGACCACCACGCCCGATCAGGATGGCCTTCTGGGATTCGGCCTCCACCCAGACCTGGGCCCGCACCTCGAACAGGCCGTCGTCGCGGAGCTCCGCCCCCTCGACGATCACCTCGACCGCGTGCGGGATCTCCGCGCGAGTGCGGCGCAGGATCTGTTCGCGGATCAGCTCGGCCAGATGGGTCTCGCTGGCGGAGTCGGTGTGCTCCTCGGGTGGATACAGGTACGGGCCGTCGGGCATCAGCTCGGCGAGCCGGGCGATCAGGGGATCGAGGCCGCTTCCGGTCCGGGCGCTGACGGGAAAGACCTCGTCGACGATCTCCAGCGCGCCGACCGCGGTGAGCACCTCGGCGGTCTGCGGCGTGTTCAGGCGGTCGACCTTGTTTACGGCGCAGATCACCGGCCGGCGCTCGCCCGCCGCCAGAAGTGTCTCGGCGATGAACCGGTCGCCGGGACCGAGGCCCTGCTCGCCGTTCACGACGAGGAGGACGCAGTCGGCGTCCGCCAGCTCACGCTCCACCCGGCGCTGCATCCGCTCCGTCAGCGAGTCGCGCGGCCGCTGGACGCCGGGAAGGTCCACGAGGATCATCTGCCAGCCGGCGGCCATGTCGCTGGCGATCCCCCGCAACGCACGCCGGGTGGTTTGTGGCCGGTCCGAGATGATCGCGACCTTGGCCCCGACGATCGCGTTGACGAGGGTCGACTTGCCGACGTTCGGCCGCCCGGCCAGCCCCACGAAGCCGCTCCGCGTCACCGAAGCCCCTCGAGGATCGCGGCCTGCAACTCCAGCATCTCCCCGTCGTCGGTCTCGTGGTCATAGCCGCAGAGATGCAGGACTCCGTGGACGGTTGCCTCTGTCACGTCGGCCGTCTGCTCCGGGCAGATCGCGACATCGCCGAGCTCACGCGGGCCCGGGACCTCGGCTGCGCCGTCGATCGGGAACGAGAGGACGTCCGTGGGCTCGTCCTTCCGGCGGTGCTCACGGTTCAGCTGGCGGATCCGTCCTTCGTCGACGAGCTCGACCGAAAGGTGGCCGTCCTCGACCCCCGCGGCCGCAAGCGCCGCCAGCGCCGCGGCGACGAGTTCGTCCGGCACGTCGGAGTGGTCGATCAATCAACCAAGCCCTTACCAGGGTGGCCCAGATGCTTTCGCGACAGAGTCGCTTCATCCGATCAATTGCGCGTGCGCTCCGCGTGATCGTCGTAGGCCGCGACGATCCGCTGGACGAGCTGGTGCCGGACCACGTCCTCGCCGCCGAAGCGGGTGAACGTGATGTCCTTCACCTCGTCGAGGATGTCGGAGACGACGATCAGGCCGGAGCGCTGGTCGCGCGGAAGGTCCACCTGGGTGATGTCGCCGGTGACGACCATCCGCGAGCCGAATCCGAGCCTCGTCAGGAACATCTTCATCTGCTCCGGGCTCGTGTTCTGGGCCTCGTCGAGGATCACGAAGGAGTCATTGAGCGAGCGGCCCCGCATGAAGGCCAGCGGCGCGACCTCGATCACGCCGCGGTCGAGATAGGTGGCGACGCGCTCGGGATCGAGCATGTCGTAGAGCGCGTCGAACAACGGGCGCAGGTACGGATCGACCTTGGCCTGGATGTCACCGGGCAGGAAGCCGAGCCGCTCGCCGGCCTCGACGGCGGGACGCGTCAGGATGATCCGGTTCACGTCCTTGCCCTCGAGCGCCGCGACGGCCGCGGCGACCGCGAGGAACGTCTTGCCGGTTCCCGCGGGGCCGATCCCGAAGGTGATGGTGTGGCGACGGATCGAATCCAGGTAGCGCTTCTGGTTGATCGTCTTGGGCGCCACCCGGATGTTCCGGTGCGCCCAGATCACGTCCTCGACGATCGCCGAGGAGGCCTCGCCGGCGTCGAGGGCTCCGGTGACGGTGTCGATCGTGGCGGGCGCCAGGTCGTGTCCCCGCTCGACGAGCCCGACGAGCTCGTCGACGACGCTCGCGGCGGCTCCGACATCGCCCTCGTCCCCGTCCAGGGTCAGCACGTTGCCACGCAGGAAGACGTCGCAGCCGAGACGCTCCTCCAGCTCGCGTAGGACCGAGTCCTCCGAGCCGGCGAGCTCCGCGGCGATCTCGTTGTCCAGGGTGAGCTGGCGGCGGGCCATCAAGATCCCGCCCTTACCAGGAGGGCGACCACGGTTTCGCGCCTAAAGGCGCTCATTGCGTCCCTGCCAGGCGCTCGCGGATCGCCGCGCTGACCCGCTTGCCGTCGGCCCGGCCGCCGGCCTTGCCCATCGCGACGCCCATCGCCTTGCCCATGTCCCCCATCCCGGACGCGCCGGACTCGGCGACCGCCTCGTCCGCGATCGCAGCAAGCTCGTCATCGGAGAGCTCGGCGGGCAGGTACGCCGTGATCAAATCGGCCTCTGCGTCCTCGGCCGCCGCCCGCTGCTCGTCGCCGCCGTTCCGGTACGCGTCGGCGGCCTCGAGGCGTCGCTTGCGCTCGCGGCGCAGCACCGCGACTTCGTCATCGCCGCCGTCCTTGAGATCCTTCTGGAGCGCATCGGCGATCAGGCGCAGAGCTCCGACGCGGTCGCGTTCGCCTGCCTTCATCGCCGTTCTGGTGTCGGACTGGATCCGCTCGAGGGTGGTCTCGGTCATCGGCGTTAAGGGTACGAGCTTGTCCTAGAGCTCGACCAGCTCGACCTCGCCGAGTGGGAGCTGGAGGAAGCGGGTGCCGAGCTCGCGAAAGGCGACGGGGTCACCGGTGCAGACGAAGTCGTAGCTCCCCTCCCCGTGGCGCGCGGTCGCGAGTCCCCGGTTCTCCAGGATCCGCTCGACGGTGGCGGCGACGGCGTGCCCGGCCGTGACCAGCCGGACCTCGCGACCCAGGATCCGCTGCAGCAGGGGCCGGACCAGCGGATAGTGGGTGCAGCCGAGGATCACGGTGTCGACGTCCGCGCGATGGAGCGGCGTGCAGTAGGCGCGGACCTGCTCGACGACGGCCTCGGAGAACGGGAAGCCGCGCTGGATGATCGCGGCGAGGTCGGGAGCGGCGACCTGGGTGACCATCAGCTCGCGATGCTGGCTCGCGAGGGAGTTGAGGTAGGCGCCCCCGTCCACGGTCGCTCGCGTCGCGAGCACGCCGACGCGGCCGGAGTCGGTGATCGCGGCCGCGATCTCGGACTCGGGCTGAATCACCGCCACCACCTCGACGCCCTGCTCGGCCGCGATTCCGCGGGCGGTTTCGATGCCAGCCGTCGCCGCGGAGTTGCAGGCGATCACGATCAGCTTGGCGCCGCGCTCGAGCAGGAAGCTGGTGTTCCGGGCGGAGCACTCGCGCAGCTCCTCCAGCGACTTCGCTCCGTACGGGAACCGGGCGTCGTCGCCCAGGTAGAGGTAGTCCTCCTCCGGTAGCGAGACGAGGCACTCGTGCAAAACGGTGAGGCCGCCGACGCCGGAGTCGAAGACGCCGATCGGCGCCTCTTGGGCGTGGGTGGGGGACACGGCCGCTCGACCTATTGGAACGGCTGGGCCGTCATCACGTAGATCGTGAGGATCACGATGATCCCGGCGATCGGGCCGACCTTCTGCTGACCGGCCGCGAGGGCCTGGACCTCATCCTGCCTCCCGGCCTCCGCGGCATCGACGAACTTCTGAGTGGTCGGGATGAAGTACCACTGCGACATCCCGAACAGGATCAAGACCGCCACGATTCCCCACGGACACGAAGAAATCGGCGAAGTCCCAGCGATCGTCGACCAGGTAGAGGCCGGTGATCAAGATCACGAGCAGCCCCCACCGAGTTGCGATCCGGCTCCACATGACCACGACCCGGCCGATGGTCGGCAGCGCCGCCGGGTTGGTCCTGCCGGCCGTGGCGAAGAACGCCCCGTAGGCGAAGGTCGGGCCGAAGGCGAGCACGACGGCCAGGATGTGGAAGAAGACGACGACGTCGTAGAACTGAACAGCTGCGGCGATCATGCGGGCAACATACCCCGCGCGGCGGCTACGGGCGTTCGAGCAGCAACGCGGACCAGTCGCCCGAGTTCCGGCGCTCTCGCCGCTCGAGCCCGGCGTCGGCGAACGCCGCCTCCACGTCCTCCGCCTCGCGCGCGAGGAGCCCGGAGCAGATCAGCCGCTCGCATCCAGCCGGGAGCCGGGCCGCCACGTCGCGCAGGATCGGCGCGGTGAGGTTCGCAACCACGGTGGGAGCTGCCGGCGGCGCCTCCTCCCGGAGGTTCAGGCGGTCGAGCCCGAGCTCCACCTGGTTGGCGGCCGCGTTCTCGCGCGCGGCCTCGAGGGCCGGGTGCTCGAGATCGACGCCCGTCACCGGCGCGAAGCCGAGTTTGGCGGCGACGATCGCGAGCACGGCCGAGCCGGTGCCGAGATCGAGCAGGGGTCCGGCCGCGGGCGTCTCGTCGGCGAGCTGGACGAGCAACTCGACGCACATCCGCGTGGTCGGGTGCGCGCCCGTGCCGAACGCCTGGCCGGGGTCGATGACGACGTCGATCGAGTCGCCGGCCGGCTCATCCCGCCACGAGGGCCGGATCACCACCCTGCCATCGGCGATCGAGGTCGGCTCGTGGAAGTCGCGCCAGCGGTCGGCCCAGTCGTCGGGGATCTGCTCCGAGCGAACGTCCACGAGCCCCTCGCCCGCGGCCACCTCGACGTCGCCAAGCTCGGGAAGCTCACCCTCGGCCCCATAGATCGCGTACTCGACCCACCCCGGGCCGGATTCCTCCTCGACACCGCCGGGGGCGAGCTGCACCAGCTCCGCGAGGACTACCTCGGCCTGTTCGGGCCGGCAGCGAACCGCGAGGCGAATCATCCCCCGACGGAAGGCTCGTCGAGAAGGTCGTCGAGCTCCTGCGCCGCGGCCCGCTGCTTCCGGCTGAGCCGGTCGGGGACCACGACCTCCAGCACCACGTGCTGGTCGCCGCGCCGACGGCCCTGAAGCCGTGGCAGTCCCTCGCCCTTGACGACGATGCGCTGGCCCGGCTGGGCGCCCTTTGGAACCTCGACCTCGCGGGGCCCGTTGAGCGTCGGTACCTGGATCTTGCCCCCGAGCATCGCGCGCGTGACGCCGATCCGGGCCGGGGTGATCAGGTGCTCGCCGTGGCGCTCGAAGCGCTCGTCCGCGCGAACCCGGACCTCGACGTAGAGGTCGCCGGCCGGCGCACCGTGCTCGCCCGAATGGCCGGCGCCCGAGATCCGGATGCGCTGCCCGTCCTCGATTCCCGCGGGAACGTCAACGTCCCACGTGCGCCGCCGTCGCACGCGCCCGACCCCGTCGCACTCGGCGCAGGGCTCGTCGGGGATCTTGCCCTCGCCGTTGCAGGTCGGGCAGGCGGCCGAGCGCACCATCTGCCCGAACGCGGTGCGGGAGACCTGCTGCACGACGCCCTGGCCGCCGCAGGTCTCGCAGGTCTGGATCGGCGTGCCGGGCTCGGCGCCGTTGCCGTTGCAATGCTCGCAGCGGGAGACGGCCTCGAACGAGACCTCGCGGCTGACGCCCTCCAGCACGTCCGCGAGCTCGATCTCGACGGCGACCCCGATGTCGCCTCCCGGCGCCGGGCCCCGGCGGCCGAATCCGAACAGCTCCGAGAACAGCGGATCGCCCTGGCCGAAGAACGCGCCCAGGATGTCCTCGAAGCCGGCACCCGCGGATGCTCGCGACGAGAACCCGCCCGAGCGCAGGCCCTCGTGGCCAAACGTGTCGTAGGTCCGGCGGCGCTCGGGATCGGAGAGGGCCTCGTAAGCCTCCGCAGCCTCCTTGAACTTCTCCTCGGCGGCCGGATCGTGCTTGTTCACGTCGGGGTGGAGCTCACGGGCGAGCCGCCTGAACGCCTTCTTGATGTCCGCGTCGGCGGCACCCCGGTCGACGCCGAGGACTTCGTAGTAGTCCCGGGGCATCTAGCTGCGCGGCTCGTAGACGGACTCGAAGAACCGGGAGAGCTCGCCGGCCGCGTCCCGCACCGAGGCGATCGCGGTCGCGTAGTCCATCCGCGTCGGGCCGAGGACGCCGACGGTGCCGAGGTTGCGGTAGCCGAGGCCGTAGTTGGCGCCAACGACGCTGACGGTTCGCAGCTCGGGGGCGGGGTTCTCCTCGCCGATCCAGACGAAGACGGAACGCTCGTCGAGGGCCGAGCGCAGGACGCGCAGCAGGTTCGCGCGGCCCTCGAGGACGCCCATCAGGGACTCCGCCTCCGGCAGGTCCGGCGCGTGCTCCTCGGAGAGCAGGCGAGCCGCGCCGTCCACGTAGAGGTCCTCGCCCGCGCGGCGCTCGAGGTCGGTGAAGGCGGCGCCGATCTCGGCCAGGAAGCTGGCCTCGGAGCTCGAGAGCTCCGGATCCGTGAGCCGGTCGCCCGTCATCCGCGCGCCCAGCGCGAGCCCGGTCAGGCGCTCGTTCAGATAGCTGGAGGCCCACTCCAGCATGCCGGCGTCGAGCTTGCGATCGAAATTGAACACCCGCTTTGCGACGGCGCCGTTCGTCGCGATCACAACCACCATCGCGACGTTTGGCTGCAGCGGTAGCACCTCGATCCGGTGGACGCGGGCCGCGCTCGGAGGCGGCGCGGTTGCGACCGCCAGCAGGTCGGTCATCTGCGAGAGAGCCTGCGTCGTCTCGCGCATCGCGTCCTCGACCTCCCGGCGCATCCGCGTCAGATCGAGCTCGGGGGTGGCCGAGTCCGCGGCCGGCCGAGTGGGCGCAGTCGCAAGCAGGGAGTCGGCGTAGAACCGGTAGCCGCGGTCGGTCGGCATGCGCCCGGCGGACGTGTGCGGGTGCGTGAGGTATCCGTCGCGCTCGAGCGCCGCCAGCTCGTTGCGGACCGTGGACGCGCCCCACTCGACGTCGCCGCGCTCGGCGATCGCCTTCGATCCCACGGGCTTGCCCGTGCGGAGGTACTCCTCCGCGACGAGCAGCAGGATCCGCTGTTGGCGCTCGCTCACAAGCACCCGATGGATTCTAGGATGGCGCTCGGTTAAAGCTCGAGTGTGGCGCTGGCGTTGCGGATGATCCGGTTGTCGCCCTGCGTGGCGACGGTGTCGGTGACGATACGCCCGTCGTGCGCCTCGGTGACCGTCGACGTCACCACGATCTCCCGCTCGGGAAAGCCCATCCCGCGGAACTGGACGGAGAGGCGCTTCAGGGCGCGGGGGTCGCCACCGGCGACCGCGGATTGGGCGCGCGCGACCTGGGCCATCGACCATAGGCCGTGCAGGATGCAGCCTGGCAGGCCGACCTTCTTCGCGAATTCCTCGTCGATGTGGATCGGGTTCATGTCGCCGGAGGCCTCCGCGTAGCGCCTCGTCAGCCCCGCGTCCGGAGTGACCCGGAGCTCCGGGAGGGAATCACCGACCGAGAACTCGGTCATCAGGACCCATCCCTTGCCAGGGGGGCGAACATGCTTTCGCGCCCTACGTCGCTCATCAAACAGCAACGCCTCGCACGATGTTCGTCCAGGTGCCCTTCACGGTCTCCGCGCCGTCCTGGTTGGTCGAGACCGATTCGAACACGTAGAAGCCCTTCCCATCGTGCTCCTCGATCGAGCCGCATCTGACCCTGGTCGTGATCTCGTCGCCGGCGCAGACGGGCTCGCCCCACTCGAACTCCTGGCCGCCGTGGACCATCGCGGCGAAATTCAGCTCGACCTCCGGATCGAGGATCGCGGGCCCCATCGCGGGGCTCGAGTAGACGACGCAGAACATCGGCGGCGCGACGACGTCCCGGAAACCTGCCGCTCGCGCGGCCTCGGCGTCGCGGTGGAGCGGGCTGTCCGCGCCGATCGCGTCGGCGTAGCGGGTGATTCGCTCGCCCTCGACGGTGAACGACACTGGATCCCAGGTCTTGCCGGCCGCGTCGGTCTTGAGCGACATCGGCGCGGGAGTCTACGTATCCCTTGCCAGGGTGGCCAAGTTGGTTTCGCGCCTTGCGCCGCTCATCGTTTCCCTGAGTCCACCTCGCGGCGGCGCGCCAGCTCGAACGCCCGCCCCTCCGTGAGTAGGACCTCGAGGTACGTGCCGAGCTTGTCGCGGATCTCCGCGACCCAGTACGACATCTGCTCCACCTCCACCCCACTGCCCGCGCCCCGCCCGCTGACCAGGATGCTCAGGACGACGTGGCGCTCGCCGACCGGCTCGATTGCCCTGAGGTCGAAGTCGAAGTCATCCCATGCCTCGTTCCAGCGCGAGATCCACTCCATGTAGCCCTCGTGGCCGTGAAACGGGCCGGCGTTCATGAAGTCCGGGGCGGTCACGACCACGTCGGGGTGGTAGAGGGCGAGCAAACCCTCGATATCCCGGCCGACGTAGAGCTGGAGGGCCCGCTGGGCGAGACTCATGTTCTCGCGCTGCCCTGCGGTCGGCTCGTCCGCCATCGGTCAGACCGCCGCCAGCGCCGACTCGCGATCGGCATGGATCTGGAATCTGGTCGCCTGGTCGCCCTCGAACTCGATCAGGAAGTAGACGTCGAGGACCACCGGGACGCCGCTGCCGGCGCCGGTCGCCTCTTGGTGGACCGCGACGAGGATGTTGCGGTCGTCGAGGGACTCGAACCCGGTGATGCCGTAGGTGATCTCCCCGAACGCCTCCTCCCAGCCGGTCGTCATCTCGACGAAGCCCGGATACCCCTGCCAGGTGCCCGTGTTCAGGAGCGGCGGGAAGACTCGCGACTCGACCTCCGGGTGCAGAAAGCTCGCGAGCCCCGCGACGTCCCTGCTCTCGAACGAGGCGAACGCGTCGCGGATCAGGGCGAACCTCGGATCCTCGGCGCTCACCGGTCCAGTTCCAGCACGGCCAGGAACGCCTCCTGTGGCACCTCGACCTGCCCGACCTGCTTCATCCGCTTCTTGCCTTTCTTCTGCTTCTCGAGCAGCTTCCGCTTGCGCGTGACGTCGCCACCGTAGAGCTTCGCGGTCACATCCTTGCGCAACGCCTTGACGGTTTCCCGCGCGAGCACCCGGGAGCCGATTGCAGCCTGAACCGGCACGTCGAAGAGCTGTCTGGGGATCGTCTTGCGCAGCCGCTCGACCATCGCCTTGCCGGCCACATACGCCTTGTCGCGGTGGACGATCACGGACAGGGCGTCCACCGGGTCGCCCGCCAGCAGCACGTCGAGCTTGACGAGGTCGGACGGCTGGAGCCCGGTCGGCTCGTAGTCGAGCGAGGCGTAGCCGGCGGTCCGCGACTTGAGCTGGTCGAAGAAGTCGAGGACGATCTCGGCCAGCGGCAGGTCGTAGCGAAGCTGGACCCGCTCGGGCGAGAGGTAGTGGATGTCGACGTGCGTGCCGCGCCGTTCCTGGCACAGCTCCATGACCGCGCCGACCCGGTCGGCCGGGCAGATCACGCTGGCCCGGATGTACGGCTCGCGGATCTCGGCTACCTGACCGGGGTCCGGCAGGTCGACGGGCGAGTGCACCTCGACGCGCTCGCCGTCGAGCAACTCGACCTCGTAGCTGACGTTCGGGGTCGTCGCCAGGAGGTCGAGGTCATACTCGCGCTCCAGTCGCTCGCGGACGATGTCCATGTGCAGGAGGCCCAGGAAGCCGCAGCGGAAGCCGAAGCCGAGAGCCTGCGACGTCTCGGGCTCCCAGGACAGCGCGGCGTCGTTCAGCGAGAGCCGGTCGAGCGCCTCGCGGAGGTCCTCGTAGCGGTCCGTGTCGATCGGGAACAGGCCGCAGAACACCATTGGCTTCACCTCGCGGTAGCCGGGCAGCGCCTCGGACGCCGGGTTCGCGGTCGTCGTCAGCGTGTCGCCGACGCGCAGCTTGGTCACGTCCTTGATGCCGGTGATCACGTATCCGACCTCGCCCGCCTCCATCGCCGGCGCCGCGGCCATCGCGGGCTTGAAGAACCCGATCTCGTCGATCTCGGCCTGGGTCCCGGTCTGCATCGCGCGGATCGCCTCGTCTTTGCGAAAGACGCCGTCGACCGCGCGGACGTACGCAACGACGCCGCGGTATGGGTCGAACTCGGAGTCGAAGATCAGCGCCCTGGGCGGCGCGGCCGGATTTCCTTGCGGCGGCGGGATGCGCTTCACGATCGCCTCCAGGACGTCGCGCACACCCTCGCCGGTCTTGGCGGAGATGTGGAGCACCTCGTCGGCCGAGCCGCCGATCAGGTCGACGATCTCGCCCGTCACCCGCTCGGGCTCGGCGCCGGGGAGATCGACCTTGTTGAGCACCGGGATCAGCTCGAGCCCGGCCTCGATCGCCGCGTACGTGTTCGCCACGGTCTGCGCCTCGACACCCTGCGCCGCGTCGACGACGAGGAGCGCCCCCTCACACGCGGCGAGCGAGCGCGACACCTCGTAGGCGAAATCGACGTGCCCGGGGGTATCGATCAGGTGCAGGTGGTAGCTCGAGCCGTCGTCCGCGTCGTACTCCACCCGCACGGCCTGCGCCTTGATGGTGATCCCGCGCTCCCGCTCGAGGTCCATCGAATCCAGCATCTGCGGCACGTGCTGGCGCGCATCGACGGCATTCGTGATCTCGAGGATGCGATCGGCCAGCGTCGACTTCCCATGGTCGATGTGGGCGATGATCGAGAAGTTGCGGATCTCCTCCATGCGGCCGCTGAGTATGGCGAGCGACCGCCGACCTCAGGGCCCGCCGGCCCTAGAGCGGCTTGTCGAGCGTCTCCCAGTCCTTCAGGTCGGGGAGCGGGTCGCGGGCCTCGGCGGTGAAGCCCTTGCCGTCGCGGATCTCGAAGTGAAGGTGGTCCCCGTAGCACGAGCCGGTGCAGCCGAGACCGCCCAGGAGCTCGCCCGCCTTGACCTCGTCGCCGGTCGTGACCTTGGGCGGCGCGACCATGTGCATGTAGATGTAGGTCTGCGCGCGCTCGCTGTCGTAGACGTGCACGTAGTTGCCCTGTCCGCCGTCGCTGCCCGCGTCCACCACCACGCCGTCGGCGGCCGCAACCAGCGGGGTGCCGGGCGGCGCGAACATGTCGTGGCCCGAGTGCGTGTGGCCCGAGCGGGCGGCGCCGAACGCGTTCTCGGGAGTGCCGTAGTCCACCTTGCCGACGACCGGGACGAACGGGCCGTCCGGCCGCATCCGCCGCTTGCGCTCGGCGGTCGCGAACCGGCGGTCGCTGGCCTGGCGGACATCGACCGCCTCGAGCGCGGCGGGCGCGGTCGGGGCCAGGATGCGCAGGGCGGCGCGCGGGGTGATCTCCGCCTCCGGCTCGGCCGCCAGGGCCGGGATCGCGAGGCCGGCTCCGACGGCGATCGCCGTCGCGGCCGTGACAAGGATTCGGGTTCTGGAACGCGGGTGCGACATGACTGCGGGGGTCCTCTCGTCGGGGTGGGCGTGGAAACCAGCGCCGGCGCGAGGCATCGCGCCTGAAAAGCGCCCGCGCGTCCCGGCTTTGCCGGGCCCTCGGCGCGGGCGGTCAGGAGGGCTTACACGATGAACGGCCGAAGTTAGGGGATGTGTGACCGGTGTCACACATCGTTTGCTTGCAATTCTTCGTGCGCGTGCCTACCGGCGGCGAATGACCCGGAGCGCCTGATCCGCCTCGGGGACCCGGAGCGCCAGGACCACGGCGAGGTACGCGAGCGCGCCGGCGCCCAGGGCGACGCCAAGGGAGACGATCTGGGCGCCGGTGCCCCGCCCCAGCTCGCTGTCCAGCAGGTCCCAGACGACGTATGAGACGGCGGCGAGCGCCGCGGCGGCCGCCAGGATCCGCATTCCGCTCGAGAACAGCTTCCCGAGCTCGAGTCGTCCCAGCTCACCGCGCAGCACCCACGCCTGTGCGATGACGCTCGCGATCGTGGCGATCCCGGTCGCCGCGACGATGCCACCAACGCCGTACGGCTCGTAGAGCAGTAGGGCGGCGCCCGCCGTGATCGCCAGGTTGGCGACGGAGATCGCGGTCGGAAGCCACGGCCGCTGGAGGCTGAAGAACGTGCGGGTCAAAAGCAGGAAGAGACCGTTGAAGGGGAGCGAGAATGCGAACCAGAAGAGCGCCTCGGACACCAGGTCGGTGGACGTGTCGTCGAACACGCCGCGTTCATAGATCAGCCGGGTCATGGGCTCGGAGAGCACGAGGATCGCCGCGGTGGCCGGGATCAGGAGCAGCAGGATCTGACGCATTCCGTTGGCCATGGTGGCTCGCAGCCCGTCACGGTCGGCGCGGGCCGCGAACCGGGCGAGCGTCGGAAACAGGACCGTTGCGATCGCGACCGAGAAGATGCCCTGCGGGAGCATGTAGATGCGAAACGCCTTGTCGATCGCCGCCGGCGCCTGGTCGGAGACGAGGAAGCCGACGGTGCTGTTGATCAGCAGGTTGACGTTGATCAGGCCGAGGCTGATCGTCACCGGCAGCATCAGCAGCAGCACCCGTCGCACGCGCGAGTCGCGCCAGTCCTCGCGCTTGAAGCTGAACGGGGCGAGCAGGGCGCGCCGCAGGCCGTACGGCGTGTTGCGCAGATCCCACGCCGGGATCAGCAATTGGATCACGGTGCCGACGAGGACGCCGATCGCGTAGGCGTAGATCTCGTCCTCCTCGGGGAACGCCGGGACGAGCGCGACCAGGACGGCGATGATCGCGACGTTCCAGAAGAACGGCGAGATCGCATAGGCGCCGAAACGGTCGTAGCTGTTCAGGACCCCGACGACCATTCCCGTCACCCCCAAGAGGAGCACGATCGGGAACAGGAGCTGCGAGAGGACGACCGTGAGGTCCTTCACCGCCTCGTACTGATCCGGGATGAAGAGCGGCATCACCACCGGCGCCAGCAGGATGAACAGCGCGGTGATCGCCCCGAGGATCAGCGTGACGAGGAAGAGCATCGTGGAGGCGAGCCGGAACGCCTCGCGCCGCTCCCCCTTCTCGAGCAACTCGGTGAAGACCGGGACGAACGCGGCTTGGATGGCGGCGTCGGCGAACAGGCTGCGCACGAGGTTCGGGACCTGGAACGCGATCGTGAACGCGGACATCGGGCCCAGCGTCCCGAAGTACGAGGCAGCGACCATCTCGCGGACCAGGCCCGCCACGCGGGAGGCGGCGGTTGCCAGCGAGAACAGCGCCGTCGAGCGCGCCAGACGGCCCGAGCGCGGGCGCGCCGGATCGACTTCCTCGCTCGGGGTGGTCTCGGCCGCCGCAACGGCGTCGGCCTCGATTTCCCGGGGTGTTTCCGGCCTTTCGTTCATTCTCATTCAGGTACGCGCCGCTATCATCCGCGCTCGCGAAATGGCCAACATCGCCTCACAAAGAAAGCGGAACGCCCGGTCGCTGCGCGAGCACGACGAGAATCGCCTCTTCAAGAGCGCCGTCCGGACGCACTTCAGGCGCCTCGAAGCCGCGGTCGCCGGAGGCGACGAGAGCGCGGTCGAGAGCGAGCACCGCGGGTTGATCTCGAGGATCGACAAGGCCGTTCAGAAGGGCGCTCTGCACCGCCGAAGCGGCGCCCGCAAGAAGGCTCGCGCGGCACGAATTCGCGCTGCCTCCTCCTCCTAGGCTCCCGTCGGCTTCGACTCACCCGCCGCGTGTGCCGCCGGCGCGAGCCACCGCCAGGGCGAGCGCAACGTCGTCGGGATAGTCGGAGCCCCCCCGCGTCCACCACTCGAGGTCGGCGACCGCGCACGTGGCCGCTCGCAGCGCGCCCGGGCTGGTGTTTCGCACCCGGCGCACCAGCATCTTCGCCGCGTACGGGTGCATGGGAAGTGACGATTCGAGCTCCTTCCCTGAGCGGCCCGCCTCCAGGCCGGCTATCGCCAGCCTTGCCTCCCGGAGTCGTTTCGCAGCCTGGTATACGAGCGGCGTGACCGATTCGCCCTGCGCGGTCAGCCGCGCGGCCGCCCGCGCCGCGGCTGCGCGGTCGCGGTCGACGAGCGCGTCGGAGAGCGCCCAGACCACCTCCTCGGAGGTATCGGCGACCATCGCGTCGAGATCGTCGGCCGAGACGCTGCCGCCCTCGCCCGCCCACAGCGCGAGCCGGTCGAGCTCCGTCCGCAGGCGCAGTGTCGAATCTCCCAGGCGGTCGACGAGCATCCGCGCGGCGTCGGTCTCCAGGTCGAATCCGCGCCGGCCCGCCTCCGCCACGAGGCGCCCGGGCAGGTCGCGAGCGCGCGGCGCCTCGTAGCGGCGCACGTCTCCCCCAGCCGCCTCCACCGCTTCGGCCAGCCCCTTCGGAGACCTGACCCTGGGCGAAGCCTCGCGCGCGACCAGCACGACTGTCAGGTCGGGGGGCAGCGCGCCGAGGGCGGCGATCACGGGCTTGGCCTGGCCGGTCGACCACCGCTCGACGCCGTCGGCCAGCAGATAGCGCCGACTGGCGGTGAGCGACAGCGCGGGGATCGCGGCCAGCAGCCCGTCCGCGTCGGGCGGGCCGTCACCGCTGAACGACTCCAATGCCCCGGGACCCCCCTCGCGCTCGGCACGCGCGCGCAGCGCGGTCAGCGCCGCGTCGAGCTTCGCGGCGTCGTCGCCCGCCAGGAGATATGCGGGCGCCAGCTCGGCCATCTGTCTAGATGCTGCCGATCAGGATCGAGAGGATGCCCAGCGCGACAGCCGCACCGGCAGCCCGAGCGAGGAGCGGGCCGCGGGTTCCGGTCACCGCGAACATGAGCGCGACGAGGACGGCGATCGCGCCGACGATCCCGCTCGCCCACGCCAACACGACGCTGATCGACTTCTGGGCCGACGAGCCGTCGAAGCACTCGTCGTCGAGGTCGGGTACCACCTGGCCCGACTCCACGTCCTCGAAGAACTGGTCGCAGGTCGAGGTGTCGCCGATGTCGATCGCGACGGCGATCATCACGGCGGCGCCGAACGCCAGCACCAGCGCGATCAGGAACCCAAGCGCGCGCATGCCGCCGCTGGCCTTTCCCGATTCGCCCGTGCCCGGTGGCGCGGGCGGCGGGGGCGGTGGCGGTGGCGGTGAGGCCGGCTCAGGTTCGGTGCGTCGCTGGTCATTCGGCTCCTTGTCGGACGAGAGTTCGGCGCACCCTACCCAACCGTCCAGCCACCACCCCGGACCTCGATGACCACCTCCCCGTCTTCGTCCGTACGCCGTGCCGACACGCCCCCGTCGGCCAGGGCGGCCAGCGTCTCCGGCGCCGGGTGCCCGTAGGAGTTGTCGTCCCCAACCGAGATCACCGCAAGCCTTGGCGCCGCGCGCTCCAGGAGGGCCGGCAGCCCGGCATCGGCGCTGCCGTGGTGGGCGACCTTGAGCACGTCCACCGGCCCGGGGTCGATCGGCGCCACCTCGGCCTCCGCGTCGCCGGTGAGGAGGGCTTCGAATCCGCCGAGGCGGGCGCGCAGGACCAGCGAGCTCGCGTTCGGGTCGTCGCCACCGGCCGCGTCGCTCGGCCAGAGGACGTCGAGACGGAGGCGGCCCGCGCGGAGCGACCGCCCGGCGCCGAGCGCTCGAACGCCCGGACAGCCTCCGCTCGCGCAGTACCGGGGACGGGCGCCCGGGGCGTGGACGATGCGCTCGGCCTCGACACGAGCGAGCACTTCGCCCAGGGCGCCAGAGTGGTCGAGCTGGTCGTGGGTGAGCGCGAGCGCTCCCAGGCGGTCGATTCCAAGCTCCTCGAGCCGCTCGGCCGTACCGCCGCCCGGCGGCCCGGTGTCAACCAGGACCGGCAGGGCGTCCCGCGGCTCCAGGAGGATCGCATCGCCCTGGCCCACGTCGAGCACGCGCATCCTGAGGTCGGGAGGTGGGCCGGCCGGGCGCGGCTCTCCGGGGAGGATGATTACGAGCGTCAGCGCGAGCGCCGTCGCCAGCGCCGCGCCCGCCATCAAGCGGGGGCCGACGCGCCCGCCCCACCCCGGGCGTAACGCCGAGCGGCGTTCGAGCGCCACGCACGACAGACGGGCGCCGAGCAGCAGTGCGGCCGTGAGCGCGATCGCCGTCCCCAGGTCCGGCTCGGCGAACTCGATCTGGGCCCAGTCGCCGCCGAAGGCCCGCGCCGTCCACCCGATGAACGCGGCGCAGAGCCCACCGAGGGCGGTCAGCGGCTCGACGGGTGCACCGGGAATCTGCCCCGTGGCGCCGGCGAGCATCCCGAGCCACATTGCCGGCGCGATCGCCGGCAGCGCCACCAGGTTCGCCGGGATCGCGGTCAACGAGACCGTGCCGAAGTGATGCGCGGCGAGGGGCGCCGTCGCGAGGGTGGCGGCCAGCGTCATCGCGGCACCCTCCGCCAGGGCGCGCCGGGCGAGCGTCCGGCGGCCGCCGTCCAGAACCCGCACGAGCGGCGCAACAAGCACCAGCAGGCCAGCCACTGCGGCGAAGCTGAGCTGCCAGCCGATGTCACCCGTGGAGCGCGGGTCGAGGGCGAGGGTGGCGACGGCGGCGAGCAGCAGCGCGTACCACCGCGCGCTCGGCCTGCCGGCGAGCGCGGCCACCAACCCCGCGGCGCCCATCACCCCCGCCCGCTGAATCGAGGGACCGGCTCCGGCGACCGGGACGTAGATCGCGATGAGCGCCACGAGGCACAGCAGCCGCAGGCGCAGGGAGGTGCCCGTGAGGGCGAGGATCGGGGTCGCCAGGAGCGCGAGCAGCATCACGTTCTGGCCGCTCACGGCCAGCACGTGCGCCAGGCCGGAACGGCGGAACTCGTCACGCACGGACTCGGGGATCCGGTCGTCCTGGCCGAGCACGAAGCCGCGCAGGAGCGCCGCTGAGGCCTCGGGAGTCCCGCGCTCCAGCGCCGACTCGGCGCGGCGCCGGACGCCGTCCAGGGCACCTCGAAGGCCTCCGCGCACAGCGCCGGTGGCACGCACCTCGTCCGCGTCGACAACCATGGCGGCGCCGTCGCGCGCGAGCGTTCCAGCCAGCCAGGGCGCCGGTGGGCGAGCCGTCCCGTCGACCACCACCACGCGGCCCTCGTCGACATCGGGAAGGCTCCCGCGGCTCTCGACCGCGATCCGTTTCCCATCGACCTCGACCACGAACCCGGTGACTCCGTTCGCGGCGCGCGGGGTCGATGCCACGGTCCCGCGCACTCGGAGACGTTCGCCGTCGTCGGGCGTGAGCGCGCCGGCATCGATGGCGGCGATCCGCGCGTCACCGAGAGTCAACCCGGCGAGGATCGCCACGCCGGCGACGAGTACGAGCCATGGGGCAACGGCCCGACCGCGGGGCCGGACGACGGCCAGCAGGCAGGCCAGGGCGAGGAGCAGCGCCGGCTCCACCGGCGCGTGGGCGGCGGCGGGGGCGATCGCGAGACCGGCGGCGAGGCCGGCCAGCGCCGCGTATCGCCACGCGACGCCGCTCCCGGCGGTCACGGCTGCAGGCGCGCCCGCAGGGCCTCCATGGTGGCTGGACCGATGCCGCTGATCTCGTCGAGCTCGTCGACGGACGACACGCCGCCCCGCTCGTCGCGGAACTGGAGGATCGCGGCAGCCGTGACGGGCCCGATGCCCTCGATCGAATCGAGCTGCTCCACGGTGGCGGTGCCCAAGCTGATTGGCCCCGATGCCGACCCAGCGCCGGCCTGCGAGCCCCCGACCCCGACAGGAGCTTGACTCCTGGCGGGCAGGTTGATCTGTTGGCCGTCGGCCAGGCGGGCGGCCAGGTTGATCGCGTTCGCGTCGGCGTCACCCGTTGCACCGGCCGCGCGCTCGATCGCGTCGGTCACGCGCGACCCTTCGGGCAGCCGGTATACGCCGGGTTCGCGCACCGCCCCGGCAACGTGTACCACCACGTCCTCCCCGGTCTCGCCGAACTCGACGCTCCCTGTGTCGGGCGAGGCCTCCTCGGAGCTACCGTAGGCGACCGACTCGGTGGGAGCGGGCTCGCCCGAGCGGATCCACCGCGCGCCGAGCAGCAGGGCGACGACCGCGATCGCGGCGTACACGGCGAGCTGGGCTCGGCTGAGCTCGGGCACGCCGCCGAGCGTGCCCGCGCACGGCGCGCGGGTGAGGCGCGGCACGCCGCGGAGCGGTGACTAAAGGCGCGCTGGCGTCGTCACTCGATCTTGAAGCCGGTGAGTCCCTCGGGCGGTTCCGGGCGGACGTCGACGCGCTCGACCTCCGCCCGCGCGGGACCCTGGCGGCAGAAGCCGAGCAGCGCCTCGATGTCGGCCTCGCGGCCCTCGAAAACGGCCTCGACGGTGCCGTCGCCGCGGTTGCTGACCCAGCCCGCGACCCCACGCGACTCCGCGCGGCGGCGAAGGGTGTCGCGGAAGAAGACGCCCTGGACGCGGCCGTGGATGATCACCCGCCGCCGGCGCAGCGGAGACGAGGTGCCCGTCACGGCTACTCGTCTTCGTAGTCGCCGTCGTAGCCGACCGCTTGGCTCGCGAGCCGGATGCTGAACAGCTCGTCGGCGGAGACGCCGGGCGACTGCACCGAGACGAGCGCCAGCGGCTCCGCCCCGTCGTTGCCGACGGAGTGGTCGGTGGCGGGCGGGATCAGGACCAGGTCGCCGGGCGCCAGCTGCTGCGTGTCTCCGGTCGCCGACATGGTCCCGGAGCCGCGGACGACCACGTAGGCCTGCTCGGCCTCCTCGTGCGAGCGCAGCTCCTCGGAGGCCCCGGGCGGCACCTCGATCCAGTTCACGGAGAGGTTCCGCGAACCGAGCTCGCCCGCGTCCATGAGGATGTGAGAGCGAAGGCGATGGACATCGATCGTCGCCGCGTCCCCGAACTTCCTGACCAGCACGCGATGGTTGTAGCAGACCGGGGAGGAGCCGGTTGGGCCGGGCCGTGAACGGACGCCTGAGCTACCTGACGACGAGGTTGATCAGCCGCCCCGGGACCACGATCTCCTTGACGACCTCCTTGCCGTCGATCTGGCGCTGGACGAGCTCGCTCTCGCGCGCCAGGCGCAGCAACTCCTCCTCCGGGGCGTCCGCGGCAGCCTCGATCTCATCCCGGCGCTTGCCGTTGACCTGGACGACCAGCGTGATCGTGTCGCTGGTGAGCAGGGCGGGATCGGCCGTCGGCCAGGGGGTCTCCCAGACGCGGGTGCCCTCGAGCGCCTCGTAGACCTCGCTCCCCAGGTGCGGCGCGAACGGGAAGATCAGGGACGCCGCGGTCGCCGTTGCGAAGCGCAGGTCGGACTCGCCGTCCGGGGTCCCGTAGAGGCCGTCCTTCAGGCGGTAGGCGTCGTTCACGAGCTCCATCACGGCCGCGATCGCCGTGTGCATCTGGAACCCGTCCTCGATGTCGTGGCCGACCTTGTCGATCGCCCAATGGGCCTTTCTCACGAGGGGTGAGTCCCCCGGCTCCGGGCCGCCGCCCGACGTTCGCTCGACGACCTCCTGCCCCAGGCGCCAGAGCCGCGAGAGGAACCGGAAGACGCCGTCGACGCCCTTGTCGAGCCAGTCGGCGTCGCGCTCGGGCGGGCCGATGAAGCAGATGTAGGCGCGCATCGCGTCGGCGCCGTAGCGCTCGATCAACTCGGAGGGGCTCACCGTGTTGCCCTTCGATTTGGACATCTTCGCGCCGTGGCGAGTGATCATTCCCTGCGTGAAGAGGTTGGCGAACGGCTCCTGGACGCCCAGCAGGTCCATGTCGGCGAGCGCCTTCACGAAGAACCGGGCGTACATCAGGTGCAGGATCGCGTGCTCGACGCCGCCGATGTACTGGTCGACCGGCATCCAGTAGTCCGTGGCCTCGCGGCTCCAGGGAGCCTCCTCGTTGTGGGCGTCGAGGTAGCGGATGAAGTACCAGGACGAGTCGACGAAGGTGTCCATCGTGTCGGTCTCGCGCCGCGCCGGGCCGCCGCACTTCGGGCACGTGGTGTTCACCCAGTCCTCGACGGCCGCCAGGGGGCTCTTGCCCTTCGGCGCGTACTCGTCGGTGTCGGGCAGCTCGACCGGGAGCTGGTCGTCGGGCACGGCCACGATGCCGCATGAACCACAGTGGACGACCGGGATCGGGCAGCCCCAGTACCGCTGGCGCGAGAGCAGCCAGTCGCGCAGGCGGTAGTTGACCGCCGGCTCGCCGCGGCCGTCCTTGCCCAGCCACTCGACGATCGCGCGCTTCGCCTCGGGCGCGCTCATGCCGGTGAACTCGCCCGAGTTCACCAGGACCTCGTCGTCAGTGTGGGCGACGAACGGCGAATCCAGGCCGTCCGCCTCCTCCGCTTCGCGTCCGGGGGCGGACGGGTCTGCGGCGGGATGCCCCGGCTCGACGACCTGGACGATCGGCAGGTCGAACGCCTTGGCGAACGCGAAGTCGCGCCCGTCGTGTGCGGGCACGGCCATCAGGGCACCGGTGCCGTACTCCATCAGCACGTAGTCCGCGACGAACATCGGGATCTGCTCGCCGTTGACGGGGTTGGTCACCGTCCGGCCGAGCGGGACGCCGGTCTTTGGCCGGTCCTCCGCCCCGCGCTCCTCCACGGTTTCGCGGCCGGCTTCGTTGATGTAGTCGCGCACGGCCTGCTCGTTGCCCGTCCCGGCGGCCAGGCGCTCGAGGTCGGGGTGCTCGGGCGCGAGCACGAAGAAGGTCGCGCCGAACAGCGTGTCCGGGCGGGTCGTGAAGACGGGGAAGTCGATGCCCAGGTCCTCGCAGCGGAAGGTGACCTCGGCGCCCTCGGAGCGGCCGATCCAGTTGCGCTGCATCGTCAGCACGTGCTCGGGCCAGGACTCGAGCGTCGCGAAGTCGTCGAGCAGCCGGTCCGCGTATTCCGTGATCCGGAAGAACCACTGCTCGAGGTTGCGCTGCTCGACCAGCGATCCACAGCGCTCGCAGTGCCCGTCGATCACCTGCTCGTTCGCGAGCACGGTCTGGTCGACGGGACACCATTGGACCGGCGCCTCGGCACGGTAGGCGAGCTCGCGCTCGAACATCCTCAGGAAGATCCACTGGGTCCACCGGTAGTAGGCGGGGTCGCACGTGGCGAACTCGCGGGTCCAGTCGATCGAGACTCCCCAGCGGCGAAGGTCGCGGCGGAAGGCGTCGATCGAGGCCCAGGTTGCGTCGCGCGGGTGCTGCCCGCTCTTGATCGCGTTGTTCTCGGCCGGCAGGCCGAAGGCGTCGTAGCCCATCGGGTGGACCACCTGAAAGCCCTGGCGGCGGCGGACGTGCGCCAGCGCGTCGCCGATCGCGTAGTTCTTGAGGTGGCCGACGTGGGGCTCTCCCGAGGGGTACGGAAGCATCTCGAGGACGTACGCCTTGGGCATCGACGGATCGAAGCCGGGCTCGCCAGGATTCGGGACCTCCCACGTCCGCTCGTCGGCCCAGACCGCCTGCCAGCGGGCCTCGATCGCGTGCGGGTCGTATCGGGCAGGCTCGTCCATGGGGTGCGTGAGTTTACGGGCGTATGCTGGGGCTCAGGCGACGCGAGGAGGCGCGATGGGACGTTTGATCAGGCTCGACAGGACGGGGCATACGACCGTCGCGGAGTGGAGCGCCGCGGATTCGTCCGAGGCCGAGCGGGCGACGACGTTGTTCGCCGGCGAACTGGACCGCGGCATGATCGCGTCCGTGGACTCGGGCGACGGCACGGCCGAGGTCGTGCGCGCGCTGCCGCTCGACGCCGAGCTGGTCGTCCTCCGGCGGCCGATCGCGGGCGGCTGAGTTCCGGTTCAGCCGTGACCGACGCCGACACGCTCGCGCCGGCCGCCGGGCTGCCCGAAACGGCGGCGCTGGGCTGGCGGCGCGAGCCGGCGAGCGCACGGACGCTGCGCCGCGACGGGCGGCGCTGGACCGCCTGGACGGGCTGGGTGGTGGCGCTGTTCACCGCGCCCGGGCTCGTCCTGCTCTGGATCGAGCCGTTGCTGTTCCCGGCCGCGGCGCTCTGCTTCGCCCACGCGTGGGCCGTGCCGAGCCTGCAGGCGCGCCGCGGCGCGCGCTCGGTGGTTCCGATCGGGAGCGAGCGCAGCGCGGGCTCCGGCGGCCCGGCAGGGCGGGCGGCGCTTGGGCTGCTCGGCGATCTGGTCGGCCATGACGAGCGCGACCTCCTGGCCCGGAGCGGCCTGGCGTTGCAGCGCGGGCGCATGGGGACCTGGCTCGTGGGCGAGCAGGGGGCGTTCCTGGTGCAGCCGCCCCGGCGGCTGCGCGGCCGACGCGTGTTCTGCTGGTGCGTGCGGGTGGGGGACGCCGCCGGGCTTCCGGCCGGCGACCGGGTGGCGCACCTGCTGCTGGCCCTTCGCGAGGACGAGGAGGGGTTCGCGACGATCGCGAACCTCGCGTTCTCGGGCGCGCGCTGGCGTGTGCTCCGGCACCTCGAACCCCGGCCAGAAACGCCTTCTGAACGCCTGCCAGCGCCCGCTTGAAAATGCCCCAGGCGCCGGTTAGTTCAGGCGACGAGGGCTGCCTCGCGGTCGCGATCGATCTCGGTGACGAGGGCGCTGAGGATCTCGCCGCGCGTGCGTCGAGGCGGTGCACCTCGTCGAGCACCGTCGCCGCGCCGCTCGAGTGCCTCGTGGCCCTTGGCGACCGGCAGCTCGAGGTCGACGACGCGGGCGCCGGTAGAAGCCAGCACCTTGCGCAGCTCGGCCTGTGCCCAGACGGCGCCGAACTGGCCGGTGGTCGCGCCCACCACGGCGGCGGGCTTGCCCTGGAACGGGGTCTCTGCACGGGGGCGGGACACCCAGTCGATCGCGTTCTTCAGCACGCCGGGGATCGAGGCGTTGTATTCGGGGGTCGCGAAGAGCAGGCCGTCGGCGTCGGCGACCGCCTCGCGCAGGGCGCGGACGGGCTCGGGCGCCGGCTCGAGATCGTCGTCGGCGTCGTACGGGGGGATCGAGCGCAATCCGTTCCAGAGCTCGATCTCGACCCCCGCCGGCGCCCGCTCCGCGATCTCGCGGAGCAGGCGCGTGTTCAGGGAGCCATCGCGGAGGCTGCCCGAGATGGCGAGGACCTTCATCGCTCTAGTCGTGGTTGAGCTCGAGCTCGACGATGAGCTTGACGTCGTTCGCCAGGGCCTGGCCGCCCGCCGGGAGCTCCATCTGCCAGTTCATCCCGTAGTCCGTGCGGTCGATGGTGGCCTCGAGCCCGAGCGAGATCTTCTCGCCGACCCCGGGTACCTCGACCGGGCCGCGGAGACGGCCCTTTGCAGCGACCGGGAGCGAGAAGCCGGCCATGCTGAGCTCGCCGGTGACCGTCAGGTCGCCGGCGTCGCCGACGATCTCGGTCGAGCCGGTAGGTGATACCCGGGTTGCGCTCGACGTCGAAGAAGTCGGGCGACAGCAGGTGCGGCCTGATGTTCTCGTCGTCGACGCTGATGCTCTCGACGTCGACGGCGCCCTCGAGCGCCAGGCCGGCGTCCGAGACGGTCAGCTTGGCGTCGACGGGCTTGAATCCGCCGCGGAAGACGGATACACCCGCGTGCTCGACCTCGAAATTGGCGTTGGAGTGCGTAGCGTCGACGGCCCAGGTGCCCTCCTGGAGGTCGATCTTGGTAGCGGTTGTGCTCATTGAAGGCTCCTTTTGATGCTTAGACAACTATTGCTATTGCAAGGAAGTGTAGCAAAGATCGTTGCGCCGTCAACTGTTGTCGGCTAAACTTCTTTCAGTGACCGCAGCGGCTCAGAAGATCAACGAGGAACAGCTCCGCACCTGGCGGGCGTTCCTGACCGCGCACTCCACGATGCTCCGGCGCATCAGCCGGGACCTCGATGAGGCGGGGCTTCCGCCCCTTACCTGGTACGACGTGCTGGCGGCGCTCCGTGATGCCCCCGAGGGCCGGCTTCGCCAGGTGGACCTGGCTGAGCGGGTGCTGCTCTCCCACAGCGGCCTGAGCCGGCTGCTCGACCGGATCGAGGACGACGGCCTGGTCGAGCGGGTGCGCTGTCCGAGCGATCGGCGGGCGATCAACCTCGTCCTCACGGACAAGGGCCGGGAGATGCTCCAGCGGATGTGGCCGGTCTACGCGCGCGGAATCGCCGAGGATTTCCTCCCCGCGCTGGGCGACAATCTCGGCGCGGTGGGCGCGACGCTCGAGCGCGTCGCCGCCGAGTGCGACGCCGTACAGGAAAGTGACGCCGAGGCAGAGGCCGCCTAGGGCCGTCCGTCAGTCCGGCAGCCCAGAGACGTAGTCGACGAACTTCCGTGTGTCTCGCAGCGGCGCGCCGTGCCCGAACAGGACGAGCTTCGGCTCGAGCGGCACGAGCTTCTTGGCCGACCGGCGGTTCTCGGCCGGGTCCGGTGTCAGGTAGTCCTTGGGTGTTGTCAGGCCGGGGATGGCGGTGATCACGTCCATGTTGTTGAGGACGTCGCCGAGGACGAGGACGCCGTCGGACTCACGCCAGTATGCGACGTGTCCGTCGGAGTGGCCCGGCACGTCGAGCGCCCTGAAGCCGGCGACCTCGTCGCCCTCGTGCAGCTTGCGGTCGACCCGGTGGCCGGGGCCGGTCATCGTCTTGGCGAAGAACTGCGCCATGAAGCTGTCGGGCTGGCGCTTGCCGATCAGCGAGGGGTCCTCGGCGGCGTCGGCGTCCCTCTCCCCCACCCAGAACGGGACGCCGTAGCGCTCGCAGACGGCGTGGCTCGCGCCCTGGTGGTCGGGATGGGCGTGCGTGAGGGCGTGGGCGGACAGCTTGTGGTCCTCGAGCTGGCGGACGATGCGGCGCGTGGCGTACTTGGTGGCCGCGTCGACCAGGACGTCCTCGAGCAGATAGACGTTGATGGCGTTGGGCGGGAAGCCGGAGAGCTGCCAGACGCCGTCGGCGAGCTGCTTCATCGGCGGGGAGACTAACCCTCCCGACGGGATCAAGTGGAGCTGATGGGACTCGAACCCACGCCCTTTCGGCTGCCAGCCGAACGCTCTCCCAACTGAGCTACAGCCCCGGATAGTTCGTGCTCGGCGGCCCAGTTTATCGAGGCGCGCTGCCTGTTCTTGGCCGGCTACTCGCCGTCGAGGTCGAGGACCACGCGGTCCTCGCGGGTGTCGCGCACCTGAAACTCGAACGGCGCGCGGTCTTCGAGCTCACGCAGGAGCTCGACCGGCTCGCACAGGTTCAGCTCCAGCGTCGCACGCCCCTGGGTGAAGCGCTTGACCGAGATCTCCGACGTCGCCCCGATCCCGTTCGCCGCGTCCTCGAAGCCGACCAGCTGCGAGAAGTCCGAGAGCGGCCCCACCTCGACCTCGATCAGGCCCTCGAAGATGCTGTCGGCGTCGGCCTCCGGATGGTGCCCGTTCGAGCTGGCGGCGGCCTGCTCGTACTCCCCCTCGCCACCGAGCCGCGCGATCGCCTCGCTGAGGACGTCCAGCAGGCGCTCGCGCGCCTCCGCCGGCCGCTTGGCGAGGTCCGCGATCCGATCGGTCACCTCGGCGGCGTCGCGAAGCGCCTTGAGCCTGATGCGCGTGGCCTGGCCGCGTGCCTGGCCGCGGACGATCGCCAGCTCATCCGCCACCGCCGTCAGCGCCTGCACGGCCCGGTCGGACTCGCCGTACATGCGCGCGAACTCGGCCTTCAGGGCCCGGAGCTCCCGCTCACGCTCGACGACCCGCTCCGAGAGCATCGTCGCCACCTGTTCGAGCTCGTCGATCCGCCGCCGCGAGTCACCCAGCTCGCTCCACTGCGACTCGATCTCGGCATCGCGCTCGGCGATTGCGAAATCGCGCTGAGCGATCGCCTCGTCGACCGCCGCCGGCTTGTAGCCCAGGAACGTTCTCTTGAACGCACGCCTCCCGATGCGCCGCAGGCTAGGCGCGGCGGCGGACGGAACTCAACCGTTTGGGGGCCGATTACTCCAAATCAAGGTGCGGCGCCTCGCCCCAGAGCTGCTCGAGCCGGTAATGCTCGCGCGCCTCGGGCACGAAAACGTGAAGCACGCAGTCCAGGTAGTCGAGCAGCACCCAGCGCGCCTCCTGGACGCCCTCGGCCCGGCCCGGCAGCAGGCCCTCGCGCTTCATCTGGTGGTAGACGTCGTCGTGAATTGCCTTCGCCAGCCGCTCGTTGCGGGCAGTCGCGAGGATCAGGAAGTCCGTGTAGCTGACGAGGTTGCGCATGTCGAGGACCACGATCTCCTCGCCGAGCTTGTCGTCCACGATCGCGGCGATCCGCCGCGCCAGCGCCTCCGACGCGTCGGGCGAATCTTCCCGCTTCGCGGCGACCGCGTCTTCGCGCTTGAGCTCGGCGCTCACGCGTAGAGGCCTCGCGCCTCGATCAGCTCTGCGATCGGGTCCGGCACCAGATACCGAATCGGCCGGTGCCGAGCGATCCTGCGCCGCACCCGGGTCGAGGACACGCCGAGCTCCGGCATCCGGATGATCTCAGCCTCCGCGCCGAGCCGCTCGAGCGCAGCCTCCGCCTCGTCCAGCTCGGTCCCCGGGCGGACGGCCACGCCGACCCGCGCCAACTCGAGAACCCGCTCGGGCCGGCGCCACGACTCGAGCGACGCCGCCACGTCGGCTCCCATCAGGAAGGTCAGCTCATCCCCTGGCCGCTCTTCATGCAATACCTCGAGGGTACGGAACGTGTAGGACGGGCCCTCGCGCGCCACCTCAAGGTCCGATGCCTCGAGCAGCTCGTCCCCTGCCGCCGCCAGCCTCACCATCTCGAGCCTGACCTCGGGCCCGGGCTCGGGTTCGATCCGGCGGTGCGGCGCCTCGCCCGCCGGCACCAGCAGCACCCGCTCGAGTCCAAGCTGGGACGCCGCCTCGTGGGCGAGGACCAGATGGCCGATGTGCGGCGGGTTGAACGCCCCGCCGAGAACTCCGATCGCCGCGACGAGCTTCTCCTACTCGCGGATCTGCCCCGTGCCGTGCAGGACGTACTTGAACGTCGTGAGCTCGCGCAGTCCGATCGGGCCGCGCGCGTGCAGCTTCTGCGTCGAGTTGCCGATCTCGGCGCCCATCCCGAACTCGTATCCATCGGTGAACCGGGTGGAGGCGTTCACGTAGACGCATGCCGCATCGACGCCGCCGGTGAAGGCGTCTGCCGCGTCCTCGGAGGTCGTCACGATCGCCTCCGAATGCCCGGTGCCATGCCGGTTGATGTGGCCGATCGCCTCGGGCAGCGAATCGACGACCGCGATCGCCATCTTGAGGTCGAGGTACTCGGTGTCCCAGTCCTGCTCGGTCGCTTCGCCGATCGGTGCCTCGTCGGCAGCGGCGCGCGTCCGCTCGTCGCCGACGAGCTCGACGCTCGCGTCGCCGAGATCGCGAGCCAGCCCGGGAAGCAGCCGGTCGGCCACCTCCGCATGCACCAACAGCGTCTCGGCCGAGTTGCACACACCGGGACGCTGGACCTTCGCGTTGTAGGCAATCCGCCGAGCCATCTCGAGGTCGGCGTCCTCGTGGACATATACGTGGCAGTTGCCGGCAGCCGCGTACATCACGGGCACCGTCGCCACCTCCTTGAGCGCGGCCTTCAGTCCACCGCCGCCGCGCGGGATGACCAGGTCGACCAGGCCGTCGGCAGTCGCCAGCTCGGCAAGCTCCTCGCGCCCGCCCGAGAGCAGCTCCACGCAACCCTCCGGCAACTCGGCCACGGCCAGCGCCTCGCGCACGAGCGCGGCGAGCGCGCCATTCGACCGCTCGGCGTAGCTCGAGCCGCGCAGGACGATCGCGTTGCCCGACTTCAGGCACAACGCCGCGCAGTCGATCGTGACGTTCGGCCGCGCCTCGTAGATCACGGCGACGACGCCGAGCGGCACCCGCAACTTGCGCATCTGGAGGCCGCTGCGAAGCACGCCGCTGTCGATCTCCTCCCCGACCGGATCGGGTAGCGCCGCGATCGCGTCGACGCCCGCGGCCATCGCCTCGACCCGCTCCGGCGTGAGCGTCAGCCGGTCGCGAAGCGCCTCGGTCAGGCCCTCAGCCCGCTCGTCCGCCAGGTCCGCGGCGTTGGCGGCGAGCACGTCGTCCGTGCGCTCGCGGAGCAGCGCGGCGAGGCGCGCCAGAGCCGCGTCCTTCGTCGCCGACGACGTACGGGCCAGCACGAGCGACGCCTCACGCGCGCTCTCGCAAGCTTCGGTGACGGTTCGGGTCGTGGTCGCCATCGTGAGGGAAAGGGTACCGGCGGCCCGACCGGCTCTGCAGGTGCTACCGTTAACTCAATGGTTAACGATCCATTCAAGGCCCTCTCGCACCCGATCCGCCGCGGCATCGTCGAGCGTCTCGCTGCGGGCCCGGCAACCGTCGGGCACGCCACCGAGGGCTTCGGAGTGTCCAAGCCGGCGATCTCGAAGCACCTCAAGGTGCTGGAGGAAACCGGCGTCGTGACGCGTGTGATCGACGGGCGCACCCACCGCCTCTCGCTCGAGCCGGAGGCGCTCACGGACGCGGCCGAGTGGATGGATGAGCAGCGCGCCCTCTGGGGCCGCCTGATGGACGTAGTCGACGAGTACCTGAAGGAGGACAAGACGAGATGAAGACCGCACCGATCGTTTCGCGCGAGGAATGGGCAGCGGCCCGCGACGCCATGCTGATTAAGGAGAAGGAGATGACCCGCGCCCTCGACGCTCTGGCAGCCGAGCGGCGCCGGATGCCGTGGATGGCGGTTGAGAAGGACTACGCCTTCGAAGGACCGAACGGCGAGGGGAGCCTGCTCGACCTCTTCGAGGGCCGCCGCCAACTGGTCGTTTACCGCGCCTTCTACGGGCCGGAGGTCACCACCTACGCGGAGGGGGGCTCGTACCCGGGGCGGGCCTGCGTCGGCTGCTCGTTCGTCGCCGATCAGGTCGCGAACCCGGCCCACCTCAACGCCCGCGATGTGACGCTCGCCTTCGCCTCCCGGGCCCCCCAGGCCGAGATCGAGAGCTTGAAGGAGCGCCATGGATGGGAGCGCATCCCCTGGTACACGATCACCGACGACTTCGACAAGGACTTCGACGTCGGCGAGTGGCACGGGCACAACGCCTTCATCCGCGACGGCGACCGGATCTTCCGGAGCTACTTCATCGACGCCCGCGGCGACGAGGCGCTTGGAACCACGTGGAGCTACCTCGACATGACCGCGCTCGGCCGGCAGGAGGAGTGGGAGGACTCACCGGACGGCTGGCCGCAGACCAAGCCGTACGGGTGGTGGAACTACAACGATGCGTACGGCGACCGATGATCGCCCACGTCGGCGGCCTGCCGCTCGAGGAGCTGGCGCCGTCGGCGGTCGGCGCGAGCGCCGGGCTGCTCTTCGCGCGCGCCTGGATAGCCTTGCGCCTGCGACGCCGACGGGAGCCCCCCACGTGACCGACAACACCACCCTGCGCATGGTGCGCACCTACGAGGCGCCCGCCCAGGCCGTCTTCGACGCCTGGACCAGCGAGGAGGTCATGCGGCGGTGGTGGCATGCGGGTAACGACTGGGAGACCCCGGTGGCGACGGTCGACCTGCGGATCGGCGGCGAGGTCCGCGTGGTCATGCGGGACCCACACAAGGACGCCGAGTACGGCGGCGGCGGCGTCTACACCGAGATCGACCCGCCAACCCGGCTCGCGTTCACCTGGATCTGGGACAGCGACCCCAGCCGCGAGCAGTTGATCGTGATCGACTTCGAGGAGCACGAGGGCCTGACCAAGGTCCGATTCACCCACAGCAATCTGTGGAACGAGGAAGCCGTCCGCGACCATGAGGACGGGTGGGGCAAGGTGTTCGACAACCTCGAGCGGGAGCTCGCCTGAGCCCGAGGACGCGCTCAGCCGTAGTAGCCGTCGATCGGCACGCGGGCCTCGTCGAACAGCGCCGGCCCCTCGTACACGACCTCCGCCTCATCGGGGCTCGCGGAACCGGGCGGCCTCAACTCGCCCAGTTCCTTGCCCGACAGAGCGAACACGACGCGACCCAGGCCCGATCGCGAAATCGCGCCGGCGCACATCGGGCACGGCTCGCAGCTCGTGTACATCGTCGTCTCGCGCGCCGCGTCGAGCTCCAGCTCGCTCGCCGCCCAAGCGCGCGAGCTTCAGCTCGGGATGCGCCGTGATATCCCTGCCGGTGACGACCGTGTTCCGCTCCTCGCGAAGCACGTCACCGTCCGCCCCGACCAGCAAGGATCCGAACGGCATGTCGCCTGCGGCGCGGGCAGCTGCCGCCAGCTCGATCGCCCTGCGCAGATGATGCTCGTCCGTCGTGGTCATGCGAGCACGAAGAAGTCCCGGTGCACAGCCTCCTCGGAGGCGTGCGGCATCAGGTCCAGCACCTCGGCCGACTTCATGCCCCGGATCCGCGCCAGCTCGCCGGCGGAGTAGTTCACGATCCCCTTCCCCACCGGCTCTGAATCGCAGACGACGTCCACGGCGTCCCCGGCCTCGAAGTCGCCGTCGACCGACGTGATCCCGACCGGCAGGAGGCTCGATCCCTGCTCGCGGAGCACCCGGGCGGCGCCCGCGTCGACCGCCACCGTCCCACGGCTCGGCTTTGCGTAGCGAAGCCAGATCTTGAAGCTGGGCACCCTCCCGGGGTGGGCCGGGAACCTCGTGCCGACGGCCTCGCCCTCGGCCGCCGCGAGCAGCGTGCCGTCCGACCGGCCGTCGCAGACCACCACGTCGATGCCGGCCGAGGTCGCCATCTCGGCTGCGGCCACCTTGCTGCGCATGCCTCCGGAGCCGTAGAGCGACGCCCGGTCGCCGATCTCGTACGCGGCGAGCTCGGAGAAATCCTCGACCCGCTCGATCAGCCGCGCGTCGGGGTCGCGACGGGGATCGGCGGTGTGAAGGCCGGCCGTGTCGGTCAGGAGCACGAGCGCTCGGGCATCCAAGGAGCAGCGCGACCTGCGCCGCCAGGAAGTCGTTGTCGCCGAAGGTGATCTCGTCGGTCGCCGTCGTGTCGTTCTCGTTGATCACCGGCACCGCCCGCCACATCAGCAACCGCCGGAGCGTCGCCCGCGCGTTCAGGTAGTTCACCCGGGTCGAGACGTCGGACGAGTTCAGGAGCACCTGCGCCGCGTGCACGTCCCTCCCGGCCAACCGCTGCTCGTAGGCGCGGAACAGCGACCCCTGGCCGACCGCCGACGCCGCCTGCAGCTCATCGACGGCCCGCGGCCGGGCCGCGAACCCCATCAGCCGCATCCCGAGCGCGATCGCGCCGGAGGTGACCATGACCACGTCCTCGCCCTGCGCATGCAAAGCCGCCACCTGCTCGCAAACGCGATCGAGCACGTCGCCGCGCACGTCGCCGTCGGCGTCGGCGACGATCGAAGAACCCAGTTTTGCGACGACGGTCATGGCCGATCAGTGTAGGAACGCTCCCACACCAGCTTTAGCCGGGATCCAGCTCGAACTCCTCGTCGCCGATCCGCACCTCGTCGCCCGGCTCGAACCCGGCGCGCTCGAGCGCGGCGACCACGCCGATCTCGCGCAACCTCGACTCCAGGTACGCGAGCGCCTCCAGGTTGGAGAGGTCATGGCGGGCCACGAGCATCTCGATGCCGCGTCCCTGCACCCTGAAAGCGTCGTCCTCGCGAACGACGTCGAATCCCTGCTCCCCCTCGGGCCGGTAGGTCGCGTGCTCCACTTCGAAGCCGGCGTCGTCGCGAAGCGCCGGGGGTTCCGGGCCCACGATCCGGAACACCGACCGGGTCAGATCCTCCAACCCGGCTCCGGTTGCCGAGGAGATCGCCGGCACGGACCGTCCGAGCCGCTTCCCGAGCGCCTCCTTGAGCTCCGACGCCCGCTCGTCCGGCACCAGATCCGCCTTCGAGAGCACGACCAGCTCCGGAAGCTCGGTCAGGCCGCCCCCGTGCGCGGCCAACTCCTGGCGAACGGTCTCGTACGCCTCCACGGGGTCCGCCTCGGTGAGCGGATCGACCGCCACCAGATGGACCAGCGCGCGGCAGCGCTCGACGTGGGCGAGGAACTCGTGGCCCAAACCGGCCCCGTCGGCCGCCCCTTCGATCAGCCCGGGGATATCGGCCAGCACGAGCTGGCGCTCGCCGTCGTCGATGGTGCCGAGCACCGGTTCGATGGTCGTGAACGGATACCCGGCGACCTTGGGCCGGGCCCGGGTGAGCGCCGCCAGCAGCGAGGACTTCCCGGCGTTGGGCAGCCCCACCAATCCGGCGTCGGCGAGTAGCCGCAGTCGCAGTTCGATCCAGCCCTCGTCGCCGGGAAGCCCCTGCTCGGCGAAGCGCGGCGCCTGCCGTGTGGACGTCGTGAAGCGCTTGTTGCCGTGGCCGCCCTCGCCCCCGGCCGCGACCACCGCCCGCTGCCCGGGCTCGGTGAGGTCGTACGACGAGCCGTCGGCTCCCTCGACCGACGTGCCCGGCGGCACCAGCACCTCGAGGTCTTCGCCCCGCGCCCCGTGCTGCTGCTTCCCGCGGCCATGCTCGCCTCGCCGGGCGCGAAAGTGGCGCCCGATTCGAAGCTCGGCGAGGTCGCGGCGAGACGCGTCGCAGACGAGCACGACGTCGCCACCGCGGCCGCCGTCACCGCCGTCGGGCCCGCCGCGAGGCACGTGCGCCTCCCGCCGGAAGCTGACCACGCCATTGCCTCCGCGTCCGCCCTCGACCCAGATCCTGGCCCTGTCGTGAAACACGGCGCGAGTGTCGCAGGACGGCGGGCGACGTCAGTGCGACGAAGGGCGAGCCGCACGCATCACGGCGAGGATCCGCTCGCGCTCCGCCACGTCCAGGCTCTCGTCACCCAGGTCCCTGAGCGCGCGGATCGTCGTCCGCATCTGCTCGAGGTAGTTGCGGCACGCGTCGCATCCGGCCAGGTGCTCGTCGGTCCAGAGGCGCCTGGCGTCGTCCAGCTGCTGCTCGAGGTAGTCGGTGACGATCTCGACGAACTGCCGGCAGCTCATCGCGCCAAGTGGATCTGTGGCAACTGGGGTCATCGAACGGAATCCTCTTCGTCGAAGAGCTCTTCCAGCGCCGCGCGAACCTTCGACCGCGCCCGGTGGAGGAGCACTCGTTGATTCGTCTCGGTGAGCTCGAGCGCGTTACGGACCTCCGCGGACGAGTACCCGAGCACGTCGCGGAGGGTGATTACCTCCCGCTGCCGAGGCGGCAGTCCCGCGATCGCCTCGAGCATCACCCGCCGCGTTTCGTCCTCGGCGAGCCGGACGTCCGGTGACTGCCACTCCACGGGCGGCCTCGACCAGCTTCCCGGATTCTCGCCGCGGCGGCCCTGGAAGCGGTCGGCATCCACCGCCGGCTCGTCGCGGCCCTCCTCCGCCCTGCGACGAAGCGACGCGAACGGGAGCGTGCGCTTCTCGCGCTTGCCGCGGGTGCGCGCGATGTTCAGCAGGATCTGGAAGATCCAGGTGCGGAGCGCGGAGCGGCCCTGGAACCGGTCGATGCCGTTGATCACGCCGACCCAGGTGTCCTGCACGACCTCCTCGGCCACGGCGCGGCTGGGCACGTGCGCCATCGCCAGGCGAGTCAGGGCCGGCGTGAGCTCCTCGACCAGCCCCGCATACGCGTCCTGGTCACCGCGACGCAGAGCCTCCACGAGCTCCTCATCCGACGCGTGCCCTCCCCCGCGATCCACAGCCACGAGCGCAGGCTACCCCTGCCGGACCGGCGCGCTATTCCTCTTCGGCGACCGAGACGACGCGGCCCTTGCGGGCGGGTTTGAACTCGACCTTGCCCGCGCGGGTCGCGAAGATGGTGTGGTCGCGGCCGATGCCGGCGCCGGCGCCGGGGTAGAACCGCGTCCCGCGTTGGCGCACGATGATCTCGCCGCCTGACACCTGCTGGCCGGCGAAGATCTTGACGCCGAGCATCTTCGGGTTGGAGTCGCGTCCGTTGCGGCTCGAGCCGAGTCCCTTCTTGTGAGCCATCAGGCGTCGTCCTCCTTCTTGGCCGCCGGCTTCCTGGCGGCTGGCTTCTTCGCTGCAGGCTTCTTGGCCGCAGGCTTCTTCGCGGCCGGCTTCTTCGCGGCGGTCGTCTTCGCCGCGGGCTTTTTCTCCACCGGCTTCTTCTCCGCCGTCTCCGCCTTGGCGGCCGGCTCCGTCTTCTTCGCGGCAGCCGGCTTTCGCGTGAGCATCTTCACGTCGGTCACCTCGAGCCTGGTCAGCTCGGAACGATGCCCCTGACGCTTGCGGTAGCCCTTCTTCGCCTTGTACTTGAAGACGCGGATCTTCTCGCCGCGCAGATGCTCGGAGACGACCGCCTCGACCTTGACCTTCTCGAGGTCGTTGCCGGCCGCGACGACGTTCCCGTCGCCGCGGAACATGACCGGACGCAGAGTGACCTTGTCACCCTCGCCCGCGGTCAGGCGATCGACCAGCAGCACCGTGCCCTTCTCGGCCCGGTACTGCTTGCCGCCGGTTTCGACTATCGCGTAGGTATCGGTCATCGGTCGTGGTTCGTTTGCTTACTCGTTGCTCGCGCGCGAACGCCCACGGCCGCCTCGACGGCCTCGGCGACGTCGCCCGGAGCCGGACGATTCTAGCTGCTGGTCCTCGCCGTCAGCCTCGGGCTCGCCGCCGTCGCCGTTGTCCACGAGGGAGGCGCTGGCGAGCGAACGGGCGACCTCGTCGATCCGCACCAGGCGGCGCTGGCCGACGTACGGGCCGCCGCCCGCGACGGACACGATGTAGGAGTCAACGCGGGCGATCGCGTCGTCCACGTTGTACATGTGGGGCTCCTCGATCGCGACCAGCACCTCCTCGCCCACGGCGAACGGCAGCGCCCGCTGCTCGATCTCGTCGCGCGAGCCCTCGTCGGTCACTTCGAAGGTCGAGACGGCGAGCGCCTCGCCGCCCTCGAAGTGGAAATGCTTGCCGGCCTCCTCCTCGAGCTCGTGCAGGCCGCTCCCGTCCTCGAGCAGCTTCGCCGCCACCTTCGGGTTCACCCGGATCAGGAACGCCTCCGGGTCGGTCCGGTCGGCGACCAGCTCGCGCAGCTTGCGCAGCACGTCGATCGCGACCGTCTCCTCGGAGAGGATCACGCCCTCGCCCTCACACGTCGGGCACGGCTTGGTGAGGATCTCGCGCACGCCGTCGGTGACGTTCTGCCGCGTCATCTCGACCAGGCCCAGGGGCGAGATCTCGACGACGTAGGTCTTCGTCTTGTCCTCGTCGAGCGCCTGGCGCATCGTCTTCAGCACCTGGTCGCGGTTGCGCGAGCGGGCCATGTCGATGAAGTCGATGACGATGATCCCGCCGATGTCGCGCAGGCGGAGCTGCCGCACCACCTCCTCCGCGGCCTCGATGTTCACCTTGGTAATCGTGTCCTCGAGCCTGCCCTTGCCGCGGCCGGTGAAGCTGCCCGTGTTGATGTCGATCACGGTCAGCGCCTCGGCGTAGTCGATCATCAGGTAGCCGCCGGAGGGAAGGTCCACCCGCCGCGAGAGCGTCGAGCGAATCGCCTCATCGGCGCCCTCGCGCTCGAACAGGGGCTCCTTGCCCTCATACAGCTCGACCTTGTCGACCAGCTCCGGCGCGGTGCGCTGGAAGAAGCTCGACACCCGCTGGTGCTGCTTGGGGTCGTCGATGATCGCGCCCTCGAACTCCTTCGAGAGCACGTCCCGCAACACGCGGATCGAGAGGTCGGCCTCCTGGAAGACCAGGTCCGGCGCCCCCACCTCGCCGGCGCGGCGCTGGACGACCTCGTTCAGCTTGTGGAGGTAATCGAGGTCGCGCTCGAAGTCCTCCTTGCCCGCGCCCTGCGCGGCGGTGCGCACGATGACGCCGCCGTCGCCCTTGTGCAGCTTCTGCAGCAGCTTGCGCTGACGGTCGCGCTCCGCATCGGGCAGCCGCCGGCTGGCGCCGACGCCCGCACCCTGCGGCATGTAGACGAGGTACCGCCCGGCGATCGAGATCTGCATTGACAGGCGGGCGCCCTTCGTCTTCAGGGGGTCCTTGACCACCTGGACGAGCACCTCCTGCTTGGGCTTGATCAGCTCGGCGATCGAGCGGCCCTTGCCGTGACCGCGGCGCGGCACCTTCTCCCCGCCCGGCAGGACGATCTCGTCCACGTGCAGGAAGCCGTTTCGTTCGAGGCCGATGTCGACGAACGCGGCTTCCATGCCGGGCAGGACGTTGTCGACGACCCCCTTGTAGATGTTGCCGACGATCGACCGCGATCCGCGGCGCTCGACGTAGAGCTCGCCAACCTTTGGGTTGGCGTTGCCCTTACGTTCGAACACCGCGACGCGGGTCTCGCCGGCGTCGACGCTTACGAGAATCTTCTTTTTCAAATCAGCTCACCTCAGGAGCGGGTCTTCCCTACTCCTGGAGGCGAGCTGCGACTGGACGTAGATGCTCTGGAGCAATCCGATCGCCAGGAAAGTGACGATCACGGATGAACCTCCGGAACTCATCAACGGCAGCGGGATTCCCGTAATGGGTGCAATCCCGATGTTCATGCCGACGTTGACGAAAACGTGGAACATGAGCATCGCGGCAATCGAGCCGGCGATGATCGCTCCATACAAGTTCTTCGAGAGCGTCATGATGCGCAGCGCCCGCCAGATGAGCAGGGCGAAAAGGGACAGTACGAACGCGGCGCCGGCGAAGCCATAGCGCTCACCGACCGTCGCGAAGATGAAATCGGTGTGGCGCTCGGGCAGGAAGCCGTCGCGCGTCTGGGTCGCGTCATCGCCGCGTCCGGCTTTGCCGCCGGAGCCGATCGCGATTTGCGACTGTCGAATCTGGTAGCTGGAGTCGGCCGGGTCCTCGCTTGGACTGAGGAACGCGGTCAAGCGCTCCTGCTGATACGGCTGCAGGATCGGCTTGCCAAGCGCCGGAGCGACCACCAGTACGACCGTCACGGCGGCTGCCACGAGAGCGCCGAGCACCGCGAAGTGTTGCCACTTCGTGCCGGCGATGTAGAGCACCGCGAGGGTGATGACCCCGTACACCAACGAGGTGCCGAGGTCCGGTTGTAGGAATACGAGCGCCGCCGGGATCGCTCCCAGCAGCAGGACCCGGCCCGTGCGCCTCGCGTCGGAGGCGCCCGGCATGCGGTCGATCACGACCGCGGCCAGGACCAAGAGTAAGAGGACCTTCCCCAGCTCGGATGGCTGGAAGGTGAAGAACGGGAGCTCGATCCAGCGGTGCGAGCCGCGCGTTGCCTCCGCGAACACGAAGACGAGGAGGATCGAGACGATCATGGCCGAGTAAAGGCCGACGCGAAGCTCGCGGAAGCGCGAGTAGTCGACGCGCGCGACCGCGAGCATCAGCGCGATCCCGAGGACCGCATAGATCGCCTGCCGGATCACGTAGTAGTGCGGATCGCCGGGGACATCCTCGGCCGTCGCCTCGCCGAGCGTGAAGATCGAAAATGCGATCAGGCCGATCGCCCCCGCAAGCAGGGGGAAGTCCAGCCTCATCACCCCCGCGCGCTCGAGCAGGCTCTCGCGCGGCTCGGCGAAGGGCCGAGGCCGGGGCTGTACGCGCGGCCTTGGTCCGCTTACTACCGCCATTACTCGAACACCACCGTACTCGCTTCGTCCGGCGACTCAGCCGCCGCTTCCTCGAATTGACGCGGTTTTACCGAGAGATATCGCTCGGCGTACTCGGTCAAGAGCGCGCGCGTGGCGGGCGCGGCCGTGTCGGCGCCGAAGCCGCCGCCCTCGAAGGTGAAGGCGACCACGACCTGGGGGTCGTCGGCGGGAGCGAGCGCCACGTACCACGACTGGTCCGGGTTCGGCGGCCGCTCGGCGGTTCCCGTCTTGCCGGCGACGTCGATCGGGAAGCCCGCTCCCCCGAACACCGGGTACGAGGTCCCCTCGGGCTCCATGGCCGCGGCCGTCAGGCCGTCCATCACGGTTCGCTGCCACTCGGGATCGATGTCGACCTGACGCTGCGGCGCCGGCTCGATCTCCTGGACCACCCGCCCAGCGGGATCCTCGGCGCGCAGCCCCACGTGCGGGGTCACGACGGTCCCACCGTTCCCGATCGTCGCGTACGCGACGGCCATCTGAAGCGGATCGGCCTGCAGGTCACCCTGGCCCACGGCGAGGTTCACGCTGTCGCCGAACGACCACGGCCGGTCGGTGAGGCCCTGCCGGTAGAGGTCGTTCCGCCATTCGGGGCTGGGTACCAGGCCCGGGGCCTCGCCTGGGATGTCGATTCCGGTCGTGCCGCCAAGCCCGAGCTGGGTCGCCCAGTCCTGCAGGTACTCCTCGTCCTCGATCTCCTCCTGGAGGCGGCCACCCAGCGTGTAGAAGAAGACGTCGGAGGACACCTGCATCGCCCGGCTCAGGGCGATCGGCCCGAACACCGCATCCCCGGCGTTGTGGAGCACGTTGCCGTCGCCCAACGGGTAGGCGCCGTCGTCGTTGATGATCTCGTCCGTGCTCAGCCGGTCCGCGTCGAGTGCGGCGAGCGCGGTTATCGGCTTGAAGGTCGATCCGGTCGGATAACCGGCCGCAATCGCCCGGTTGAAGTTGGGCGCCCCGGTGCTCGATTCGTCGTCCGGGCTCCCGTAGATCGACTCGGCCTCGGCCTTGGAGACGTTCGACTGGGCCAGGATCGACGGGTCGAACGTGGGGCTCGAGCCCATCGCCAGGACCTCGCCGTTCTTCGCGTCCATCGCGACGAACGCGCCCGGGAGGCCGAACGAGGCGAGCTGAGACTCACCGACCTCCTGGAGCTCGGAGTCGATCGAGAGCACCAGGTCGTTCCCCGGCTCGGGCTCCTGCACGCTGGTCGCCCGCCCCGTCGGCAGGCCGGAGGCGTCGACCTGGACCGTGGTCGCGCCGTTCACGCCGCGCAGCACGTGGTCGTAGGCGGACTCGAGGCCCTCCTGGCCGATCTCGTCGCCCGGCTCGAGGTCCTGGTAGCGAGCCTCCTCGAGCTGCTCGGGCCCGATCTCGCGCACGTGCCCGAGCAGGTGGGCGGCCGTCGTCCCCCGCGGGTACTCGCGGATGTAGATCCGCTCCGCGGTGACTCCGGGGTAGCGCGCCTGGTTCTCGCGCAGGTAGTACACGAGCTCAATCGACACGTCGTCCTTCAGCGTGACCGGGCTGGACGGCAGCTCCTTCGTCTGCTGGCGGATCTCCTTGCGCACCTTGGCGGCGCTCATGTCCGCCACCTCGGCCACGCGGCGCAGCACCTCGCCGCGGCGCTTCGCGCTCTCCGGCAGCTCCTCCGCCCGTACCTGGAGCGCGAGCGCGGTGCGGCTCGTGACCAGCGGCTTGCCGTCGCGGTCGCGGATCTCCCCGCGCGGCGCCTGGACGGTCAGCTCCCGGAAGCGATTGCCCTGAGCCTCCGCCAGGTACTGGTCGCCCGAGAGCACCTGGAGGTACCAGAGCCGGAAGAAGATCACCGCGAACATGATCAGGCCGAGCACGCCGATCACCGCGACCCGTCCGTGGAACTGCACGGGGTTCGCGCGATCCCGGTTCCAGCGACCGCCGCTGAAGGTCACGCCACTCCCCCCTGTGAGGCGGAGTCCGAAGGACGAAGCCGAGCCCCGGCGTTGTTGAGCCGGCTTATCTCTGTGCTGGTCCGCCGCAGGCGCCGGCGGCGCACGGGACGGCGCCGGTTGCGGAAGATCCGGCGCCGCGTCGGGGGCTCCTCGAGCACGAGAGCCGGGCGCAGCGCGAAGCGGATCAGGGGATAGAGCGGGAACGCCATCAGGAACCCCAGCAGGGCCTTGATCAGGATCTCGCGGACGACGAGCAGGCTGACCGTGGCCTCGACCCCGAGCATCAGCTGCAGCCCGATGAAGCCCGCGGTGGCCAGCAGCGTCAGGCCGCCGGCGAGGAGCGCGGGTGCCATCGGGGAATCGATCTCGAACTGCTCGCGGTAGCGGCCGGCGAGGTAGCCCACCGAGAGCAGGACCAGCGACGAGACGCCGAGCGTCTGAAGCAGGAGCGAGTCGACGAGGAGGCCCGTCGCGAAGCCCGCGACGGCGCCGGTGACCGCTCCGCCCAACAGGCCGATCACAGCGATCACCGCCGGGAGGGCGTCAGGTGTTGCGCCAAGGATCGAGAGGTAGGAGAGGAACGAGACCTGGACGACCACCGCCAGGAGGACGATCAGGGCCAGGCGCACGCCGATCTGCCAGGTGACGATCATCCGCTCACCCCGGGGCGGGCGGGGCCGCCGGTCAGCACCTGGACGTCCTGAAGCTCGCGCATGTCGACGTAGGGCTGCACCGTCACGCGCTGGAAATCCTGTTCGCCCAGCGTGGTCTCAGTGATGTCACCGATGGGGATTCCATACGGATAGGCGGACGAGATCTCGTCATTCGACCAGCCCGCGGTCACCAGCATCTGGCCCTCCTCGACCTGCTGCTCGTTGGTGATGAAGTCGAGCCGGAGGTCGTCCGGGTCGCCGGCGACCGGCTGGACGATCCCCTGTGGCCCGTCCGGGAGGACCCGGGCGGATACGGCGTTGCGCGGATCGGTGATCAGCTGCACCTGCGCGGTCGACGCCGTCACCTCGGTGACGCGGCCGACGAGGCCGTCGCCCGAGATCACCGGGTCGTCCTCCTCGACCCCGTCGCCCGAACCCGCGTTGACGCCGAGCGTCGCGTTGATCACGCTCGGTGAGCGGTTGATGATCCGCGCCGCAACGGGCTTGTAGGCGGGGTCGAAGCCGGCCAGCTCGATCTTGTCGTTGAGGTCCAGCATCTTCTGGAGCTCCTCGTTCTGGCCGACCGCATCCTGCGCCTGGGCGAGCTCGGCGCGCGCGGCCGCCAGGTCCTCCCGGAGCTGGTCGTTCTCCCCGCGTGCGTCGAACGTCTCGTCGAACCAGTCGACGAGGTCACGGGCGGGCTTGAGGGCCTCGCTCGCCACGGACTCGAGCGGCGAGAGCACCGTGGCGACGCCACGCTGGATCGCGTGGAGGGGGCCCGACTCCGCCTCGGAGAAGTGCGCCGAGAGGAGCACGAGCGAGGTGATGATCAGCGCCACCAGGATCGTGCGGCGCCGTCGGATCTGCTTGCGGTACATGGGCTAGCGGCCCCGGTGCGGGCCGAGTAGTGGGCTGAGGAAGATTCCCGAATCGAGCATTGGGCTGGTTGAAGCTTTGGTTTGGGTACGCGGGGGCGCGCCGCGATGCGGAGCTGTCGGTTCCAGATTGGCGGTCGCGGTACGTCGGAGTCGCCACCTGCGATAGCGCCGCAAGGGCTCTTGCCCGAGACTCTGAGGGGGGCGTCCGGTGCCGCCTCCGCGACCGTGCCGCGAGGCCGAGTGTAGCGGCTGAAAAGCAAGCCGCAAGGCGGACTTGAGGCTGGGCCTGAACCCTAAGGCTAAATGCTCGCCTTAGGGTTTTCCCGGCTTCGAGACTGGCAATGCGGGATCGAGCTCCAGGAGCAGTCTGATCGGCAGCCCGACGACGTTCGAGAAATCACCCTCGACCCGATCCACAAGGATCGACCCGAGACCCTGGATCGCGTAGCCGCCGGCCCGCCCCCGCCATTCTCCGGAGGCCAGATAGCGGTCGATCGTCGCGTCGTCGAGCTCGCGGAACGCCACCACCGAACGCGCCACGCCGGAGCGCTCCCGGACCGGCGCTCCCGGGATGCCCTCGGCCCGCGGGCCGAGCAGACAGACGCCGCTCAGGACCTCGTGCTCGCGTCCCGAGAGCCGGCGGAGTCGTTCCTCGGCCGCCGCGCTGTCGGCAGGCTGGCCCAGCATCTCGTCGTCCACGACCACGTCGGTGTCGACGCCGAGGACCACCGTGTCGCCGGACGGCATCCCCCAGCTCCTCGAGCCCCGCGAGCGCCTTGAGCCGAGCGTTTTCGAGCACGAGGTCCTCCGGGTCCGCGCCCGCGTTCAGCTCCGCGACATCGGGGGCGACGACCTCGAACTCCAGCCCGAGCCAGCTCAGGATCTCGCGTCGGCGCGGTGAGCGGGATGCGAGGATCAGGCGCATGGCGGGAGTATCCCGAAGGTCCTTGAACCGCTACTTCCGCCACCCTGCGTTCCGGACCGAGGCGGTGCCCGCGACGGACGATCGTGCTCTCCCCCAACCACCGAGCGCTTCGGGAGTACGCGCCAACGCCGGTTCGCGAGCTGCCGGCGCTCGGCGTGCGCCTGAAGGACGATCCGATCGGCTCGGCCTCCCCGCGTTCAAGATCCTCGGCGTGTCCTGGCGATCGAGCGCGCGCTGCGCGAGCGGCCGGAGGTCGACCTACTGGTCGCCGCCAGCGCCGGCAATCACGGCCGCGCCGTGGCCCGGGCCGCGGCGTGGCGAGGCCTCGCCTGCCGTGTCTACCCTGCCCGAGAGCTCGTTGCCGGCACGACGCCGGCGTTCTCGGCCCTGGCGGACGCGGGACTCGTCATGGGCGAATGCGCGGCGTCGACCGTAGCCGCGCTCCAGCACTTCGAGGCGGGCCCTGACACTGTGCTGATCGGCACAGAGGGACCGACCGGCGCGGATTAGTATCAGAGCATGAGCGACGAGCAGCTCGGGCGGGATTTCGCGCACGCGCTCGCGGCCAGGGATCCCGCGCTCCTCGCGGAGATCCTCGCTGCCGACGTCGACTTCCGTGCGCTCACCCCGAACCGGGCGTGGCAGACCTCCACGGCCGACGAGTTCGTGACTGACGTGCTCCCCGCCTGGTTCGAGGAGCGCGACCATATCGACGCGCTTCGAACGCTCGAGAGCGGCTCGGTTGGCGACCGCGAGCGCGTGGGCTACCTGTTCCGCGGCCACAACGACGATGGACCGTTCGTGGTCGAGCAGCAGGCCTACTACGAGTCCCGCGACGGACGCATCAGCTGGCTTCGGGTCCTCTGCTCGGGCTTCCGCCCGCCAACGGACTGACTGGACCCGCGACCCGCTGGACACGGCTGACTGGGTGAGCTACGGTGCTCACCATGAGTCGGGGGGACGGCACACGGTTGCTGCCGCGAGCGGTCATCGTCGCGGCGCTGCTCGCCTGTCTCACCGCCGCGCCTGCACAGGCCGCTCCCACGGTCACCATCGACGACGGCCCGACCGGACCGACCAACGAATCGTCCCCGACGTTCACGTTCACGGCGCTGGAGGCAACGACGGTGGACTGCTCGGTGGACCAGGGAACCCAAGCCTTTGCCCCCTGCAGTTCGCCCCACACGACCGTCTCGCTCGCGGACGGCACGTGGACCTTTCGCGTCCGCGCGAGCGACGGCGTGTCCCCGGACGCGATCGCGACCCGCAGCTTCACCGTCGACACGGAGGCACCGACGGTCGAGCTGACCCCGCTCGGCCCGGACGGTCCGACGAATAACCCGCGCCCCACCTTCGGCTGGGACACCGCCGAGGAAAATGACCGCCGCGAGTGCTCGGTTGACGAGGGCATTCCGGACTTCGGCCCCTGCACGTCCCCCAACGAACACCGCCCCGTGAACGCCCTTGCCGACGGCTTCTACACCTTCCGCATACGCATCACCGACCTGGCCGGCAACCTGCCCGCCGAGGCTAGCCGCGATTTCAGCGTCGACACCCGGGGCCCCGCGGCCGAGGTGGCGGGCTTGAGGAGGACCGGAAACCGCAGGCCCAGCTTCCAGGTGTCCTCGCCTGAACCGGGGGCCACCCTCAGGTGCAAGCTCGACGGCAAGCCGCGCGTGCGCTGCGGGCCGACCTTCACGCCTGGCCGGAAGCTCAAGCCTGGCCGGCACAAGCTGCTCGTAACGGCTTTCGACGCCCTGGGGAACCCCGGACCGCCCAAGGCGTTCCGGTTCAAGGTCCTGAAGCCACCGCTGAAGGCCGGTCGCGCGGAACGCACCGTGGCAACGGCGCTCCGGCGCCACAAGTTCGCGAATCGAGGTGGTCGAGAACCTCGAGCAGAGCTGCAGCCGGGTGGGCCGCTTCAAGTTCTCCTGCCGGTTCTCCTCCGGGTTCCCTGGATACAGCCTGAACGGACGCGGACCCGTCGAGCTCCAGAACGGGCGCATCTCGTACCGGTTCAGGGTGCGTGCCCAGGGCCGGACCCTCATTCTCACCGACGAGAACGAAGGAAGGTTCCCGGGCTAGCTCAGCAGGGGAAGCCCGCGGGGTCCACGCAGGGCTCGGCGGGTTCTGGGGGTGCGGGCGGCGCCACGGGGGCCGGCGGCGCGGCCGGCGGGGGCGGCGCGACGGGCTCCGGCACAGGAGTCGGGACGGGCTCAGGCGTTGCCGCCGCGGCGGCGGCCGCCCGCCTCTGAGCGCGCTCCTCGGCTGCCGCGATTGCCGCCCGCTTCCGCGCGACCGCAGCGGCGCCTCGCTGTGTTCCGGCCTTCGCACCGGCCTTTTCCGAGGCCCGGATACCAGCCCGCTCTCCGGCGGCCCTGCCGCGCTCCTCGCCCCGCGTGAAGGCGCTCCGCCGCGCGGACTCGAAGGCGTCTTGGAACGAGGCGCGCTCAGCTGCCGCCCCTCGTTCCGCACCGGTGCCGTTGTTAGTCCCCAGCAGATAGCCGGCGAGCGCGATCTCGAACGCCGCCACGCAGATCACGACAGCAATGGAGATGCTCGGCCACGCGGCCCGGAACCTGAAGCGCCATGCGTGCGTGATCCGAACCCAGCGTTCGCGTGCGGGCTCCCACTCGCGCGTCGCTCGAGACGGGAAATTCATCGCGGCTCCGGTACTCGAATCCGCGCCGGGGGATCGAGCCCGGCACGCTCGAACTCCCTCGCGTAGGCCTGTCTGTACGCGGCGGCGTACACGGGAACGTAGGCCCGCTGTCGCGCCGACTCATATCCATGCGCGTATCCCGCCTTCGCTCCAGCCTTGGCGCCTGCTTCGCGCCCCTCGGCGGTGGTGCTTGAGCGAAGCGAGTCGGGATTGACGTTCGGGGTGCCGACGACGTATCCCGCGTAGCCCACGACGGCCAAGAAGACTGCGATCAAGGCCGCACCGGCGACCCGTCGCCGTGACAGCGCAGCGCCGGCGGCTTGCCACGACCGCGTACTACGAATGCGCATCACATCTCCCCGTGAATCCGGATGCGGAAACGCTTATCCGGATACGGGGAACGCTACCCGGCGCGGGCCTGCGAGGCAAGTAATCCGGCGGCGGCCGGCCTAGGGCGCGAAGCGCCTAGAGCTCCGGGAACCAGATCGCGATCTCGCGCTCGGCCGACTCGTCGGAGTCCGAGCCGTGGACCATGTTGAAGGTCACCTCGAGCGCGTAGTCGCCGCGGATCGAGCCGGGCGCGGCCTCGACCGGGTTGGTGGCGCCGATCACCTGGCGGGCGGCTGCGACCGCCTCGTGGCCCTCGAAGACCGCGGCGACCAGCTGGCCACCGGTGATGAACGAGACGAGCTCGCCGAAGAACGGCTTCTCCATGTGCTCGGCGTAGTGCTCGTTGGCGAGAGCCTCGTCCGCCGTCATCAGCTTCAGTGCCTTGATGCGCAGGCCCTTGCGCTCGAAGCGCGCCAGAACCTCACCGGTGAGCGCGCGCTCGAACGCGTCGGGCTTGACCAGGATCAGGGTTCGGGACACTAGATACGCCCCCTACCGGGGAGGGTCAATCTTGTTTCGCGCCTTGCGTCGCTCATTGGAATAGGGACGTGAGTCAGGAGGCGGGCGCGGTGCCGTCACCGGGCTCGGTGCGGCGTGAAGGCTTCCTGCTCGTGCTGCGCCGCACGGGCGCCTTGGACTTCGAGCGCTCCTTCGCGGCGCGCTGCTCGGACGTCCGCGACACGGGGCGCTTCGCCCGCGTCGAGCGTGAGGCGGCGCGGGAGGACCCGGTGCGGCTCGAACCGCCTTCGGACGGCGGCCGCGACGACGCGCGCCGCTGCGGCGAGGCCGTGGCGGCCTTGGTGGGCGTCTCGCAGTAGGGGCAGATCACCCAGCGGGGGTCGATCGGCTTCCCGCACGACTCACACGGGTCCTTGATCCGCGCCCGGCAGTTGGGGCAGCGCAGGTAGCTGCGGTCCACAGGGTGCTCGCAGTTCGGGCACGACGCGTCCTCGAGCTGGCGGACCCGCAGCTGCGAGGCGCGGATCTCGAGCTCGCGCTCGCGCTTGTCCTCGACGAACTCGGGCGGGCGCAGGATCGTGTACACGATCGTGCCCAGGAACGGGAACAGCGACGCGACGGTCGCGCACCCGATCAACACGGGGTCCTCGAGCCTGCGCTTCGCGTCGAGGTACGTCCAGGCGATGAGCGCCAGGTAGACGACCACGAGGAACAGGATGAGGAGATTGATGGCGAGGTTCACGCCATCGTTCTCGATGCCGAAGATCGCGAGGAGCGGCATTGAGGCGGGAAGTGTACTTAGAGGAACAGACGCCCGAAGAGGTACCCGAGGCCGAAGAAGACCAGGATGACGACGGCCACCACGGCGGCGACCAACCCCATCATCTGCAGGAGCTCTGAGCGGGCCTCGCGGTCCATCCGTACCCAAGAAGGTAGTGCGAGCCGGCGATCAGCGTCACCCCGCCCCGGTCGCGTGCCATCGCCCCCGCGAGCGCGACGGCTCCCGCCGGGTCCGTGTGCGCCGTCGCGGGCACGGATGCCGCCTCGCAGAGCCTGACCAGCTCGGCCGCCGGAACCGCGCTCGTGCCGGGGCGGCCGGACCCCTCGAGCCGCGCCACGGGGATCTCCGTGCAAACCGCCGCCGTCAGCGCCGGGGCCAGGGCGCCCACGATCCCGGCGGCGTCCTTGTCCGCCAGGATCGCCATGCAAGCCACCACGGGCTGCCCCTCGAGGCGCTCCGCGAGCGCCTCGGCCAGCGCCCGGGCGCCGTCGAGGTTGTGGGCCGCGTCGAGAACGAAGGGCGGGTTGCCCGGGATCACCTGGAAACGCCCCGCAAGCTCAAGCGATCCGAGCGCGGCGTCGAGCGACGCGCGCTGGATCGGACCGTTGACGACGTCCGCGGCGGCCAGCGCGACCCCGAGGTTCCGCCGGAGATACGGCGCCTCGAGCCTGACCCCCTCCGGCAGGTCGGCCGGCTGAACGACCGTGCAGCGCCGCTCCGCAGCGGTGCGCCGCGCCAGTTCGGCCACGGGCTCGGACACATCGCCCAGCACCAGCGTCGAGTCCTCGCGCAGCACCGCGAGCTTCTCGGCCGCGATCTCAAGCTCGGTCTCCCCCAGCCAGGCGGTGTGATCGAGCCCGATCGACGTGAGCACCGTCGCCCGCGAGCGCAGAACGTTGGTCGCGTCGAGCCGCCCGCCCAGGCCCGCCTCGATCACCCCGACCTCGATCCCGGCATCGGCAAGCGCGACGAAGGCCACCGCGGTCGCCGCCTCGAACTGCGTGATCCGCTCCCCCTCGGCGAACGTCCGCTCGGCCGCCGGGATGGCCGCCGCCACGCGGTCGGCGGCGGCAGCGAACGTCCCGGCGTCGATCTCCCGGCCGCGCACCCGGATCCGCTGCGACCAGCGCTCCGAGTGCGGCGAGAGGAAGCACCCCGTCGTTCGCCCGCTCGCCTCGACGAGCGCCGCGGTCATCACCGTCACGGACGACTTCCCGTTGGTGCCCACGACGTGGACCGAGTCGAACTCGTGCTGCGGATCGCCGAGCTCGGCGAGCAGCGCGCTTATCCGCTCGAGCCCGAAACGCCAGCCGATCGGGTCGAGCGCGCTGAGCCACTCCTCAGCGTTCAAGCTCCCCGAGCTCCGTGCGGTACGTCTCGAGCTTCTCGCGCTCGGCCTCGACGACCTCGGCGGGAGCCTTGGCAACGAAGCCGTCGTTGCCGAGCTTGCGCTCGGCTCGCTCGACCTCGGAGCGCAGCTCCGCGGCGCGCGCTTCGATCCGCTCGCGCACCTGTTGCGGATCGACATCGTCGTTCGCCAGCAGCTCGAGCGGGCCGATGCTGGCCAGCGCCTCGCCCCCCGCGCCGTCGACGTCGAGACGGGCGAGCCGGGCGACCAGCTCGTGCGGCGCGTCGCCCGCGACCCGGGCCGGCAGCACGCTCGCGACCGGCACGCCCGCGAGGTCGCGCCACCGCCGGACGCCCCGGGTCAGCTCGATCGACGCCTCGATCTCCTCCTCCGCCGCGGGGTCCCGCAGCGCAGGGTCGGCCATTGGGTAGGAAGCGACGATCAGCGGCGAGTCGGCGCGGCCCGGTAGATAGCCCCACACCTCCTCCGTGACGAACGGGATCACGGGGTGCGCGAGGGCCAGGAACCGCTCGAGGACGTGCAACAGGTTGGCGGCGGCCTCGGGCTCGCCCTCGTAGAGGCGCGGCTTGACGATCTCGAGATACCAGTCGCACAACTCGGACCAGAAGAAGCGGTAGAGCTCGAGGACGGCGTGGGCGAAGTCGAAGGCGTCGAGGTGCTCCGTGACGACCTCGACGGTCCACTGCAGGCGCGAGAGGATCCACCGGTCCTCGACGTTCGCCGGCGTCGCCGCCGGCTCCGCGTCCGCGTTCAGCAGGATCAGCCGCGACGCGTTCCAGAGCTTGTTCGCGAGGTCCCGCCCCTGCTGCACCTTCGCGTCTGAGTAGCGGACGTCCTGGGTCGAGGACATCGCGAGCAGACCGAAGCGGAGCGCGTCCGCCCCGTGCACCTCGATCTCGTCAAGCGGGTCGATGCCGGTCCCGAGGCTCTTCGACATCCGGCGCCCGTCCGGCGCCTGGATCACGGAGTGGATGTTCACGTCCGTGAAGGGCACCTCGTCGGTGAACTCGAGGCCCATCATCACCATCCGGGCGACCCACAGGAAGATGATGTCCCGCGCGGTCGAGAGGACATCGGTCGGGTACCACGCCCGCAGCTCCGGGGTCTGCTCGGGCCAGCCCAGGGTCGCGAACGGCCACAGCGCCGAGCTGAACCAGGTGTCGAGCACGTCCTCGTCCTGGCGGAGCTGGCCGCCGCACTTGCCGCAGCGCTCCGGCGGCTCGACCGCCACGATCGTCTCCTCGCAGGGGTCGCAGTAGTGGACGGGGAGCCGGTGGCCCCACCAGAGCTGGCGCGAGACGCACCACGGCCGGATCTGCTCGAGCCAGTCGAGGTAGACCTTGGTCCAGGGCTTCTCGGGATGGAAGCGGATGTCCCCCGAGCGCACGGCCTCCATGGCCGGCTTCGCCAGCTCGGTCATGTCGCAGAACCACTGGAGCGAGATCAGGGGCTCGATGCGCCGGCCGGAACGGTGCGAGTGCGGGACGTCGTGGGTGTACGGCTCCTCGCCCGAGATCACGTTCTCAGCGCGGAGCGCGGCCACCACCGCGTCGCGCGCCTCGTCGACGTCCAGGCCTGAGAAGCGCTCCCCCGCCGCGTCAGCCATCCGCCCGTCCTCGCCGATCACCGAGATCTCCTCGAGCCCGTGGCGGCGCCCGATCTCGAAGTCGTTGGGGTCGTGGCCGGGGGTGATCTTGAGGCAGCCGGTCCCGAACTCCGGGTCCACGTGCTCGTCGGCGATCACCGGCAGGCGACGACCGACCAGCGGCAGGATGGCCTCGCTGCCGATCAGGTCGCGGTAGCGCTCGTCCTCGGGATGTACGGCGACGGCGGTGTCCGCCAGCATCGTCTCCGGCCTGACCGTGGCGACCGTGATCGAGCCCGACCCGTCCGCAAGCGGGTAGTCGATCGAGTAGAGAGTGTCGGTGATCGTCCGTTGCTCGACCTCGAGGTCGGAGATCGCCGAGCGCAGCCCCGGGTCCCAGTTGACCATGTAGTTGTCGCGGTAGACGTGGCCGCGGGCGTGCAGCTCGACGAAGACCTTGATGACCGCCCGGGCGTAGGCGTCGTCCATCGTGAAGCGCTCGTTCGAATAGTCGGCCGACGCCCCGAGCCGTTTGAACTGGCCGATGATCTGCGAGCCGTACTGATCCCGCCACTCCCACACGCGCCTGACGAACTCGTCCCGCCCGAGGTCGAGGCGCGACGTCCCCTGGGCCTCGAGCTCCTTTTCGACCACCGCCTGGGTGCCGATCCCGGCGTGGTCCGTGCCGAGGATCCAGCGCGTCGGCACGCCCCGCATCCGCTGGAGGCGGATCAGGGCGTCCTGGATCGAGCCGTTCAGCGCGTGCCCCATGTGCAGCGCGCCGGTCACGTTCGGCGGGGGGATCGCGATCGAGTAGTTGTCCTTCGCCTCGCCCCGGGCAGGCGGCGAGAACCATCCGCCTTCGAACCAGCGGTCGAACACGCGCCCCTCCGCATCCGCCGGATCCCAGCGGGTCGTGGCCTCCAGCTTGGCTCTCCGGGCTTCGTCCATGGGGCCGCCGATGTTAGTCTCGGCGAACACCACCACTGAAACCGGGGGGAGCGATGAGAAGACTTCTGTGGGTTTCGGCGGCGGTCGCCGGGTTGGCGATCGCGACGCCGGCGTTGGGCGGATTCACTGCGGGGCCGTTCAACAACGACTTCGAGGGTCGGGTCGAAGGCGACGTCGGTACGTACTTCGGGTTCGACGTCAAGCGCCAGCGAGGAGAGGTGAAGGTGGCGAAGGTCACCGCCCGCCTCAATTACGACTGCACGAACGGCAAGGGCGGCGGGGCCGCGGCCCGCGTGAGGGGCAAGCTCCCGGTCGAGGACGATCGGTTCGCCGGGACGCTCCGGCGAACCGCCGACTTCGTCACCCGCGGGGGCAGCCCGGGCAAGATCAAGTACCGGGTCCGCGGCAAGTTCCAATCGAGGCGGAAGGCCAAGGGCACCGTGGACGCGGAGATCAGGTTCCTCGAGGGCACCCCGCGCGGCGGCCAACGCGTCCGTTGCTACACCGGCGTCGTCCAGTGGAAGGCGAGGCGCGGGGCCAACCTGGAGCCTGGCGTCCCGATGCGGGGTGGGTCGTGATGCGGCGCGCGGCGGTCGCCGCGGGCCTCGCCGGACTCGTGCTCGCGATCCCGGCGAGCGCCGGGCCTCCGGGCAGCATCGTCGACAACGGCTACGAGGGCCGGGCGGAGCGTAATCCGACCACCTACTTCGGCTTCGACGTGGTCCGAAGTGGGGGCACGAAGAGGGTCGCGAAGGTCACGGCGCTCCTGCGTTACAACTGCGTCAACGGCAGCGGCGGCGACGCGCTCGCCAGGGTGAACGGACGGCTTCGGATCAAGGACGACCGCTTCGCGGGCACGCTCCGCGGCGAGCCGGAGCCCTTCCGCGCCGCCCACAGGCTGGGCCCGTCCAGCTCGCCGACCGTGAGATATCGGCTCAAGGGCAAGCTCGAGGGGAGGCGCAGGGCGAAGGGCACGATTGACGCCGAGCTCTTCTTCCAGCCGTCGATGATGCGACGCGGCTCGCTGGTCCGTTGCTACTCGGGCAAGCTGGACTGGAGGGCGAGGCGAGGCGCGAACGCGCCGGTCGCACCGCGCTGAACACGGTCCCCTAACGTTGCCCGGGCGATGATCCCGGGCAGGACGGCAATCGGAACCTGGAGCGGTGGCCGCTTCATGCATTTCGGCGAGGAGCTCGACGACGAGCGCCTCGAGGCGCTGCTGCGCCCCGGGCACGGGATCCACACGGTCCTGACGGCCGATGTCTACGGCGAGGGCGAGGCGGACCGGCTGCTCGGCCGGTCGCTGGCCGGCGTGGATCGCGACTCGTTTGCGCTCGTCGGGGCGATCGGCCACGATTTCCACCTGGGGGAGCGCCAGGGGGCGAAGGGCTTCCCGCGGTTCACGGACCCTGCGCTGCGCGGCCCCGACCACTACGCGGCGTACCTGCGGCGCGCCGCCGAGCGGAGCCTGGACGCGATCGGCGTCTCCCGGTTCGACGTTCTCCTCCTGCACAACCCGGACCGCACCGGCTACGAGTCGGCCGAGGTCTGGGCAGGGATGGCCGCGCTCCGCGACGCGGGACTCACCGAGGGGATCGGGATCGCCCCGGGCCCGGCCAACGGGTTCACGCTCGACCTGATCGCCTGCCTGGAGCGCTTCGGGGCGCAGATCGACTGGGCGATGATCATCCTGAATCCGCTCGAGCCCTGGCCGGGTGAGATGGTCCTGGACGCCGCCGCGGCAAAGGAGGTGCGCGTGATCACCCGCGTGGTCGACTACGGCGGGCTGTTTTGGGGCGACCTGGACCCGCGGACTCCACTGGGCGAGCACGACCATCGCCGCTTCCGGCCCGAGGGCTGGATCGCGCGCGGGCTTCAGCGGATCGAGCGCATGCAGCCGATCCGGGCCGAGACCGGCCTCACCCCGATGCAGCTCGCCTGCCAATGGAACCTCTCCCACCGCGCGGTCGAATGCGTCGTGCCGACCCTGATCCAGGAGGCCGGCCCCCGCGCGCGGCCGGTCGAGGAAAAGCGCCGCGAGCTGGCCGGCCTGCCCGCGGACCTGCGGATCCGACGGGACCAGGTAGCCGCGATCGGCGCGATCGGCGACAACCGCGGGTCGATGCGGCTGAAGGGCGCGAGCCCCGAGCACGAGGGCGCCGACGTCCCGGACCGCTGGAGCCTCAGCGAGAACCTCGTCGCCACCGGCGCGCGCTACGGCGTGGAGCCGGAGCGCGACCTGCGCTCGACGCTACCCGAAGCCGCCTGATCTAGGCCGACTCTTCGCCGAGCTCGTCGTAGTCGGGGGTCGCCTCGTCGGCGACCGCTTCGGTTACCAGCGTCGGGCGCCGGCCCTCGGCGATCGTCTCCTTGGTGACGACGCACTTGCGGACGTCGCGGCGGGAGGGAAGCTCGAACTGCACGTCGAGCAGCGTCTCCTCCAGGATCGAGCGGAGGCCGCGCGCGCCGGTCTCACGTTCCAGGGCGCGATCGGCGATAGCCCCGAGGGAATCGTCGGCGAAGACCAGCTCGATGTCGTCGAACTCGAAGAAGCGGTGGAACTGCTTGGTCAGCGCGTTCTTCGGCTCGGTCAGGATCGTGATCAGGTCGCCGCGGCTGAGCTGGTGGATCGCGGACATCACCGGGAGGCGGCCGATGAACTCGGGGATCAGGCCGTACTCGATCAGGTCCTCGGGGAGCACCTTCTCGAACATCTCGCCGAGGTCGTTCTTGTCGCGGGCCGAGTCGATCTGGGCGCCGAACCCGACGCCCTTGTTCCCGACCCGCTTCTCGATCACCTTGTCGAGGTTCGCGAACGAGCCGCCGCAGATGAACAGGATGTTCGTCGTGTCGATCGTGAGGAACTCCTGGTGCGGGTGCTTGCGCCCGCCCTGGGGTGGGACCGAGGCGGTGGTGCCCTCCAGGATCTTCAGGAGCGCCTGCTGGACGCCCTCGCCCGACACGTCGCGCGTGATCGACGGGTTGTCGGCCTTGCGCGCGATCTTGTCGATCTCGTCGATATAGATGATCCCGGTCTCCGCCTTCTTGACATCGAAGTCGGCCGCCTGGATCAGCTTCAGCAGGATGTTCTCGACGTCCTCGCCGACGTAGCCCGCCTCGGTCAGCGCGGTGGCGTCGGCGATCGCGAACGGGACGTTCAGGATCCGGGCGAGAGTCTGCGCGAGCAGCGTCTTTCCGCAGCCGGTCGGCCCCAGCAGCATGATGTTCGACTTCTGGAGCTCGACCTCGCCGTCGCCTGCGGTCTGCTTGATCTGGACCCGCTTGTAGTGGTTGTAGACGGCGACCGAGAGTGCTCGCTTCGCGGTCTCCTGGCCGACGACGTACTCCTGGAGGACGTCGTGGATCTCGGCCGGCTTCGGCAGGCTCTCGAGCTCGAAGCTCGGCGGCGCCGTCAGCTCCTCGTCGATGATCTCGTTGCAGAGGTCGATGCACTCGTCGCAGATGTAGACGCCCGGGCCGGCGATCAACTTCTTGACCTGGCGCTGCGACTTGCCGCAGAAGGAGCAGAGGAGCTGCTCGTTGGAGTCGGTCGGGCGTGCCAGCGTTCTCTCCTTGCCGCTCGGGGTTTGGCCTGACCTCTTCCGCTTCAGGTTAGAACACGCGAGGCCTCGGCTGGGTCTCTGGGTTGTTACTCGACCGAGGCCCGCGTCCCTTCCGACGCCCGAGCGATTGCAGGGTCGTTACCCTGACCCGCTGGTAGGGGTCACTCAACTAAAGGAGAAGGATGAAGAAGGGGATTCTCGCGCTGGCCATGGCTTCTGCCCTGCTGGCGCTTCCGGTCGCGGCCTCGGGGGACGCACTTCGCGGTCAGGGCGCCGACGACTTCCAGATCAGGTTCACGCTCAAGTCGCGGGGCGGCGAGCCCACGGCGCTCAAGCGGTTCAGGTTCAGCAAGCTGGACACTCCGTGCGCGACCGGGCAGCTGATCCAGGCACGCGGGAGGCTCCCGTTCATCGAGGTCAACGACCGCAACCGGTTCTCCGACTCGCTGCGCCGAGCCGGCAGGCGGGTCCGGGTCAAGGGAAGGGTCAGCGGTGACCTCGACGTCGTCCGCGGCACGATCCGCGCCCAGGGCAACTTCAGCCCGACCGCTCGGAACTGCGACAGCGGCAAGGTGAGGTGGGTGGCGCGCTAGCCGTCACAACTGCGAATTCGCTGACGGCCGTCTCGGGGATCTTCCCCGGGCCGGCCGTTCTCGTTCAGCCGTACCGATCCCAGCGGGCGAGCCTCGGCTCCGGATCCAGCAGGCGGCCCGAGCGGCGCAGCTCGACGTGCAGGTGGCAGGGGGTCCCGGCGGCGTTGCCGGTGAGCCCGATCTTGCCGAGGCGCTCGCTGGTCTTGACGGCGTCGCCCGCTCGGGCCTCGGCCGGCCGGAGGAGATGCGCGTAGAAGTAACTCAGGGGCGAGTGTCGGGCGTTGACCCGGATGAAGTGTCCGTAGAGCTGCGGGTCGTATCCCGCGCGCTTGACCCGCCCGGCGCGCACCGCGAGGAGCGGTGTCCCGCACGGGGCGGTGACATCGAAGCCCTCGTGGATCCGCCCGCCGCTGCGCGGCGCCCCGAAGTCGCCGATCGGGCCACGATCTCCGTGGCCGCCGTTGACCGGAAAGCGGTGGCCGTGGAGCCGGAATCGGCCGGCCGGGACAACCGGCGCACCCGGCGAGGCGATGCGAAACGCGTAGCGGCCATCGTGTGCGGGCTTGCCACCGCGCCGCGAGCCGTGCCACGGCTGCTTGTGCGGAACGCCGGGGGCAACCGCAGGCCGCTTCCAGCGAGACACCACCTGCCCGCTGCCGACCCGGACGACGCTCACGGTTATCGGCCGGCGGTCGCCCGCGCTCCGGAAGACGTAGCGCAGGGTCGCCGGCTTACGACCCGCGAAGTAGGCGTCCTTCGGCGCCACCGAGGCCCGCGTGACCTCGAACTCGCGGGACTGGCCCGCCGTCCCGGCGGACGCGACGACGGCGAAGGCGCTTGCAGCGGCAAGCGTCGCGGCTGTCGCCCGGGGTCTACCGATGCTCGAGCACCCGGTCGACGATGGAGTATTCCTTCGCCTCCTCGGCGCTCATGAAGTAGTCGCGCTCGGTGTCCTTCGCGACCTTCTCGATTTCCTGGCCCGTGTGGTGGGCGATGATCTCGTCAAGGCGGCTGCGGACGTCGATGATCTCCTTGGCGTGGATCTCGATGTCCGTCGCCTGGCCCTGGAATCCGCCGGAGACCTGGTGGATGAGGATCTTCGAGTTGGGCAGCGCCATTCGTTTCTCGAGGCGAGCCGCCCGCGAGGAGCAGGGCGCCCATGCTCATCGCGACGCCGACGCAGATCGTCTGCACGTCGGGCTTGATGAACTGCATCGTGTCGTAGATCGCGAGCCCCGCGTACACCGACCCGCCGGGCGAGTTGACGTACATCGAGATGTCCTTGTCCGGGTCCTCGGACTCGAGGTGGATCATCTGCGCGACGACGAGGTTCGCGATGTCGTCGTTGATGGGCGTGCCCAGGAAGATGATCCGCTCGTTCAGGAGCCGCGAGTAGATGTCGAACGCGCGCTCGCCGCGCGACGTCTGCTCGACCACCATTGGAACGAGGGGGCTCATCGGCGGCTGAGTCTACCCAAGCGGGTCGGTCGGTCCGGGCGCGTCAGCTGCCCGGCGTCCAGAGCTCGCCGGGCTTCTCGCCGGCCTTCCCGGCTTCGCCCTCGGGCTCCTTGTCCGGGGTCCAGATCGCCTCGCGCGCGTCGGCCTGCGCCTTGGGGATCGGCTTCGCCTGCTCGGCGATGAGCTCGGCCGCCTTGCGCAGGCGAACCTCCTCGCGCAAGAGCACGTCGCGCCCGCCCTCACGGAGTCGCTTCAGGATCTTCTCGGGCGCGTCCTTGCCGTCGCCGGGCCCGAGGGCGTCGATCAGGTCGTCGTCGGACGGCTCGATGTCCTCGGCCTCGGCCACGGCCGCCAGAGTCGCCTCGCGGCGCAGGGACTTCTCGGCCGACTCCTCACCCTCGTCGATGAGGTCGTGCCGGTCCTTGCCCTGCATCTGCGCGTACATCTGCGGATCGATCCCGCGCTGCGCGAGCGAACGCTCGAACCGCTCCCACAGCTCATGCGCGCGAGCGTGGACCAAGTCGTGCGGCAGCTCGATCGTCGCCGCGTCGGCCGCGGCCTCGACCGCAGCGTCGCGGAACTCGGCGTCGGCGCGGGCTTCCAGCGCTGACGTCAGGCGCGTGCGGATCTCGTCGCGCAACTCTTCGAGGGTGTCGAACTCCGACGCGGACTGAGCGAAGTCGTCGTCGAGCGGCGGGAGCTCCTTCTCGCGGACCTCCCCGACCTTGATCGCGAAGGCCGCGGTCTTGCCGGCGATGTCCTCCTGCTGGTGATCGTCCGGAAAGCTGACGTCGAGCTGCACCTCGTCGCCGGCCGACCTTCCCGCGAGCCCGGTGTTGAACTCGGGCATCAGGCCGTCGGAGCCAAGCTCGATCGTGAAGTCCTTGCCCGTGGAGCCCTCGAAGGTCTCGCCGTCGATCGTGCCCTCGAAGTCCATCACCACGACGTCGCCCTCGGCGGCCGCGCGGTCGACGGGGTTCAGGCTCCCGAGGCCCTCGCGCAGGCGGTCGAGCTCCTCCGCGATCTGCTCGTCGGGCACCTCGACCTCGGTCCTTCCGACCTCGAGGCCCCGATACTCGCCCAGAATCGCGGTCGGTCGCACCCCGATTTCGATCTGGAAGACCAGCTCCTCGCCCTCGGCGGGGAGCTGATCGACGTCGAGCTTCGGGTCGCCCACGGTCGGCAGGCCGGCGTCAACGATCGCCCGCTCATACCATTCGGGCAGCGAGTCGCGGATCGCCTGCTCCAGCACGGCCTCGCGGCCGATCCGCTGGATCACGAGCTGCGGGGGCACCTTCCCCTTGCGGAAGCCGGGCATCTTCATCTCGCCCGCCATCTGCTTGGCGGCGCGGTCGACGCGCTTGGCGAGCAGCTCGGGCTCGATCCCCACCTCGAGGCGGGCGCGCGATTCGGGTAGCTCGGTGACCTCGGTCCTCATCTGCGACTGAGCTTATTGAGGGCCCATGAGCCGAGCGCGGCCCCGAGGTCCCCCACGAAGGCGAAGACGCGTCCCACGGGCCCGGTCACGAGCCAGGCGGCGAGCCGGTCGGCCCGGGTCACTGCTCACCTGCGTACCCGAGGATCGAGCGGTCGATCAGCCACTCGACCGGCGCGCGGTCGTCCGTGTAGACGGCGCCGCCGTCCAGTCGCGGGCCGAGGCGCCCTCCCTCGATCGCGGCGAGGCTGCGGATCTCGTTCGGCAGCTCCTGCGCGGCCTCGCGCATCCTCTCCGCCGTGAGTGGCCCCTCGCTCGCGACAAGCAGCGTGTTGGTGGGCTCGATCGGGTCGCGCAGCACCGTTGGGAACACCTCGGCCATCGTCCGCCCGAGGACCTTCTCGAGGTCGTCGTTGCCCTCAGGGTGGCCGGCGTTCACGACGACCACGCCGCCGGGCGCGAGCCGGTCGCGCACGAGGCTGAAGAACTCCTCGGTCGCCAGGTAGAAGGGGATGTAGGGCTGGCGGTAAGCATCGACGAAGATCGCGTCGTACCCGCCCCCGGACCGGCGCAGCCAGGGCCGGGCGTCCTCGTTGTGGACGGTCAGGTTCTCGTTCGAGCCCATGTCGAAGAACCGGTTGCCGACCTCCTCCAGCTCGGAGTCGATCTCGACCCCGTCCACCTGGGTGTCGGGGAAGTAATTGCCGTAGGCGCGGGCCGTCGTACCGGCCGCGTTTCCGAGGATCGCGATTCGCTCGGGCGGCTCGCCGAGCCCCGCGAGGGGTAGCACGAGATACCCGTCCCAGACGTCGCCGGTCAGGTACGACCCGGCGCGCATGAGGGAATGGACCGCCTGCCCCTCGTTCAGCTCCAGCAGGCGGTCGCCGTCGTCCTCCTCGATCACCCGGATGTACTGGTGCTCGGAGTCCGTCTCGAACAGGATCTCGCCCTCGTCCGAGGACTTGACCGTGCCCACGGGGATCGCGAGGATCGCGGCGGCCGCGATGGGCGCCGCCATGTAGCGCCAGCCGAGCCCCGCCGCGGCGACGAGCGCGAGCAGCAGGGCGAAGATGACGAACGTGCGCTGGGTGCCGGCGAACGGGATCAGGACCAGCGCGGCGAGCATCGTCCCCAGCAGCGACCCGACGGTCGAGATCGCGTAGAGCCGGCCCGCGACCCGGCCCGCGTGCTCGACGTCGGGGACCGAGAGGCGGATCGCCCATGGCGAGACCGTGCCGAGGACCGCAACCGGGATCGCGATCAGGAAGAGGACCGCGAACAGCGAGCCGACGAACGCGCCGGCCTCGATCTCGTCCAGCGCGTCGATCGAAAGCTCGAAGAACGGCTGGGCGACGAACGGGATCAGCGCGACCAGGCCGGAGGCGCCGAGGACCACCAGGAGGAGATACCGCCGGTCGGGGTAGCGGTCGCCCAGCCGCCCGCCCCACCAGTACCCGATCGAGAGCGCCACCAGGACGACGCCGATCGTGTTCGCCCAGACGATCGTGGACGCTCCGAAGAACGGAGCCAAGAGCCGGGCCGCCGCGATCTCGGCTCCAAGCGTCGCGATCCCCACCGTGAAGACGAGGACGTAGAGGAACCGGTTCTGGCTCAACTCCGCCTCAGCCGTTCCTCGAGCAGCGCGCCGTGCCCGGCGCGCACCGCGCGCTCGGCGCGCTCGGGCTCCAGCGCGACGCCGCGCTCGGCGGCGAGATCCAGCAGATGTTGCTTCTCGGTGTCGCGAGCCGCCCAGCGCAGGAGGGTCCACGCGAGTACGCCGAGGGTGATCAGCGCGCCCTCGGTCATCATGATCACTCCTGCTGTGCCCTGGTCGGTCAGCGGTGAGATGCCCCAGTACTCCTCGCCGGCCGCGTAGGCGGTGTAGAGCACCGCCCCCGACCACATGAGGATGTTGCCCAGCCCGGCCATCGCCAGCCGCGCCACCGCCGTGTAGCCCACCTGGGCGCCGCCGCCGAACCAACTCGGCACCGGCAGCGGGCCCGCGATCGGCATCCACATCAGGACGCCGAAACCGATGAAGCAGGCGTGCTGGAGGGCGTGGAGGAACTCGTTGGTGACGGTGGCGTCGTACAGCGCGGGGATGTGCCAGACGTAGAAGTTCACGATCCACAGCGGCAGCGCGATCATCGGCAGGATCAGGACGCGGAGCCCGTCGAACCACTTCAGCGCCATCACCGGCTGCAGGATCGATCGGGTCAGGCCGAGGACGATCAGGAGCGCGGCGATGTCGCCGATGATCAGGTGCTGGACCATGTGCGCCATCACGAGCTCGCCGCCAAGGTGGGCGACCGGCGACACGAACGCGACGAGGATCAGGACGAGGCCGCTGAAGTAGCAGGTGAGCCGCCACATCGGCACCGACCGCCCCTCCCTCGCCAGCGTCGCCGCGCGCAGCGCGTAGACGGCGCCGAAGGCGGTCACGCCGATCACCTGGAGGGGCTCGAAGACGCCCGAGCCGACGTGCGCGAAGAGGCCCATGCTTGGGCTCAATGTAGCGCCGTCAGAGCCACTCGATCCGCTTGAAGAAGCGGTAGAGCACGAGCACCGCGATGGCCATCATGGCCAGGGCGACCGGGTAGCCCCAGCTGGTGTCGAGCTCGGGCATGTGCTGGAAGTTCATGCCCCAGATCGAGGCCAGGAACGTAGGCACCCCGATGATTGCCACCCAGGCCGAGATGGCGCGCACGATCTGATTCTGCTGGACGCCGAGAAGGGCGAGGTTCGCCTCGAGAATCGACGTCAGGAGCTCGCGCTGACCCATGACCTGCTCGTCCACCCGGCGGGCGTGGTCATGGACGTCACGGAAGTACTTGCGCAGTTCGTCCGGGATCTGTGGCCGCGCCCCGTACTCGAGGCCCTCGAGCGGCGCCAGGAGCGGCGCTACCGCATGGTGGAACTCGATCACCTCCCGCTTCAGGAAGTAGATCCGCTGGGTCGCGTCGGCGCCGTCGCTGAAGATCTCCCGCTCGACCTCGCTGATGTCGTTGTCGATGCCGTCGACGACGGGCGCGTAGTCGTCCACCACCTTGTCGATGATCGCCCAGACCACCGCCGCCGGGCCGCCCTGGAGAAGCTCGGAGCGCCCCTCGAGCCGCCGGCGCGCGGGCGCCAGCTCGCTTGCCTCGCCGTGGCGCACCGCGATCACGTAACCCGTCCCCACGAAGACGTCGATCTCGCCGAATTCAACCTCCTCCTTCGCGTCGTCGTATCGGGTCGTGCGCAGCACGACGAACAGCGATCCGTCGTAGTCCTCGATCTTCGGCCGCTCATGGGAATTGGCGGCGTCCTCCAAGCGCCAGCTCGTGCAGGCCGAACATCTCGCCGACACGTTCCAGCTCCTCGTCGCTCGGCTCCTTCAGGCCCAGCCAGACGAACTCGCCCCCGCCGACGCAGTAGTCCGCCGCCTCCTCGAGCGGCAGCGGGCCTTCGTTCTGACGCTTGCCGTCGCGGTAATGGGCGCAATCGATGATCACGCAGTGGTCGTCCGCTCCGCGTCGAACGCGTCGAGCTCCGAGCGCAGGGCGGCGAGGATGTCCAGGTCGGGCGCAAGCCGCGCCACCATCTCGGCATCGCCTCGCCAGAGCCGCACCCGGACGTCGAGCGGGGCGTTGAACTTCGCCGCCACGGCCTCGCCCTCGATCGCGTAACGCGTCCGCAGGTCCCGCAGGTTGGCGAGCTTGTCCGCGGCGTAGATCGTCGCCGGCCGCACCCCGGCGGCCTCCACCTGGTCGCGGTGGTGTTCTTTGCGCGCCTCGTACGGCTCGACCGACGCGTCCTCCGTCATCGCGGCCACGAGCTCGGCGACGTCGGGGCCGAAACGCTCGCGGATCTCGTCCAGGGTGTGATCCGTGTCCTCGACCACATCGTGAAGGAACGTGGCGGCGATCAGCTCGTCGTCGGCGTGACCCTCGGTGTGGAGGATGCGGGCGACCTCCACCGGGTGCACGATGTAGGGCGAGTCGCCGCCCTTCCGCCGCTGACCTTCATGCGCATCCTCCGCGTACTCATACGCGTCGCGGGCGAGACCGCTGCCGCCGAGGAACTCGGGGTCCGTGGTCCCCACCGGCTCGATCGTGGTCGTTTCCGAGCCCCCCTCAGGTGAACGAGACCTGCGCGGGTTCGCGCTCGGCCGCGTCGGTGATCTCGAAGAACTCGCGCTCGGTGAAGCCTCCGGACGAGGCCACCATGGAGTTCGGGAAGACCTGGATCTTTGTGTTGTAGGACTGCACGTTCGAGTTGTAGATCCGGCGCGATGCCTGGATCTCGTCCTCGAGCTCGCTCAGGTTGCGCGAGAGCTGCTGGAAGTTCTCGGTCGCCCGCAGCTCCGGATACTGCTCGGCGACGACCCGGAGTCCCCCGAGCGCCTGGGACAGGATGCCCTCCGCAGCGCCGGCCTCGGCCGGCCCGGAGGCCTGCATCGCCGCGGCGCGCGCCTGGGTGACCTTCTCGAAGGTCTCGCGCTCGTGCTGGGCGTATCCCTTGACGGTCTCGACCAGGTTCGGGACGAGGTCGTGACGGCGCTTCAGCTGGACGTCGATCCCCGACCACGCCTCGTCGACCCGGTTGCGCGAACCGATGATCGAGTTTCGCGTGAGGATGAAGTACAGCACCGCCAAGATCACGAGGACGGCGATCACGATCAGGACAACGGTCATTCCCTGAAAACTCCTTCGCTGGTCGGGGTAGCGCGATTATCCATCATCGACGGGGAGGAGTCCGAGCCGCTCGAGCGCGGACTCGACGATCCCGGTCGCAAGCTCCTCGGCCTCGGTCGCGTCGAGCCGGCCGAGCTCGTAAGCCAGCGCGACGGCATCGCCCCGCGCGACGGCGGCTTCGATCACTCGTGCGTACTCCGCGGCCGGCGTCACCTCCGCGGCGGGACGGCGAAGCTCCCCGAGTTCGGAGCGGTATCCGGGCAGCGGCCCGCCGGCGAAGCCCGGGGCCGGCACCGCCGCGCCGAGCTCCAGGCCCTGCATCGGGGTTGGCGTGGCGGTGCGGGGCGGCTGGCCGCTGGGCGTGTAGCCGGGCGGCAGGACGCCCCGGTTGCGAAGCCGCTCGATCTGGAGATAGACCGCGTTCCGCGAGACGCCGAGGTCGGTGGCGATCTGCTTGACGGGCATGGCCTGCTCGAGGCGCTCGAGAATCTCGTGCTGGCGCTTGGTGAGGTTCGCATCGATCATGCTTGACAGTCTAGTTGGCTGTCAACTTGTCTGTCAAGATCGAGGGGCTTGGACATTTATCCCAGACGCCGGGTGCGCTGGTGTATAAGAGGCTCCGTGGGGGACACCGTCAAGCTGACGCGCGCGACCGGAGGCTTGCTCCTGGCGAGTGTCCTGCTGGGCGCCGTGGCGCTGGCCGGCGCAACCACGAAGACGAAGTCGGGGACGGTCAATGCGGGGACGAGCAAGGCGTTCGCGGCGAAATGCCCGAAGGGCGAGCGTGTGGACGTGGGCGGCTTCCGCAGCACCGTGAACGTGCCATCCGGGATCCTGCTCGAGGATCTGAGCTTCAAGGGAGGGCGTAAGTGGAGAGCCTCGTTCGACGGCCTCGGCGAGTCGGCGCCCGCAGCATCGATCGCCTACTGCGCCGACACCTCCAAGCTCACGAAACGCACCGGGAGCAACGTCGCTCCCGGCACGTCACGCGCGGCCCGGCAGACCTACCGAGGGATGGGCGCCGCCATCGTCCTGAAGGCCAAGGCCAAGTGCCCGCAGGGGAAGACCGTCCAGCTCGGCGGCTTCAAGGTGCGCGACCCGGCCGTGCCATCGCGCGGCGGCGGTGCGGCGTCGAGCTTCCGTCCCTCCGCGATGCTGGCCACCTCCGCACGCACCTGGCAGGTTCGGGGCATGGCGCAGCCCGGGGCCAAGCTGACAGCGTTCGCCGGCTGCTCGAACCAGAGCGCGCCGGACGAGGTGAAGAAGACCAAGACGATCGAGGGCGGCGGCAATCGCACCTCGGTCAAGGCGAAGTGCCACTCGGGCGACAAGATCGCGATGGGCGGCTTCAAGCAGTCGCGGTTCGACGGCGGTGGACCGTACCTCCGCGCGCTGAAGCGGACCTCGCCCCGCACGTGGAAGGCGACGAGCTGGGAGTTCGGCGACCCCGCCAAGCTGACCGCGATCGCCTACTGCCGGTAGCCGGGCTCAGTCGTCGAGCGAGCCCTCGAGACGCAGCAACCACTTCTTCAGCTCGGGCCCGCCGCCGTAGTTGCCCGGGTCTCCCCCGCTCCTGATGATCCGGTGGCAGGGAACCACGATCGGCAGCGGGTTCGAGCCCAAGGCCGTGCCCGCCGCGCGGTGGGCACGGGCGTTGCCGGCCTTCGCCGCGATCTCGCCATAGGTCATCGTGATCCCGAACGGGAGCTTCGACGTCGCGTTCAGGACCCTGCGGTAGAACCCGCCCGGGACCAGCCGCCAGTCGAGCGGCAGGTCGAACGTTTGCCGCTGGCCACTGAAGTACTCGTCCAGCTCGCGGCGGGCGACATCCAGGGTCACGGGCGCCTCGACGATGCTGGGCGACACACGCTCGGCGAGACCGTCCAGGAAGTCGTCCACGGCTTCGCTCGGCAGGCCAACCGACAACACGCCCCGCGAGGTCGCGGCCACGCTGGCGATCCCGACCGGCGTGTCGACCGTGGCGTAAGAGATCTCGGCCGCGCCCTGGGACGCGGCCCGCTCGGCGAAGCGCCGCGCGGCGTCGGCGGAGTCGGCGTCCACCGACCGTCCGGGAACGGACAGGAGTCGTTCGATCTCGTCGCGTGGGCTCATGCCGCCCTCTCCTCTCTCGAGACGGTTTCGCGCAGCTTGCGCAGGCCCTCGTGTACGTTGCGGCGCGCCGCCTCCTCGCTGGTGTCCATCGCCGCCGCAACCTCGCGGTAGCGCAGGTCGGCGGCGAAGCGCAGCGCGACCGCTGTCCGCTGCTTGTCCGGGAGCTCGCCGACCGCCGCCCACAGCTCCGGGTCCCGCTCGGCAGGGGCGGGAGCCGCCACCTCGGGCACGTCGGCCTTCGGGATCGCCCGCCGGGCCCGGGCGCGGTGATGGTCGATCGCCTTGTTGCGCGCGATCGTCATCACCCAGGCGCGCGGGTTGGCGCCGTCGAGGCTCTCGTAGTTGCGCAGGGCTGCCATGAACGTCTCCTGAAAGCAGTCGTCGGCATCGACCGGCCCCACCATCGCTCGCAGGAACGCGAGCACCGGGGCGCGGTGCTCGTCGAGGAATCTCTGGAAGGGATCGCGCGATGCCACGGATTCCATCTTCGTATGTTGTGACGCCCCAGGGGGCTTAAACGTGAGATCGAGGAGGCGGAACATGGTCAGGCGGGTCATCGGAATCGCGGCGGGCGCAGCTCTGCTCGCGGGCGGAGTGTTGGCGGGGATGTCGCTGGCGGGGCCGGATGACATCGGCGAGCCGCGGGAGGTGGCGGCGCCGGCGGTGCTCGAGCCGGTGACGGGCGTGCCGGCCCGTGGCGCCGAGCGGGCGGCCAGGGGAAAGCGCAGGAAGGGCCCGACGATCGACTTCTTCTATTCGCGCCGCCCCCTCGTGCCACCGGACAACGGAAGCCTCGTGCAGCCGATCAAGTGTCCCCGCAACGCCGGCAACCCGATCGGTGGCGGCGCGAGGACGGCTCAGGGGATCACACTCGCGTATCTGTCGCGGGCCAACCCGCAGACCGCCGCCACCCCGCCCCGCACCTACTTCGTCGGGATCGAGGACCTGCGCGGGGCGCCGGGGGCAGGTGCCCTGATCGAGGTCCAGTGCGCGAAGGGGATGAGGGTCAAGAACTAGCTAGAGTGCCCGCCCGATGGACTTCAAGCTCGAACTGATCGCCGTCCCCGTCTCCGACGTCGACCGCGCGAAGGCCTTCTACGAGAAGGCCGGATTCAACGCCGACAACGACGTCCAGGTCAACGAGGAGCTGCGCTTCGTCCAGCTCACCCCGCCCGGGTCCAACTGCTCGATCTCGATCGGGACCGGGACCACCGAGATGGCGCCCGGCTCGCTCGAGGGCCTGCAGATGGTGGTCGAGGACGCCGACGCCGCGCGCGAGGAGCTCGCCGAGCCGCGGCATCGAGGTCTCCGAGGTCCAGGACTTCCCCTGGGGCCGGTTCGTCTACTTCAGCGACCCGGACGGGAACGGCTGGGCCGTCCAGCAGGTTCCGGACTACGGCGAGGGCAAGACCCAGCCCGACCTCGGCGCGTGACGGCGACTCAGCCGCGGAGCAGGGCGCAGACCGCAACGCGGTAGGTGCGGCGCAGGCGGGCGAACGCCCGCACCGCGTCGATCCCGGGGGCGTCGGGAGCGAGCTGGCGGTTGACCGAGACCGTCACCGAGCGCCTCCCGTTCTTCGTCGCCGCCGTGAACTGGGTGTAGCCGGGGAAGTTCCCCGTGTGCCCGAAGACCGTGCCGCAGGTGGTCCTGTAGCGGAAGAGCCCGAGGCCCGCTGAGTTCTTCCCTGGGCCGGGAGGCTCGGAGCTGCCGTCCGGGACGAAGTCGAACTGCGCGCTGCGCGTGGCCCGGCCGAACAGGTCGCCGCGCACGTACCCGCGCACGAATCGCGTCAGCTCGTGCGGTGTCGAGTAGATCCCCCCCGACGCCGAGACGAACGCCATGCTGCAGCACTCCGTCAGATCCTCGAGCGGCCGTGTCTGGTACCCGTGGATCTTGGGTCCAGGCAGCACGGAGTCGTTGCGCAGATCGGTCTGCTGCAGGCCGAGCGGCTCGAACACCTCGTCGACCAGCAGCTGGTGATAGGTCCTGCCCGTCGCGGCCTCGGCCATCAATGCGATCACCAGGTTGTCCGTATTCGAGTACTCGTAGGCCGTGCCCGGCGGAAACCGGAGTGGATCGGGCGGCGGGTCGGCGACGAAGCCGATCAGGTCCTCGAGCGTGATATCGGTGTCCTGGAGGTGGTCGGCGAAGTACTGGAGATACCCGGGGTCCTTCGTGAAGCTCGGCAGCCCGCCGGTGTGGCTCATCACCTGGCCGAGGGTCACCGAGCCCCACTCCGCCGGGAGCCAGGGCAGCCGCTCGGCGATCGTGTCGTCGAGCGCGAGGATCCCGTCGTCGACCAGGGCGAGGCCCACGGCACCGCTGTACGCCTTCGAGACGCTCGCGATCCGCATGTACTTGCCGCGCCTGAACGGCGCGCCGGTCTCGACGTCGGCGACGCCAGCCGTAACGAACTTCTCCTTGCCGCGGTGGCGGAGCACCGCCGAGGCGCCCGGGGGTCCGCCGGGGCCGTTGACGACATGCCGGAGCGAGCGCTCCATGCGGCGCTCGAGCGGCCCGCGTTCGAGCGGCCCGTCGTCCGCGGCCGTCGCGCTGGGGGCTGCGATCAACGCCCCTATCAGAAGCGCGACAGCAACTGAGGTCCCCGCCATGACCTGATCCTACGCCTCGGGTCAAGCAGCTGAAGTGGCCCGGCCCGCCGCAGCGGAATCCGGGCCACTCCGTTCGCGATCGCTAGTCGGTCAGAACCTGCTGGGCGACGTCGAACACGTGCGTGTTGTGGTGCACGCCCATCAACATCTCGGACAACGGGCCCACCGCGGTCACCGGGACCATGCCGCCGGTGTGCTCCGGGGTCGTCCAGTCCACCTTGAACACGCGGTCGGTGCCCTTGATCGGGAACGGGCCGCTCCGCGGCGGGACCTCGCCGCCCGGCCCCGTGTTGTTCAGCGAGCCGTCGCCGTAATAAGGCACCGGGTCGTCGCCGTCCGAGTTGGTGTTGGTCTCGTTCTTCGGCTCGATCGTCATCCCGCCCGTCTCGTGGTCGGCGGTGACGATCAGGAGCACGTTCGGATGCGTCTCCCTGAACTCCTCCACGACCTCGACCATCGCGTTGATGGTCTGGCCGGCGCGGATCACGTTCTTGCCGTCGTGCTCGTGCGCGGCCGAGTCCATGTCGTCGCTTTCGGCGGCCAGGAAGAACCCGTTCGGGTTGTCACCCAGGATCTCCAGCGCCTTCTCGAGCAACACCGCCTCGCGGACGTAGTAGGGATCGTCCTTCGGCTTGTAGCCGCGAACCTCCTTCCAGCGCTGGATGCCGCTGTCCTGGACCAGCGCCAGCGCCTTCGGCCCCGTCAGCTCGGAGACCGTCTTGCGGTTCCAGGCGTACTGATAGCCCAGCCCCTTCGCCTCGGCGACCAGGTTCTCGCTGTTGCGGCTGCGGTCCTCGCTGTGGGACTCGTTCGGAATCTTGCCGGGGTGCCCCACGGGGTACCAGTACTTCTCGGTGCCACCCATCATCACGTCCGGGCCGGTGCCGCGAAGGAGGCGGCGCGCGATCGCGCGCTTCCGGTCCCGGTTGTCGATCGGGGCGCCGAACGCGGCGAGCGTCGCGTTGGTGATGTCGTGGTCGTTCACCAATCCAGTCGACTTGCCCTGTTCCTTGGCGATCTCGAGCAGCGTCGGGACGCGTTGCTTCGATGGCGGCAGCCCGACCAGGCCGTTTCTGGTCTTCTGGCCGATCGCCCAGGCCGTCGCGCCGGCCGCGGAGTCGCTGACCGACCGGCCGCGCGGGATCGTGTCGAGGAAGCCCGTCACCGGCAGCGCGTCCATGGGCTGGCGCTTCTTCACTCCGTAAGTCGCGTACTGGATCGCCGTGCGCTGCTGGATCCCCATCCCGTCACCGCTGATGATCACGACGCTCTGCGCGTTTGACGGTCCCTGGGCGTCGCCACGGCTGTCGAAGCCGATCAGCGCGGTCAGCGTGGCGAGCCCGCCAACCATCACCCCCGTGAACAGGCGGCGTTTGGACAACGACGTGAGTTCCATCTCTCTGTTTCCCCTCCGATGAGAATTGTTGAACAAATCCACTATGCCACAACTAGGAGGTCTTGCCAAGTGCGTAGCCCTTGAGCAGCGTTTCGTGGACGGTCCAGACCGTCTCGGCGCCGGCGCTCAGCACACAGACGTCGCCGGGGCCGACGTCGACCTTCCCGCCCTCGAACTCGATCGTCGCGCGCCCCTCGATCACGACGAAGGTCTCGTCGACCTCGACGTCGCGAAACCGTCCGGGAGTGCAGCGCCACACCCCGCTCTCCGCGCCATCCGGGAGTGTGGCGACCACGAACGACGCGGGATGCGGATCTCCCGCCAGCACCTGGACGCGGTCGAGCGGCTCGGCGACGAGCCGAGCCTCGCGCGCCGCGACTCGGGCGACCTCAGCCACCGGTCAACTCGCCTGCCGCTTCGGCGAAGGCCTCGGTGTGGCGATCGACGTGCGCGTCGGTGGTAGCCGGCGACATCAACGCCATCATGTGGAACGGCGTCAGCAGGATCCCGCGGTTCAGCATGTAGAGGTGCAGCAGGGCGTCGAGCTCCGAGTCCATCGCCGCCGCCGCCTCGGCTCCCGTGTGTGGGGGGCGCGGGCTGAACATGTACTCGGCTCGACACCCCAGCCGGGTCACCGACCAGGGCAGGCCGCGTTCGGTGATCGCCTCCGCCACCCCGGCCTCGAAGCGCTCGCCGAGCGCGATCATGTGCTCGAAGGCCTCGTCGGTCAGCACCTCGGTCAGGGTCGCCCTGGCCGCGGCGAGCGACAGCGCGTTGCCCGCCAGCGTCCCCCCTACGCCACCCACGTCGGCCGCGCCGGCGACGGTGTGCGCGAGGATGCGCTCGGCAACCTCGGCGGTGAAGCCGTAGGCGCCGATCGGCACCCCGCCGCCGATCGGCTTCCCGATCGTGAGGACGTCGGGGTCGAGCCCCGCCACGCCGGTGTAGCCGCCCGGCCCACAGCACAGCGTGTGGGTCTCGTCGATCACCAGGAGCGTGTCGGTCTCGCGGGTGAGTTCGCGCAGGCGCTGGTGGTATCCGTCGTCGGCCAGGACGATGCCGATGTTGGTCAGCGCCGGTTCGACCAGCACGCAGGCCACGTCGCCGTGGCGAAGCTCCCGCTCCAAGCCCTCGAGATCGTTGATCTCGACGATCCTCGTGGTCTCGGCCGGGTCGACCGGCGGACCGACGTTGCCCTCGCGCGGCCTCACTTCGCCGTCGACCAGGCCGGCCACCGTTTCGTCGGCGCTGCCGTGATAGCAGTGGTTGTGAACGAGGATCTTGGGCCGGCCGGTGATCTCGCGGGCGAGCCGGATCACGAACCGGTTCGCGTCGGTGGCCGACAGCGTGAACTGCCAGTCGGGCAGCCCGAAGCGGCGCTTCATCTCCTCGCCGACCACCAGGGCGTCCTCGGTCGGCAGCATTGCGGTGATCCCCCGGGCCGCGCGGCTCTGAACCGCTTCGACCGTGGCCGGAGGTGAGTGACCGGTCATCGCCCCGGTGTCGCCAAGGCAGAGGTCGGCGTAGACGTTCCCGTCCACATCCGTGACCTCCGCACCCTCCGCGGACGCCAGGAAGACCGGGAACTCGCCGGGCCAGCGGGTCATCCAGTTCATCGGCACGCCGGAGAGCAGCGACCCCGCAGCGCGTTCGTGCAGCAAGCGCGACTCGGGATGGGAGGCGGCGAATCGGGCTTGCTCTCGCTCCATCAGCTGGGCGATCAGGCCTCGGTCGATCTCGGTCAAGGGTCCTCCTCGGTTGACGCGTTCGTTGCCTTCCCTGCACATCTTGTCAAATTGTGGAATGATGTGACATATGGTCAACATCGACGCACAGGCCACCCCGCCGGGTGAGCCGCAGCCGGCAGCCCCCAACGTCCCGCTCGCCACCGTGTCCACGGTTCAGGCCGCCGCCAACGCGCTGCGCGAGCAGATCCTCGACGGCCATATCGAGCCGGGAGCGCGCCTGCGCGAAACCGAGTTCGCCGAGCGCCTCGGGATCGCCCGACACTCGTTCCGTGCCGCGGCGCAGATCCTCATCAGTGAGGGCCTCCTGGTGCGCGAGCCGAACCGCGGCGTTCACGTGCCGCTCTTCGACCCCGACGACCTGATCGACGTCTTCCGACTTCGCATCGCGCTCGAGGTCGAGGCCGTACGGCTGCTGCTTGCAACCGGCGAGGTCCCGGCGGCGGCCGAGGAGTCCGTACGCGAGCTCTCCGGGGTCGGCGACGACGCGCCGTGGCGCGCGGTCGTCGAGCCGGACATGCGCTTCCACCAGGCGATCATCGACGCGGCGGGTTCGGAGCGCCTGGCGCGCGCGTACTCCTCCGTGCAGTCGGAGATCCTGCTCTGCCTCGTCCAGCTCCGTCCGTACTACCACCGGCCGGCCGAGGTCGCCGCCGAGCACGAGGAACTGATCGCGGCCATCCGCGCCGGCGACGCGCCGCGCGCCGAGGAGCTCTTTCGGGTTCACCTCGCCGAGGCCGCCGACAACCTGACCAAAGCCTGGCAACAGCAGACCGGAGAGAAGGTGATCGTTTGAGTCCAGCCATTACGAACCTGACCGCGCGCGAGGTGCTCGACTGCCGGGGCCTGCCCACGGTGCAAGTCGACCTCGCCCTCGACGACGGCACGAGCGCAACCGCCGACGTTCCGTCGGGCCGCTCAACGGGCTCGAACGAGGCCGCGGAGCTGCGCGACGGCGGCCCGCGCTTCGGCGGCTTCGGCGTGCTCGGCGCGGTCGGCGCGGTGAACGGCGAAATCAGCGACGCGCTGGTCGGCGCGCCGTTGCCGGGTCAGCGCGAGCTCGACTCGGCGTTGATCGCGCTCGACGGCACCACTCGCAAGTCGCGCCTCGGCGCCAATGCGATCCTGGGCGTTTCGCTCGCCGCAGCCCGGGCTCGCGCCGCGTCTGCCGGCGTCCCGCTCTACAGGGCCCTCAATGCCAACGCGCACGTGCTGCCGGTTCCCCTGGTCAACCTGATCAACGGCGGCAAGCACGCGTCGAACGACCTCGACTTCCAGGAGTTCATCGTCATCCCGGTGGGCGCCGATTCGATCCTCGAGGCCCTGCAGATCTCGACCGAGGTCAACCTGGCGCTGGCCGAGATCCTGCTCGGGCGCTACGGCAAGAGCGCCCTCAACACGGGCGACGAGGGCGGCTACGCACCCGCGATCTCCAGTCCGCAGGAGGCGCTCGGGCTGCTGCACGAGGCGGTCGCCAACGCGGGTCACGAGGGCCGGTTTCGCTACGGCCTCGACTGCGCGGCGACGCACTACTACGACCGCGAGGCGGGGACCTACCTGATCGCGGGCGAGACCCGCGACACCGACGCGATGATCGAGCTCTACCAGGAGCTGATCCGTGACTTCGACGTGGTCACGATCGAGGACCCCCTCGACGAGGAGGACTTCGCCGGCTTCGCGCGGCTCACCGCCGAGAGCGGGATCCAGATCGTCGGGGACGACCTCTTCGTCACCAACCCCGAGCGGCTGCGTACCGGGCTCGAGTCCGGCGCCGCAAACTCGCTGCTCTGGAAGGTCAACCAGATCGGCACCCTCTCGGAGGCCCTCGACGCAGCCGACCTCGCGCACCGCGGCGGCTACACGGTGGTCGTGTCCGAGCGCTCGGGCGAAACCGAGGATCCGATGATCGCCGACCTCGCCGTCGCCCTCGGGGCCGGTCAGATCAAGACGGGGGCGCCGGTGCGCGGCGAGCGGACCGCCAAGTACAACCGCCTGATCCGGATCGAGGAGGAGCTGGGCGCCACGGCGTCCTACCCCGGGGACCCGTTCAAGGCGGCGGTCGCCGCGTGATCGCAAACTCGGTGGAGCTCGCCGCCATCGGTATGGCCGAGCAGCGTGCTCTGGCCCTGCGGGTGGCGAGGGCGGGCCTCGAGGCATGCGACGTCGGCCGCGCGACCGAGCGAACCGTCGCGCGTACGGACTCGGGGGTCGCGATCGCCGGCCGTGAGTATCAGCTGAACGCGGGCGCGCGCGTGGTCGTGGTCGGCTCGGGTAAGGCCACGCTCGCGATCGCAGCCGCGCTCGAGCGGGCTCTCGCCGACCGCGTCGACGCCGGGGCCGTCGTCGTCCGCGCCGGCGAGGACACGATCGCGCTCGATCGCATCGAGGTCGTCGTCGCCGACCACCCCCTCCCAACCGAGCGCTCCGCCGCCGCCGCCCGCCGCGTGATGGAGCTCGTAGACGGGCTCGGGCCGGACGACCTCGTGCTCGCATCCTTCACGGGCGGCAGCTCCGCGCTCACGAGCATGCCGCCCGCCGGCGTCACCCAGTCCGAGAAGCGGCGCCTGCACGAGCTGCTCCTCGGCTCCGGAGCTCCGATCATCGAGGTCAACGGCGTGCGCAAGCACGTCTCGGCCCTCAAGGGCGGGCGCCTGGCTGCGCGGATAGCGCCCGCTCGATTGGTGAATCTGACCGTGTCCGACGTCGCCGGCGACGTGCTCGACGCCATCACCGACCCGACGGTGCAGGACACTTCCACCGTCGCCGACGCGATCGCGATCCTTGAGGGTCGCGGGCTCTGGGACAAGCTCCCCCTGAGCGTTCGCGATCACCTGGCGAGCAACGACGCGCGCTCCCCGCGCCTTGAGGACGAGCCGCAAACCGTGTTGCTTGTGACCGGCGCAGGGGCCTGCGAGGCGATGGCCGCCGAGGCGCGCGCGGCCGGGCTCGCCGCCCACGTCGTCTCGACCGACCTCGAGGGCGAGGCGCGCGTGGTCGGGCTCCAGCTCGCGGAGCTTGCCCTTGCCTGCGCGCGCGATGGGATTCCCGTGTCGCCGCCCTGCGTGCTGATCGGCTGCGGCGGCGAGGCGACCGTGACCCTGGACGACAACGGCTCGGGCGCGTCGTTTGGCGCCGGGGGGCCGAATCAGGAGGCCGCGGTTGCCGCGGCGCTCGCGATGGAGGAGGCAAACGTCTCCGCCTGCTTTCTCGACACCGACGGCTCCGACGGCGGCACGGACGCTGCCGGCGCCGTCGTGGACGGGCGCAGCGCGACGCGCGCCCGGGAAGCCGGGATCGACCTCGAGGCGGCGGTCGCGGGCCATCGTTCCGGCGAGGCGCTCGCGGGGCTGGGAGACCTGATCGTGACGGGTCCCACCCAGACCAACGTCAACGACATGTTCGTGCTCGCCGTGGGGCCGGGGGACGGCGCATCGTGAGCGAGCCCATGATCGAGCTCGACGCTGTCACGCGGCGATTCGGGGAGCTCGTCGCCGTCGACGGGATCTCGCTGGAGATCGCCGCGGGCGAGTTCTTCTCGCTGCTCGGCCCGAGCGGCTGCGGCAAGACGACGACGCTGCGGATGATCGCCGGCTTCGAGGAGCCCGATGAGGGCCGGATCCACCTCGCGGGCGAGGACGTCACGGACGTGTCGCCCAAACGCCGCAACGTGAACATGGTGTTCCAGGACTACGCCCTGTTCCCGCACATGACCGTGGCCGACAACGTCGGCTTCGGGCTTCGTCTCAAGCGGATCGGCCGCGAGGAGATCGCCGCTCGAACCAGCGAGATGCTGGGCATCGTCCGTCTGGAAGGGCTTGCGGACCGTCGTCCCGGCGAGCTCTCGGGCGGCCAGCGCCAGCGCGTCGCACTGGCTCGCGCCCTCGTGAACCGCCCCGCGGCGCTGCTGCTCGACGAGCCGCTCGGAGCCCTCGACCTGAAGCTTCGCCGCGAGATGCAGCTGGAGCTCAAGCGGATCCAGAAGTCCACCGGGACCACCTTCGTGTACGTCACGCACGACCAGGAAGAGGCCCTGACGATGTCGGACCGGATCGCGATCATGGACGGCGGCAGGGTCCAGCAGCTTGCCGACCCCCGCTCGCTCTACGAGCGCCCCGAGTCCGCCTTCGTCGCCGACTTCATCGGCACCTCGAACGCGCTCCACGTCGAGATCACCAAGCGCGAGGCGGACCTTGCCGTCATGGAGCCGGGCGACGGGACGCGGATCTGTGTCGAGTGCCGGCAAGACACCGGGGAGTCGGTCCAGATCACGGTGCGCCCCGAGAAGATCCGGATCGGCGCCGACGACGACGACACCCGTTCGCGCGTCCGCGGAGTGGTCACGGAGCGCGTCTACCTGGGCTCCCTCTCGCAGGTCCTGGTTCAGCTGCCGAGCGGCGAGCAGCTCGTCGTTCACGAGCTGAACGACGACTACGTCTCGACCGCGCAGGCGGGCGACGACATCGAGCTCAGCTGGGCGGCTCGGCACAGCCTGGTCGTGGACAACGGGGGGCCGGAATGAGGCTCCTGGCAGTCGCACTCGTGGCGGCGGCGGCCGGCGTGCTCGCGGCCTGCGGCGGCGCGGGCGGCGAGCCCGCCGCGGTCGCCGAAGCCCCCGCCGATCCCGAGGCTCCCGCCACCGGGACGCTGAGCGTGTTCGCCTACCAGGACACCGTCACCGACGCTCTGCTCGATCCCTTCCGGGAAGCCAACCCGGATCTGGAGGTGCGCACCGCCACGTTCGGTTCCAACCAGGAGGCCGCGACCAAGCTCGCCGGCGGCTTCGAGGCCGACGTCGTCGAGGTCTGCCTCGACGAGATGAGCCCGCTGACCGCGCGCAACCTGCTGCGGCCGCTCGATGAGGCCGGGATCGCGGACTGGAACGAGCTGGTGTTCCGCGACTCGCCGGGGGTCGTCGAGGACGGCGACATCATGATGGTGCCGCTTTCGGCCGGGCCCCAGGGGCTGATCTACGACGCGGCGGCGGTCGAGCCCGGCGAGGTGGATTCCTTCGCCGATCTCTTCGACCCGCAGTTCGCCGACCGGGTCGCACTCGAGGCCGACTATCCGCTGCCGGCGATCGCCGAGACGGCTCTGGCGCTGGGGGTCGAGGAGCCGATGGAGCTGAGCTCCGAAGAGCTCGAGCAGGTCAAGCAGCATCTGATCTCGAACCGCGAGCAGTTCCGCGCCCTCTGGCGTTCGGATGCTGACGTCGTCAACCTGTTCCGGTCCGGTGAGATCGTGCTGGCCGACGGCGGCCCGGGCCTCGCGCAGCGCGTCCGCGACACCGGAGTCGACGCCCGCTGGGTCGCGCCCGAGGAGCGGCCGCTTTCGTGGGTCTGCGGGCTGGCGATCACCAGCGAGGCCGCGAACGTCGATGCCGCCTACCGGTTGATCAACTGGCAGGCGTCCGCGGAGGCGCAAGCGATCCGCGCGGAGGGCGGCTACGTGGTCACGAACCCGCAGGCGATCGAGCTCGTCGGGGCCAAGGATCGGCGCACCGCCGACCCGGCCTCGATCGAGAACGCGATCGCCGAGACCGAGCCGCCGAACTACGACGAGTGGGTGCGGGCGTTCCGGGAGTTCCAGGCACAGTGAGAGGGAGGATCAGATGAAGTGGATTTCCTACGCGGTTGCGATTCTGTTCGCGGCGGTGGTTGCGACAGGCTGCGGGGGCAGCGGGGGCAATTCCAGCCTCGCCCCGCCTCCCGAGGACATCGACGCACCCGCGACGGGGACGCTCCGCGTGTTCGCGTACGGCGACACGGTGCCCGACGAGATGCTCGACCCGTTTCGCGAGGCGAACCCCGACGTCGACCTAAAGGTCGCGACCTTCGACTCCAACAAGGCCGCGGCGGCGAAGCTCGCCGGCGGTTTCGAGGCCGACGTGGTCGAGGTCTGCACGGACGAGATGGAGCCGCTCCTCGCCCGCAACCTGATCCGCCCGCTCGACCCGGCGGCGATCACCGACTTCGACAAGCTGGCCTTCGCCGACTCCGACGACGTCCGCGACGAGGCGGGCAACGTGCTGTTCGTACCGGCATCGGCGGGCCCGCACGGCCTGATCGTCGACACCGACGCGCTGGGCGGGGAGATCGACTCCTACCAGGCGCTCTTCGATCCCGCCAACGCCGGGCAGGTGGCGCTCGAGGCGACCCCGCTCACCGCGATCTCCGCGGCGGCCCTGGCGATCGGGCTCGACGATCCGATGAACCTCACCGACGAGGAGGTCGAAGAGGCAAAGCAGCACCTGCTGGACAACCGCGACAACTTCCGCGCCTTCGCGGAGTCGGACTCGTCGATGGTCAACCTGTTCAAGTCCGGTGAGGTGGTGCTCGCGGACGGCGGCCGTGGGACGACCGAGGCGATGGCCGACGACGGCCTGCCGGTCGAGTGGGTCGCACCGAAGGAGGGCGCCCTGTCGTGGGTCTGCGGGCTGGCGATCAGCTCGAAGGCGCAGAACATCGACGCCGCCTACAAGCTCATCGACTACTACGCCTCACCCGAGGCCCAGGCGATCTCGGCCGAGATGGGCTTCGTGGCGATGAACCAGGACGCGCTGCCGATGGTCCCCAAGAAGTTCCAGGACTCGGCCGACCCGCGGAACCTCGAAACGGCGATCGCTCAGACCGAGCCTGAGAACGCCGACGTCTACGAGCGGGCATGGCAGGAAGTACTCGCCCAGTAGGGCATCGGCTGCGGCGCGGCGCGCCGGGGGCGGCAAGCGCCGTCCTCGTCGCGATCGTGCTCGTGATCCTGTTCGGGCCGGTGCTGATCCTGGCGCTGTTCTCGTTCAACGACTCGTCGATCATCTCGCTGCCGTGGGAGGGGTTCACGACCCACTGGTACACGGAGGCCTGGGCCAACGACCAGGCCCGCGACGCGGTCGTCAATTCGCTCATGGTCGCGTCCGGGGTGACCGTGGTGTCCCTGGTCTTCGGCACGGCGGCGGCCTGGGGCCTGACGAGGCTCCGGTTTCGGGGCCGCGGCGCCCTCGCCGGCCTCCACGCTTCGGTGCTCGTGGTGCCCTGGCTGATCATCGGCGTCGCCGGGCTCATCTTCTTCTCCGAGCTCGGGGTCGCACTGTCACTCCAAACCGTCGCGCTCATGCACCTGGTCGTGACCTTCCCGCTCGTGGTCGCGATCGTCTCGGCCGGCCTGGTCCGGTTCCAGCGCTCGCTCGAGGAGGCCGCGATCGATCTCGGGGCCTCGCAGCTGCAGATGCTGCGCTACGTCGTCTTGCCGCAGATCGCCCCCTCGCTGGCGGCCGCCGGGATCTTCGCCTTCGCTTGGTCGTTCAACAACTTCGAGATCTCGTTCTTCACCGGCGGCTTCGACCAGACGTTCCCGGTCTGGGTGTTCTCGATCCTGCGCCAATCCGAGAACCTGCCGCTCGTGAACGCGGTCTCGACCGCGATCGCCGTCGCCCAGATCGTCGCTGTGTTCGGGGCCTGGCAGCTGATCAAGCTGCTCAGCCGGCGCCGCGGTGACGAGACGGGCGCGCTCACCGACCTGGTCGCCGGGGCGGCGCGCTGATGCGCGCCCGTCTGCGCCCGCTCGGCTTCCTGGGCCCACCCACCGCGCTGCTCGCAATCTTCTTCCTCACCCCGATGGTCGTGATGCTGGTGATCGCGCTCCAGTACGGCGTCCTCAGCGGGCTGGAGGGCTGGACGCTGACCAACTTCGGCGACGTCCTCGGCGACCCGCTCTACCGCGACGTTGCGCTGACCACGTTCCAGATCGCCACCATCGCGATGCTGATCCAGCTGGCGATCGCGATCCCGCTCGCGTACATCCTCGCCTACAAGGCGGGGAAGTTCGAGCTCGGGCTGCTGCTCTTCCTGGTGCTCGCCGACGAGCTGAACCCAATGGTCCGCATCTATGCGTGGCGGATGCTGCTCGGACGCGAGGGCCTGATCAACAGCGCGCTGATGGAGATCGGGCTGATCGACGCTCCGATCGACGCGCTGCTGTTCAGCAAGTTCGCGGTCATCGTCGTCCTTTCCACCAGCTACCTGACCTACACGGTGATCCCCATCTATGCGGCGATGAAGGCGATCGACCGCAACCTCTTCGAGGCCGCTCGTGATCTCGGCGCGGGCTGGTTCACCACCGCTCGGCGGGTGCTGGTGCCCCTCATCGCGCCGGGGATCTTCGTCGCGCTACTCCTGGTCTACATCCCCCTGTTCACGGACTTCGCCAGCCCGGCGCTCGTCGGCGGCACCGAGGGCTACATGTTGGGGAACGTCGTCAACGACCTCGTCCTCGAAAGCGGCGACCTGAACGCCGGGGCGGCGATGAGCATGCTGATGCTGGGGGCCTCGGCGCTGTTCGCCGTGGTGGCCTATCGGCTGACCAAGATCAGACAGTTGGAGTCGTGAGCGTGGGCGCCTCCAGCTCTCGCCGCTGGGACGTCGCGATCGTCGGCGGCGGACACAACGGGCTCGTCGCCGCTTACTACCTGGCCAGCGCCGGGCTGAGCACGGTGGTCCTGGAGCGCCGCGATCTGGTCGGCGGCTGCGCGGTGACCGAGGAATTCGCTCCGGGCTTTCGCGCGTCGACCGGCGCGTACGTGCTCAGCATGCTGCGCGAGCCCGTCTGGCGCGACCTCCGCTTGGTCGAACGCGGCGTCACGGTCGATCCGGCTGGTCCATCGCTCAACCTGCACGCCGACGGCTCGACTCTCCTGCTCGATGACGACCTGGCCCGCACGCAGGCCGAGGTCGCCCGGTTCTCGGCATCCGACGCCCGGGCCCTGCCCGCGTTCGAGGCCGAACTCGGGCGAATCGCCGAGCTGATCACGCCGCTGATCGACACCACGCCGCCCGACCCGGGCAGCCTGCGGCCGCGCGAGGTGGCTCGGCTCGCCCGACTGGGAGGCATGGCGGCGCGCCACCGGGCCAGCATCGCCGACGCCACGTTCCTGTTCGGAACCTCGGCGACCCAGTATCTGCGGGAGTGGTTCTCGTCCGAGCAGGTGCTCGCGGCGCTCGGCTGGCACGCGATCAACGACTCCACGGCGGGCCCTTCGACGCCCGGCACGGCCTACGTGCTCCTGCACGATCACGCATCTGAACAAGCCGGCGGCGGGATCCGGCAGTGGGGCTTCGTCCGGGGCGGCATCGGCCGGCTGCCCGAGGCGATGGCCGATGCGGCTCGCGAGGCGGGCGCCCAGGTACGAACCGAGGCGCCGGTGGAGCGGATCGTGGTCGAGGGCGATCGCGCAACCGGGGTGCTGCTGGCGGACGGCGAGCAGATCGAGGCGCGGCGGGTGCTCTCCAACGCCGATCCGAAGACCACCCTTCTGCGGTTGGTCGACGATGCCGTCCTGCCGGAACGCTTTGCGGCGGCGTTGCGCGCCTACCGCTGCGAGGGCACGAGCGTGAAGATCAACCTCGCAGTCGATCAGCTGCCGATCGCGGCGGCGCTCGACGGCCAGGGCGAGCAGCCCTACCACCGCGGCATCACCGAGATCAATCCGACCGTGGCGCAGATGGACGCGGCGCAGGCCGAGGCGCGGGCAGGACAGCCCGCGGCCGACCCGCACATCGAGCTGTGCGTGCCGACCGTGCATGATCCGTCGCTGGCCCCCGCGGGCAAGCACGTGGTCACGATCGACGTCAACTCACAGCCGTACACCCTCGCCGATGCCTCCTGGGACGAGATCCGCGACCAGGTCGCCGACCGGGCGATCGCGAAGCTGGGCGGGCACTTCCCCAACCTTCCCGGCTCGATCATGGAGCGCCAGGTACTCGCGCCGCCGGACCTGGAGCGGGTGCTGGGGATCTGGGGCGGCCACGCGCTGCACGGCGAGATGGCATTCGACCAGCTCTTCAACCTCCGGCCGGTGCGCGGGTGGGGCGAATACCGGACGCCGATCCGCGACCTGTGGCTGTGCGGTGCGGGCACCCATCCGGGCGGCGGGGTCACCGGTGCGAACGGCCGCAACTGCGCCCGTGAGGTACTGCGCGAAGCGCGCGGGGTCAGGGCACGGATCGGAGGTCGAAGTTGAGCCCGCTCTACCCGGCCGCCTGGGACGAGATCGAGGCGCCCCACGTCGCGGCCGAGCCGCCGGGGCCCCGCAGCCGCGAGATCCTCGCGCGGATCGAGCGCACTGCATATCCCGGCACCGGGGGTGGCCTGTCGCCCCTGGCGCTGGCGGGGAAGACCGGCTGGACGGTCGCCGACGTGGATGGGAACGTGTTCCTCGACTGTGCCTCGGCATCGGCCTCCGTGCCCTTGGGAGCCGGGCGGACGGAGTTGCTCGAGCCGGCGATCGCCGCAATTGAGAGGTTCGGCAACGAGGATTCCCACGCACTCGCGTCGGAGCTGATGGCCGAGCTGGGTGAGCGGCTGCTGGCCGTCAGCCCGGCGAGCCTGAGGCGCTACGACATCGCGCTCAACGGCACCGAGGCGGTCGAGATCGCGGTCAAGATGATGCGCCGCGCCACTGGACGCCCGATCATCCTCGCCTTCCACGGCTCCTACCACGGCGAGTCGACCACCACCGCGGCACTCGGCGCCGAGGCGTCCGAGATCTCGCGCGGGCTGCGCGGCCTGGTCCCCGGCTTCGTCCACGTGCCCTACCCGCACGCCTACCGCACGCCGTTCCGCGACCCGCGACCCGGCGGCACCGGCGACGCGACCGTGGACTACATCCGCGACCACGTGCTGTTCCACGCTCTCGACCCCGCCGACGTGGCCGGCGTCGTGATCGAGCCGGTGCTGGGCTCGGGCGGATGCGTCGCGCCGCCGGACCCGTTCTGGCCGGCGCTGACCGAGCTCTGCCGCGAGCACGGATGGCTGCTCTGTGCCGACGAGGTCAAGACCGGCATGGGACGCGCCGGGCACCTGTTCGCGGTCGAGCGCTGGGGCGTGGAGCCGGACCTCATGTGCCTCGGCAAGGCGCTCGGCGGCGGAGTGATGCCGATCGGTGCCCTGCTGGGGTCCGAGCGCGTGCTCGGCAGCTTCGACGACGTGCCGACCGGCAGCACCTGGGCCTGGCTTCCCGGGCGCCTGCGCGGCGGCGCTGGCGACGCTCGACCTCTACGCCGCCGAGCCGGTGCTCGAGAACGTCGCCGCGCTCGAAGCGCTGGCAACGGGTCGGCTCGCCGAGCTGCGCGAGCGCTTCGAGCGGATCGGCGACGTGCGCGCCGTGGGCTGCTTCCAGGCGATCGAGTTCGTCCGCGATCGCGAGACCTCCGAGCTCGATGCCGAGCTCCAGCACGCGGTGGCGACCGAGATGCTGCGCCGCGGGGTGCTCGCGGATTCCTCGACCACCTCGATCAACATCCAACCGTCGCTGATCATGCCGGCAGCGGCGCTCGACCGGGTCTACGCGATCGTCCAGGACTCGATCGAGGCGGCGCTCGGCGCTCCGTCACGATGACTCTCGAGACCGAGCTCGGCGCCGAGCTGGCGGCGATGAGCGAGGCGGGCACGCGCAAGCGGATTCCTGTCCTGCACTCGCCGCAGGGCCCGCTGATCGAGATCGAGGGACGCGGCGAGGTCATCTGCCTTTGCTCGAACGACTACCTCGGCCTGGCGAACCACCCCGACGTCGTCGCCGCGGCTGCCGACGGGCTCGCCCGCTACGGAGCCGGGACCGCATCGGTGCGCTTCATCTGCGGAAAGTTCGCGCCCCACGTAGAGCTCGAGCACGACCTGGCCGAGTTCTGCGGGACACCGGCGGCGCTGACCTATGTCTCCTGCTGGAACGCGAACGCCGCGCTGCTCGACGCGCTCTGCGACCGGCCGGCGGCGATCTTCTCCGATCGCCTGAACCACGCGTCGATCATTGACGGGATGCGTCTCGCGCGCCCGGCGCACAAGGCCGTCTACGAGCACTCCGACCCGGACGACCTGCGCCGCGCGCTGCGTGAGGCGCCGTCCGTCGAGCGCCGCCTGATCGTCACCGACGGGGTATTCAGCATGGAGGGTGATCTCGCGCCGATCCCCGAGCTGGCCGCGATCGCCGCCGAGCACGAGGCGACGCTGATCGTCGACGACTCGCACGGGATCGGGGTGGTCGGCGAGACCGGTCGCGGCGTGGTGGAGCGCTTCGGCCTGCTGGGACGTGACGACATCGTGCTCACCGGAACGCTCGGCAAGGCGCTGGGGGGCGCGGCCGGCGGCTTCGTCGCCGGTGGCGAGGCGCTGTGCGAGGTGCTCGAGCAGCGCTCGCGCGCCCAGCTCTTCTCGAACGGTCTTCCTCCTTCGGTGGCGTGCAGCGCGCGCCGCGCGCTCGCCGAGTTGCGGGACCGTCCCGCGCTCGTCGCCCGGCTGCGCGCCAACGTCGCGGCCATGCGGGACGCGATCGCCGCCACCGGCCTCGAGCCGCTGGAGGGCGAGAGCGCGATCGTGCCGATCATCGTCGGCGCCACCCCCCATGCGATCCGGGCCAGCGAGCTGCTGCTCGAGCGTGGCGTCTACGCCACGGGCTTCGGCTACCCGGTCGTCCCGGAAGGCACCGCGCGGGTGCGCGTCCAGGTCTCGGCCGCGCTCGAGCCGTCGCACCTCGCGCGCGCCGCCGAGGCGATCGGCGAGGTCGGGCGCGAGCTCGGACTTGCGACGACGCGGGCCTGACCGCGGCCGCTAGCCGCCGAGGTCCATGTTCTCCGCGACGAACTGGGATGCGACGAAGGTTGCGCCCTGAGGATCGTTGAGGATCGTCATCCGGACCCAGGGCGCGTCGAACGGCGGGGCCACCACCTCGCCCCCGAGCTCCGTCGCCTTGGCGGCGGCCGCGTCGGCGTCGTCGACCGCGAAGGTGACGTTCCAGTGCGCCGGCGTATCGGGCTGGTCGGCTGCGATCGGGATGATGCTCGCGACGACGTCCACGAAGCCCTCGGGCCCGCCCATCTCGGCCACCTGCTTGCGCAGGCCGGGATTGTCGCGCTCGAGGTAGTCGCCGTACCCGGGCAGCGTCCACATCTCGCCCGCCGGCAGGGCCAGCGTGGTCCAGCCGAACACCGCGCCGTAGAACGATTTCGCTCCCGCGACGTCCCGGGTGTTGAGGCCGTTGAAGTTGAGCGAGCCGTGCTCGTTGACGATCCCAGCGCCAATGAACTCCTTCGCCTCCCAGACGCAGAACGCCGCTCCCTCCGGGTCCGCGAACACCGCCATGCGGCCCGAGCCCGGGATGTCGAACGGCTCCATCACAGCGCTGCCGCCGGCGTCGCGAACCTTCGAGGCGGCTATCGTCCGCGCTCTCGACCGCGACGTATGTGTTCCACGTCGCCACGGATGGGAGGCCCTCGGGGATCGATCCGACCGCCGCCGCGTCGCCGCCGCGGATCCGCCCGATGAAGTAGTTGCCGTCCGAATCGGGCGGCATGAGATCCTCGAAGTCCCAGCCGAAGAGGCCGCCGTAGAAGTCGAGAACCGCGGCGGGGTCGGGTTGGCTCGTGTCAACCCAGCAGGGGACGCCGGGCATGTATCCGTCGCGCTCGGGCATTTGCTGCTCTCCTTCGGATCGCTGACAGGCCCGCCCACCGTATCCAGTAACTAGGGCGGTGCCTGTCCTCAATCGCTCCCGGCCGCTTCGAGCGCCTGCGCGAGGTCCGCCCACAGGTCGTCGACGTGCTCGCAACCGACCGAGAACCGGATCAGGTTGGCGGGGACGCCCTGCTCCCCGGGGTAGCGCCCGCGGCGCTCGATCAGGGACTCGACCCCACCGAGGCTGGTCGCGTTGGCGATCCGCGTGACACCGGCGCAGACCGACTCGGCGGCCTCGGCGCCGGCGGCGACCTCGAACGCGATCATCGCTCCGAAGCCGCTCATCTGGCCGGCGGCGAGCTCGTGGCCGGGATCGTCGGCGAGGCCCGGGTATCGGACTCTTGAGACGGCCGGGTGCTCGGCGAGCCGACGGGCGAGTTCGCCGGCGTTCGCCTGGCTGCGGTCGACCCGCAGCGCCAGCGTCCGGATGCCGCGCAGGCCGAGGAAGGCCTCGAACGGGCCGGGCACGGCGCCGGTCATCGCCCGCCGTTCGATCAGACTCCGGGCGGCGGCCGCGTCGGCGGTGACGACGACTCCCAGCAGCGAGTCGGAGTGCCCGGCGAGGTACTTGGTGGCCGAGTGGACGACGAAGTCGGCGCCGAGCTCGAGGGAGCGCTGCAGCAGCGGGGTGGCAAGTGTCGCGTCGACCGCGAGCCGGGCGCCGCGCTCGTGGGCAGCGGCGGCGAGCGCCGGCAGGTCGGTGATCCCGACCAGCGGGTTGCTCGGCGTCTCGGCCCAGACCAGCTCCGCATCGCCGATCGCCTCGATCGCCGCCTCGGTCTCGGTCTGGTCGGTCAGCGAAACCTCGAGCGCCCCGAGCGACGCGCGCTCGGCGAGCAGCTTGCGCACACCCTTGTAGCTGACCGTGGGCGCCAGCACCCGCGCGCCCGGCGCGAGCCCGTCCAGAACCGCCGCCGACGCCGCCATCCCGGACGAGAACGCGACCGCGTGGCCGCCCTCCAGAGAGCCGAGCACCCGTTCGAACGCCTCGATCGTCGGCGAGGCCTCGCGGATGTACTCGTAGTCGCCGCCGTGGTGGTAGGTCGTCGAGAGGTGAACCACGGGGCTGACCGGCTCACCAGGCGTGTGGTCGCCACCGGCCTCGACGCACACGGTTTCGGGATGTGGGGGGTTCACGTTGGCCTCCTCGGGTGGGGGAATGGGAGCGTCGATTGTGCAAGCTCACGTGGCTTGAAGGTTCACGACTCCGCCTCAGGCCTGGCGCGATCGGGACGGTAGGGTCGGTGTGTCCCCACGGAAGGAGACTCATCATGAAGATCGTTGTCATCGGCGGCACCGGCTTGATCGGTTCGAAGGTCGTGGCCGGCCTCACCGAAGAGGATCACGAGGCGGTAGCGGCGTCCCCGGACTCCGGCGTCAACACGCTCACCGGCGAGGGACTCGCCGAGGTGCTCGAGGGCGCCGAGGTGGTGATCGACGTCTCGAACTCTCCCTCGTTCGAGGACGAGGCGGTGATGGAGTTCTTCACGACCTCCACCGCCAACCTGCTGGCAGCCGCAGCCGAGGCCGGCGTTCGGCACTACCTCGCCCTGTCGGTGGTCGGGAGCGAGCGCCTGACCGAGAGCGGCTACATGCGGGCGAAGATCGCCCAGGAGAAGCTGATCGACGAGGCCTCGATCCCTTACACGATCGTCCATGCCACGCAGTTCTTCGAGTTCGTGAAGCGCATTGCGGAGGAGGCCACCGACGGTGACGTCGTGCGACTGCCGAACGCGTTGATCCAGCCGATCGCAGCGGACGACGTCGCCGCTGCTGTGTGCGAGATCAGCCAAAGGCCCCCGGCCGACGGCGTCATCGAGATCGCTGGTCCGGACCAGTTCCGCTTCGACGAGTTCATCGGCCACGGTCTGACGACGATGGGCGATCCCCGGACGGTCGTCGCCGACCCCGAGGCGCGCTACTTCGGCGCAGAGCTGGACGAGCGCTCGCTGGTGCCGGACAACGCCGTTCACCTCGGCGAGATCCGTTTCGACGACTGGCTGGCTCAGTCCGCCGTCCGGTAGTAGACCGCTAACGGCGCGAGTGCCTCCGCCAGCCACCCGGCGGCTCGCGACCACTGCCTGGCGCCCGGTCGCGCCGGCGGCGCTCCGACCTTCTCCGGCGTTCGTCAGCCCTCAGGCGTTTCGCGCTTGGCCACCAGGTAGCCCCCCACCAGCAGAGACGCCGACGCCAGCCCAAGTCCGCTGGCGATCTTGATCTGCTGGCTGTAGCGCATCCAGACGGTCTGCACCAACAAGTGCGCAGTGAACTTATAGAGAGCATTCATGGGCCGTCCCCCTTCGGTTTGCTGCGGCCACTCTACGCCGAATGACCGAGACAAGGGACTGTCCGCTCCAACGCTGCGGGGGTTGCCCACAAGAAAGGCACCCACCGGCGGCGCTCTTTCCCCCAGGGCCGCCGGTGGGTTAGGAGTCGGGGGTGTCCCCGAGCGGGACGTCGGGTTCCCCGAGCGCGGGCAGCCTAGCCGACCAGTTTTCACCCCCTGCAAGACCCGTGCCGGTCCCGTCAAGCGCTGACCAAGTCCGTCTCCTCGTAGACGCTCGGCTGCCTCGGCGTTCATCGCCGCCGCCTCGTCGACTTTGCGCTTCCCATGCAAAGCGACTTAGTCGCTTTTCGTCCAAAGCGCATGCTTCCGTCGCTTGAGGGAAGGGGCGAGACAAGTTCGTACGCTTCCGCTCCTGCACCCCCCAGCCGCAGGCCGAGACTCGGCCAGCTTCCCTGGGTCAGCCCATTGCGTCTTGCCACGCGCTGGTGCAATCAGGAGTGTCGCTGTCGGTCGCGAGCACCAGGCCCCAGTCTCCACTCGCCGCGATTACGACCCCTCCGATCCCTCCTGCTCAAGCGCTAGCACCCCTGCGGCGAGCAATACGAGCGTGGCTCTCATCTGTCTCCTCCCGTCGCGACTCAGGTCGGCCGAACCCTAGGCCCCCGATTTACACCCGGTGTAAGCCCTGACTTGCCGCTTTCCATGCAAAGCGACTTAGCCGCTTTTCGTCCAAGGCGACTAGTTCGGCGAGGTCTTGTCGGCGATCTCGATCAGATCCGCGACAACCTCAGCCAGCGGCCGGTCTGCGTTCAGCTCGTGTGTGGCCCCTTGTCGCAACAAGGGCTCGACCGTTTCCAGTTGCTCGAGGATCAGTGCGCGCTCGTGGGGATCCTTGCCGTAGTCGTTCGTGGTCCGGGTGGCGATTCGACCGAGGATGGTCTCGGGCGTAGCGCTGAGTAGGACGACGGCGTCGAAGCGGTCGCAAAACGCTCCCTGATTGCCCACGCAACCGGATACGAAGAGCGGCCCATGGTCGTCGCACGGGAGCAGTCCCTCCATGCGCTTCTCGACCCAGAGCCACTCGCCGCCGCCGCTCTCGGACGGATCCTCGACCCAAACCGACCAACCCGGCTCGTCGGTGTCCACGGTCCTGTAGCCGCGGCTCGCGAGCACCGAAAGCGCCGAAGACTTGCCCGTGCCCGACATCCCGGTGACCAGAACCTTCGCCACGACGCCGGAGTATCGCTTTCCATGCAAGCGACCTAGTCGCTTCTCGTCCAAAGCGGTACCGCGCTAGCCGGCGTCTACGGGGACGAACTCGTGCTCGGCATCGCCCGGCGAGATGAGGATGAGCCCGCGCACCGGGACGTCGCCGGAGTTCGACACGGTATGGGGGGTGCCGCGCGGAACGAAGACCAGGCTGCCAGCGCCGAGCTGAAGCTCACGATCCCCGAGCCTGAACGTCGCCTCTCCGTCAGCGACGTAGAACGTCTCGTCGGTGTTCGGGTGCAGGTGAAAGGGCGTCGCGATGCCCGGCGGGAACAGGCCGGCCTCGACGACGTAGGAGCCCGCCATCTCAGTCGGACCGAATCGGACCGGCTCGTTCGCCTCGGCCACCTCGGCGGGGTGGATGACGGTGCAGCCGTTAATCGTCTCCACGCTGCGGAGCCTAGACGACGCGTGCTGATTCCGAGTGTCGCTCCCATGCGGAGCAGATGGCCGCTCCTCGTCCAAAGCGGCACTTTCTTCGACGGCCTGCAAGTCTCCGAGGCGTGCGCGTCTTGATCACCGGGATGTCCGGCACGGGCAAGTCCACGTTGGTGCGCGAGCTGCGAGAGCGCGGATTCGCAGCTTACGACGCCGACGACGACGGATTCTCCGAGCCGCGAGCGGACGGTCGCTGGGGCTGGCGCGCCGTGCAGGTAGCCGAGCTGCTCAACCGATCGGGCGATCAGCTCTTGTTCTTTGCCGGCTGCTCTGAGGAGCAGGCCGAGCTCCCGTTCGACTATCGCGTATTGCTGACCGCTCCCGAGCCGGTGCTAGTCGACCGGCTTCGGAAGCGAACCGACAATGCATACGGCCAGGACGAGCGGGAGCTTTCGCAGGTACTGGCTGATCTCGCCGAGATCGAGCCGCTGTTGCGGCGCTCGGCTGACCTGGTCCTGGTGACCACCGAATCGCCGGCAAGAATCGCGGACGATCTGCTTCGACGAGTCGCGGAGCTGAGCCCATGACGAGAAGTTGCGCTTCATGCAGAGCGGTTTAGCCGCTTCTCGTCCAAGCGGTAGTCGAGCTACTCCGACAGCCCGGCGGCTCTGAGGGCTGCGTCCCTATCCGTGAATCCCAGCCAGCGGACCAGGCGGCCGTCCCGCACGGTCCACACGCTCAAGGGATCCCAACTCGTCTCCACGCCACTGTGTTTGCCCCGGCCGCGCAGGGTGAAGGAGGTGAACACTTGATCTCCGGCATCGATCAGCTCGTGGAGCTCGATACGCGGGTCGTCGAACTCAGCAAAGAAAGTCTCAACGACCCGCCTGAACGCCTCGGGGCCGCGCTGAACGCTCGCAAGGTCTGGGATGAGGGCCCCGGAAGGCACGAACTCGAACTCGGGTGAAGTGCCCGCGAGCTCTATCCCGCCCTCAACGTCGCCTCGGTCAAATGCCTCGAATATTCGCCGCACGACCTCCACGTTCTCCTGCGACATCGCCTACTCCGACACCCCGGGGGCTTCGAGGGCTTCGACCTCGGTCGAGCAGTTGCGCCACCAGACGCATTTGCCGCGACGCCATCTGATCGGCTGCCAGAACGGATCTACGAGCGGCGTGTCGCTGGCGGCGGCATGTCCCCAACCGCGGATGTGACCGAGCGTCACGTCTCCTAGGTCGCGCAATTCCTCGACCTCGCAGGTGTAGTCGGGGAAGGCACCGAGGAAGTCCTCCCACCAGCGGCGCAGGCCCTCGTGGCCGTGGTAGCCGCCCTCCATGGTGACGAGGCTCGACCTCGATCTCCGGGTCGGTCAGCAAGACGAAGGCAGCCCAGTCGCGGCGGTTGAAGGCGTCATAGGCGCGGTAGGCAAGCTCCACGTTCTCCTGCGACATCGCCCGCGCAGTATCTCGCTCTGGTCCTGACCCAACTAAGTAGATGTTGTATATACGGGCAGAACAGCCGCGACTAGCGCTTTTCGTCCGAGCGATAGTCCGAGCTACTCCCGCAGCCCGGCGGGCGTCTACTCGAGAATCTCGCAGGTGCTCTTGTCCCGGAACACCTCGTCGCCATTCGGCTTTATGCGCTGGCGAAAGTCCAAGGCACCGAGCAGGCCACCGGGCCCGATGAAGTTGAGCTTCACGTGGTTGAACCCCACCTCCTCACCGGTTTCCTCCTCGGGGTCCGGGGTCGTGAAGTTGGAGTGAACTACGCCGGTCACGCGGTAAAGGGTTCCCTCCTCATCCGTCGCCCTCACGCCGCGGTTCACGCCGACGTCGATGACGCGAAAGAGCCCGGAGCGGAGCTCATGAACGTGCGTGCGGAACACGACCGTGCCACCGGTGATCGTGAGGAACGTCTCGCCGCACAACCACTCGTCGCCAACGGGCGAGAACTCCGACCTCTCCGGACGGTCAGCGGCGGCGGCGGCGGGAACGACCCCGGCACCAACTACACAAGCAAGCAGGGCAAGCGACAAACGGATTTTCATAGGAACTCTCCTTCCGATTCCCAGCGGGGAGCTTCCCTACTCCCCCTGGGCGACCATCCCACCCCGGCGGGGGCGAGTCAAGGATGTATCGCTTTCCATGCAAAGCGACTATCTCGGCTTAGTTCCCAGCAGCCCGGAGTGACACGAACGTGCGTTCGTGCGATGGTGGCGGGATGGTTCGCCGCCGCCCTCCCCCTGGTCCGCTCTGTATCGCCTGCGCTGGGAGCGGCAAGCGCAAGCTGGCGGAGACGGGTGGCAGGCCTGCGCCGTGCCATCGCTGCAAAGGCACCGGCTCCGAGCCCGCGCCGATTCCGAAGCGCCCGTCCTGAATCGCGGTACTCGGCCGCAGTGTCGCGGCCATTGCGCGGGTGTGACAGCGGGAGTAGGGTCGCGGGATAGGCAGGAAGCCAAACGGGAGGAGACCAACATGGGAGAGAACGCCGACACCGTCAGGGCTCGTTGGGAGGACTTCGGCAGGGGCGACCTGGATGGCGCCGTCTCCACGACGGATGAGAACGCCGAGATCACTATGCCCGAGACGCTGCCCTGGGGCGGCACCTACAAGGGGCCAGAGGGGTTCAAGGAGATGATCCAGAAGTTCCTGTCCAACTTCGAATCGGTCAGCCCAGAGCCCACGGCCTTCCTCGAGGCCGACGACGGCGAGACGGTCATCGTCACGGTCGAGGGCGTAGGCAAGACCAAGTCCGGGAACGAGCTCGCCGGCCGCTCGGTGTGGCTCTACAAGGTGAAGGGCGGCAAGCTGATGAGCGCCGAGTTCTTCGGCGACACGGCGCGCGCGCGGGACGCGCTGGGCTAGCCAAGCTGTCTCTGATTCCGCGTCCGGACCTCCCCGACAGGAAGATCGTCTGCCTCTGCCTTCGAAGCCGCCGGGCTTTCGGAGTAGGGCGCTGCTCTGAGCCAAGCGCCAGGCAGGCGCCGCATGGAAGAAAGGCGCCTGCCTCTCAGCGCTCGAAAGCGACTCCTGCTCCGTCCGCCCAGGGACCGGATTAGAAGCCATCAGGCCACTACCCCCATTTCGTCCCGTTAGCGCGAAGCACCTACAAAGCAAGCCGCCGGGCTGCGGGAGTAGGGCGCTCACGGCGTTTTTACGGAGCGCGCTACACGGCGGTCTATCGCGTGTAATGGCCCCAAAAAGCGGCATTGGAAAAGCGCGAGCGAAACGGCGAGGGGTATTTTGTGAGCACGGTTCCGACCGAGGAGAGTGGAGCCGTACGTCGAACGGACGCCACGGATGGCTGTATTCGTGCCGGCCCCTCAACTGGACATTCAAACCCACACTGAGGACGGGCACTGTCTGGTCGAGGTGCGAGGCGACATAGACCTCTCGAACGTGGACGCACTCGAAGCCGAGTTGGGTCGCCTGTCCAATAAGGCAATCGTCCTTGATCTGAGCCAGGTGGAGTTCATCGACCTCGCCGGGGTTGCTCTCTTGTTTCGCACTGCGGGACGACTCACCGTGAGAGCGGTCTCGTCGACAGTGGAGCGAGCGCTTCGTCTCTGCGATTTCGAGATGGACGTTCGCTACAGCTCCTAAGCCCAGCATCGAGCCCGTTCCTCCTCGCCCCCTTTCCTGGTAACGACCCCCTCTTGCGAGTACATTGAACGCCTTGGGTCACCGGGGGGTTTCAAGGACTTGACTGGTGACCCTCGTCCAGGGCGCACAAGGGCCGACGACCCATCCCCCCTTTGGGACGTTGGCACTGCGCCTTGGACTTCTTCTTGGTCGCCACTGCGAACCAGCGATCGTCACGGCCGCTGCCTGGCGCTCGACCGCGTAGGCCGCATGACCTGGAGCCGTCAAACCACGCACCGCCCCCCGCTTCCGGTCCTCTAAGCCGAGATCAGTTTCGCTGGTCTCGTAAGCGGAGGAATGTTCTGCTTCGGACGAGAAGCACCTGATCTCCGAGGCTCTGGCTCCATCCACCTAAGGAGGAGCCATGCGAGCACAACTAGCCGCCAGGACCGGACGTCCACCGGCGAATAAGGGCCGGCGCTATCCGGCCGACCCGCCGCGAGTCGAGGAGATCGTCGCCGTGATGCGACGCGCCGGCGAGCGGCCACGCGGACTCAGGATCCGGGCCCTAATCAGCGTCCTGTGGCGATCGGGCTTGCGGATCGCTGAGGCTCTGGCGCTGAACGAGTCCGATCTCGAGCCAAGTCAGGGTGCGATCTTGGTCCGCAGCGGAAAGGGCGGGCGGCGGCGCGTCGTCGGCATGGACGACTGGGGCTGGGAGCGGCTTCGTCCTTGGCTCGAGCATCGGCGTGAGCTTCCCGTCGGCGCCCTGTTCTGCGTCATCAATGCACCTCGTCGCGGAGCCCCTTGGACGAGTGGCGCAGTTCGCGATCGCCTTCGCGAGCTCGCACTCCAAGCCGGAGTTGCGTCGTCGCTTCGCTCCGCATCAGCTTCGCCACGCGCATGCGGTCGAGATGGCGCGGGAAGGCGTCCCGCTTAACGTGATCCAGCGCCAGCTCGGTCACGCGAACCTGGGCGTGACGTCGATCTACCTGCAAGGCATCGACACCGCGGAGATCGTGGAAACGGTGCGGTCGAGACGTGGCCCGGTAATTCCGGCAGCAGCGGCCTTGCTTGTGCCGGGGTAGTGCTCTTCGTCCAAAGCGGCGCTTGCGCAATGGTGGTCGACTGCGTCTGCCGAGCCCGGCACCTCCAAGCGCTTCGGCCTCCGTGACGAACAGAGCGCCCCAAGTTGGGGCGCTCTGGCATGACAGGCGGGCGTGGGCTTAGGCGCTGGCCTGAGCTCCCTCCGGCAGACCCATCGACATCTCTCCGTCGACTTCGAAGTAGGTGTTTTCTGCGGAGTCGCCGGTGAGCCCGTCCATGTAGTCGCGGAGGTTCTCAACCGAATCCGCCTCCCAGAGGCAGACGGCCGCCGACTTGTCCTGACTGACGACGAATTGACGGCCGCGTACTCCAGGCGGTCCGCCATTCGCGACCTCCTCAGGGTCGCCCGCGAAAAACTGCTCCGGATCTTTGATCCGATGCTGAATCACGACATGCATGAGACCACCTCCCAGTGGCTTGCCGCTCCGACCCTACCCCTGTGTCCGGGCTGGCGCAAGCGCCTCACCGTGGCGCGGCAGGGACCAATCCGAAAGCCCTTTTCCACTCGAAGTGTTGCTTTTCGTCCAAAGCGGCTATTCCGAGGCTCCTCGCGCGAGGCGGCAGCGCCTTAGGAGTTTGATTACATCCCGCGCCCTGGCGAAGCGCGGACGCAAACCGCGACCAAAGGAGCGATCCGATGGAGCACGCGACCGATTCCGACCACGAACGACTTGAGGTGTTGCTCGGCACGTGGAAAACGGATGGATGGACGAAGGAAACGCCGGACGCGCCGGCGGCCAAGATCGACGCGGTGGACAGCTACGAGTGGCTTCCCGGCGGATACGGGCTCTTGCACACCGTCGACGCCAGGATGGGCGATGAAAAGGTCGAAGGGGCCGAGATCATCGGCTACAACCCCGATCGTGGCGCGTTTGTCACGCAGTATTTCGGCAGCGACGGACCGGCGGCGTACGAGGCGAACCTTAGCCAGGAGGGCGAGGGCCTCACCTGGAGGATGCGCAGCAAGACGGACAGGTTCGCAGGCATCTTCAGCGCGGATGGCAGCGTCATCACCGGGCATTGGGAGCGGCTGGGTGACAGCGGGGACTGGGAACCCTGGATGGACATCACGCTCACCAAGCAACGCATCTGATCCTCCTGCCGCCGGTTCTCCTTTCCATGCGAAGCGAGATAGCCGCTTCTCGTCCAAACCGGTACTGCTGGTCTCACGCGGTTGCGAGAGCGCGGTGTCGCCCGGACGGTGCTTCTGCTGCTCGTCCTGAGCGGTTAGCGAGCGGGTCCGGTGCCAGGCGCTATCGCTCAGCGCCGCGAGCGGCAGCGAAACAGGCTCGGTTGCGCGGTGTTGTCTCGGTGCGATGCCCTTGACACCCTGTGGGAGAATCCCTTCAGGGCTCCTTCGATGAGATGTGAGGAGGGGCCAACAGCGAGTCCTGCCTCGCACTTCCCAACTCGACAAAGGGGGAGGAGGTGATGATGAAGCGTCTAGTGAGCGCAACGGCGGCGGCGCTGGCGATTGCCGGGTTCTGGGCCGGCCCCGTTTCGGCCGCGAGCGACAACGCTGGTTGCGTCGGTCAGTTCTCGTCCTTCTTCGCGCATGGCGGAGACGACACGCACCGGTCCGAGGTCGCCCGGGACTTCGCGCAGAACGCCAGGCCCGCGGGCCTGAACGTCTACAGCAACGTGGCCCAGTTCCACGGCACGCTGGAGGAGTGCTTCGAGCAGACCGAAGATTGACGATTCCGCGTCGAGAGGCGGCTCGCCAGGGCCGCCTCTTCCGGCGCGGCCGCCGCTACCCGGTCTTCACCGGCCTCCGCGACGATCAGCGCAGCGGCGCTTCCGGCCGCCTGGCGATTCGTACCGCTTTCCATGCAAAGCGGGTGTTTTATGAGGTTCCCTTCGGACACCCCCCGCTGCGCAGACCAAAACGCCGTGACCTGGCGTGGTCTCCCCCGGAACCACGCCAGGTACTCGCGAGCATAGGAAGCATCCGCGCGGCGTGCGCCGGTTGCTGGCTTTTCGGCTCGCCCTTCCGGTTCACCGTCGTAGGGGGTGCCGCCCCCGCACAGTAGTCTCGCGTCGCTGAGCTCTCGCGGTGAACGCGAGGCCCGTTCTAAAAACCGGCCCATGCGGGTATGAGCGGGGTATGGGTTCACGCGAAGTGACGGTTCGTCGTGTGCGCCACGTCGGTTGGTGGGTGGAGGGGCGGAAGGCCTCCGGCGGGCTGTTCATGTTGACGTGGTGGCCAACCCAAGGCATGGCGAGGGCTGTCGCCAGGCTGGTGGGGGGAGATGATCAGGGCTCGTCCGAGCAGCCGTAGCGGGGACGGAGCACCGCCTGCCACTGGGGCGGTGAACGCGAGGCCAGTTCCAGAAACCGCGGCGGTGCCGTCGCCGCTTCCCGCACAGCGCGCACCGCAGCCCAAGCTCTGGGTCGCGGTACCAGGCCGGTCGCTCGCACCGGCAGGCCTCGGCGATGATCGGCGTGCTGCGGCCGTAGAGCGGGTCGAGGCGAGTCGGCAGGTAATCGCTCGCAAAATGGTTTCGCGGATCGCTCACTGGTCCGGATGCCGGGCTACTCCGGCTCCTGCTGCGCCAGTGGGTCGGGCACTTGTCTGCGTGCCGGGCTAGGTCGGACCGCGGTGTTCTGCTTCCATGCAAAGCGGCTAGCCGCGTCTAGTCCAGAGCGGCTGCGCCAGCACGTCCGCGATGGGGCAGCCGCCGTGCATGCTTGGTCACCGAAGCTCCGGGTGGATCATCCATACGTTTGGCTCCCAGTAGCTGCCGATGTCGGCATCGCGATCGACGGTGAGGACGGCCAGGCCACGGGGAAACACGTAGGAGCCAGATTCCGGAAACGGGAGACCGGTCCACGTCTCCCAGTCGCGGACAGTGCCGGTGATTTGCATCGAGTGCGGTAGCGCCGTGGCAACGCGTGCGCCGAGACGCTCGTGCAAACGCATCCACGGGTCGAGCAGCTGACCGTCCTCACGCCGCCAGGTGATGTAGCGCTCAATCGGCGCGAGCGGATAGCGCTCCTTCCATGAGGGCCGGACGGGGGGCGATCAGCCGACGCAGCTGCCGGCGGCGCGCGAGCCCGCGCATACCCCGCAGCAGCTCGGCGGCCAGCCCGCGCTCACGCGCCTCCGGGGCGACCTCCGCAGCGAGCGCGCAGAGGGTGTCGACCGCACGGCCCGCGCGGTGGGCCGAGATGACGCGTTGCAGAGCATCGTCAATGCTGTCGGGTAGCTGGCTGTCGTCCCCGTTCCACTCCAGCGGGCCCGTGTGGGTCTCGGCGAGCACGACGTCGGCTGCCTCGTCATAGAGCGCGAACTGGTACTCCGGCAGCTCTTCAAGCAACGGCGTCCACCACTCATCGAAGACGTCGCCGTGAAGGTTGTACTCCGGCCAGACCGCTTCCGCCGGGACGCCGCGCTCGGCCAGGTCTGGGCGCTCGGCCCACGTAAACAGCTGCGCCGTCACGCTCAAAGTGTGCCCGCCTCGCGTTGGTCTCGTGCCCACGCGCCGACCGACGACACAGCCGCTTTCGCTTTCGCACGTAAGAGCGGCCCGGTTTCTACCGCTTTCCATGCAAAGCGGAAGACTCCGTCAGGAGCGACGCGTTGACCGAGCCGGCCGAGCCCGCGACCGCTCTCGGCTGCAGGTGCCACACATCCGGTCGCCGTTACCGGGGCGCACGTAGATGTGCTCATCGGTCCAAGGATGTCCCTGGGCACAGGTCTTTTCAGTTCCCCCCGTCGACCACGTCGCAGGTTGACCTTGCGCGACACGGCTTCGAGATGATCGGGATTTACACAGGCCCGATTGCGGCACAGGTGGTCGATGTCGTAACCGCCAGGGATGGCTCCCTTATGACGCTCGTAAGCAACGCGATGCGCGTCTTACCTTCGATCCCCAGGCTTCCGTATCCCGTAGCCGTCGTGGCCCCGGTCCACTCCCAGCACGAAGCACCCCGTTCAACCTTGTCGTCGAATCGCTTCTCTAGCTTTGCCTGGACCTCGGGGTCGGCGCACTTTGCCTCCCAGGCCGCGAAGCAGAACGAGCACCAGCTACTCCGTCTGCCCACACCCGGACGAGGCACCATTTTCTTGCATTGACTGCACACGCGCATTGGCCTTCACCAATTGCGTGTCCGAACATTGCGAGAACTTAGGGCCCACCCCGAAACCCGGAGGAATCGGAAACGGGACCCGTTTCGTGAACGAGGAGGTAGGCCCCGGCTCGAAAACGAGTGACCTGCCTCAGGGAAAGCCCCAGAGGCGCCTTGTGCGCTTATCAGCTCTCTCGGGCACGCTCGGTAGCCGGAGGGCTAGTGAGGGCGCTCAACCGTCAGACGCCGCCAGATCGCTCTTAGCAGTAGACCGCGTCCGTTCCTCGGCGAAGTGCATCGATGCCCGACGATCCGCGGCGGGCATACTTCACGCCCTTCGCCTCCGCCCGATCGCGAAGATTCGTGAGCGTGTCCACGATAGGCGTGGAAACCCGACCACGCTTTGATGGTCGAACCCCGGCCGGGTTCCCACCTTGGTACCCGATTGGTACCCGCCGAGCCGGGCTTCGATCGACTCACAAAGCCAGGAGCCCCGGCACAGCGGGGTTTCTAGGAGAGGTGAGCGAGGGGACTCGAACCCCCGACCGCCTGGACCACAACCAGGAGCTCTACCAACTGAGCTACGCCCACCGCGGGCTTTCAATGTAGCGGCCAGACGGGGGCTAGGAGGGGCGCTGGTGGAGACCAAACGTGGAGCCCTGGTCGTCCTTGCAGAGCGCGAACCGGCCGAATTCGGCGACCGTGTCCGCCGTTTCGTCCATGGCCTCGCCGGACCCACCGAGTTCATTCACCCTGGCGATCGCAGCGTCCAGGTCGTCGACGGCGAAGAACACATACGGGCTGGCGCCGGCGTCCTTCGGGTGGATGCCGCCCGGAACGGTCGGCGTCGTGATCTTGGCCCCGCCGTCGGTCTCGTCGAACGTCCAGCCGAACAGCTCGGAATAGAACGCCCGGGCGCGGTCGTAGTCGCCGGTGCCCAGCTCGAAGAAGCTCAACTCGCCCGTCATACGCCCCCGGGAGGAGTCGAACCTCCGACCCGCTGCTTAGAAGGCAGCCGCTCTATCCACTGAGCTACGGGGGCAGGTAGCCCGATATTCGGCTCAGGGAGCGGGATTCCCGCTCTCGACCTTTCGGGCGTTTCGAGCCGGAGTCGGTCCCGGCTCTTCGATTCTGCCCATTTCTGCCCATTCGAGGGCCTCATCGAAGGCTCTACGGTACTCGTCCGAGAGTCGCCCGCTGCGCTTCGCGGCCTTCGCGTGCACGCGGATCGTGAAGGTCGGATCCTCGCCTCCGGTGCCGAAGTCGGGTCCGCGCTGGCGGCGCTATAAGTGACCGGTGTCTCGACCAAGGAGGTTCTCGTGGAACCGTGGGATCGGAGAAGGAACTGGGCGGCGATTGCGGCCTTCCTCCTCATCGGCGTCCTGACGATCGCTGAGATCGTGGATGAGGGTGCGAGCGCCTGGGACTGGATCGTGGTCGGCGTGTGTGTGATCTTCAGCGTCCAGGCGTACACACGGCTGCGGGGGTAGGCGAAGTCGGTGCCTGGGCACCCGCTCCGAGCCCGCGCCGATTCCGAAGCACCAATCCTGAATCGCGGGATACTGGGCGGGCGATGTCGCGTGAAGGCGTGGAAGTCGTTAGGCGGGTCTACTCCGAAGGCCAGCTGCTCACCTCCACTCCGGAACAGATCGATCGCGTCTTTCAGGATTACCTGGACGAGGGTTTCGAGTTCCGCCTGCCTTCGGACTATCCGGAAGGCCAGCTGGTGTTCCGGGGTCGAGAGGGTGCCGATCAGCTGAACGCGATGCTGAGGGAGACGTGGAGCGAATGGCGGTTCGAGCCGGACCGGTTCATCGATGCCGGCGACCAGGTGGTCGTCTTCGCGCGCCTTCTGGGCCGGGGCGGGTCCAGTCGCGTTCCGTTCGAGCTCGAAACGACACATGTTTGGACGCTCCGGGCCGGTCGCGCGATCTCGATACAGGTCTACCGCGAGCGCTCGCAAGCCCTCGAAGCCGCCGGGATCGAGGAGTAGCGATGTTGCCAAGGAACGTCGCGACTGCCTCGGGACCTTGAGACAGGCATCTGTCGGCAGAGCGAGGGCGGGGTTACGCCAGGTGCAAGACGGGCGTCTAACATCGGGGTCGCGCCACCCCGGCGGGTCTGGGGCCAGGCGACAACGGGAGGCTCCCAATGATGCTCAGGATTGCTCTGCCGCTCATCGCGTGTGCGGCCCTCCTCGCCACTTCGGTGCCCGCGGAGGCCCACACCGAGCGTTACGCGACAAAATGGGTGAGTCTCGATGCCGAGATCACGCCGCCTACCGGGGCTGGGTGGTCCCTCGAAGGCCTCGCGAAAATCAAGGCTGGCTACATCTGCGAGGAACTCAGATTCTGGGATCTGATCGGGATCTACAACGGCGGATTGAGAGAGCGTCTCGATGGTGGCATCTCGTCGTTCAACGGGTGGATCGGTTTCGGCGTACACCGACCCCCCGGCGAGTTCGATCGCCTGAAGGCGATCCGTCTCAAGGCGTTGCGCGAGCGCTACGGCCCGCGCAACCGCCACCATCGGCACATCTGCAGACCATCTGAGCGGCTCGTCTACGAGGCGGACTAGACGGGAGCCTGCCGGATTAGGCGATCGCCAAAGGAGAACGTGGAGATCGTTCGCGACATCATCCGGTCTCGGGGGAGTGGACTTTGGACCGACGGTCATCCGGGAAACGAATCACGCGGACGTCGGGGCAGGTTCAAGTGAGCGGGCCGGTGGGACTCGGGCAAGAGCTGCGCCTGACGACCCGGCGTCGCTCGGGGCCGGTCGCAACCGCGTGGGTTCGCGCCTACTCTCTGGATCAACCGGACGCGGAGCCAGTGGAGATCCGATTGGGTCACGGCCACGGACGGATGGCCGTGACGGACGCTGGCATCTGGGTGGTCCATGGGCTGAGCCGTGCGATCACCCGGCTTGAGCCCGAGACGCTGACGCCTACCGACGTTCTCCGCCTCGGCAAGATTCCGGTGGCGCTCGCTAACGCGGGCGGAGCTCTGTGGGTGCTCTCCAGGAACGGCTGGCTTTGGCGAGTCGATCAAGCCGAGCCGCGCGCGGAGGGCGTTGCTCGGCTCGGTCGGCGAGCCTGCGACCTTGCAGCCGACGGCTCGAGGCTCTGGGCCGCTCACGACAACGGCCGCTTGACCAGCTTGGACCCCTCGACCGGGGAGGTCCTAGCTGAGGGGTCGATTGGAGTTTCGCCGCGGCACCTGCAGATCGCTCAGGGCGAGCTCTGGGCCACCTCCACTCGCCCGCACGGCCTCGTGCGGATCGACCCGGGCGGTCCCTCGCTCCTGGGCCGCGTGCCACTGCCAGGCCGAGCCGTCGATCTGGTGTCCTTCGAGCGGGACGTGTGGGCACTGTCGTGGGAGGGCCGTCGCGGCCGCTCGGGATCGATGCTCGCCGTCCAGTCGGCGACCGGCAACCGTGGTCCCACCCATCGGCTGTTCGGCCGACGCCCCCAGGCCGCGGTGGCGGTCGCCGATGGCATCCTCGTGGCGTCGGCGCCGCCCGGAAAGGCGAGCGACACGAGTATCCAGAAGCTCGATCCGAGCTCCGGTGCCCTTCGGCTCGGATTGCCCCGCCCGGGATGGTGTGTCGACCAGCTCGCTGTAACCCCGCGGTGGGTGCTGGCCACTATGAGTATCGGTGTCGGCGCTCCCGGCCATCAGGAACAGGCCGTCGTCGCGGGAGCTGAGCTTGGCGGCACCTAGGAGCGGGTCGCGGCTTACGCCGCCGCTCTATCC
>CAVTFG010000002.1:0-371702 GCA_963734015.1 uncultured bacterium | reverse complement strand
CCGCGTCCACCACCTCGCCAGCTCTCACGCCCGGTCCCAGGAGCTCGCGGCGGCCCGGGCTGGGCTCGAAGAGCTCCGTGAGAAGAACGCCGAGCTTCGGGCCGCGGGGCAGGCCGCCCTCGAGTCCGCGCGAGACGGGACCGAGGCGGAACTCGGGAGGCTGCGTGCGAAGGTCGCATCGCAGGAGCGTGTCCTGCGGGCGCTGCTCGACTCGGGCGGGCTCCGGGTGGCCGACCGGATCTCCGCGCTGCGTCATCCCCGCCGCGACTGGTCCTGGCCCGGGCGCCTGCGAACGGCCCTGGGCGGGGCCGGCCACGAGCCCGGTTCCGCCGGCCGGGCTCCGCACCGGGGCGGCTCCACGGAAGCTGAGGCGCCCGCCGCGGTGACCTGGGACGAGCGATGAACGGTGTGTCGTCGGGGGCATTACGTTTCAGGCGATACCGCCCGACCGCCGGCGATTCGAACCGTTCGAGCATCTCGACGGAGGGCGCCGACTTCCTGCTGTTCAAGCCGCGCCCGTTGATCGAGCGCTACGTGGAGTGGATCGAGGAGCTGCGGCCGCGGAACATCGTCGAGCTCGGCATTCTCGAAGGGGGCAGCACGGCGTTCCTCCATCGGCTCGCACGCCCGCACCGTCTGGTCGCCATCGATCGGAAGCCGCCCGCGGTGCCAGCGCTGGCCGACTTCGTCGCGCGCGAGGGCCTCGACGAAGAGCTGCGCGTCCACACCGACGTCGACCAGTCCGACCGCGGGCGACTCGCCGCGGTCGTCGACGACGTGTTCGGCGATGAGCCCCTCGATCTGGTCGTCGACGACTGCTCACACCTCTACGAGCAGACGCGCGCGTCGTTCAACGAGCTGTTCCCGAGGCTGCGCCCCGGCGGGCTCTACACCATCGAGGACTGGCGCTGGGCCCACCCTGAGCTCGGCGCCGAGCCGGTCGAGGGCATGTGGCCCGACGAGACCCCGCTGACGCGGCTGATCTTCGAGCTCCTGCTCGCGATCCCGACCGCCCCCGGGCTGATTGCGGACGTCAACGTCCAGCTCCGTACCGTCGAGGTCAGGCGAGGAGACGCCGCCGTGGATTCCGGCGGACTCCAGATCTCCGAGCTAACCGGTGCGAGGGGCAGACGTCTCCTCGCATCGCGATGAGACTTCCCGCGTGCTGACCTGGGAGGGCGATGAGCGTTGCGTCATCGGCGACGTCGTGTTCCAGATCCTCCCATCGGATCTGCTGCAAAGGGAAAAGCCGGGGATCTCTCTGCAGGGCGCCGACTTCCTCCTGTTCAAGCCGCGCTCGTTGATCGAGCGCTACGTGGAGTGGATCGAGGAGCTCCAGCCGCGGAACATCGTCGAGCTCGGCATCCTCGAAGGAGGAGGGACGGCACTGCTCCACGAGCTCGCGCGCCCGCGCCGCATGCTGGCCCTCGACCGCAAACCCCCGACCGTGCCGGCGCTCCGCGACCTCGTCGAGCGCAAGGGTCTCGGCGACGTCGTGCGCATCCACACCGACGTCGACCAGTCCGACCGCGGGCGACTCGCCGCGGTCGTCGACGACGTGTTCGGCGATGAGCCCCTCGATCTGGTCGTCGACGACTGCTCACACCTCTACGAGCAGACGCGCGCGTCGTTCAACGAGCTGTTCCCGAGGCTGCGCCCCGGCGGGCTCTACACGATCGAGGACTGGCCCTGGGCGCATGAGGAGCCGCTCGAGACCCTCTGGGCGGACGAGATGCCTCTGACGCGGCTGGTCTTCGAGCTGGTCCTCGCGATCCCGGCCGTTCCCGGGCTGATCGACGAGGTCGAGGTCAACGCCGACGCCGTCCAGGTCCGGCGCGGCGCCGCGAGCGTCGATCCGAGCGGCTTTCAGATCTCGGATTGCACGAATCCGCGAGGCCGCCGGCTCTTGGGACCCGAGGACGCCTAGGAGCGCGAGCGCAAGCGCCGGCGGAGCGCCCGGAAGGGCTCGGTCAGGCGCCAGCTCCGGCTCTCGAGGATCGAGTCGGCCAGCCGCTGCGCGCGGTCGCGCTCCTCGAGCGCCGCATCGAGGCGTTCCGTGGTCTCGTCGCGCTGGCGCTGTAGCGCCTTGAAGCGAAGCTGGTAGGAAACGGCGATGCCCCTCGCGCAGGCGGCCTCGGCCTCGGCCCGAAGCGCGCGACTGTTCGGTTCGGCGCCGGCATCCGGGAGGTGGCGCTCCCACTTCTCGACCAGCCTGATGTAGGCGGCGGTCCAGGACTCGGGATCGCTGATCAGCTCGAGGGAGTGGTGGTGGATCGCGCGGAAGTCGGCCGTGACGACCTTCTTGCCGGCCACCCGGGCCTGCATGCAGATGTCGAAGTCGTAGCCGTGCAGCTTGCCCAGCGACTCGTCGAAGCGCAGCTCACGCACCGCCCACGGCGAGAGCACCATCACGAAGCCGTCGATTGAGTCGACCTCACCGGGGCCGGCATATGACGGAACGTCCTCCGGGCTCCAGGCGAACGACTCGAAGTCGCCGCCCCCGAGCTCCCGGTAGCGGTGCGACATCGACGCCCAGGTCACGGCCCCCTGCCACCAGGCGATGCTGCGCACGCCCACGGCGCCGGCACAGCCAACGATCGCGACCTCGGGATCCTTCAGCGACTCCCTGATCCTCGAGGCGAAGTCGGCGTCGGCGAGCTCGGCGTCCTGGTGGACGAGCACCAGCGCCTCGAGGTCCTCGAACTCGGCCGCCTTGTCCATCAGCACGTTGTAGTTGCGAAACAGCGAGCCGGCGGTTTGATGGGCGAGCACCTCGGAGTCCACCTCGGCGGCTCGGCCGATGCCGGCCGCCGCGCAGCGGTCGTAGACCGCCGGGTCGGTCACCGCGGTGCCGAAGAGGATCACTGCGGCTGCTCGGGCTGGGCGGCCCGGAGCCGCGCCCGCAGCTCGTCGAGCTCGCGCTCCAGCTCGAGCTCACGAGCGGTGGGGATGTGGGTCCGCGTCGGTCCCGTCCCGGCACGGGCTTGCCCCCTGCGCCCGACCCGGCTCCGCGTTGGCGCCGGAGGCATGGCGGGCACGTCCTCGCGCCGCCAGCGGACGCCGTTCCAGTCGATCTGCTCGATCGGCTCGGTGATCCCATGCTCGCGCCGGTAGTCCTCGACAGCCTGCTCGCACTCGCCGATCAGGCCGTAGTCGTCAACGATCAGGTATCCGCCTGCGGACAGGCCCGGATAGAGGGATTCGAGCCCGAGCCAGGTCGCTTCGTAGGTGTCGCCATCAAGCCGCACGATCGACCAGCGCCGGTCGCGAAGGCGCGGCAGCGTCTCGTCGAAGAAGCCCTCGACCAGCTCGACGCCACGGTCGAGCCCGAAACGGGCGAAATGGCCCCGCACCTCCTCCGCGGCAACGGCAAGAAACCCGACTTGGCTGAGGTCGAGCTGACGGTCCTCGGGGAACCCGTCGGCGTCCGGCGCGGGAAGGCCCTGAAACGAATCGGCCACCCAGACCGTGCGCTCGTCGGCGCCCAGGGAGTCGAGCGTCGCGCGCGCCAGTATCGCGGCGCCTCCGCGCCAGGATCCGGTCTCGATCACATCCCCCTCGACCCCATCAGCGACGACCGTCTCGACGCAGGCCTGCAGGTCGTCGAGGCGCTCCAGGCCGACCATTGTGAGCCCGCTGAACGGCCAGTCCGAGCCGGTCGCCCGTAGGGCTCGCTCCTCGTCGGACAGTTCCCGGCACACCACCTGGCTGTCGGGACGCCGGGTGTCTCCGGTCCGGCTCACCGACAGCGTCCGGGCGCCCGCCAGATCGCAGAGGCTGAGCTTCAGCAGCTCCAGGTAAGCCGCGCGGAGCCCCTCGGCGTCCGGGCCTGGCCGCGTGGCGTGAATCGCCCGGGCGCTACCGCGCTCGAGCCGCTTCGCACGCAGTGCTTCCTCGGTTGGTCGCTCACCGGATCCGCGTTCGCCGACGTCCGCCGGCGCTTGACTCTTCGGATGACTGTTCAGGCCACGGGGGAACATACCGGGCCGATCCAATCGCGTAGCGTTCGCGCGGTGATCGCCGGGGACCTGGATTCCAGTCAGCAGGGGGCAGACTCGGACCTGGATGTTTGCCTCGATCTTCCGCTCCCGGCGACGCTGCCTGTCGACTCGGTCTCAGCCACCCTCTGCGTCGGAACCTGCTTTCACCGGCGATCGACGGTCCGCGACCTACGGATCTCGGTTGACGGCGTCCGCCATCCCGTGACCGCGACTCGGATGCCGCGGCTCGACCTCTTTCGCTCGCTCCATCCGGCGCTACCGCCCGAGGAATGGTCGTCTGTCGCACGGGATCCGAGCTCTGAGCGTGATCCGGAGCTCCGCGCATATCGGAGCGGCTTCTGGGCGACGATTCCGATCGGCCCACGCGCCGAGCCGGGCGAGCTCCGCCTCGCTGCCGTGGCCGAGCTCGGCGACGGGCGGATCGTGACCGCCCCGCTCGGCACGGTGACCGCGGTGGCACGTCCCGAGCGGCTGTCGATCGACGGGCCGGAGCGGAAGGGTTCGCCCCTGATCGCGGTTTGCATGACCACCTTCAACCCCGACCTCAGGCTGTTCCGCACCCAGATCGAGTCGCTCAGGGGACAGACCGATCCGGACTGGGTGTGCTTTATCAGCGACGACTGCTCGGAGTCCGGGCGCTTCGAGGCGATCACAGATGTCGTCGCCGGGGACGATCGGTTCGTGCTGACGCGCGCGCCGGAGCGGCTCGGCTTCTACCGGAACTTCGAGCGGGTCCTCGGGATGGCGCCCGACGAGGCCGAGTTGGTCGCGCTCTGCGACCACGACGATCGCTGGTATCCCGACAAGCTCGAGACCTTGCGGGCGGCGATAGGCGACGCTGAGCTCGCCTACAGCGATGTGCGGCTCGTCGACGTCGACGGGCGGGTCCGGGGGGAGACCCTCTGGCGCGGCCGGCGGAACAACCACACGAACCTCGCATCGCTTCTGATCTCGAACTCGATCGTCGGCGCGTCCTGCCTGTTTCGCCGCCGGGCGATCGATTCCGCGCTGCCCTTTCCGCGGAGTCCCGGATGGGATTTCCACGACCACTGGCTTGCGCTCGTCGCCCTCTCGCTCGGCGACGTCGCTTACGTCGATCGCCCGTTGTACGACTACGTGCAGCATCCCGGTGCGGTCCTCGGCCGGGTTGCGTCCGAGCCCGAGACGGGCCAGCCTGACGAGCGGCGAGGTCTGCCGGCCCTGCTCGAGCGTCGGCACGGGCTCCTGACGCGGTGGCGTGCCGCCTACTTCACCGCCTACCTACCAAGGGTGATTCAGGCTCAGACCCTGCTCGCCCGCTGCTCGGCGGATCTCACTCCGTCCAAGCGGCGCGCGCTGCGCCTCTTGGAGGCGGCGGCTCGCTCTCCCGTCGCCTTGGCATGGCTTGCTGCGCGCCCCCTGCGGGCACTGACCGGCGCCAACGAGACATTGGGCATGGAGAGGGTCCTCGTCCGCGGGATCTTCTGGCGGCACCTGATCCCCCTACGTGCGCGGCGGCGACCGCGGGATGCGTCCGCGGACGCCAGCATGCCCTCGTTCGATCCCAGGGCCCTCGGCGGTAGCCGCCGCCGTTGGCTTGCCAACCGGTGATGGACGCGCGCGCCGAACAAGCCCCCGAGCCGCTCGAGTCACGGGTGATCTGGCTTTTCGGCTCTCCCCGGAGCGGGAGCACCTGGCTGGCGATGATGGCTGCGCAGCATCCCGCGATCACGATCATGAACGAACCGACCATCGGCTACCACCTGAGCCCGTGGCTTTGCAACGAGCCCGGCTACCGGCCCGAGGACCTCGACGTGAGCACGCTGACGATCCGCCGGGTGATGGAGGACGATCCGCAGAAGTTCTTCTCCGCGGAGCATGCGGACGTCTGGGTGCCTGGCCTGCGGCGCCTCCTGAACGACCGCTTGCGCTCTCATCTCGAGCGAAATGCGCCGGGCGCCTCGCGTGAAAGCACGCTGCTGTTGGTGAAAGAGCCGAACGGGTCGCAGTCGGCGGACGTGATCATGCGCGCCCAGCCCACGGCGCGACTCCTGTTCCTGCTGCGGGACGGCCGCGACGTCGTCGATTCGGAGCTCGCCTCGTTCGCAGTCGGCGGCTGGCAGGAGCGGGCGTTCCGGCACATGCGGGGCGTCGGCGCGGACGAGCGCCTCGACTTCGTCGTTCGCTCGGCGTATCAATGGCTTTGGCGGACCGAGGTGGTCCAGGGAGCGCTGGCGGAGCATCGCGGCCCGACACACACGATCCGCTACGAGGACCTGCTCGGCGATACCGAGCGTCAGCTCGGTGAGCTCTTCGAATGGCTCGGGCGTCCGCTCGAACCGTCCCAGTTGGCAACCGTGTCCGACCGCCTCGCCTTCGATCGGCTCCCCAGCCACGGGCCCGGGGAGTTCAATCGATCCGCGGCACCGGGCGCCTGGCGGGAGAACCTGCGCCGGGAGGAGCAGGACGCGGTGACCGAGATCCTTCGCCCGAAGCTCATCGAGCTCGGCTACGACTAGTCGGTTGCGCGCACCGGCTGGCGCAGCCAGTCGGCGACCGCATCGCGCTCGGGCGGAAGCTCCGAGGGCATGGCGTCCCGGTTCGAGGTGAAGTACTCGAAGTCCAGGTCGCGATAGGCCGTCACGATTCCGGGCAGCTCATGCTCCATCAGGCGGCTCTCGGCATCCAGGCCACGTACCAGTGTGAGCCCTGTCGGGGCGGTCCGAACCGTCGTCATCTCGAGGTCGGGGCGGTGCTGCACGAGGGCCATTGCCGCCTTCCAGACGTCGCCGCTGTAGAAGTCGGTCGTCTGCTCCCGGTTCGAGGTGATCTCGTCGAAGGGCAGGCAGTCGTGCAGGAGGAGCACGGTCTCGGGATCCGAGTGCCGCTCGACGTTGATGAAGTCCCGCAGGACCTGCTCGAATAGGTGGAGGCCATCGATGAACGCCAGCGCAACCGGGGCACTGAGCAGATCGCGCAGGTCGTGGCGGGCGAAGAACGCGTCGCTGGTGAGCGTGAAGATTCGGGTGTCAGGGAGCTCCCGGTCGAGGATCGGATTCGGGTCGACTCCGATACAGCGGGTGCCGGAAACGGCCATCCGCAGCGACATGCCCTTGCGCACGCCGATCTCCACGTAGTTCGCCGGGCGAAGCTCCTCGTGGATCCACCGCAGCACCTGGTAGTAGGCCGGGCCGGGCAGGCGCCGCTTCGATTCGTCGAGGTGCTTGTCTCGAAGGGCCGGGTCGAGTGCTTCCACCCCTTCACTCAATCACGATCGCAGCGCGGGCACTAGCCTTGCTCGGATGTGGGCCGGCGCGCGAGTGCAAGAGAGGGTCCCGGCCAGCCCCCGGCTCGAAGCGATCGACTTTGCGGTTGACGAGCTGGGCATCCAGTCGTTTGCAGACCTGGACATGGGCCCCTTGGGGAGGCATGCCTTCTACGCGATGGACAAGCCCACGGTGCGCCAGGGAGTGCTCGCCGACGCGCGGCGGAGCCGCCCCCGCGACCAGCTCGTGAGCGCGATCGAGCATGCGGCCGAGCGGCCCGGCATGCGGATCGTCGACGGCGACGTGTTCGATCCCGCCACGGTCGCTGAGATCGGGAACGTCGACGGCGTCTTCATGTTCAACCTGCTGCTCCACACGGTGGCGCCGGACTGGGATCGGGTCCTCGAGCTCTACGCCCCGACCACGAGATGCCTCGTGATCGCGAACCCGCAGTGGCAGGAACGTGAGCAGACCGTGCGTCTCATCGACCTCGGACGGGAGCGGTTCTTGGAAGCGGTGCCGGCGAGCGAGCGTCATCGTCCTCCTGTTCGACCGGCTCGACGAATGGCACTCGGGGGAAGGTCGGCCGCATCGCGATGCGATGAGCATCTGGCAGTGGGGCATCACCGACGTCGGGCTCACCGAGAGGCTGGAGGCGCTCGGGTTCCGGCTCGTCTACGACCGCCACCATGGCCCGTTCCCCGGCGCCGCCGGGTTCGTGAGCAAGACCTTCGTTTTCAGGCGATGAGTCGGCTCCGCTGCCTCGGCGTGCTCCTCTGCTACAACGACGGCGACCTGCTCGAGGAATCGATCTCATACCTCCTCGAGCAGGAGCACGACGTCATCGCCTGGGACCACGGCTCGACCGACGAGACGCCCGCCGTCCTGCGGCGGTTCGGCAGCGAGCTGCGCGAGCACCGCAATGTTCCCCGCGACTTCGACTTCTACGAGCTCTATCCCGAGATGTCGCGACACCTGATGTCTCGCTACGTCGACGAGTACGACTGGATCTCGTGGCCCGACCAGGACGAGTTTCTCGAGGGGCCGTCCCGCGACCGTCCCTACCGCGACCACCTGCGCGAAGCCCACGACGCCGGCGTCGACTGGATCGAGTTCGACAACTTCAACTACTGGTTCACGGAGGAGGACGACCCGGCCGTGGCCTTGACCACGCGGCGAGTTCGACGGTACGCGCTCCGCCCCGACTGCCCGCCCCGGATCCGCTCCTGGCGCGCATCGGTCACGAACATCCGCCGCTTCAACCACAACCCTCTCGACGGAACCCCGTCGCCGCGCCACTTCAGGCTCCGGCACTACCCGATGCGCTCCCTGGAGCAGGCGCGAGCTCGTGTCCTGCGCGACCGCGCCGGGCTGCGTCGCGGAGGCATGAACTTCCACTACGAGAACCTGAGGCGCCGGCTGGGTTCGCTCGTGATTCCGGCCGCTGAGCTGCACCTGGACGACGGCACGGCCGACCTCGACCCGAAGCCGATCTTCGAGTGGCGGCGGATTTACGGCACCGCCCCGGAAGGAGACTGACGGGGTGTCCCGGCCCGGCCGTTCGCGCGAGCCGTCCGGTGTCCGGGCGAGCCTCGCCGCATCCGCGCCCGCGGTGCTCCGGGTCGGCAGCGGCAACGCGATCCTGCTCGAGGGTCACGCGTCGGTGCCGGGCTCGGAGATCGCTTCGATCCAAGTGCGGGTCGGGCGTAACGAGGCGCCGGCAGCCATGCACGGGGTGCCGGCGCCCGGAGCTCTCACCGGCACCGGATGGTGGAGGGCCGTCGTGCCGATCGCCGCCGTCGGCCGCCCCGAGAGCGCGGCCGTCGAGCTCCGCCTCCGGCTGGCCGACGGCCGCGAGGTCGCGCGCGCGGTGGGCTCGATCCGCCTGGACCCAGCCGCCCGAACCGAACGCGAGCGGACGGACTTCACCGGTGGCGCCGGGTTGGTTGCGATCTGCCTCGCCACCCACAACCCGCCGACGGAGCTGCTTCGCCGGCAGGTCGACTCGATCCGGGAACAGAGCCACGAGAACTGGATCTGCCTGGTCAGCGACGACGGCTCAGCTCCCGACAAGCTCCGCGAGCTGGAGCGGTTGCTGGCGGGCGATGAGCGCTTCCGCCTCATGGTGGCCGACAACCGCGCCGGCTTCTATCTCAACTTCGAGCGTGCGCTCCGGTCGGTACCTGGCGAGGCGGAGTACGTTGCCTTCGCCGACCAGGACGATCGCTGGGACGCGGACAAGCTCGAGACGCTGATCGCCGCGCTGGGCGACGGCGACGCCCTCGTACACAGCGACGCGCGCGTCGTGAGCGCGGATGGGGAGCTGATCGCGGCCACCATGTGGCCGCGCGGCGCGCCGCGAGCCGAGTCGCTCGGCGGCATGCTCCTGACCAATCCGGTTGTCGGCGCGTCATGCCTCTTCCGTCGCTCGGTGCTGGACTCGGCACTGCCCTTCCCGCCGCCGGTCGGCGTCGTTTATCACGACCGGTGGATCGCGCTCGTCGCCTCGCTGCTCGGCGGCATCGCGTACGTCGACCGCCCGCTCTACGACTACGTCCAGCATCCGGGCGCGGTGCTGGGGCACACCGCGACGGTGGAGCCCGGGGGTCAGCACGGCGAGTCGCGGCTGGACTCGATCCGTCGCCGCTACGCCGGGCTCCGGCAGCGCGACTTCCACCCGAACTGGCGCGCCCACGACGACGTTCTCGCGCGGAGCGTGCAGGAGGCAGAGGTGCTGATGCTGCGGCTGGGCGGGCGGATGTCCGAGGCCGATCGCCGGGCCGTCGAACGGATGAGGAGCGTCCCGGGCTCGGCCACCGAACAGGCCCGGTTCCTGCTGCGGTGGCTCGTCGAGCTTCCCCGCAGGCGACCCGGGCGCGCCGGTGCGCTTGCGCGGGCGATCGCCTGGCGACGCCTGGTGCGGCTCCGCAACCGGGTCGGACGCAGGCCCGCCGTCCCCATCCGTGCCCCCGTCCGATCGCTGGGACCGACGCGGATCGGGATCACCGTGAGCGAGGACTCCGAGGAAGCCGGCTTCGGCGACCTTCAGGTCGCGCGCGAGCTTGGCGAGGAGCTTCGCCGGCTCGGGTTCGAGGTCACCAACCTCGAGGTCCACCGCGGTCGCTGGCGGCGGGGGATCGGTTCCGTCGACGTGCTGATCTCCCTGCTCGACGGCTTCCCGTTTGACGAGGTGCCGCCGGGAATCCTCGGGGTGGCCTGGGTTCGCAACTGGACCGATCGGTGGCTCGAGCGCCCGTGGTTCGGCGACTACGACGTCGTGTTCGCCTCGTCCGAGCGTTCGCGGCGACTGATCGAGGAGGGCAGCGATCAGGCGGCGTCGCTGATGCCCCTGGCCACGAACCCGGATCGGTTCCGGCGCACGGCGCCCGACCCTCAGCTGCGCTGCGATGTCGTCTTCGCCGGGAACCGCTGGGGGGTCGGGCGCCGGATCGAGGAGACCCTGCCCGTCCTCGCCGGCGAGATGGACGTGAAGCTGTTCGGGAAGGGCTGGGACGCGGTACCCGAGCTGAACGGCCTCGATGCGGGCTGGCTCGCCTACGAGCGCCTGCCCGCCGCCTACTCGTCGGCGCGCGTAGTGCTCGACGAGTCGTCACGGCATACGCGGCCATACGAGGCCGTGAACTCCCGGGTCCTCGACGCGCTTGCCTGCGGCACCCTGGTCGTCTCCAACGACGGGGCCGGCGTTCGTGAGCTATTCGACGAGGATTTCCCGGTCTGGGATGACGTCACAACGCTGCGCGCCCAGGTGGAGCGCGCCCGACGCGACCCGAGCTGGGCGTCGCGGCTGGCCGAGCGCTACCGCGAGGAGATCATCGCTCGCCATACGTATCGGCATCGGGCCGAGCAGGTGCGCGATTCGCTTGCGTTGTGACAGTGACGGCCTCCCAGTCGTTGCGGACGAACATGTCCTCGAACGCCGCGGGCTGGGCGCTCTGGAGGTCCCTCGTCGAGCGCTGGAGGAAGTGGTACAGCTTCGAGTGCGGCGTGTAGACGATCCTCCGCTTCGCGAACTCGCGGACCATGTCGCAGTAGAGCCGATCGGATCGGTAGTGGGGACCGTGTTCGACGTTGAGCAAGCCGACGGCCTCGACGGTCTCGCTGGGGATATACGCGCAGAAGAACGTTCCGAACCGCAGCTCGACATAGCCGCGGGCCGGGTCGAGCATCGGGTCGAGCACGTTCGCGTGGTGTGCCGACAGCGAGACGTCTACCTCGCGGTCCGCCCGGCTGTACGGCACGTGGACATCGGTTGTCGGGGTGCCGGGGAACAGGGTCTGCCGGGGCACCACCAGCCCGACATCGTCGATGTGATCGAACACCTCCCACATGCCCGGCACCCACCCCGGCGTCGCAAGGGCGTCGTTGTTGAGCAGCACGATGTCCCGGTCGCCCGCGGCCTCGATGCCTCGGTTGACCGCCTCGCTGAAGCCGAGGTTGGCGCCATTCTGGATGACATCGACACCGGCGTCGGGCGCGAGCGAACGGAGGTAGGCCTGTACGCCTTCGCTCGACCCGTTGTCCACCACGATGACCCTGAAGTCCCCGTCGGTAAAGGTGAGGACGGATTCGACGCAGGCGCGGAGGTAGTCCACCGCTTCGAAGGATGGGATCACGATCGCGATGGGCCGCCGGTAGCCGGTATGCGTGACGGGCCGGTGGAGCGGGCGGACCCCCCACGCAGCCGCTCGCGTTTCGGCCGCGGGCACACGGATGTCGAGCGGAGGGGCTTGCACGATCTCGAGTAGCCGATCGAGGACGTCCCACCAGTCGCGCGCTCCAGTGAGCTGCCCAGGTACGGCGCCGTGTTCGTACCGGCTCAGCACACAGGGAACAGCCAATGCCGGCGTTTCGAGCGTATACCGGAGCAGCTGCTCCCAGTCGACGAGGCGGGGTAGCGCTTCGTCGAAACCCCCGCTGCGCTTGAGGATGCGGGCGGTATGCATGACCGCGTTCAGGTCGATGTAGTTGCGGTTCTCCAGGAGGGCGCGGTTAAAGGGGCCGAAGCGAACGGCCTCGAGCTCCCGAACCGCTCCGCCGGCGCCGGCGCTGGTCCGCCAGATCTCCTGCGCGCAGTACGCGATGTCGGCTTGCGGGCGGTCGCCCAGGAAGCCGGCCATGACCAGCAGGTAGTCGGGGTGCCAGGTGTTGTCGCTGTCGAGATAGGCGATCAGCTGCCCGCGCGCAGCCTCGAGCCCTGCGTTCCGCGCCGCGGCGACTCCCCGGTTCTCGGGCAGGGTGATCAGGTGGATCCGATCGTCGTCGAGTCCCTCGACGTAGTCGGAGGTGCCGTCCTCACTGCCGTCGTCGACCACGATCAGCTCCCAGTTGTGATGCCGCTGGGCTTGAACCGAGTCGATCGCGGCCTTGAGCGTGCGCAGGCGATTGTGCGTCGGCGTGATCACGGAGACCAGGCGGTCGGCCGGGAGAGCCGCGTAGTCCTTGACGAGCTGCCGCCGGTGGGAGTCCATGGCGCCGAGAACGCGGCGGTCGGCCTCCTCGAACGGAGCGTCGATCTGTGGATCGACCATTGCGTAGGCGAGGTAGTCCCCGAACATCGTCGTAAGGACGCTTGCGCGGGTCGAGCGCTTGGTGCCGGCCATCGGGCCCCCGCCGCCCTGTGCCGGTCCCGAGCCGTTCGCGCGCCGGCTCACCAGGAGCCGGAGCTGGCCGGGAAGGCCGGAAGCGCGGCCCTTGCGGGCGAGACCGTTTCGCCAGTAGTGATAGAGCGGGTTGACTCCGGAGTCCGAGAGCCCGGGCCGTTCGGCCAGGTAGGCGGACGTGCTGAATGACGCGCTCGGATCGAGGCCGGCGCGCGCGCCGTGCTCGAGATAGTGCATCAACGGACTCATGCCGGCAGCGGCCACGTCGGGGTTGTGTCGCAGGTAGTACTCGGGGTCGAACTCCCCGGATGCGCGCAGGACCAGGAACTCCCAGACCGTCCTCGGCCCGGCATGCGCAGACCGTCCGAGGACCCATGAGCCGAGCTGGCTGAGACGGCGCCGGCCGCGGATCATCCGATCGCGGGCGTGCCACAGCCGTCGGAGGGCTCGGCGACGGGGATTCTGCAGTTCGACGATGGTCGCGCGTAGCTCCCGTGACTCGTGACGGAGCGCTGCAGCCTCGGCCCGCGCCGCATGGGCCTCACGGCGTCGGTCGTCGAGCCGGCCCTCGAGGGCCTCGACCTCGGACCCGAAGCGGGCGCGTTCCGATTCGATGTGATCGCTCAGATCCTGCGCGCGAAGCTCCGCCTCCGCCAGCACGGGTCCGTAGGCGAGGTCGGCTTCGGCCAACGCGACTGAGATCTCGTCGAGCCGTGATGGATCCGGGGACGATTCCGAGCCTGCTGCTGCCATGAGCAGGTCGTACGATTCCTTGACCCAAGCCACCACTTCCTCGCTGGCGCGGAGCTGCTCGAGGTCGACGTGGTGGTGTCGCTGGCTGGCGGGAAGGAAATGCTCGAGGTCGTCGGACGCCGGCAGCCGGCCACCGGGCGGGGGTAGGTCGATCGCGACCGCAACGGTCTCGGCTGCCCTGCGGCGGTCCCGCAGGAGATCGTCGTACGCGACGAAGGCCCGTGGGCGGCGTCGGGTGTCGCGCTCGGCGTCGAGCACGTGGCGCAGCCAGAGCAGGAGGCCTTTGGAGTCGGAGAATCCGTTGCGGGCGCCGAGCGAGGCCGCAACCTCGAGCGGGTTGCGGATCGGAAGCACGAACGCGGCCCGCGCGCCGAACTCGTCCAGCGCGCGAAGCCAGAACGGAACGAGACGGCAGATCCGCGGATCCTTGAGAACGAACGGGCCAGGGTCTGGGTACTCGCTCTCGAGCGCATCGACGATCCGCTTCCGGAACTCCTCCGCGGCCGGGGAATCGAGCCAGGAGGGTGGGAGAGGTGCCACGTCGTCCCACGCGCTTCCCACCGCCGACAGCAGCTCGTCGTTGATGGAACGAAGGACCTCTGACTCACCCCAATGTCCCAGCTCGTTGCTCGGGCGCGGCCCGACCGGAGTCCGCGGCAGGCCGAAGCCGAGCAGCGAGAGCAGGCGCGCGACAGCCGATGTACCGCTGCGGTGCATCCCGGCGACGACCACGGCGCGCCGTTCCCCGACTTCGGGTATCGGTTCAGCGCCACTCTTCAGATCCGGACGTTCAGCCACGGCACCCATCGCATTTTCGACTCGCAGGGGAACAGGATCATCGAGCGTAACCGCACGATGCATGATCTTCCTTACTAGGCTTGGGACCGTGCGCACCAAGAAGCAGGAGGAAGCCTGTCGGGCTCTCAGCGACCGCACATTGGTGGTCCTGCACGTCCCGAAGGCTGCGGGAGCGACGCTCCGTCGGATCCTCTTCCGCGCCTACGGCAGGGAGGCCTGCTTCTGGATCAGGCCTTCTGGGGAAGAGAGGCGCGCGACGATGCGGGAGCTGAAAACCATGAGCCCTGCGGAGAAGCAAAAGCTGCGCGTGGTGACCGGGCACTTCCACCATGGCACGCTGCGTGGAGTACTGCCGCAACCGAAGCTCCGCGTAACGCTCCTCCGGAATCCGGCGGACCGCGTCCGCTCGCAGTATCAGTACGTGCGTCAGCTTCCCGGGCATCCCCACTACGAGATCGCCCAGGACGGATTCGAGTCGTACTACTCGGCGTCGAGCCCGGCCCTGGATAATCTTCAGACGCGGCTGCTGGCCGGCGGTTTGCGCGCCGACAACAGCCAGCCGCTCGACCGGCCGGTCGAGGCGAGCGATTTCGAGCGGGCGTTGAAGCATCTGCGCATCTACGCCGGCGTCGGCGTTCAGGAGCGGTTCAACGGAATGGTGGACGCGATGGGACGCCTGCTCCGCTGGGGCGACCTCCCCGAGGTTGAGGATGCCCACGTCGAGGAAGAGCCACTCGAACTCGATCCTGAGACGCGGGCTCGCGTGACCGAGCGCAACCGGTTCGACGCCGCGCTGCATCGCGAGGCGATGGCAAGGCAGGACTGGCTCGAGGACCTGGCCACACGGGTAACAGGCGCGCCCGGGGTTGGGAACTCAGTCGTGAGCGGCTAGGCCCGTGTCGTTGCCCATCGCCGTCGAGATCCGGACCGTCTCGAAGGCGTTCCGGATCCCCACCAATCAGGCCGCAACCCTGAAGCAGCGGGTTCTGCATCCCCTTCAGGGCCAGGACTACCGGACCCTCCGCGCGCTGGAGGACGTTTCGTTCGACGTCCACGAGGGCGAGTTCTTCGGGATCGTGGGTCGCAACGGCTCCGGGAAGAGCACGTTGCTGAAGCTGATCGCGAGCATCTACAGAGCGGATAAGGGGACGATCAGCGTGGCCGGCCGGATGGCGCCGTTCATCGAGCTCGGCGTCGGGTTCAATCCGGAGCTGAGCGCCTATGACAACGTCGTCCTCAACGGGGTGATGATGGGCCTGACGCCGCGCGAGGCGCGCCGCCGCTTCGACGAGGTGATCGAGTTTGCCGAGCTCGAGGAGTTCACCGAGCTGAAGCTGCGCAACTACTCCTCGGGTATGCGCGTGCGTCTGGCGTTCGCGGTGATGGTCCAGGTGGATGCCGACGTGATGCTGATCGACGAGGTGCTGGCGGTAGGCGATGCCTCGTTTCAGGAGCGCTGCGCCGAGACGTTCACCCAGTTGATCGAGCGTGGCAAGACGATCGTCCTCGTCACACACGCAATGGGCAACATCAGGCGCTATTGCCACCGCGCGCTGCTCCTCGAATCCGGGCGGATTCACACGATTGGGGACCCGGGCGAGGTAGCCGCTCGCTACACCGAGGTCAATTTCGCGCATCACAAGCAGCACCGCGGGGTCCGGAAGCCGGGCCAAGGCCGCGGGCCCCAGGCCGAGCCGCTCCGGCTCGCGCGGATCACCGATGCCTGGCTGGAGAAGGAGCGACGAGAGCGGACAACGTCCATTGCCCGCCGTGAGGCGATCGAGCTACGGGCCCAGATCGAGCTCGACGAGGACGTGGACGACGCCCATTTCGCGCTGGAGATCTGGAGGGCCGGCGGCGGGAGGTTGTTCGCGCCGTTCGCCAGTCCGCTGCCATCGTCGGGGGGCCTTCGCGCCGGTGAGCGACTGGTGGTGGCGGCCACGATTGAGAACCGGCTCACGCCGGGCCGATACCGGCTCAACTGCGGCTTGGCCTGCCGGACTCCGGAGGGTGGAGAGCTCCCCGTCTCGCCGATCCACGGTGTCCCGTTCGAGGTCTCCGGGAAGCGGATCCCCGGGTCCCTGACGGACCTCGCCCATGAGGTGACGGATCGAGCCGCATGTCGAGACCGAGGTGCTGCGGTAATGGCTCCTCAGGCCGAGTCCGGCACGCTCGAGCTGCGCCCCATTCGAGGCCCGTCGGCGTTCGGCGGTGAGGCGCGGCGGTTCTGGAACCTGATCTGGCTGACCGCTGCGGCGGATTACAAGACCCGCTACCTGAACTCCTGGCTCGGCTACGCGTGGAGCCTGTTGCGCCCGCTTCTTTTCTTCGCCGTGCTCTACGTCGTGTTCACCAGAGTCGTCCGCTTCGGCGGGGAGATCGAGAACTACGCGGCGCTTCTACTCCTCAACATCATGCTGTTCCAGTTCTTCTCGGATGCGACTGGATCAGCGGTGCGGTGCGTCGTCCAGCGCGAGAACCTCGTGCGCAAGATGCAGTTTCCCCGCATAGTCGTCCCCCTTTCGGTCGTGCTGAACGTCGCTGCTCATCGCGGTCATGAACATGGTCGCGGCGCTCCTGCTGATTCTTGTAATCGGCGTGGAGCCGCGCTGGACCTGGCTCTTGATCCCGGTGGTGCTCGCTGTCCTGTGCGTCTTCACCACCGGCGTCGCACTGGCCTTGGCCGCGCTCTACCCGCGCTTCCGGGACGTAGAGCAGATCTGGGGCGTCGCCTCGCGCGCTCTCTTCTACGCGACCCCGGTCATCTATCCGATTGAGTTCGTCCCAGAGTCCTGGCGTGGCCTGGTCGCGGCCAACCCGTTGACGCCGATCCTCGAACAGGCCCGGATCTGGGTCATCGACGCCGATGCTCCCACTCTGCTCGACGCGGCCGGTAGCGCTGCCGTGCTCCTGGTAGCGGCCGTCATCTTTGTCGGCGCGTGCGTGATCGGTCTCCTGCTCTTCGAGCGCGAGGCGCCGCGGGTGGCGGAGGAGCTCTAGTGGCCGCTCCCGGCGTGGGCGGGGCGGCGGGCAAGGGCCTTTCGATCGTCGTCGTCACCTGGCGGTCGGCTCGGGATCTCGAGCGATTGATCGGGTCGATGACCGAGCACCTCGGCCACGGGACCGAGTTGATCGTGGTCGACAACGCGTCGGGCGACGACGTCGCCGCGCGAGCGAGCGCCTGGCCCGGCCCGCGGCGGTTCATCCCGCTCGACTCCAACCTCGGGTTTGGCGCTGCCGCGAACCGTGGCATCGAGGCCGCCGAGGGCGAGGCGACCGTTCTCCTCAACCCCGACACGGAGCTGGTCGACCGCAGCCTGCCCGAGCTCGCGCGCTACGCGCTCGAGCGGCGCGCCCTCGCCGGACCGCGCGTGCTGGAGCCGGACGGTTCGCCCCAGCCGTCGGCCAGTGGCCCGCCGGTCGGCGCGTGGCCCTGGATCGGAGCGGTCGTCCCGGGCGCGCTGCAGCCGTCCTGGCTTCTCGCCCGAACAGAGCCGTGGCGGCTCGAGCGGACGACCCGGGTCGCCTGGCTGGCGGGCTCCTGCGTCGCCGCGCCGCGCGACGTCCTGCTTTCGCTCGGCCCGTTTGATCCCGCGATTCACCTCTACGGGGAGGACATGGACCTCGGGCTTTCGCGCCGCGCGGGCCGGCGTGCCCTCGCTGTTCTGCCCGGAGGTGGCGCGCGTGGTCCACTACGGCCGGGGCTCGACCTCGCAGCGGCTCCCGGATGGGCCCGTGGGACCTGATCGCCGTCAACCGGCGTTCGGTGGTCCGCCGGGCGTTCGGCGCGCGCCGCGAGCGGGCGGCGCACGCAGCCTTCCTTCTCAACCTCGGGCTCCGGTCGGGTGCGAAGCGCGTCGTGGGCCGCGACGCCGCGCGCGACCGCCAGGCGTTGCGAGCCGCGGTCAGAGCCCGGGCGACTGAGCTGCCGCCGCTCGGGAGGCATCCCGGACCAGGCGCTTGAACGACTCGAGCGATCGCTCCGGCGCGAAGCGCTCGAGCACGTTCAGACGTCCCGCGGCAGCGAGGTCGCGCGCACGGCCCGGATCGTCCAGCAGGGATCCGATTGCCCGGGCGAGCGCCGCCTGGTCCTCGGGCGCGACGAGCAGCGCGGTCTCGCCGTCCCGGAGCACCTCCGCGGTCGCTCCGACACGCGAGGACACGACCGGTCGCGACGCGATCAGGGCCTCGCAGGCGACTCGCCCGAAGGCCTCGGGATCGCGCGCCGGGTTTACGACAACGTCCGCCGCAGCGTAGGCGTCGGCGATGCGGGGCTCGAACCCGCAGAAGGTGACCGCATCTCCGAGCGTTGCGGCGACGCGGCGCAGATCCTGCTCGTAGGCGCGATCGACCTCGCGCGGGAACGCCACGCCGACCAGGGCGAGATGCGCGCTCGGGTGCGCGCTTCGGAGCAACGCCAGCGCCGCTAGCAGTACATCCTGCCCGCGCCCGGCGCTGAGGCTGCCGACGCAGACGAGCAGGGGAACGCCGGCCGGGATCCCGTGCCTCTCGCGGAAGCCGCCCCCATCGCCGCCGCCGAATACGTCCGGGATCGGCGGCGGGACCACCACCGCCCGTCCGCCGTACTGTGCGGCGACGGTCTCCGAAGAGGCGGCGACGCCGGCGGCCGCGGATCCCGCCGCGCGGACCAAAGCACGCCCGGTGAGACGTCGCGCCGGCGAGCGTCCCGCGCTCAGAATCTCGGCGGCGTGGAGGAGACACGGGACCCGCTCGGCCCGGGCCGCGAGGAGGACGCCGGGCAGCATCGCCGTCGCGCACAGCACGAGATCGGGCTCCGCACGGCGAATCCGGCCCCGGAACGTCCGCACGTCGCGCCGGAGGCGGCGCGCGAGCGCGGCCGCCTCGCGCGGGCCGCGTGGCAGTGTGAGCGCCAGGTAGTCGAGCTGCGTCACCGCTCCCAGCTCGGCATAGAGGTCGGCGGCGGGCCCCGGACCCGGCACGACCACCTCGACCTCGCCGTGCTCGGCGAGCCAGGCGACCCGGTCGCGCAGCGAGCGCGCCGGCCCGCTCATCTCGGCGACGTGGAGCACCACGACGGTCCGCGTCGGGCCCGCCGCGGTCAACGCCACCTCGCGAGCGCGCGGCCAATCCCGGAGCGGAGGGTCGAGGCGGCGAGCTTGGCGCCGATCCCCGCGTAGACGGCGCCGTTCAGCAACGCCGGGCGGCCGGCCGCGTAGTGCGTGCGGTAGAAGCGGAGCATTCCGCCGTGGAAAGCCCGATTCAGCCGCGGCGAGCGAAGCGCACCCGTGGTTCCGGCCTTCTCGTGGACGACGGTGACCCCCGGCTCGAACCAGACCTCCCAGCCCGCCTGCTTGAAGCGGTAGCAGAGGTCGAGGTCCTCCATGTACATCCAGTAGCCCTCGTCGAAGAGGCCGACCTGGTCGAGCGCGGCGCGACGGATCAGCATGAACGCGCCGTTCACGGCGTCGACCGGGCCGCGCTCGACATCCGGTGCCCGATAGGCAGCCAGCGGGCCGGAGTCGAGCCGGCGACCGATGCCGCTGAAGTGACCGAGGGCGCTCAGACGGCGTCGGGAACGATCGGCGCGAGGCGTGGTCGAAGCTCCCGTCGGGCCGCTCGAGCCGCGGCCCGCAGATCCCAACCTCGGGCTTCGCGGCCAGCAACCCGAGCAGCGCGTCGAGCGCTCCCGCGGTCAGCCTGGTGTCCGGGTTGAGCACCAGGACGTAGTCCGCCTCGGACCGGCTCAGGGCGACGTTGTTGGCGGCGCTGAAGCCCAGGTTCTCTGTGTTCACGGTCAACTCGACCTCGGGGAACTCGGCCGCGACCATCTCGGCGGTTCCGTCGTTCGAGGCGTTGTCGACCACCCGGACTCGAGTCGCCACCTCGGCGGGGTGGTCGTGCAGCGACGCCAGGCAGTGGCGCAGCAGGGCCTCACAGCGCCACGAAACGATGACGACGTCCAGGTCGGCGGCCGCGCTCAACTTCGCTCCCCGGCGCGGCCGGCGCTGCGCGCGAGGCCGTCGAGCAGGCTCACGGATGCCAGAGCCTCGACGACGCCGGTCGGGTACGTCCCCGGCGTCGCCGCCCGCCACCCGGCCCGGCGACCTCGGACCCCCTGCACATTCCGGTCGATGAGCGCCTGTCCCAGACAGACGATCGCCTCGCGCGCGATCAAGGCCGGCGCGCGGCCCGCGCTGACGACACCCCACTTTCGCAGCAGGTAGCCGCGCGCGAATCCCATCAGGTAGTTCTTGCGGGCCGAGCCGGAGCCGAGCGTCGCTGCATGTGCGTGCGTGCCGCGAGCCGCGGGCTCGAGCCGGCACTTGCCGCCGGCGAGGCGCAGCCGGAGGGCCAGGTCGACGTCCTCGAAGTAGGCGAAGATCCGCTCGTCGAATCCCCCTACCCGGACGAACCACTCCCGTTGGTAGGCGGCCGCGGCGCCAGTCGGACCGAACGGGTCCGGGGTCCGGCCCGAGAGCATGTCGAGCGGTCTCCCGTGCAGGTAGTCGAAGCCCAGGAGCGTGCGATCGACCTCGATCCCGGCGCTGTCGATCCGAGACTCGTCGCCCTCGGACCGCAGCACCCCGGCGGCAGCGACGACACTCGCCCCGGGGTCGAGAGCGGCGACGAGGCACTCCACGAACTCCGGGTCGTAGTGGGCGTCGTCGTTGACGATGATCAGCGCATCGCCCGCCGCCTCGTTGGCCGCGACGTTGACGGCGCGCGAGAATCCCAGGTTGACGTCGGACCGGATCGCCCGGGCGAACTCGAACTCCTCGCAGACCGCGCTGACTTCGTGATCACGGGAGGCGTTGTCGACCACGATCGTTTCGTGCGGAGCGCTCTGGTCCGCGAGCGAGCGCAGGGCTCCCAGCGTCCGCGGGCCGTTGAGGCTGGGCAGGATCACGGTGGCGGTTCTCGATCGTGGCGACATGCCGACCAGGGAGCCTTGCGCATCGCGTGCTTGACATGCTGGCGTCGGTGGGTACACCGAAGCGAGTCGAGTTCAGCGAGGCCTACGACGACCACGTCTGGGACGTCTACGGATTCCTCGGATACCGCCTCAACTCGCGCGAGGAGACCGAGGACCTGACGCAGGTCACGTTCGAGCGGGCCTTCAAGGCGTGGGAGCGGTTCGACCCGGAGCGGGCGAGCGTCAAGACCTGGCTTCTCGCAATCGCGCGCAACGCCGTAATCGACCACTACCGCGGCAACCGGGCTGAGCAACAGCGGCCACTGCCCGAGGAGGGCGATGCGCAGCTGCCGGCGTCCGCGATCGTCGAGCCGGACGAGCGCGGGCTCGGCCCCGACCCGGACCTCGCACGGGCCCTGAGCCGCCTCAGCGATCGCGAGCGCGAGCTACTCGCCCTGCGCTACGGCGGCGACATGACGGGCGCCGAGATCGCAGAGATCACCGGCCTGAGCCTCGCCAACGTCCAGCAGATCCTGTCGCGCTCACTGCGTGCATTGCGGGTCACGCTCGAGGCCGAGGAGCGATCGGGCGATCGCCGCGCCGGGGCGCCTGAAGCCTAAGCCCCGAAGGGACCCACGCCGGCTACCCCGATCGCTGCGACCACGAGAAGCGCGGTGCCCGTGCTCGCATAGGCGGTGATCAGAAGGTGAAGGCGTCGCGACGCGGTCGCCTCCTCGCCCTGCGCCAGGAGCCGGCGCCGGAGGTCCCCTCGGAACGCGGCCCCGGGAACGGGCCTTGCGGCCCTCAGCACGGCGTCGATCTCCTCGAGCTGCGATGTCCGTTCGTGATCAGGGGTCATTGGAAGATCTCCGACCGCGGGTTCAGCGAGCGGGCCTCACGATACGCCTCGACCGACGCCTCGGTGTTCCCGGCCTTCGCCTCTACCCTGGAGAGGACGAACCAGGTGCGCCAATTGGTCGGCTCCGCCTCGGTCGCCGCGCGCGCTGCCTCGACGGCGCCGGTGAGGTCCCCCTGGAGCTCCAGCACCATCGCCTGCTGGAGGTCAGGAGCTGCCGCGTAGGGCTCGATGTCCTCCGCTGAGCGCGCGTCGCCGAGCGCTCCGGACAGGTTCTGGCCCTGAACGTTCGCCTGGCTGTCGAGCAGCGCGTTGGCGCTTGCCATCGGGATCGCGATCACGATCATGCCCACGACCCCGAGCCCGGCCAGGACGGAGCGGGTCGGCTTGCCCGGCGGCCGGTCGGCGTCAGTCTCGTCCTCGTTGGACGGGCGTCCGATCAACGCGGCGGCCAGGAGCAGGAAGACGACGGGAAGCACCGTCAGCTCCCAGACCCAGTCGAGCCCAGCCGCGACCACGAACGCCGCGCAGCCCGCCAATCCTCCCGCAACAAGAATCCTGCCCTCGCGGCCGAGCGACAAAACCCGCCGGCCGCCGAGCACGAACGGGCTCGCCACCACCGCCAGGATCAGGACCAGACCGACGATGCCAAGTTCGGCGAACGTCTCCATGTAGAGCGAGTGGGCGTCGCGGATGAACGTCGGCAGGCTGCCCTCACGTGCCCAGTAGAACTCGTAGGTGCCGGGGCCGATGCCGGTGACCGGCTCCTCCCATCCCGCTTGGGCCGCCACCTCCCAGAACTGGTAGCGCCCGGAGCCCGAGGCGCTGTCGAACCGGGCAGCGTCGGCGCTCGGCACCGCCGGATCCTTGAAGTCCTCCCACGCATCGGCGACGGTGCCGGGCAGCCCGGCCACGAGCGCGGCGACCACGGCGATCACGGCGAGCGCCGCGGCTCCGCGCAGCGTCGGGCGGCCGGGGAACGCGATCTCCGAGGCGACGCCGTGGCGGTCGGCGAGAGCCCACGCCGCCGTCAGGAGGCCCACGCCGGCGCAGACAATCAGGGTCATCGCCAGCATCTCGTCGCCCTGGCTGGCGGCTGTGGCCGTGGTCAGCCCGTCGGCCAGTTCGTTGCGCTGACTTGCCGCGGCGACGAGGATCGCGCTGCCCGCCAGGGCAGGGAGGCCGTAGAGCGCGAGCGCGAGCCGCGCCGGATGAAGAGCCACGAGCACCGCGAGCGCGACCGCGGCCGCGAGCGCGCCGCCGCGTGACAGCGTGAAGAAGCCCGTCAGGACGAGTGCCGGGACGGCGGCCGCAGCGAGCGCGCGGCCGGCCGTGGATCGCGCGACCGTAACCAGCGCCACCAAGAGCGGCAGACCGATCGCCACGAACGCGCCGAGGCCGTTCCAGTAGTCGAGTGGATAGTGCAGCCGGGCCTGGGACTCCGAGATGACCTGCGGCGCCTCCAGCTCCGGGAACCACGACGGCTCGAACCGCGAGAGCAGCGCGATCCCGGCGACCAGCGTCACCCCGGCGCCCAGGCCACCGACCATCCGCCGCAGGCCGTCGGGACCCTGGACCGAAAGGGTCAGCGCGAACAGCCCGATCAGCGTGGCTACGCGGCCGAGCTCGGCGACGCTCCGCTCGGCGCTCTCCGACCACGAGATCCCGAGCGCGGTCCACAGGGCGAACGCGCCGAGGATCCCGATCGCGATCCAGGCGCGACGCGAGAGGCGGGCGAGCGGTAGCGCGCCCACCGCCGCGCCGAGCAACACGATCCACCAGGCGGCGATCCCCACCTCGCTGCGGACGACCACGTCGTAGCCGCCGCCCCGTAGGCCCAGGTAGGCGATCAGGAGAAACGGCAGGCCCGCCTGCGCCAGCCAGGGGCCGACGTCGCGATCGCCGCCCGGGGAAGCGGGAGGCCGGCGCGGGGGGCCATAAGCTCGCCGTTGGCTGCGCGGTGCGGATCCATCCTCACCTTGATACGGACACGGGACCGCCCGGCTGACGCGGTCCGTCAGCATTCACGCGCCGCCGCCCGTATGAGTCGGGGTGCAAGAGATCATGAGGAAGCAGGGTGCGACGGATTGGCTCGCTCGCGGCGCTGACGCGTCGCGGTGTTCGCGTGCGCGGCCGGCTCGGCGCAGGCCGGCGAAGTTCCACGGGGTCGTGTCCCAGGGACACCTGACCGATGCCGACTACAACCGGATGCGCTCCGGGAAGGTGGGGACCCTGCGGTGAACGTGCGCTGGTCCACCGTCCAGCCGAACAAGGGCACGCCCGCGAGCCGCCTGGAACTGGGCGCCGTACGACGCGATCTTCGCCAACGCGGCCCAGCGCGGCGTGCGCATCCTGCCCGCGCTGGACGCTCCCAGCCCGAAGGGCATCCCCGACCCGCCCGTGAACAAGGCGGGCGCCGGGCGTTCGTCGACTTCGCCGGCGCCGTGGCGGCGCCGCTACGGCCGCGGCGGCTCGTTCTGGAGCGGACGCCGCGCGCGCCCTGCGAATGCCTTCCAGATCTACAACGAGCAGAACGGCCCCGCCTACTGGCGAGCCCGGCCGAACGCGCGCAAGTACGGGAAGCTCCTGCGCGGCGCGTCGCAGGCGATCCGCCGCAAGGACCGGCGAGCCGAGATCGTCCTCGGCGGCATGTTCGCTACCCCCAGCGGCCGCGGTGCGATGACCAGCTGGGCCTACCTCACGAAGCTCTACAAGGTCAAGAAGATCAAGCGCGCCTTCGACACGGTCGCCGTCCACCCGTACTCGAACAGCATGCGCGGGATCAAGTATCAGGTCCGCAAGGTCCGAAACGTGATGAAGCGGAAGCACGACCGCAAGGCGGACATGCGCGTCACCGAGTTCGGCTGGGGCTCGGCGCGCCGCGGCAACCTGAACAAGGGCCGCAAGGGCCAGGCGCGGATGCTGAGCCAAGGCCTTCCGCCTGTTCGAGAGCAACAAGCGGAGCTGGAACCTCAGGGGCGCCAACTGGTTCTCGTTCCAGGACAACCCGGACGGAGCATGCTCGTTCTGCCCGACCGCCGGCCTGTTCAAGGCGAACCGCGATCCGAAGCCGTCCTGGAGGGCGTTCAAGCGCGCCGCTCGCCGCTGATGCGGTGAAGATCCCCCGCATCATCCACCGCATCTGGCTCGGGGACGAGGAGATGCCGGCCGAGTACGTCGAGTTCGGCGAGACCTGGCGCCGGCACCATCCCGACTGGGAGTTCCGGACCTGGACGGACTCGGCGCTCCCTGACCTGAGTTGCCCCGAGGCGTTCGAGCGCTGCCGCAACTTCGGCGAGGCGTCGGACCTGATCCGCTACGAGGTTCTCCACAGGTTCGGCGGCGTCTACGTCGACACCGACGTCGAGTGCCTCCAGTCGATCGAGCCGCTGATCGAGGACGCGAGCGCCTTCGCGGCGTACGCCCGCCCCAACGTGATCGGGAGCGCGATCGTCGGCGCGATTCCGGGCCACCCGGCGATCGCCGCAACCCTCGAGGCCGTCTGCGCCGGGGCCGGGGAAGGACCGCAGGTCGAGGCGACCGGGCCGGTGGCGCTGACGCGCGTCCTCGAGGGGGCCGAGGACGTGAAGCTCTTCGGACGTGAGACCTTCTATCCGCTCGACTATTGGCAGATCCCGTTCTCGGTCGCTGAGCAGGGCTCGACCGGCGAGGGCTACGCGATCCACCACTGGCACGCGACCTGGCAGACCCGCGAGAACCTGATGCGGCGAACCAGGGAGCTGATGCTCCGCTCGCGAGAGCGCCGGCAGCGCGACCAGAATCGCCTCCGGCGCCAGCAGCGTCGTCTTGACCGCAAGGACCAGCGTCTGAAGGCGGCGCTCGCGCGTGAGCGCAAGGTCCGCGAGCGTCTCGCGCGCATCGAGGGGTCACGCTGGTGGCGCCTCGGCCAGCGCCTCGGCAAGCTCCGGAACCCATTGAGGAGGCGGGGGCGGTGAGATCCCCTCGCGCTGTCAGTTTTCGTGCTTCGCCCCCGTATCCATGAGCATGCGCAGGGTGGTGACAGTTCTCGCGGCGGCCGCGCTCGGCATGATGGCGCTGCCGTCGCTGGCGATGGCGCAGGGCAACAGCGGGGTCGACGAGTACGAGGAGGTACTTCCCAGCCCCGGTGGTGGGGGCAACGACTCCGACTCCGGCGAGTCGGTCACCGACGACTCGAGCGCGCCGCTGACTCCGGAGCAGGTCGCTGCGCCCGAGGAGGAGGGCGCTGACGGTGAATCCGCCGCGGCGCCTGCGCAGGGGAACGGCGCCGACCGCGACTCGGGATCGGGCGGCGATCCCGCAAGCTCCACCTCCTCCGCCCCCGCCGACGATTCCGGCGTCGCCGAGGTGGTCGGAGACCTCGCGAGCGGTTCGGATGACGGCATGGGGATCGTGCTGCCGATCGTGCTGGCTGTCGCAGCACTAGCAGCGATTGCGTTCTTCGCTGCCCGCCGTAGCCGCGGGCGCACCGGCAACACGTGAGGCCGGCGGCAGGCGCGGGGAGGGCGCCGCCGCAGCCCTGACGGCCCTCTGCGCCTCGATGCTGCTGCCCGCTTCGCCCGTCAACGTCTTCTAGAGGCCGTCGAAGGGATCGAACCCCGGTGCCCGGGCCCCCGCGTTCAGAGTCACTCGCGGGGCGGCGCGGTCGCGGCACCGAGCGCGACCGCGCTATATTTGCCTTCACCTCGCGCCTCGGCGCAGAGGTCTTTTTTTCGTATGGAGCCGCCGGCGCGGCGGTTGAAAGAGGAGCGAATGGCTCGCGGAGACGTCCGAATCGCTGTCACCCTCGCGTGCGAGGAGTGCAAGCGGCGGAACTACCAGTCGAATAAGTCACGGCGCAACACGCCCGACCGCATCGAGATGCGCAAGTACTGCCGGTGGTGCGGGAAGCACACGCCGCACAAGGAAACGCGCTGAGCGGCGCCGGTCCCTGACGTGGCCAAGTCGAGAGCACAGCGCAAGGCCGAGCAGCGCAAGCGCCAGGCTCGCCAGGCAGCAGCAGGGCGACGGCCAGGACGAGGCGCAGCACCGTACCCAGGTGCCCGAGTCGGCCGATGTCGTCGAGGCCGAGCTGGCGGAGCAGGGGGCGGACCTCGACGAGCTGCGCGGCGAGCCGGCCGAGCCCGAGGCGCCCGCTCCCTCGCGGGGCGAGACGGCGCCCGCGAAGGAGGCCGCGGACCTTCCCGCCGAAGCGCCCGAAGAGGCCCCCGCCGAGGACAAGATCACTCGCCGCGAGCGCAAGCGGCAGGAGCGCGAGCGCAAGCAGGCCGCGAAGGAGTCGGTCGAGCGCCGCCGCCCGCGCGAGGAGCCGGTCGAGCGCGAGCGCGGCCGGGTCATGGGCTTCCTGGCCTCCTGCGTCGCGGAGCTGCGCCGCGTCCAGTGGCCGACCCGCGAGACGCTGATCCAGGCCTCCGCGGTGACCCTCGTCTTCATCGCCGTCGCAGCCGCCTACCTGGGGGTGCTCGACGGTGCCTTCAACTGGCTTGTCCAGCGCGTCCTCTAGGACGCCACACCCACCACACCGATCGAGAGCTGAGGACTTAGCAAGAGCATGTTTCGCTGGTACGTGATCAACACCTATTCGGGGCACGAGAAGAAGGTCAAGAACAACCTCGAGCACCGGGTCGAGACGATGGGCGCGCGCCAGCGCGTGCGCCAGGTCGTGGTCCCGACCGAGCAGGTGTCCGAGCTGAAGGACGGCCAGCGCGTCTCGGTCGAGAAGCGCACGATGCCCGGCTACGTGCTGGTCAACATGGAGATGACCGACGACGCCTGGAACCTCGTCAAGAACACCCCCGGGGTCACCGGGTTCGTCGGCTCGCGCAACAAGCCGATCCCCCTCTCGCAGCCCGAGGTCGACCGGCTCATGCACCGCGAGACCGCGGAGCGCCCGCGCGCCCGGGCCCAGTTCGACGTCGGCGAGACGGTCAAGGTCATCTCGGGCCCGATGTCCGACTTCTCCGGCGAGATCGCCGAGATCAACGAGGACGCCCAGCGCCTCAAGATCCTGGTCTCGATCTTCGGCCGCGAGACGCCGGTCGAGGTCGGCTACGACCAGGTCAAGAAGGTGTAGTCACTTCCGGTAGCGGTCAGTTCTGCTTCCCAACGGGGGTTAGTGGGTGGGGACGTTTGAAGCTCCCCACAATGTCGGAAGACAGACTGAAACACCGCCTTCGCACTTCGACTGAGCCCGCGCCCGCAGCCGGCGAGGCCGCGCCGCGGCAAGCTCTCGAAGGGCAGTACCGACCGCGCGCCCCATCGGTCGCGAGGCGCGACGCACGCTCGCGCTGGTGGCGTGACCGCCGGCGCCGTCGGATGCTGGCCGGCGCCGATGCCATCGTCGCCGGCGGGATCGGCGCGTGCGTCGCAGCGCTCGGATCGGCGCCGGCGGCGTGGGGGTTGGCCGCGATCCCTGTCGGTTTGTTCACCGCGAAGGTCATCGGTCTGTACGACAGCGACCACCGCGCCATTCGCCATCTCACGATCGACGAGTTCCCCACGCTGGGCGTCTGGTCCGGAATCGTCGCGATCGCATGCGCGCTGATCACTCCCGGGACGATCGGCGCCACCGAGATCGTCCTGGTGATGCTCCCGGGGACTCTGGCGGTGGGCGCGCTGCGCGCGTTCGCGCGTTGGCTCTGGCGCCGGTGGACGCCGCCTGAGTCCACCTTGGTGCTGGGCAGCGGCACCCCTGCGCACGCGATCGCACGCAAGATCGAGCTGTTTGCCGACATGCACCTGCACCTCGTTCGCGAGGAGGAGCCGGCTCAGGAGCTGCGGCGCGAGAACGGTGGCGAGGAAGCGGCGATGGATCGTTCCCTCGCCGGCGTCGACCGGGTGGTCCTCGCCTGGTCGGACTCCGACCCACGCCTGATCCAGCGCCTCATGCGTCACTGCCGGCGCCTGGAGGTGAAGCTCAGCGTCGTCTCCCCTTTTCGCGGCGGCGCCCGGCCCACTCCCGAGGTCTCTCAGGTGGCCGACCTGCCCCTGCTCGAGTACAACACCTGGGACGTCCCGCGCTCCACCGCGGCGATCAAGCGCGGGTTCGACATCGTCGGCTCCTTACTGGCACTGGTTGTGCTTGCGCCGATCTTCATCGCGATCGCGATCGCGATCAAGCTTGACGACGGCGGCCCCGTGTTCTTCCATCAGCGACGGGCAGGCCGCAACCACCGATCGTTCCGGATCCTCAAGTTCCGCTCGATGTGCGTCGACGCGGAGCAGCAACTCCCGGAGCTGGTCGACCTCGACGCGCTCGAGAGCCCGATGTTCAAGCTGCGCAGCGACCCCCGCATAACCAGGGTCGGCCGCTTCCTGCGGCGCCATAGCCTCGATGAGCTGCCGCAGCTGATCAACGTCCTGCGTGGGGAGATGAGCCTCGTCGGACCCCGGCCGGAGCAGACGGAGCTGGTCGACCGGTACTCGCCGGAGCACAGGTTCCGGCTTGCGGTCAAGCCCGGGGTCACGGGCCCGATGCAGGTCTTCGGTCGGGGCGAGCTCTCATTCGAGGAGCGACTCGCCGTCGAGATCGACTACGTCGAGAATGTGTCGGTCTCGCGCGACCTGGTTTTGCTCGCGCAGACGGTGCCGGCAGTGTTCCGCCGGAAGGGTGCGTTCTGAATCCGATGTCAGTTCGCCGCGTCGGGCTTCGTAACTAGAACCGTGCCAGCGAGTCTGATCCGTTCGAAGGCCCTCGCCTTCATCGTCCTGTTCGCGGCCGGGCTGTCGCTGCTCGCGGCGAAGCCGGCGGCGGCGGGCCCGTTCCACGGGGTCGTGGCTGCAGGGTCAGTTGCACTCCGCGTGACTACCTTCGGATGGCCGCGGGCGGCGTCGGATCGGTTCGGATCGTGATCGAGTGGCGCTACATCGAGCGCACCCGCGGGGAGTTCGATTGGTCGTACCTCGACATGCTCGCCAGTCGGGCGAAGCGGTTCGGCGTTCGCCTTCTGCCGGTGATCGAGGCGCCGGGGCCGCCCGGGACGTCGGCTCCGCCCACCGACCGCTGTCGCGCAAGGCTGTTCGCCCGATTCCTTGGCAAGGCGGCGGCGCGCTACGGGCACAGGGGCTCATTTCTGGAGGGGCCGGCGGGACCCGTACGCGATCCGTTCGTGGCAGATCATGAACGAGGTCAATGGCACCACCTACTGGGATGGACCACCCGGAAGCGCGCGGCTACGCGAAGATCCTCAAGCCCGCGTCGAAGGAGATCCGGAAGAACGATCCGCGGGCCAAGATCATGCTCGCGGGGATGTTCTTCGCGCCGCGGCGCCGGGGGCGATCGACAGCTGGGACTACCTCCGGCAGCTCTACAAAGAGAAGACGAAGAGCTCCTTCGACACCGTCGCGATCCATCCCTACTCGACGACCCTGGAGGGGATCGAGAGCGGCATCCAGAGGATGAGGAAGCCGTGATCCGGAAGCGCAAGGACCGCAACGTGACGCTGCGCATCAGCGAGTTCGGCTGGGGCTCGGGGCAGTGCAGCACCTACTGCGCCGGGACCCGAGGGCCAGGCGCAGATGCTGACGGGTGCCATCCGCCTGTTCGAGCGCAAGCGCAAGCCGTGGAAGATCGAGGCCGTCAACTGGTTCTCCTGGCAGGACGCGCCGTTCCTCGGCCTGCCGTCACTGCCCGACCACCGGCCTGTTCACGTTCGACCGTCGATCCCAAGCCCTCCTGGGAGGCGTTCCTCGAGGCAGCGGAATCAGTGAAACGATGATCGCGCTGCGTGCGGTCGCCGTGCTCACGGCGCTGGTCTTGGCGGCCATCGCCGCGCAACCCGCCGCAGCGGGCTCATTTCACGGCGTCGTCCCGCAGGGACCGCTGAGTGGAGGTGACTTCCAGCGCATGGCGGAGGGCGACGTCGGAACGCTGAGGACCATCGTCGGGTTCCAGCGCTCGAGCCCATACAGCTGGGGCTCGCTGGACAGCTTGATCGGCGGGGCCGCGGCGAACGGCATCCGCGTCATCCCCGCCGTCGTATCCGCGAGGCAGAGTGGGACGGACAAGCCCCCCACCAGCAAGCCGGCGCGGAAGGCATACGCCCGCTTCGTCGGCGCGATGGCCGAGCGTTACGGACGCAACGGTGCCTTCTGGTCGGGCGCGGACCGCTTCGCGATCCACTCCTGGCAGATCATGAACGAGCAGAACGGTCCTGCCTACTGGGGCGCGCGGCCGAACCCCCTGAAGTACGCAAAGCTTCTCAAGGCCGCGTCGAACTCGATCAACCGGGCCGACCGGCGTGCCGAGGTCGTCCTCGGCGGAATGTTCTCGACGCCCAGCGGCCCCGGCGCGATCTCCAGCTGGGTGTACCTCCGCAAGCTCTATCGAGCGCGTGGGGTGAAGGGGGCGTTCGACACGGTTGCGCTGCACCCGTACTCCGACGGCCTGCGGGGGATCAAAACCCACATCGGCCTGGTCCGAAACGCGCTGAAGGACAACCGGGACGCCGGGGCGAAGCTTCGGATCACCGAGTTCGGCTGGGGTTCCGCCAACCGCGGCAACCTCAACAAGGGCCGCAAGGGTCAGGCCCGGATGCTGACCCAGGCGTTCCGCCTGTTCGAGCGGAAGCGCCGCTCTTGGAACGTCAAGGGCGCGAACTGGTTTGCCTGGGAGGACAATCCGGGTGGCGCCTGCTCGTTTTGCCCGACCGCCGGTCTGTTCACCGCCGGCGAGGACGCGAAGCCTTCCTGGCGCGCGTTCAAGAGGATCTCCAAGTAGCCGCCTGACCCTCGCAGGATCCCGCGCGCGCGGACGCCCTTTGTATCCTCGACCGTCGCCATGGCGAAGAAGGTCCTGACGCTCATCAAGCTCCAGATCCCCGCGGGGGCCGCGAACCCGGCGCCGCCGGTGGGTCCCGCGCTGGGCCAGCACGGGGTCAACATCATGGACTTCTGCAAGGCCTTCAACGCGCAGACCGAGCAGGACCGGGGGACGATCATCCCGGTCGAGATCACCGTCTATGAGGACCGCTCGTTCGACTTCATCACCAAGACCCCGCCCGCCGCGGTCCTGATTCGCGAGGCGCTGGGGATCCAGAAGGGCTCGGGCGAGCCCAACCGCGAGAAGGTCGGGACGATCTCCGCAGCCCAGGTCCGGGCGATCGCCGAGAAGAAGATGCCCGACCTGAACGCCAACGACCTCGACGCGGCGTCGAAGATCATCGCCGGCACCGCGCGCTCGATGGGCGTTGACGTCGAGGGGCTCGAGTAGATGGCCAAGGTTCGCTCCAAGCGCTTCCGTGAGGCGATCGAGAAGGTCGACCGCAACATCCAGTACCCGCCCGCCGAGGCCATCGCCCTCCTGAAGGAGACGGCCGGAGTCAAGTTCGACGAGACCGTCGAGCTGCACCTCCGCCTCGGCGTCAACGTCCGCCACGCGGACGAGCAGCTTCGCGGCACGCTGGCGCTCCCGAACGGCCTCGGCAAGGACGTGTCGATCGCCGTGTTCGCCGAGGGCGACGCCGCCCGCGCCGCGGAGGAGGCGGGCGCCGACCACGTCGGGGCCGCAGACCTCGCCGCCAAGGTCGAGGAGGGCTGGACCGACTTCGACGTCGCGATCGCGACGCCCGCGCTGATGGGCCCGGTCGTCTCCAAGCTCGGCCGGGTTCTCGGCCCGCAGGGCAAGATGCCGAACCCCAAGGTCGGGACCGTCACCGACGATGTCGCCAAGGCCGTGGGCGAGGCGAAGACCGGCAAGGTCGAGTACCGCACGGACCGCCAGGCCGTGATCCACATGGCGATCGGCAAGGCGAGCTTCACCGAGCGCGCGCTCCTCGAGAACTACGCGGCGGTGATCGACGAGATCGTCCGCGCCAAGCCGGCATCCGCCAAGGGCCGCTACCTGATCTCGATCACGCTCACGACGAGCATGGGCCCCGGCATCAAGGTCGACACCGGCGTCCAGCGCGAGGCGGAGATCTTGGGCGTCGAGGTCGACGAGGCCAGCGGCAACGGCGCCGCCCCGGCGGCGGACGAAGCTCCCGCAGAAGAGCCCGCCGCGGAAGAAGCTCCTGCTGAGGAACCGGCCGAGGGGGAGAGCCCCGCCTAGCTACACTCCGCGCCCACAACTTCGCCTGCCGAAGACCACTGGCCGGGATCTCCCCGTAACTCCAGTGCAGGTGGCGCCGGAAGAGACCTCTTTCGAGCCCGCCTGCGTGCGGGCTTTTTGTTGGGACTTTTGCGATGAACAGAGACGAGAAAACAGCCGTAGTCGACCGCCTCGCCGAGGACCTCTCGGACGCGCAGGCGATCTTCGCCGTGGACTATCGCGGCATCAGCGTGCCGCAGGCCGCCGAGCTGCGCACCAAGCTGCGCGAGTCCGACGCGTCCTTCAAGGTCGTGAAGAACCGGCTCGCGAAGCTTGCGGCGGAGAAGGCCGGCACCGAGATCGACGAGCTCTTGACCGGCCCGATCGCGCTGACTCTGATCAACGGCGACCCGGTCGTGGTCGCGAAGACGATCACCACCTTCACCCGCGAGCACGAGGTGCTCGAGTACAAGGGCGGCCTGATGGACGGCGCCGCCCTGGACGTCGACAGCTTCCAGGAGATCGCGAAGCTGCCGGGCCTCGACGTGCTCCACGGCCAGCTCGTCGGCCTCGCCGCGAGCCCGCTGACCGGCCTCGTCGCCGGCATGAGCAACCTGATCTCCGGCCTCGGCCGCCAGCTGGCGCAGATCGCCGAGCAGGGACTCGTCACCGGCGAGGCGCCGGCGGAAGCCGAAGCGCCCGCCGAGACCGAGGCCGAGGCGCCGGAGCCCGACGCCCCGGTGGAGGAGCCGACCCCCGCCGAGGAGCCGGCCCCGGACGAGGCGCCCGTCGAGGAGCCGCCCGCCGAGGAGCCCGCCCCCGAGCCGGAGGGCGAGGCGGAAGAGACTTCTGAGGCCGAGGAGGCCTCCGATGAGACCGAAGCAAGTGAGGAGCCGTCTGAGGAAGCCGCGCCGGAGGGCGAGGCCTCCGAGAGACTGCGGATTCCGAAATCGAACGACACTCCCAAGGAGGACTAGTCAATGGCCACCAGCACTCAGGATTGGATCGAAGAGCTCAAGGGCATCTCGGTGCTCGAGCTGTCCGAGCGCATCAAGGCGCTCGAGGAGGAGTTCGGCGTCTCGGCGACGGCGGTCGCGGCTGCGGCCCCGGCGGCCGGCGGCGACGGCGGCGGCGATGGCGCTGCCGAGGAGAGCTCGACCGTCGACGTCGTCCTGACCGCCGCGGGCGACAAGAAGGTCCCCGTGATCAAGGCCGTGCGCGCGGCCACCGGCCTCGGTCTCAAGGAGGCCAAGGCGCTGGTCGACGACGCGCCGAGCCCGGTCAAGGAGGGCATCGAGCGTGACGAGGGCGACAAGCTGAAGTCGGAGCTCGAAGAGGCCGGCGCCACGGTCGAGCTGAAGTAACATCAGCCAGGCCTGGGGCTAATCTTTGGCCCAGGCTTGATTCGTGCGTAGCCGATGTTGTATATTTATCGGTCGCGCGCCGTTGACCTGTTTTTCGCCCGAATCTCGCGCGGGTTCGTCCCTTTCGACCATCTGAGGAGTCGCCCAGTTGGCCAGAGTTCACGCTGCCCCTGTCACGCGGAGGTCCTTTTCACGGCTTCCGGAACCCCTTGAAGTCCCGCATCTGATCGATATCCAGCGCCGTTCCTTCGAGTCCCTGACGGACCCGAAGGGCGGGATGCTGCGCGAGACGATCGACGACATCTCCCCGATTGAGGACTACACGGGGAACCTCGCGATCGTCTTCGGCGCCTTCGAGTTCGGCGAGCCCGGCCACACGGTCGCGGAATGCCGCGAGAAGGACGTCACCTACTCGCGCCCGTTGAACGTCAAGGTCGCGTTCCAGAACCGCGACACGGGCGAGATCCGCGAACAGACCGTCTTCATGGGCGACTTCCCGTGGATGACGGACCGCGGCACATTCATCATCAACGGCACCGAGCGTGTCGTCGTCACCCAGCTCGTCCGCTCGCCGGGCGCCTACGTGATGGAGCCGAAGGACCGCGAGAAGCAGGTCTTCATCGCGAACCTGATGCCGTCGCGCGGCTCCTGGCTGGAGCTCGAGATCGACAAGAAGGGCCGCGTCTACGCCCGCATCGACCGCAAGCGCAAGCTGCCGGTCACCGTGCTGCTGCGCGCGATGGGCTACGAGACCGACGAGGAGATCCTGAAGCTCTTCGACAACTCGGTCTACATCCGCCACACGATCGACGCGGACACGGAGCCGACGAGGACAACCGACGGCGCCCTGATCGAGCTCTTCAAGAAGCAGCGTCCGGGCGAGCCGCCCTCGGTGGACGCCGCGAAGGCGCTGCTCGAGCAGCTCTTCTTCGACCCCAAGCGCTACGACCTCACGAGGGTCGGCCGCTACAAGCTGAACGCGCGCCTCGACCTGGACGTCGACCTCGAGCACCGCACGCTCACCCAAGAGGACATCGTCGCGCTGATCCGCGAGCTGGTCAGCCTCCCGAAGATGCTCGACGCATCGCTCGAGGAGGTCGATGAGGAGAACCCGATCAAGGACTACGCCGCCGAGCTGGCGACCTACTCGCGCGAGCCGATCAAGGATCACCTCGACGAGTACGAGCACTTCGGCAACCGTCGCCTTCGCACCGTGGGCGAGCTGATCCAGGACGCGTTCCGGGTCGGCCTCTACCGGATGGAGCGCGTCGTACGCGAGCGCCTCACCACCGAGGACGCGGACGCGATCACGCCGCAGACGATCATCAACATCCGGCCCGTCGTCGCCGCGATGAAGGAGTTCTTCGGCTCCTCGCAGCTCTCGCAGTTCATGACCCAGACGAACTCCCTGGACGGCCTCACGCACAGGCGTCGCCTGTCGGCGCTCGGCGCCGGCGGCCTCACCCGTGAGCGCGCGCCGATCGAGGTTCGCGACGTGCACCCGACCCACTACGGCCGGATGTGCCCGATCGAGACCCCGGAAGGCCCGAACATCGGGCTCATCGGCTCGCTCTCCTCCTACGCGGAGGTCTCGGAGCACGGCTTCGTCACCACCCCGTACAAGGTGGTCGAGAAGGGCGTGGTCACGGAGAAGATCGTCCATCTCGACGCCACCCAGGAGGAGGAGAAGATCATCGCCCAGGCCTCGGCCGAGGTCGATGAGAAGTCCGGGAAGCTCAAGGGCCCCACGGTCTCCTGCCGGATCGGCGAGGGCGAGGTCGCCCTGGTGCCGCCGAACCAGGTTGACCTGATGGACGTGTCGCCGACCCAGATCTGGTCGGTCGCGACCGCCCTCATCCCGTTCCTCGAGCACGACGACGCCAACCGCGCCCTGATGGGCTCGAACATGCAGCGCCAGGCCGTGCCGCTCCTGAAGCCGGAGGCGCCGCTGATCGGCACCGGCATGGAGCGCCGCGCCGCGGTCGACTCCGGTGACGTGGTCGTTGCCGGGAACTCGGGCGAGGTCTCGTTCGTCGACGCGGAGAAGCTGGTCGTCTCGCACGGCTCGTCCAAGGACGAGTACGAGCTCGACAAGTTCCGACGCTCGAACCAGGGCACGCTGATCCACCAGACCCCCGTGGTCAACGTCGGCGACAAGGTCAAGGAGGGCGACGTCCTCGCTGACGGCTCGTCCACCGCCGGCGGTGAGATCGCCCTCGGCAAGAACTGCCTGGTCGCCTTCATGTCCTGGGAGGGCTACAACTTCGAGGACGCGATCATCCTGTCGGAGCGCCTGGTCAAGGACGACGAGCTCACCTCGATCCACATCGAGGAGTACGAGATCGACGCCCGGACGACCAAGCTCGGCGACGAGGAGATCACCCGCGACATCCCGAACCGCTCGGAGGAATCCCTGCGGAACCTCGACGAGCGCGGCATCGTCCGGATCGGCGCCGAGGTCCAGTCGGGCGACCTGCTCGTCGGCAAGGTCACGCCGAAGGGCGAGACCGAGCTGACGGCGGAGGAGAAGCTGATCCGCGCGATCTTCAAGGAGAAGGCGCGCGAGGTCCGCGACACCTCGCTGAAGGTCCCGCACGGCGAGGGCGGCGTGGTGATCGACGTGATCACGTTCGACCGCGAGGACGGCGATGACCTGGCGCCCGGCGTCAACAACCTGGTGCGCGTGTTCGTGGCGACCAAGCGGAGGATCGCGGAGGGCGACAAGCTCGCGGGCCGCCACGGCAACAAGGGCGTGATCTCGCGGATCGTCCCCGAGGAGGACATGCCCTTCCTTGCCGACGGCACGCCCGTCGACGTGATCCTCAACCCGCTCGGCGTGCCCAGCCGCATGAACATCGGCCAGATCCTCGAGACGCACCTCGGCTGGGTCGCGGCCAACGGCTGGTACGACGACGGCACCGACGCCTACAAGCAGTCGCAGGACCGCGACGGCCGCGTCTACGTGGCCACCCCGGTCTTCGACGGCGCCAAGGTCGAGGAGGTCGACGCGGCGCTGGTCCACTGGCAGGAGGAGCACGCGGAGCGAGGCATCGACCTCGGGCTCGACAAGTCGGCGCGCGAGGGCGCGCAGTCGGCCGGCCGCGCGCAGCTCTACAACGGGCGGACCGGCGAGCCCTATGAGGGCCACGTCACCGTCGGCCAGATGTACATCCTGAAGCTGCTCCACCTCGTGGACGACAAGATCCACGCGCGCTCGACCGGCCCCTACTCGCTGGTCACCCAGCAGCCGCTGGGCGGCAAGGCGCAGTTCGGTGGACAGCGCTTCGGCGAGATGGAGGTCTGGGCGCTCGAGGCGTACGGCGCCGCCTACACGCTGCAGGAGATGCTCACCGTCAAGTCCGACGACACCGTCGGCCGCGTCAAGGCCTACGAGTCGATCGTCAAGTCGGAGAACATCGCCGAGCCGTCAGTGCCGGAGTCGTTCAAGGTCCTCCTGAAGGAGATCCAGAGCCTCTCGCTCGACGCCACGCTGGTCGCCGAGAGCGGCGAGGTGGACCTGGGCGAGGAGGACGACGAGCTCCTGCGCGCGGCCGAGGAGCTGGGCATCGACCTGTCCGGCGTCCGCGCCGACGGGTCCGGAGACGGCGCCGCCGACGAGCAGGAAGAGCAGGTGGTCGCCGAGGGCGATGGCGGGACGAATGGAGACGCGGCCAAGAAGAAGGCCGAAGAGACGGCCGCGAAGGAGTAACGGCGATGAGCATGGACATCAACAATTTCGACGCCATCGAGATCGGGCTCGCCTCGAGCAAGAAGATCCGTGGCTGGAGCCACGGCGAGGTCACGAAGCCCGAGACGATCAACTACCGCACGCTGAAGCCCGAGAAGGACGGCCTGTTCTGCGAGCGCATCTTCGGCCCGACCAAGGACTGGGAGTGCTACTGCGGCAAGTACAAGCGGGTCCGCTACAAGGGCATCGTCTGCGAGCGCTGCGGCGTCGAGGTCACGCGCTCGAAGGTCCGCCGCGAGCGGATGGGCCACATCGACCTGGCCGCGCCCGTCTCCCACATCTGGTTCTTCAAGGGCGTCCCGTCCCGGATCGGCTACCTGATCGACATGGCTCCCAAGGAGCTCGAGAAGGTCCTCTACTTCGCCGCCTCGATCGTCACCCACGTCGACGATGAGGCGCGCCAGAAGGACCTGACCAAGCTCGAGAAGGAGGTCAACAAGGTCCTCGACGCCTACAAGGCCGAGCGCGAGCAGCGCACCCAGGAGCTCGCCGAAGGGCTCGAGCGGCGCGTCGCCTGGCTCGAGGACGAGGGCACCAAGGACGCCTTCGACGGCGAGGACGAGCTGTGGGCCGAGAACCTCGGCTTCACCAACCCCAAGAAGCTGGACGAGGCCGAGCGCACCAAGGCACTCAAGGAGGTCCGCAAGGCCGTCGAGTCCGAGATCTCGGACACCGAGGCCTACATCGAGGACGCGATCACCCGGATGGAGCAGGTCTGGGAGATCTTCCAGAAGATGGAAGTGAAGGAGGTCATCAACGACGAGGCCGTCTTCCGCGAGCTCAAGGAGCGCTTCGGCTCCCCGTTCGGCTGGGGCGAGTACTTCCGCGGCGGAATGGGCGCGGAGTCGATCCGCGACCTCCTCGAGCAGGTGAACCTCGAGGCCGAGTGCGAGGAGCTCGAGCAGACGATCAACACTTCGAAGGGCCAGAAGCAGGCCCGCGCCGTCAAGCGCCTCAAGGTCGCGTCGGCGTTCCTCAACTCCGAGAACAGGCCGGAGTGGATGGTGCTCGACTGCGTGCCGGTGATCCCGCCGGAGCTGCGCCCGATGGTCCAGCTCGACGGCGGCCGGTTCGCGACGTCGGACCTGAACGACCTCTACCGCCGCGTGATCAACCGGAACAACCGGCTCAAGCGGCTGCTCGACCTCGGCGCGCCCGAGATCATCGTCAACAACGAGAAGCGGATGCTCCAGGAGGCCGTCGACGCGCTGTTCGACAACGGCCGCCGCGGACGCCCCGTGACCGGCCCCGGCAACCGGGCGCTGAAGTCGCTCTCGGACATGCTGAAGGGCAAGCAGGGCCGGTTCAGGCAGAACCTCCTCGGTAAGCGCGTGGACTACTCCGGCCGCTCGGTGATCGTGTCGGGCCCCAGCCTGCGCCTGCACCAGTGCGGCCTGCCGAAGCTGATGGCCCTGGAGCTGTTCAAGCCGTTCATCATGGCCCGTCTCGTCGAGCGCAAGGCCGTGCAGAACATCAAGGCCGCGAAGAAGATGGTCGACTCGATGGTCCCCGAGGTGTGGGACGTGCTCGAGGAGGTCATCCACGAGCATCCGGTGCTGCTCAACCGCGCGCCGACGCTCCACCGCCTGGGCATCCAGGCGTTCGAGCCGGTGCTGGTCGAGGGCAAGGCGATCCAGGTCCACCCGCTGGTCTGCCACGCCTTCAACGCGGACTTCGACGGCGACCAGATGGCGGTCCACGTGCCCCTGTCCGCCGAGGCCCAGGCCGAGGCGCGGGTGCTGATGCTGTCGTCCAACAACATCCTCTCGCCCGCGCACGGCTCGCCCCTGGCGACGCCGTCGCAGGACATGGTGCTCGGCATCTACTACCTGACCTACGGCAAGGACCACGAGGAGCTCCAGAAGCTCGACGAGAAGCTCCGCGCCGGCAAGCGCGGGAACGGTGCCAGTCGTCCCGAGCCGCGCAAGTTCCGCACGGCCCAGGAGGCCGAGCTGGCCTACGAGAACGGGCAGGTCAAGCTGCACGACCTCGCCGAGTACCGGCGCCACGGCCACGAGCACTTCCTGACCACGGTCGGGCGGATCATCTTCAACGACCGCGTCGAGCGCGCGCTCGAGGAGGCGCTCGAGGAGGAGTGGGACCCGGAGAAGTACGTCTTCGTCAACCGCTCGCTGGTCAAGAAGGACGTCAACGGCATCATCTCCGACCTGGTCGAGTTGCACGGCGCGGGCGCGATCGCGCAGGCGCTCGACGCCTTCAAGGAGCTGGGCTTCCACTACTCGACCCAGGCCGGGATCACGATCTCGAAGAACGACGTGATCTCGCCGCCCTCGAAGGAGAAGATCCTCGAGGGCTACGAGGCCCAGGCCGGCGAGATCCTCCAGCAGTACGAGGACGGCTACATCACGGCCGAGGAGCGCAAGGAGAACGTCACCAACCTCTGGAACGACGCCACCGACGAGGTCGCGAAGGCGATGGAGGACAACCTCGACGAGCTGAACCCCATCTTCATGATGGCCAACTCCGGCGCGCGCGGTTCGTTCAAGCAGATCCGCCAGCTGGCCGGCATGCGAGGCCTGATGGCGAATCCGAAGGGCGAGATCATCGAGCGCCCGATCAAGGCCAACTTCATGGAGGGCCTGTCGGTGCTCGAGTACTTCATCTCGACCCACGGCGCCCGCAAGGGGCTCGCGGACACGGCGCTCCGCACGGCCGACTCCGGTTACCTGACCCGCCGACTGGTCGACGTCGCGCAGGACGTGATCGTCCGCGCCGACGACTGCAAGACCAAGGAGTGCATCGAGATGCCGGTGCTGCTGGACGACGGCTCGCCCAACGCGAACCTGATCGGGCGCACGGCCGCCAAGAAGTTCGCGACCAAGCGTGGCCGCGAGCTGCTGAAGCGCAACCAGGAGATCGACAAGGAGGAGCTCGCCGAGATCGTCGAGGCCTACGGCGACGAGGAGGGCGCAACCGTCCCGGTGCGCTCACCGCTCAAGTGCGAGTTCGAGTCCGGCGTGTGCCAGAAGTGCTACGGCCGGGCCCTCGCGACCGGTTCGATCGTCGAGCTCGGCGACGCGGTCGGCATCATCGCCGCCCAGTCGATCGGCGAGCCCGGCACGCAGCTGACGATGCGCACCTTCCACACGGGTGGCGTCGCGGGCCTGGACATCACCCAGGGCCTGCCGCGCGTGGTCGAGCTGTTCGAGGCGCGCAAGCCGAAGGGCCTGGCGGAGATCGCCAAGGTCGAGGGCCGCGTGTCCGTCGAGGAGAGCGACAAGGCGGTCGTGATCACGATCACCGACCCGAAGGGCGAGGAGCACGCCTACAAGCTGCCTCCGCGCTCGCGCCTGTTCGTCAAGCACGGCGGCAAGGTCGAGGCCGGCGCCCAGCTCAACGAGGGCTCGCTCTATCCGGCGGAGATCCTCGAGGTCCGGGGCCGGACGGAGACCGAGCAGTACATCGTGCGCGAGGTGCAGCGGGTCTACAAGTCGCAGGGCGTCGACATCAACGACAAGCACATCGAGCTGATCGTGCGACAGATGATGAAGAAGGTCGAGATCGAGTCGAAGGGTTCGACCTCGCTGCTGCCCGGCGCGCTCGAGGACCGGCACAAGCTGCAGAAGATCAACAAGCAGGCCAAGGAGGACGGCGGCACGCCGGCCAAGGGCAAGGAGCGGATCCTGGGCATCACGAAGGCATCGCTCGCGACCGAGTCCTTCCTCTCCGCGGCCTCGTTCCAGGAGACGACCAAGGTGCTCACCGACGCCGCCCTCGAGGGCAAGCGCGACCGCCTTGTCGGCCTCAAGGAGAACGTGATCATCGGCAAGCTGATCCCGGCGGCGACCGGCCTGCGCCACTATCGCTCGCTCGAGATCGAGCCGGTGGAGCCTGCCCAGCGCCCCGACGAGGACCTGCTCGACGCGGACGAGCTTGCAGCCGAGCTCGGTCTGCGCGAGAATGGCGAAGAGTCGGACCTGGAGGGGTTCGGCCCGTCATTCGCAGAAGAGCTCGAGGAGCTCGCGCAGGAAATCGAAGGTGGGGGCGACGGCTCGTCCTCGAACGGAGGGTAATTCAGTGAGAAAGCGCGGGGGAGTAGCCGCATTCGCGGCCATGGCACTGTTGGTGGGACCGGCGGGGGGGTCGACCGCCTCGGCGGCTGAGGCGGAGGCGGCGGCTGCGCCGCTGCGCTGCCCGGCCACGTTCCAGGTTCTTCACAACGACCGGATCGGGCGCCTCAAGCTGCCGGCCGGCCCGTACCGGATCCGGATCATCGACAACCAGGCGCTCGGCTGCAAGCGGGCCTCGAAGCTGTTCGCGAAGTTCCTCCAGGACTTCGACGGGAACCTCCCGGGCCGTTGGCGGCTGCAGGTGAGCACGGCGACGTTCTCCAAGCGCGGCACCAACCAGGCCTTCCGCGTCAAGAAGGTCGGCCGGCAGTCCGGCGGGGGCGGCGGCAGGCATCCGAGCGGCCGGCACGACAAGTGCCCGACGTTCCGGGTCCTCCACAACGACCGCATCGGCAGCGTCCGATTCCCGCGGGGCACCTACCAGATGACCGCCCTGGGCGGGTTCACTTGCCAGAAGTCCTCGAGCAAGTTCGCGTCCTTCCTGCAGCTCCCGGAGGGCAACCTTCCGGGCCGCTGGCGCCTGCGCGGGCGCACGGGAACCTTCATGCGCGGCCAGAGCGGCAAGGGCTTCCAGGTCAACTTCTGGAAGCGGTAGACCGCCGACGCGTCCGCAAGGGCGCGACACGCTCTGCCTGAAGTCAGGGAATCGCCGGGGACCGGGCAGCGCTCGCCGCCGGGATCCCACGGCGTCGTTGGCTCGATCCGGGCTAGCTCCCGGCGGGCTCGGCCGAGCCGCGCTGGGCGACGTGGGCCGCTGCGGCGCGGGCCTGGGCCGGTGGGGTGAAGGTGCGGTTGCGAGCGCCCGGCGGGCACGCGGGGAGCGGCAGCGAGTCGGGCGCGTGTGGGCCGCGCCGCGGCCCTCGCGGAGGCTTCGGGTTGCGCCGGAAGCGCTTGAACGGGTGCTCGCCGCCCTCCTCGCCGGCAGGGGCCTCCTCGTCCTCGGGCTGTGCGTGGAACGCCCACCACGCGATGTAGAGGAGGAGGCCGACGGGGATCTTCAAGACCACCATCAGGAAGAAGATGGGCACCCAGCCATCCACGAAGGTCAGTCTACCCCCGGGTGCGCCGAATCCATGCCCTCGCTCCAGCCGATCAGGGTCTCGACGTGCGAGTCGGTCAGCCCGATGTCCGAGACGGTCGGGACGAGCAGGGTGGGGGCAGTCCGGCTCTCGGCCCATTCGCGGCAGCTCCGGTCGAGCGAATCGTCGATCCACGCGAGCGGCCGGTCGCCGGCGTAGGCGTCGAGGGCCTCGAGCTTCCAGTGGGCGGTGCCGAACCGGGCGCGGCCGCCGAAGGTCAGGACCGGCAGGTCGGCGGGCAGCCCCAGGAGGAGGGGCAGGTGCTCGTTCGCGCGCTCTTCCCACCCCGTCGCCCAGACGAGCTCGTAATGCTCGGCCAGGCGCAGCAGGCGCGGTCCGGCGCCGTCCGCGATGCAGTGCGCGACCCCGTCGATCAGGTGGAAGCGGCCGGGGACGTCCGCGAGCGGACCGTCGAAGCCGAACAGGCTGATAACCCCGTCGACATCGACGGCCAGTACCGGTGGCTGGCTCACTGCCGGACTCAGGCTACATAGGGTCGCGAGACGGGACGTCCGCTACCATCACGCGCCGTGCCATCGACCAATCAGCTGATCCGCAAGGGACGCAAGAGCCCCTTGAAGAAGGTCTCGACGCCCGGCCTCAAATCGGGCCAGGGCCGCAAGCGCCGGATCTCCGCGCCCCAGCGTCGCGGCGTGTGCACGCGCGTCTACACCGCCACCCCGAAGAAGCCGAATTCGGCGCTTCGGAAGGTCGCGCGAGTGCGGCTGACGAACGGGATGGAGGTCACCTGCTACATCCCGGGCGAGGGCCACAACCTTCAGGAGCACTCCGTGGTGCTCGTCCGTGGCGGCCGCGTCAAGGACCTGCCGGGCGTCCGCTACAAGGTGATCCGCGGAACGCTCGACGCCTCCGGCGTCTCCGACCGCAAGCAGTCGCGGTCGATGTACGGCGTGAAGAAGTAATGGCTCGCCGAGCGAGAGCAGCGGTCCGGCCGGTCGAGGCAGATGCGCGACACCGTAGCCGCCTGGTCCAGCAGGTCATCAACAAGGTGATGCTGGACGGCAAGAAGTCGGTCGCCGAGCAGATCACCTACGACGCGCTTGCGATCATCGGCGAGCGCTCCGGCCGCGAGCCCGTGGAGGTTCTCGACGAGGCGATCAAGGAGCTCACGCCGACCCTCGAGGTCCGCTCCCGCCGCGTCGGCGGCGCCACCTACCAGGTTCCGGTCGAGGTCCCGTCCCCGCGCGCCCGCACCCTCGCGGTGCGCTGGCTTGTCAGCTTCGCCCGCGACCGTCGCGAGAAGTCGATGTCCGACCGCCTCGCGAACGAGATCCTCGACGCCACCCAGCAGCAGGGCGGCGCCTGGAAGCGCAAGGACGACATCTTCCGTATGGCGCAGGCCAACAAGGCCTTCGCCCACTACCGCTGGTAAGACGGCCTAGCCAGACTCGCTTTTCGCAGCCTCAGAGCCCTCATCAGCGGGCTTCTCCGAAGGGCTTGCGAGGGAGATCTTCGGCTCCGGCTCGTCGTGTTTCGCGCCCGGGCGCAGGGAGGCGAGCTGTTCCGATGACATCGTCGCGAGCGCCGCGCCGGTGAAGGCCAGGGCGAGGGCGCCCAGCATCTCGAGCCAGAACCCTTCCTGCGGGATCGCCTCGGCGTCGATGAACGATTGCTGGGCGGAGTCGAGCGTGCCGACCTGACCCGCATCCGGCAGGTCGATCAGGAGGAAGATCAGGAGGGCGAGGCCGCCCATCGCCGCGACGGCGATCGCGGCCGGCTTCGACCCGGCCCAAACCGCGAACGCCGTGGCGATCGCCGCGAACGCCGCAATGATCAGGAGCGCGGGGCCGTGGTGGTCGATCACGCTCCTCTCCGCCAGCGGCTCGGCGCCCGGGGGCGTGAACTCGAACATCGTCATCAGCTGCGATGCGAACAGGATGGTGGCGGCCGCGAAGCAGGCCCACGGCAGGAGTCGCTCGGCGCGTCCGGCGCGTTCCCTCATCCGCCGGCCTCCCCGGTCCGCACACGCCCAAACGGCAGGCGACGGCGCAGGCTCGCGGACGCACCGCTGTCCTCGCCACCCCGCATCAGTCCGGCGATCAGCGGCGCCAGGGCGACCAGCAGGACGCCGCAGGCGAGCTGCACCCAGAAACCACCGAGGAGGCTGGCCTCGGCCCCCTGGTATGCCACCGCCGTCGCGCCCTCGTCGAGCCCCTTCGGCGCATCGACGATCAGGCTGATCGCGATCGTGAACAGGCCGATCGGCGCCAGCAGCCACGCCGTCCTGTGGTTGCCTCGCGAGCAGGCCGCCACGACGACCAGCGCGGCGAGTGCGAGCGGCAGGCCGAGCCAGGCGTGGGCGCTCCCGGCGCTCTTGGTCTCGCCCTCCACCTCGGGGGCGGGGGCTACCTGGTCGATCCCGACGTAGTCCGTGGTCCCGATCGCGACGCTGCGGTAGTCGGCGAACTGCGAAAGGGCCAGGGCCAGGGCGGTCACCGCCGCCACGGTGAGCGCGGCGCGTAGCGGCGTCACCTCGCGCTCCGCGAAGCGGAAGAGGCGGACCGCCTGCCGCCACAGCGCCTTCAGCAGCGGCCAGACGAAGCGCCACGCCGCCAGGGTCGCCGCGCCGGCGATCTCGGCCGCCCGCATGTACAACCCGGCGGGGATCCGCAGCATCTCGCGGACGATCGCGAGCAGCTCCCCGGCGACCCCGCGAGCAGTCCCGGCAAGGGGCGCCGGCCTACCCGAATCCGCCCGTCGGGAAGGCTTGGAACGCGGCTTTCTCAGCCGCATCTGGCGCTTTTGGCGGGCTTCATGCCTCTGCTATAGTCAGCCGTCGCTCGCGGCCCGGCCCGAAAGGGCTTTTTTTGTGCTCTCGAACCGGCCCTGCGGCAAACTTGACCTCTCTCCTCGGACCACACTCTACGCAACCATGGCACGAAACTTTCCACTCGAAAAGACCCGCAACATCGGGATCATGGCCCACATCGACGCCGGTAAGACGACGACGACCGAGCGGATCCTCTACTACACCGGGCGCACCCACAAGATGGGTGAGGTCCACGAGGGCGCCGCCGTCATGGACTGGATGGAGCAGGAGCAGGAGCGCGGCATCACGATCACGTCCGCCGCGACCGCCTGCGAATGGGACGGGCACCGGATCAACATCCTCGATACGCCCGGCCACGTGGACTTCACCGTCGAGGTCGAGCGCTCGCTGCGCGTCCTCGACGGCGCGATCGCCGTGTTCGACTCGGTCGCCGGCGTCGAGCCCCAGTCGGAGACGGTCTGGCGCCAGGCCGACAAGTACAAGGTCCCCCGCATCGCGTTCATCAACAAGATGGACCGCACCGGCGCCGACTTCGAGAACTCCGTCCAGACCATGAAGGAGCGCCTCGGAGCGCACCCTCTCCCGATCCAACTGCCGATCGGCGCCGAGGACCAGTTCAAGGGCGTCGTCGACCTGATCGAGAACAAGGCGCTGGTCTGGAAGGACGAGCTGGGCACCGAGTTCACCTTCGAGGACGTCCCCGCCGAGATGGTGGACGCCGTCCACGAGGCCCGGACGCATCTGATCGAGGCCTGCGCCGACTACGACGATGAGCTGATGGAGATGTACCTGGACGAGCAGGACATCCCGCACGAGCGGGTCGCGAAGTCGCTGCACCGAGCGACGCTCGACCTGAAGGTGACCCCCGTCCTCTGCGGCTCCGCGTTCAAGAACAAGGGCGTCCAGCCGCTGCTCGACGCGATCGTCGAGCTCCTGCCGTCGCCGCTCGAGGTGCCGCCGGTCACGGGCTTCGTGCCGTTGAAGGACGGCTCCGAGGGCGAGCCCGCCGAGCGCGGCGCCGACGACACCGCCCCGTTCGCGGCACTGGCCTTCAAGGTGATGGCCGACCCCTTCGTCGGCAAGCTGACCTACTTCCGCGTGTACTCCGGAAAGCTCAGCTCCGGCAGCCGGGTGCTGAACGCCACCAACGGCAAGACCGAGCGGATCGGGCGCCTGCTGATGATGCATGCGAACCACCGCGAGGAGATCGAGGAGTGCTACGCGGGCGACATCCTCGCCGGCGTCGGCCTCAAGCAGACGTCGACCGGCGACACTCTGGCGGCCCCCGACGCCCCGGTCGTGCTCGAGAACATCGAATTCCCGGAGCCCGTGATCGCCGTCGCGATCGAGCCGAAGACCAAGTCGGACCAGGAGAAGCTCGGCGCGGGCCTCGCCCGCCTGGCCGAGGAGGACCCCACGTTCCGGATCGAGAGCGACGAGGAGACCGGCCAGACCCTGATCCACGGCATGGGCGAGCTGCACCTCGAGGTGCTGGTCGACCGGCTCCTGCGCGAGTTCTCGGTCGAGGCCAACGTCGGGCGTCCCCAGGTGGCCTACCGCGAGACGATCCGCGACCGCACCGAGAAGGTCGTCGGCCGCTTCGTGCGCCAGACCGGCGGCCGCGGCCAGTTCGGCCACGTCGTGATCAACGTGGAGCCCGCGCCCGAGGAGGGCTTCGACTTCGTGAACCAGATCAAGGGCGGCGCGATCCCGAGCGAGTTCATCCCCGCCGTCGAGCAGGGGATCGAGGAGGCGCTGGGCTCCGGCGTCAAGGCCGGCTACCCGATGGTGGACGTCCGGGTCGAGCTGACCGACGGCTCGTACCACGACGTGGACTCGTCGGAGATGGCGTTCAAGATCGCCGGGTCGATGGCGGTCCAGGAGGCGGCCCGCCGTGCGAAGCCCGTCCTGCTCGAGCCGGTGATGGCGGTGGAGGTCGTGACGCCCGAGGAGTTCCTCGGCGACGTCATCGGCGACCTCTCGCGCCGCCGCGGCAAGGTGCAGGGCCAGGACCAGCGCGGGAACGCGCTCGCGGTGCAGGCGTTCGTCCCGCTCGGCGAGATGTTCGGCTACGCCACCGACCTGCGGTCCTCGACCCAGGGCCGGGCCCAGTACACGATGCAGTTCGAGCGCTACGAGGAAGTGCCGGGCTCGATCGCGGAGGAGATCGTGGAATCGCGCTCCGGAGAGCCCGTGGCGGCAGGCGCGTAGCGAAGGCGCCTAGCTATATTTCCCGGGTTCGCCCGCAGGCGCCCACGGTGGCGCCACGGGCGATGAGCCACGCCCGCGTAAGGTAGAACGACCAGCAGACGGACTTAGAAGATCAAGACCTGAGAGAAACGGAGAAGGAACGAGATGTCGAAGGAGAAGTTCGAGCGCGATAAGCCGCATGTCAACGTCGGCACGATCGGTCACATCGACCACGGCAAGACGACCCTGACAGCGGCTATCACGAAGGTCCTGGGCGAGAAGGGCGGGACCGAGGTTCGTTCCTTCGAGTCGATCGACAACGCGCCCGAGGAGAAGGAGCGCGGGATCACGATCGCCACCTCGCACGTCGAGTACCAGACCGAGAACCGGCACTACGCGCACGTTGACTGCCCGGGCCACGCCGACTACGTCAAGAACATGATCACGGGCGCTGCCCAGATGGACGGCGCGATCCTGGTCGTGTCCGCCGCCGACGGCCCGATGCCCCAGACGCGTGAGCACATCCTGCTCGCCCGCCAGGTGAACGTGCCGTACGTGGTCGTCTACCTCAACAAGACCGACATGGTCGACGACGACGAGCTGATCGAGCTCGTCGAGGAGGAGGTCAAGGACCTGCTCAACGAGTACGACTTCCCGGGCGACGAGACCCCGATCATCAAGGGCTCGGCGCTGAAGGCGCTGGAGGGCGACGAGGAGGCCGTGAAATCGATCCTCGAGCTCGCTGACACCCTCGACAGCTACATCCCCGAGCCGGAGCGCGACCTGGACAAGCCGTTCCTGATGCCGGTCGAGGACATCTTCTCGATCACGGGCCGCGGCACCGTCGCCACCGGCCGGATCGAGCAGGGCATCGTCAACTCGGGCGACGAGGTCGAGATCGTCGGGATCAAGGACTCCTCGAAGACGGTCGTGACCGGCGTCGAGATGTTCCGCAAGATCCTCGATCAGGGCCAGGCCGGCGACAACGTCGGCTGCCTCCTGCGCGGCACCAAGCGCGAGGAGATCGAGCGCGGCCAGGTGCTCTCGAAGCCCGGCTCGATCACCCCGCACACGAAGTTCAAGGCGGAGGTCTACTGCCTGAAGAAGGAGGAGGGCGGCCGCCACACACCGTTCTTCTCGGGCTACCGCCCGCAGTTCTACTTCCGGACGACGGACGTCACCGGGATCGCCAACCTGCCCGAGGGCACGGAGATGGTGATGCCGGGCGACAACGTCGAGATGACGATCGAGCTGATCCAGCCGATCGCCATGGACAAGGGCCTCCGGTTCGCGATCCGCGAGGGCGGTCGCACGGTCGGCTCAGGAGTTGTCTCGGAGATCACCGAGTAGCACCCGTAACAGGGACCGGCCAGGCCGGTCCCTTTTTCGCGGCCAACGGGGTCGCGCGTAAGAACATAAGGCCAACAATCTGGGGCGGCGCTCCCCGCGAGCGGCGCCCCGATTACGCGGAAAGACGAGAAACCAAGAGAAGGCAATGGCGACGCTCGCCACCAACAAGATCCGAATCAGGCTCAAGGCCTATGACCACGACGCGATCGACCGCGCGTCGCGCGAGATCGTGGACACGGCCGAGCGCACCGGGGCGACCGTCGCCGGTCCCGTCCCGCTGCCCACGGACAAGAACGTCTACTGCGTGATCCGCTCGCCGTTCAAGGACAAGGACTCGCGCGAGCACTTCGAGATCCGCACCCATAAGCGCCTGATCGACATCCACCAGCCGACCCCGAAGACGATCGATTCGCTGCAGCGCCTCGACGCGCTGCCCGCCGGCGTCGACATCGAGATCAAGCTGGGCTGAGGGTGATTGAGACGGCCATGGCGGCGATCATCGGCAAGAAGGTCGGGATGACCCAGCTCTTCCAGGAGGACGGGACGCGAGTGCCCGTGACCGTCATCCAGGCCGGCCCCTGCCCGGTCACCGCGGTTCGGAACTCCGAGCGGGACGGCTACGCCGCCGTGCAGCTGGCCTTCGACGAGGTCGCCGAGCGCAAGCTCACCAAGGCCGAGCTGGGCCACCTGAAGAAGGCGGACGCCGGCCCGATGCGCACCCTGGTGGAGTTCCGCGACGAGGACCTGGGGTCCGACGAGGGCCCGAAGGTCGGCGATTCCGCAACGGTCGAGCAGTTCGAGCCCGGCCAGCGGGTGAAGGTCACCGGCGTCGGAGTCGGCAAGGGCTTCCAGGGCACGATCAAGCGCCATGGCTTCAGCCGTGGGCCCGTCTCGCACGGCTCGCACAACGTCCGCGCGCCCGGCTCGATCGGCGCCAGCGCCGACCCCGCCCGCGTGTTCAAGGGCGTTCGCATGCCGGGCCGCATGGGCGGCAAGCGCATCACCCAGCGCCAGCTCGAGGTCGTCGAGATCGACTCGGAGCGCCACCTGCTGATGCTGCGGGGCTCCGTTCCCGGCCCCAAGAACGGCACGATCGAGGTGCGGACCGATGGCTAGTCCCAAGGCACCGACCCTCGGCAAGCAGGCCAAGTCGGACCTGCCCGAGGCGCTGTTCACCGAGAGCTTCCACGAGTCCCTCGTCCACGACACCGCGCGCGCCGAGGCTAACGCCCGCCGCCGCGGCACCGCCTCGACGCTGGGGCGGGGCGAGGTCTCGATGACCACCGCCAAGGCCTGGCGCCAGAAGGGCACCGGCCGCGCCCGCGTCGGCGCGCTCGGCGTGCCGCACCGCAGAGGCGGAGGCGCCGCGTTCGGCCCGAAGCCCCGCGGCTACACGCTCAAGGTCAACCGCAAGGCGCGCCGCAAGGCGCTGCGGGCGGCCCTGTCCGTGCACGCCGACCGCAACACCATCGCCGTGCTCGACGGGTCCGCCTACTCCGAGCCGGCGACCAAGCAGGCCAGCGAGGCTCTCGCCAAGTGGGGCGGCGCCCTGCCGGTGCTGGTCGTGCTCGATGCCGAGGAGGAGGCCGCCATGAAGAGCTTCCGCAACATCCCCAAGGTCACGGTGCTGCCGGCGACCGCCGCGGGCGTCGCCGACGTGATCGGCCACCGCTCGCTGATCGTCTCGCAGGCGGCGCTGCCCGTGCTCGAGGCCCGGGCCGGCGACGTGAAGCGGGGTGAGGAGTAGTGGACGCCCGAAGCGTCATCCTGGAGCCGGTCGTCTCCGAGAAGAGCTACGCGCTGATGGCGGACGGCAAGTACACGTTCCGGGTCGACGACCGCGCGCACAAGACCCAGATCGCGCTCGCGATCGAGGAGATCTTCGAAGTCGGCGTCGTCGAGGTCCGGACCGCCAAGGTGCGCTCGAAGCCGAAGCGCCGCGGCCTGCACAGCGGGAAGACCCGTTCCTGGAAGAAGGCGATCGTCGAGCTCGCGCCCGGCGACCGCATCGAGCTGTTCGAAGGCGCGGCGGTGGCCGAGTGATTTTGATGAGCGACGCTAGGCGCGAAACAAACTTGGCCACCCTGGTAAGGGAAATCTAATGGCCATGCGCAAGACAAAGCCCACGAGCCCCGGGCGCCGCTTCGCGACGTACCAGCAGCGCGAGGACGTGACCAAGTCGCGCCCGCACAAGCCGCTGACGAAGGGCAAGAGCTCGAGCGGCGGCCGCAATTCGAAGGGCCGCATTACGTCGCGTCACCGCGGCGGCGGCGCCAAGCGGCGGTACCGCCAGATCGACTTCAGGCGCACCACCGACGGCGTGCCGGCGAAGGTCGCGACGATCGAGTACGACCCGAACCGGACCACGTACATCGCGCTGCTGCACTACGCGGACGGTCGCAAGAGCTACATCCTCGCCCCGCAGGGCCTGCGGGTGGGGGCCAGCGTCGAGTCCGGCGAGCGCGCGGACATCCGACCCGGGAACGCGCTGCCGCTGCGCGCGATCCCGACCGGAACGATCGTCCACAGCGTGGAGCTGATCCCGGGTCAGGGCGGCCGCATCGGCCGCTCCGCCGGGACCGCGATCCAGGTGGTCGCGAAGGAGGGCCCGATGGTCACGCTGCGCCTGCCCTCGTCCGAGATGCGGATGGTTCGCGCCGACTGCCGGGCGACGATTGGCACGCTCTCGAACTCCGAGCACCAGAACGTCACCGTCGGCAAGGCCGGCCGGAATCGCCACAAGGGCAAGCGCCCGCAGACCCGTGGCGTCGCGATGAACCCCGTGGACCACCCGCACGGCGGCGGCGAGGCCCACAAGACGCCGGGCGGCCATCCCCGCACCCCGTGGGGCAAGCCGACCCTCGGCTATCGCACCCGGAAGAAGGGCAAGCCGTCCAACGCCCTGATCGTGCGCGGCCGGCGGCGCGGGAAGAAGAAGAGGTAAGGACTTCACATGGGTCGATCAACCAAGAAGGGGCCGTTCGTCGAGGAGCGCCTGCTGGCGCGGATCAACGCGATGAACGAGGCCAACCAGAAGCAGATGATCAAGACCTGGTCGCGGACGTCCACGGTCTTCCCCGAGATGGTGGGGCACACCATCGCCGTCCACGACGGCCGCAAGCACGTGCCGGTGTTCGTCAGCGAATCGATGGTCGGGCACAAGCTCGGCGAGTTCGCGCCGACCCGCACCTTCCGTGGCCACTCGGGCGAGAGGAAGGAGCGCGCATAGTGGCTGACGCGGGCAGTAGCGAGACGCCGACGGTGCGCGCGACCGCGCGCTACCTGCGCGTCGCCCCACGCAAGGCGCGGCTGGTCGCCGACCAGGTGCGCGGCATGCCCGTGCTCGAGGCCCAGGAGCTCCTGGCCTTCTCGCCGCGCGGCGCGGCCGTGGACATCAGCAAGCTGATCGCGTCCGCCGCGGCCAACGCCGAGAACAACCACGAGCTGGTCGCCGACGAGATGGAGATCACCGAGATCCGCGTGGACGAGGGCCCGACCCTCAAGCGCTGGCGCGCCCGCGCCCGCGGACGCGCAACCCGGATCGAGCGTAAGACGAGTCACGTGAGCGTCGCTCTTAAGCCAACAGGGGAGGATCTCTAATGGGTCAGAAGGTTCATCCCGAGGGCTTCCGCGTCGGGTACATCCACGACTGGAAGTCGAACTGGTTCAACCAGCGCGAGTTCGCCGACTACCTGCTCGAGGACCTGGCGATCCGCGACCACATCGAGAACCGGCTCGCGCATGCCGGCCTCTCGGACATCACGATCGTGAAGCAGCGAGGCGAGATCACCGTGGACATCCACACGGCTCGCCCCGGCATCGTGATCGGCAAGTCCGGCTCCGAGGTCGACGCGCTGCGCAAGGACCTGCACAAGCTCACGGCCAAGCCGGTGAAGGTGAACATCCGCGAGATCAAGCGCCCGGAGCTCGACGCGAAGCTCGTCGCCCAGTCGATCGCCGAGCAGCTCCAGAACCGGGTGGCGTTCCGCCGCGCGATGAAGCGCGCCCTCACCTCCGCGATGCGCTCCGGCGCCAAGGGAGTGAAGGTCCAGGTCTCCGGCCGCCTCGGCGGCGCCGAGATGGCGCGGACCGAGGGCTACTCGGACGGGCGCGTCCCGCTGCACACGCTGCGTGCCGACATCGACTACGGCTTCGTCGAGGCCCGGACCACCACGGGACGGATCGGCGTCAAGTGCTGGATCAACAAGGGCGAGGTCATGCCCGAGGGTTACCGTGCCGGCGGCGAGGAGCCGGAGGAGGAGCTGCGCCCGCGCAACCGCAGGCGCCGCGACCGGGATCGTCAGCAGCGCAAGCCGGCACCGCCGGCGTCCGCGCCTGCGCCGCAGCCTCCGCCTTCCGCTCCCAAGGAGGCACCCGCCGGGACCAGCGACGAAGCCGCGGTTCCAGCGGCTGAGCCTGCCGCCACGTCGGCGCCCGCGCCCGAAAGTGCGCAGGCCGAAGGCAGAGCAACTGGCGGTGGTACCTAGTGCTTTCCCCGAAGCGCGTGAAGTACCGCAAGGTGATGCGCGGCAAGCGCCGTGGCAACGCCAAGGGCGGATCGGACATGAACTTCGGCGAGTACGGGCTGAAGGCGATCGAGCGCGGCTGGATCACCAACCGCCAGATCGAGGCCGCTCGTGTCGCGATGACGCGCAAGATCAAGCGCGGCGGCAAGGTCTGGATCAACGTGTTCCCGGACAAGCCGTTCACGAAGAAGCCCGCGGAGACCCGCATGGGCTCCGGCAAGGGCAACCCCGAGGGCTGGGTCGCGGTGATCAAGCCCGGGCGCGTGATGTTCGAGCTCTCAGGCGTGCCTGAGGACCTGGCGAAGGACGCGATGCGGCTGGCAGGGCACAAGCTGCCGATCAAGACCAAGTTCGTGAAGCGGGAGGAGGTGTCCTGATCGAAATGAAGGCATCGGAGGCACATTCGCTCTCGGACCAGGACCTGGTGGAGGCGCTTCGCAACGCGCGCCAGGAAGCGTTCAATCTGCGGTTTCGCAACGCGACGGGCGAGCTGGAGAACACGGCCGGACTCGGCGCCTCGCGGCGCGACCTCGCTCGCCTGCTCACGATCGCGCGCCAGCGCGGAATCGACATCGACAAGGAACTGAGGACTCGGAGCTGATGGCCGAGGAAGAGAACAACCCAACCGAAGAGACGCCCGAGGCCGACGCCCCGGAGGAGACGCCCGAGGCCGTCGAGGAGACGCCGGCCGAAGAGGCTGCGCCCGAGGCCGAGGAGGCTCCGGCGGACGAGCCTGCTCCGGAGGCCGAGGAGGCCCCGGCGGAAGAGGCTGCTCCGGAGGCCGAGGAGGCCCCGGCGGAGGAAGCCCCCGCCGAGGACGCCCCTGCGCCCGAGGCGCCCGCCGCCGAGGCTCCTGCCGACGAGGAGCCGGAGGAGGCTCTGTCGCCGAAGCAGCTTCGTAAGCGCGAGCGCTCGATCCACGCCGGCGAGGCCAAGCCGCCGCGCAGCGCCGAGGAGCGCGCCGCCGAGCGCGCCCAGACCCGCAGCGGGAAGGCCGCCCAGCGCAGCCGCCGCCGCGGCCAGGAGCGCGGCAAGCGCGGCGAGCCCGGCCAGGGCACACCCCGGGCCGAGCGTGTGCCCGGCACCAAGAAGGTCCAGTTCGGCACGGTCGTCTCCGACAAGGCCGACAAGACGATCACCGTCCGCGTCGACATCGTGCGCCGGCACCGGCGCTACGAGAAGGTCGTTCGGCAGTCAGCGACCGTGCACGCGCACGATGAGCGCAACGAGGCCGCCGAGGGCGATGTCGTCCGCGTGGTCGAGTCTCGGCCGCTCTCGCGCACCAAGCGCTGGCGTTTGGTCGAGGTCGTCGAGAAGGCACCGGTGGCCAGGTGATCCAGCAGGAGTCAAAGCTCAAGGTCGCCGACAACTCGGGCGCCCGCGAGATCCTCTGCATCCGCGTCAAGGGCGGATCGCACCGGCGCTACGCCGGAGTGGGCGACGTCATCACCGCCACGGTCAAGACCGCGACGCCGCACGGCGGCGTGCGCAAGGGCGAGGTCGTGGAGGCAGTCGTCGTGCGGACCCGCAAGCAGCTCGGCCGCACCGACGGCACCTACATCGCGTTCGACGAGAACGCGGCCGTGCTGATCGATCCGCAGAACAACCCGCGAGGCACCCGCATCTTCGGGCCGGTCGCCCGCGAGCTGCGCGACAAGAACTTCATGAAGATCGTCTCGCTCGCTCCGGAGGTGCTCTGAGCATGCCGAAGCGCCAGGTGGAGAAGGTCAAGGCGAAGTCGATGCGCGTCCGCAAGGACGACACCGTGGTCGTCACCTCGGGCAAGGACCGGGGGAAGAGCGGCAAGGTGCTCCGCACCGAGCCCGGGAAACAGCGCGTCTACGTCGAGGGGCTGAACATCGTGAAGCGGCATACGCGCCCGCGCTCGATCAAGGACACGCAGAAGGGCGAGGCCGGCGGGATCATCGAGCAGGAGGCTCCGATCCACATCTCTAACGTCATGGTGGTCGATCCGCAGGATCAGAAGCCCTCGCGGGTCGGGATCCGGCTCACGGACGATGGCAAGCGCCAGCGCTACTTGAAACGGACGGGCAACGCGCTCGACTGAGGAACTTTCGATGGAAGCAGCGACAACCACACCCGAGGCACAGCAGGCGGCTCCGCCGCCGCGGCTGCGCGAGCGCTACGAGTCCGAGCTCGTGGCGGCGCTCACCTCCAAGTTCGGCTACACGAGCCCGATGGAGGTTCCGCGCCTGGTCAAGGTCACGCTGAACATGGGGATCGGCGACGCCAAGCAGTCGACGCCGATTCTCGAGGCGGCGACCGAGCAGCTTGCGACGATCGCCGGCCAGCGCCCGAACGTGCGCCGCGCGCGCAAGTCGATTGCGAACTTCAAGCTGCGCGACGGCATGCCGGTGGGCGTGGCGGTGACGCTGCGCGGCGCCCGGATGTGGGAGTTCATCGACCGCCTGGTCTCGATTTCGATCCCGCGCATCCGCGACTTCCGCGGCCTCAACCCCCGGTCGTTCGACGGGCGCGGCAACTACTCGCTCGGCATCCGCGAACAGCTGATCTTCCCGGAGATCGACTACGACTCGATCGACGAGGTGCGCGGCCTGGACGTCACGATCGCGACGACCGCCGCATCCGACGAGGAGGGCTTCGAGCTGCTCCTCGGCCTGGGCTTCCCCTTCGCACAGGAGGGCCGCCCCGGCCAGGTCGACACCGCGGCCGAGGAAGAGGAGGAGCGCCGGCACGAGGAGGCCAGGCAGCGGGCCGAGGCCGAGGCGGCCGCGCTCGAGCAGCTCAAGGAAGAGAACCCGGAGGCGTACGAGAAGCCGGTGCGCGAGGAAGAGGGCGAAGAGGGCGAGGAAGGCGAGGGCGGCGGCGAGGCCGCGCCGGAATCAGAGGAAGGAAACGAGTAAGGGTTTAGATGGCGAAGACTTCGAAAATCGTGAAGCAGGGCCGCGAGCCCAAGTTCAAGACGCGCGCCCACAACCGGTGCCGGCGCTGCGGTCGCTCGCGCGCCTACTTCCGCAAGTTCGGCCTCTGCCGCATCTGTCTGCGCGAGGCCGCCCACAAGGGCTACGTGCCCGGCATGACCAAGTCGAGCTGGTAACCGGAGAGCTTCGATGCTGACCGACCCGATTTCCGACTACCTGACCCGCGTGCGCAACGCGCTGCAGGCCGAGCACCTCGACGTGGAGGTGCCCGCTTCGCGCCTGAAGAAGGAGGTCACCCGCATTCTCAAGGAGCAGGGGTACATCTCCGACTACGCGGTCGAGCCGACCGCCGTGGGCGAGGTGATCCGGATCCAGCTCCGCTACACGGACGACCGCAAGCCGGTGATCACCGGGATCGAGCGGATCTCACGGCCGGGCCGCCGCCGCTACACGGACAAGACGGAGATCCCGCGCGTGATGGGCGGGATGGGGACCGCGATCGTGTCGACCTCGTCCGGCGTCATGACCGGTCACGAGGCGAAGGCGAAGGGCGTCGGCGGCGAGGTCGTTGCCTACGTTTGGTGACCTATGAGGCGGAGTTCGAAGAACGAAGACGAATCCCGGCCGTTGTTGAGGCCGCTTGTATGAGCCGGATTGGGAAACAGCCGATCGAAGTGCCCGAGGGCGTCACCGTCGACGTCGGCACCGGCGTGGTCTCGGTCAAGGGGCCCAAGGGCGAGCTGAGCCAGACCGTCGACCGCGACATGAAGGTCGCGCTGGACGACGGGACGCTCACGGTCGAGCGCCCGACCGACCGCGGCCCGCACCGCGCGCTCCACGGCCTCACCCGCAGCCTGCTCGCGAACATGGTCGAGGGCGTCACCAACGGCTACGAGAAGCGCCTTGAGATCCAGGGCGTCGGCTATCGCGCGCGCCTGCAGGGCAAGGCGCTGGAGCTGTCCGTCGGTTACTCGCACGCGGTGGCGATGCCGGCCCCGGACGGGATCGAGTTCGAGGTCCCGCAGCAGACCGAGGTGATCGTCCGCGGCATCGACAAGCAGCTCGTGGGCGAGACCGCCGCTCGGATCCGCCGCGTGCGCCCGCCCGAGCCGTACAAGGGCAAGGGCATCCGCTACGCCGGCGAGCACGTCCGCCGCAAGGTCGGGAAGCGGGCTTAGCCATGGCGGTCCAGACCAAGAACCAGCAGCGGCTCCGCCGCCGTCGTCGGGTGCGCGCGAAGGTGCGCGGAACCGCCGAGCGACCGCGCGTGTCGGTGTTCCGCTCGAACCGCGGCATCAGCGCCCAGCTGATCGACGACGATGCGGGTCGGACCCTGGTCGCGGTCGCCTGGACCGAGGACGACCTCCGCAAGCTCTCGCGTGCCGACCAGCCCAAGCGGGTGGGTGAGGTCCTGGCCGAGCGGGCCAAGGCTGCGGGCTTCGAGAACGTCGTCTTCGACCGCGGCGGCTACCGCTTCCACGGCCGGGTCGCGGCGCTCGCCGAGGGTGCCCGCGAGGGTGGGCTCAAGTTTTGACCTTCTACCCTGGATTGCTGATTTAGATGGGACGTGACCGCGAATACGACACCGTGAGCCCGCAGGGCCTGGACCTGCAGGAGCGCGTGATCGAGATCAACCGCGTCGCCAAGGTCGTCAAGGGCGGCCGGCGCTTCTCGTTCACCGCGCTCGTCGCGGTGGGCGACGAGAACGCCGTGGTCGGGATCGGCTACGGCAAGGCCCGCGAGGTCCCGCTTGGCATCCAGAAGGCGGTCGAGAACGCCCGTAAGGACCTGATCAAGGTGCCGATGTACGGGCAGACGATCCCGCACAAGATCATCGGTCGCTACGGCTCGGGCCACGTCATCCTGCGCCCGGCAAGCCCCGGTACCGGGGTGATCGCGGGCGGCGGCGTGCGCGCCGTGCTCGAGCTGGCCGGCATCCGCGACGTGCTCTCGAAGTCGATCGGCACGCAGAACCCCATCAACCTCGTGAAGGCCACGATGGACGGCCTGATCCAGCTCCGGCGCCCCGAGGACGTCGCGAAGCTCCGCGGCCTCTCCGTGCATCAGGTGCTGGGCCTCGACAAGCTGGCCGAGGCGAAGAAGCTCGCCGGCGAGGAGGAGGACGTCCAGGAGGCCGAGGCCCCCGAGCCGGTGGCCGTGGTCGCGGAGGCGACGCCCGAGGCGAGCGAGACGCCGTCCGAGGAACCTCCCGCCGAGGAGCCTTCAGGTGGCTGACGTCAAGCTGAAGCAGGTCCGTTCCGCCAACGGGGCGAACCCGAAGCAGCGTGAGACGCTGCAGGCGCTCAAGCTCGGCAAGATCGGGCGCGAGAGCGCGATGGCCGACACGCCGCAGCTCCGGGGCATGATCAAGGTGGTTGACCATCTTGTTGAGGTGGACGGCTGATGGCCCGGCTTGATCCCGAAGAGATCGGCCTGCACTCGCTCCGCCCGAAGCACGGGTCGCGCAAGGCGCCGAAGCGCCTGGGGCGCGGCAAGGGCACGGGCACGGGCAAGACCGCCGGCCGCGGCCACAAGGGCTATGGCTCGCGCTCGGGCTCGAAGCGCAAGGCGGCGTATGAGGGCGGCCAGAACCCGCTGTTCATGCGGATGCGAAAGATGCGCGGCGCGACCAAGAAGCAGTCGATGCCGATCGGGCCGTTTCGCACCCACACCCAGCCCGTGAACGTCTCGGACCTGGACGCTCGCTTCGAGGCGGGCGCCGAGGTCACCCCGGAAACGCTGCGCGCCGCCGGCCTCGCCACCCGCAAGCACCCGGTCAAGGTGCTCGGCCGCGGCGAGATCTCGACCAAGCTCACCGTTCGCGCGCACGCCTTCAGCGGCTCCGCCAAGGAGAAGATCGAGGCCGCTGGTGGCACCTGTGAAGTGATCGACGAGGGCTAGGCGCCCCCGTGCTTCAGACCATCCTCAACGCGTTCAGCGTTCCGGAGATCCGGCGCAAGCTTGCCTTCACGGCGGCGATCCTCCTGCTCTACCGGCTCGGTGCGTACATCCCTTCACCGGGCGTCAACATCGACGCGGTCGAGAGCGCCGGCGACCAGTTCGGCAACAACATCCTCGGCTTCCTGAACCTGTTCTCGGGCGGCTCGCTCTCGCGGCTGTCCCTGTTCGCCCTCGGGATCATGCCCTACATCACGGCCTCGATCATCCTGCAGCTGCTGACCGTGGTCGTGCCCTCGTTGGAGCGCCTCTCGAAGGAGGGCGAGGTCGGGCAGCAGAAGATCACGCAATACACGCGCTACCTCACGGTCGGCCTGGCGTTCGCGCAGGCGATCGGCTACGTGCTGCTCTTCAACTCGCAGAGCTTCGGCAGCAGCGAGATCATCGAGGGCCAGCTGACCTTCGGCACCGCAATGCTGATCGCGCTGTCCCTGACGGCCGGCGCCACGCTCCTGATGTGGATGGGCGAGCTGATCACCCAGCGCGGGATCGGCAACGGCATCAGCCTCATGATCTTCGCCTCGATCGTCGCCGGCCTTCCGCAGGGCATCTCGGCCTGGTGGACCAACCCGGACCAGGTATTCGTGGTGATGATGCCGTTCGTCGCGCTCGCGGTGATCGTCGGCATCGTGTTCGTCCAGGAGGGACAGCGCCGGATCCCGGTCCAGTATGCGAAGCGGGTGGTCGGCCGCCGGATGACGACGGGCGGTTCGACCTATCTGCCGCTGCGCGTGAACATGGCGGGTGTGATCCCGGTGATCTTCGCCGCCTCGATCATGGCCTTTCCGCCGACGATCGGCCAGCTCCTCGGCGGCAACGAGGACAACTTCTGGACCGACTTCGCGACCTTCTTCAACCCGAACGGCTGGGCCTACGTCGTCGGCGAGGTCTTCTTCATCATCATCTTCACCTACTTCTACACCGCGGTCACCTTCAACCCCGTTGACCAGGCCGACAACCTGAAGAAGTACGGCGGGTTCATCCCCGGCGTGAGACCCGGGCGACCTACCGCCGAATACCTGGACCGGATCCTGTCCAGGCTCACCTTCCCAGGCGCCCTGTACCTCGGCGCCGTTGCGGCCCTGCCGACGATCCTCTTCGCCCAGACCTCGGCCAACTTCTACTTCGGCGGAACCTCGATCCTGATCGTGGTCGGCGTCGCGCTGGACACGGTGAAACAGTTAGAGGCGCAGCTGATGATGAGAAACTACGAAGGCTTCCTGAAGTAGGAGTCCTTTCGCCCGTGTCTGAACTCAATCTCGTACTCCTCGGTCCGCCCGGCTCCGGCAAGGGCACGCAGGGCGAACGCCTGCGCGAGGACCTCGAGTTGCCGTACTACGCGACCGGGGACATCCTCCGCGAGGCCGTGCGGGAGCAGACGGAGCTTGGGCAGAAGGCGAAGGAGTACATGGACCGCGGCGACCTCGTTCCCGACGAGGTCATCATCGGAGTGATCGCCGAGCGGATCGCAGGCCACGAGGCCGAGGACGGGTTCATCCTGGACGGTTTCCCACGGACCGTCGGCCAGGCGGAGGCGCTCGAGGATCGAATGGACGAGCTCGCCAAGCGGCTCACCGCGGCGCTCCTGATCGAGGTCGGCGACGACGAGGTGGTTCGCCGGCTCGGCGGGCGGCGCACCTGCCCCAACGGACACGTCTTCCACGCCGAGTTCGACCCGCCGCAGGAGGAGGGCGTTTGCGACGTCTGCGGCGCTGAGCTCCAGACCCGTGACGACGACAAGCCCGATGTCATCAAGAATCGCCTCGCCCAGTACCGGGAGAAGACCGAGCCACTGGTTGCCTGGTACGAGGATCGCGGCGTCCTCGAGCGGGTCGACGGCGAGAAGGACCAGGACCAGGTCGAGGAGGACATCCGCGCCCTGCTCGCCACGCTTCGCATGGAGGAGGAGGCCTGATGTACCGCGGCGGGATCCTCCTGAAGACCCCGGAGCAGCTCGACGCGATGGCCGTGGCCGGCCGGGTCCACGCGCGCTGCCTGAAGATGCTCCAGGCGAAGGCCCGGCCCGGCGTGACCACCGCCGAGCTGGACGAGGCCGCCGAGCGGTTCATCGCGTCGCAGGGCGCCACACCGACCTTCAAGGGCTACCGCGGGTTCCCGGGCTCGATCTGTGCCTCCCCGAATGCCATGGTCGTGCACGGAATCCCGGACGCCTACGCGCTCCAGCGCGGCGACGTGCTCTCGATCGACGTCGGCGTGACGAAGGACGGCTGGGTGGCCGACGGCGCGATCACGCTGCCGATCGGCGAGGTCTCCGAGACCGCGCAGGGCCTCCTGACGACCACCGAGGCCGCGCTGCACGCCGCGGTCGACCAGATGGCGCCCGGCAACCGGCTCTCCGACGTCTCGCACGCGGTCCAGACCACCGTCGAGGACGGCGGGCTCGAGGTCATCCGAAGCCTCGTGGGGCACGGCATCGGCCGCGACATGCACGAGGACCCGCAGGTACCGAATTTCGGCCCGCCCGGGCGCGGTCCCGAGCTCGAGCCCGGCATGGTCCTCGCGATCGAGCCGATGACCGCAGTCGGCACTCACGAGATCGTCCAGGGCGACGACGGCTGGGCCGTCTACTCGGCCGACGACTCCCTCACCGCCCACTTCGAGTTCACCGTGGCGGTGACCGAGGAAGGGCCCCGGATCCTCACTCCGTGGCACGAGTAGCTCAGGCACGGGCTGCTACCATTCGACGTCGCTTTCAGCCTCGGCTGGAAGCTTGTTTTTGCGCCCGTCAGCCCGATTCATGGGGCAGATGGGCCTTCTGAACGATACGACCGGGAAAGGCGCGAAATCGCGTTGAAAGTACGAGCGTCAGTGAAGCCGATGTGTGAGCGGTGCCGGATCATCCGGCGGCGCGGCGTCGTGCTGGTGATCTGCTCGAACCCCCGGCACAAGCAGAGGCAGGGCTAGGAGTACATGGCACGCATCGCAGGAATCAACCTCCCGCTCAACAAGCGCATCGAGATCGGGCTCACCTACGTCCACGGAGTCGGGCGCTCGACGGCGAACGAGATCCTGGCGAAGGCCGGCGTCGATCCGAACACCTACGTGAAGGACCTGACCGAGGAGGAGACCGTCAAGCTTCGCGAGGCCGTCGAGTCGCGCGAGGTCGAAGGCGACCTGCGCCGCGAGCGCTCCCAGAACGTCAAGCGGCTGTCGGAGATCGGCGCCTACCGGGGCCTGCGCCACCGGCGTGGCCTGCCCGTCCGGGGCCAGCGCACGAAGACCAACGCCCGTGGCCGCAAGGGCCCGCGGCGGATGAGCGTGACCGGGCGCAAGAAGCCGCCGACACCGAAGTGAGAGTCGGAGAGGGTTTCTAGATGCCGCAGCCGAGAAAGGGCCGTGCCCGTCGCCGCGTCCGCAAGAACGTTCCCTACGGGATCGCCCACATCAAGACTTCGTTCAACAACACGATCGTCACGATCACCGACCCCGAGGGAAACGTGATCGTCTGGGAGTCCGCGGGCTCCGCGGGCTTCAAGGGCTCGCGCAAGTCCACGCCGTTCGCCGCCCAGGTGACCGCCGACGCCGCCGCCCGCAAGGGGATGGAGCACGGCCTCGAGCGCGTCGAGGTGCACGCCAAGGGCGCCGGCTCCGGCCGCGACACGGCGATCCGCTCGCTGCAGGCCGCCGGGCTCAACGTGACGACCGTGAAGGACGTCTCACCGCAGGCCCACAACGGCTGCCGTCCCAAGAAGCGGCGGAGGGTGTAACCGTGGCGAGGGATACCGGACCGCAGTGCAAGCAGTGCCGCCGCGAGGGCCAGAAGCTGTTCCTGAAGGGCGAGCGCTGCCTGACCGACAAGTGCGGCGTCGAGCGCCGCTCGTACCCGCCGGGCGAGCACGGCCGTGCCCGCGTGCGCGCGTCGGAGTACCGCAACCAGCTTCGCGAGAAGCAGAAGACGCGCCGCTACTACCAGCTCCTCGAGAAGCAGTTCCGCCATTACTACGAGAAGGCCGCGCGCCAGCCGGGAGTGACCGGCGAGAACCTGCTGCGCCTCCTCGAGCGGCGCTTCGACAACGTCTTGGTGCGGCTCGGCTTCGCGGCCTCGCGCCGCCAGGCCCGGCAGTTGATCAGCCACGGACACTGGCTGATCAACGGCCGCCGGGTGGACATCCCGAGCTACCAGGTCCGGCCCGATGACGTGATCACGATCAAGCCGGACGCGAAGGCGGCGGACGTCGTCCGCTCCGCCACAGAGTTGACCGCCGCGGTGCCGCCGTGGCTGCAGGCCGATCACGACGCCCTGACCGCAAAGGTCCTCCGTCTCCCCGAGCGAACGGAGATCGAGACCCCGGTCCAGGAGCAGCTGATCGTCGAGCTCTACTCGAAGTAGCGGTAGAGCCCCCAGAACACACCCCTTGCCAGGGAGGCAAACACACTTTCGCGACAAAGTCGCTCACTAGAACACCTACAGACCGGAGACAAGAATGACCACCCTGCCCGAATTTCAGATCCCGAAGATCAGCAAGGAGGACGTGGCCGACAACAAGGGCACGTTCACGATCGAGCCTCTCGACAAGGGGTTCGGCTACACCTTCGGCAACAGCCTTCGCCGCGTGCTGCTGTCCTCGCTGGGCGGCGCCGCGATCAAGAGCGTCCGGATCGAGGGTGTCGCGCACGAGTTCTCGACGATCCCCGGGGTCAAGGAGGACGTGACGGACATCGTCCTCAACCTGAAGGACGTCGTCGTGAAGATGCACACCGACGCCGACGAGGTCGAGGCCCCGCTGGTCGCCAGCGGCCCCGGCGACGTGACCGCCAAGGACATCGACCTGCCCGCGGGCGTCGAGATCCTGAACCCCGACGCGCCGATCGCCACGCTCGAGAAGAAGACCAAGCTCGAGATGTACCTGACGATCGGCCGTGGTCGCGGCTACTCACCTGCCGAGGAGAACAAGGCCGAGGACCAGCCGATCGGCGTCGTCCCGATCGACTCGATCTTCTCGCCGATCCGCCGGGCGGCGTACACCGTCGACACGGCGCGCGTCGGCCAGCGCACGGACTTCGACAAGCTCGCGCTGGAGATCGAGACGGACGGTTCGATCGAGCCGTCGGCGGCGATGCGCGAGGCGGCCGAGATCCTGATCAAGTCGCTGGCGATCTTCTCCGACCCGGAGTCGGTCGAGGCGCTGACGGACCGCTCGAACTACGAGCTGCCCGGCGCGGACGGCGCCGCTGCCGGCGCGCCCGTTGCCGAGGGCGACGACCGCCTCATCGAGGAGCTCGAGATCGGCGTCCGGGCGTACAACTGCCTGAAGCGCGCCGGGATCCAGACGGTCGGCGACCTGGTCACCCGTTCGGAGTCCGAGCTGAACGCGATCCCGAACTTCGGTCGCCGCTCGACCGAGGAAGTGATCGAGGCCCTGAACCAGCTGGGGCTCTCGCTCCGCGGCGAGTAGTCGCTAGATACGCCAAGCTGTCCGGGAGTAGCTCATGCGTCACGCCAAGCAAAAAGGGAAGCTCTCGCGGAGCAAGTCGCACCGCGCGTCGCTGAAACGCAACCTCTGCCGTGAGGTGATCGAGCACGAGCGGATCAGGACCTCCCAGGCGAAGGCCAAGGCGGTCAAGCCCCAGCTCGAGAAGCTCATCACCCTCGGCAAGCGCGGTGACCTGCACGCGCGCCGCCAGGCCCTCACGGAGCTCGGCCAGGACAAGTTCCTGGTTCACAAGCTCTTCGAGGAGATCGCCCCGCGCTACGCGGACCGCGAGGGTGGCTACGCCCGGATCGTCAAGCTGGGCCCGCGCCGGTCGGACTCGACCGAGATGGTCTTCCTGGAACTCGTCTGAGTCATTCGTCGCCGCGGGTGGAGTAGATCCACGCGGCGATGGCAAAGAACACGATCACGAAGTCGGCGATCACAATCAAGTGATGCCAGCCGTCGAAGATCTGCACTGCGGCCCACGTCAGCGCCGCCAGGACGCCGATGAAGAGGATCGTCAGGCCCGCGAGGTACTTCTGACCGCGCTCGCTGACCTCGGTCATCCGCGGTCGCTTCTCGCGCAGGTCGTAGCGCTCGAACTGCGCCCGCTGGTTCTCCGTCATGTTCGACATGCGGCGGTTCCTCCCGATTCGGTTCGGCCGACCTTACCGCGAACGGTCAGTGGGTATGTGAACCCCATCACCCGATGAGCACGTATCGCCTCGACATCGCCTACCACGGAGGTGCGTTTGCCGGCTGGGCCCGCCAGCCCGGGCTGCGCACCGTGCAGGAGGAGCTGGAGGGGGCGGTTGCGAAGATCCTCGGCGGAGCGGAGGTCGACCTGACCGTCGCCGGGCGCACGGACGCGGGGGTCCACGCCACGGGACAGGTCGCGAGCTTCACGCTCGACCAGGAGCCCCCGGATCGGTTCGCCGAGCGCATCAACGCGGTGCTCCCCCGGGACGTGTCCGTGCTGGCGGCCGAGCCGGCCCCCGACGGCTTCGACGCCCGCCGCTGGGCGCAGTCGCGCAGCTACAGCTATCGGGTCCTGCGCGCGCCCACCCGCGACCCGTTCGAGGAGGGCCGGGCGCTTTGGTGGCCGTACCCGCTCGGGGTCACGGCGGTCAGGGAATGCGCGGCGTCGATCAAGGGCGAGCACGACTTCACGGCGTTCACTCCGACCCAGACCGAGCACGTGCGGTTCGAGCGGATGGTGCTGGCCGCGGAGTGGATCGACGAGTCCGAGCGGGTCCTCACCCTCGAGATCACCGCGGACGCGTTCATGCGCAACATGATCCGCGTGCTGGTCGGCACCATGCTCGAGGTCGCGGGCGGGAAGCGGACCGTTGAGGACTTCCGCGAGCTGCTGGAGGGCGCGGCTCGCGAGCGCGCGGGCGAGACCGCCCCGGCGCACGGCCTCTACTTCACCGGCGTCACGTACGGAGACGGGCCCGCGTTCACGTATCCGGAGGCCGAACCGCTCTAGGCGAGGTTCAGCGCTCGAACGCTCCCGCGTCGGGGTCCCTGCCGCGCCGTTCTCCCCGCTGGTCGCGGTTCGGGGCGCTCGGATTGTGGGCGTGGCCGATCGCCGGGCTTCCACGCTTCAGCGCGACGGTCTTGGTCGGACCGCCGTTCTTGCTCAGCTGCCCGATCTTCGGGTTCGGCCGCTCGAGATCCGTGGGCTGCGTGAACCCATCGCATTCGAACTTGGTGGAGATCACGTTGTTGCCGAGCGAGGTGAACGTCTCGCCCTCGCAATCGTTCGCGACGAGCCCGCCCTGGCCAACCTCGTTCAGTGCCAACAGGGAGTTGCGGACCTCGAAGGTGGAATCGATCATGTAGATGCCGCCGCCGGTGATCGGCGGCGGGCCGGGGCTGTTCGACGACGCGATGTTGCGCGCCACCGTGACCGCGTTGACGTTGACCTCGGCACCCTCAGCCGCGTAGATCCCGCCGCCGTTCTGCACTGCCCGATTGCCGGCGATCGTGCTGTTGACGATCGTCGCCACCGGCAGGTCGAGCTCTGCGATGGAGAGTCCGCCACCGTTCGTGCCGGCGCGATTGCCCGACACCGTCGAGTCGCGCATAAGGAAGACGGCCGACTCCACCTCCACGCCTCCACCCACGCTGCCGGCTGTGTTGCCGGCGATGGTTGAGGCGAGCACCGTTGTGCTCGGAGCGGCCGCCGTCGTACGGATCCCGCCGCCCTCATCCCCGGACTCGTTGCCGCTGACCACGCTGTTGCGGGCGAGGATGGCGCCTTCTCCGCCGTTGAGGGCGCCGCCGTCGTCCTCCGCTGAGTTGTTGCGAATCGTGGACCGGATCAGCCTGACCGGTGCGATGCCCTGCGCGTCGATGCCGCCACCGTCGTTGGTCGCGGTGCTGCCCCCGACGCTGGAGCGCACGAGCCGCAGCGGCGCGAGCGTCAGGATGCCGCCGCCGTCGTCGTCCAAGCCCCCGGAGATTGCGATCCGTTTCAGCACGGTCCCGGCCCCCGCCTGGATGTGAATCGCGCGGTCGAGCTCGTTGGCGTTGATCCGAGCCTTGCCGCTGCCCGGGTGCTTGAGGGTCAGGGGGTCGTTGTTGATGTCGAGGTCGCCGGTCACGCCGAGATCCTCACTGACGCCTCCCGGATTCGCCCGCGTGAGCTTGTACCGCCCGTCGGGCAGCACGATCGCGTCTCGTCCCGGCCGCTCGTTGGCCGCGAGGACCGCTTCACGCAGCGAGCAGTCGTTGCGCTTGCATTTGCCCGGGTTCGGGTCGTTGGCTCTCGTGACCTCGAAGGTTTTCGCCTCTGCCGCGCCGGCGAATCCCAACACCGCCGCGGCAATCGCCGCCGCCGTCCAACCTGACCGTCCCCGCATCGGTACCTCCCCCGAGTTGAATGAGAGGCCCGAGTGTAGGACGGATCGCGTCGCCCGGCAAGAGTTTCGCGCGCCCGTGCTTCGTAGAATCGCCCGCGTGCGGGTGCTCGTGACCAACGACGACGGGATCGGGGCGGAGGGCCTGCAGACCCTGCGCCGGGCGCTGCGCGAGCTGGACGACGTCCGGGTGGACGTCGTCGCGCCCGACTCCAATCGCAGCGCCACCGCCCGCAGCATCACGACCCGCTCGCCCCTGTGGGTCGAGGAGATCGAGTTCGCCGACGGCGACCGCGGCTTCGCGACCGAGGGGACGCCGGTCGACTGCGTCCGCTTCGCCGACCTCGGGCTACTCGGCGAGAAGCCCGACCTGATCGTCTCCGGGATCAACCACGGCGCGAACCTCGGCGACGACATTACGTACTCGGGGACCGTTGCGGCGGCGCTCGAGGGGATCGTCCTGGGCATCCCGGCGATCGCGATCTCGCAGCAGTCCACGGCGCGCGAGATGGGCTTTCGCTTCGGGCGCAGCTTCGACTTCGGGGTCGCGGCCGCGCTGGCGGCGGAGCTGGTCCGCCACCTGACCGAGAACCCGCTCCCCGAGGGGATCCTCTTGAACGTCAACTGCCCCGCGGGCGAGATCCAGGGCATCGAGGTCGCGAGGCTCGGGAAGCGACTCTACGACGACGAGCTGAAGCTCGTGGAGGAGGACTCGGAGGGGCGCCGCCGCTATGAGATCTACGGGTTCGAGCCGTCGTTCGAGGACGAGCCGGGAACCGACCTGGCGGCGGTCGCCCGCGGCAAGGTGGCGCTGACACCCATTCACTTCGACCTGACCCATCACGGCGGGCTCGGCGGGCTCGGCGAGTGGGACGTCGGCGGCATGCTCGACCGCGCCACGAGCGCAGCCGATGCCGCCGGCGGCGAAGCGAGCGCGCGCCGATGAGTCAGCGACGCGGAGACCGAAGGTCGAAGCGGAGCCCCGGCGTTGTTGAGCCGGCTGTTTCTCCTGCACAGCGTGCGGACGAGCTCCGTAAGGAGCTCGAGCACCACAACCGCCTCTATTACGAGCAGGACGAGCCGGAGATCGGCGACGACGAGTACGACGCGCTGCTGAACGAACTGCGCGCGATCGAGGCCGAGAACCCCGATCTCATCACCCCCGACTCGCCGACCCAGAAGGTCGGGGCCGAGCCGCTCGCCAAGTTCGAGCAGGTCGCCCACCCCGAGCAGATGCTCTCGCTCGGCAACGCGCGCAACGAGGAGGAGCTGCGCGCGTGGGAGAACCGGATCTCGAACCTGCTGAAGCGCATGGACATCACCGCGTCCGAGATCTCGTACGTGACCGAGCCGAAGATCGACGGGCTGGCGATCTCGCTCGTCTACGAGAAGGGACGCCTCTCGCGAGGCGTCACCCGCGGCGACGGCCGGATCGGCGAGGACGTGACCCACAACATCCGCACGATGGACCAGGTCCCGAACCGGATCGCCGATGCCCCCGAGCTGATCGAGGTCCGGGGCGAGGTCTACTTCCCGCGGAGCGGCTTCGCCGCGCTTAACGAGCAGCGCACCGAGGCGGGAGAGGCGGCGTTCGCGAACCCGAGGAACGCGGCCGCCGGCACCATCCGCCAGCTGGACCCCAAGATCGCCGCCGACCGTCCGCTCTCGCTCTGGGCGTACGGGATCGGCGCCCGCGAGGGGATCGAGCACGCGTCGCACTCCGAGGAGCTCGGTTGGCTCCGCGACGCGGGCTTCCCGGTCGAGGGCGAGATCAAGACGCACTCCGGCGTCGAGGGCGTGGTCAAGCGCTGTCGCTGGTGGGAGGAGCGGCGCGAGGGGCTCGACTACGAAATCGACGGGGTGGTCGTCAAGGTGGACGAGCGCCCGCTGTGGCGAGAGCTCGGGGTGGTCGGGCGCGAGCCGCGCTGGGCGATCGCCTGGAAGTTCCCGCCGATGACGGCCACCACGACGCTCAAGCACGTGGTCTGGAACGTCGGGCGGGTCGGCAACATGATCCCGTTCGCCCAGCTCGAGCCCGTGCAGGTGAGCGGTGTGACGGTCAGCCAGGCCACCCTCCACAACGAGGAGGACCTGGCACGCAAGGACGTGCGCGAGGGCGATCAGGTGGTCGTGACCCGCGCGGGCGACGTGATCCCGCAGGTGATCTCGCCCCTGATCCAGCACCGCAAGGGCAAGCGGCTTCGCAAGGCGCGTCCCCCGAAGAAATGCCCGGCGTGCGGCACGCCCACCGTCAAGCCGGAGGACGGCGTCTTCACGATCTGCCCCAACCGCCGTGGCTGCCCCGGGCAGACGTTCCAGCTCATGAAGCATTTCACCGCGGTGATGGACATCGAGGGCTTCGGCGAGAAGCTCTCGTACCGGTTCCTCGACGAGGGCCTGATCGCCGACCCGGCGGACGTCTACGACCTGACACCCGAGCGGCTCGCCGAGCTCGACGGCTTCGCCGAGGTGTCGGCCAAGAACCTGGCGGATGCGATCGCCGAATCGAAGAAGGAGCCGTTCTCGATCGTCCTGTTCGCGCTCGGGCTGCCCGGCATCGGATACGTGACGGCTCAGGCGCTGGCCGAGCACTTCGGCACGATGGACGCGCTGCTGGCCGCGGACGCCGAGCAGATCGAGCAGGTCGAGGGGGTCGGCCCGATCACCGCGGCGGAGATCGCCGAGGAGCTCGCCGAGGAGCCGACCCGCAACCTGATCGAGCGCCTCCGCGAGCGCGGCCTCCGCTTCGAGCTCGACGAGTCCGAACGACGTGCCGAGGGCGGTGCGCTGGAGGGCAAGACGTTCGTCCTCACCGGCACCCTCCCGAACATGTCTCGCGACCAGGCCGGCACGCTGATCAAGCGCGCCGGAGGCAAGGTCACCAACTCGGTCTCGAAGAAGACGGACTACGTCGTCGCCGGCGAGAGCCCCGGCTCGAAGCTGGCGAAGGCCGAGGACCTCGGCGTCGACGTCATCGACGAGGACGCGCTGCGCAAGCTTGTCTAGCGGCGGCTACCTGTACCGCGCGATCGACGCGGCCATCGAATCCTGGGCGCGGCGGGCCGTGTCGACGTTCACGCCGTTCATCAGGATCGAGAAGGCGACGAGGCCGCTCTTCGACTTGCAGTAACCGGAGAGGGCGCTGACGCCGTCGATCGTGCCGGTCTTGGCCTGGCAGCGGCCCTCGGCAGCCGAGCCGCGCATGCGGTCGGAGAGCGTGCCGGTGCGTCCGGCGACGGCCAGGGACTTGCGGAACGCGCGGTCGAGGTCGTTGTCGCGCGACATGTGGACCAGGAGCTTGCCGACCTGGCTCGGCGACGAGCGGTTCGTCCGGCTGAGGCCCGAGGCATTCACCAGCCTGGCGCCGCTGCCGGCCTTCCGGGCGAAGCTCTCGGCCTTGTCGGCGCCGCGGGCGGTCGTGCCCTTCTTGCCGCCGCGGGCAGCGAGCCGCTTGAGGAGCATCTCGGCGTAGAAGTTGTCGGACGGGGTGTTGGTCTGCGCGATCAACTGCGCCGCGCTCGGGGAGCGAACGCTGTCGAGCGGCTCGTCGCCCAGCGCTTTGCGGGGCGCGTTCCCCACCCGCACCTTGCCGGTGACCTTCACCCCGGACCGGCGCAGGTGCTTCATGAGCTCGCGTCCCGCAACCTTCTCGGGCTTGCCGCTCCCCAGCCCGGCGTTCCAGGAGAGGCCGGACAGGGTCCCGAGCCACGGCCCGCCGCCGATACCAGGCTGGGGCACCGAGCGCTTGCCGTCGAAGACGGTGGGGTCGACCATCAGGTTGCCGCGAACCCGCTTGATCCCGGCCCTGCGGACGCCCTTGGCGAGCGGCTTGATGCGCGTGACCGGCATGTTGTAACGGCGCGCGAAGCCGGGCTCCGCGAGCGCCGGGTCGCCATCGCCGACCAACACCAGGCCGCCCTTCAGGATCTGGTCGTTGCGTCCCCGGCGCGCACCGCGCTCCCAGACCGTGGTCTTGAGCTTGCCGTCGGCGCCGAAGCGGTTGAGGTACGCCGCGGTGGCGAACAGCTTCGAGTTCGACGCCAGCATCCGGCTGCGCTTGCCGGAGTCCGAATAGAGAACGCTGCCGCCCCCGCCGCCCGCACGCAGGTCGTACACCCAGGCGCCGCTGCCGCCGCCGACACGATTCATCTCGCCCTCGAGCTTGCGCCGGAGCCGCCCCTTCGAGAGCGAGCCACGAGCCGCGAGCGCGGACCCCCGTGCGGCGACCGGCGTCGTGCCGCCGTCGTCCGGCATCGCGGATGGGGCCGTCGGCACGCCTGCGGCGGCGCGCTCAGCAGATCCGATCGCGGGCGTGACGGTCAGGGCCGCCACTACCCCTGCCAAGGCGAGCGTCCTCACGCCGCGCACGATACCCGGTCCGCCCGCGGCCGAACCCTCGCTGGAACGTATGTTCCGGTCGCCCTGCGATACTTGACGCCTGATGGGCAAGGTCGTCGAGCTTGACGCAGCCGCCACCGAGCCACGCACGACCCGCGCCCGCCGGGGCCGTCGTAGCAGCTCGAAAACGGCGCTCGTCCTGGGCGGCGGCGGCTTCACCGGGGGCGTCTACGAGATCGGGGCACTCCGGGCGCTCGACCTTCTGGCCGTCAACCAGACGGTCAACGACTTCGACGTCTACGTCGGAACCAGCGCCGGAGCCTTCATCGCGAGCCTGACCGCGAACGGGGTCACGCCCGAGGAGATGATGCGGGTGCTCAACAAGGAGCTGCGCTCGCCGATCCCGGACATCGACCTCTCGATGCTCCTGCGCCCGAACTACCGCGGGTTCATCCGAGGCTCGGTGAGTCTGCCGTTCAAGGTCGCCGGCGTGATCCGCGAGCTCGTCGAGAACCTCGGCGAGTCGTCCGCGGTCGACCTCGCGACGGGGCTCGCGGCGGCGCTCCCGCCGGGGGTGTATCGCGGCACCGGCATCGAGCGGTATGTCGAGGAGGTGCTCTCCGACCCGGATCGCACGAACGACTTCCGCCACCTCTCATCAGAGCTCTATCTGACCGCCACCGACCTCGACACCACCGAGCGAGTGGTCCTCGGCGAGGGTGAGTGGGCCGAGGTGCCGATCTCGAAGGCGGTGGCCGCCTCGGGCTCGTTGCCCCTGATCTACGAGCCGGTCGAGATCCGTGGCCGCGAGTTCATCGACGGTGGCATCCTCTCGACGACCAACATCGACGTGGCGATCGAGCGCGGCGCCCGCTTCGTGGTGGTCATCAATCCGCTCGTCCCGTACGTCAACGACTTCTCGACCCGAATCCCGACGATGACCGGCTCGCGGGTCCAGCGGGTGAGCGACATGGGCATGGTCGGCATCGGCAACCAGGCGTTCCGGATGATCTCCCACGACCGCCTGCACCGGGCAGTCGAGATCTGGGAGGAGCGCTACCCCGGCGTCGACATCATCCTGATCGAGCCCGAGCTCGACGACGCGCTCATGTTCGGCACGTCGATCCTCGATTACAAAGCACGTCTGGAGATCGCCAAGCACGGATTCGAGTCCGTCACCCTGAAGCTTGCCCGCGACTACGACCGCTACAGGGCCATCGCCGAGCGCCACGGGATCGAGATTTCCGCGCGCCGAGTCCGCCACGTGATGGACCAGGTCGAACGGGCGCGACAGGCGCCGGCCGCGTGGCGCCGCGTGCTCGAGCAGACCACCTCGGTCCTGATGCGAAGCGGCCCCAGGTCCGCCGAGCCGCCGCCCGCCGACGACGCGGGCGAGGCGCTCGACGGCTGACGCTCAGGCCTCGCCGCGGATAGCCGCGTCACCCACTCCGGCGACGGCGGGCGAGCCGCAGGACCACGAGCGACAGCGGCGCGCGCTTGCCGATGTCGGCACGCTCGTCGTGATCGAGCGCGGCCGCGTAGCGCCGAGCGTCTGCGGCCGACGGATAGGTCTTGGAGCCGGTCATCCCGCAGCCGCGGCTGCACTCCCAGTGCATGGCACGACCTTCGGCTCGGAAGTGGGGCCTGTGTCCCAGGAGCCGGCAGGCGAGCGGCGTGCTAGACACTCGCGGTCCCTCCCGGGCTCCGCCGATCCGCCGGGGCGAAGCGGTGGCGGCCGATCTTGCGCACGAGACCCTCCGCGACCGCCTCTCGAAGCGCCCTGGTGAAGCGCCCGGGGCCCCAGTTCCTTGCGCCGACTCGCTTCGCGAGCTCGACCCGGTCGGCCTCGCCGCCCTCCTCGAGCGCCCAACGGATCATCTCGACCTCGCTGTCGAGCCAGGGGTCGTTGCGCGGCGCCGGGGCGCCGATGAACGGCGAGTAGGAGATTCCAGGCCCGGGCCGGTAGCGCCGTGCGCCGCGGCGCTGGCGCTCCAGCCGCGCGCGCCGGCGGCTCTCGCGGTCCGCCTCCGCATCGTCCTCGCGGGCGTCCGTATCGCCCTCCTCGCGCTCCGCCTCCTCGACCGAGATCGGCTTCGCAATGTCTTCGAGCTGTGCCTGCTCGGCCCGCACCCCCAGGAATAGCTCCACGATTCCTCCGATCGCCATCACCCCGGCGCCGATCAGATACGCGATCTGCAGCTCGGACGTCCCCTCGCTGCCCAGCTTCTCGAACACCTGGGGGCCGGTGATGCCGCCGATCGCCGTGCCGACCGCGTAGAAGAACGCGATCGCGAGCGCGCGAACTTCCATCGGGAAGATCTCGCTCACGGTCAGGTAGGCGGCGCTGGCGCCGGCGGACGCGAAGAAGAACGTCGCGGCGAGCGCGAGGGTGAGCGTCCAATCCGAGAACTGGCTCTCGCAGGACTTGGGGTCGCAACTGCCGATCAGGAATGCGACGCCGACCAGCATGATCGCCGAGAGCAGATATGTGCCCGCGATCATTGGCTTCCGGCCCACTGTGTCGAAGAGCCGTCCCAGCAGGAGCGGGCCGAGGAAGTTCCCGGCGGCGAACACGGCGTAGAAGAGTCCCACCTTGTTGGCGGCGACGCCGAAGTAGGTCGTCAAGGTGATGCCGAGCGTGATCGTCACGGCGTTGTAGATGAACGCCTGGCCGACGAACAACGAGAGCCCCAGGACCGATCGCTTCGGATAGACCTTGAACGCGGTTCGCGCGATCTCTCGGAACGAGATCGACTTGCGCTGGCGGACGGTGATCTCGTCGTCGGGCTCCTTCAACTCCTCACCCGTGTCCTCCGCCACGCTTCGCTCGATCTCGTCGACGATGCGCTCGGCCTCCTCCTCGCGGCCGTGGATGAAGAGCCAGCGTGGGCTCTCGGGGACGGTCCTCCTCACGAGGAGGATCCCGAGCCCGAGCGTCGCTCCCAGCGCGAACGAGATGCGCCAGCCCACGTCGAGCGCGAAGATCGATTCCTTCAGGAGCACGATTGAGGCGACCCCGCCGATCGCCGCACCCACCCAGAACGAGCCGTTGATGATCAGGTCGACCCGCCCACGGGCACGCGCGGGAATCAGCTCGTCGATCGCCGAGTTGATCGCGGCGTACTCGCCGCCGATCCCGGCGCCCGTCAGGAACCGCATCGCGAGGAACCACCACGGGGTCCAGGAGATCGCGGTGAGGACGGTCGCCAGCAGATAGAGACCCAGCGTGATCAGGAACAGCCTCTTGCGCCCGAACCTGTCGGTCAGCTGGCCGAACAGGAGCGCGCCGGTGCATGCGCCGGCCACATAAAGGGACTGCGCCAGCGCGATATCGCCGTTGGTCAGCTCGATGCCGCTCCCGGGCTCGACCAGGGTGGGCGCCAGGAACCCGACGATCGTCACCTCGAGCCCGTCGAGGATCCAGACGATTCCGAGGCCGATCACCACCCGCCAGTGGAACCTGCTCCACGGAAGCCGGTCGAGACGCGACGGGATGCGGGTCTTGATCGTCCCGAACCCGGCGTCCTTGCCGGCTGCAGCGCCGCTCGCCTCCATGGCGGCGGCATACCCGGCGTTGGCGACGCTAACCCGGGGTGACCACCTCGGTGCGCTTGCGGCTGAGCAGGACGAGCGCGACATCGTCCTCGGCCGGCGTGTCCGCAAGCGTCTCGGCGACGATCGACTCCATCACCGGCTCCAGGTCCTGCGCGAGGACGCGCTGCAGGGCCCTGCCGACCCGCTCGATGCCGGCGTCGATCAGCTCGGAGCGCCGCTCGACCAGGCCGTCGGTGTAGAACGCGACCAGGGCGCCGTGGGGCACGTGTTACGGCCGCCTCGCTTCGCGGCAGCGAGGCGAGACACAGCGGCAGCGACCGACCGCCCTCCAGCAGCGAGTAGCCCTCCGCCGTCACGAGCAACGGCGGCGGGTGGCCCGCGGCCGCGTAGCGCAGGCTGCCGGTGGCCGGGGTAAATCGAGCACAGCAGGCCGTCGAGAACGTCGCCGCGTCGATGTCCGCCGCGAACCGGTCCAGGCCGGCGAGCACTTCCGCCGGGCCGCTCGTCGCTCGCGCCAACGCGCTGGCGGCGCTGCGGAGCTGGCCCATGGCGGCCGACGCCTCCAGCCCTCTCCCGACGACGTCTCCCACCGCGATCACGAGCTCTCCGTCGCCTGCGAGCGTCACGTCGTACCAGTCTCCGCCCACCTCGAGATGGCGCTCGGACGGCCGGTAGTACGTGAGCACGTCGACCGAGTCGGGCAGGCGCCCCGCGCTTGGCAGCATCGCGCTCTGCACTTCGAGCGCAAACCGGTGCTCCACCTCCGACAGGCGCGCCCGCTCGAGCGCGAGAGCGCACTGCGAGGCGACGGCCTGCGCAAGCGCCCTGACGTCCCGGTCGATGGGCCGGTCCGCGCCGAAGTCCCACGCGATCGCTCCCACCGTCGCACCCTCGTAGAGCAGTGGCACCGCCAGTGCGGCGTGCGGAGGCTCGGGAACCTCCCGAAGCGCCTGGAATCGCTCGAGTCCCTCGGCACGCGAGGCGTAGGCCGCCATCTCACCCGAGTCGAACGCGCGGACCACCGGGATCTCGGCCTCCTGGTCGACGAGCGCGCGCATCCCCGCCGCCGGCTCGTCGCCGTCGCCGGAGTGCCCGGCGATCACCGGCCGGCCGTCCTCGCCCGCGACGACCAGCATCGCCGCACGCGCTCCGAGCCCAAGGACGGTGGTCGTGGTTGCGACCTCGCCGACCGCCTCGCGGGTGAGCGCCACCGACATCCTGCTTGCCATCCGCTGGAGCAGTTCGGTGCGGTCCAGTAGCGCCTCGGTCCTGCGCCGCTCCTCCTCCGAGCGGCCGAAGGCACGCATCGTCTCGTCGCGCTCGGACACCGCGGCGGCGATCGCGAGCGCGCCGCCGATCACGAAGCCCAGAGCCACCTGCAGATAGATCAGCCCGGTCTCCGGCGAAACGCCGACCGTTTCGTAGAAGTCGTGCCCCTGGGCCGTGGCCTGCGCCGCCGCAAAGGCCATGCCGAAGCCCGCGACGGCCACGCCCACGGTGCCCGCGGCGAACGCGGTCCAGGCGAGCAGGGCGATGCCCGGGAAGATCAGCCAGAGCTCCTCGAGCCAGAAGACGGCGCCCACCAGAACCATTGTCAGCGGGATCAGCGCGGCCGCCCTCCAGGAGAGGGCGCCAACATGCCATCCCTTCGCCCGGGAGGCGACCGCGAGCACGGCCGAGGCGACGACCAAGACCCCCAATCCGTCCCCGATCCACCACGACAGCCAGAAGTCGCCCCACTCGGTCCCGCCGTCGAGCTGGTTGTTGGTCGCGCCGATCACGGCTCCGACGGCGGGGCTCGCGACCACCGCGCACGCGATGAACGTGAGCAAGCCGGCCAGCCTGCCGAGGTCAAGGGCAGGAGCGAAGCGCCTGAGCAAGGTGGCACCCACCAGCGGCTCGACCGTGTTGGCGAGCGCGTACCCAAGGCTCGTGTCGAGCGGGATGTCGTGGCTGAGGTCGACGATGACCTCGGCCGACGCGGCCGCCGCGAGCACGATCGGCCACATTCGCACCGGCGTCAGGACGAGCGCCGCGAGGGTGACTCCCGCCGACGGAAAGAAGACCGCGATCGATCCGGCCGCGTTGAACCAGAGAAAGCTGGTCATGGATCCCGCGGCGTAGCTCAGGCCGACCGCGAGGAAGAGCACCCCCCCTCTGACGATCGGACCCTCGGACTCCCACCTCCGGATCCATCCGGTCATCGTGGGCTCAACCGTATCGCGGGCCGGTTTCCTGCCCTCTCAAACGGGCAGCGGCAGAGGGCGAGAACGGGATAGGATCGCGTGGCCAAACCAAGGAAGGTGAGCACAGGCGTGCCCGACCACGAGCCCTGGGCGAGCAACTTCGGCGTGCAGCCGCCTTTCGCGCTCGGCGTCGAGGAGGAGCTGCTCCTGGTGGACGACGATTTCGCGCTGCGTGATCGTGATCCGGAGATGCTGGGCGAGCTGGAAGCGGGGCCCGGGAGTGTCCAGGAAGAGCTGTTCCGCGCAATGGTCGAGGCCCAGTCGCCTGTGTCCGCGACCGTACGTCAGGCGAACGCCGCGCTTCGCCAAGCCAGGCGCGAGCTGCTGAGCTCGAGCCACCTGATGGGAGTTGGCCTGCACCCCGCCTCGGACCCGGGGCAGTCGGAGATCCAGCAGACGCCGCGCTACGCGAAGATCGAGCACTCGCTCCAGGGCGTCCTGCGCACACCGATCTGCGGGCAGCACATCCACGTCGGGATGCCGGACGAGGAGACCGCCGTCCGCGTGTACAACGGAATCCGCACCCACGTGCCGCTGCTGAACGCGCTGGCCGCCAACTCACCATTCTGGGGCGCGCGCGATTCCGGCCTCGCGAGCACGAGGACGGTTGTCTTCCGAAGCTATCCCCGGGCCGCGATGGCGCCGGAGTTTGCGAGCTATCAGCACTTCTGCGACGTGACCCGCCAGGTCTGCATCGCGGCCGAGCTGGAGGACTACACCCACATCTGGTGGGACGTCCGGATCCATCCCGGGCTGGGGACGATCGAGGTCCGGGCGCCGGACGCCCAGTTCGACCTGCGGCGCACCGCGGCGTTGGCGGCGCTGGTGCATTGCCTGGCGCGCATCGAGGCCGAGCGCGAAGTCACGAGCATCCCGGCCAGGGAAGCGCTTGCGGAGTCGAGCTTCCAGGCCACCAGGCATGGCCTCGACGCGAAGCTGCTCACGCGTTCGGGCCGGCTGAAGCCCGCGCGCGAGCTGGCTCACGAGACGCTGGAGCTGGTCGACACCGTCGCGGGGGAGATGGGGTGTCGCGGAGAGCTGGCCCACGTCGGGACGATGCTCGACGAGGGGTGCGGGGCGGACGTGCAAAGACGGGTGCACGACGAGGGCGGGATGGAGGGCCTCCTCGAGTTCCTCGTGACCGAGACGGCTCGCCTCGACCACGATCCGCGCGGGGCGCCTCAGCCCGCGTAGAGCGCGTCCACCTCGCCCGCGTACTTCTGGGCGACGATGTTCCGCTTGACCTTCATCGAGGGGGTCAGCTCGCCGCCCTCCTGGGAGAAATCCCGGGGCAGGACCTCAAACTTCTTCACCTGCTCGACCCGGGCGAACTTCTGGTTCACCTGGTCGAGATGGGCCTGGATCGAGGCCCGGATGCCGTCGTCGTTGTGCAGCGTGGCGACGTCGAGGCCCTTCTCCTCGGCGAACTTCGCGGCCTCCTCGGGATCGAGCGTGACCACCGCGACCAGGAAGGGGCGACGGTCGCCGATGACAACGCACTGGGAGATCATCGGGTGTTGCTTGATCTCCGCCTCGAGGTTCGCGGGGGTGATGTTCTTGCCGCCCGCGGTGATGATGATGTCCTTCTTGCGCCCGGTGATCTTGAGATAGCCGTCGGCGTCGAACTCACCGATGTCGCCGGTGTGTAGCCAGCCGCCGACGATCGTCTCGGACGTCGCCTCGTCGTTCTTGTAGTAGCCCTGGAAGACGTTCGGGCCCTTGACCAGGATCTCGCCGTCGTCCGCGATCTCCACCTCGACGCCTGGGAACGGCTTGCCGATGGTGCCGAACCGGAAGTCGTCCGGGGTCGCGATCGTGGCCGCGGTCGAGGTCTCGGTCATGCCCCAGCCCTCGAGGATCAGCACGCCGGCCGCATCGAAGAAGCGCAGGATGTCCGGGTTGATCGGCGCCGCGCCGCTGACCGCGACGCGCAGCTTGCCGCCGAACAGGTTCCTGATCTTCTCCAGCACCAGGCGGTCCGCCAGGGCGTGCTGCAGCCCCAGCAGCGGCCCGGCCCCGCCCGAGCGCTCCGCCTCGTGGTAGCGCTTGCCGACCCCAATCGACCAGTCGAAGATCCGCTTCTTGAGGCCGCCCTCCTTCTCGACCGCGGACGTGGCGGCCGTGTAGATCTTCTCGAAGATGCGCGGGACCGACGGGAAGTACGTCGGCTTCACCTCGCTGAGGTTGGCCATGATCCGCAGCGGGTCTCGCTCCCAATAGGCGATGGTCGCGCCGAGCTCGAACGAGCCGAGCTGGATCAGGAGCGCGAACGAATGCGCCAACGGGAGGAACAGGTAGGTCAGCTCGTCGCCTCCGCCCAGCACGTTTCGCTCCACGACCATGTCGAGCATCGCCCGGTAGTTGCCGTGCGAGATCACGCAGCCCTTGGGCGGGCCCGTCGTCCCCGACGTGTAGATGAACGTGCAGATGTCCTCGGGGGCGACCGACTCGTAGCGCGCGGCCCAGTCCGACTCGGTCAGGGCGGCGCCCCGCTCGACGAGTTCGGCGACCGAAAGCGCCCCACCGGCGGTGCCGGTCATCCGGATGACGTGCTCCAGCTTCGGGCAGCGGTCGCGAACCTGGCGGATCTTCTCGAGCTGGTCCTCGTCCTCGACGATCACCACCTTCGCGTCCGAGTTCTCGAGGACGTACTCGCATTCGTCGGCGGAGTTCGTCTGATAGATGGGGACCACCGTGGCACCGGCGGTGAGCGCCGCGTAGTCGAAGTAGGTCCACTCGACCCGGGTGTTGCCAAGGATCGAGACCTTGTCGCCCTTCTCGACGCCGAGCCCGATCAGGCCCAGCGCGAGCTCTCGGACCGTGTCACCGACCTCGTTGTAGCTGCGGGTCGCCCATTGGCCGTCGTCCTTGAACATGACGGCGCGCTTGGAGCCGTACTTGGCGACGGCCTTGGGAAGGAGGTCGGCGATCGTGGTCGAGCCGACCCCCTCGCCGGCGGCCGACGCGGGTGCCGCGGTCTGCATGGTGTGAGTATCGCTCAGGCGGTGGCGTGGGTGCGCTTGCTCTGGTCGGCGAGCTGGCGCATCGAGGTCACGAAGAGGGTCTTGTCAATGCGGCCGTTGAAGATCGGGACGCCCATTTCCATGCACTTGGAGATGACTTCTCGCCGCTTCATGTTGACTTCGTCGGCGAGCTCCGTGGGCGTCAGGTGGTTGGGCACAGTCGCCTTCTCCTCTGTCGGGGTTGCGAGCTAAGTCTTATCCCTACGGCCGGACGTGTCAATAAATATCCGCGCAAAATCCGGCGTTCATCGAGTCAGCGACGCAAGTCGCGAAAGCAGGTTTGCCCCCCTGGTAAGGGGGTGTTTCGATGGGTTCAGACAGGGTTTGGCACGGCGATGAACTCGTGCTCCACGTCGAAGCGCTCGGCGACGAGCTCCCCCAGCCGGCGGACCCCGAAGGTCTCGGTCGCGTAATGCCCGGCGGCGATGAAGTGAAGGCCACCCTCGCGGGCGTCGGCCATTACATGCTCGGCAGGCTCGCCGGTGAGCAGGGCGTCGAGCCCCAGGCTGACGGCCTCGTGGACCATCGAGGCCCCGGCGCCCGAGGCGATCCCGATCGAGCGCACCGGATCGGGACCTGCGGCGAAGACCAGCGGGTCGCGCTCGGTCAGCGTGCGAACCCGCTCGACGAGGCCGTCGGCGCCGACGCCTTCGGCGCTGCGCCCCACCACCCCGATCGGCCGTTCGCGCGCCAGGCCGAACGGCTCCGGCGAGGGATCGAACCCGAGCCCGTCCCGGATCAGCGCGTTGTTGCCGATCTCCGGGTGCGCGTCCAGCGGCAGGTGATACGCGGCGACCGATAGCCCGGCGCCCAGGGCCAGTCGCAGGCGCTCAGCCATCGGCTCGCTGAGGGCGCGCGGGAGGAAATCCCAGAACAGCCCGTGGTGCGTGATCGCCATCTGCGCGCCGGCGTCGACGGCGCGCGCGATCAGCTCCCGGTGGGCCGAGACGCCGGTGACGACCTTGCCGACCTCGCTGTCGCCGGGAACCTGAAGCCCGTTCGGGCCGTAGTCGGAGAACGCTCCGACGTCGAGCAGCTCGTCGCAGAATTCGATGATCTCGTCTCGGTTCGCCATGTGAATCCATCACCAGGTTAAGAGCCGGCTCTTAAACGCCGGGGCTCGGCTTCGTCCTCCGGACTCCGCCTCACTAGATTTCTCGCACGATGGCCGAAGCCAGCTCCCCCTTCCTCCGCTCGCTCATGGACACCGAGCTGTACTCGATCGGCGCGTACTTCTGCGACGAGCACCCCGAGCTCGTCGACGAGGTCGTGCGTGTCTCGGGCGAGATCGAGCGCGCCGGCCTCGAGGCATACGCCGAGTCCGGAGGGCGGCCGATCGAGGAGGCGTTCGAGACGCTCCTCACGGGCCTCGCCGTCCGGTACTACAAGGCTGTCGCGGGTTGAGCCCCTGGGTCCCCAGGGTGCTGCTGGCCGTGCTCGCGGTCGGCGTGGGCTACGCGATCATCGCGATCGCCGTGGGCGAGGGCGGCCCGCAGGCGGTTGAGATCGAGGGACGGCCGGAGGTCCAGAGGCTGATCGCCGGGATCCGCCAAGAGGAGGAGCGGCTCGGATCGCCGGACGCCCCGGTCGAGATCGACCTGTTCACGGACGTCCGCTCGGTGCCCGGGGCCGACTTCCAGCGCGAGGTCGTGGATCCTCTGATCAACGAGTACGTGCGCACCGACCGCGCCCAGATCAACCTTCGCCACTTCTCGTTCGGCCGGACCGCGGTGACCGAGGCGGCGATCGCGGCCGACGCCGCCGGCGCGCAGGGTCACCAGTGGCAGTTCGCGGCACTCGTCCTCCGGAACCTCGGGCTCGCGGACGAGGACGGGGTGGACGAGGAGTTCCTCAACGAGATCGCGGAGGTCACGCCGGGGCTCGAGCACGACGAGTGGGAGGTCGAGTTCGAGGACGAGCTCGAGCTCCAGAGCGATGACCCCGACTACGAGAGCGCGGTCGACACCGACGGCAAGCTCGCGTTCGAATTGAAGCTCCCGGCGCAGCCGGTGATGATCGTCAGCGGACCGGGCGGCGCGGAGACGCTGGACGAGGTGCCCACGCTCGACGAGGCACGGCTGGCGATCGAGCGGGTCGAGGTCCCGCCGGGCTAGCTCACTTGGCCTCAGGCTCGGCGTCCGGAGGTGGATGGTCGATCAGCGGTCGCAGCAGCCGCGTGAGGACGAGGAGGCCGAGCACGCCTGCGACCGCGAGCCAGAGCAGCGGGTCGTCCAGCGAGAGTTCCTCGAGACGGCTTCCCAGGTAGATCGACGCGGCGGTGATCGGGATGTATCCGATCGCCGTGGTCCAGGCGAAGCGCCCGACCGGCACGCGCGCGGCGCCCGCGACGTAGCTGAACAGGCTGAACGGGACGATCGGGACGAGGCGCGCGGCCAGCAGGAGCGTGACCCCGCCGTGCTCGATCGCCCTCTCGAGCCGGCCGAATCGCTCCTCGCCGATGAACCGGTAAAGCAACGGGCGCGCCGCGGTGCGGCCGATCGCGTAGGCGGCGAGGCCCTGGGCGACCCAGCCGGCCATCACCATGGCGAACGCCGGCCAGAAGCCGTAGACGAAGCCCGCGGCGGCGTCCACGATCTCCGCCGGGTACCAGACGAAGGTGTGGATGGCGATCAGCGCGTAGAGGATCGCCACGCCCGCCGCGTCCAGCTCGCGGAGGTCCTCGCGCAGGTTTTGGGTGTCGCCGCGCACCGCATCGCCGAACGCGTCGCGGAGCGGGTCGATCGCCAGCACCCCGGCGACCAGCATCAGGGCGAACACCACAGTGATCGCAAGCGCTTCCCAGGGCTTCCCGCCCGCGGACTCGGCCCCGCCCCTGGTTGGAGGCTTCGCCATCGTTCAAGTATGCCCAGGCGATCTCGCGATAGATAAGCCGGCTCTTAAACGCCGGGGCTCGGCTTCGTCCTCCGGACTCCGCCTCACTGGCCCTGCGATACTTGGCGACCTCGGGGCGTGGCGCAGCCTGGTAGCGCGCACCGTTCGGGTCGGTGAGGTCCCCGGTTCAAATCCGGGCGCCCCGATTTACTCACCGCACGAGGAAAAGACTGGGCGACTTCGTGCACTTATGAGTATTCCCTGGTCCGACGGGGCAACAGGAAGGTGTGACTCACGAGAAGTCATCCTTCCTCGAGATCTCGATGGCCGCGGAGCCGACCAGCGTCCGGCTCATGCGCACCGAGATCCTTCGGTGGTTTCACACGCAGGGAGTGGGTGACGACAACCTCGCGGCCGGGATCGCGCTGGCCACCTCGGAGGCCGTCGGCAACGTCGTTCGCCACGCATACGGGACGAACGGCGGCCGGGTGGAGCTCTACGCCGAGCGGCGCGACGACGACATCCTGGTCCGCGTTGCGGACAGCGGCCTTGGCCTCACCGCCCGATCCGGCACCCGGACCGGACTGGGGCTCCCCGTGATCGGCCGCGTCTCCAACGGGGTCACCGTCGCTTCCGACGCCGCCGGGACGACCGTGAGCATGCGGTTCGCGTTGCGTAACCCCGCGCCGCGTCCAAGGCTCGACCGCTTTTCGTCGAACCGGCGGCCCCTGATCGGCATCGGCTAGCCGCAAACTGCGGCTTTCGCTAACGAAACCTGGGTTCAAGTCAGGCGGATCGGGCAACTCCATCCTGGCAGCTTCCATCGAGGAGCTTCGAGCAGCGGCGCCGTCCCCCGGGGCGCCGCTGTTCGCGTTCCAGGGGCGATGATCCTAGGATCCTCTTGTGCTGCAGGGACGCCGAACGCTCACCGCGCTGGTCATCGTCGCCCTCTTGGCGGCGACGGCGCTGGCGACGGTGCTCGCGTATCAGGCCGAGCGCGACTCGGCGCGCGACGCCGACGAGTTGCGGGCCCGCCAGGCGGCGCTTGCCGTGCGCCAGAACCTGACGGTCCTCGCCGCGGGCCTCCGTGGCTCGTCCACGCTCGCGGAGAGCGATGGCGAGGTGGATCCTGAGCGCTTCCACGAGTTCGCCCGCGACATCTTGCGACGAACGCCGTTCTCGCGCATCTCCTTCGCCCAGCAGGTCACCGCCGCCGAACGGGAGGAGTTCGAGGAGGAGATCGGGCCGATCACCCGGATCAACGAAAGCGGCAACTTCGATCCGCTCCCTGAGAGCGCCCAGGGTGACTTCCTGGCCGTGTCGCTGGTCTATCCGGACAGCGCGATGCGCAGGGAGAGCCTCGGCGCGGACCTGCTTTCCGATCCCGAGCGGGCGCCGATCGTTCGTCGCGCGATGAACTCGGGCGGCGTCCGGCTTTCCGAGCCGCTCGATCTCAGGCGCCCAAACGAGCCGGGCGCGATCGTGTACGACCCGGTTGCCATGACCGGCGGCGGGATCGCCGGGGTGCTGGCGACACGCATCTCGGGTGCCGACACGGTCGCGGAGGTGGAGAGCCAGCTCGCGCTGGAGGACGGCCTGACGATCTCGGACGAGGGCGCGTCGCTCGCCGGGAGCGAGCCCGGGGAGGATGCCACCAGCAGCAGCGTCAATGTGCTGGGGAGGAACTGGGAGGTTTCCGTCTCCGGGGCGACCGACCCGGACCTGACCCCTGCCATCGCCTACGGCGCCGGTGGCCTGGCGCTCACCCTGACGGCCGCGGGTTTGCTGCTGCTCGCGTCCCGCCGTGAGCGCGACCTTGTCCACGGCCAGTCCGAGTCTGAGCGGCTCGCCGCCCGCGAGTCGCTTCAGGTGCGGATCACGGAGGCGATCGAACGCGAGATCGAGGGCGACGCCCGCCTCGGCAGCCTGGCCCGGCAGCTCGTGCCGGCGGTCGGCGACGTGTGCGTCGTCCACGAGGCGACCGAGGGCGGAATCGTCAGGCGCGTCGGCGTCGCGGCGCCCGACGAGCGGACGATGGAGCTGATCCGGGCGATGCCCGAGCCACCCGCGACGAGCCCGATCCGCGCAGCGATCTCGAGCCGCCAGCCGGTGCTCTACACGCGGGTCAGCGAGGACCGCGAGGCGCGCCGCGCACGCGAGCGCGGTATCCCTCCACGGCAGCGTCCCGGCGAGTCGGAGCGGTCGCCTGCGGACCTGCTGGAGGCCGACGAGGTCTCGAGCATGATCGTCCCCCTCGTCGCCCGGAATCGGGTGCTCGGAACGCTCTCGATCACCGTCCTTGGCTCCACCGGCCGACCGCCTCTCACCCGCGAGGACCTGGCGTTTGCGATGGAGGTCGCGACCCACGCCGCCGTCGCCCTCGACAACGCCCGTCTGTACGAGCAGCAGCGCGACATCGCCAAGATCCTCCAGGGGGCGCTCATCCCGCGTGAGCTGATCGAGGTCCCGGGCGCCGAGGTGGCCGCCAGGCACCGCGCCGGCCTGGCGGGCACCGAGGTGGGCGGCGACTTCTACGACCTGTTCGAGGTCGGCGGGCACTGGATGGCCGTGGTCGGGGACGTCTGCGGCAAGGGGCCGGAGGCCGCGGCGCTCACGGCCCTCGCGCGCCACACCGTCAGGGCCACCGCCCGCCTCGGGCCGGCGGGCGCCGTCGCGCGGGTTCACGAGGCGATCCGTTCGTCCGGCGAGCACACGTACGTCACGCTCTGCTGTGCCGAGTTGCGGCCCACCCCCGACGGGATCCAGGCGTCGGTGACGACGGCCGGCCATCCGGAGCCCTGGATCGTGAACGCCGATGGGACCGTCCGCCGGCTCGAGGTCACCGGACCGCTGGTCGGGGCCCTGGACGCCCCGAGGTACGGCGCGCAGGAGGTCCGGCTGGATCCGGGCGCCCTGCTCTTCATCTGCTCGGACGGCCTCCCGGAGGCGCGGCGAAACGGCGAGTTCTTCGGCGACCACCGCCTCGGCGCGCTGCTGACGGGCCTCGCCTCCGAGCGCCCCGGGGCGATGCTTCAGCGCCTCGAGGGGGAGATCGTGAAGTTCGTCGGCGGCAACCCGCGCGACGACCTCGCGATGTTCGCTCTACGGGTGGATTGAGCGCGCCGGCCGGCGGCCGTTTTTCCCCCAAGGCCTCGGGTATCCGCGAGGCATGGGACGGATCCTCTTCGCGCCATTCAGCATCGTCGGCGGTTTGCTGGCGGGGCTCGCCGCAACCAAGCTCTTCGAGTTCATCTGGGCGCGCTTCGACGACCAGGAACCACCCGACCCCGAGCATCGTGAGATCTCGTGGCCGAAGCTCGCGGTCGCGCTGATCCTCCAGGGGGCGATCTTCCGCTTCGTCCGCGGGTCGTTCGACCACGGGGCGCGCACGGTGTTCTTCCGCGGCACGCGGAGCTGGCCGGGCGAAGAGCGGCCGGACCCGAAATAGAGCGAGAAAACCACTGCCTGAGCGGAATCCCCGTCTCGGGATAGCGGGTTTCGGATCCTCAGGCGGGGGGTACTTGAAGCCGCACGCGCCAGTTGTGTGAAGCAGCTGGTGGCCGTTGTCACAAGGAACACCGGCACGGCAACCGCCCAGGGGCGCCGGTCACAGAGCCAGCGCCACTACGGACCGTCGACCCACCGATTGAGGAGGAGCGATGTCCGGCACACCCAGTACCCGTACTACGACCGAACCCGTGCGTTCGGAGGATGCCCGCTGCGGGCCTCTGCTTGGAATCACCGACGAGCAGGCCCTATTGCGCGACTACGTGGCGAAGCCGACCCCTGCGCTCGAGGAGGAGCTGGTGCGGAGGTTCACACCGCTCGCGCGTTCGTTGGCCCTGCGCTACCGCGGCGGTGTCGAGCGGACCGACGACTTGACCCAGGTCGCGAGCCTGGCGCTGGTCAAGGCCCTGCGCGGGTTCGACCCGGAGCGCGGCCGCAGTTTCAAGGCCTACGCGGCGCCCACGATCCTGGGCGAGCTGCGACGCCACTTCCGCGATCACTCCTGGAGGCTGCACATGCCCCGCAGCCTCCAAGAGCGGTCGCTGGCGGTGGAGCGGGCGTCCGATGCGCTGAGCGACGAGCTCGGCGAGTCGCCGACCGTGGCGCAGATCGCCGAGCGGCTGGACCTCGATGAGGAGGACGTCCTCGACGTCCTACAGGCGCGCGAGTCGCAGCGGTCCGTCTCGTTGGACACGCCGGTGCGCCGCGACGAGCCCGAATCGGTCCCCAGGATCGAAACCGTCGGGGGCGACGACATCGGGTTCGATGCGGTCGAAGCCCAGTTCGCGATCGAGCGCTGCGCGACCCTGACGGATCAGGAGCGCAAGGCGGTCGAGCTGCGGTTCACCGAGGACCTGAACCAGTACGAGATCGGCGCTCGGATGGGCGTGTCGCAGATGCAGGTCTCGCGCCTCCTGCGCCGCGGCCTGGCGCGACTGCTCGAGGCGGTTCAGGGCGACGAGGAGCCCGACGGCCGACGGACGTTCGAGGAGACCCGCACGGACCCGCGGTTCCCGCATGGCCGGGCCCGCCGCCGTAAGCGGAGCGCTGAGCCGGCCGCCCAGGCTCGCGCGGCTGCTTGAGCCGGGCTCAGACCAGGAGCAGGAGCAGGCTGACGACGATCGCCGCCGGCGTGCCGTAGAGCGACAGGTTGGCGAAGAATCGCTGGGGTAGGCCGCGGTAGCCGACGCTCTCGAACAGAACGAGGGCCACGATGTGGGCGATGTTGATCAGCGCGAAAAGGCCGGCGATGATCGTGTGGAGCGCGTCGACGTCGAACGTGGAGCCGGTCTCGTCGGGATTGGCGCTGGCGATCACGATCAGGATGATCGTGCCGACGATCGCCACCACGATCCCGGCGATGTCGCGCACGGTGAACCTGGGCAGGTTGTGCGAGTCGAGGTCCACCTCCGCCTGATCCGAGCTCTCGACGCCGGCCCCGCGGAACCCGACTTCCTCCTCGCCGCCGTCCCGATGGACGTAGTGGTGAATCGGCGGCTCGAACCGCGTCTTGGCGCGCTCGAAGAGGTCCGCCTCCAGCCAGCGGGCTTCGTCCTCGGGGTGGGTGACGATCACGATCTCGTCCGCCGGAAACCCATAGAGCGCATCGTCGATCGCGAGCATCGGGTCGGAATCGCCCACTCGGCCCTCGCCCTCGACGCCCGCGTTGTGCATGCGCTCCAGGGACTCGCCGAGGTGCTCGCGTGCGTGCTCCATGCCCTCGTCGACCGCACCGGCGGCCTGCTCGAAGGGCGTCTGGGCCAGCGCCGGGACGACGATCCTCACCTCGGGGGTGCGGTCCCCCGCGCGCTGGTCGAGCTCGCGTCGAAGCGGCTCGCCGATGTGATCGTCGGCCGCCACTACCAGGATCCGGAATGGCTCCACGTGCCCTGCTTACCCTAACCCGGCGCCCGTTACCCCGAGCACCGCCGCTGCCGTTTCGCCCCGGGTGAATGTCCGCCGGATTCCCGGGTATAGGAACAGGTGGGTTAGGACTTCAACACGGGAGTGTGCCGTGGACACGTCAATCGAGCTATCGATGGAACCCTCCCAGGAGGCTCCGACACTCGCCCGCGCCGCGCTCCATGCCGCCTACGCCGACTCGATGCCGGCGGTCGTCCTCCAGGACCTGAAGGTGATCGTCAGCGAGCTGGTCGGCAACAGCTCGCAGTATGCGCCCCAGGGCCCGATCCGGCTCTTGGTCGAGCCCCACGGGGAAGTCGAGCTGGAGGGTGAGGTCGAGGATGCCGGCCGCGAGCCGTTCGGGATGGTCGAGATCCGCGACGACGGCGGCCTCGGCCTGCACATCGTGGACGCGCTGACCAAGGACTGGGATGTCGCCAAGGAGGGCGGCTCGGTTCGATTCACTCTGGCGGGCTAAGCCGTTCAATAAGCTGGAATCAGGCATCAAATTCCCCCGGAAGGAGCCCCCGATGGCCTATGAGGTCCCCGATCTTCCCTACGACTACAACGCCCTGGAGCCGCACATCGACGAGGAAACGATGCGGATCCACCACGACAAGCACCACCAGGCCTACGTCGACAAGGCAAACGCCGCGCTCGAGGGGACCGAGTGGGCGGACAAGGACGTCGACGAGGTCCTCCAGAACCTGGACAGCCTGCCCGCCGACAAGCAGGGCCCGGTCCGCAACAACGCGGGCGGCCACTCGAACCACACGTTCTTCTGGCAGATCATGAGCCCCGACGGCGGCGGCGAGCCCTCGGGCGACCTCGCCTCGGCGATCGACGAGGCGTTCGGCTCGCTCGATCAATTCAAGGAGGAGTTCAAGAACGCCGGCATCGGCCAGTTCGGCTCGGGCTGGGCCTGGCTGGTGAGCGACGGCGGCGGCCTGAAGGTCGTCTCCACGCCCAACCAGGACTCGCCGGTCTCCTCCGGCCAGACGCCGCTGCTCGGCGTCGACGTCTGGGAGCACGCCTACTACCTGAAGTACCAGAACAAGCGGCCGGACTACCTGGACGCGTTCTGGAACGTCGTCAACTGGGACGAGGTCGCGCGCCGCTTCGCGGACGCCCGCTGACGCCGCGTACGCCGCGGCCCGGTGCCTCTCAGGGCGTCAGGCCGCGGCGCGGACCGGCTCGGGCAGGTCGGCGAGCCCTTCCCCGGCGTCCTTGGCCGGGAGCTGCGCCATCGCGCGCTCGGCCATCGCGGTGATCGTCAGCGACGGGTTCACGCCCGGGTTCGCGGGCACCGAGGCGCCGTCGCACACCAACAGGTTCCGGTAGCCGAACAGGCGGTTGTCCAGGTCGACCACGCCGGTGTCGGGGTCCGAGCCGATGACCGCCCCGCCCAGGATGTGCGCGGTGGTCGGGATGTTGAACAGTGATTCCGTGATCCCGCCCTGCGCGAAGCCGCCCATCCGGTCCGCGAACCAGCGGGTCACCTGCTCGGCGACCGGGATGTAGGTCGGGTTCGGGCGCTCGGGGTCCTGCTCGGTCTGCAGTCGCACGCCGCGCCCCAGGAGCCTGCGCTTCGGTACCAGCCTGATCGCGTTGTCCAGCGACTGCATGATCAGGAGGATCACCGTCCGCTGGGACCAGCGGAACGGCCAGAACGTACGGAGGAGCTGGAGCGGGTGCCGCAGGGCCTGCTTGAGCCACAGGACCGGCCGCGTGAGCCGGGTCCCGTCACCGGTCATGAGGGTGAAGAGCATGCTCATCGAGTCCGCGCCGCGCCCGTAGGTGACGACCTCGACGTGGGTGTTGGGGTCCGGGTAGATGCTCGAGGTGATCGCCACCGAGTCCGAGAAGTCGCGGTCGGAATCGGGCGCGCTGACCGCCATCACCGACTCGCTGTTGGTCCGGACCAGCTGGCCAAGCCGGTCGGAGATCCGCGGCAGCGACCCGCGGTGCTTGCAATCGCGCAACAGCTTGTTGGTTCCGAGAGCGCCCGCGGCGAGCACGATCGCGCGGGCCCGCACCTTACGTCGCTGCTTGCGCAACCAGGCGCCCGAGCGTTCGGTCGTGATCTCGTACCCGTCCGATCCGTCGCCCGCGCCCAGCGGACGGATATCGGTGACCGTCCGCTCGGGCTCGATCCTCGCGCCGAGGCGCTCCGCGAACCACAGGTAGTTCTTGCGCAGGGTGTTCTTGGCCCCGTACCGGCAGCCGATCATGCACTGCCCGCACCGCACGCATCCCGTCCGGCGCGGCCCCTCACCGCCGAAGTAGGGGTCATCGACCTCCTCGCCCGCCGGCCCGAAGTAGACGCCGACGCGGGTGTTCTTCCACGTCTCCGCGACGCCGGTCTCCTCGGCGAACTCCTGGAGCATGGCGTCCGCCGGGCCAACCCCCTCGTAAGTCGTGACGCCGAGCATGCGCTCGGCCGTGTCGTAGTGCGGGGTCAGTTCCCGCTCCCAGTCCTCTGCGAGGCCGTCCCACTGGGGATGGCTGAAGAACGCCGGGCGCGCGCGATAGAGCGTGTTCGCGTAGCCGAGGCTGCCGCCGCCGACCCCCGATCCCGAGACGATGAAGACGTCCTTGAAGGTCGTCATCCGGAAGATGCCGCGCAGCCCGATCTTCGGCATCCAGTAGTAGCGGCGCATCTGCCAGGTGGATTCCGCGAAGTCCTCGTCCTCGTAGCGCCGGCCCGACTCGATCACGCCGACCGAGTAACCCTTCTCGGCCAGGCGGAGGGCCGAAACCGATCCCCCGAAGCCTGACCCGATCACCACCCAGTCGTAGTCCACCGAGGAACCCTATTCCTCGATCTCGCTCGCGGCGCCAATGCGCCGCGTCGAAACCGCTCCTGCCCCGTTTTCGCGCGGCCCGAAACCGCTTAACGCGAACTCAACGAAGGGGGGCGGAAATGCGCATGGGAATGCGCTTTTCCGGGGGTCGGTTCCCTTTTGACACCCCTCGATTGCGGCTGGTAGTTTCGCCCGCAGTGCCGGGGGGCCGGCGCGGTTAGGGGAAAGGTGCAGGCAGTAGGACATTGAGCGGCTCGTCCGGAGCCATCCGTATCGCAGCGGTCGCGGCGATTGCGATCGCCGCTGTCGTACTCGTCCTGCTGCTCCGAAACGGCGGTGACGAGTACCGCGTAACCGCGGAGTTCCAGAACGCGAGCCAGCTCGTGAACGGCAACGAGGTGATGGTCGGCGGCCTCGCGGCCGGGCTCGTCAAGGAGATCGAGCTGGGCGACAACGGCCAGGCCCTCGTCACCTTCACCGTCGACGAGGAGTTCGCCCCCCTCCCCGAAGGCACGATCGCGACCGTGCGCCAGAACTCGCTCTCGTCGGTCGCCGGGCGCCAGGTCGAGCTCACCCTGCCGCCGGCGGGAGCGGACGGCGACCAGGGCGGCGAAATTCCCGACGGCGGCACCCTGAGCCAGGCGGAGACGGTCTCCGCGGTCGACCTGGACGAGGTCTTCAACACCCTCGACAAGAAGACGGTCAAGGACTTCAAGCGGGTCGTGAAGGGCTTTCGGGACTCCTATGAGGGAGTCTCCAAACAGGCGAACCGGGGCTTTTACTACGCGAATCCGTTCCTCTCGACCTCGCGGCGGGTCTTCGCCGAGCTGACGAGGGACACCCGCGCCTTCGAGACGCTCCTGGTCGACACCGCGAAGCTCTCGGGCCTGCTCGCCGAGCGCGACCAGGACATCTCGCAATTGGTCGGCAACGCGAACTCCGCGCTCGGTGCGATCGGCAACCAGCGCGCGGCGCTCGCCGAATCGATTCAGCGCCTGCCCGGCTTCATGCGCCAGGCGAACACGACCTTCGTGAACCTCCGCGCGGCGCTCACCGACCTCAATCCGCTGGTCGAGGCCTCAAAGCCGGTCGCCGACCGGCTCTCCCCGTTCTTCTCGGAGTTCCGCGCCGCCGCGGCGGACTCGGTGCCGACGATCCGCGACCTCTCAGAGATCGTCCGCCGCCGTGGGCGCTCGAACGACCTGGTCGAACTGACCCGCGCCCAGGTCCCGCTTGCCAAGGCCGGGGTCGGCTCCGGGATGCCCGACTGCGGCTCCGACCCGAACTCCGAGTTCGAGGCCGCCCAAGACGACGACTTCTCGCAGGGCGCCCTCGGTGAGACCGCCTGCGCCCTGCAGAACCAGCTCCCCCAGATCGCCAACCTCCGCGCGTACACGCCGGAGCTGGTCGGGTGGTTCGACGGGTTCTCGACGTCCGGCTCGCTCGACGCCAGCGGCGGGCTCGGTCGCATCGCGGCCTCCTTCAACCCGTTCACCGTGTCCGACACCGGTCTCGTCGACCTGCTCGACCCGCTCGACACGGACATCGGCGAGCTGCTCAAGGGCGCCAACCTCGAGATGCTCGACGTCGGCAACCACGCCCGCTGCCCCGCGGCGCTCGAGCGTGACCCCGGCGACGGCTCGGTCCCCTTCAACGACGGCGGCACGATCCGCTGCGACGAGACCGCGCTCCCGACCGGCCCATGAGACGCCTGGCCCTCATCGCATCCGTGATCGCAGCCGGCGCGGCGGCTCTGGTGAGCGTCGCCGGCGCCGGCGACACTCACACGTACAAGCTCGAGATGTACGACGCGTTCGGGCTGGTTCCCGACGCCGAGGTCAAGGTCGCCGGGGTCAACGCGGGCACGATCACGGACCTCGACATCAACGAGGACAAGCGCGCCCTGGTGACGATCGAGCTGTCGGGCCCGCTCGCCGTGCTCGGCGACGAGACCGAGTGCACCTCGGAGCCGCAGTCACTGATCGCCGAGTACTTCCTGGACTGCCAGCCCGCGGGCGACGCGCTGCCCGACGGCGCCACGGTCCCGAAGCTGGTCACGCAGACCGTGCAGAACGACCTCGTGCTGAACACGATGCGGCTGCCCTACCGCCAGCGGCTGTCGCTCCTGATCAACGAGTTCGGGACCGCGCTCGCCGGCAATCCCGAGAACCTGAACCAGGCGATCCGGATGGGCGCCCCCGCCCTCCAGGACCTGCACGAGGCGTTGAAGCTGCTCGCCCAGCAGAACCGCACGATCGCCCAGCTGAACGTCGATTCCGATCAGATCGTCGGCAAGCTCGAGGCGCGCTCGGCGGACGTCGTGCGCTTCGTCGAGGAGGCGGGCGATACCGCTGTGGCGTCGGCGCAGCGCCGCGACGACCTCTCGACCGACTTCGACCTGCTCGACGACGCTCTGCGCGAGCTGGGGCCGACGATGGCCGAGCTCGAGAACGTGGCGCGGGAGACGACGCCGCTCCTGGCTGACCTGCGCGGCGCCGCGCCGGGCCTGAACACGCTGGCCGTGAATTTGCCGCCGTTCGCGCGCGCGACCGAGCGGTCCCTCGAGACGCTGGGCAACGCCTCGAAGCCCGGCATCCAGGCGCTCCGGCGCGGCGACGACGAGATCCGGGCGTTGGCCGAGGCGGCGGCCAGCGCGCCACCCGTCGCCGACCAGGCGAAGCTGTTCCTCGACGACATCGCCGACCCGCGCCGCGCGGTGGCGATCGACGAGCGCGCCGACGAGGACACCGGGAGGGACAACGAGACGCCCGGCCGGCCCGACACCCGCGGGTACACGGGGATGGAGGGCCTCCTCAACTACTTCTATTACTTCGGCGCCGCCCTCAACCAGTACGACGAGGTCGGGCATTTCCTCCACTTCAGCCTCTACGACGTGTTCGCCGGCCCATGCGGGCGCTGGAACTCCCAGCAGAACTGGCCGGCGATCGGCGGCGGCCGGACCACGGACCCGCTGGAAGCCCATCCGTGCGTCGGCATGCTCGGCCCGAACCAGCCGGGCATCACCCCGGGCGAACAGGAAGAGGACCTCGGCATCGGCCGCTATCCCGGCTCGGTGTGCCCGGAGGGCTCGACCGACCACAGCATCTGCGACCCGGGCAACCCGAACGCGGAATTCCCAGACAACGCCGCGGCTCGCGTCCCGACTCGCTCCGGCGGTGGTGCCGGCCCGGACGACAGTACGGGCGCTCCCGAGTTGCCGGTTGACCCGGGCTCGCCATCGAACCCGCAGCCGCCGGAGCTTCCCCAGAACCCCGGCGACATCCAGGACCAGCTCGACGACATCCTCGACCTGCCCGGCAAGGCGCTCGAGGACCTCGGGCTCGGCGGCAAGGGCGGCAAGGGCGGCGGCGGTGGCGGGAAGGGCCTCGCCGACGCCCTGAACGACGTCGGCTCCGGCGGCGGCAAGGCGGCGCAGGACCTCCTCGACTTCCTCCTGGGCCCATGAATAAGCCGGCTCAACAACGCCGGGGCTCGGCTTCGTCCTACGGACTCCGCCTCACATGAAGCGCCGTAATCCCGCAGCCGCCCTCGCAGCCTCGCCGACGATGGTCGGGGCGGTCACGACCCTGATCGTGATCGTCGCCGTCTTCCTGGCCTACAACGCCAACAAGGGACTGCCGTTTGTGCCCGTCTATCGCGTGTCGGTCGAGGTCCCGAACGCCGCGCGGCTCGGCAACAACAACGAGATCCGGATCGGCGGCACCCGGGTGGGCATCGTCGAGTCGATCGAGCCGGTGGTCAACGAGTCGGCGCAGCAGACGGCCCAGACGGGATCGGACGGCTCCGAGACCGAGATCCCGGAGATCGGGGCCCGCCTGAACCTGAAACTGGACGAGACCGCGAAGCCACTGCCCCAGGACTCCGTGTTCCGCGTGCGCTACCGCTCGACGTTCGGCCTCAAGTACCTGGAGATCGTTCGGGGCACCGGGGAGCCCGCGCCGGAGGGCCACACGTTCAACGGGCTGAACGACGCGGCCGACCCGGAATTCGTGAGCTGTGACCTGCCGACCGACCCGGAGACCTTCAGCGAGTCGATCCCGGAGCAGGCCAAGGACGGCTGCTTCCAGCCGCAGACCGAGTTCGACGCGATCGCGAACACGTTCGACACCAAGACCCGGGAGAACGCGCGACAGAACCTCCTGGGCTTCGGCAACGCGTTCGCCGGCCGCGGGATGTCGCTGAATGACGCGATCGAGGCCCTCAACCCGCTCTTCGCGAACCTGCGCCCAGTCGCGAACGTCCTCGCCGACCCGTCGACCCAGCTTCGCCGCTTCTTCGCCGAGCTGGGCGACACGGCGCGGATCGTCGCCCCGGTCTCCGACCAGCAGGCACAGCTCTTCACCAACGCGGCGATCGCGTTCACGGCGATCTCGTCCGACCCCGCGGCGCTCCAGGAGACGATCTCCGAGGGCCCGGAGACGCTGCGGACGGCGATCGACACGCTCCCGCGCCAGCGGCCGTTCCTGGCCGAGCTCGCCGAGCTCTCGAGCCGCCTGCGGCCGGGGGTCGACCAGCTCCGCCTGGCGCTGCCGAGCCTGAACAGCGCGGTGGAGGTGGGTACCCCGGTGCTCAACCAGACGCCCGACCTGAACCGCGACCTGCGCGCGACGCTCACGGAGCTCCGGAGGCTGATCGACCAGCCGGAGACCAAGCTCTCGTTCGTCCGTCTCGACCAGACGCTCGACGAGGCGAAGCCGCTGCTGCGCTGGGTCGTCCCCTCGCAGACGGTCTGCAACTACTTCAACTACTGGTTCACGTTCCTGCCGTCCGCCTTCGACCGAGACCAGGTCGGCTACAACTTCCGCCAGGCGCTCACGCTGGCGCCGCTCGGCCCCACGGCCGTCCAGCTCGGCCCGCTCCCCGTTGAGCTTCCGGGTGAGGTCGAGACGCCGATCGCCGGCTACTCCGGCTTCGCCGCCAACGGCAAGGCAGGGCCGCTCCTGGATCCGCCCTCGGGTGGCGAGTTCCGGCCGGACGAGCTGCCGATCCTGCACGTCCCGGTCTACACGCCGAGCGGCCAGAAGCAGTTCGAGGAGAGCGGGGTTCCCGACTGCCAACAGGGCCAGGTGGGCTATCCGCTGGGCGCCAGCCCGGATGTGCGCTTCCCCGGCCAGCCGGCGGACAACCCGACGCTGGCGATGATGAACCTGCCCGGCGCGCGCGGTCCGACCACCCTCTTCTGGAACGCCGAGGGCGACCGCGAGTTCGTCGACACGACCGTGGAGAAGCGCCAGCCATGAGGGCCGAGCGACGCAAGCGCCTCCCGAACTGGGCGATCGGCCTGATTCTCGTCGTGGTCGTCGGCGCCCTGTCCGTCTATGCGTTCACCAAGACGCTGCCGTGGGCCGACAAGTACTCGGTCCAGGCCGTGTTCGCGAACGCGGGCAACGTCAGGCCGGCCTCGCCCGTGCGGATCGCGGGGGTGAACGTGGGCAAGGTCACCTCGGTCGAGCACCTCGCGCCTGAGGAGGCGGTCCAGACCGCCCAGGTCGGAGGGGACGCGCCCGAGGGCGAGGTGCCGCAGACCGCCACCGTCGTGACGATGGAGCTCGAGGAGTCGGCGCTGCCGCTGCACACCGACGCGACGATGAAGCTCCGTCCCCGCCTGTTCCTCGAGGGCAACCTGTTCGTCGACCTGCAGCCCGGCAGCCCGAACGCGCCGGAGGCCGACGACGGGCACGTCTTCCCGGCCGGCCAGACAGCCGTGGCGGTCCAGCTCGACCAGGTGCTGACCACGCTCCAGTCCGACGTGCGGACCGACCTCCAGATCCTGCTCGACCAGTTCGGCAACGCGTTGGACAAGCACGGCGGCTCGGAGGGCCTGCGGGAGCTGTTCCGGTCCTCGCCCGGCGCGTTCCGCTACACGTCGCAGGTAAACGAGGCGCTGCTCGGACAGCAGCCGCATGACCTCTCCGATCTGATCGTCAACCTGGATTCCACGGTTGAGGCCCTGGGCCGCAACGAGGGCGCGCTCCAGGACCTGGTGACGAACCTGCGCATCGTGCTCGGCTCGTTCGCGGCCGAGAGCGCCGCCCTCGAGCAGGGCATCGCCGAGCTGCCGGGCGTGCTGCGCGAGGGCGAGCCGGCGCTCGTCAGCCTGAACGAGGCGTTCCCCGCCGTCCGTGCCTTCGCCCGTGAGGCGCTGCCGGGTGTGCGCTCGACCCCGGCGACGCTCGACGCGGCGACGCCGTTCCTGCGCCAGCTGCGCGGCCTCGTCTCCAGGGACGAGCTGCGCGGGCTCACGGCCGACCTGCGCCCGGCAATCCCCGATCTCGCGCGCCTCTCGCGCCGGACGATCCCGCTGCTGAACCAGTTCCGCTCGCTGTCCAGCTGCCTGAACGAGGTGGCGATCCCGTGGTCGAACGAGACGGTGCCGGACCCCGCGACGCCGACCCTCACCGACCCCGAGGATCCGTCGAGCGTCGCCAAGGTGTTCGAGGAGCTCACCTTCGGCATCACCGGCATCTCCAGCGAGAGCCGCTCCGGCGACGCGAACGGCCCGTACATCAAGGTCCTCGCCGCCGGCGGGCCGAACACCGTGGTCTTCCCCGACCCGCTGCAGGACACGCAGGTGGGCGTCACGCCGCTGCCGATCCTGGGCACGATGCCGGCGCTCGATTCCTCCGCCAAGACGCCGTTCCGCCCGGACGTCGACTGCGAGACGCAGGAGCCGCCCAACCTCAACTCGCAGGAGGGCCCGGCGCCGGAGCAGACCAGCGCGGCCGCGACCGCGCAGCCGAACGTGACGCCTGAGGTCAGCTCCGCTCTTGCCGACCTACAGGGACCGCTCGACCGCGCCGTGAACATGCTCGACGCCGACGGCAAGAAGGCCAAGCAGGGCGCCGGCCTCTACGAGGACACGCTGACGCAGGTCTCGGATCTGCTGGGCCAGGCGCTCGGCACCGACGCGCTGGGGGTCGGGACGCCGTGATGACCGCGATTCGCAAGAGCCTGCGCAACTTCGTCGCGGTCGTCGCCCTGATCGTGATCGCGGCCGGGCGTCAGCTACTACATCCTCCAGGAGCAGCGGCTCCGGATCCCGATCCTCGAGGAGAAGCCGTTCGAGCTCAAGGCCGAGTTCGAGACGGCGCAGGCGGTGGTTCCCGGGCAGGGCCAGACCCTCCGGGTCGCCGGCGTGCGGATCGGCGACGTCTCGGACGTCGAGCTCGAGGACGGCAGCGCGGTCGTCACGTTCGAGGTCGACCGCGAGTTCCTGCCGATCTACAAGGACGCGACGATCCTGATGCGCCCGCGCACCGGCCTGAAGGACATGTTCTTCGCCCTCGACCCGGGCACGGAGGACGCCGGCGAGTACTCGGAGGGCGAGGTGGTGGCGATGGCCAACACGGCGCCTGACGTCAACCTCGACGAGGTCCTGGCCGCGCTCGACACCGACAGCCGGGAGTACCTGCGGGCGCTCATCGTGGGCGCCGGACAGGGGCTCGACGGCCGCGACGAGGACCTGGGCAGGATGCTGGCCGCGCTGGGCCCGGTCAACCGGGACCTCGACCAGCTCTCGACCGAGGTAGCGAAGCGCGACGAGAACCTGAAGCGCCTGGTCTCGAACCTCAGCTCGCTGACCCGCGCGGTCGGCCAGCAGGACCAGGACATCGCGACGCTGGTCGACGCCTCGAACACCACCCTCGAGGCGATCGGCGAACAGGACCCGGACGTGCAGCAGGCGACCGCGCTGCTCCCCGAGGCGCTGCGCGAGACGCGCCAGGCGCTGGCGGTGGCGAAGGACTTCGGCGACCAGCTCGGCCCCGCGTTCAACGAGCTGCGGCCGTTCGCCCGGAAGCTGCCCGAGGTCAACGAGGCGGCGACGAGCCTGGCCAAGAACACCACGCCGGTGATCGAGAACCAGATCCGCCCTCTGGTTCGCGCGGCGCGGCCCGTGGTGCCCGACCTGCGGGGCGCGGCGAACAAGCTCTCGGACGCGTCGAAGCCGCTGACCAAGGTGGGCGGCCGGCTGAACGAGCTGCTCAACATGGCGGCGTACAACCCGCGCGGCGCCGAGGCGCCCGGCGCCGCGAACCGCGACGAGGGCTACCTGTACTGGGGCGCCTGGCTCGCGCACAACGGGACCAGCGTGTTCACGGGCCAGGACGGGAACGGCGCCTACCGCCGCATCTACTTCACGGCGAGCTGCGAGAACATCACCAACCTCTTGACCGGGGCCCTCGGGCAGTCGCTCCCGGTCCCGCCCGAGCTGATCCAGGAGCTCCTCGGCAACGTGACCGGGCTGGGTGGCCTGTTCGAGCCGGGGGAGGTGTGCGAGGTCTAATGCAGAAGCAGGCGCCCTCAATCGGTCGCATCCTGGTCGCCGCGGGCTTCACGCTCTCGTGCTTCGGCCTGATCCTGTTCCTGTGGATCGCGTTCGGCGGGCCGACGCCGCTGAAGGCCAAGAGCTACCGCATCACCGCCTACTTCCCGGAGGCGACCCAGCTCGCGGTCGAGTCCGACGTGCGGATCGGAGGCGTTTCGGTCGGCAAGGTCAAGGAGATCGGCCTGGCGCCCTCAGGACCAGCGCGTGGAGGGCTACGACACGACCGAGGCGACGATCGAGATCGAGCCGCAGTTCGCGCCGATCTCGAGCGACGCGCGCGCGATCCTGCGTCAGAAGACGCTGCTCGGCGAGACCTACGTGGAGCTGACGTCGGGCACCGAGCCGGAGGACGTGGACGAGGCCGACGCGCCGCCGGTGGCGCTGGGCGCCTCGAGCAACGCCACCGATGCCGAGGCCGAGGCGGTCGAGCCGATTGAGGAGGGCGGCGAGCTCGCCGTGTCGCAGACACGGAACGCCACCCAGATCGACGAGATCTTCAACGCGCTCGACGACGAGACGAGGGATGCCTTCCAGCGCTGGCAGGAGAACGTGGCCGGCGCGATCTCCGGGCGCGGTCAGGACGTGAACGACGCGCTCGGCAACCTCGGGCCGTTCGCGACCGACGCCTCGGAGATCCTGGCGGCGCTCAACCGCCAGAAGGTCGCTCTGAAGGGGCTCGTGCGGGACACCGGGACCGTGTTCGCAGCGCTGTCGGAGCGCGACCAGGAGCTCGCCGGCGCCATCGTGGGCTCCGAGCGGACCTTCGGGGCGCTCGCCGACTCCGACGAGGCCCTGGCCGAGTCGTTCCAGATCCTGCCGACGTTCCAGCGCGAGACCCGGGCCACGCTGCTGGCGCTCGACGACTTCCAGGTGAACGCCAGGCCGCTCGTCCAGAAGCTCCTCCCGGTCGCCAACGACATCAGCCCGACCCTGCGGAGCGTCCGCCAGCTCTCGCCGAACCTGGAGGACCTGTTCCGCGACCTCGGGCCGCTCATCAAGGCCGGCCGCAGGGGCATCCCGGCACTCGGGCGCTTCCTCGGGCCGGAGGGCCTCCGGCCGATGCTCAACTCGCTCGCGCCGATCCTGGGCAACGTGGCGCCGGCGGTCTCGTACCTGCGCCAGTACAAGAAGACGATCACGGACTTCCTCGCGGTGCCCGGCTTCGGCCTCTCCAACACGCTGCCGGAAACCGCCGCGCCGCAGGGGTCTCCGAACGGCCAGGACACGGCCCGCCCCTACCTGAAGCAGCTGGGCTACCTCGGCACCGAGACGCTGTCGATCTGGGGCACCCGCCTGCCGACCAACCGCGGCAACGCCTACCCGGCGCCCGATCACCTGGCGAATCAAATGGCGGCGTCGGGCGGGATCTTCGGGAACTTCGACTGCAAGAACACCGACTTCACGCCCGACCCGACCGGGCTTCAGGATCAACCAGCGGATGAGACTCCGGTGGGCTACCTCGAGCCGGCGGCATCCTCCGGCGCCTCCTCGGACCAGAGTGCCACGTTCGCGCCCTGCTTCATCCAGGACCCGCCGGACGTCTTCGGCGACGGCCGCGCGCCGAACCTGATGGCCGCTCCATAGTCCGCCGGGGCTTAGGATCTCCCGATGGCCGGGGTCACCGAAGCCGCCGCGTGGGCCGATCTGGTCCGCGGCGTGGGGGAGGCGCGCGACGCCCGCTACGAACCGATCGGCGGCCTCAACCCGGCGGGCGGGCCGGTGGCGCTCTGTCCCGGCGGGACCAATCGGCTGACCGGCCAGCTTGCGCACGAGTTCTGGGGCGCGTCGTGTGACGCCGACGAGCGCGAGCGGGGCGGGCGGCTGTTCCGCGGCGGGCAGGTCCTGCCGGGCGCGGTCCTGGCGAAGGCCCACATGCCCGATCTCGCGGCGGTGATGCCCGTCTTCAACGTCGAGTCGCTGCAGGGCGCCGAGGACCTCGTCGAGAGCCGGGTCAGCCGGCACCGGGTGCAGTTCGAGTCGATCGACTTCAACGAGCGGTTCATCGCCACCGTCCCCAGCGAGTACGACCCGGTCGCGCTGCGGGAGACGTTCAGCCCCGGGTTCCTGGATTGGGTCGCCGGCATCGACGCCGACGTGGACTTCGGCGTATCCGAGCGCCAGCTCTACTTCAACTGGCGCCTGCGCGAGCTGACGGCCGAGGAGTACGAGGAGGCGCTGGACAACGCCGGGCAGCTTTTCCGCAGGATCCGCTCGGAGATGGTCGAGCACGGGATCCACACGTACGACTCCGGCCCATGGCACGCCGGCCTGGAGCCGTTCCCGGGGGATCAGACGTCCGGCGGCACGTAGCCGGCGTCGCCCGGCATCAGCATCTTCCAGCCCTCGTCGGAGTCCGCGTCGGCGACCACGTTCGGCAAGATCGGCGCGACATCCGCCTCCTTCGCGGCGGCGATCGCGTCCTCCGAGGTCGCGAACGGGAGCAGCGCCTCGAGCTGCTTGATCGTGGGGAACACGAGCTCGATCTCGCCGGCCGCGCCGCGGTCGAGCGCGTCCTGGGGGTTCATCCACGCGGCGTCCACGATCTCGCTGCCGTCGGGCTCGGGCGGGGAGTGGGGAGGGGCCAGCGCGACGTAGAACCGGGTGTCGAAGCGGATCGGCACCGGCTCCGGGGTGATCCAGCGCGACCAGAGCCAGAGCTCGGCGTCCGGCGGCAGCTCGATGCCGGCCTCCTCGCCCAGCTCGCGGATCGCGGCGGCGCGGTGCGCCAGCTCGTCGGCGTCCACGTCGGTCTCGGCCCCGCTGACGCCGAGGATCAGCTCGTCGGCCTCGACCGCGCCGCCGGGAAACACCCACACCCCGGGCATGAACCGAGCGCCGGGATTCCGTTTCACGAGCAGGACCTCCAGGGCGCGCTGGGCGTGCTTTCCACCCCTCCGCAGCAGGATGATCGTCGCCGCAGCGCGGGCGGGAGCGGGCTCGAAGCCGGGCTCGAATGGGTTGCGCATGCCCGCGGCGTCGGGGGGTGGATCGGGCGCGGCCATCCGGGGCATCCTCGCGTATCTCGCGGCTAAACTGGCGCGCGTGAGCACAGAGACAGTGGCCAAGCAGCTCTACATCTGCACCTCCTGCGGGTTCATCTACGACCCGGACGAGGGCGACCCGGACGGCGGAATTCCGCCCGGCACCGCCTTCAGCGATATCCCCGACGACTGGTTCTGCCCGGTCTGCGGCGCTCGCAAGGCCGACTTCGAGCCCTACGACGAGTAGCTACTCGTCGAGGGCGCGTTCGCGGGCTCGGTTGCGAGCCGCGCTCATCACGAAGTAGATGATCGCGCCGACCAGCGCGAGCGGGAGCAGGACGGCGCCCGCGATCAGTGCAATCCCGGCCCCGACCTCGAGGACGCGGCCCGCGTCGTCGATGGCCTCGTCGAAGGACCAGTCGCCCTCGTCGGCGCCCTCGGAGGTGATCTGCAGGGTGACGTTGGAAAGGGCCGCGCGTCGCTGGATGTTGTCGAAGTCGGCCTCGGCCTGGGCGATCGTGTTCAGCAGGACGTCGAGCCGGGCACGGAGCCGGTCCAGCTCCTCCTCGGTGTCGGCGGCCTGGATTTGGTTGATCAAGGCCACTCGCTCGGCCCGCAGGCCTGCGAGCTCGTCCTTGGCGTCGACGAACGGCCGCGTGATGTCCACCGTGCCCTCGCTGAGCGATTTGACGTCGGCCAGGTCGGAGAGCTGGTCGAGGGTGGTGTCGAGCGTGCGGGTGGGGATCACGAGCTGCAGGGTCGCCCGGGACTGCTCCTCGGTGCCGGACGTCTGCGAGGACTCGACGATGCCGCGGTTCGACTCGACCACCGCGATCGCCTCGTTGGTCACGTCCTGGACATCGTCGACGGGCGCGGCCAGCGTCATCTGCGCGTCGCGCTCGATCTTGCGGACGTCCTGGCCGCCGGCGGGGCCGGAGTCCTTGAGTGAGAAGTTCGCTCGCTCATTTCCGAGTGCCGTGGCCTCGTCAGTCACGGCGGGCGCTTGGGCGGCATCGAATCGCCGTCTCGGACTCGGCTTGGCTCGGTCGCGACCTCCTCACTGTGCCCGCGCTGTCACCCGAGTCGTCGTCGCTTCCGCTCGTCTCGAAGTCGATCTGCGAAACACCGACCACCAGGACGACGAGCGTTGCCGCGGCGCCGCCCGCGTAGGCGAGCTTGCGCGGCGTCAGCGACGCGAGGAACAGGCGGAAGCGCCCGCCCGCGTCGCTTGCCGTCGCCTTGGGGCTCAGCCCCGGCCTGCGGCCGCGGGGGAACCCCGCGGCCGCCCAGCGGTCGAGTGCGTCGCCGAACTCGGATTCGGGGGCGGAGCGCTCGGCGCGCAGATCGCTGACCAGGGCCTCGAGCCCTTCCATGCCGGCCGGCACGTCGTCGCCGGCCAGAGCGGCGTCGAGGGCGGAAAGCTCTGCTTCGACCTCGGGTGGGAGCGGGGCGTCGTCGCGCCCGGGTCCCATTTCACTCAGCCTCATCGCAGGCCCTCCTCAGCTTCTCGATCGTTCGGTGTACGCGCATGGCGGCGGCGCGCTCGCCGACCGAGATCACGTCCGCGATCTCGGCAGTTGACAGCCCGGCGAAGAACTTGAGAGCGACCAGCTCGCGCTCTCGCGCGTTCAGCTTCTGCATCGCCTGGCGGAGGGCCGCGCGGCGCATCGCGACCTCGGCGGCCTCCTCGGCGGGTGCGTCGTCGGCGACGGGCTCGGAGGTCATCTCGGTCGTGTGCTTGCGGCGGCGCATCTCGTCGAGGGCGGCGTTCCGGGCGATCCCGAACAGCCAGGCGCGACGGGTGCCGCGCGACGGGTTGAACGACGAGGCACGGCGGTAGGCGCGCTCGAACGCCGTGGCGGTCACGTCCTCGGCGGCCGAGCGGTCACGCAGCAGGCCCGCCACGTAGGCGAAGACGTCGTCGCGGGAGGAGCGATACAGCTCCTCGAACGCCGCCTCGGCGTCGGTTGGCATATCACTCGCGGGAGCGGTCAAAACCCCTTGCATATCCCCACTACGGCGCCACGGCCGTTTCATCACACCCATTCTCACCTCGAACGTCCCGGAGCACCCCGCCCACCGGCAACCCTGGGACGTTCGATGAGGATTTCGCCGCTAGGCCGCGCGGCGGATCTCGGCCGGGGCGGCCTTGGCGGGCCGCAGCTGCGCCGGCTCACCCGAGCCGTATGCGGCGTCGTGTGCGGCGCGGATCGACTCCGCGACGATGCCGACCAGGCGGCGTAGCTCGGCCTTCGAGATCGCCAGCGGCGGAATGAGGACGACCGTGTCGCCGAGCGGCCGGACGATCGCGCCGCGCTCGCGGGAGTGGAGCGTCACGCCATGGCCGAGTCGCAACGCCGGGTCGTGCTCGCCAAGGTCAATGCCGGCCATGAAGCCGCGGGCGCGAACCTCGGTGACCTCCGGCATGCCCGCGACGCCGCGGAGCAGCTCGCCGAGCAGGCGGATCTTGGGCTGGAGCTTGAGCAGCGTGCCCTCGCGCTCGAACGCGTCGAGGCTGGCGATCGCCGCGGCGCAGGCGAGCGGGTTGCCCGTGTAGGTGTGACCGTGGAAGAACGTGCGGAAGTCCTCGTGCGCGCCGAGGAAGCCCTCGTAGACCCGCTCGGTGGCGAGGGTCGCGGCCAGCGGCATGTAGCCGCCGGTCAGGCCCTTGGCGAGGCAGAGGAAGTCGGGCGAGACCCGCTCCTGCTCGCAGGCGAACATCGTGCCCGTCCGCCCGAAGCCGGTGGCGACCTCGTCGCAGATCAGGAACACGTCGTGGCGGTCGCAGAGCTCGCGGACCCGGCGCAGGTAGCCCGGCGGCAGCGCCCGGATCCCCGCCGCTCCCTGGACGAGCGGCTCGACGATCACCGCCGCGATCTCGCCGTCGTGGAAGTCGAGCACGCACTCGAGCTCGGCGGCGTCACCGGGGGCGACGTGGTGCGCGTCGAAGAGCAGCGGCCCGTAGGCGGAGTGGAAGAGGTCGATCCCGCCGACCGAGACGGCCCCCACGGTGTCCCCGTGGTAGGCGTCGCGCAGGCAGACGTACGAGGTGCGCTTGGTCGCCTCGCCGCCCTGCTGCTGCCAGTACTGGAAGGCCATCTTGAGCGCGATCTCGGTTGCCGTCGATCCGGAGTCCGAGTAGAAGACCCGGTTGAGCCCCGGCGGCGCGATCTCGATCAACCGCGCCGCGAGCTCCGAGGCGGGGCCGTGGGTGAGGCCCAGCATCGTCGAGTGGGCGACGCGGTCGAGTTGGTCGCGGATCGCCTTGTCGATCCCGGGATGCCGGTGTCCGTGGACGTTGCACCAAAGCGACGACACGCCGTCGATGTAGCGGCGGCCGTCCGCGTCGATCAAATCGGTTCCCTCGGCGCGCTCGATCACGAGCGGCTCCTCGTCACACCAGCCCCGCTGCTGGGTGAACGGATGCCAGAGGTGGGAGTGATCGAGGGCTGAGACCGAGTCTGGCATCGCTCGGCGGCGAGCCTACGTCCCGGTCCGGCGGAAATCCCTAGTGCGACTGGCGCTCGCGGAAGGCCTTGACCTTCGCGCGGTTCCCACAGTCCTCCATCCGGCACCAGGTCCGCGAACGGTTGCGCGAGCGGTCGTAGAACGCCCACAGGCAGTCGTCGGCGGGACAGACCTTGAGCCGCGACCACTCGCCGGAGAGCATCGCCTCGCGGATGATCGACGCGATCCGAGCCAGGGCGGGATCCAGGCCCGCGCCGGCCGGCTCGAGGTCGATGGTGCAGTCGTCGTTGACCCGCACGCCGAGCGACACGCCCTGGAGCGCGGCGTTCAGGCGCTTCACCGTCGTCGGCGGCAGCGGCTCGTCGTTGTTCGTCAGGAGCGCCTCGCGCAGCGCCTCGCGCAGCTCGACCGCGCGGGCCAGGTCGGCATCGCCAAGGTTCGCCCCACGCCGGGCTGAGTCGGTGCTCGGCGAGCCAGGACGAGAGCGCGGCGGGGGAGGCCAGGTCCTCGGCCCCCGTCTCGTGGTCGTAGGTGTTCACGAAGCTGCGGACGAGCTCCAGCTCGCCGGGAGCGCCGGCGGTCTCGGTGTCGGCCGTGTGCGGAGCCATGGAGCTATTGTAACCGCCTAAGTGGAATAGATGGTGCTACACTAACCGCCAATCAATGGTTAGTGGTTTCAGTCCCGAGGAGGCACCATGGATTCCCGACTCAATCTCGCGATCATCGAGAGCCGCAACGCCGACCTGCGCCGTCGCGCAGCCGCAGCCCCGCCGCGGCGTTGGCCCGACGACGGGCTCCCTCCGCGCGTGGCGGACGAGCGCCGCTCCCGCTCGCTTCACCCCACCGCCGTGCTCGCCTCCGTCCTGACCGGAAGCTGAATCGCCCACGCCGTTCAGATCCCGAGCGCAGGCCACGACGAGACATCCTGGAGATCGAGCCGGGGGAGCTCGAGCACGCGAACGGCGCCGAGGCGCTCGATCGCCTCGCGATTCGAGCGCTCGACGTCGCCTGGCTCGTCAGGCCAGGGCGTGAGCACGACCGCGGCGACCTCCAGGCCGACCGCCCGGACGGCCTCAACGGTGAGCAGGGTGTGGTTGATCGTGCCGAGGCCCGGCGACGCTGCGATCACCACCGGCAAGCCAAGGTCGCGGGCGAAGTCGCGAACCAGGTAGCCCAGCGTGAGCGGCACGAGGAAGCCGCCAACGCCCTCGCACACCAGGTATTCGCTGTCTCGGGCGGCAGCGCCGGCATCGGCGCGAAGACGGCGGGGATCGATCCGGGATCCCGCGAGCTCGGCGCCGAGGTGCGGCGAGACCGGCGCGCCGTACCGATAGGGCGCGATCTCGTCGTCGGACTGGTCCGATCCGGCGGCGGCCCGGAGCAGTTCGTGATCTGGCCGCTCGTCACTGTCCATGTAGTCGTCCAGGCCGCTTACGGCGGGCTTGAACACCGCGACACCGAGACCGCGCCGGGTCGCGTCCTGCGCGATCGCAGCCGCGACCACGGTCTTGCCGATCTCGGTGCCGGTGCCGGTGACGAAGACGCCGGCGCGGGGATCTAGGCGGCGCGGCGGAGCTGCTCACGCTCGGAGCCGGCGATGCCCAGCTCGCGTGCCGCGTGGCCGATGATCCTGGCCGCGTTCTGGAGCTCGTCCGTGCGGTGGTTCGCCATCACGGTCAGCCGCAGACGGGACGTCCCGGGTGGCACCGTCGGTGGCCTGATCCCCTGTGCGAACACGCCACCCTCGAGGAGCCGCTCGCTGAGCGCGAGCGTGCGCCTGGCATCGCCGACCATGACCGGCACGATCTGGGTCCGCGAGCCGCCCACGTCGAGCCCCTGCTCGCTCAGCGTCTCGCGCATCACGGCGGCGTTGCGCCGCAGCTGCTCGACGACGCCGGGCCTCGAGGCCAGGAGCTCGAGCGCGGCCAGCGCCGCGCCAACCGACGGCGGTGGCGGGGCGGTGGAGAAGATGAACGGCCGCGCCGTGTTGATCAGCATGTCGCGAAGCTCGGCGCTGCCGCAGACGTACGCGCCGTAGCCGCCCAGCGCCTTGCCGAGGGTCCCCACGATCACGTCGACCTCGCCGCTGAGGCCCGCGGCCGCGACGGTCCCGCGCCCGCCGGGGCCGATCGCGCCGGTGCCGTGCGCCTCGTCGACCATCAGGCGGCACCCGTAGCGGCGCGCGAGTGGGGCCAGGTCGGGGAGCGGGGTCACGTCCCCGTCCATCGAGAAGACGCCGTCGGTCACGATCAGAGCGGCGCGATCGCCCGCCTCGCGCAGGCCCCATTCGAGATGGTCGAGGTCGCGGTGCCGGTAGATGAACGTCTCCGCCTTCGAGAGCCGGCAGCCGTCGATGATGCTGGCGTGGTTCAGCTCGTCCGAGAACACGACCTCGCCCTCGCCGGCCAGCGCCGCGACGGTCCCGGTGTTCGCGAGGTAGCCGGAGCCGAACAGGAGCGCCGCCTCCGTGCCCTTGAAGTCGGCGAGCCGCTGTTCGAGCTTGCCGTGCAGCTCCATGTCGCCCGAGATCAGCCGCGACGCGCCGGCGCCGGCGCCGTAGCGCTCGGCGGCGTCGGCCGCGGCCTGCCTGACTCGGGGGTGGTCCGCGAACCCCAGGTAGTTGTTCGAGCAGAGGAGCAGGACCTCGGCGCCCCCGAGCTGGACCCGCGGCCCCTGGGGACCCTCGATCGATCGGAGTCGCCGGTGCAGCCCGGCCTGACGGAGTTCGGCCAGTCTGGCGGCGACGTCGCCCAAGGCCCTAGTCCCCCCACCCGGCCGGAGCCTGCTCGAGCTCGCTCGGGCGTTTCGGGTAGTCCGGCACCCGGCCCTTCTTCCTGATCACCCGGAGCTGTGTCGAGGGATCCCAGAAGTTTGCGTCGGCCTGGCTGTCGATCAGGTCGTCGATGGGCGTCGGCGGAGCCGATCCGTCGAGCCAGCCGTCGCGGTTGTCGGGGCGCGGGTTGGCGCCGTTGTCCGGCTGGCGGGCGACGTTCAATCCCAGCTCCTCGAACATCGCACGGTCATCGGCGGGCTCGGAGCCCAGCGTGGTGAGGAAGTTGCCCATCATCACGCCGTTCAGCCCGGCCTTGACCGCCAGCGGCTGGAGGTCGCCGAGGTTCTCGACACGTCCGCCGCAGAGGCGGAACAGCGCCCCGGGGATGATCAGCCGGAAGATCGCGACCCACTTGACGACCTCCCAGGGGTCCATCAGCTCCCGCTCGCCGAACTTCGTGCCGGCGCGCGGGTTCAGCAGGTTGATCGGGACCGAGGTCGGGTCGATCTCGGACAGCTCGAAGGCCATCTCGACCCGCTGGCGTGGGCTCTCGCCGAGGTTCAGGATGCCGCCGACGCAGCTCTCGAGGCCGGCATCGGTGACCGCGTCGATCGTGCGCAGCCGACCCTCGTAACGGACCGTCGTGGAGACCTCCGGGTAGTACGAGCGCGCCGATTCGACGTTGTGGTGGACGCGCTGGACCCCCGCCTCCTTCAGCGTCTTCGCCCGCGCGGGGGAGATGTGGCCGATCGAGACGCAGCGCTTCAGGTTCGTGTGCTCGGAGACCAGCTTTGCGCCCTCGACCACCCGCTCGAAGTCGCGCTTCGAGAGCCCCTGGCCCTGCGTGACCATGCAGAAGCGGTGCGCGCCGGCGGCCTCCGCCGCCTTCGCGTGCTCGAGGATCTGGTCGGGCTCCAGCATCGCGTGCATCGGCGTGTCGGCCTCGGCGTAGCGCGACTGGGCGCAAAACCCGCAGTCCTCGGCGCAACCGCCCGACTTCGCGTTGACGAGTGAGCAGAGGTCGGTCGAATCGCCGAAGCGTTCCTGCCGCGCCTCCCATGCGCGTTCGACCAGTTCCAGGATGTCTTGGTGGTCGGTGAGCTCCCCGAGAGCGAGCGCCTCGTCGAACGTGATCAGCGGTGCCAAGCCGGACCTCCTACTCGAAGCACGGCGCGAACGCTAGGCAGGGGGTCGGACGCGATCCGCGCACGCCTCGCGCGCATGGTCCGACGTCGCCCTCAGAGTCGCCGGCGTCGACTTCTCCGCCAATCCACGCAGCAGGTGCAGAGGGCGGAAGCGTCAACGCTCGCGGGTCGCATTTCTGCCGCTTCGCATGGAAAGCGACACCCCCGGCACTAGGATCGCGCCGACTACATGTGAGGGAGGTTCACATGACGGGTGAGGAATGGGCACTGGCGGCGTCGGCGTTCTTCTCGGGACTGGCCTCTGGCCTGTTGGGAATGTTGAGCACGATCATGCGCCCCATGCTCGCGGCGATGGACGGCCGGGACTTCCGGGAGTTCATGGAAGCGTTCCTTCAGTTCGCGGGGCACTCCTGGGGCAAGGTCTTCAACTACGCCTGGTCGCTCGGGATGACCCTCGGTCCGGCCGTCGCGCTCGTGCTTCTCGCGGACGATCCCGGCTCCACCTCGTTCATCTTCACCGCGATCGCCCTGGCGATCGTGATCGGGGGAGTGTTGATTGTCTCCAACGTGTGGAAGACCCCGACCTACAACGTGATCTTGGGCTGGGATCCCGAGGCCATGCCGGCCGACTGGGAGGCGGGACGACAGCGCTACTTCTTGATCAACTGGATCCAGCTCGCAACGACCTGGGTTGTGTTCATCCTGCTCTTGGTGGCGCTGATCTCCCTTTAGGCGGTTAGAGCGCGTAGCTCTCGGCTGACTGCAGGCGTTCCGCTTCGGACGAGAAGCGACACATTCGGTCCGCGGCAGGAGGCTCATTAACACTGTCACGAAGGAGGAGTCATGGATTCAGCGTTGCCACAGCAGCTTCGCCGCTCGCCCTCGAACAAGGGCCGGCGCTACCCGCAAGATCCGCCGCGCGTCGAGGAAGTCGTCGCCGTAATGCGTCAGGCCGGAGAGCGGCCGCACGGGCTACGAGTTCGTGGCCTGATCGTGGTCCTATGGCGAGAGGATCGCGAGCCCGCGGTGCCGCCGGATCGGATGGTGCCTGACTGCTGTCTCGTCTACCCGGCAAGCCTGTCGTCGTGGACCTCAAACCAGACGTTTCCTGCCGCTCCCGGGTCGGTGCCCCAGGAATCGATCAGGTCCAGGACGATCGGCGACAACAACTGCTCCCCGACGGTCGGCGGAAGCGCTCCTTGCTGACTTCGGAGGCTCATTCGCGCCGCATCCGGGAGGAACTCAATGACCACCGAGATTGACCCTTCCAGCCGGTATTGCCAGCGCGCGACGAGCTCTCCGAACACCTGCAGCATCCGCCGCCGCACGCGAGGACTTGAGCCCTGAAGCAGCGCGGCTAGTTCTTCGAGGTTCTCGCGCAACCGGCTCGGATCGGCGTCGAACTCGCCACGCACGACAAGCGGCTCTCGCCGACCGAGTAAACGCTGCGGGCGCGGATCTGAGGACCGCGGCTCGCTGACCGCGGGCGCTCGGGAATGTCCATCCTCGGAAAGCATCGTCGTAAGAGGAAACGCATGGCCCTATGGATTGTCAGGAGTAGCCGCTTCCCATGCGAAGCGAAATAGCCGCTTTTCGTCCTAAGCGGTAGAGCTAGCGGGCCGGAAACGGGCCAGCGCGAGGCGGGGATGACCGTCTACTGGGGGCGATCACGGTCTGCGTCTGCCTGGTCCCTTTGTTCTTTCTGCTGTCTTTGTTTTTCGAAGTACGCCCTGAGGATTCGTTCGAACATATCCGTGAAGCTGCCGTCGTCTCCCTTGCCGATTTCGCTGTTGATCTGCCCGATCGCGACAGTAAAGACCGTCAGCGCCTCGCCTTCGTCATCCGTGTTCATGGCGACGTTGAGGAGGTCTGCGACCGCATGAACGTCAATGCGCCGATCCTCGTCTCGCGCTGGCCCGACCTGGCCCGCGACGCCGAGAACCTTGTCGCAATGAGCGCAGACGAGGACCTCGATGTTCGTCGGCTCGCGGTCCACGACGGTCGTATACGTCAAGAGTTCCGCCGTGCAATGAGGACAGAAGGGAGTCATGGGCCGAGCCTATACGCGCCCCCCGCGCTTCACCATCGCGCGCCGTTGTTGCGCTTTTCGTCCAAAGCGATTACTCAGACTCGAGACGGTTTGTGTTGCGCACATGGACCGGAGTAGGGCCGACATCAGCGAGTTCGTTCGTGCGATTCGCTTGGAGAAAGCGACGGGGGGTGGCGGCGAGCACTAGGAGGAGGTACGCGCATGTCGAACACCGACGCCCTCAAGCAAGGCTACGAAGACCTGGACGGCGCCACGCAGAACTTCGCGGACGACATCCGCTGGGAGAACCCCGAGGCGCCGCAGGTACCGAACAACGGCACGACCGAGGGCAAGGACAACGTGAAGCAGCTGTTCGCCGAGCTCGGCAACTCGACTTCGTGAAGCGGTTCGTCTAATCGTCAGGGGGTCCTCGAGGCCCCAATCTGCAGACAGCTCAGCGGCACTCAGCTTCGTGCAAGCTCTGTAGCGATGGTCGGCAGAAAATGCTGCTTTGGACGAGAAGCGGCTATTAGCTCCCTGCCAAGCAGTGGGCCAGGACGCAAGCCAGGTTGATGAACTTCATCGCCATCGGTCGTGAGCGAGAGAGGACCGCTAGGTCTGTCCGGGTGGTTTGCCCCGGATCAGGGGTGAACGTGGCTTAGACAGCGTGGACCGCGAGAGGGCTGCGTGGCTTGCGCGCGCGGTATTCGGGACGGACGCGGACGCCAGGGGGTTGCCACCCCATTCGCAAACCCGAATCTTCAAAGGGAAAGGGGCGAGGAGGAAGGTGGGGGAATCCGGGGGTCACGCGTGCGCATTCGTACGGGCAGGCCTCGGCCGTCGGACGCCTACCGCCGCAGGGCTTAGGGGTGGTCTCTCTAGCTGGATACTGCTTGGCTATGCGGGATAGCTAGGCCAGCAAGCCGCGCTCGAAGGAAAACCTTGCTTGTTGCAGAGTGCGGATGCGGGCCACGGACCTTACGCGCGCTTGCGGCAATCTCATGGCGTGCCCGGCGCAGCCAACTCCGCCCGGTTGGATCGACCTCGCCCTCTCGGTGCCGATCATGAACGTCGCGAGAGCCAAGCGAGAGTTGGCGTGGTCGCCACGGCGTGGCGCCGACGACGCCTTGGAGGAGTTGCTGGAAGGGAATGCGACGTGGACAGGGCGCCAGGATGCCGCCGCTCGATCCCGCGTCGAGTGGCCGATTTCGCATGAACGAGTTCCGCACCGGCGTCGGCGGTCGAGGTCTCTAAGACAACGCCTCGCGCGCGGCGCGGCGCCGAAGGCGCTCGAGTTGGCTGAGCTGATCGCGTGCGCGTTCAGCGAGCCGCTCGACATCGGCCGCCACCGCGGACGCAGCTGGCGCGTTAGCAAGCGCCTCCCACAGGGCCTGCTTGCCGCGTACGCCGATCACAAGCCCCTCAAGTTCCACCAATCGGCTCAAGGGAGAGTAGGAGAGCCAGGTGCCGTTTCGCTTCAGGCGACCCAGCTTCTCGCCAAGCCATCCGGCAGCATCCTTGCGTCGATCGCGTTTGACACCGAGCTCCTCCATGATCCGGTCAAGACTCAGAACGTCCTCCCAGATCTCAGACGCAATCGCTTCGAGCTCGGTTCCGTAGGCACTGCCGCGATTCGCGCGTAACGCTCGGCGCGCGAGCTCGAGGCCGGTGGTCGCTCCCGCGTGGTGATCCTGGAGATAGACGTCGAGAAGCGGGCTCATGCGATCAGGCGCCAATAACGGCCTTCGCCTTGCCACGCGCTCCGGCGGCCGACGGTCCGTGGGGCTGCATCAAGACCTTGATGGCTCCATCCTCCTTGCGCTGGAACGTCTCGTAGGCCTTGGGAGCCTGCTCGAGCGGGATCTGGTGTGTCGCGAAGTCCTCGGTCCCGAGAGGATCGTCGTCGTCCGAGACGAGCGGAAGGATGTCGTCCGTCCAACGCCGAACGTGCGCTTGGCCCATCCGCAGCGTGAGGGCTTTGTCGAACAGGTCCATCATCGGAATCGGATCGAGCTGACCGCCATAGACACCTGAGATCGAAACGGTGCCCCCGCGACGGCACGAATCGAAGGAGTCGAGCAGGGCCTTCATCCGGTCGATCGCGGCTCGCTCGATTATTGGCCGGGCAATCGCGTCGGGAAGGAAGCCGGCTGCGTCCTGCGCCAGCTTGCCAAACGGGGCACCATGCGCCTCCATGCCAACAGCCTCGAGCACCGAGTCCGTGCCCCGGCCCTTGGTCAACTCGCGGATCGCCTCGGGCGCGTCATCCACCTCCGAGAGGTTGAGCGTCTCGACGTCGTAGCGTCGGGCCATATCGAGCCTCTCCGGCACCAGGTCAACAGCGATAACCCGATGTCCACGGTGCATGGCGATCCGAGCCGCCATCTGTCCGATGGGGCCGAGTCCGAAGATCGCAATCGAACCTTCGTCGGGAACCTCTGCGAACTCGACGCCTTGCCAGGCCGTGGGGATAACGTCGGACATGTAGACGAAGCGCTCGTCAGGGGGACCCTCAGGCACCTTGATCGGGCCGAACTGAGCCTGCGGCACGCGGAGGTACTCGGCCTGCCCGCCGGCGACCTGTCCATAGAGCTTGGTGTAGCCGAAGAGGGACGCGCCCTTGCCTTGGGCACGATTCTGAGTCGTCTCGCATTGCGCGTAGAGATCGCGTTCGCACATCCAGCAGTGACCGCAGGAGATGTTGAAGGGCACCACGACGCGGTCGCCCGGCTCGAGGTGCTTAACGTCGGAGCCAACCTCCTCGACGACGCCCATGGGCTCGTGCCCGAGGATGTCTCCCTCGTCGATGAACGCCCCAAGGACCTCGTAGAGGTGCAGGTCGGAGCCGCACAGGCCAGTGGAGGTGACCTTGATGATCGCGTCGGTCGGTTCCTCGAGCCTCGGGTCGGGCACCTCGTCGACCCGGACGTCGCGCCTTCCGTGCCAAGTGACTGCCTTCATCGCGCGTCACTCCTTACTAGGGCAGCTCATCTGTTCTCCTCCGATCCTGCGCAGGTCTTCAGGAAACAGCTACCCAGCACGTCCGCCTGAAACCGAGAGTTGACGCTCGAGCCCTTCAGCATCGCGGCATGGACGTCTTGTCGTTAGAACGATCAGCGCCGGGCTGCGGCGCCTCTGTCGGTCGGCGAGGCGGCGGAAGTGCTCGTGGAGTGCGTGGCCGTCAGGCCAGTGAAGCGTTCGGGAGCGTCTGAACTCATCAGAGCTCCACGTGCTCGAAGCCGACGTCCTTTAGCCTGACCCGCATCAGCCCCATCGCCTTTCGGAGTCCCTCCCGAGGCAAGCCAAAAACTTGGTCTACGCCCCCGGGGGCCGCTTGCCGGGGCGCCGCCTGGTCAGGCCCTGGAGCACGACCTCGATCGGTGAGCGCTTGGGCTCTCCGTCGCAAACGGTGATGGTCAGGGTCTGGTCGACAAGTTGGTCGACCGATCACCCTGACCATGCGCTACTGATTGGGGTACGGATCCTCGACGCTGTCGCCACCGCGCACGGTTTCGAACGACGTTCCGTTGCAGTTCGGGCAGGGCGGGAGGCTCTGCTCGGACTGCATCGTCAGCGTCTCGCCACAGTTCTTACAGCGATAGGTGCCGGCGGATACATCGCTACCGGTTGGGACGGGCTCGGCCATGGGGTCCTCCTAACGGGTGTCTTCGAATCGAGCTGGCGGTCGACCCCGGCGAGCTTTCGCTTCGCCTCGCGTATGGCCCGCTCGTGCAGACGGATCGCATGTCGAGCGCGTTCGGGCACTGGCAGATCGGCGGGGTCCATCGATCGCCTAGTACCCATCGCGCCCCCGATTACCGAGCGAACCTAATCGCGCTCGCCTCCCATCCGGATGTGCACCGCATCGAATGCGGGACTCGTCACGGGCGCGGAATGGGCGTCGGCTCGGAGCCGGTGCCTTTGCAGCGAGGGCACAGCGCGGGCTGGCCACCCCTCTCGACCAGCTTCCGCTTCCCACTGCCTCCGCACGCGGCGCAGAGAGGGCGTGGAGGAACGCGCCGCATCACGCGCGGCTCATCTTGGCTCGCTAAAAGGAGCCTCAGCCAGGCCGGTTGATTTTCGGCCCGGTCGCGGGTCTCGTCGCTTCCTGCGGGTGCGGCCATGAGCACTCCTAGCTCGCCCATAGGGGCTGCATACCCGCACGACGGCGTCATTACCGACCCCCGCGTGGCAGCGTTTTGGGGCTACATCTGACCCCACCGTCCGGTCCTGCCCAGATATACCGTCGACCCGATCAAATCACGAGGCCCGCCTTGGGACGCGGTCTGACAAGTCTGCTCCTCGTCCAAAGCGACTAGGGCATGTAGCGCCTCGAGGACGGAGCCCAAATACGCCTCCTCGCACGTCGGAGTCCTCGGTACTCCCGGGGGCAGTGCGAGCTTCTCGCGCGCCTCTCTTGGTGCTTTCTCTTCGCCGCGGCTCGTTAGCGGCACCCCAATGCGGGCACTCCGAGGGGAGATTCAAATCGACTGGAGGTGAGTACATGCCGGACACGACTTTGAACGACGACTCGCAGGGAGCCGTCGAGCAGGGCAAGGAGCAGGTTCGGGAGAAGGCCAGCGAGCTGGGTGACCAGATGCAGCAGACGGCGCGCGATCAGATCGATCAGCGCTCGACTGATGCCGGCGAGCGCGTGCAGGCGCTGTCGAGCGACCTGCGCAGCGTCGGGGAACGGCTGCGAGAGGACGGCAACGAGGGTCCGGCGAATCTGGCCGATCAGGTGGCAGACCGGGCCGACCGCTTTGGCGGCTATCTGAGCGACTCGGATGCGAACACGATTCTTGAGGACGTCGAGGATTTCGGCCGGCGCCAGCCGTGGCTGGTCCTGGCAGGAGGGATCGCGGTCGGGATCGTCTCGGCGCGGCTGCTCAAGGCCTCGAGCTCGAGCCGCTTTCAGGCGCGTCGGCAGGTGAGCGCCAGCACACCGCCCATGCAGACGCAGCCCGAGCAGAGCGGCGCCACGCCGACGGCCGCGCGGCCGCGAACGGCTTCGCCCGTCGGCGCCCCCACTCTGTGATCGAGGGAGGCCGAGAATGACGACACCTGAGGGCAATGGCGAGCAGGCACGCTCGCAATCGACCGGAGAGCTGATCAAGCAGCTCTCCGAGCAGACGTCGGAGCTAGTCCGCCAGGAGCTCAATCTGGCGAAGGCGGAGCTGACGGAGAAGGGAAAGCAGGCAGGCGTGGGCGCCGGGATGCTCGGCGCCGCGGGGCTCGTCGGAGCAACCGCATTCTTCGCCCTGACCGCGGCGCTGATCGCGCTGCTGTCGGAGGGGATGGACACATGGCTGGCGGCACTGATCGTCGCGGTCGTCTATGCGGTGATCGCGGGAGTCAGCGCGATGCTGGGCAAGAACAGGATCCAGGAGGCGACCCCGCCGGCGCCGGAACAGGCAATCGATTCAGTCAAGGAGGACGTGCGATGGGCGAAGAACCGGGCCAAATCAAGCAGGACATAGAGCAGCAACGGGAGGAGCTCGGCGAAACGGTGTCGGCGCTCGCCTACAAGGCGGACGTTCCGACCCGCGTCAAGGACTCGTTCGCAGACAAGCGTGACCGGCTGAAGACGCAGATGTCGAGTGCGGGTTCGTCGATCGGCGACGCGACGCCCGACGGCGGGGACATCCGCGACGGCGCCAAGCAGGCGGTCGGGATCGCGCAGGAGAACCCGCTCGGCCTAGCGATCGGCGGGGTCGCGGTCGGCTTCCTGGTCGGGATGGTGTTGCCTTCGACTCGGGTCGAGAGCGAGAAGATCGGGCCGATTGCCGACGACGTCAAGGACAAGGTCCGAGAGACGGGCGAGGAGGCGGTCGAACGCGGCAAGCAGGTGGCGCAGAACACCGCGCAGGCCGCGGCGGAGGCTGCGCAGGAGAGCGGCCGCGACCAGGCCGAGGCGCTGCGCTCGTCGGCCGAGGACAAGGTCAGCGAGGTCCGCGAGGACCATGAGCAGTCGAGTGAGATCTCCGGCGGAGCGGAGTCGGGCGGCGGCAGGTCGTCTGGACCGGCGGCGGGAGATCCAGGCACCACGTCGACCCCGCCTTCGAGCGGCATCTGAGGGAAGGAGGAGCGAGCGTGAGCGATGCCAAGGGCAAGCAAACCTCCGCCCCCGATCGTTCGGCAGACGAGATTCGTGACGACATCGAGGCGACGCGCGAGGAACTCGGGGACACCGTCGAGCGGCTTGCAGCCAAGACGGACGTCAAGGGGCGTGCGCAAGCCAAGGCAGCGGAGTTGAAAACAAGTGCCAACCGCTTGGCCAAAGAAGGTGCGGAGGCGACGAGACGGAGTCCTGTTCCCTTCGCGGTCGCTGGCCTCCTGCTGACGGCTGGAATCGCTTGGGCACGCCGCCGCCGGTAGCTCGATGGAATCCACCACGCCAGAGCGGACCGGGCCCGGCACGCCGACCGACGTCAAGCCACGCGGCTGGTGGGCGATTCTCAAGCGGACGGTCTCGGAGTTTCGCGAGGACAACCTGACCGACTGGGCAGCTGCCCTCACCTACTACGGCGTCCTCGCCGTCTTCCCCGCGCTGATCGCGCTCATGTCGGTACTCGGGTTGGTTGGCGAATCGGCGACCCAGCCCTTGATCGACAACCTGACCGCGCTCACCCCGAGCACCGCAGGAGACGTGGTCGAAAGCGCGATCGAGAACATCACCGCGAACCAGGGGGCGGCCGGGCTGGCGCTGCTGATCGGGATTGCGGGCGCGCTCTGGTCGGCCTCCGGATATGTCGGCGCCTTCACACGCGCGTCGAACGCGATCTACGAAATCGACGAAGGTCGCCCGTTCTGGAAGTTGAAGCCGATCCAGATCGCGATCACCGCCGTGATGATCCTGCTACTGGCCCTCTGCGGGATCGCAGTGCTGGTCACGGGTCCGGTCGCCGAGCAAGTCGGCAAGCTCTTCGGGGTCGAGGGCGCGGCGCTCACGGTCTGGGACATCGCCAAGTGGCCAGTGATCGCGATCGTGGTCGTGACCATGTTCGCCGTGCTGTACTGGGCGGCGCCGAACGTGCAGCAGCCCGGGTTCCGGTGGATCACGCCGGGTGGCGTCTTCGCCGTGGTGCTCTGGCTCATCGCGTCGGCGGCGTTCGCGTTCTTCGTTGCGAACTTCGGGTCCTACAACGCGACGTACGGGGCTCTGGCGGGCGTCGTGGTGTTCCTCGTGTGGCTTTGGATCACCAACATCGCGATCCTGCTCGGCGCCGAGCTGAACGCAGAGCTTGAGCGCCAGCGCGAGCTGGAGTCAGGCGTTCCGCAGGAGCGCACGATCGCGCTTGAGCATCGCGACCCGCCCTAACGCGATTCTCGGCTTGAGCCTGGGGGCGCGGGGAGTTGCGCACGCGAAAGCGACGTCAGGCGTGACTGAGGGCGACGATCGTCAACTGCACTCTGAAGCCCCGCCGGAAGTCTCTAACACCGAGCTTCGCGTCGAGGCCGAACCTCACAGTCCGGTGGCCGCGGAGGCTGCGATCGGCTCGTGATCGCTTGCTGAAATCTGAGGGGGGTACCGGGTAGGGCATGCATTTAGGAGGTTCACCAGCCCTTCCTGGGCCCCGCGGGCCCCTCACTGCGGGGCTTGCGAACTATTTGGGAGGCGACACCAACATCCCGGCCGTGGACATCGAACCGACGGTTGGGGTTCTCTGGGACGATGACTTCCAGCTGGCGCTCTACGAGTGCTACGAGTTGCATTACCGCTCGTTCGAGGGCGTTTCGGAATCGTTCGAATGGGATCCCGTGCTGCTCGGCTTTCGTGGCGAGCTAGAGAGAGGCTTCCTCGACGGGATACAGAGCACCTCGGCAGGCGCGCCCTGTGCACCGGAGGAGATCGGGAGTGCCCTGTTCGCAATTGCTGACGCGGATGACTCACCGTCGCTCGCGCCACATCTGGAGTCCACTGGGACGGTCGACCAGTTCCGAGAGTTCACGGTCCACCGCTCGGCGTACCAGCTCAAGGAAGCCGATCCCCACACTTGGGCGATCCCACGGCTCGCCGGTCCGCCCAAGTCAGCTCTCGTCGAGGTGCAAACCGATGAGTACGGGTCCGGTGACCCGGCACGGATGCATTCGGTCCTGTTCGCGAAGGCAATGGCCGCGCTGGATCTCGACCCTTCATACGGCGCATATGTCCAGAATCTGCCCGGAACCACGCTTGCGACCGTGAACCTCATCTCGCTGTTCGGCCTTCATCGCCGCTGGCGGGGCGCGCTGGTAGGGCACCTCGCGATGTTCGAGATCACGTCACCTGGGCCCAATCGGCGCTACGCGAGTGCCCTCCGCAGGCTTGGCCTTGGCGATGACGCGCTCGATTTCTACGAAGAGCACGTGGAAGCCGATTCGGTCCACGAAAATATCGCGGCCTACGATCTGGCCCAGGGCCTGGCGGTTTCGGAGCCCGATCTTGCGCCGGACATTCTGCTCGGCGCTCGCGCCCTGCTCCACCTCGATGGAGTGATGGCGGGAGCGATCCTTGCTGCGTGGGACCAGGACCGAAGCTCACTGCTCGAGGGCGATGCCTTCGCCAGCCCGCGTTAGCGACACGGAGCGATCGGCTGCTCCGGCACCCTCCTATGTGCTGCCGCTGAAGTGGTCCGACGTCTCACAACTCGTGGGACTCGTGGGCTACCTGGAAGAACTTCGGCATCATGTCCAGGAGATCATCGTGATTGACGGCTCCACGACCGCCGTCTACGAGACGATCGACCAGGAGCTTCCTCCCCGTGTAGTCCACGCGCGGCCGGACCCCGAACGCCGGGGCGCGAACGGCAAGGTGTCGGGCGTTCTGACCGGCCTGGATCGGGCCTCAAGCGATTTCGTCGTGATCGCGGACGACGATGTGCGGTGGCGCGGAAGCGAACTCGAACGCGCGTCAGGGCTGCTGGCTCACGCAGAGGCGGTGCGTCCTCAAAACTTCTTCTGGCCCCTTGTCTGGCACGCACATTGGGACACGGCCCGCAGCCTCATAAATCGGGTATGGAGCGGCGAATCAGAGCTAGGCCCAGGCGACTTCCCGGGCACCCTTGCCGTTCGTGCCGGGTTCCTTCGCCGCTGTGGGGGCTATGACGGGGATTCCCTGTTCGAGAACCTGGAGCTCATGCGCACTGTCCTGGCCCACGGCGGCCGGGTGCTGACTCCGCTCGACCTCTATGTGCGTCGACTCCCCCCGAGCACTCGCCATTTCCTCTCCCAGCGCGTCCCTCAGGCTTATGACGACTTTGCGATCCCTCGACGGATGGCAACATGGCTCGCGTTACTCCCGATCGGACTCGCGCTCGGCAGCCGCCGCAGGTGGGGAACGCTCGGTGCTGCCGCAGTCGCCGCCACCGGGATCGCCGAAGCCGGCCGGCGCCGGGCCGGTGGTAGCGAGTACTTTCCGGTCTCAGCCGCCCTCCTGGCACCGGCATGGCTTGCGGAACGTGCCGTTTGTTCCTGGCTGGCCGTCCGAGACCAATTGCGTGGCGGCGTCGTCTACGGTGGTTCGCGCCTCAAGCGCTCCGCGCGCTCCGTCGCCGAGATTCGCACACTCGCGAAATCGCCCTCGACGTAGCCCTCCGCTTCAAACCCGATCCGCTTGTGGGTCCCGTCGCAGAACGGGCGCGTCCGTGACTTGCCGCAACGGCAGAGCGCGATCGTACGACGCGTCAACTCCTTAGTCTCGCCGTCCTGGTCGGTCAGCGTGAAATCGCCGCGGACGAGGTACGGGCCGTTCCGATATGGCGTGATTCGCGCGGTCACGCGTCGTACCGGATGGTCAGATATTGGCCGGTTCGGAGCAGCCTCCTCGAGGCGATCTCCGGGATACCAACGTGCACCGCCACTTGATCCGCCTACCCTGTCCTCCCGTCGGTAACAGCAGTCAGCGGGTAACTGGTGGCTAGGGGAAGTCCGCGAAGTGTGCAGGCCAGGTTCCAACAGCCTTCTCGTCCTAAGCGGTACTTCTTGCTACTCCCGCAGTCCGGCGGCTTCGCGAGCTTCAAGGCCGAGATCGCCCCGTGACAGGCATCCGTGGCACCTGAATAGCTGTCCTCTTACGCAGCAGCGACACCTTGATGCCAACGTCGGATGTCAGTTCCTAGGTCGAGCCGCGTCTCTCAGGCGCGGCTCTTGCACATTACCGCCCAAAACCCGCAAATTCCGATAGTCGGCTTCGGTCCCGGGTAGCGTACCCCGACGGCTGTCAAGGAGGACCAATGGCCCAGCAGACCAAGAGCAAGAGCACGCGAAAATCAGGCGGTGGCGGGTCGAAGCCCCGCGGCAACTCGTCTACGAGTAAACGAACCACCAAGGCGCGCTCGACCGGTCAGAGTCGCAACGGTGCCAAGTCATTCAAGGACACCGTGGTCGACGGGACGAAGGCCGGAGGGCGGACCGTCGCCGGTGTGGCGTCGAAGGCCAAGGTCCCCTTGATCGCCGGAAGCACAGCGATCGTGGGCGCCGCTGCCGGAGTCGCGCTCAAGGACCGCCTTGGCGCCAGCAAGTCCAGGAACCCCCTGAATCGGCTGGGCGGAATGTCGATGCCCAAGTCGGTGACGAAGCTCGACCTCGACACAGTGAAGTCCGCGGCCGACCGCGTCAGCGCCTACGGCCAGCAGGCATCCGACATCGCCGGCGCGATCGAGAAGACGCGCAAGAAGAACAAGTAGTAGGGCGGCCGGGCAGGCCGCGCCAAGCGCACCGACCCGCTAAGGCCAGCGCGTTTTCGAGCTGCCCCCGCCCTGATACTCGTATTACGATTGTGCATGACGGATGCAGAACCCGGAGCAGGAGACAGGACGTCTCGGGGAGACACGACGGGCGATCTCCCGATCCATTGTCACGGTGCTCAAGGAGCATCTCGGGCGAGGGCCGGTCAAGGCGAAGACGTACCTGCACGAGGACTCGGTCCTGGTGCTCATGTTCAACGGCCACACCGTCGCCGAGGAGACCCCTGGGCGCCGAGGGTGAGGAGGAATCGGTTGCCAGCCAGCGCGTCAAGGCGTCCAAGGCATCAAAGACCGGCTTACCGAGACTCGGTCGTCCCTTCCACGTTGGACCTTGGGCGACCTCGGGAGGAGTCGTCGCTCCTCCAACTTCCAGAGGCATCAAAACCCGGAAGGGGTAGGCATGGAAGCTGGAGAGCGACCACACGCCGGTCGCATCACGAAGAACGGCACGCTGGAGGTCGAGAGCCGCCGGCAGAACGGGAGCTGGCTGGTCGAGGTCCGGGGTGAGATCGACTTCGCGACAATCGAAACGCTCAAGGCGGAGCTTGAGGAGCACGGCGGTCGGCCGATCGTTCTCGACCTGAACGGCGTCGAGTTCATGGACAGCTCGGCATCACGCTCTTGGTGGCGACCGCCGGGCGGTTGACGGTGGGAGGCGTCTCTCCACCCGTTGAACGGCTGATACGCATCTGCGGGCTCGAGTCGGAGCTCAGGTACGCCTCGCCGCTACCTGCCCGCGAGTCGCTTGCGCAGCCCGTTGTGGCGTCGGCCCTGCTCGCGTCGACGCAGTGCATCACCCATCAGCCAGAACATGGAGGGCCAAAGACCCACGAACAGAGCTCGGCGCTCGGCGTTTTCACGTTCATCCTCACCGATGGTCTTTGCGCGGATCCAGAGCATGAGGCTGTGTAAGACGGTGGTCAGCGAGAGCGCATAGAGATGCCAGCTCCGCAGGGGCAGTTTGGTGGGGTCGATGTCGGGCACCGTGAGAGCTTGACGTATTGGGAATCGATGCCCACCGGCCGGGCGGCGAAGGGGGTGGAAAACTCTCGATGACAGCGCGCCAATCCATGAGAAGGCGGTGGTCAACCGCGGCCCGCTGGCCGCTGGGTGTGACGCTTACCGCTTGGCGCTACCTGTGGCAGACCACGCCAACGCAGCGGTGGGAACTGTCCGGATCGTGGCCCGAGGACGCGCCACCGGACTTGCCGAGCGGCGTCGATTCCGAGCAGCTGCAGCGGTGGGATGACGGCGTTGGCCCGCTCGTCCACCGGATCTACCGGACGCGGATCGTCGGGTCAGTGTTGAGGGCCGAGGACCTGATGGAACGTTTGGCTCAGGATCTCGACTGCGTCGCACCCTCAGAGTTCGCCACATTCCAAAGGGTTACAGGCGAACAGGGCTCGCTCTCCGTGGGTGACCAGTACATCGTTCGCATGCCCGGGCCCTGGGATGGGCCGGTGCGTGTCGTGGACGCCGATACGACCTCATTCAAACTGGCGACGTTAGACGGGCATCTGGAGGCGGGCCAGATTCAGTTTCGCGCCGAGGCCAACTACCGCTCCCTGGTGTTCGAGATCGAGTCGTGGGCTCGCAGCGGAGACCGTCTGAGCGACCTTTTCTACACCCACCTTCGACTCTCCAAAGAGGTCCAGTTGCACATGTGGTCCTCGGTCCTGCGTCAAGTCGTCAAGCTTGCGGGAGGCTGCATGGACGGCGGGATCGTCATCACGACCCGAGTCGTGGACCCTCGCGATCTGCCCGGCGAGCACCCACCCGACAAGAGTCGAACCGCTGATTCCGGGGTCGCAGCCCTTGCGGAGCGCCGTGTCAATTACGACGCCGCGCGGATCGACGACTACATGGCCGACCGGACCTGGCGGGTCGACGACATGATCGAACCGCTGCCCCATGAAGGCTCCGGCCCTCCCGCCGAAGGGGGTAGTTGGGAGCTGGCGCGGCGAATGATGAACGAGTATCAGCTGGCCGACCCCGGGATAGTCAGCGCGATCTATGACCGAGAGGCGGGACTAGCCGGGCGCGACATGCTCCTCACGATCCGATTCGCCGGATTGCGTTTCCGCGTCGGTGTGCGCGTCGGCGATGTCTATGAGGAGACCGTGGAACTCGACGGCCGGCCTGTGCACCTTTTCGGCTGGGACTACCGAACCCTGGAGGGCCACTTCGAGGAGGGGCAGATGCACTACGAGGTCTGGAAATGGCTCGACACCGGGGACGTCGAGTTCCATCTGCGCGCGGTCTCGCGCCCAGCAAGAACCGGACCTCTCTTCCTGCGAACTGGCTTCCGCCTAGTTGGCCGTGCCCAGCAGCTGCGGTACTACCGCCAGATATGCCGGCGCGTCCGGAGGCTGACCGAGGCGCAGCTCGAAACCAACCGGGCGACGGCGTCGGACTGACTGGTCGCAGATCTGGACCGAACAAATGTTTGGGGTGGGGCCGAACCGGGTACACGGGATATAGCGCCACTCAGAGGCGCACTCTCCGCTGGGGGCAAATGGGCTCGCAAGACTCCGACAGGCCGCGAGCACGACCCAGCTGGGCCTCGTACCAACCAGAAAGCAGGACGCATGGAAGCTCACACCGAGCGACTGGGCACGACCCAGCGCAGCTCACGGGGCACCCTCGACCGAGTCCGTCGACTGACGACCGAGACCAAGCAGGCCTTCAAGACCACCGAGTTTTGGGCCATGGCCGGCGTCATCGTCGCGATTCTCGTCAGCGCCGCCGCGATCAAGGGTGGAGACAGCTCAGGCGGGACCGACGAGTTCGTCGCCAAGCAGGCTTGGCTCTACGTCTCGATCGTCGCCGCCGCCTACATGATCAGCCGCGGCCTGGCCAAGGCCGGCTCGAGCGATCCCTACACCGAGGACCGTGACGACCGCTCGTAGGTCGGAGCACCCTCAGCGATTCGAAGTGGGCCGCCCCCTGGGGTGGCCCACTTCGTTTCGCTCATTGACTTCACCGGATCACGAAAGGCATGAATGACTGACTCAGACACACAAAACGAGCGCACCGCCGGCGGCCTCGTCGGCAAGGTTGCCGGAAAGGCCAAGGAGATGGCGGGCGAGGCCACCCGCAACGAGGAGCTCGCTCGCGAAGGACGACTTCAGCAGGCTCAGGGAGACGCGGACCGCGACGCCGCCAAGGCGCGGGCCGAGGGCGAGCGCCGCGAGCGGGAAGCCGACCTCGAGCAGGAGCAGGTCGAGACGAAAATCGAAACCGACAACCTGCGAGCGGAGGTTGAGGAGCAGCGCGAGAAGCTGGCTGCCGACGCCGACCGCGAGCTAGCTGTCGCGCAAGCCGACCAGCGGGCAAGCGCCCAGGTCGCCGAGGCGAGTGCCGAGCACCAGGCCGAGCAGGCGCGCGCCGAGCAGGCCGCGGACGCCGCGGAGGCTGCGGAGCGCAAGAAAGTCGTCCAGGCGACCGAACTCGAACAGGAAGCACGCCGGGCCGATGCCCGTGCGGACACAATCGATCCCGAGGAGAACCGATGACTGCATCCATTCCAGGCAAGGCAGTAGACGGAGCCCTCAGGCTCGTACGATTCCCGGCCGACCAGCTGCTGAAGGTCGCCCCGGAGACCGGCGCGACCGCGACCGTCGGACTCGCGATCGACCGCGCTGATGCGGCCGTCCGCGGCGCTGCGGGATCGGCTTTGAGCGACCAGGGTCTCCGAGACGACGCCGAACGGCGGCGCGCGGCGGTCGACGAGCGCAAGCGAGCGATGCGCCTGCGTGCAGAGGCGCAGGAGCGGGTCGCGACGGCGGAGGCTCGGACCGACGAGAAGCAGGCCGAGTCCGTGGCTCGACGCAAGCGAGCCGACGAGGAGGCCAAGCAGAAGAAGGCGCAGGCCGCCGAGCAACGCGAACGGCTGAAGGAGCAGGCTGCCGACACCGCGACGAAGCGCAAGCAGGCAGCGCAGGCGAAGGCCGAGAAGGTCGAGGAGAACGCCGAGAAGCGCGGCAAGATCGACCGGCTCGAGCAGCTCGAAAAGAAGTCCGAAGCGCTCGAGGTGAAGGACGCAGCCGTTCGAGCCGCCGACGAAGCCCGGCGCATCGAGGAAACGGCCGCCACGACCAAGGGGAAGCGCAAGGCCAACTCAAGCGGCGCGAAGTAGCGGGACGCGGGCCCGGCTCGACCGGTCTACCGAGGACCGTGACGAAGGCTCGTAGGTCGAAGCACGCTTAGCGATTCGAAGCGGGCCACCCTCGGGGGTGGCCCGCTGTCGTTCGGCCCGCTCTTGCCACCCGGCGGCTTGCGATTAGACTCGCTTCATGGCGACTGAGCGTAAGGAGCGCTTGGCGCAGAACGAGGCGCTGTTCCGAGTCGCGAACGAGAGAATGGCCGACTGGGAGGAGAGCCACGCCGAGGACTCGGCGGAGCTCTACTTCTGCGAATGCGCCGACCCGGACTGCCGGGAAAAGGTGTCGCTCCGGAGGTCGGAGTACGAAAGCGTGCGGTCCAATCCACGCCGCTTCTTCATCGTCGTCGGCCATGAGATTCCCGACGTGGAGACGGTGATTGAGACCCATGGCGACTGGTGCGTGATCGAAAAGGACCCCAGCGTGGGCGATCTCCTCAAGGCATCCGATCCTCGCCGGCAATAGAGGCCCTTCTCCCGACGCCCTGAGCATTCTCGGTCGGAGCCAGAATCGTGGCGAGCGTAGGAACTACTGCTTTCCATGCAAAGCGGCACGTTGGGCCTTGCGGTAACTAAGTAGCAGTTGTCTGAAAGGGCAGAACGACCGGAGCTACTAGACGACCAGACGACCCGCAGGATTACCGCGTTTCGTCCGAAGCGGCACAACGCGGGCTACAAAGGGCCGGTCGGAGGATCGAGGCCCCGCCCACTCCAAGACAGGGACTCGGGCTCACGCGGGTGTTGGCTCGGCTCCCGGCTCGTCACCTTCGGTTGATGCCGGCGGCTCCGGTGGTTTCGCCGCTGGGCCGAACTCGGGCTCGTGCACGTGCGGCATCCACTCCAGCCACTTCGGCAGGTACCAGTTCCAGTCGCCGAGGACCTTCATGGAGGCCGGCAGCAGGACCCCGCGCACGACCGTCGCGTCGATCAGCACCGCGACCGCGAGACCGACGCCCAGCTCTTTGAAGTCGAGGAACGTCAGCGTGATGAAGACCGCGAACACGAACACCATCACGGCCGCCGCGCTGGTCACGGTCCCCGCCGTCGCCGAGATACCGTGCTTGACCGCCTCGTCGGTGCTCATCCCGCCGCGCCAGAGCTCGCGCACTCGGGAGAGGATGAAGACGTGGTAATCCATCGACAGCCCGAACAGGATCACGAACAGGAACAGCGGCAGCCACGAGGTGACGCCGCCATTCGACGTGAAGTCGAGCACCCCCTCGCCGTGGCCGTCCTGGAACACGAGGACCAGCACCCCGTAGGCAGCGCCGATCGAAAGCAGGTTCAGCACGATCGCCTTGATCGGGATCACGATCGAGCGGAACGTTACGAGCATCAGGAGGAAAGCGAGCGTGAACACGAAGGCGATGATCAGCGGGAGACGGTCGGCGAGTTGGTCGCGGAAGTCCTTCGACTGCGCCGCGTTGCCCGAAACGTTGACGGTCACCCCCTCGATGCGCCCGACCGACTCCGGGACCAGTACCTCGCGGATCTCCTCCAGCGCGGCGGTCGACTCGGAGTCATTACCGCTGCCGACGGTGGGAATCGTGATCAGCGCAACCGTGTCATCGTCGCTGTAGGTCACATGCGTGCCGGGGAGCGTCTGGGCGGAGGTGCCCGCACGGCGGGCCAGGAGGTCGATTCCGGCCTGCACCTGGATGTCCCGCACGTCGTCCGCCTCGACCACCACGTCGGCGGTGACCCCCTCGGCAGGAAACGCCTCTCGAACCGTGTTGTAGGTCTCGATCACGGGGAGGTCCTGGGGGAGGTCTTCGGGCGTGGCGACGACCATCCTCAGGCTGAGCGCCGGGATTGCGAGCGCCACCAGCGCGCCGCCGGCGATCGCGATCGAGAGCCACGGCCGCCGCATCACACGTTCCACGATCGGAGCCCAGAACCGCGACTCCCCGGCCGGCCGGCGCGACAGGAACGGGATCCTCCCCTTGTCGATCCGATCCCCGAGCCAGGCGAGCAGGGCAGGGAGCACGCTGAGCGAAGCGAACATCGCCAATGCCACGACCAGGATCGTCCCCTGAGCGAACGAGAAGAACGTCTTGTCGCCACTTAGGAACATGCCGGACATGGCAACGATCACGGTCAGCCCCGAGATCAAAACCGCCCGGCCCGAGGTTGCAGCGGCCACCTCGAGCGCCTCACGCGGCGGTCTGCCTCTGACGCGCTCCTCGCGCTCTCTTCGGATGTAGAAGAGCGAGTAGTCGACGCCGACCGCGAGCCCGATCAGGAGGATCACGGACTGGACGTTGCTGTCGATCGGCGAGAGGTGGCTCGGCAGCGAGATCAGCGCCAGGGCCGCCATCACGCACGAGACTGCGAGCAGAAGGGGCACGCCGGCGGCGACCAGCGAGCCGAAGGCGACGATCAGGATGATCAGGGTCAGAGGCAGCGAGATCAGCTCCGCCTTGCCCAGGTCGCTCGTAAAGGTGTCGTTGAGCTCCTTGTTCGTACTGACGTTGCCGAACTGCTCGACGAAGAACTCGGGGTGCTCCGCGCGCACGGCCGCGACCGCGCTCTCGGCGGGTCTCAGCCGGTCGCGTGCCTCGAGGTCGTCGCCCGTGATCTGGAAGTCGACGAGTGCGGCGTGGCGGTCTTCGGAGACCGAGCCGCCGCCGCCCGAGATCGGGGACCTCGCGTCCTCCGGCGTGAACTCGACGTGCGTTACGTACTCGGCAGCCGAGAGCTCGTCGGTCGTCTGGGAGATCACGGCTTGGAACTCCGGGTCCTCCACGGTCAGCGACTCGCTCTGGATGATTACGACCTCATCGTTCGGCCTCAGGTTCGCGTCCTCCAGGGCCTGCTCCGCGTCGTGCGCCTCGCCCGTGAACAGATCTTCGCCGTGGATCTCCTTCTTGGTGACAGCGTTGCCAAGAACCACGGCCACGACGACAAACGCGATCCATCCCCAGATCGCGAGCTTGCGGTGCTCAGCGCTCCAATGAGCGGCCCGTGCGGCAAGACCCTCAGGTTTCACCGGCTTTTGATCGCCCGGACTGGATCGTTCGGGAGGATCGTCCTTGATCCTTGGCGCGTTCATAAACGCTCCTTGGTCGAGGCCGCGACGCCACCTCAGGCGACCACTCCAGGCCCCCGGCGGCATGCTGGCGACCATACCAGTCCACGCCCAGACCAACCATCGTCGCTCATGGCAACGGAGCCACGCTGACGGTCGAGTAGGGGGAGTCGCTTTTTCATGCAAAGCGGCACTTCTATGCCTCCAAGGCGGCGGCGGGAGCCGAACCCCGGACGCCCGTGCTCCCTTTGGCTCCTTGCCGCCAGCTACGTCAACCCGGCGACGGCATCGGTGCCCCCGGGCCGCACCGAGCTCGGCGCGCGGGTAACTGGCTTTTGGCCGTGGCTGGTTAGAACTGCCCAGAATGCGCCATGCGGAGTTTTGGGCAGTTAGCCCGCGCTCGACCGTCCATCTCGGTCGTCCGGGCGCGTGGACTTCGGGAAGCAAGATCGGCGCGGCGGCGCTCCTGTGGGAGCAAGAAATGCACCCACCGGCGGCACTTTCCCCTAGGGCCGCCGGTGGGTTCCCCCCTTGGGTGCATCCCCGAGCGCGGGAAGGCTACCCGGCCGAATTTCACCCACTGTAAGCCGCTTACCCCAACTGGCGCACGCCGAGCTGATGCTCCCTAAGCTCGCGGTACCTGGCGTGGTTCGGGGGAGGCCACGCCAGGTCACGGCGTTTTCGCGGCTCGTCGGTGCTTGCGCTGGTCAGAGAATTCGAAACGTCGATTTATTCGCGACATCGGCGAAGGCTTGGCCGCGTGCACGTCGTTACGGGTCCACCCCCACCCCTCGGCCCAGCCCATTTGTTCCGCTTTGCATGGAAAGCGCTACTTTTCCGCGAGATACTCCGCGGGCGATGTCGCAGGAGAACGCAGAAGTCGTACAAGCGAGCTTCGCCGCGATAGCACGAGGCGATCTCGAAGGGCTGCTGGAGTTGTATGACCCCGATATCCAGTTCCTTCCTCTGACCGGGACGCAGGTCGAGAGCGGCGGCTACTCCGGCCACGCAGGGGTGCGCGACTATTTCGCTGAAGTAGCCCACATCTGGGAGGAACTCCGCCCCTATGCCGAGAACGTCGAGGTCATCGGTAACGACGTTGTCGTACTGGGCGGCTGCGCGGTCCGGGGCAGGGGCAGCCAAGTCGAGAGTGACTCTCCGATGGCGTGGGTGATCACGGTTAAGGACGGTAAGGTCACCAGCCATCGCGGCTACCGAACATCTGTCGAAGCCCTCGAGGCCGCCGGGCTGTCGGAGTAGGCGCGAAGGGGCGCGACTCGCAGCCGCACGGTTGAACGGCGCGACGGGCATCGACTGCCCGGGTCCGCTCACGACGGCTTGCCTCGCGGCTCGCCGGGTATTCGCCACCCACGGACCGACGTGGAGTGTCAACTCTCGCCGTCGGGCGACGGCCCCGTGGCGTTCACACGCGCGGGGTCGCTCGTTGTCTTGACCGCTCGCCAGGGGCGGAGTACATTCGCGCTGAGGGTGCTGGGGTGGAGCGCAACCAAGGCAGAGGAGAACGCGCAGTGACCCGCGACGAGAACATTCGTGACGACCTCCGGGCGACGCGTGAGCGCCAAGAGCTTCTCCGCTCCGAAGTACGCCACCTGAACCAGAAGCAAAAGGAAGTGCGGGACGAGAACCGCCACCTGAGCGCGAAGGTGGCGAAGCTCCAGGACGGGGTCGCCGGAGCGCTGATCGCCATGGAGGAGGGAGACGCCGAGCGAGCGAGGGTGCTGCTCGAGCAGGCACTCGGGCTGCCGGTGCTCGAACGTTCGCCCGACGAGTCGCGTAAGCCCGGCGAGGACTAGGCTCGCGAGCCCTCCGAGGCCAGCGCCGGAAGGGTCAACCCGAGGCGGTTCCAGCCGACCAAGAGCGCGCTCGGCTGGGCCGTCTCCCGGCGATAGGCTGAGCTCGCCCCAGCTCTCAAGGAGGAGACACCCATGGCCACACCGGAACGTCGCGGAGGAACCGGCGGACTAACGGTCGGCGGCATTCTCGTCATCGTCGGGATCGTCCTGATGATCGTTTGGAGCTTTTGGGCCGGCCTGATCGTGGCGCTCATCGGACTCATCGCATTCGGGGGCTTCGCTCGGGGCCGGTGGTACTGACGGTCGCGCAGTGCGCCGCTGCGATCTCCCGATCTAGCGCTGTCCCCTGTCCCGACGGATTGCCTCTTGAAGCGTCTCGATAGAGATCTCTCCTTGGCTCACCTTATGGGCTGCTTTCGGTAGATCTGGGCGGGATTCTGCCCTCAGCTTCATCGCGGTCGCCTGGTCGAGCCCCTCGGGGTGATCGCACCGGACCCACCTGATGAACCGCACCAAGAGGTAAAGGTTCGCCAGAGCGAGAACAATGAGCGCTACCTCGGTCATCCCTTCATCCTCCAAAACCGCAGCCCGCTCAGAAGTACCGCTTTGGACGAGAAGCGGCTATCTCGCTGTCGTCCTAGTCCCAGTCCCCTAGATCGGCTGCAGTGGTCCGCTCGGATCGGGACTGTCGGCAATGAACGCCCACAACAGAACCAGTCCAACCAGGGCGATGATCGCCGACGCCACGAGCGTGACTTCGAGTAAAGAGGAGCGGCCGTCCCCCGCCGAACTTTCGTCGATCGCATCGGTTGAGCCGTGTTGGTGCTCGGCCAGCAATTCTTGCCTGAGCGTGTCGATTCGAGCGAGAAGGACGAAGGCGAGCGCCATCGTCAGTGGCAGCCCCACGATCACGAGCACGAAGCGAGCGCCCGGGCTCAGGCCACCCGTGAGCTGGAGCCAGGAATAAGGGAGCAACGTCCAGAGCGCGAGCCCGCCTGAGACGATCACGCCGGCAAGCAAGCTGCGCAGGAGGCGGCCGCGCGTCCGAGTTCCGTTCCGGTCCATGAGGGCTCTCCTACCCGCTGCCAGTCACGCCATCCTCGCATTCCCAGGTGTGAGCGCTGGAGCGTGCAATGGAGTGCCGCTTCGGACGAGAAGCGGCTATTGCGCTTTGCATGGAAAGCGATACTTCTCGCTTGACCCCCTGCCGCCCGTCTGAGGCTCCGCCCCTGCGCCGCGATCGGAGCCCTCCCGGACGCCGTTCTCACGGCGTCCGGGTGAGGCTTCGCTGCCTGATGCCGTTATCGCGAGGCGCCGTGAGGCGGTCCCGAGACGCTGTCGATCTTCCAGATCTCCCCGGTGAGAGTGACGACGTAGGCGGTGTTCTTGATGAACTCGACCGAGGTCGGCCGGTCCAAGCCGTCCGAGATGACGCTGAAGGTACCGTTCCGGTTCACCTTCACTAGGCTGCCGGTGTCCGGCGCCGCCGGAGCACCCGGAGGGCCGCCACCGAAGACGCCCTGCGAGAGGGCGAAGAGGTCGCGACCGCGGCCAAACTCCACGTCGACGAGCAGGCTGGCACCCGAGGCCACCTCTGTGACGGCTGGTGACTTCGGCCCGAATGACACCACCTTGCCGTCCTCGGGCGCGTGGGGGACGGGGCCGGCCTCGGCCATGTAAATCGTCTTGCCCTTTACCGCCAACCCGGTCGGGACGATGTTGTCAAAGGCGATCAGCTCGCTGACGTCGCCGTCGCGCGTGACCCGGTACACCCGGTTGTGGTGCCCATCCGTGACCAAGAACCCGCCCCGGTAGGTCTCCAGCGCATACTGGACTCCGGTTGGGACGTCAATCGGAAATCCCGGCGGATTGCTCAAGGCGAACGCGCCGATGTCCGCGACGACGGTGAAGCTGTCAGGGGCGTCCACCCGATAGATGCCGACAACGTCGCTGCCACCGACGTCCGGGCCAACAACCGTGACCAATGCGTATGCGGTCCCACCGATGAACGCGACGTCGGTCGTCCCTCCGAGGCCGATGATCGACTGGGGCAGACCACTGGCGAACGTCGTGATCTCCCCGGTCCTCGGATCGACGCGCGAGATCCGGCCGGCCGCGGATTCGGTGACGTAGAGCGCGCCTCCGGGGCCCACGGTGCTGCCCGAGCCGCCCTCAAGTCCTGTCAGCAGCTGGGTGGTACTGGGCGCCGGGGATGGAGGCGCCGCGCTTGCTGCCGATGGTGTGATCGTGATCATTCCGATCACGGCCATTGCCAACCACAGCAGCTTTAGTTGGGAGCCCATAGGGCCCTCCTCTCCTCTTGGTGCCCTCGAGCTTGCCGCGACTCTGAGTCCCGTCAACGGCAGTCCAGGGTCTCCAAACGACCGTACACCCAGCCCAGGTAGAGTCAAAGCACTGCAGCGGCTGGCGGCGGTTGACGTGCCGTCTAGGTTGACTAGCCGCACCAGCGCTTTGGACGAAAAGCGGCTATTTCGCTTTGCATGGAAAGCGCATATCTCCCGCATGGCGGGATACTGCGCGGGCGATGTCGGAGGAGAACGTGGAGACGTTCAGGCGCGCAGTCGAGGCGTACGCGCGCCACGATGACGACGCGCTCGTCGAGCTGTTCGACGCCGAGGTCGAGGTGCAGCCGGCACTTGTCGCGACGCTCGGAGGGGAAGCCACGGTGTATCGGGGCCACGAGGGTGTCCGCGAGTGGCTCCGCGACACGGACGACGCTTTCGTGGAGAGAAGTGTCGTCGTCTCGGAGGTTCTGGACTTGGGTAGCCGCCTCATCGCCCACGGCCGGACCCGCTTTGTCGGCCGGGCGAGCGGAGCCGCCACCGAGTCCGCGCTAGCGTGGGTCGTCGACTTCAGCCGCGGCAGGGTGATCCGCCTACGCTCCTATCTCGATCCGATGGAAGCGTTCAAAGCCGCCGGGCTCTCGGAGTAGTCGCTTTGGACGAAAAGCGGCCTTCAACCCAGCCTCGATCCCGAGCTAGATCGGCTGCAGTGGTCCGCTCGGATCGGGGCTATCGGCTAGGAACGCCCACCACATGACCAGCCCAATCAGGGCGATGATCGCGGACGCCACGAGCGTGACTTCGAGTAAGGAGGAGCGGCCGCCCCCCGGCGAACTTCCGTCGATCGCATCGGTTGAGCCGGGTTGGTGCTCGGCCAGCAAGTCTTGCCTGTGCGAGTCGATTCGAATGAGGAGGACGAAGGCGAGCGCCATCGTCAGCGGCAGCCCCAAGATCACGAGCACGAAGCGAGCGCCCGGGCTCAGGCCACCCGTGAGCTGGAGCCAGGAATAAGGAAGCAAGGTCCAGAGCGCGAGCCCGCCTGAGACGATCACGCCGGCAAGCAAGCTGCGCACTACTCGGTCGCGCGTCCTGGCCCCATTCCCGTCCATGAGGGCTCTGTTACCCGCTGTCGGGCGCGCCATCCCTCGCGTTCTCCGGGTCTGAGTCACGCGCGGGGCCGTGAAATCGAGGCGACCAAGAAGAAGTCCAGGGCGCAGTGCCAACGTCCCAAAGGGGGGGATGGGTCGTCGGCCCTTGTGCGCCCTGGACGAGGGTCACCAGTCAAGTCCTTGAAACCCCCGGTGACCCAAGGCGTTCAATGTACTCGCAAGAGGGGGTCGTTACCAGGAAGGGGGCGAGGAGGAACGGGAGGAACGGGCTCGATGCTGGGCTTAGGAGCTGTAGCGAAGGTCCATCTCAAAATCGCAGAGGCGAAGCGCTTGCTCCACTGTCGACGAGACCGCTCTCACGGTGAGTCGCCCCGCAATGCGAAACAAGAGAGCAACCCCGGTGAGGTCGATGAACTCCACCTGGCTCAGATCAAGGACGATTGCCTTGTTGGACAGGCGACCCAACTCGGCTTCGAGTGCGTCCACGTTCGAAAGGTCTATGTCGCCTCGCACCTCGACCAGACAGTGCCCCCCGTCCTCAGTGTGGGTTTGAATGTCCAGTTGAGGCGCCGACACGAATACAGCCATCCGTGGCTTCCGTTCGACGTTGGGCTCCGCTCTCCTAGGTCGGAACCGTGCTCAAAAGGTACCCCTCGCCGTTCCGCTCGCGCTTGTCCCAATGCCGCTTTTTGGGCCATTACGCGCGATAGCGCTTTCCATGCAAAGCGACCTAGTCGCTTCTCGTCCGAAGCGACAGCGACACGACTACGGACGTGGCCGTTCGGCGCCCGGACCCACCGGCGGCACTTTCCCCTAGGGCCGCCGGTGGGTTCCCCCCTTGGGTGCATCCCCGAGCGCGGGAAGGCTACCCGGCCGAATTTCACCCACTGTAAGCCGCTTACCCCAACTGGCGCACGCCGAGCTGATGCTCCCTAAGCTCGCGGTACCTGGCGTGGTTCGGGGGAGGCCACGCCAGGTCACGGCGTTTTCGCGGCTCGTCGGTGCTTGCGCTGGTCAGAGAATTCGAAACGTCGATTTATTCGCGACATCGGCGAAGGCTTGGCCGCGTGCACGTCGTTACGGGTCCACCCCCACCCCTCGGCCCAGCCCATTTGTTCCGCTTTGCATGGAAAGCGGCACAAATCGTCAGGCGCGCCCGGTTCTCGCGCGAAAGAGCAGTGAAGTAGTCGCCACAGCCCGCGCTGGCGGTTCTTGTCCGTTGCGAGCACCGCCGGTGTCGAGATGAGATGCTCAGGTCGACCTGAGGCGGAGACACAGGAGGACTGATGGCCACCGCGACCGACGTATCCGAGCTACTCGCCACCCACCCGCGGCCGAGCGAGGTCGACCGCGAGGCACTCGCCCGATGTATCGCCGAGACCTACGACTGCGCTCGCAGTTGCACGATCTGCGCGGACGCCGACCTCGCCGAGAAGGACGTCGCTGAGATGCGGCGGTGCGTTCGCCTCTGCCTGGACTGCGCCGACGTCTGCATCGCCACTGGACGCATGGTCAGCCGCCAGACGGAATACGAGGTGGGGACCGCCCGGGCGCAAGTGGAGAGCTGCCGGCAAGCCTGCGCGACCTGCGCCGAGGAGTGCGGTCGCCACGCTCAGCATCACGAGCATTGCAAGCTGTGCGCTGAAACCTGCCGCCGTTGCGAGGCAGCCTGCGCCGCCCTGCTCGACGCAATCGGGTAGAGCGGCTGGGCAGAGTGGACGGGTAGGGCGGTGGCCTGAGCGACGACCGTCGCTCAATGGAGCCCGTGCGCCAGCGCACATCCCCTGCCGCGGGCGATCAATCGTCGTGAACCACGACGACCGGAAATGCGGAGCGCTTGAGGACAGCGTTCGAGGTACTGCCCTCCAACCTTGCGCGGAGCCCGCTCAGGCCTCTCGAGCCGATCACGATGGCGGCGACATCTCGCTCGCGAGCGAGTTCGACGATGGCGCCAGCCACGTCTCCCCGGTCGTCGGCCACGACGAGCGCCTCGGCGTCAAGGCCCTAACGACTTTGCCAGCTCAGCCCCATCATTTGCCGCGCGATGAGCCCGCGCCTGGAGCCTCTCCTCACCCGCCTGAGCCGCTTCGACGTCGAGCATCTCCGGCCCCGCCGACTCCATCATGTCCAGTCCGTCCGGCGTCATCATGGCGGCCTCGTATGGCAGGCTCGGGTCCCAGATCGTCACCACCAGTGCCTGACGTGAGCCGAATAGATCGGCGGTATCCCGCACCGCCCGACGGGCAGTGTCTGAGCCGTCGTAGGCGATGAGGATCGGAGCGACGGCGTTCATTCGACCAGCTTACGCGCGTCGAGCGGAGCCGGCTAAGCAGGCGTGTTGCTGAGCGACTCCCAGAGGTAGAGGCTGGCGAGGGTGCGGTGCGGGCGCCACGGCTCGGCCAGCTCCTCCATCTGCGTCGCCGTGGGGAGCTCGTCCAAGCCGTATTCCGTCTTGATCGCGTTGCGGACGCCGAGGTCGCCGACGGGGAGCACGTCCTCGCGCTCCAGGTGGAAGATCAGGAACATGTGCGCGGTCCAGACGCCGAGGCCCCGGACCGCCGTGATCTCCTCGATCACCTTGTCGTCCGTGAGGTCGCCGAGCCGGTCGACCTCGAGCTCCCCGTCCACGACGTGGCTTGCCAGGTCCTTTACGTACTCGACCTTCCGGCCCGAGAGGCCCACGCCGCGCAGCGTCTTCTCGTCGGTTTCGAGCAGCTGGGGCGCGGTCGGCACCTCGCCGTCGTTGAGTGCGAGCACGCGATCGAAGATCGTCGCGGCGGCCTTCGCGGAGAGCTGCTGCCCGACGATGGCGCGCACGAGCACCCCGTAGGCGTCGCCTCGCGGACGTCCGCGGCGGCGCCGCTCGAGCGTCATCGGGCCGATCCGCGCGATCAGGCCGGCCATCACCGGGTCCGCGTCGGCCAGCGCGACCATCGGGGTGGTCTCGCCGGTCATTCGGTCACTTCCCCTGCCAGCGCGGCTTGCGCTTCTCGGCGAACGCGGCGATCCCCTCGCGGAAGTCCTCGGACTCAAAGCAGGACTCGCGCAGCTCGATCAGCTCGCGCTCCTGCTCCGGGGTGAGCCGCTCGAACCGGGCGAGCGTCTCGATCGCGTGCTTTAAGCCGCGCATGGAGAGCGGAGCGTTGGCCGCCACCTGAGCGGCCAGGTCCAACGCCGCCGACTCGACTTCATCGTCGTCGACGAGCTCGTTGACGAGCCCCATCTGCAGAGCCCGTTCCGCGTCGATGGTGCGGCCGGTCAGGAACAGCTCGCGCGTCGAGGCGACGCCGACCACGTCGATGAACCGTTCGAGCCCCGTGTGCCCGTAGATCAGACCCAGCTTCGCGGGTGGCATGCCCAGCTTGGCTCCGGCGGAGCAGAGGCGCAGGTCACACCGCACCGCGAGCTCCAGGCCCCCGCCGAGGCAGTGCCCGTTGATCGCGGCCAGCACCGGATAGGGGTGCGCGCTGACGGCCTCCATGGCCGCATGGAAGGGATGCGCGACGAGTGCTTCGGCGTCCTGCTCGAAGCTCTCGGCCGGGATCGCGCCGATGTCGTACCCGGCCGAGAACGCGCGGCCCGTGCCGGTGATGACGACGCAGCGGACCTCGATTCCGCGGTCGAGGTCCGGGAGCGCGTGCGCGAGAGCGTCGAGAACCTCGTGGTCGAGCGGGTTGCGCTTCTCCGGATTGTTCAGCCGCAGCCGCGCGACCGCCTCGGCGGGGAAGTCGAGGACGAGCTTCCCGCCCGCCAGCTCCTCCGTCACTCGAGAACGACCAGCACATCGCCTTCCTGGACGGACTGGCCCTCCTCGCACTTGATCTCGGCGACCTTGCCGTCGTCCTCTGCCTCGACCGGCATCTCCATCTTCATCGACTCGAGGACGACCACCGTGTCGCCGTCGGAGACCTCGTCGCCGACCGCGACCTCGATCTTCCACACGGTCCCGGTGATGTGGGCTTCGATGTCCGCCATTCGGTGTCTCGTCCTCCTCGTTGTCGAAATATGCCGCCTCAACAACGGCGGGGCTCCGCTTCGCCTTCGGCTCCGCGTCGCATCGCGGCAGAATAGTCGCGGTGACCACGGAAGCCGCAGCCCCACCGGTCGTCGCCGTGATCGCCGCCCGCAACGAGGCCGATCGGATCGGCGCGACGCTCGCGGCGCTCGGCGAGGCGCTGCCGGGCGCCGAGCTGATCGTGGCGGACGACGCATCGGACGACGCGACGGCCGAGGTCGCCCGCGCGCATGGCGCGGTGGTCGTCTCACGTGACGTGCCCGTCGGCAAGGGAGGGAACATGACGGCGGCCGTGGCGGAGGTGATCGACCGCGCCCGAGATCCTGACGCGCCCCTGTTCCTGCTGTGCGACGGCGACCTGGCGGGCTCGGCGGCCGAGCTGATGCCGCTGCTCGACGCCGTGCGCGACGGAGAGTGCGACCTCGCGATCGCCGCCTTCAGCCGCCGCGTCGGGGGCGGGTTCGGCGTCGCCCTCCGCTACGCGGCGTGGGCCATCGAGCGGCTCTCCGGCTATCAAGCCGGCGCTCCCATCTCCGGCCAGCGGGCGCTCAGCCCCGGCCGCGATGCGCGCCTGCTTCCCCTTCGCGCCCGGGTATGGGATGGAGATCGGCATCACCGTCGATGTTGTACGCGCCGGCCTCGAGATTCGTGAGATCGAGCTCGACCTCGAGCACCGCGCTACCGGCAAGACCATCGGCGGGTTCGCCCACCGTGCCCGCCAACTCCGTGACTTCACCCGGGTCTACACCGCGAGGCGGAGGCCGTAGGCCGAAGCGGAGCCCCGGCGTTGTTGAGCCGGCTCATTGAAAGCGCAAAGGGTAGGTTGCGCGCGTGATCCTCGCGATCGACCAGGGGACGACGGGCTCCACATGCCTCGTCTTCGACGCCGATGGGCGGATCGCCGGCCGCAGCTACAGCGAGTTCCGCCAGCACTTCCCGGAGCCGGGCTGGGTCGAGCACGACGCGGCCGAGATCTGGGACGTCACCCGCCGGGTCGCGGTCGAGGCGATCGTCGACGCCGGAATCCAGGGGGCGGAGCTGGACGCGATCGGCATCACCAACCAGCGCGAAACGGTCGTCGCCTGGGACCCCGACACGGGCGAGCCCGTCCACAACGCGCTGGTCTGGCAGGACCGCAGGACCGCGGCGCGCTGCGACGAGCTTCGCGCCGAGGGCCACGAGGACCTGGTCCGCGCGCGCACCGGACTCGTGCTGGATCCGTACTTCTCCGGCACCAAGATCGAGTGGCTGCTGCGCAACTCCGAGGCGGCCCGCGATCGCGCCGTGTTCGGGACGATCGACTCGTGGCTGGTCTTCAAGCTCATCGGCCGCCACGTCACCGACCTCTCGAACGCCTCGCGCACGCTCCTCTTCGACATCCATGAGCGGCGCTGGGATCCGGACCTTTGCGAGTTGCTCGGGGTGGATCCCGAGCGACTGCCGGAGGTGCTCCCCTCGGCCCAGGTCTACGGGACGACGACCGAATTCGGAGGCGAGGTGCCGGTCGCCGGGATCGCGGGCGACCAGCAGGCGGCCCTGTTCGGTCAGGCCTGCCATTCCGCGGGCCAGGGCAAGAACACGTACGGCACCGGCAGCTTCGTGCTGCTGAACGCCGGGCGCGAGGCGCCGCCGGCGGAGGACGGTCTGCTGACGACGATCGCGTGGGGGCTCGGGGAGGCGGTCGACTACGCGCTCGAGGCGGCGATCTTCGTTACCGGCGCCGCGGTGCAGTGGCTTCGCGACGGGCTTGGCGTGATCGGGAACGCGGCCGAGACGGAGACGCTCGCGGCCTCGCTTGATTCGAACGACGACGTGTACTTCGTGCCCGCCCTCACCGGGCTGGGCTCGCCGTACTGGGACCCCTACGCACGTGGCACGATCGTCGGCCTGACCCGCGGCAGCGGCCCGGCGCACCTGGCCCGCGCCGCGCTGGAGGCCATCGCCTACCAGACCGTCGACGCCGTTCGCGCCCAGGAGGCCGCCGCGGGGGAGCCGCTCTCAGAGCTGAAGGCCGATGGCGGCGCGGTCGCTAACGCTTGGCTGATGCAGTTCCAGGCCGACGTCCTGGGGGTGCCCGTCAGCGTGCCGGAGATCTCGGAGACGACGGCGCTGGGCGCCGCGTACCTTGCGGGGATTGCGACGGGGGTGTGGGGGCCGGACGAGGTCGTCCGGCGCTGGCGCGAAGCCGCCCGCTACGAGCCGCGGATGAGCGGCGACGAGCGCGAGTCACTCATGGCCGACTGGAGCCGCGCGGTGGAGCGGGCCCGGGGGTGGACGCGGAGTGAGTGAGGCGGAGTCCGAAGGATGAAGCCGAGCCCCGCCGTTGTTGAGGCGGCTTGAGTAACCGGGCCTGGTACGCCGGGTAGCCATTTCCGTGGCCGACGAACTCAAGCCACAGGTCTACAGGGACCCCCGGCCGCCCGAGCAGTTCCAGCCGTTTCACGACTGGATCAGAACCCACCGCCCCGGCTGGATCTACTCCGCCGTGCGGATCCTCCTGACCCCGGTTCTGGTCGTCCTCTACCGGGCCAAGGCGATCGGCACGCCCAACGTCCCCGCGGAGGGCGGCTTCGTCCTCGCCCCCAACCACTTCTCGCAGATGGACCACTTCTTCGCCGGTGTCTACATCCGCCGGAAGATCCAGTTCATGGCGAAGTCGCAGCTGTACGGGAATCCGGTGCTCGATTACATCTTCCGCGTTGGAGGCGTCTTCCCGGTCCGCCGCGGCCACAACGACGAGGAGGCGTTCAAGACCGCGTACACGATCATCGAACGGGGCGGCTGTGTCGGCATGTACTGCGAGGGCGGCAGGTCGCGCACCCGCGAGCTCGGCGAGCCGAAACCGGGGGTGGGCCGCCTCGCGCTCGAGTCCGGCGCCCCCGTGGTGCCCGTCGCGATCCACGGCTCGCTGGGGGTGCGCGGCTGGAAGCGGCTCCGGTTCCCCAAGGTCACCATCCAGTTCGGCGAACAACTCAGCTTCGAGCGCGTGGAGGCGCCGGACCGGGCCCAGCAGCTCGCGGCCGCGCAGGAGATCTTCGACCGGGTGAAGGCCATGTACGCGGTGCTCGAATCCGAGGGCCGCAAGGGCGCCGCTGCCCGGTTTGGTCTTGCGCAAGAGCGGGAACACGTCTCCGGGTGAGCACCGGAGCGATCGTCGCAATCGTCATCGGCATCGCCCTCGTGTGCTGGGGCGCATTCCTGATGTTGCGGGAGGCCCGCGATCGTGCCGTCGAGCACGCGCGGAAGAGGCGCGATGCGCGCGACCACCGTGCACAGGCAGACGCCGGCGTCGCTCGCGCCCGGGAGCTGGGGGGCGAGGCCGAGCTCCACAGGGCGGAGGCGCACCGCCACGCCGAGCTTGCCGACGAGCATGCACGGATGGCGGACGAGCACGCCGCCGCGGTCGCGGAGCTCCAGCAGAAGGTGAGCCGCGCCGGATCGGCGGCGGGTCGCCACGACGAGCGCGCCGCGGAACTCGAGGGCAAGCTCTAGCTACTCGTAGCGCCCCTTGAGGTCCGGCCACGTCCTGGGATCGTGGCCCGGGACGATCACCGCCTGGGGGTACTGGCGCTGGAAGAGGCGGAGCTCCTGCACGGAGCGGCGCCAGGTGTGTGGGTCCTCGGGGCGCGGCGGTGGCGGCGCGTCATCCAGTTGCGCCAGGGTGTAGATCGCGTCACCGGCGATCACCAGGTCGCGGTCGCGGAGGCGGCAGATCACGGACTGGTGGCCCGCCGAATGCCCCGGCGTGTACGCGAGGCGCACGCTGCCGTCGCCGAACAGGTCGAACGTGCGGCCGAAGCTCGCGTACGAGCCCACCGTCGGGCCGTCGAAGTCGATCGTCTGGTAGTCGAAGGCGTAGTCGTACTGCGCCGGCCGGTAGCCGTGGAAGAACGGGTTCTGACCGGTGGTCGCGGCCTCCCATTCGCGTTCGGAGAGCACGAACGAGGCGCCGGCGAACTCCGCCATCCCGGAGGCGTGGTCGAAGTGGAGATGGGTCATGACGACGGTCGAGATCGTCTTCGGGTCGACCCCCTTGGCACGTAGCTGGGCGGGCAGGTCCTCGCCGGGCTCCAGCTCGGGCCGCCCGTACCAGGCGACCGCGCGGCCCATGTTCGCCGAGGGCTTCGAGGTGACCGAGGGGTGGAGGCCGGTGTCGACGACGAAATGCCCCGCGGTGGGGTGGGTGACGAGGTAGGCGGGGCAGGGGACCTTCCACCAGTTCGACCGGGGCGTCAGCGGGCCCAGCATGCGCAGTCGCCCGATCCGCTCGCCTCCCGCGCGCTCGAAGAACTGGGGCGGCGCGGAAACGCGGCCGATCTCGAGGACGTCCACGGCGACCGTGGCGCCCTCGGTGCCGCCGCTGAGTGGACGTGAGAGCGGGCGCTTGTGTGCCTTGAGCTTCACGGCGGGCCAGCGTAGCGGCGGCATATGCTCACGCAGCCGTGCCCGAGCCCTCCCGCATCTTTGCGCCCGACCTGCTCGCCGGCCAGGTTTGCGTGGTGTCGGGCTCCGGATCCGGGCTCGGACGCGCGACCGCGCTCGAGCTCGGACGGCTGGGGGCGACGGTCGTCGGATGCGGACGGCGGCCCGAGCCGATCGAGGAGACGGCAGCGGCGGTCCGTGAGCTGGGAGGCGACGCGTCGGCCGAGGCGATGGACATCCGCGACGAGGACGCCGTGGACGAGATGTTCGATCACGTGCTCGAGCGTCACGGCCGGGTGGACGTGCTGGTCAACAACGCGGGCGGCCAGTTCCTGAGCCCGGCCGAGGCGATCAGCCCCAAGGGGTTTCGCACCGTGATCGAGCTGAACGTGGTCGGCACCTGGCTGATGACGCACGCCGCGGCCACCAAGGCGTTCATTCCTCAGGGGGGAGGGAAGGTCCTGAGCGTCACGCTCTCGCCTCACAACGGGATGCCCGGGATGGTCCATTCGGGCGCCGCGCGAGCCGCGGTCGAGAACATGATGCGAACCCTCGCCACCGAGTGGGCCCGCCACGGCGTGAAGCTCTGCTCGCTCGCGGCGGGCCAGTTCGACACCGAGACCCTGCGGACGAAATACCCCCAGGTGTTCGTCGAGAGCATCGCCGGCACGGTGCCGCTCGGCCGGCTCGGCACCGAGGAGGAGTGGGCGTGGCTCGTCGCCTACCTGGCCTCCCCGGCGGGCGACTTCTTCTCGGGGACGACGATCACCATGGACGGCGCCCGCGACAACTGGTTCGGCCCCTGGCCGCCGCCCAGCCTGACCGAGCGCACAGGCGGGGATTCGATCCCCGCCGAGGAGCGCAAGCCCCGGGACTGAGCCCGCGCGCGACGGCCCAGTCCGGCAGCCGGCGTCAGGTGAACATGCCGCCGAACTGGCCGCCGGTCACGTTCAGCACCTGGCCGTGCACGTAGTTGGCGAGCGGCGAGCAGAGGAAGAGCACCGGGCCGGCCGCCTCCTCGGGCTGCGCCGGGCGGCCGAGCGGGATGATCATCGCCGCCATCGAGCGCATCTGCTCGGGCACGCCGATCTCGATCGTCTCGCCGTCCTTCTCGATCGTCTCGCCCTTCTCCTTGGCCTGGGTCAGGCGGGTTTCGACAAAGCCGAAGGCGACGGCGTTGACGTTGATCTTGTGCGCGCCCCATTCCTTCGCCAGCGTCTTCGTCATCCCGACGATCGCCGACTTCCCGGCGGAGTAGTTGATCTGACCGGCGTTCCCCATCGTCCCGGAGATCGATGAGATGTTCACGACCTTGCGGAAGACCTCCTGGTTGTCGGCCTTCTCCGCCTTGGCTGCCTCGCGCCAGGCCGGCGCGATCGCGCGGATGAGGCGGAACGGGGCGACCGTGTGGATGTCAAGCATCGCCTGGAACTGCTCGTCGGTCATCTTGTGGGCCACGCCGTCCCACGTGTAGCCGGCGTTGTTGACCAGGATGTCGACTGAGCCGAACTCGTCGTGAGCCGTCTTCACCAGCGCGTCCGGGACGCCGGGGTCGGTCAGGTCGCCGGCGAAAACAGCGGTCTCGCCGTCGATCTCGCCGGCCGCCTGCTCGGCGACGTCGCCGTCGATGTCGTTGATCAGAACCCGTGCGCCCTCGCTCACGAACAGCTCGGCGGTCGCGCGTCCGATTCCGCGCGCGGAGCCGGTGATGATCGCGCTCTTGCCTTCAAGCAGTCCCATCGGACCATGTCCTCCTTCGTCGTTCTCGCACAGCTGGCGGAACGCTACCCGAAAAAACAGATCAAGTGTTCGGTATGTGGCACCGGAGGGGACGGTTGTCGGTTGATCCCGCGGTTTGCGTGTGCCACGCTTGGCCGAAACTCGGGCTCGTTCCGCGTCCTAGGGGGTCGCGCGGGGGGAAGCCGCCCGACGGGACAGAACCGAGGAATCCACGGAATGAAGCACCGAACGCCGGTCGTCGCCGCGCTCGCCGCCCTTGCGGCAATGATCGCGCCCGCGGCCGCATCCGCCGACCACAACGCCGCGCCGATCCATCCTGGCGTCCAGACGCTCACCCAGGGCGGTCAGTGCACCTCCAACTTCGTCTTCCGCGACGGCGGCGGCACCTACCTGGGGCAGGCGGCGCACTGCTCGGGCACGGGCGCCGCGACCGACACCAACGGCTGCGACGCCGGCACGCTCCCGCTGGGCACTCAGGTCGAGATCACCGGAGCGACGCGCCCCGGCACGCTGGCCTACAGCTCCTGGAACGCGATGCAGAGCGCGGGCGAGACCGACGAGAACACCTGTGCCTACAACGACTTCGCGTTGGTGCGCGTGGATCCCGCGGACGTGGCGAGCATCGACCCGACGGTGCCGGGTCTCGGTGGCCCGACCAGTGTGGGCGGCCCCGGAGGCATGTTGGGCGACACCGTCTTCTCGTACGGCAACTCGTCGCTCCGACTCGGGATCCCGCAGCTCCGGCCGAAGCAGGGCACGGTGATCCAGAGCGTGGGCGACAACTGGTCCCGCACGGTGCTGACGGTGACGCCGGGCATCCCCGGCGACTCGGGCAGCGGCTTCCTCAGCGGCAGCGGGCAGGCGATCGGGACGCTCTCGACGCTCCAGGTCCTGCCGTTGCCGGGCACGAACGGCGTGGGCGACCTCTCGAAGGAGCTCGACTACGCGCGGTCGCACGGCTTCGGCGGGCTGCAGCTGGTTCCGGGCACCCGCCCGTTCCGGGGCAACCTGCTGCAGGCCATCCTGGGCGACTGACGTCCAAGGTCAACGACGCGAACACGGCGGCGCCCTCCGGGGCGCCGCCGGTCGTTACAGGCCCAGCTGCTTGCCCAGGATCTCCTTCATCACCTCGTCCGTCCCGCCGCCGATCGGGCCCAGCCGGAGATCGCGCAGAGCCCGCTCGATCCCGTACTCGCGCATGTAGCCGTAGCCACCGTGGATCTGGAGGCACTCGTCGGCAACCTCGACCGCGGCTCGCTGCGTCAGGAGCTTGGCCTTCGTGACCTCCTCGAGCCCCGCGGTGATCGCGGGGTGTGTCCAGTCCTCCCTGGTGATCGCAGCGCGACGGTCGGGCTCCGGTCCCGTGAACTCGCGCAGCGCGTGATAGGTGAGCGCTCGCGACACCTCGAGCTTCGTGCCGATCTCGGCGAACTTGTGGCGGAGGGCCTGAAAGCGCCCGATCGGCCGGCCGAACGCCTCACGCTCGCGGGCGTAGTCGAGGGTCACCGAGAGCAGCTTGCTCATCGCGCCGACCGCGCCGAGCGCCATCAGCAGCCGCTCCCATTGGAAGTTGGCCATGATCAGGTAGAAGCCACCGTTCTCGGGGCCGAGCAGGTTCTCGTCGGGCACCTCGACGTCGGTGAACGCCAGCTCGCCCGTGTCGGAGGCGAGCCAGCCCATCTTCTCGAGCTTGCGGCTCACCTCGTAGCCCGGCATCTCGCGCTCGAGCATGAGGAACGAGATCCCGTGGTGCCCACCGGCGCCGGCGGTCTTGACGGCGCAGACCAGGAAGTCCGCCCGGACTCCGTTCGTGATGAAGGTCTTGGCGCCGTTCACGACGTAGCCGCCGGAAACCTTTTCGCGCTGGTGCGGATCGAGGCGACGTCGGAGCCGGCGCCCGGCTCCGTGATGCCGAGGGCGCCGATCTTCTTGCCGGCGATCGCGGGGCGCAGGAAGCGCTCGTGCTGATCGGGCGTGCCGAAGTTCCAGACCGGTGGAGTGGCGATCCCGGTGTGGGCGCCGAGCCCGGCCCCGACGCCGCCTCCGGCGCCCGCCGCCGCCAGCTCCTCCGCCCACACCGCGTCGTGCACGTAGTCGCCGCCCTGGCCGCCCAGCTCAACCGGGTACTTGAGCCCGAGGAAGCCCAGCTCGGCCGCTCTGGTGTAGAGATCGCGCGGGAACTCCTGAGCCGCGTCCCACTCGTCCACGTGGGGCGCCACCTCGGCCTCGACCCAGCGGCGGATCGTCGCCCGGAGCTCCTCGTGCTCAGGCGTGAACGGGGGCAGGAGAGCCCGCTCGCCGGTGTCCTTGATCACGCTCGCCACGGCACACGGATCCTTTCAACTCCCGGCGGAACCAGCACTCACTGCACCCAGCCGCAGGGGCCTGCGCCCGCCACCGCGTAGTTGGACGGCCTGGGTCAGCCGACCCCGGGCTCCGGCTCCTCGGTAGGGGGCGGCACCTCGTCGATCGCGCGCGTTTTCGGAGCCCCGACGGCCTCGAACTCGCGCGTGTCGGCGGGCAGGCAGGCGAGGCAGAACTGCTCGCCGAACGGCGTCAGGCGCACCGACCGCCGGACCGTCGTGCCGTGGCCGGCGCTCTTCAGGGCCTGCCTCACCTCCGGTTGCGCCTCCAGCACCTGGTACGGGCCGATCTCGCCGACCGGATCGCGCGAGAACCAGATCAGGCCCAGCCGGAACAGGTTGGAGAGGTAGACCGGAACACGATCGACCATCAGGCAGCCGGCGTGCTGCCCGATCATGTTGAGCCCTGGCGCGACGACGTGTGAGCCGATCCCGAGGGGACGCCAGTTGCGAACGTCGACCGCCGCCTGTGGACCGGCCGTATAGAGCAGGCGGAGGATCCGCGCCTCGTCCGGGTGGAGCTCCCTGAGGATGCCGGCGAAGGCGGGGTGTCCGTCGACCTCGACTTCCATCTCCGTCGAGAGATCCACCAGGTCGTCCCACCGCTCGCGCAGCGGCTCGTCGTCGTAGTCCGCGACAGCGCGGCCACGGCGCTCCCCGGACCTCGACTCGCTGATGCCGAGCAGCTGCCGGCCGGCGGTCGCGACCTCGCGCCGCGTGTCGTCGACCAGCGCCGCAGCGGATTCGCCCGAGCGGGCCGCGTCGGCCAGGCGCCGCGTGCCCCGCGCCGCCGCCTGGGCGGCCCACACGCTGGTGCGCCACCAGGCGCCGACGGCCACTCGCGCCAGCCCGGGCGCCGTATCGCGGTCCAGCAGGCTCGGGAAGGCTCCCTCGTCGGGCTTGCCGTTTTCGTCGCTCACCCAGAAGACGCTACTCGTTGTCGATTCGGGCGGACCCGGTTCGTCCTATGGTTGAAGGCGACCGAAAGGCGGTCCCATCAAGGCCAAGGAGGCAAGATGAAGTACCTGTTGGCGCTGTACGGAGAAGAGGGCGGCTGGGACGACGTGACGCCCGAGGAGATGCAGGCCGGGATGAAGCCGTGGGACGACTTCTCGCGCGCGGTGACGGACGCCGGCGTGTTCGTCGCCGGGGAGGGGCTGCAGCCGAGCGCGACGGCGAGCACGGTGAAGAAGGAGGCAGAGGACCAGCAGCTGGTGACCGACGGTCCGTTCGCGGAGACGAAGGAGCAGCTCGGCGGCTTCTACCTGCTCGAGTGCGAGAACCTCGACGAGGCTCTCGAGTGGGCGAAGAAGGTTCCGCTGACGCCGCCGGGGTCGATCGAGGTGCGGCCGGTGATGGACTACAGCGAGTTCGGCTACGACGATCCGAACGCGAAGGTCGAGGAGACGGCTTCGTAACCGAGAGCGCGGATGTAGTCGACCGCCTGTTCCGGCGCGAGTCGGGGCGGGCGGTCGCGACGCTGATCCGCGTCCTCGGCGACTTCGATCTGGCCGAGGAGGCGGTCCAGGAGGCGTTCATCGTCGCGCTCGAGCGCTGGCCGGACCATGGAGTGCCGGACGATCCCACGGCCTGGATCATCCGCGTGGGACGGAACAAGGCGATCGACCGGCTGCGGCGCGAGCGCGTCCTCGCCGAGAAGCGGCGACTGCTCGAGGCGTCCGAGCCGGCGGCCGAGGAGGCGATCGACGTGAGCGTGGGGGAGCTGCCGGACGATCGGCTGCGGCTGATGTTCACGGCGGCCCATCCCGCGATCGCCCCCGAGGCACGAGTGGCGCTCACGCTGCGCACGCTGGGCGGGCTCACCACCGCCGAGATCGCGCGGGCGTTCCTGGTCCGCGAGAGCGCGATGGCGCAGCGACTCGTGCGAGCGAAGCGCAAGATCAGGGAGGCCGGAATCCCGTACGAGGTCCCGGAGCCCGAGCAGCTCCCGGCGCGCCTGCCCTCGGTGCTGGCGACGATCTACCTGATCTTCAACGAGGGGTACGCGGCGTCGGAGGCCGACGAGCTCGTTCGCCGCGAGCTTTGCGCCGAGGCGATCCGGCTCGGACGGGTGTTGATGGAGATGCTGCCCGCGGAGGATGAGGTCGCCGGCCTGCTGGGCCTGATGCTCCTCCACGATGCGCGGCGCGCCGCGCGCGTCGACGAGGCGGGCGAGATGGTGCTGCTCACGCACCAGGACCGCTCGCAGTGGGACAAGGCGCAGATCGCCGAGGGCGTGCGCCTCACCCAGCGGGCGCTCGGGCCCGGCCGCCCCTCGTCGGCGCGCCCGCCCGGCCCCTACGCGCTGCAGGCGACGATCGCGGTGGAGCACGCTACCGCCCGCCGTCCAGAAGACACGCGATGGGCCCGGATCCGCCACCTCTACGACTGGCTGCTGCGCGTCCAGCCCTCGCCGGTGATCGAGCTGAACCGGGCGGTGGCGATAGCGATGGCGGAGAGTCCGCAGGCCGGCCTCGACGCGATGGACCGCATCGATGCGCTCGACGAGTACGTCCACATGCACGCCGCTCGCGCCGACCTGCTGCGGCGCCTCGAGCGACGCGAGGAGGCGATCGCGGCCTACCGGCGGGCACTGGAGCTCACCCCGAGCCCGGTCGAACAGTCCTTCCTGGAGCGGCGGCTGGCCGAGATTGACGGGGGACCGGGGGAGGAGTAGCGTCGGTAGCTCGCCAACGGGGGGAAGGCGAATGTGCGGTCGATGCCCGTCATCCCTCGTGAGCAGGAACGACGGGGCGGGCGCAATGCGCCCGCCCCGCCTTCCACTGAACCACCTAGGGCGTGACCTTCGAGAGCGTCACGCGGCCGAACCCGAACCGCGGGTCCCGGCCGGGAGCGCCCTTGTCGTCGGTCGCGGCCCGCAGCTCGGCCCGTCGGAGGCGGGAGCGCAGGTTGGTCAGTACGAGCGCGGCAGGCCCAACGAGTGCTCGGCGACGTAGTTCAGGATCATCTCGCGCGAGACCGGTGCGGTCCTGGTCAGGCGGGCTCCCCAGTACATGTCGGTCAGCCCGTACTCGAGCGCGAAGCCGTTGCCGCCGTGCGTCTGGATCGCCTGGTCGACGCAGCGGATCGAAGCCTCGGCGGCCGCGTACTTCGCCATGTTCGCCGGCTCGCCGGCGGGCGCGCCCGCGTCGTAGAGCGCCGCTGCCTTCTGCGTCATCAGGCGCGCAAGCTCGAGCTCGATCTTCGCCTGCGCAAGAGGGTGGGAGAGGCCCTGATGCGAGCCGATTGGCGCGCCGTTCCAGACCTTTCGCTCATTCGCGTAGTCCGCGGCGAGCCGGAGCGCCCGCTGCCCCACGCCGTTCGCCACCGCGGCGCCCATGATCCGCTCCGGGTTGAGCCCGTCGAACGCGGCCTTGAGTCCCGCGGTCTCGGACTCGCCGACCACTCGATCGGCGGGCACCACGACGTCATCGAAGAACAGGGTCCACTGCTTGTCCGAGGCCTTGACCGAGACCGGGATGAACTGCTTCTCCAGCCCCGGCGAATCGGTGTCCACCAGCATCAGCAGGGGGAGGCCGAGCGACCCGTCCTACTCGCGCTTGCGCGCGATTACCAGGATCGCCTGCGCGTCCTCGACACCGGAGATGAACGTCTTCGTCCCGCGCAGGCGGTAGACGTCGCCGTCGCGGGTGGCGGCGGTCGCGAGGTTGTGCGAGTTGGTCCCTGCGTCGGGCTCGGTGATCGCGAACGCCACTCTCGTGGTGCCCGCGGCGATCTCGGGCAGCCAGCGCTCGCGCTGGGCCTCGGTGCCGTGCCTGGTGAGGATCGAGCCGACGATCGCGGGGGAGACCACGATCAGGAGCAGCGAGCAGCCGGCCGCGGAGATCTCCTCGCCAACGGCCTGGAGCGCTTGCATGCCGAGCCCTCCGCCGCCGTAGCGCTCGGGCAGGTTGACCCCGAGGTAGCCCTTGTCGGCCAGCGCGTCCCACAGCTCGCGTGGCGACTCGTCGGCTTCGACGATCCGACGGTGGTACTCCGGCCCGCCCACGCTCTCGCAGATCCCGCGCACGGCCGCGCGGATCTCCACCTCCTCGTCGGTGGCGACGAGCGGCAGGTTGACCGCCTCGGCCGTCGCGGTGCTCATATGCCGTAGCTCCGGCCGATGACGTCGAGCATGATCTCGTCGGTGCCGGCGCCGATCCGGTTCAGGCGCTGATCGCGGTACGCGCGCTCGATCTCGTACTCCTTCATGTAGCCGTAGCCGCCGAAGATCTGGACGCACTCGTCCGCGACCTCGTGGCAGGTGCGCGTGGCGAACAGCTTCGCCATCGTGATCTCGCGCACCGGGTACTCGCCGTTGGCGAACCTCCAGGCCGTGGCGTGCGTCATCTGCTTCGCGGCCTCGATCTTCGTCGCCATGTCGGCGAACTTGTGCCGGATCGCCTGGAAACGGCCAATCGGACGGCCGAACGCCTCGCGCTCCTGGGCGTATTCGAGCGTCTTCTCGAACATGCGCTCACACGACGCGTAACACCCGGCGGCCGCCACCAACCGCTCCCCCTGGAGCTCCCAGCTGATGTGGTAGAAGCCCTTGCCGACCTCGCCCAGGACGGCGTCGGCCGGGACGCGCATGTCCTCGAAGGCGAGCTCGGCGGTGTCGGACGCGTGCATTCCCATCTTCTCGAGCGTCCGCGAGACGCTGAAGCCGGGGACGGTGTTGCCGTCCTCGTCGCGCAGGTCGACGACGAACAGCGTGATGCCCTCATGCCGCGCCTCCGGGTCGGTCTTGGTGACCAGCACGCAGAAGTCGGCGCGGGCGCCGTTCGTGATGAAGATCTTGGAGCCGTTGATGACGTACTCGTCGCCGTCGCGGATTGCCGTCGTCCGGATGCCCGCCACGTCGGACCCCGCGCCGGGCTCGGTGATGCCGAGGCAGCCGATGCGCTCGCCCTTGATCCCCGGCACGAGGTAGCGCTGCTTCTGCTCCTCGGAGCCCAGCAGGTGGACGGGGGGCAGGACCATGTCGGTCTGTACGGCGAAGCCCATGTTGGTGCCGCCGGAGCCCGAGTGGCTCATGCACTCGGCCCGGACCAGCGAGTAGAAGTAGTCGCCGCCCTGGCCGCCGTACTCCTCCGGGAAGCAGAGCCCGAGATACCCGAGCTCGCCGGCGCGGCGCATCGCGGAGTCCGGCCAGAGGGTCTCCTCCCACTCGTTGCGGTGCGGATGGAGCTCCTTCTGGACCCAGGCGGTCATCGAGTCGCGCAGGTCGATGTGCTCCTGCGTGAAGATGAGGTGCTTGCGAGCGGCCTCGTGCTCCGGCTTGATCACGGCGGTGGTCACGTGTTGCGTCCTTCCGGCGGAAACGGTGCGTGCGGCTTAGAAAGTGTAGAGTAGTACTTTCTACTTATGGCCGACCACCAGAAGCTCAGCTACGCGGTTGCCGACGGCGTCGCGACGATCGCGCTCGACGACCCGGAAACCCGCAACGCGCTCTCCGACGAACTCCTCGGCGAGCTGCTCGCGGCCCTGCGTCAGGCGAAGGGGGACGCGGGCGCGAGGGTCGTCGTGCTCACGTCGACCCACGAGAAGGTCTTCTCCGCCGGCGGCAACCTGGGCGGGTTCGCGGCCGACGCGCCGGTCGCGACCAAGTACATGGGGATCAAGCTCTTCGTCGACGTGTTCCGCGAGATCGGCGAGCTCGGGAAGCCCACGCTCGTCGCCGCCAACGGTCACGTCCTCGCGGGCTCGCTCGGCATCGCCCTGGCCTGCGACCTGATCGTCGCCAAGGACACCGCCGGCTTCGGGACGCCCGAGATCAACGTCGGGCTGTTCCCGTTCATGATCATGGCGTTGATCTACCGCAACGTCCCGCGAAAGAAGACGACGGAGATGCTGCTGCTCGGCGAGCGGCTGACGGCGGAGGAGGCGCGCGAGGCGGGAATCGTCAACAAGGTCGTCGCGGCCGAGGAGTTCGACGATGCGGTCGCCGACTGGGCGTCCAAGCTGGCCTCGAAGTCGCCCTTGGTGATGAAGCTGGGCAAGGACGCGATGTGGCGGCAGATGGACATGACGTTGATGGACGCCCTGGAGTACCTGCGCACACAGCTCACGATCGAGCTCTCGACCGAGGATGCGATCGAGGGCGTGACGGCGTTCTTCGAGAAGCGCGATCCGAACTGGAAGGGCCGCTGAATGGATCTGCGCGAGCGCACCGAGGACCTGCACGAGCGTCGCGAGACCGCGAAGCTGGGGGGCGGTCCGGAGAAGATCGAGAAGCAGCACTCGGCGGGCAAGCTGACGGCGCGCGAGCGGATCGACCTGCTCGTGGACGAGGGCACCTTCGTCGAGATGGGCATCCACGGGCGCCCGCATTTCTCCCAGAAGGCGATGGCCGGCAAGGAAGCGCCGGCCGACGGCGTGATCACCGGGTGGGGCGACGTCGACGGGCGCCCGGTCGCGATCGCCGCCTACGACTTCACTGTCATGGCCGGCTCGATGGGGATGACCGGCGAGCTCAAGGTCACGCGGCTGCGCGAGCTCGCGCTGAAGCAGCGGATGCCGCTGGTCTGGCTTCTCGACTCGGCCGGAGCGCGGATCCAGGAGGCCGCGGGCTCGCTCTTCGCCGGCTCCGGCCACCTGTTCCGCGAGGAGGTCGAGATGTCGGGGGTGGTGCCGCTGGTCGCCGCGATGCTCGGGCCGTGCGCGGCCGGCACCGCGTACATCCCCGGGCTCTCCGACTTCGTGCCAATGGTCGTCGGGCAGGGAGCGATGGCGCTCGCCGGCCCGCACCTGACCAAGGCGGTCACCGGCGAGGACATCTCGATGGAGGACCTGGGCGGCGCCAAGGTCCACTGCCGGAAGTCGGGAGTGGGGGACCTCGAGGTCTCAGACGACCCCGAGTGCATCGAGGCGGTGAAGACCTACCTCTCGTTCTTCCCCTCGAACTGCGAGCAGAAGCCGCCGGTGCGGGCGACGAGCGATCCCGACGACCGCATGTCGGAGCGGCTCCTCGACATCGTCCCCGAGTCGAACCGGCACCCGTACGACATGTACGAGGTGATCCGCGAGGTCGTCGACGACGGCGAGTACTTCGACATCAAGCCGAGGTTCGCGAGGACGATCATCACCTGCCTGGCTCGGTTCGGCGGCCAGCCCGTCGGCATCGTCGCGAACCAGCCGAAGCAGCTGGGCGGGATCCTCGAGAACGACTCGGCCGACAAGGCGGCCCGGTTCGTGAACCTGTGCGACGCGTTCTCGATCCCGCTCGTGTTCCTCCAGGACGTGCCCGGCTTCATGGTCGGCTCGAAGGTCGAGCACGCCGGGATCATTCGCCACGGCGCGAAGATGCTCTACGCGATCTCGCGCGCCACCGTGCCGAAGGTGACCGTCGTCGTGCGCAAGGCGTACGGCGCCGGGTACTACGTGATGAACGGCAAGGCGTACGAGCCGGACCAGATCTACGCCTGGCCGTCGGCCGAGATCTCGGTGATGGGCGCGGAGGGGGCGGTCAACATCATCGGCCGCTCGGCGATCGAGGCCTCGGACGACCCCGACGCGACCCGCGAGACGATGCTGGAGGCGGTCCGCGAGCAAATCGACGTCTACATCGCGGCCGGCAACGCGATGATCGACGACGTCATCGACCCTCGCGAGACCCGCCCGCGGATCATCTCGGCGCTTCGTATGGCGAAGGACAAGAAGGTCGAGCGGCCGTGGCGAAAGCACGGGGTGATGCCGGTCTGAGCCGCTTCGAAGACCCGGTGATCATCAGCTGCTCGATCTCGGGCGCGATCGCCAACCGCGAGCAGTGCCCGGCGATCCCGTATACGCCCGAGGAGTACGCCGCCGAGGCGCGGCGCGCGATCGACGAGGGGGCATCGCAGATCCACATCCACGCCCGCACCCCCGACGGCGTCCCGAGCTACGAGATCGAGGACTTCCAGGCGATCACCAGGGCGATCCTCGACGAGGTGGACGACGTGATCGTCAACTACTCGACCGGCGCGATCGGGGTCCCGATCGAGAAGCGGTTGGAATACCTGCGCGCGCTGACACCGGACGTCGCCGCGCTGAATATGTCGTCGATGAACTACGCCAAGTTCTCGAAGCGGCGGAACGACTTCGTCTTCAAGGCGGTCTTCGAGAACTCGTTCGACACCATCATCGAGTTCCTGACCGAGATGCGCGACCTCGGGATCAAGCCCGAGCACGAGTGCTTCGATGCCGGCCACGTCGCGAACCTCGACCCGCTGATCGCGATGGGCCTGGTTACCGAGCCGCACCAGATCTCGCTCGTGATGGGCGTCACCGGCGGCATCCGGCCGACGACGCGGAACATCTCGTTCATGGCCGAACAGATCCCCGGCGGCCCGGACACGGGCGCCAACTGGCAGGTGATCGGCATCTCCCGCGACCAGTGGAAGCTGCTCGGCACCTCGCTGACGCTCGGGGGCAACGTCCGTGCGGGCCTCGAGGACAACCTCTATCTCCCGAACGGCGAGATGGCGAAGTCGAACGGCGAGCTGATCGCCAAGGCGCGGCAGATGGCCGAGGACATCGGCCGGCGCGCGGCGACGGTCGCCGAGGCGCGCGGGATGCTCGGGCTGAAGGAGCGCTCGCAGGCGCTAGGACAAATGCCCGTAGCCTCCTCCGCTTCGCGTCCGGGGGGCACGGGGTCGGAGGCGGGCTGATGCTCGCTCCCGGTGCGCTCGACGGTGTCCGCGTACTCGACCTGAGCCGGCTCCTGCCGGGTGGGTTCTGCTCGCTGCTGCTCGCCGACGCGGGCGCCGACGTCGTCAAGGTCGAGGACACGGGCATGGGCGACTACGTGCGCTGGTCGCCGCCCTATGTCGGCGCGGACGAGCACCAGGGCCTCGGCACCCGTTCGGCGCTCTACCTCGCGCTCAATCGCGGCAAGCGCTCGATCAGGCTCGACCTGAAGTCGGACGGCGGGCGGGAGGCGCTCCTCCGGCTGGCCGAGGACGCGGACGTCGTCCTCGAGAGCTTCCGCCCCGGAGTCCTGGACCGCCTCGGCTGCGGATACGACGCGCTGCGCAAGCGCAACCCGCGGATCGTCTACTGCGCGATTACCGGCTACGGCCAGACCGGGCCCAACACCGCGCGCGCCGGCCACGACACGAACTACCTGGCGCTCGGGGGCCTGCTCGGCCTCACCGGCGCCGCCGGCGGGCCGCCGGTCCAGGCGGCCGGGCAGGTGGCCGACCTCGGCGGCGGCGGCCTGATGGGCGTGTTCGGGATCCTCGCGGCCCTCTGGGAGCGGGAGCGCTCCGGCGAGGGCCAGTTCGTCGACGTCTCGATGACCGACGGAGCCCAGAGCTGGCTGGCCATGGTCGCCGGCGCGTTCCTCGCGGACGGGAGGGTGCCGCACCGCGGGCAGGAGATGCTGAACGGCGGCGTTGCTTGTTACCTGCCGTACGAATGCGCGGACGGCTGGGTCAGCGTCGGCGCCCTGGAGCCGAAGTTCTGGCAGGCGTTCTGTGCGGGAGTCGAGCGGCCTGACCTCCTCGAGCACCAGTTCGCGAAGCCGGGATCGGAAGGTCATGCGCTGATCGCCGCGGTCTTCGCCGGCCGCTCGAAGGCCGAGTGGACGGCGTTCAACGACGAGCACGACTGCTGCATCGAGCCGGTGCTCGACCTCGACGAGGCGCTCGCCTCGAATCTCACGCGCGAACGCGACATGGTCGTCGAACTGGACCAGCCGGAGGTCGGTCCCGTGCGCCTGCTCGGGATGCCGGTGAAGTTCTCGCGGACGCCGGGCGACGCGACCAGGCCCGCCCCGGCGCTGGGCGAGCACACCGAGGATGTCCTCCGCAGGGCTGGGATCGACGCCGACGCGCTGCTGGAGTCGGGTGCTGCGGCAGGGCCGAGCAAGGATGCGACGGGTTCGTTCCTCTCATGAGTGCCCCCGCTCAAGAGCTGCTGAAGATCTCGGAGTTGGCCGAACGGGCGGAGGTGCCCGTGGCGACGGTTCGGCACTACCTGCGCGAGGGCCTGCTGCCCGAGCCGGTCAAGACCTCGCGCAACATGGCGTACTACCCGCCCGAGTTCGCCGACCGGATTCGCCTGATCAAGCAGCTTCAGGAGGAGCGGTTCATGCCGCTCCGGGTGATCCGCGAGCTGCTGGACTCGGCCGGCGGCGACGTGGAGCGGCTGCAGGGTGTGGTCGAGGCCGGGGAGTCCCTTGTCGACAGGGTCCTGGCGCCGCTGGCGGAGCGCACGCCCGAGGCCGAGGTCCTCGAGCGCTACGAGATCCCCGAGCGGGCGCTGCGCCGTCTCGCCGAGGTGGGGGTACTCAGTCCAGACGAGGCCGGCTACTCGCAGGCCGAGGTGCGCGTGATCGAAGCGATCGCGCGGTTTCGGGCCGCGGGGTGGAACGAGACGACCGGCTTCGGCGCGCGGGACGTCGCCCGCCTGATGGGGGGCCTGGCGCCGGTGATCACGGACGAGCTCGAGCTGCTCCTCGAACGCTTCGCCGCGCTCGACCCGGATCGGGCCGCCGATCTGCTCGACGGCGGTGCCAGCCCCTTCCCGGACCTGATCGGCGCGCTCCACGCAAAGGCGCTCACCGACGAGCTCGAGCGCCAGCGATCGCAGCGCGACTGACGTCGCCCGCGTACGATCGGCGCGTGTCGAACGGGTGGGGTGAGAGCGAGCGAACCGGGCGGGTCGCCGCGCTGCTGGCCGTGGGCGGGGGCGCCACCGCCGTGGTCTCGCTGATCCTCGCCGGCGCCGCGGGCGAGCCGTATCTCGAGGCGGACGGAGTGAACGGCTGGCTGGTCGTGTTCGCGGCGGGGTTGCTGGCCGCGTTGGTCGCGTTCCCCTTCGGGATCGAGCTTCGCCTCCGCGAGCGTTACGCGGACCGTGACCGGCGGTGGGAGGTCTCGCTACTCGTCTGGGGAGGCCTCGCGGCGGCGATCCTGGTGATCGCGTTCCTGGCCGGGTTCGACACCGGCACGCTGGCCGGTGCAGCGGGCCTGATCGCTGCGATCGAGGCGGGGCTGGTGGTCGCGACGATCGGCGTCTGGCTGCTGGCCGGGTAGCGCTACACGGCCGCCGGGCCGCGGGCAACCAGTCGCCCCAGGAACTCGCCGAGCTCCTCGGGCGTCCAGTCCTTGCCGTCGGACAGCAGCAGCCGGACGCCGCCCTCCGCGATCGAGGCGACCACCTCGGACACCACGGGGGCCTTCCGGGCGGCCTCCTCGACCCCCATCGAGGACAGCATCGGCTCGGTCATCTCGGTCAGTCGCTCGACGACCGCGGTGCGGGCGCGTCGCACGCGACGCGCGATGGCGGGCTCGGACCCGTGCTCGGACACGAACACGATCCGCCACGAGTCCGGCTGCGACCGCGCCGCGGCGAACAGCGCGCTGAAGCCGGCCGTGAACACGGCCTCCAGGTCCGTGGGATCCAGCTCGGCCGGCACCGCGTGCGAAACCGATTCGAGGAGGCGCTGCTCCTCGCGTTCGAGCAGGGCGCGGAACAGCTCCTGCTTGTTCGGGTAGCAGCGGTATACGACCGGCTTGGTGACGCCCGCCGCTGCCGCGATCCCCTCCATGGAAGTCCCTCGGTAGCCGTGCTCGACGAACAGGTGCAGCGCGGCGTCCAGTACCAGCGGGCGCCGGCGCTCCGGGCCGAGATGGGCAGCTCGCTGCCGCCCCTCGGCAGGCGGCTGCTCGGGCTTGTCTTTCGCGTGGGTGGCCATTCCTACTCGCGGGTAGACGCTAGCGGCGATTCACGCGGCGAGCGCCGCCAGCCCGTCCTCGCGCGAGGTGACCGGCTCATATCCCAGGTCCCGCCGGGCCTTGGAGTCGTCGAGGGTGCACTCCTGGCTCGCGAACCAGAAGGCGAACCGGGTGAGGGGAGGCTCGCCTGGAAGCGGCAGATGCCGCCAGGCCAGCTCGCCGCCGCGCGCGACGAGGCCCGCGACGGCGGTGGGCACCGTCCGCTCCGGCGGCTCGACCCCGCGGGCCCGAAGCATCGCCGAGATGAATTCCCGGAAGACCACGGGCTCGCCGTCGGTCACGAAGTACGCCTCCCCTGGCGCGCCCCGCTCGGCGGCGAGCAGCAGGCCCTCCACGACGTTGTCCACGTGGGTGATCGAGGTGCGGTGGGTGCCGCCGCCGATCCACGCGAACTTCCTGGCCTCGGTGGCGGCGATCATCTCGGGGAGGAGCGTTGTGTCGCCGGCGCCCCAGACCAGGCGCGGGCGGAGGACCACGGTCTCGAATCCCTCCCGCGAGGCGCTGCGCACCAGCCGCTCGGCGTCGGGCCTTGGTCGCGGAATACAGGGCGGGCGAGTCGGGGCGAAGCGGGGCCGTCTCGTCGGCGTTTATCAGGGGCTCGCCGGCCAGGATCGCCGCCTCGGTGCCGCAGTGGACGAAGCGCGTGACCCCGGCAGCGGCGCAGGCGTCGAGCGTGTTGCGCGTGCCGTCCACGTTGCCCCGGCGAAACTCCTCGGGCTCGCCCCACTGGGCGACCACCGCGGCCAGGTGGAAGGCCACCTCGCAACCCTCGGCGCCGGCGGTCATCGCGGCGATGTCGTCGAGGTCGCCCGGGACCGGCTCCGCGCCAATCGCCGCGACGGCCGCGGCGGAGCGGTCCGACCGGGCCAACGCCTTCACGTCGCAACCGCCGGCCACCAGACGGCGGATCAGCACGCCGCCGATGAAGCCGGAGCCGCCCGTCACGAAGGCAGTCTGGGGGATCGCGGTCACGTCATTCAGACTAGAAGCCCCGAGGCGGGTGCTCACCGGGGCCGGTTCTATACTTCCCCGACTGACTGGTCAGTCAACCGCTGACCCGTCGCTCGTTGGAGGAGGAGCTGCAGAGATGAACGCCAAGGCGCCACCGGCCGATCGCCGTCGCCAGATCCTGGACGCGGCGGTCCGCGTCTTCGCGCGCCAGGGGTATCACTCGTGCCGCGTCTCGGACATCGCCGACGAGGCCGGGGTCGCCTACGGGCTTGTCTACCACTACTTCCGCTCCAAGGACCAGGTGATGAACGAGCTCTTCACCGAGCGCTGGTCGCTGCTGCTCGCAGCGATCGAGGAGGTGGACGGCCGGGACGTCACTCCCAGGGAGAAGCTCGACGCGGTCGCCCGCTTCATCATCGAGTCCTACCGGCACGACCGGGAGCTGATGCAGGTGATCATCGTCGAGGTGACCCGAGCCGCGAACTCCTTCGGCCGCACCCACCTGCCCGAGATCAACCGCGCCTACGAATCGATCGCGAAGATCATCTCCGACGCGCAGGCCGACGGCGTGTTCCGCTCCGAGATCGATCCCCTGCTGGCGTCCATGTGGTTCTACGGCGCGATCGAGCAGCTGCTGTCCGGCTGGGTGTTCGAGCAGATCCCGGCGGGCGAGCGCGATTTCGATCGTGCAAGGGAGATGCTGGTCGAGGCGCTCTGCGGAGGCCTTGAAGCCCGGCCGTGATTTACTCCCCGCGCATGTGGGGAGTAGCTAACCGTGGATAACGAGATCGTTCGCCGCCTGATCTGGACCGGCCTGCTGGCCGGCACCGGCGCCCTTGCCAGCATCGCCGCGGCCAAGCTCTCGGCCGTCATCTACCGCCGCGCCTTCGGCGAGGATCCCCCCGAATGAGCTCGCAGCCCGGATCCCCGCCTCCGCCTCCGCCGCCGCGCCCGGACGACGACCGCACCGTCGGCGAGATGGTGATCGACGTCTCCGAGCGGGTCACGCTGCTCGTGCGCGAGGAGATCGAACTCGCCAAGACGGAGGTCACGGAGAAGGCGACGCAGCTGATCAGGGGCTCGGTGGTCGGGATCGCCGCGGGCGTCTTCGCGGTGCTCGGCTTGGCGATGCTGATGCACTCCTTCGCCTGGCTCCTGAACGAGCTGTTCTTCGGGGACAACATCTGGCTCGGCTTCCTGGTCGAGGCCGTCATCTGGTTCCTGATCGCCGCGGGCGCGGGCTTCTTCGCCTATCGCTCGATGCAGGCCGGGTCGCCGCCGGCTCCCACGATGGCGATCGCCGAGGCCAAGGAGATCCGCGAAACGCTCGAGGGCGGGCCCGATGCCTGAGAACCCGGACCTCGTCCCGCGCCCGCCAGGAGGCGTGGACAGACCCCAGGCCCCCGTGCCGGAGCCGCGGACGGCCGAACAGATCCGCTCCGACATCCAGCGCCAGCGCGAGGAGCTCGGCAGCTCGGTGGAGGCGCTCCGAGGGCGCGTCACGGAGCTCACCGACTGGCGCCGCCACGTACGCGAGCACAAGCGCGAGCTCGCGATCGGAGCCGCGGTCGTCGGGTTCGCCGTCGGCGGGCTGATGGCCCTCCGCCGCAGGTGACGCGCTCGCCTAGCCCAAGAGCTCTTCGCTGAGGCCACCCATCCCGAGCAGGCCCGGGCCGATGTGGGCGCCGATGACCGGGCCGATCTCCGAGACGAAGACCGGGTCGGAGCCGAACACCGGGCGGCATTCGTCGGCCAGGCGGCGGGCGTTCTCCGGGTCGTGGATGTGTTGGACGACCCAGGCGCCCGCCCCGGCCATGTGGCGCTCGCGGGCGAACTCGACCATCCGCTCGAACGCCCGGCGCCTGGTGCGAACGCGTTCGACCGGAGTGATCTCCTCCTCGAGGGTCAGGATCGGCTTGATCTGCAGGGCTGACCCCAGCCAGGCCTGCGCCGAGCCGATCCGCCCGCCCTTGCGCAGGTACTCGAGGGTGTCGATCGCGAACCACATCTTGAGGCCCTCGCGCGCGCGCTCGACCCTCGCGAGGACGTCGGTGCCGGGCTCGCCGCGCTCGGCGGCGCGCGCTGCCGCCAGCGCGAGCAGGCCCGACCCGCCGCACGCGGAGCGGCTGTCGAAGACCAGGATGCGCTCCCCGCCCCTGCCGTCGTCGATCAGCTGCTGGCGCGCCTGGCGCGCGGATTCACAGGTTCCCGAGATCCCGGAGGAGAGGTGGATCGAGACGATTTCGCGGCTCTCGGCGAGGATCGGCTCGTAGGCCGCACGGAAGTCGCCGACCGAGGGCTGCGACGTGGTCGCGCCTTCCGCGCTGCGGCGCAGGCGCTCGTAGAAGTCGTCGTACTCGGCCGCGCCGATCTCGCTCTCGCGCTTCTGCTCGCCGTCGAGCGTGACGTAGAGGCTCACCCGGTGGATGTTGTGCCGTTCGATCAGCTCCTCGGGCAGATACGACGTCGAGTCGACGACAATCGCGGTGTTGGACTCCGGGGCCATGCCGCGTGGCTTGTATCAGTAACTCCCTTACCAGGGGGCCAACAAGCTTTCGCGACATGAGTCGCTCATCCACTACGTCACCCACGAATACGATGAGGTCGATGGGGACGACGCTCGTCACGGGGGCCTCCGGGTTCATCGGCTCGCACCTGGTTCGCGCGCTCGCCGAGCGCGGCGACGAATTGCGGATCCTCGCGCGCCGGAGCTCCGACCTGGGGCCGCTCGAGGGCCTCGAGTTCGAGCGTGCGACGGGCGACATCACGGACCGCCGGGCGGTCCGCCGAGCCGTGGCCGGGGCCGAGCGGGTCTTCCACGTCGCCGGGCGGACCTCCCTCAGGACGGAGCACCACACAGCCGTTTGGGACGCCAATCTTCGCGGCGCCCGGCTGGTGTTCGAGGAGGCGCAGGCCGCGGGTGTCGAGCGTGTGATCCACACCTCCACGGTGGGGGCGATCGGGGTTGCGAAGCCGAACGGCGCGATCGACGAGAACGCGACGTTCAACGTCGGGCACCTTGGGATCGCGTACGTGAACTCGAAGCACGAGGCCGAGCTGGAGGCGCTGCGCGCGGTCGCGCGGGGCCTGCCGGTGGTGATCGTGAACCCGTCGTTCGCCCTCGGACCCGATGCGCCCCGCGGTACGTCGATGGACCTCGTCCGGCGCTTCCTGCTGCGCAGGATCCCTGCGTACGTTGAGGGCGGACTCAACATCGTCGACGTCCGCGACGTCGCCGCCGGCCACATCCTGGCCGACGAGAAGGGCGAGGTCGGCGAGCGCTACATCCTCTCGGGCCGCAACTTCACCCTCGACCGCCTGTTTGCCGACCTCGCCCGCCTCTCCGGCGTCCAGCCACCCGCCCTGAAGGTCCCGGGCCGGCTGATGCTGGGGTTGCTCGAGGCCGGCTCGCTTGCGCACCTGCCGCTGCCGAGCGCTCCGGACGAGGTGCGGTCGGCGCGGCTCTGGTGGACCTACCGGAACACCCGAGCGAAGCAAGATCTGGGCTTCGCCCCGCGCCCGCACGAGGAGACCCTCGCCGACGCCGTGCGGTGGCAGTCCGACGAGCTGGGCGACCGAGTGGGCGGCACGACCGGGCCACAGCAGCTGGTGACCGACGTGCTCGGACGGGCGTTGCGGGCGGGTGAGAGGGTCATCAATCGATGAATGAGGTCGTCCTCTATCGCTGCCCGACGCCGACCAACGTGCTCTGCCCCTGCGGCGCGGTCGAACGGAAGCTGCGCAAGCTCGGAGTCGAGCATCGGATCGAACGGGTCCCGCAGCGGCGCTCGAGGCGACCGGAGATCGAGGAGCTGACGGGCCAGCGGCGCGTGCCCGTCCTGGTCGATGGGGACGAGGTCATTCACGACTCGAAGCGGATCGCCCAGTACCTCGATTTCAAGCACGGCGAGGACCCACCCTGAATCGCGCCCTCCTGGGCTATACAATGTGAAGCACGATGGACGCACCTGAGACAGCGGTCACGGTCAGTGACGCGGCGGCGGAGAAGATCCGCGGCCTGACCGAGGGCAACCAGGAAGCGGGCGATCAGGCCCTGCGCGTCGCCGTCAAGGGCGGCGGCTGCTCCGGCTTCCAATATGCGCTGGCGCTCGACAAGCCGAAGGACGAGGACCACGTCTTCGAGCACAACGGCGTGTCCGTCCTCGTCGACAAGGTCTCGATGCAGTTCGTGTTCGGGTCCCAGGTCGATTACGTGGACGGCCTGCAGGGCGCCGGGTTCACGGTCAACAACCCGAACGTTGTCGCCGCGTGTGGTTGCGGCTCGTCCTTCCAGGTGAAGGACGACGCGCAGCAGGCCGCCGCCGTTTAGCCCTGGCAACGGTTCAGGCTTCCGGGCTCGCGAAGCACTTCGGCGATCGCGAGCTGCTGAGCGAAGTCTCGTTCAAGCTCGAGCGCCGCGACAGGATGGCGCTCTCGGGCCGGAACGGCTCCGGGAAAACCACACTGCTGCGCATCCTCGCGGGTGAGATCTCCGCCGACTCGGGACGAGTCTCGCTGGAGAAGGGCGCCCGCGTCGCGCTGCACGATCAGCGGCCGCCGCGCGCCGCGGGAGTGACGCTCGCGCAGTACGTGATCTCGGGGCTCGACTGGGTCCTGGAGATCGAGCGCGAGCTCGAACGCCTCGAGGCAAAGATGGCGACCGAGTCCGACGACGCCACGCTCGCTGCCTACGCGACCGCCCAGGGCCGGCTGGAGCACGCGGGCGGATACCGGTGGCGCGACCACGCGCGGGCCACGATCCGCGGCCTCGGCTTCGGCGAGGCGGAGCTCGGGCGGGATCTCGTCAGCTTCTCGGGCGGGGAGCTGACCCGGGCCTCGCTCGCGCGGGCGCTTGCGTCGCAGCCCGACCTGCTCCTGCTCGACGAGCCCACGAACCACCTGGACATCGAGTCGCTCGAGTGGCTCGAGGAGTATCTGTCGGAGGTCGATGCGGCCGTCGTGCTGGTCGCCCACGACCGCTGGTTCCTGGAGTCGGTCGGCACCTCGGTCCTGGAGCTCGATCGTGGCCGGGCACGGTTCTTCGACGGCCCGTGGCACGCCTGGCGCGCCGAGAAGGCGGCACGGGAGCTGGCCCTCGGGCGCGACGTGGCCAGGCGGCAGGCGGAGATCGCGCGGATGGAGCGGTTCGTCGAGCGCTTCCGGGCGAAGGCCACCAAGGCGCGGCAGGCGCAGTCCAAGCTGAAGCACATCGCGCGGCTGCGGGCCGAGGGTGTCGAAGGGCCGGCGTCCGACGAGCGCTCACTCTCGTTCTCGTTCGGCCCCGTCGATCGCTCCGGGAAGGTCGCGCTCGAGCTCGAGGACGCCCGCCTTGACGCGGGGGAGCGAGTGCTCCTCGACCACGGCGCGATGTGGATCGAGCGCGGCGAGCACGTCTGCTTGATCGGGCCCAACGGGAGCGGGAAGTCGACGCTGGTCGAAGCCCTGGTCGGCCGCCGCGAGCTCGACGCCGGCAGGCTCCAGATCGGGCACAACGTGGAGGTCGGCTACCTCTCCCAGCACGCGGATTTGCCGCACGACCCCGGCCTCACGGCGCTCGCTTACGCCCAGTCGCGCACCGGGCTCTCGGAGGGGAAGACACGCGCCCTGCTCGGCCGGTTCCTGTTCTCCGGGGACGACGCGGTGAAGGCGGTGACCGCGCTGTCCGGGGGCGAAGCCCAGCGCCTGGGCCTGGCGATCCTGGTTTCGACCAGCGCCAACCTCCTGATCCTCGACGAGCCCACCAACCATCTCGACGTCGAGAGCCGCGAGGCGCTCGAGGACGCGCTCTCCCGCTACGAGGGGTCGCTGCTGCTGATCTCGCACGACCGCGCACTGCTGGAGGCGGTGGGGACGCGCACGTTCGCCTTCGAGGACGCCGGGCTGCGGGACTATCCCGGTGGCTGGGCGGAGTACCGCACCGCGCACCGGGTGGAGGACGAGCCGGCGCCGGAGCCGAAGCAGGTGGATCCGACCCGCGGGCGCGAGGCCCGAAAACGGCGCGCTGACGCGCGCGCGGCGACCGCCGACACGAAGAAGCTCGAGCGCGAGATCGAGGAGGCCGAGGCGGCCCTCCGCGAGCTCGAGGAGGAGCTCGCGGATCCTGGGCTCTGGGCGGACGGCAGGGCCGCGGCCAAGTCCAGCCGCCGGCACGATGAGGCGAAGCAGCGGGTGGACGAGCTCTACGCGCGCTGGGAGCGGTCGTCCGGCTGATCCGTCGCCGGGGCTAGGCCTCGGCGCCGAGCAGCAGCGCGAGCTGGCGGGATTGCGCGACGAGTGTCCCGTCCGGTGCCCAGAGCGCGCCGTCCTCGTCGAAGAAGCCGTCGCGGACGAGCCGGTTCGTGAAGTGTCCGAGCAGGAGGGTGTCGGGCAGGGGCAGCGGGACGCGGAAGTGGATCGTGAGGTCGATGGTGGGGGCCGGGGCGAGTTTCCGGAGCCGGGGCCAGGGCGCCGGGAACCAGGCGTCAGCGAGGACCGCGATGGTGAGCGCGTCCACCGGCCGCTCCTCGCGCAGCCCGAGCCAGCCTCCGGTCTCGCCGTGCTCGGCGCTGGAGAACGGCGCCGGGCCGAAGCGGTGCTGCATCGTGAGCTGCTCGGTGAACGCCGGCGGAGTCCCGCGGCCGAGGTCAGGAACGGGCTCGCGACCCTCGGGGGGAGCGACATCCGGCATGTCCTCGCCGCCCAGCTGCGGGCTCTCCCAGGAAACCGAGTAGGCGCCGAGCGCCAGGCCCAGGAGCTTGCCGTCCTGCTCCATGCGCCCGCTGATCGTGCTGAGCGACCGGCCCGCGCGCTCGACGGTCGCGCTCAGGGAGACGGGACCGATCTCCGGGACGCGCAGGAAGTGCATGGTCACGGAGCGCGGCGAGCGCGCCGGGATCGTCGATCGCCAACTCGAACGCGCGCAGGACGAGCGCCATCACGTAGCCGCCGAGCGGCCCGCGCGGCGTCGCCCAGCCCTCGGCGATCGTCCCCTCCCAGTTCCGGTCCCCCGCAGGGGTCAGCGTGGTGTCGGCGTCGAAAGACCCCTCCCTTGCCAGGGGGGCCAACCTGGGTTCGCGACTTGCGTCGCTCATTCAAAACCTGCCATGAGGCGCGGGACGATAGCCGCGGCTCGCGGCGCGGTGTGTGAGCTGCCGGGCCGCTCAACCCTGGTAGGGCGGGGCCTCGCCCCAGCCCCAGCGGGGGACCGGAGCGTGCTCGAAGACCTCGGCGTCCTCCTGCGAGTTGTGGAACGCGAGGCGGGTGCCCCATTCGACGTAGGCGACGAACGCCGAACGGAAGTCCGGGTCGTCGGGCAGGCCGGCGTCGTCGGCAGCCAGGCTCATCAGCGAGGCGAAGCGAAAGCGCTGCTCGGGCGTGATCGCGAGCCCGCGGTGCTTGGCGACCATCTGCTCGTAGCCGCCGAGCTCGTCGGTGTACCGGGTCGGGCCGCCGAAGACCTCGGACCACCAGGCGACCACGTGGTCGCGGTGCTCCTCGGTGACCTTGCCGCCGAACAGCGGCGCGAGCACCTCGTCTCCCTCCACGCGGTCGTAGAAGGCATTGATCAGGCGGTCGAATGCCTCGGCACCCCCGGCCCACTCGAACAGAGTGGGCGGCGCCTTGGGCTCCACGCTCAGCCCAGCTGCATCGGCGGGCTCGTCTGTGAGCCGCCGGGAAGGATCCGCTCGGCCTCGGGGACCTCGGCCTCGGGCTGCTCGACACCGAGCAGCTCGGCCAGCTCGCCCGAATCCAGCATCTCCTCGACGATGTCGCAGCCGCCGACCAGCTCGCCCTTGACGTAGAGCTGCGGGAACGTCTGCCAGTCGGAGAGCTCGGTGGTGACCTCACGCAGCGGCTGCAGCGCGGGGAGGACGTCGATCGCGCCGTACTGCACGTCGAGCGCCTGAAGTACCTGTGTGACCCGCATCGAGAAGCCGCAGCGCGGCGAGTCGGGCGTGCCCTTCATGAACAGGAGGACCGGGTTCTCGGCGATCAGCTCTTCGACCTTCGCCTTGAGTTCGGGATCGGCTGGCATGGGTTCACCTTAGCGAAGGCCCCTGCCGGGCCCGATCCCGTCTACGGCGACGAGGTCTGGACCGAGAGCGCGTGGATCGACCCGTCCTCGAACCGCTCCTTCACCGCGGCTCGCACCAGCCGGTGCTGGTCGATCCGGCTGAGCCCCTCGAACCGCTCGGAGCTGACGATCGCGCGCAGGTGATCGCCACCGCCCTCGTCCACCACCTCGACGTCGGCGCCGGGCAGCGCCGCCTCGATCATCCCCTTGAGCTCCGCGAGGTCGGCCATGTCGAAAGCCTAGATGAGCTCTATTCCGCAGCCACGGCCTTCGCCGCCTCGAGCATCTCCTCGAGCGTCGTGAACTTCACGCGTGGGCGGCCCTGCGGCTCGCCGCGGGCGACCTCCGCGCGGTCGATCTCGCGCCAGGCGTCGAAGCTGACGAAGTCCGGGGCTCGCTCCTCCAGGAGCGCCTCGACCGCCTCGGGCGACTTGTCGCCGGCCGGCTCCGGCACGCGCCCCTCGGCGACGTCGGCCAGCAGGGCGTCAACGGTGTCCTGCGCGTCCTTCTTGTTGGTCCCGATCACACCGCTCGGACCGCGCTTGATCCAGCCCACCACGTATTGCCTCGGGACCTGTTGGCCTGAATCGGGCTCGACCACCCGGCCGTGGTCGTTCGGGATCACTCCGCCCGCCTCGTCGAACGGCAGGCCGTCGAGACCTGTGCCCTTGTAGCCGATCGAGCGCAGGACGAGCCCGCATTCGATCTCCTCGCGCTCGCCGGTGTCAACGGCGCGCACCCGGCCGTCCGCTTCCCGCTCGAGCCGGTTGCGCCCGACCACGACGGACTCGACCCGGCCATCGCCCTTGATCTCAACCGGAGAGCGCAGGAAGCGCAGGATGATCCGGCGGCGCTTGCCCTCGGGCTCGCGCTCGGCGAATCCGGTGAAGATCTCGACGTTGCGCCGGTTGGTCGGCTCGCAGTCCTCGGAGTCCACATAGGCGCGGCTGATCTCGTCGAGCTCGACCTCGGCCCGCTCGATCGAGATGTCCGCGTCGAGCATCTCGCCGAGCTCGCGGACCTCTGGGTTGGTGAAGGCGGCCTGCGCGGGACCGCGGCGGCCGAGCACGACGATCTCCTCCACGCCGGAGTCGGCGAGCAGGGGAATCGCGTGGTCGGCGGTGTCGGTCTCGTCCAGCTCGGCGCGGGTCAGGGCCAGCATCCGGGCGACGTCGGCGGCGACGTTGCCGTTGCCGATCACCACCACGCGGTTGCAGGAGAGGTCGAACTCGTGGTCGGCGAAATCGGGGTGGGCGTTGTACCAGTTGACGAACTCGGTGGCCGCGTGCGAGCCCGGGAGGTCCTCGCCGGGGATCCCGAGGTGCCGGTCGGTAGCCGTGCCGTAGGCGTAGATCACCGCGTGGTAGCGCTCGGAGAGGTCGGCGACCGTGACCTCGGCGCCCACGTCCACGTTGCCGAAGAAGCGGAAGCCCTCGCGCGTCGCGGTCTTCTCGTACATCCGGATCACCGACTTGATCTTCGGATGGTCGGGCGCGACCCCCGCCCGCACCAGCCCGTAGGGGGTCGGGAGCCGGTCGAACATATCCACCTCCACGGCCACGTCCTCGCGCTTCAGCAGGTGCTCAGCCGTGTAGAAGCCGGCCGGCCCTGAGCCGACGATGGCCACGCGAAGCGGGTTTTCGGGGGTTCCTGGAGCGGACATCGGACCAGAAAGGGTAGGAGAACGGAGGTGCTGCTCAGCCGGTCAGCACGCCGGCATGGGTCGACGCGGCGGTTCCATCGAGAGCGTCGAGGGCCCGTGCGACCGACATCGATACGCAGGTGAAGATGGGCGTGTCGCGCAGCGTGTACGCACTCGACTCCGACGTCCGCAGCTCCTGCACGAGGTCGAGGAACTCGCCCGGATCGTCGCACTCGAACGAGACGACGAACTCCTGGTCGTCGAGGCCGAACGAATAGCTCGTGTTGATCGTGATCTCGGGATAGCGCCGGCCGATCGCGATGTGCTCGGCCATCACCCTACGGCGCTCCTCGAGCGACAGGCGGTACCACTCGCGCTTCTTGTCGAGCGGATAGACGATGAGGTGCCTGCGGTCCGACGTCGCGATCTCCGATCGGGCGTCGGCCTCCGAGTAGGGCGATGGCTTGGTCATCGACAGGTACGAGTGGGGGATCGTCATCCACTTCGCCAGCCCGCTCTGGGCAAGCACCACGTGGAAGGTGTGGATGTCCTCCAGCACGGCGCTCTGGCTGAGGAGGAGCAGGTCCGTGTCCCCGCGCGTGCCGACCGTCGAGTACGCCCGCAGTGACCGGTCCTGGGCGAAGTCCTCGCAGGCAGCGACGAACTCGGCTTTATCCTGCGCCCGCGCCGCCTCGTCGCGGCGCTGCCATGCGGGATCGAGCTTGAAGAACGTGAATTTGGCGAACGTGCGATCGGCGCGAGCCATGAGGGCGATGCTACCGAGCATCGTCGCCCTGGCCGTGACGCTGGCGGCGCTTGCAGGCGCGGCTCCGAGTGCTCCCGCGCAGGAGGCGCCGCGCGGACACGTCGTGATCGCGGTTCTGCCCTATGGCGTCCCGATCGAGGCAATCGGGCGGATCGATGGCATCTCCCCCGGCGTCATGAGCGCCGGGATCGGCTCGCCTCCTCCCGCGCAGAGCTTCCTCGACATCGGCCAGGGGAACCGCGTGAACGAGCGGCTTTACGACTCCGACCTGTTGCCCATCTACGTGCGGGAGGGCCAGCTCGAGGAAGGGGTCTGGGACCGGATCGTGCGCAGGGCGGAGGACGTCCCCGCGAACGTGATCCCGGGACTCCTCGGCTCGACGCTCGAGAGCGCCGGTTTCACGTCGGCGTCGGAGCCGGCCGATGGCCTGGCGCCGCTGATCGCCGCCGACCGCAACGGCGACATCGACCTCACCTCGGACGGAGCGTGCGAGCGCGACTGCCCGCCTGGGATGAGCGTGGTCCGCGCCGAGTTCGCGGAGCTTGGCGACCTCGTGCGGGGGCTTGGCCCCGACGACCTCCTCATCGCGTTCGCCGCCGGCAGCCGCAGTGAGCAGCCGCTGTGGCCGACCGGGATCGCGGGCAGCGGGTTCGACGGGAATCTGACCTCGGACTCCACCCGGACCGACGGCGTGGTCCTCGCCACAGACGTCGCGCCCACGATCCTCGAGTGGCTGGGCGTGGACGTGCCCGACGAGATGAACGGCAGCGCGATCCGGGCCGAGGGCGAGCGCGACCCGGACGAGGTCGCGGACCTCCAGGACAAGCTCGCCGACCGGCCCAGCCGCGAGACCGTCGGCCTCCTGCCCCTCCTGGTGTGGCTCGTCGTCGCGGGCGGTGTGGCGCTCGCGTTCCGCGGACGGGTGGCCCGGACCGCGATGGCGCTGTTCGGGCTCGCCTGCGCCTGGGCGCCGCTGCTCCTGCTCGCCGCCGCCGCGATCGATGCCTCCGAGCCCGCGTCGGCGATGCTCATGGGGCTCGGGTCGATCCTGCTCGCGGTCGCAACGGTAAGGCTCGTGCCGGGCATGGCGGGCCTTGCGCTCGCCTGCGGGGTGACGGTGGGCGCCCACGCGGTCGACGTGATCGTGGGGTCGCCGTTCACGTCACTGTCCGTGTTGGGCCCGAACCCGGGCGGCGGCGTGCGCTTCTTCGGGATCGGCAATGAGCTGGAGGCGATCCTGACGACCCTGACGCTCGTCGGCACCGGTGCCTGGCTCGCGGCCAGGGACCGGGTCACCCCGCGGGTCGCCGCGGGCTGGTTCCTCGGAGTGGCGGCCCTGGCGACGCTCGCCTTCGCGCCGGGCCGGTTCGGCGCCGACGTCGGCGCCGCGATCGTCCTCGGCGTCGGGGGCGCGACCGCCGCCGTTTTGGCGTTGGGCGTCGATCGCCGCAAGGCCGTCGTCCTCGTCGTCGGTGGCGGCGCGCTCGCCCTCGCCGGCCTGTTCGCGATCGACGCCGTTCTCGGCGGCGCCCACCTCAGCCGGACGGTCCTGGGCGCGGGCGAGACCGGCGACCTCGCCGACGTCTTCGAGCGGCGGATCTCGCTGATGGTCAGCACCTTCACCGACCCCGTCTATCCGGAGCTCCTGGTCGCGACCCTGGTCTTGCTGGTCGTCGGCTTCTGGAGACGGGAGACGGTGCTCGGCTGGTTCGGCGGCGCCTGGGCGGCACGTTGCGGCTTCCTGGGCGCCGTTGCAGGCATTCTGCTCGGCACTCTGGCGAACGACTCGGGGTCGGTGCTTCTGGTGCTGGGCACGATCTACCTGGGCGCCGCGGTGGCGTTCGCGTGGGGAGTTAACCGAACCGGTCAGTCCGCCTAGACCGTCTACCATCCCGGTGGTGCGAATCGCCCTCGTCACGCCCTATTCGTGGTCGTACCCGGGAGGCGTCAACCGCCACGTCGAAGCCCTCGCGGCCGAGCTGATCGAGTCCGGCCACGACGTTCGTGTGCTTGCGCCCTGGGATCCGCCCGACCGGCTCACCCGCCTGCTCCACAAGGGCCCGCCCGAGGAGCGGGAAAAGCCCGAGTACGTCCGAGCGCTCGGGCGCAGCATGGCGTTCGGGATGAACGGCTCGATCTCGAACAACTCACCGTTTCCGTCGGGCGCGATGGCGCTCCGCCGCGAGCTGGACGCGTTCAAGCCGGAGGTGGTCCACGTGCACGAGCCGCCGGCGGGGCTGGTCGGCTGGGACGCGGTTTCATACAAGGATGCGCCGGTCGTGGCGACCTTCCACGCGTACTCCACGAAGGCGCTGCCGAACCACATCGCCAACCTCGCGGGCGCGCGGCGCAAGTTCAACCAGCTGCACGCCCGGATCGCGGTTTCCGAGGCCGCTGCGTGGACAGGCCGACGCTGGTTCGGCGGCGAGTACACGATCGTCCCCAACGGGGTCGACCTGACCGGCCCGCCGACCGGCCCCAAGCCGGAGACGGACGAGCTGCGTGTGCTGTTCGTCGGCCGGCCGGAGGAGCGCAAGGGCCTGCCGGTGCTGCTGCAGGCGTTCGAGGGCCTGGTCGAGCACGTGCCCGCGAAGCTGACGGTCGTGGGCGCGGGTTACGACGACGTCGAGCGGTATCTGTCCGAGGCGGACGCCGAGCCTCATATCGAGGCCCTCGGCCGGGTCGACCACGACGAGCTGTGGCGGCGCCTGCATGAGGCCGACGTCCTCTGCGCGCCGTCGCTGTCGGGTGAGAGCTTCGGGATGATCCTCACCGAGGCGTTCGCCGCCGGCACCCCCGTCATCGCGTCCAACATCGCCGGCTACGCGGACGTCGTCACGGACGGCGTCGACGGCGTGCTCGTGCCCCCGGCCGATGCCCAGAGGCTTGCCGAGGAGCTCCAGGCCCTCCACCACGAGCCGCGGCGCCGTGTTGCGATGGGCGAGGCCGCCCGGCACTCCGCCGAGCGCTATGCCTGGCCGCGGGTCGCCGAGCAGGTTTCCGCCGTCTACGAGTGGATCGTGGAATCCCCGGCACCGGAGCCCGGCTTGGCCGGAGCGCCGCGCCGGGCCGGTCTGGTCCCGATCGACGGCTCCCCGCCAAGGCCAGCCCGCAGGCTCCCGGCGCTCGACCCCGCCCCCGCCGGCGCGGTCAGCTCACGGGCGCGGGTTGCGCGCCGGGTCGGGCTCGGAGTGGCGGCGCTGGTCGGCGTTGGACTCAGCGTTATCGCTGCCAACCGGATCGGCCTCGACAGCGTCGTCCAATCGATCGTCCGCTCCGACCTCGCGTGGGTGCTCGCTGCGACCGCGCTGATGGTCGCCTCGCTGTTCCTCCGTGCCGCCTCGTGGTACGCGATCGCGCGATCCGCCTTGCCGAAGTTCCCGCTGCGCCGGCGCGACGTCACGTCCGCCACCATGATCGGCGTCCTGATGTCGGCGACCTTGCCGGCCCGCCTCGGCGAGCCCGCCCGCGCCATGGTGCTGGCTCGCCGCACCGGCCGCATGCGCGAGAGCTTCCCGGTCCTGCTCGGCACCCTGGTCTCGCAGTCCGCTCTGAACCTCCTCGCCCTGGTGATCCTGGGCGCCATCATCGTCGGCTCCACAGACCTGTTCCACGCCCGCACGGAGCGCCTGTTCCTGATCAGCCTCGCGCCGCTGGCGATCCTGATCGCCGTGCTCCTGGCGCCGACGCTGGTCCGCCAGAACGGCAGCGGCCGAGTCGCCCGAACGGTCGCCGGGATCCGGGCCGCCCTGCTGAAGGTGCGCGAGGGCCTGGTCGTGTTCCGGGACCCGCGCCGCGGGCCGGTGGCGGCGCTCGCCCAACTTGGCGCCTGGGGACTCCAGCTCATGGCCTGCTTCGTCCTGTTCACGGCCCTCGGGCTCGATCATCACGACAGCATCGGGATCGGCGCGGCCGCAGCCGCCCTGTTCGCCGTGAACGTGACCGCGGTCGTGCCCGCCACTCCGTCGAACATCGGCGTCTTCCAGCTCGCGGTCATCAGCGTGCTGACCACCGGCTTCGGCGTCAGCGCCTCCGACGCCCTCGCCTACGGCGTGATCCTCCAGGCGGTCGAGATCGCCACCGCCGTCGCGCTCGGGCTGCCGGCGCTGGTCCGGGAGGGCGTCACCTGGTCGGACATGCGCATGCGCGCGCTGTCGGCCGCGCCCGTCCGTCTCTCGCCGCGCCGCGGCGACGGCGCGACGGAGACGGTCAGCTAGCGCTTCGCCCTGTAGGCCGCGCTCATGGTCTCGCAGGTTTCCTGCTTCGGCTGGATGAACTCGACCCGGCTCTGGAACCTCCCCTTGACCTTGTCGAAGCTCTTCGAGAAGCGCCCGGTGAAGTCGATCGTGCTCCCGTCCTCCACCTCGCCGGTGATCGAGAAACGCCGCTCGGGGTTCACTCGGAATCTGGTGAAGCGCCAGCCGTCGTTCACGAGGTTTTCACCGGGCGGCTCGCACGTGGCCGGCAGGCGCCGGTATCGCAGCGACCTGATGGACTTCGCCTCGCCGTCGCGAGTCCTGACCTTGATCGTGAGCCTCGTGTTGGGACCCACCCGCTTGAATGTTCCCCGATAGGAGTCGGTCGCCCGCACGGCCCTGTCGGCCTCGGCTCCCAAAGCCGGTTCCCCGGCCTCCGTCATGGCGAAGGCGCCGGCCAGAGCTGCTGCGAGCGCCACGGTGAATGCCTTCCTCATCCGCCCCCCTTTGGATGTCGCGTTCGCCGCTTCGTGGCTAGCGGGTCGCCCGGAATGGCGTCTTCGCCAGGTTGCAGTACTCGGCGGGGAAGGGTGGCTCCGCCGGGAACCACTGGTGCGTGCTGAACGTGCCCTTGACGCTCTTGAAGCTCCTCGAGAAGCGGCCCTTGATCCTGAAGGTGCTCCGGGGTGTTGCCGCGCTCCGCCCCGCGAGCGAGAACCTGCGGTCCGACTTCACGTTGATCCCACCGGTGAAGATCCAGCCTGCGTTCCCGGGGATCCGTCCGGATTGGGCGCACTGCATCCATGCGGAATACCGGAACCGCTTCACGCTGGTCGCCTCCCCGCCCCTCACCGCAGCCTTGAGCTTCACGGTCGACCCCTGCTGGTTCGGCGGCGTGAACTCGCCGTTCCAGGCCCCGGTCGCCCGGGCCGCGAGCGCCCGCTCGGACGCACCTGACGTCTCCTGAGCGAGTGGTCCTGCGTGCCCCGCCCCCGGGTTCCCGTCACCGGTCGCCGTCCCCGCGAGAATGCCTGCCGCCGCCACGGCGGCCATGGCCGCCACTGCCTTCCGCATCTGGTCAAACCTCCCTGAGTCGTGTCGAACCGACGATAGCGCGTGGATCGTGCCGTATCCTGCTGTTCAAGCCATCCAGAGCGGCTGAGGGACCCGGTCCTGCGAAGCCGCCGCAACCGGTGAGCCTCCACGGAGGCAGGCACGGTGCGACAGCCGGGATCGATGGAGGTAGAAGGGCTTGGCGAACACAGAACGAGACTTCCTAGGCGCGATCCGGGAGCGCGTGGTCGTCTTCGACGGCGGCATGGGCGCCACCCTGGAACAGTTCGAGCTGACGGCGGACGACTACGGCGGCCTCGCGGGCAAGTGCCATGAAGCCCTGGTCCTGAACCGCCCCGACGTGATCGAGGGCGTCCATGCCTCGATGGCCGAGGCTGGCGCCGAGGTCGTCGAGACGGACACGTTCCAGGCCTCGCGCCTGAAGCTCGACGAATGGGGGCTCGGGGAGCACACCCTCGAGATCAACCGCAAGGCGGCCGAGATCGCGCGGACGGCGGTCGGCGAGCGGCGCTTCGTCGCCGGCTCGATCGGGCCCACCGGGTTCCTGCCCGCGTCGGATGACCCCACCCTCGGCGACATCTCCTTCCGGCGGCTGGTCGAGGTCTTTACCGAGCAGGCCCAGGGGCTGCTCGAGGGCGGGGCGGATCTCATCACCGTCGAGACCGCGCAGGACATCCTCGAGGTCAAGGCCGCGATCTTCGGCACCAGGGAGGCGTTCAAGTCCGTCGGCCGCGAGGTCCCCATCCAGGCCTCGGTCTCGCTCCTCCCGCAGGGCGGCAAGATGCTGCTCGGCACGGACATCGCGGCCGTGGTCACGACGCTCACGGCGCTCGACGTTGACGTGATCGGGCTCAACTGCTCGACCGGGCCCGAGGACATGCGCGACGCGATCCGCTACCTCGGCGAGAACTCGCCGCTGCCGGTTCATTGCATCCCGAACGCCGGCCTGCCGCTGCAGGGACCCGACGGCGAGACGATCTTCCCCGAGACGCCCGAGCAGATCTCGTCCGTGCTCGGGGAGTTCGTCGAGCGCCACAACGTCGGGATCGTCGGCGGCTGCTGCGGCACGACCCCAGAGCACATCCGCGCGCTCGCGGAGCGGGTGGCGGGCCGCGTCCCCGGCGAGCGGCCGGCGAAGACGCCGCCACTCGTGAGCTCGATGATGACCGCGACCGACCTCGTCCAGGAGCCGCGGCCGACCCTCGTCGGTGAGCGCGTGAACTCGCAGGGCTCGCGCAAGGCCAAGGAGCTGCTGCTGGCGGACGACTACGACGGCCTGGTGCAGGTGGCCGAGGACCAGGTCACGGGCGGCGCGCACGTGCTGGACGTCTGCGTGGCCCTGACCGAGCGCCAGGACGAGGACGTCCAGATGCGCGAGGTCGTGCAGCGGATCTCCCTCACCCAGCCCGCGCCGATCCAGATCGACTCGACCGAGCCCGAGGTGATCGAAGCGGCTCTGGAGGCGATCCCGGGCCGCGCGATCGTGAACTCGATCAACCTCGAGGCCGGTCGCGACAAGGCGGATCGGGTGATCCCGCTCGCGAAGGCGCACGGCGCCGCGCTGATCGCGCTCACCATCGACGAGGTCGGCATGGCGAAGACGGGCGAGCGCAAGCTCGAGATCGCCAAGCGGATCACCGAGATCGCCTGCGACGAGCACGGGCTCGACCGCGAGGCGCTGATCTTCGACGCCCTGACGTTCACCCTCACGACCGGTGACGAGGAGTGGCGACCCTCGGCGGTGGCCACGATCGAGGGGATCAAGGCGATCAAGGAGGGGCTCCCGGGGGTGAAGACCTCGCTCGGCGTCTCGAACGTCTCGTTCGGCGTCTCGCCACCGGCCCGGGCGGTCCTGAACTCCGTCTTCCTCCACCACTGCGTCGAGGCCGGGCTCGACCTCGCGATGGTCAACCCGAACCACATCACCCCGTACGGCGAGATCCCGGAGAACGAGCGCGAGCTCGCCGACGACCTGGTCTTCAACCGGCGCGAGGACGCGTTGGAGCGGTTCATCGCGCACTTCGAGGAGAAGGGCGAGGACGACTCCGCCGAGGCCGAGGACCCGACCGCCGACATGGAGCCCGAAGAGGCGCTCCACTGGCACATCCTGCGGCGCAAGAAGGACGGGGTGGAGGACTGGATCGACCGCTCGGTGGAGAAGATCGGCGCCGTCCCGACGCTCAACGAGGTGCTGCTGCCGGCGATGAAGGAGGTCGGCGACAAGTTCGGCGCGGGTGAGCTGATCCTGCCGTTCGTCCTGCAGTCGGCCGAGGTCATGAAGAGGGCGGTCGCCCGCCTCGAGAACTACCTCGACAAGATCGAGGGCCACACGAAGGGCAAGGTCGTGATCGCGACCGTGTTCGGCGACGTCCACGACATCGGCAAGTCGCTCGTCAACACGATCCTGACCAACAACGGCTACACGGTCGTGGACCTGGGCAAGCAGGTCCCGATCGACACGATCATCGACGCCGCGGTGGAACACGACGCCGACGCGATCGGCCTCTCTGCGCTCCTGGTCTCGACCTCGAAGCAGATGCCCGCCTGCATCCAGGAACTGCACACGCGCGGGCACGAGTTCCCCGTGCTGATCGGCGGGGCTGCGATCAACCGCGACTTCGGCCGCCGCGTTCTCTACCCCCACGGCAAGGAGTCCGACGAGGTCTACGAGCCGGGCGTCTTCTACTGCAAGGACGCGTTCGCGGGGCTCGACACCGTGGACGCGCTGGTCGATTCGGACGCGCGCGACGCGCTGGTCGCGAAGATCCGCGACGAGGCCAGGGCCCTCCGCGAGAAGCCGGAGGTCGTGGACGACTCGCCGCCGACCACCGACGACTCGGTCCGCTCGGCCGCGACCACGGACGCCCCCATTCCCGAGCCGCCGTTCTGGGGCGCACGCGACGCCGAGATCGACCTCGACGAGGTCTACCCGTACCTCGACCGCCACGTCCTGTTCAAGCTCCACTGGGGTGGGCGCGGCAACAAGGGCGAGGCCTGGCGCCGGATCGTCGAGGGGCACGACGGCGACGAGGGCTTCGCCCCGAAGCTCGAGCGGATGTGGCGCGAGCAGGACTACCTGCAGCCCAAGGCGCGCGTCGGGTACTTCCCCTGTAACGCGGACGGAAACGAGCTGGTGATCTTCGACCCCTCCGACCACGACCGCGAGATCGAGCGCCTGGTCTTCCCGCGCCAGCCGAAACACGACCGGATCTGCCTGGCCGACTTCTACCGCCCACTCGAGGACGGCGGCGAACGGGACGTGGTGGCATTACAGGCCGTCACGGTCGGCGACGAGGTGACGAAGCGGATTGAGCAGCTCGAGCGCGACGGCGAGTTCGCCGAGCAACTCTTCGTCCACGGCCTAGGAGTCCAGGCGGCCGAGGGACTCGCCGAGTGGCTGCACGCGGAGGTCCGCCGCGGCCTCGACGTCGACCTCGACCAGGGCCGGCGCTACTCCTGGGGCTATCCCGCCTGTCCTGACCAGTCCGAGCACGAGAAGGTCTCGCGCCTCCTCGGCTTCCAGGAGATCGGGATCTCGCTGTCGGGCGGCTACGCGCTCGAGCCGGAGCAGTCGACCGTGGCGATCGTGGCCCACCACCCGCAGGCGGTCTACTTCGGCATGAAGTCGGGGTTCATCCCCGCCGAAAAGAAGGGCGACGAGCTGATCGCCGGCACCGAGCGCGGAGGCGAGCTGCCGCCCGAGGAAGAGGTCGAGGGGGACGGCACCATCGAGGCGGAGGCCGTAGGCCGAAGCCGAGGCGCCGCGTCGTTGAGCGGCCTTATGTGAGGCGGAGGCCGTCCAGCCGGCGGGCGAGGCCACGCCGCCTGACGGCCCCTACTCGACCGCGAGCGTTTCGATCGCCTGGTCGCAGGCGGCGTCGAGCTCGTCTCGCGACTCCGGGGTCGACTGGCAATTGATCAGGTACTCCTGGTCCCCGTCGAAGAGAACGATGAGGCGGCTCACCCCGTCCGGGGGTACGTCCAGCGCTACCTCATCGACCGTGAGGGCTCGCAGCCCCGCGATCTCGGACTCCGCCGGCGCCGGAGCATCGGGATCGATCTGGCGCACCAGGCCTTCGATCGCGGCCTTCGGCTTGTCGAAATTCCGGTCTGTGACCTCGTCCGGGAGGGTGAACCGCTGGAGGAGGATGGAGTTGTCGGCGTCGAGCGCCACCGCAGCGGTTGAATCGGGCGGCAACCCGACCTGCGTGTCCAGGGTGACGTCCGTCGTCTCCTCGAAACCGTCCGGGTAGGAGAACGTGAGCGGGAAGGTGTCGCTCTGGAACGTCCCGTCGGAAGCGTCGTCGTCTTCCCCGCATCCCGCGAACGCGAGCGCCGCGGCGGTCAGGATGGCAACGGTGACGCGCACGGCGACAACGTAGTCAACGGCTCCGATGTTCCCCGTGCCCGGGCTGGGGCATACAGTGGGGACGATGGCCGTGCGCAGCTACGAGGAAGCCTGCGAGCAGCACCGCTGGGAGGTGCCCGAGCGCTACAACATCGCGGCCGACGTCTGCGACAAACACGATCCGGACAAGCCGGCGATGGTGCACGAGCACTTCGACGGCACGGTCCGCGAGCTGCGCTGGGGCGAGCTCCAGGCGCTCGCGAACCAGGCCGCGAACGTGCTGGCGGGGGCGGGAGTGGAGCGCGGCGACCGCGTCGCCGTGGTGCTGCCGCCCACCCCGGAAACCGCCGCGATCTTCTTCGGCACGTGGAAGCTGGGCGCGGTTCTGCTCTCGATGTCGGTGCTCTACGGGGACGAGGGAATCCGACACCGGCTCTCGGACTCCGAGCCCAAGGTCCTCGTCACCGACCGCGCCAATGCCGGGCGCTTCGAGGCGGCGGGTGTCGAGCTGCTGATCCTCGACGACGGCCTGCTCGAAGGCGCGGGCACCGAGTTCGAGTCGGCGGACACGGCCGCCGACGACCCCGCGCAGCTCTACTACACGTCGGGCACGACCGGCATGGCCAAGGGGATCGTGCACGCCCACCGGTACCTGCTGGCCCACGAGGAGTTCGTCTATTCCCACGAGGTGGAGGACGGCGAGCGCTTCCACGGCATGGGGGAGTGGGCGTGGGCGGCCGGGATCGCACCGCTCCTGGGCCCGTGGCGTCTCGGCGCGCTCCAGTGCGTCTACCAGCGCGAGGGCGGCTTCGACCCGCAGCGCCAGCTCGACTTCCTGAGCCGACACGAGGTGACCAACGTGTTCACGACGCCGACGGCGATGCGGGCGATGATGGCCGTGGGGGACGCGGGCGAGCGCTACCCACAGCGGTTTCGCAGGGTCTGCTCGGCCGGCGAGCCGCTGAACCCGGAGGCGATCCGCTGGTTCCGCGAGCAGTACGGGGTCACCGTCCTCGACTACTACGGCCTGACCGAGTCATATCCGCTCTGCGGGAACTTCCCGTTCATGGACGTGCGGGAGGGCTCGATGGGCAAGCCCATGCCGGGCTGGGACGTGGCGATCCTGGACGAGGACGAGCGGCCGGTGGAACAGGGCGAGCGCGGCGAGATCTGCCTACGCGCCCGGTCGAACCCGCACTACCCCCTCGGCTACTGGCGGAACGACGAGGCGGCGCGGGAGACCTTTGGCGGCGAGTGGTTCCACTCGAAGGACGCTGCCCGCGAGGACCAGGACGGCTACTACTGGTACGAGGGGCGCGCCGACGACGTGATCATCGCGGCCGGCTACCGCATCGGGCCGTTCGAGGTGGAGTCCGCCTGCATCGAGCATCCGGCGGTCCACGAAGCCGCTGCCGTCGCCTCGCCGGACGAGGTCAAGGGCAACGTCGTGAAGGCGTTCATCATCCTCGCGGAGGGCCACGAGCCGTCCGACGAGCTCGCGGAGGACATCAAGGGCTTCGTCCGCAAGCGCCTCTCCGCCTACGCCTACCCGCGCAAGGTCGAGTTCGTCTCGGAACTTCCGAAGACGCTCACCGGCAAGATCCGCCGGATCGAGCTGCGGCAGGCCGAAATGCGCTGAACTTCCCGGACCGCCTGCCATGGCGGACCGTGCGGGGCGTTCGGCAGCTCAGCGGACGATCCGGTAGACGTGGCCGCTCGCGACGACGTACACGTTGTTGCGGGCGTCCTCGCCGAACGAGACCAGGCCGCCGCGGGCGAGGCCCGTCGACCGGTCGCCGCGGGCGCCCTTGAGCCGGGGCTTCAGGCTGCGGATCTGGCCGGTGCAGAGGTCGCCGTACACGTAGCGCCCCTTGAGCCTGCCGAGGTCGTTGTCGCGGACCACGTACCCACCGATGATGGAACAGCGTCCTCCCGAATGCGGGTAGGTGTGGATCGGCCGGTCATGGTTCGGGAGGCCGGGTCCCTCGTAGATCGCCCTGCCCTCGTGGTTGTTCCAGCCGAAGTTGGCGCCCCGTGCCTTGCGGAGGCGCTCGGCGTCGACCTCCTCGAAGCGATCCTGCCCGACGTCGCCAATCAGGATCCTGCGCTTGTCGAGCGAGAACCGGAACGGGTTCCGCAGGCCGCGGGAGAAGATCTCGTTCTGCCCCGGCGCGCCGACGAACGGGTTGTCCTTCGGGATCGAGTAGGGCCCCGGCCCCTTGCGGCGGAGGGGGTTGATCCGCAGGATCTTGCCGAGCAGGCTGGACTTCCTCTGCGCGGGATCGCCGCCGTTCCCGCCGTCGCCGGTGGATATGTAGAGGCGGTTGTCCGGGCCCCATTGGAGCTGGCCGCCGTTGTGGTTCGCCGCGCCGCGGTGCCGGATATCCAAGAGGTCGCGGCGGCTGCCCTCGGCGGCCCGCAGCGGATTCCCCTTGTTGCGCTTGAACTCGGAGATCCGTAGGTCTCCCTTGTTGTCGGTGAAGAACACGTAGAAGCGTCGCGACTTGCGCCACGGCGCGAACGCGATCGAGAACAGTCCACGCTCGCTCACGCAACAACCCACCAGGTTGCGGATGTTCAGGAAGGTGCCGCGACGCCTGCCGTTCTTCAGCACCTCCACGGTCCCCTCGCGCTCCACCACGTACAAGAGGCCCTTCGAGCCCTTGGGGCCATGGGCGTAGATCGGCTGCGAGAACCCGCCGACGTTCTTCAGCCTCAGGCCGCCGCCGGCCGCTCGCTCGTCCTCCGCAGGCGCTCCGGACGCAAGCGCCAGCGCTGCGGCGCCGGCCGCTACCCCTGCCGCGATCAGGGCTCGCATCAGAGGCCCAGCCGGTCCCGCAGGCCGCGGGCGTTGAAGAACCGGAACAGCCCACCGATCAGGCGGCGATTGCGCTTGCGGTAGGGGAACCAGAGTGGGTCACGCTTGCCCTGCCGAAATCGGGGCGAGACGATCGCCTCGGTCCGGCAGAAGCGCTTGATGCCGTACGCCCCGTGGCGAACGCCGACGCCCGACTGCTTCCAGCCGCCCATCGGCAGGTTCTGGAGGAAATAGTTGGTGAGCACGTCGTCGATGTTCGTCGCCCCGACCTCGAGCCGGCGCGCGACCTGCTCGGCCCGCTCGGTATCGCGCGACATGACCGACGCGGAGAGGCCGTAGCGCGTGTCGTTGGCCATCGCGACTGCTTCGTCGGCGTCGCGCACCTTCATCACCCCGAGCACCGGGCCGAAGGTCTCGTCGACCATCACCTTCATGGTGTGGTCGGCGTCGGCGATCACGGTCGGCTCGTAGAAATCGCCCGGCCCGTCCGTGCGCCGGCCGCCGGTCAGGATCCTGGCGCCCTTGGCGCGGGCGTCCTCCACGTGGTCGGAGACGATGTCCAGCTGCGGGGGGAAGGTCATCGCGCCGAGGTCCTGCTTGAAGGAGTCGTCGTCGGCGCCCTGGCGAAGCCCGCCGACGTGGTCCGTCAGCTTCGCGACGAACTCGTCGTAGACCGGCTCCTCGACGTAGACGCGCTCGATCGCCATGCAGATCTGGCCCGAGTTCGCGAGCCCGCCGTACGCTGCGGCGTTCACCGCGCGGTCGACGTTGGCGTCGCGCAGCACGATCATCGGGTCCTTGCCGCCGAGCTCGAGGCTCACCGGGGTCAGCGTGTCGGCCGCGCGCTTCATCACGATCTTCCCGGTTCGCTCCGAGCCGGTGAACTGGAGGTAGTCGACGTTGTCGATCAGGGCGCCACCGGTCTCCGCGGCGCCGTTCACGATCCCGAGCACGTCCGGGGCGCCGATGTCCCTCCAGCCTCGGGCCACCTCCATCGCGACGAGCGGGGTCACCTCGGACGGCTTGATCACGACCGCGGCACCCGCCGTGAGCGCCGGAATGGCGTCGTCGTAGGCGAGGAGCAGCGGGAAGTTCCACGGGCTGATGGCCCCGACGACGGGATACGGCCGGTACGTGATCCGCAGCCGCTTGATCTTGAACAGCGGGCTGTGCGACGACGGCGTCTCGTCCGCCAGGTAGTCCGCCGCGTGCTCGCCCCAGAAGTTGATCGCGTCGCAGATGAACGGCGCCTCCATCTCGGCATCGGCGCGGACCTTCCCGGTCTCCGCCTGCATCACGTCGGCGAGCGGGTCGAGGTTGTCGAAGATCCAGTCGCGCAGCCTGCCGAGCCACCGGTAGCGGCCCTCGACTCCCAGCGCCTCCCACTCGGGCTGCGCCGCGCGAACGCGCGCCACGACCTCCGCGACCCGCTCGGGCGAGTCGACCGGGACCGATCGGATCACCGAGCCATCCACGGGACGGTGGACGTTGAACCTCTCCCCGCGCTCGACCGAGCCGTTCGGCGCCACTTCGACCGTGCCGGGCTCGGCACCTGTGGCAGCGGGCTTCATCCGCGGACTGTACCCGCTAGTCCTGCGGGCCCAGGACCTGTACCGGGCCGTTCAGGCTTGTGATGTAGACCCGGTTGTTGAACGGGCTCGTGGTGAACGACGTTGGTGCGCCGAACGCGTCGTCCAGCGGCCTGTCGCCGACGGCCCCCCCGAGCTTCGGGATGAAGCTCCGCAGGCGCCCCTGGCAGAAGTCCGCGTAGAGGTAGCGGCCGTACAAGTTCGTGAGCGTCTCGTCGCGGACGACCACGCCGCCCGTGATCGAGCACCCCTGACCGTGACCGTAGACATGGATCGGCTTGTCGTGGTTCTTGGCCTTCGGCCGCTTCGCCTCGTTGTCGGAGGAATCGCGGTAGCGCTGGAAGCCCTCCCAGCGGTCCCAGCCGAAGTTGGCGCCCCGGAGGCCCTTCGGGGTCTCGTAGTCGACCTCCTCGAAGCGGTGCTGCCCGACATCGCCGATCGCGATGTTGCTCGTGCCCTCGTCGAAGCTGAAGCGGAACGGGTTGCGCAGGCCGCGCGCGAAGATCTCGTCCCTTCCCTTCCTGCCCTTGAAGGGGTTGCCCTCCGGGCTTCGGTAGTCGGCCGCGCCCGGCGCATCGAGCGGGTTGATCCGGAGGAGCTTTCCGAGCAGGCTCCGCTTGTCCTGGCCGTTCTCCCGGGGGTCACCGCCGTCGCCGCCGTCGCCGGTTCCCATGTAGAGGAAACCGTCGGGTCCGAACAACAACTGGCCACCGTTGTGGTTGTTGGCGAAGCGATGGCCGACACGGATGACGTCGCGCCGGCTCGCTTCCTCTGCGTCTTGCCCGGTGCCGGCGAAGAACTCCGAAACGACGATGTTGCCCGTGCTGGCGGCCGTGTAGTAGGCGTAGACCAGGCCGTTCTCCTGGTAGTTGGGATGGAACGCCAGGCCGAGCAGGCCTTGCTCGCCCGAACCGTCGGTCAGGTTGGTGATGTCGAGGAACGGTTCGGGCTGCTCGACGTTGTCGACGAGGACCTCAACCGTGCCATCCTGCTCGACCACGTAGACGTTGTCGGGAACGCCGGGGGCGAAGGCGACGTTGACGGGGTCGTCGAACATTCCGCCGCCGACGTCCCCGAAGTCGACGCCGCCCATGCCGTTGCCCACCGGCGGCGCCGGCACTCCGCGGCCCGCGGCGTCATCGGCGCTTCCGAGCACGATCAGCAGCGCGCCGACTGCGATCGCCAGCACGCCGCCGACGACCATCGAAAGTCGATGCTGCATTCGGTCGAATCCGTTCATCCGCACGTGTTCATCGTCCGTCCCCGCCTGGTTGCCAAGGGCCCCGTAGGAGAAAGCTGTGGCTCAGCTCTTCTCCGGCACCAATCTATATACCGGCCCCTCCAGAGAAGTTGCGTAAATATGCCCGTCCTGGTCCTCCGCGAAAGAGCTGATCGCCGGGACCTGGAGCCCGAGCGAGGCATCGTCCTCCGCTTGGCCCTGCTCGAGCGCGTCCTCGGCGCTGAAGCTGCGAAGCTGGCCGACGCAGTAGTCCGCGTAGAGGTAGCGCCCATAGAGGCTCTCGAGCCGCGGGTCACGGACGACGTAGCCGCCGGTCACCGAGCAGCCCCCATCCCGGCCGTAGGTCAGCACGGGCTTCACCGCGTCGGGCGCCTCCTGGTCGTCGTTGAAGGGCATCGTCCCCTCGAAAGCCGACCAGCCGAAGTTCGCGCCGGAATCCACCTCGGAGTTCGCCAGGACGTCGATCTCCTCCTGGTCGGACTGCCCGACGTCCCCGATCCATAGGTCGCCGGTTTCGCGGTCGAACGAGAATCGCCATGGGTTGCGCAGGCCGTATGCGAGCGTTTCGGGCCGCGCGTCGGCCTCGCGGGCGAACGGGTTGTCGTTCGGGATCCCGTACGGCTCGCCCTTGGCCGGTTGCGGGTCGATGCGCAGGATCTTCGCGAACGGGACGCTCAGGTTCTGGCCGTTGCGGTCCGGGTCTTCCTTCGAGCCGCCGTCCCCATGCCCGATCAGCAGGTTGCCCTGATCGTCGAACAGCAGGAGGCCGCCGTTGTGGTTCGCATAGGGGTCAACGATCCTCAGGAGCGGGCGTGCGCTCCGCGGGTCGGCCTTTCGCCCCTTGGCCCGGTACTCCACGACCCGGGTGTCCCCTTCGAGGTCGGTGTAGTCGACGTAGAAGCGGCCCGTTCGCTGGTAATCGGGCGCAAAGGCGACCGATAGCAGACCCTGCTCGGCGCCCTCGGTCAGGACCCTGTCGCTGAGATCGAGGAACACCTCCTGGTCGCCGTTCGGAGCGAGCCGCATGATGCGGCCCGCCTGCTCGACGACGTAGAGCGCGTTGTCTCCCTCGGGCTGGGCGACGAACACGGGCGCCTCGAACTCGCCGATCTCCTCGAGCTCGACACCCCCGTCGCCGTCTCCCACGGGAATGTCTCCGCCGGGCTGGGACGGTGGACTGGGAATTTCGTCGACCACCGGCGGCCCGGTTGGGTCCGGCTCGTCCTTCTCGCCGCACGCGGCGACCACCAGGGCGCACGGGACGAGGGCACAGGCGAGAAACCTCTGGACCACGGCGCGAAGCGTAGAGGCCGTTCCTTCGGGGTGCCTAAACCCACTACTGGATGACTTCGACCCGGCCGGTGTCCGTGACCCGCGTGTTCGGAGGCTTGGTGGAGATCGTCGCGACGAACTCGCCCTCGACGGGGCCGCCGTCGGCGGTGACGGCCGTGGCCTTGCCGTCGAGCCCGCCGGCCACCTCGTAGTGCACCGTGAACGTCCCGCCCTGGACCGGCGTGACCCGCCAGACGGCCGTGATGCTCTCGCCGGGGCCGAGCGGGCCGAACGCGTAGGTGTCGGTCGAGGCGGTTTCGGCGCCCGCCGTCGGCTCGGCGTCGAGCTCGGCCAGGTCGACGCTCTCCTCCAGGACCTTCGGATACCGGTGCTCGAGGATCCACACCGGGCGATTCGGGTCGGCCAGGCCCTCCTGCTCCGACCGGATGTTGAACGGGCCGGCCGCCTTCTGGTCGCCCGTGAAGATCGTGATCGCGAGGTCGGGGATCGTCTCGTCGCCGGTGTTCTCGACCTCCAGGACCAGGTCGTTCGTCTCGGCCAGTCGCTGGCGGGCCGGGAACTTCGCCGACGTCACCTCCACCGGGAAGTCGGCCGCCGGCTCGTTTGAGTCCTGGCGCTCCTCGTCGCCTCCGCAGGCGGCGGCGCCCGTTGCGGCGAGCAGGCTTGCCATCAGGGCGATCAGCGTGCGGCTGCGCCGAACCCGCGGCAGGCGGGGGTGTGTACCTCTCTCCCCCAAGGCGCGGGCAACATACCACTGGAACATGCGTACAGCGTCCGGTTGTGCCTTGAGCCGGGGCCCTCGCATCGAATACTCTTCGCCAACGGGGCTGCCCACGGGCCTCCCCGGGGTGAGAGATGGTCAGATCTGCTGCCGACAGAGCGTTCCTGCCTGCGAAGAACCTCTTCGAGCAGGTTGGGAACATGATGATCCTGACGGGTAAGACGCTCGTCGCGGCCGTCAAGCCTCCGTATCCCTACGGCGGCGAGTTCATCTCGCAGTTCCTGTTCGCCCTCCAGCTGTGCTGGTTCCCGATGATGATCTCCACGATCGCGTTCGGGTTCGGGGCGCCCGGGCTGCAGGCCGCGAACTTCCTGTCCCTGTTCGGCGCGCTCGACCGCCTCGGCGGCTTCTTCATCCTCGCCTCGGTTCGCGAGTTCGCGCCGTTCGTGACCGCCGTCGTGGTCGCCGGCGTGGCCGGCACCGCGATCACCGCGGACCTCGGCGCCCGCAAGATCCGAGAAGAGCTCGACGCGCTCCAGGTGCTCGGCGTGGACCCGATCAAGAACCTCGTCGTGCCGCGGTTCCTCGCGCTGATGCTGATCACCGGATTGATGGACATCTACGCGCTGCTGTTCGGCATCTCCGGCGGCATCTTCGCCGAGCTCGCCTACGGCCAGCCGCTCGGCGGGTTCTTCGCCACGTTGTTCACGAACGCCTCCGTCACCGACTTATGGGGGTCGATCCTGAAATGCACGATGTTCGGAGCGATCATCGCCGTGGTCTGCTCGTACTACGGGATGAATGCGTCGGGAGGCGCCGAGGGAGTCGGCCGCGCGGTGAACGTCGGGGTGGTGGTCGCCTTCCTGGGCGTTTTCGCGTTCAACTACGTCTTCACGCAAACGCTGCTCGCGACGCATCCTGAGATCAGCGTGATCAAGTGATGCGCTCGCGGCCTCACAGGGAGCAGTGCGCCTGATGCCCGGCTGGCTCGCGGTGCCGCGCGACTGGCTCGCCTCGCTCGGCGAGATCGCACGCTTCGGCGGCAAGGTCATGGGGCTCGTCTACTCGGGCCGGGTCTTCCATTTCTTCGGCGAGGCGCTCCGTCAGGCCGGGATCCTGATCCTCGGCTCTGCGCTCGTGATCTGGGGCCTCACGTTCATCCTCGGCCTCCAGTGCGGCATCGAGGGCGCGTACTTCTCGCGTTCGGTCGGCGCGCCTTCGAACGCCGGCACGTTCGCCGCCTGGTGCGACCTGCGCGAGGTGATCCCGTACGCCTTCGGCTACATGATGGCCGCGAAGGTGGGCACGGGAATCGTCGCGGAGATCGGCGCGATGCGGATCTCGGACGAGGTCGACGCGCTCGAGGTCATGGGCGTGAACCCAATGATCTTCCTGTGCGCGACCCGGCTGCTGGCGGCGTGGCTGACGCTGCCGTTCATCTATCTGACCGGCATCGGCGTCGGCTTCTTCGCCTCGTACCTGGCGGTGGTCGAGCAGGTCGCGGAGGTTTCGGCCGGCGGCTACTTCCTGATCTTCTGGATGTTCCAGAACCCGCCCGACCTCATATTCAGCGTGATCAAGGGCATGGTCATGGCGACCGCGATCGTGCTGGTCGGCTGCTACTACGGGTACACGGCGTCCGGCGGTCCGGTCGGCGTGGGCACGGCGACGGCGAAGTCCATGGTGCTGAACATCGTGCTCGTCCACATCATCGGGATGATGGGCACGCTTATCTTCTGGGGCGCCAACCCGAGGGCGCCGGTTGGTGGTTAGGTGAGGAGAGAGACGAATGGCTGACGAGCAAGACACGACGCCCGAGGACGAGCGGGAGGTCCGCATCCACGACCAGGACCCCGGCGACGGCGAATGGGAGCCGGAGCCCGACGCGGAGTCTGAGCGGTTCGACGACGAGTCGGCGCCCGACCTGGGCGTGCTGCACCAGGACTACGTCCTGCCCGGCGTCGCGCCGGGCGAGGGCGATCCGTACAAGTGGCACACCGGCGAGAAGCGCGACCACGGCGGCGAGGACGCGATCGAGGTCATCGACGTGGTCAAGCAGTTCGGCCGCATGCGGATTCTCAACGGCCTCAACCTGGGCCTGCCGGACAACCAGATCTCGATGGTGCTCGGCCCGTCGGGCACCGGCAAGTCGGTGCTGATCAAGCACATCGTCGGCCTGCTCTACCCGGACTCGGGCGACCTGCTGGTCCACGGCGAGTCGGTCCCCAACATGACGGACGACGAGCTCTTCGAGATGCGCAAGAAGTTCGGACTGCTGTTCCAGGACGGCGCGCTGTTCGGATCGATGGACATCTACGACAACACGGCTTTCCCGCTCCGACAGCACACGGACAAGTCCGAGGAGGAGATCGGGGAGATCGTCAATCGCCGCCTCAACGAGGTCGGCCTCAGCCACGCGACCGACAAGATGCCAAACGAGCTCTCCGGCGGCATGCGCAAGCGCGCCGGCTTCGCCCGGGCGCTGGTCCTCGACCCGGCGATCGTCATGTTCGACGAGCCCGACTCGGGCCTCGACCCGGTCCGCACTGCGCTGCTGTGCGAGCTGATCCGCGAGGTGCACGAGGAGAACGGCGGCTGCTACATGGTGATCAGCCACGACCTCGGCACGGCACGGCGGATCGCCGACTTCATCGCCGTGCTCTGGAAGGGCCGCATCGTCGAATCCGGCCCCTCATCCGAGCTCTTCGACTCGGACAACGAGTTCGTCTCGCAGTTCCTGAACGCCGAGATCGACGGCCCGTTGGCGATGGACTAGGCACATTGCTCCCGCGTTAAGCCGCTTTTCGACCGGCGCCCGGTCAGTCGGGCGCTCGTAACCTCGTTGCGGTGAGGAGCGTGTTTGCACGCGTGGGCGCGTGGTGCGTCGAGCGGCCCGCGCCGGTGATCGCGATGGCCGTGTTGCTGGCGATCGTCGGTGCGATCGGCGCCGCGTCGCTGAAGCCGGACGGCGAGGCCGACACGCTCGTCGACACGGGCTCCGAGACCTACGCCGCAACCGAGGATTTCAAGGCGAAGTTCGGCGACGACGCGGTCGTCGTGCTGATCCGGGGCGACCTCGAGCGGCTGCTCCTCACCCAGGACCTGAGCCGGCTGTTGGCGCTCGAGAGCTGCCTCTCGGGCACCACGCCCCAGGACGAGGTCCAGCGCCAGGGGCTCACCCGGCCCGACGTTTGCAACGAGCTGGCCGAGACGAGCCCCGCCCGGGTGGTCTACGGCCCGGCAACGTTCCTGAACCAGTTCGCGACGCAGGCGAGCTCCCTGATCCGTGAGCAGCTCGGCGCGGCGGCCTCGCAGGCGGACGCGGTTGCCAACGCCGCTTATGAGCGGGCTCGCCGGAACGGCCTCGCGGAGGCGGAGGCGAGGGCCGCGGCAGAGGCCGCCAGGCAGTCCGTCCTCGAGGAGGTGCTCACGGAGCTCGAGCGCCTTGGGGTGCGTTACGGCCTCAGCGCGCCCCCGTCGCTCAACGACCCGAACTACGTCAGCCAGGTGGTGTTCGACTCGCGGTACACGGACGGGACCCCGAAGTCGAAGTTCTCATACCTGTTCCCGTCGAGCGACTCGGCGCTGATCTCGATCAGGCTGCGCCCGGACCTCAGCGAGTCCGAGCGTGCCGACGCGATCGACCTGATCAGGACGGCGATCAACGAGGACGATTTCGCGTTACGAAGCGGCTCCTATCTCGTCAGCGGCGTGCCGGTGGTGGTCGACGGGCTGACCGACGAGCTGCAGGGCGAGATCGGGGTACTGCTGATCGCCGCGCTGGTCGTGATGGCGATCGTTCTCGCGCTCGTCTTCGTGCCGCCGCTACGGCTTCTCCCTCTGCTGATCGGACTGGTCGCGAGCGCGATCGCGTTCGGCGTTCTGGCGCTGTTCGGCGGCACGCTCACCATGGCCTCGATCGCCGGGCTGCCGGTGCTGATCGGGCTGGCGGTCGACTACGCGATCCAGCTGCAGGCGCGCTTCGCGGAGGCACGCGCGGCGGGCTCCTCGCCGCCCCGCGCCGCGGCCGAGGCGGCGGCCCGGGGAGGCCCCGTGATCGCCACCGCCTGCCTGGCAACGGCTGCGGGCTTCCTGGTGCTGCTCCTCTCGCCGATCCCGATGGTGCGCTCGTTCGGGATCGTGCTCGTGATCGGGATCCTCGTCGCGTTCACGCTCGCGCTGACCGCCGGGCTGGCCATGCTGTCGATGACCGGCAGCACGCAGGGCGGATCACGTATCGCCGGGCTCCGGGACAGGTTGCCCTGCCCGCCCGCGGCCCTGTCGCGCGGGAGCGCCCGCCTGCGCGGCCGCCTCTCCCGTCTCGGCCCCCGCTCGCTCGCGCTCTCGATCGCGATGCCGGGCCGCGTGATCGCAGCCGCCACGGTGCTGGCGGTCGCCGGCTGGATCGCCGGGACCAAGACCGAGATCATCTCCGACTTCCGGGAGCTCGTCCCGCGCGACCTACCCGAGCTCCAGAACGTGGACGTCCTCCAGGACGAGACCGGCGTTTCGGGCCAGGTCGACGTGACCGTCACCGCTGACGACATCACCGACCCCGAGGTCGTCGCCTGGATGCGCGACTACCGCCAGCGGGTGCTCGAGCTCGGCGGCTTCGGCGGCCAGTTCGCGAGCTGCCTCGACGAGGGAACGCAGGTCTGCCCGGCGATCTCCCTGCCGGACCTCTTCGGCTCCGAGGGCGTGCCGAGCCAGGAGCGGATCCGTGGCGTCCTCGAGCTCCTGCCCGCCTACTTCTCCCAGGCAGTGGTCGAGACCGACCAGGAGACCGGCGAGCTCGGCTCAACGGCCGTCCTCTCGTTCGGGATCAAGGTGATGCCGTTCGACGAGCAGAAGCAGCTGATCGACGCGATCCGCGACCAGATCGACCCACCCGGCAGCGGGCGCCCGCCAACCGGGGTCGAGGCCGATGTGGTGGGCCTGCCGGTGCTCGTGGCGGACGCGAACGCTGCGCTCGAGTCCAACCGGTACCTGCTGACGGGCGCCGGGCTGCTCGCGGTCGCGCTCGTCCTGTTCCTTGTCTATCGCTCGGTCAAGCGGGCCCTGGTGCCGCTGGTCCCGGTGGTTCTGGCGCCCGGATGGTCGGCGCTGGTCCTGGAGTCGGCCGGCGTGCCGCTCAACCCGATGTCGGCAACGCTCGGTGCCCTGGTGATCGCGATCGCGACGGAGTTCAGCGTGCTGCTCTCCGCCCGCTACCACGAGGAACGCGAGGCCGGCGCGTCCGTGGGGGAGGCGCTCCGCCTTGCCTACTCGCGGACGGGCTCCGCCGTGGTCGCCTCCGGCCTGACCGCGATCGCGGGCTTCGCCGTGCTCGCGCTGGCGGCGCCGATCCAGCTGATCTTCGGCGGCGACGCGATCCGGATGCTGACCGAGTTCGGCCTGGTTGCGGTGGTCGACCTGCTCGTCGCGCTGGCGGGCGTGTTGTTGGTGTTGCCCGCGGTGCTCGTCGGCGCGGAGAGCGACTTCGCCGCGATCCGCTCGCGTTTCCGGCGCCCCTCGCGCGGCGAGGCCGAGGCTCCGGCGCGATGACTCAACGATCAGGATGAATCGATGAGCGACGCGGAGGAGCCGCGCAAGCCGAGCGCCCGATACCCCGTGTTCGTCGGGATCGCTTTCGTGGTGCTGATCGCCTACGCCACCTACAACACGATCACCAACGACGACGACGGCCTGCTTGGCGCCGAGGCGGGCGAGCGCGGCCGGGCGCTCGCCGAGTTCGCCGTCCCGGACGTTCGCGGCACCCTCGAGAACGACGCGAACGTCTACCAGGACGACTGCGAGACTGCCGAGAACCCCTGCCCCGAGGACGCCCAGCGCGTCCCCGCCTGCCGGATCGAGGTGTCCGAGGTGCTCCGGGTCTGCGACTACTTCGACCGTCCGCTCGCGATCTCGTTCTGGTTCACTGGGGGCGCCGACTGCCTCGCCGAACAGGACGCATTCGACGAAGCCGCCCAGCGCTTCGAAGGCGAGGTGAACTTCCTTTCGATCAACGTTCGGGACGAGATCGACGAGGTCCGGCAGATCGTCGCCGAGCGCGACTGGGAGGTGCCGGTCGGGTGGGACCGGGACGGCGCCGTGTCGAACATCTACCGGGTCGGGGTTTGCCCGACGCTGGCGCTCGCGTACCCCGGCGGGGTGCTGCGATCCGCGGAGATCGGCACCGACGCCTTCAGCGACGCCGCCCTCACTGAGTCGCTCGAGGCGCTGGTTGACGAGTCGGCCGATCGAGCTCGGCAGGTGCGCTGACGTGGACGGCGTGAGCGAGCCCTGCCAAGGCCGCCTCGCGCCGGGGCTGAGATCCGAGTTCCCCGGGCTCGGCGTGTGGTCCATGACCCTGGAGCGGGGCTCCGGCCGGAGCCCGCGCGAGGTCAAGGACCGGTTGAAGGAACTGGCCGGGCGTTTCTCCGGGGCACAGGTCCTCAACCTCCGCCACCAGTCGATTCCCTGGGCCTACCGGGTCTTCTACCGCCACATCGGGCTTGACCCCGACGAGCAGCGAACGCCGGTCGAGGAGCTTGCCCTCGAGCGGATGCGAAAGGGCGGCTTCCCCAGCAGGAGCCTGCTGGACGACGCATTGACGATCGCGATCGCCGACTCCGGCGTCGCGCTGCGCGCATTCGATGCCGACCGGACGGAGGGGGCGCTCGGCATCCGCCCCAGCCGGCCGGGAGAGGGCCTCGAGGGACGCCCGGGAGAGCTCCCGGCCGGCACGCTCGTGATCGCCGACGACGTCCGCCCGCTCGCGCTCCTGTTCGGGGCCCTGGCTGCCGGCCGTGGGGTCCAGGCCAAGACGAAGCGCACGCTGCTCTGCGCGATACAGGTCAAAGGCGTGCCGGACATGGCCGTGGAAGAGGCCTTGTGGCTGGCGGCCGGGGTCATGCAAAGCTAGACTTGGACCGCTGAGGCATGCCGCAGCTACTCGCACACCACGAGTTCGAGCTCGCGACGAGAACTGACGACGAGCGCGTCGTCCGCGACCAGCTCCGCAGCCAGATCGCACGCCTCGAGCGCGAGCTCGGCGAACTTTGGTCCACCGCCTTTCCTCGCCAGGGAATCGACTGGAGCGTCGGCGCGGTCGGCGGTCCGCGCGTGCTGGGCGCGGCCGACCTCGAGCGTGTCCGCGACGCGCTGGTCGTTCGCGTCCGCGAGGCGCAGGCCGAGATCGCGCGCCGGGCGGACGTCGAAGAGCAGAACCGGGGCCTCGTCGAGCGCATGATCGCCGACCCCGACGAGCATCGCTGGGTTCGGATTTCGAACGACGACGTCGGTGAGCGGGAATGCAAGCACTGGCACTCTCGCCCGCGCTGGGGTGTGCTTGGCCTCCTCCTCAACTGGTGGCGCGTCAAGGTCTCCAGCGGTTGCCCCTTAGCCGAGGGGCTCCGGCCCCCCGATGAGCAAGAAGCGGAGGAAGCGGCGACCCCGCCGCGCAGCCGCGCCCGCCGCAACTCCGGCGACGGCGCCCGCCAGGCCGCATCGCGGCGTCGCAGCGGCGCGCGACGAGCGCCCGCCCGCCCCGTGGGGATCGTTCCCGCTGATCGAGATCGCCGTGCTCGTCGGCATCGTGATGCTCGTGATCGGGCTGGTCACGGGTGGCGACCGCGGGACGCTCCTGATCGGCATCGGCCTGGGCCTCGCGGGGCTCGGCGGTCTCGAGCTTGCGATCCGCGAGCACTTCGCCGGCTTCCGCTCGCACTCGGCGCTCCTGGCCGGCGTGCCCGCGCTGGCCGTGCTCGCCCTGCTCTTCTACACGGAGACGCTCGCGCCGGGCGCGCGCATCGCCGTGGCGGTGGTCGTGTTCGCGGCGTCGGCCTACGGTCTCGTGACGATGTTCCGCCGCAAGTCCGGCGTGGCGGTCAAGCTGCGATAAACGCGCCCCCGGAACGACGAACGGGCGGCCCGTGGGCCGCCCGTCGTGAATTCCCCCGGGTCGTTCTAGGCCAGACGAGCGCCGCACCTCTTGGCGTCGAGCTCGGCGGCCAGCAAGGCGCGCTGGCGCAGCGTCAACCGGCCGAGCTGTCGGTTCTCGTTCAGCGCAAGCGAGACGAGGAACTTCCGGGTGCGGGTGCGGCCCCAGCGGCGCTGGCTTCGCAGCAGCTCCCCGATCGTCATCGTCTCGACTTCCCACGGGCACTCACGCACGACCTCGGCCGTGTCGACGTCGCCGGCCTCCACCGCTCGCTTCAGCGCAGCGCGGGCAAGGCGTACCCGGTTGGCTTCCGCGAGTGCCCGCATGTGCTGGGGCATTCGGGTAGGGGCGATCGTCGAGGCAGCTTCCATCGTCACTCCTCCTATTGAGTGCGTCAGTGGTGGATTGGGATGAGCGCGCAGGAACTTTCCACTGGCAACCGAGAGACTCGGTCACCCAGGGATCGAGGGGTAGATCAGGTGGCTCTGTCTGCTCCTCTCCCTGCCCCGGGATTACTTCCAGCGCGTTTCGCAACCTACGCAAGTTGTGTGCGAACCGTCAACGCCACGCCCCCATCTGAGCTTCGTTCGTTCGCTACGAGCAGCTTTTTTGAACGCGTTGACAGCTTGTTCACAAGTGGACAAGCGATATCTACCCATACCGGGGTAGACGGAATGGCGTTTTCGGTTACTCGGAGCGCGGGACGTCTGGGAAATCCGCGAGGACGCGTTCGAAGACGACCAGCGCGCGATCGAGATGCGCGCGCTCGTGCGTGGCCATCAATGAAGTGCGAAGCAGCGCCGCCCCGGGCGGCACCGCGGGGTGGAGCGCGACGTTCGTGTACACGCCCGCGTCGAAAAGCGCCTTCCACAACAACACCGCCTGCCAGTCCTCGCCCACCAGGACCGGAACCACCGGCGTGTTCGCCTCCGTTCCGTCGGGGAGCCTGCCCGGCTCGATCACCTGGAGGCCGAGGTCGCGGAAACCCTGGCGCAGGTATGCGGCGTTGCCGAGCAGCCGGGCCATCAGCTCCGGTCCCTCGGAGCGGATCACCCGCAGCGCGCCGAGCGCGGCGCCGACCGCGGCCGGAACGGCCGACGCCGTGAAGATGAACGGCCGCGACGAAATCCGCAGGAAGTCGATTACCTCGGACGACCCGGCGATGAAGCCGCCGCACGACGCGAGGCTCTTCGAGAACGTGCCCATCCGCAGGTCCACGCGGTCCTCGAGGCCGAACAGCTCGGCGGAGCCGGCGCCCCGGGCGCCGAGGACGCCGACGGCGTGCGCCTCGTCGACCATGAGTCGGGCGCCGTACCGCTCGCAGAGCTCGACGACGGAGGGCAGGTCGCAGACGTCGCCCTCCATCGAGAAGACTCCGTCGACGACGACGAGGACCCCGCCGCCGTCGCCGGCCGCGCGCTCGAGCATCCGCTCGAGCTTCGGCATCTGGTTGTGGCGGAACGGGCGCAGCTTCGCGCCCGAGATCTTCACGCCGTCCAGGATCGAGGCGTGGTCTGCCGAGTCGCAGATCACGGTGTCGCTCGGCCCCAGGATCGTGCCGAGGCAGCCGACGTTCGCCTGGTGGCCGGTCGTGAAGACGATCACGTCCTCGGTTCCCATCCACTCGGCGAGCTCGCGCTCGAGCTCGATGTGGAGCGGCGTCGTCCCGTTCAGGAAGCGCGAGCCCGTGAGCCCGGTGCCGTAGCGCTCGAGTGCGTCGCGCGCCGCCTGCTTGACGCGGTCGTCGCCGGTCAGGCCGAGATAGTTGTTGGAGCCGAGCATCACCTTCTCGCCGCCCTCGACCTCCATCAGCGGCCCGGCCTCGGACTCGATCAGCCGGAAGTACGGGAGGAGATCGCCCTCGCGGGCGGCCTCGAGCTGCTCGAGGCGGTCGTGCGTGCGGGCCTTCTCGAATACGTCGATCGCGGGGCGCGTCTCGCTCATGGCTCGAAGTGTCCCAGAGCGAGACAAGCCGGCTCAACAACGCCGGAGCTCGGCTTCGCCCTTCGGGCTCCGCCTCACAGGCGATAGCTTGCCGTGATGCCCGTTTCCGTCCGTGCCGTCGAGGGTCGTCGCGACCTCGACGCCTTCATCAAGCTTCCCTTCCGCCTTCGCGCCGGCGACCCGCAATGGGTGCCGCCGCTGATCTTCGAGCGCCGTGCGTTCCTGGACCGCGGCAAGAACCCCTGGTTCGAGCACGCGGAGGCGCAGTACTTCCTGGCCGAGCGCGACGGGCGGGCGGTCGGTCGCATCACGGCGCAGGTGGACGACCGCTGGGACGAGTTCCAGGGCGGCAGCGACGGGATGTTCGGGTTCTTCGACTCGGAGGACGACCCGGAGGTGGCCGTCGCGCTTCTCGATACGGCTGCGGAGTGGGTGCGCGCGAAGGGGCGTGCCCGACTGCTGGGGCCGATGGACTTCACGTTGAACGACGAGTGCGGCCTCCTGATCGAGGGATACGACGAGCCGTCGATGATCCTCGAGCCCTGGCACCCGCCGTACTACCGGGAGCTGCTCGAGGCCCGGGGGCTCGCCAAGCGGATCGACCTCTTCATGTGGGAGCTGTGGTTCGGCGACCTGAAGGAGGGCGACGAGTTCACCCCGATGATCCACGCGGCGGCCCAGCACTCCCGCGAGCAGGGGGTGGTGGTCCGCCAGATGCGTAAGCGCGACCTGGAGGCGGAGGTGGCGCGCTTCATGGGGGTCTACAACGTCGCGTGGGGCCGAAACTGGGGCTTCGTGCCGATCACCGAGGCAGAGGTCAAGTTCCAGGCGAAGAACCTGAAGCCGGTGCTCGACGAGACGTGGGCGATGATCGCGGAGAAGGACGGCGAGGTGGTCGGGGCGGCGCTGACGCTCCCCGACGTGGACCAGGCGCTCGCGCACATGAAGGGGCGCCTGCTGCCGACGGGCTGGTGGCACTTCCTGCGCCGCAGGCGCTATATCGACCCGGCTGCGGGTATTCGCCCTCGGCGTCCTGCCGGAGCACCAGCACCTCGGCGTGGCGGCCGCGCTGTACGAACGCCACCTCGAGGCGGCCCAGGATCCCGGTCCGGGGGGCGGCCACATGGGTTGGATCCTCGAGACGAACAAGCCGATGAACCGGGCGATGGAGGGGATGGGCGGCCGGATCGTGCAGCGCTACCGGATCTACGAGAAGGACCTGGATGAGTGATCCCGCTAAGTGGGGATTCCCCGGGCGTCCGGGACGTGGAACGCGCCGAGGTCAGGTGTAGCCTGCGGGGTCATGGCGGAAGAGGTTCTCGAAGCGACGGCCGTTGAAGAGGAGACCGGCGAGGCTCCAACGGTGGCTCCCCTGCCGGCGACGCGGGACGCCGGCGACATCTCGTTGCTCGGCAGCGAGGCGCGCACCGTCGCAATCGCAGCGGCCGGCGGCGTCGTCGCCGGCGCGGCCACGGTGGCCGTGGTCAAGGCCGCGTCGCGGGTCGCGACGCCGAAGCGCCCGAAGCGCGGGCTCCTCCGCCGCCAGAAGCAGAACGAGATCATCGCCAGCCGCTCGTTCCTGGTCGACGTTCACCTGCTCGGCCGCTAGATACGGCGGCGATGAGCCCGCCGCCGTCACTCGAGATCGAGGTCACGCCCGGCTGTCCCTACCGGCTGTCCACGCGCGGGCGGGCCGACGGCGTGATGCGCTCGAGCGGCGGCGTCCTCACGAGGCTGCTCCACGTCGACGGCGAGGCGGTGGTCGTGCACGGCTGGCAGCGGCGGAGCGGCGCGGTGGCGATCCGGGCGGTCGCGGTCGAGGATGAGTGCGACGCCGGGATCCTCGAGCAGGCGGTGGCGCGGATGCGGTTCGCCCTGGCCGTCGACGACGACATGCGCCCGTTCTACGACGAGTTCAAGCGCGACCCGTTCATCGGCCCGGCGATCCGCCGCCGTCCCTGGCTGCGGCCGAAGCGCCGCCCGGTCGCGTGGGAGGCGCTCGTCTGGGCGATCACCGAGCAGCTGATCGAGTCGTCGCGCGCCGCCGTCATCCAGCGCCGGATGGTCCGCCGGTGGGGCGTCGAATCGGAGTGGCGGGGGAGAGGTACCGAGCGCCGCCCGCTGCGCGACGTCCCGACGCCGGCGAGGGTAGCCGGCCTCGCGCCGGCCGAGCTGGCCGCGTGCGACCTCGCCCCGGCCCGCGCGATCGCCATGGTCAAGTGCGCTCGCGAGGTGGCTGACGGACGCGCTGATCCGGCCGACTCCGCCGGTGACGCCCGCTTCGAGCGGATCGGCGAGATCGGTCCCTGGACGCTGCAATGCCTGGGTCTGTTCGGGCGGGGCGAGCCCGACTCACTGCCGGCGGGCGACCTCGCCTACGTGAAGCTGGTCGGCGTCGTCACCGGCCTGGGACGCCGGGCGACCGTCGAGGAGGTCGAGGAGTTCTACGCGCCGTACGCGCCGTTCCGCGCCCTCGCAGGCGTCTACTCGCTGAGCCACTACTCGAGCGCAATCAGCCTTGCCCACGGCCTCAAGATGGCCCCGGACCGCTACGCGGACGCGGCGTAGGCCTCAGTCGGGCACCTCCCCGGGGAGCAGGTCGTTCGTCAGCACGTCGTCCATCTCGGGTAGCGCGCCGATCACACCCTCGTCAGCGAGGAAGCCGGCGAATTCCTCCCACTCGCGCCCGTTCATGTAGCCGTACGGGCGGTTCGATTCCGGCCGGAGCAGCGGCAGAGTCACGTCGATCTCCGCGGCGGTCAGCTCGGGATCGAGGCCGTCGCCGGCGGCGAGCACGGCCTCGGTGGCCGCCTCCGGGTCGTGGACAGCGTCGAGCGTTCCCTGCTCGAGCGCCGCGATGAAGAGGCGGATCGCCTCGGGATCGTCCGCCACCCGGTCCGAGTTGGCGACCAACACCAGCTCGTTGTAGGTGGGGATCCCGAGCTCGTCGACGGGCACGATCCGCGGCTTCAGGCCACGCTCGGTGAGGTCGACGCCCTCCACGTTCCGGAAGCCTCCCAGCATCGCGTCGGCTCGACCCGAGATCACGGCCGGCAGCAAGCCGAGACCGACGTTCTGGGTCTCGACCTCGTCGGAGTCGATCCGCTCCGCACGGAGGATCGCGTCCAGGAACGCCTGCTGGTAGGGGATGCCGGCGGTCGCGATCGTCTTCCCGCGCAGGTCGGCCGGCCGGGCGATCCCACCCTCGGGCAGCGAGATCAGCGAGGTGAGTGGGGTGGGGACGAGGGCCGCGACGGCCACGACGGGCTGGCCTTGGTCGCGGGCGATCAGCACCTCGGGCGCGTACGAGATCGCGAGGTCGGCCTGGCCGGCGGCGACCAGCTTGATCGGGGCGGCGGGGTCGGAAGGGACGCGGGGCGTGACGTCGAGCCCGGCCTCCTCGAAGCGCCCGTTCTCGAGCCCGGCGTAGATCCCGGCGTGATCGGGGTTGACGTAGAAGTCGAGCGCGAGCTCGAACGACTCCGTGCCGCCGCCCCGCGTGTTCTCATCCTTCTCGCCGCAGCCGGCACCGATCGCGAACGCCGCGATGCAGAGCGCCGCCCCGCCGATCCTCCCTGCCTTGCTCAAGCGTCGTCCTCTCATCAGATCCACGCTCCTGCCGGAGGGGCAAGGTTTGTTTCGCGCCTTACGTCGCTCATCAGATCCCTCTCGCTCCCCACCACGCATAGCGGCGCTCGAGCAGCGAGAGCAGCCCGAACAGGCCGATCGCGAAAGCCGAGAGCACGACCACCGCGGCAAACACCCGCGCGGTCAGGAGCTGCGCCTGCGCCTGGCGGATGACGTCGCCGAGCCCCTCGTTGGCCACCACGAACTCGCCGAAGACCGCGCCGATCACGGCCACCGCGATTGCCACCTTGGCGCCGCTGAAGAAGTACGGGAGCGCCGCCGGTAGCTCGAGCCGCCGCAGAATCGCCCTCCGGTCGGCGTCGAGGGTTCGCATCATGCGGATCGCGGCCGGGTCGACCGAGCGCAGCCCGTCGAAGGTGTTGACGGTGATCGGGAAGAAGCAGATCAGCGCGATCACGGCGAGCTTAGGGCCGATCCCGAATCCGAGCCAGATCACGAGGACCGGGGCGATTGCGACGATTGGGATCGTCTGCGATGCGACGAGCAGCGGGTAGAACGCGCGGCGCACGGTGTCGGAGAGGTGCATCACGACCGCGAAGGTGACACCCAGCAGCACCGACACCGCGAACCCGGCCAGGACCTCCTTGAGCGTCACCCAGCCGTTGTCGGCGAGCAGATCACGGTCCTCCCAAAGCGCCTCGGCGATCTGGGTCGGGGCGGGGACCAGCAGGTCGCTCGCGGCCTCGTTGATGCCGAACAGGTCGGCGAGCAGTCCGGTGCGGGCGAGTAGCTCCCATAGGCCGAGCAGGGCGACGATCAGCCCCACCGGCAGCAACACGCGCCTCATCGCGAGCCCTCCCGGAGCGCCTCGAGCGCGCGCTCGCGCAGGGCCGCGAAGGCGGGATCGGTGACCGCGGCGTCACGGTCATCGGCGCGGGGGTCGTCCGGCCGCAGCTCGGCGACGGCCCGCGCCGGGCGCGCCGAGAGCACAACGACACGGTCGCACAGATAGAGCGCCTCCTCCACGTCGTGCGTCACCAGGACGCAGGTGCGCTCCTCGGCATCAAGGGCGGCCGCGAGCCATTGCTGCATCTCGGCCCGGGTGATCGCGTCGAGCGCGCCGAACGGCTCGTCGAGGAGGAGGACCGGTTTGCCCGCGAGCAGTGTGCGCAGGAACGCGACCCGCTGCCGCATCCCGCCCGACAGCTCGTCCGGCCGTGCCAGCGCGAACTCGGCCAGGCCGAAGCGCTCGAACAGAGGCTCGGCCTCGCCCCGCGCGGCCGCCCGTGACGCACCGCGATTGCGCGGCGCGAGCGAGGCGTTGTCGATCGCCGCGAGCCAGGGCAGGAGCAGGTCTCGCTGGGGCATGTAGGCGCACCGCGCCAGACGCTCGTTCGCTCCGTCGTCCCCCCCGACCCGCAGCCTGCCGGCGCCCGGCTCGAGCAGCCCGCAGGTGAGCTCGAGAAGGGTCGACTTGCCGCAGCCGGACGGTCCTACGAGGCCGACGACCTCGCCGGCCTCGATCGAGAGGCCGAGCGTGTCGATCACCCTGAGCGGGCCGAAGGCGTGGCCCAGGTCGGCGATCTCGATGGTGGCGCTCGTCATCACTCCCTCCGCGCGCATTACCGCACAGGTTCCGAGGGTCAGCGCCGGGGTGGGGATTTGGCGCTATCTCAGCCCGCTTGCCCGCGAGCACCCCTGTTGACGCGGACGAGTCTAGCTCGACTCCGGCACCCGGCCGCCCGCGACGACGTTCACGAATTCCTCGAGGTGGCGGGTTGTCCAGCACTCGAACGCGGCCGTGCAGTGGCGCTCGTAGGCGGCCATCACGGAGTCGCCGTAGTTCCAGTAGAGCTTGGGCTCGGGGTTGAGCCAGAACGTCCGGCCGGAGCGCTCGGCGATCCCGGCGAAGATCTCGGCGTGGGGCTCGCGTCCGTTGGTTCGGGCGTCGCCGAGCACGATCACCGTCGAGCGCGGGTGGAGCTCGTCACCGACCTCCTCGGAGAACTCGCGCCAGACCCGGCCGTAGTCCGTGTAGCCGGATACGTCCGCCACCCCGCCCTCGCGGCTCACCCGCAGGGAGATCTGCCGGAAGTCACGTTCCCGCTCGAAGATCTCGGTGACCTCGGAGATCCGCTCGATGAAGACGAAGCTCCGGAGCTTGCGGAAGGAGTCATGGAGCGCGTGCAGGACCGAGAGGAAGAACACGCTCGCCGACGTGACGGAGGTCGAGACGTCGCAGAGCACGATGATCTCCGGGCGCCGCGGCCGCTTGGCGCGATACCGCAGGCGCAGCGGCACACCGCCGGTTTCGAGCGACGCGCGCATCGTCCGGCGCATGTCGACCACGGTGTTCCGCCGCCGCCCCCGTTGCTCGTGCCCGAGGGTCGCCAGACGGCGCTTGAGCTGCGCCACGGCCCGGTGGACCGCGGCCAGGTCCTGCGCGGGGCTGGTGGGGAGGGTCCGGTCGAGTTCGGCGAGGGGGCGCGAGGGCGGCAGCTTCTCGGTTCGCTCGATCAGAGCGCGCTCGAGCTCGCGGCGCAGGTGGCGCTCGAAGCGGTTGATGCCCTCGCGGTCGATCGGCGGGCCCTCGGCGTCCTGATCGCCCGGCGGCTGGGGTTGCAGGCCAAGCGTGCGGCGGATCCGCTGGACGTCGACGCCGACCACGCCCGAGCCCTCGCCGCGGCGGCCGAACGCAGCGATCGCGAGCCGGGCCAGGTCGCGCATCTCGCCCTCGCGCCCTTCGGCGATCGCCTGGCGGATGGCGTCGCGGAGCTGGTCGGGGTCGAGGCGCTCGCCTCCCGCGTAGCGGTCGTCCTCGCGCAGCTCGCGGTCGATCGCCTCGGCCTCGGCGACGCGGAAGAAGTAGCGGTCGAAGACGAGGTCGAAGATCCGGCGGTCGTCCTGGGACTTCGCCACGGTCGTCGCGAGCGCCTCCCGGAAGTCGGCCGGCTCCGTCCACGGGACGGTGCGGATCGCCTCGAAGGCGTCCAGGATCTCCGCGGTTCCGACCGCGACTTCCTCGCCGCGCAGCTCCTCGAAGAAGGCGACCAGGCGCGGTGCAAGCCCCGGCGGGAGGCCCTCGGCGCCGTTCATGGCCTCAGCCGGTCGCCTCGGCCTCGACCTGAGGGCCGCCCAGCTTGACGCCGACGCGCTCGGCCACCAGGTCGATGTCCGTGCGGTGCTTGACGATGATCGACATGGTCCGTTCGAAGATCGAGCGGTCGATGTCCTCGGCGCCGAGCAGCAGCAGTGCCCGCGCCCAATCGATCGACTCGGCGATCGACGGCGGCTTCTTCAGGTCGAGCTGGCGGACGAGGTGGATGACCTCCACCAGGCGGCGGGTGAGCGCTTCGTCGAGCTCGGGGGCGTGCATGCGCACGATCTCCATCTCGCGCTCGATCTCCGGATAGTCGAGCCACAGGTAGAGGCAGCGGCGCTTGAGCGCCTCGGTGAGCTCGCGCGAGTTGTTCGACGTCAGCACCACGACGGGGTGGGTGCGCGACTCGATCACGCCCAGCTCCGGGATCGAGATCTGGAAGTCCGAGAGCACCTCGAGCAGCATCGCCTCGAACTCCTGGTCGGTCTTGTCGATCTCGTCGATCAGCAGGACCACCGGCTCCGGGTTCGCTATGGCCCGAAGCAGGGGCCTCGTGAGCAGGAAATCCTCTCCGAAGATTTCCGAGTCAAGGCCCGTCGGCTCCTCCGCTTCGCGTCCGGGGGCGACAGGGTCAGCGGCTCGCGCCTGGATGCTCAGGAGTTGCTTCCGGTAGTTCCACTCGTAAAGCGCCTTGGCCTCGTCGAGGCCCTCGTAGCACTGCAGGCGGATCAGCTCGCGCCCGGTCGCGCGCGAGATGGCCTTCGCGAGCTCGGTCTTGCCCACCCCCGCCGGCCCCTCGACGAGCACGGGCTTGCCCAGCTCCAGCGCGAGGTACGCGACGAGCGCGGCTGGCTCGTCGGCCAGGTACCCGGCGCCCTCGAGCGCCTGCTTCGCCTCGGCGACTGACTGCATCGGCGCCAAGGATAGGGAGAATGGCCGCATGCCCGATCCGCATGCTGCCGGCCCGCTCCTCGCGGCCTCCAAGACGATCTCGGACCTCGCGCCGTTCCTGGTCGTGCTCGCAGCCGGGTTCCTGATCGGCGCCTGGGGGCAGTCCGCCAAGCTGCCGATCGCGGTCCTGGCCGGCATCGTCCTCATCATGCTGGCCATCGGCGGCTTCCTGATCGAGAACGGCTCCGGCCCGAACCAGGCGCGGTGACCATGGGCCGGCTGGACGATGTCGACCTGACGAAGGCGTACTCCAACAAGGAGGAGGCCCGCGGGCTCGAGAACGCATGGTCGCGGCTCTCCCAGCTCCGCCTGACCCTTGGCGGCCAGATCGGGCCGCGGGAGCTCGGCCCCCCGGTCTGTGTGCTCTTCGAGGGCTGGGACGCCTCGGGCAAGGGCGGCGCAATCAAGCGCCTCGTCGCCCAGATCGACCCGCGGCACGTCCGCGTAGTGCAGTTCGCCGCGCCGACGTTCGACGAGAAGCGCCACCATTTCCTGTGGCGGTTCTGGCCCGTGCTGCCGGGCTGGGGCGGGATGTCGATCCTCGACCGTTCCTGGTACGGGCGCGTCCTCGTCGAGCGGGTCGAGGGGTTTGCCGAGCGCGCCGAGTGGATGCGCGCGTACGACGAGATCAACTCGTTCGAGCGGTCCCTCGTGGAGGAGGGGATGATCCTGATCAAGTTCTGGATGCACGTCTCCGAGGACGAGCAGCTGAAGCGCTTCGAGAGCCGCGAGAAGAACCCGCTGAAGGCGTGGAAGCTGACCGACGAGGATTGGCGCAACCGGGACAAGCGGCCGGAGTACGAGGAGGCGCTGGAGGACATGTTCGCCCGGACCGACCAGCCCTACGCTCCGTGGGACGTGATCGCCGGCGAGTCGAAGCGCTTCGCACGCGTAAGCGTCATCGAGACGGTGATCTTGCGGATCGAGGAGGGCATGCGAAGGGCGGGAGTCGACCTCCCCGACCCGCTCTAGGGAGAGGGAGTCGGGTGCCCGTACCGCCTGCGAGAGGCGCTAGCGGTACGGGGCCCGAACTCCCCTCCCTAGGCCGCGATCTCGGCCTCGGAGTGCGCCTGTAGGACGGCGTCTCCTTCCTCGCCCGTGCGGATCCGGATCGCCTCCTCGACGGGTATCACGAAGATCTTCCCGTCGCCGACGTCACCGGTCCGCGCGTGCTTCAGGATCGTCTCGACGACGAGTGACTTGTCCTTGTCCTCGACGACGACTTCGATCTTGAGCTTCGGCCGGACGTTCACCGTCAGGGTCGAGCCCCGATAGTGCTCGACGATGCCCTTCTGGCGGCCCGAGCCCTTCACCTCGCCGATCGAGAGTGAGGGGAACCCCTTCTCGAGCAGCTCCGAGCGGATCGGCTCGAACGCCTCGTGGCGGATGAATGCCTCGATCTTCTTCATGCGGTCACCTCCTTCTCGGCCGCGGCTGGCGGCGTGGGCGCCGCGTTCGTCACCACCGGAGTGCCGGCCACGTGCGGCTGCACGGTCGTGCCGGGATATTCCTCCTGTGGGATGAACGCTTCGGGATAGCCATACATCCCGTGGGACGAGATGTCCAGCCCCGCCAGCTCCTCGTCCTCGCTGACCCGCAGGCCGATCGTCGCCTTGATCGCGGCGAACACCGCGTACGACGCCGCGAAGACGAACACGAACGTCGCGATGACGCCGATCGCCTGCACCGCCAGCTGGCCGAGCGACGGAGCGAGGTCGCCGTCCGTGATGCCGTAGTACACGCCCGGGGCGGCTCCGTCGAGGATCAACCGCGGCGAGGCGAACAGTCCCACCGAGATCGTGCCCCAGATTCCGGCCAGGCCGTGCGCCGACAGCGCCCCGACCGGGTCATCGAGGTGCTTCTCGATGAACAACACGCCGTAAACGACGACCACGCCGGCCACCGCGCCGATGATCGGCGCCGCCCAGAACTCCACGTATCCGGACGGGGCCGTGATCCCGACGAGACCGGCGATCGCGCCGTTCCCAGCCATGCCGACGTCCAGCGACTTCGTCTTCAGGTAGATCACGCCGAGCGCCACCAGCGCGCCGGCCGAGGCCGCGAGCTGAGTGTTCAACGCCACCTGGGCGAAGAAGTTGTCCGTCGTGCCGAACGTGGAACCGGCGTTGAAGCCGTACCAGCCCACCCAAAGCAACAGGACTCCGAGTCCGACCAATGGCATTGAGTGTCCCGGGATCGCCCGCGCCTTCCCGTCGGGCCCGTACTTCCCGGAGCGCGCACCGAGCAGCAGCAACGCCGCCAACCCGCCGACCGCACCGGTGAGGTGGACCACCGACGAACCGGCGAAGTCCATGACGGGCTTGCCGGCGATATCGGCCAGGAGCCCGCCTCCGTACACCGCGTGCGCCACGAGCGGGTAGATCAGGGCCGCGAACACGACCGCGTAGATCACGTAGGCGCTGAACTTGATCCGTTCCAGCGTCGTGCCCCAGACGATCGCCAGAGACACCGCGCAGAACAGCATGCCGAACAGCATCAGGGCCGTGTCCGCGCCGCCCACGATGAACGCGTCCGCGCCCCCGCCGATCTCCTGGTTGTTGTGGAAGAAGAACCCGTCGGTGCCGAAGAAGTCATTCCCCGTCAGCGATGAGATCCCGAACCCGACAGACCACCAGGCGATCGTCGCGATGCTGAGGTTGACGAAGATCTTCGCCACCCCGGCACCCACGTTCTTCTGTCTCGAGAAGCCGATCTCGAGAAGCAGGAAGCCGGCCTGCATGAGCAGGACGAGAACGCACGCGACCATCACCCAGGTGACGTTCAGCTCGTCCGTCAGCGCACCTATGCCCTGGCCCTGAGCCGAGGCCACGCCCGGCAGAACCAGGGAGGCCCCCAGCGCCACCAGGGCGCCGAGGCTAAGCCTCTTTTTCAAAGACAAGCCCCTACCGGGGGGGCCCAGTTCGTTTCGCGACTTACGTCGCTCACCCATATCCGCTCCTCCTTGACGCCGGGTGGCCCGGCCATCGCGGTGTTGCATTAGCCGCGAGTCAAGGTAGGCGCGGGGAGGTTTACCGTCCTTATCCGCTCGTCGAAACTTCGGCGGGCGCGTTTGTACCGGTCGTCGGAGCGCCGCCCGCGACCGCTTGAACAAGCGGTCCGGCGCCGGTGAACTCGAACTCGTCGCCCTCGTGCGCGAGCCCGATCGTGTCGTCCGCGTGGCCCAGCGCGCCCCAGGCGGCGGTTGCGGTTGCGCCGAGTGCGTCGAGCATCGCGTCCGTATGGAGAGGGTCGTGGTGGAAGAGGAGGGTGCGGTCGGCGCCGACGCGGTCCGCGAACGTGAGCGTGTCGGACAGCGCAGAGTGCCCCCAGCCGGCGTGCGCCGGGTACTCGTCGTCCGTGTACTGGCAGTCGTGGATCAGGAGGTCGGCGTCCCTGGCGAGGTCGTAGCCGGAGATCCACTCGTTCTCGACCTGCGCCAGCGGCGCCCCGAGCGCGGGCTCGTGGTCCGGGATGTAGCAGAGCGTGGTCTCGCCGTCGGTCAGCCGGTAGCCCAGGGTGGGGCCGCGGTGGGTCACCGCCTCGGCGCGGATCAGGACGTCGCCGATCTGCCATTCGGTGGCTGGTGCGTCGCGGAACGCGACCGAGCAGGGCAGCTCGCGCACCTCGACCGGGGACAGCGGCGCCGAGATGTAGCGGGCGACGCGGTCCTCGAGCGAAGCCTCCGGCGACGACGGGCCCCAGATCGTGATCTCCGCATCGGAACGGAAGCAGGGCGGGAAGAACATCAGGCCCTGGATGTGGTCGAGGTGCAGGTGGGTCAGGAGGATCCCGACCCGGGGTGACTCCGTGAGCTCGAGCCCCAGGGTCCGGATGCCGGTGCCCGCGTCGAGGATCAGCTGGCTGCCGTCGCGGAAGGTCACCTGAACGCACGACGTGTTCCCGCCGTACCGGTTCATCTCCGGCCCCGGGGCCGGCACGGACCCGCGGGCTCCCCAAACCTTGATCCTCACGACGCCCCCCCGTTACCCGCCCGCGGCCAGAACATGATCATCGCGCCCGAGCTTCCCTCCTGGGACGCCACGATCGGGAACGCGGCCGCCTCGATCGGCTGCTCCGGGTTGGCGGCGGTGCGGATGCGGAACTTGCCGTGTGCCGGGCGGCCCTCGCGGATCGCCTTCGTCAGGCTCACCTCGTCGAAGTCGAGCGGGTCGCCGTCCTGGGAAATCGGGCCGAACGCCTCGGTCCATTCCACGACCGACATCTGGCCGGCCTCCTCGAACGAGCGCCCCAGGACGGCCGCGGCCGCCTCGTTGTAGAAGACCATCGTGCCGTCTCCGTCGACCAGGAACGACGGCGTCGAGATGCTCGTCAGCAGGTTGCGGGCGAGGATCAGCTCGAGCGGCTTCTGCGGGCTTTCCATGGTTTCCGGGGAGGAGGCCTCCCTCGCGCGCCATTCTTCCACCGTTGGCGTCAATCGGCACGCGTTCGGTTCGCTCTCCGTAGCCTCCCTCAGCGTGCCTTACGCGGCTGTGGTCCTGCTCACACTTCTGGCGCTGGCGGCTCCCGCCGGCGCCCAGACGGCCGGGCAGCAACCGCTGGAGATCCCGGGCAGCCCGCTTGCCCTCGGGATCGAGGCCTTCGAGGGAGCCCCGGTCAGCGCCGACCCGCACCGGCCGCTGCGCGTTCCGCAGCACCCCTTCATGGCGCCGGATCCCGGCTCGAACATCCACAACGACGCCTACCAGTCGGACACCTACGACCGCTCCGGCCCGCTGGGCGACGGGATCAGCGCTCGCTCGGCACTCTTCGCCCGCGAATGCGCGTCGGTGGCGTTCGACCGAAGGGGCAGGATCGTCACCGTGTGCGTGGGGCTCGACCGACCCGTCCTGACCGTGCTCGATCCGGACACGCTGCGGCCGATCTCCACCAGGCTGCTGCCGCCGCGCCAACGGGTCTTCAGGATCCGTTCTCGAGCTTCGCCGGCGGCGGCTACTTCTACCTGGACAACCGGGACCGGGCTGTGATCCCGACCGCGGACCGCCAGATCGTGGTCATCCGGGTGCGAGGCGACGGCGGGCTCGAGCCGAAGCGACGGGTCGACCTGACCGGGGTGGTGGGGCCCCAGGACGCGGTCATCGCCGTGATGCCGGATTGGCGGGGGAGGATCTGGTTCGCGTCGACCCGGGGCGTCGTGGGCTTCGTGACGCGGTCGGGGTCGATCCGCTCGCTCGCGACCGAGGAGCCCATCGGCAACTCGTTCGCGGCCGATGAGCGCGGCGGCGTCTACATCGTCACCGACGCTGCCCTCTACCGCTTCCAGGCGAGGCGCAACCGGGTCCGGACCGTCTGGCGCGCACGCTATCCGAACGTCGGCACGGTGAAGCCGGGGCAGACCCAGGCGGGCTCGGGCACGACGCCGACGCTCCTTGGACGCCGCTACGTGGCGATCACGGACAACGCGGATCCCATGGCGGTCCGCGTGTATCAGCGGGGCCGCCGGGCGTCCGGCAGGCGCCTCGTCTGCCGTCAGCCGGTGTTCGAGCGCGGCGCGAGCTCGACGGATCAGTCCCTGGTCGGCGCGGGCCGTTCGCTGGTGGTCGAGAACAACTTCGGCTACACCGGGATCGCCTCGACCCTGAACGGCGCGACCACGACCCCGGGCCTCGAGCGGGTGGACATCGACCGCGACGGTCGCGGGTGCCACACGGTCTGGCGCAGCGACGAGCGGGCGCCGTCGGTGGTGCCGAAGCTCTCGCTGGGCGCGGGCCTTGTCTACACCTACACCAAGCCGAGACGAGACGACAACGCCGACGCGTGGTACCTGACGGCGATCGACTTCGACAACGGAAAGACCCGTTGGCGGGCTCTCGGCGGCACGGGATTTGGCTTTAACAACAACTTTGCCCCGGTTTCCATAGGTCCGGATGGTGCCGCCTACGTCGGCGTTCTGGGAGGATTGGTGCGGCTCGCCGACGCGGGCTGACCCGGGGGCCATGGGACGTTCAAGACGGGCTTCGGGACTGCCGAAAGGACTTGAGAAGTGGTCTCACAGGGGGCTGACAACTCTGCGCTCGCGGCCGCCAAGGCCCGCATCGCCGAGCTCGAAACCGAGATCGTGCGACTGTCGGCCCGCGACTCGCTCGTCGCGAGCCTGCTGACGCTGCCCGCGCTGCGCGCGCAGCTCGAGCTCGACGTCCAGCGAGCCCACCGCTACAGCCGCCCCCTGGCCGTGGCGATCCTCGACATCGACCACTTCCGGCGGCTCAACGTCGCGCGCGGCTACGCGGCCGGCGACCTGGTCCTTGCCGCGGTCGGTCGGCTGCTCGCTGCCGGGACCCGCGCGCACGACCTGGTCGCACGCGCCGGGGGCGACGAGTTCGTCCTCCTGCTTCCCGAAACCGAGCTCGACGAGGCGCTGCGCGTGCTCGAGCGGATCGTCCTCGACCTGGAGCAGCTCGAGGTGGCGGACCAGGTGGGGATTCAGGTCTCAGGAGGCCTCGCGGCGCTGCGATCGGGCGAGAACGCGGACGACGTGCTCGCCCGCGCCCAGCATGCCCTGGCGGTGGCCCGCGACGAGGGCGGCGGCCGGATCCAGGTCAGCAAGCTGATCGCGCGCGAGGCCCCGACGGAGGACGCGGGGGTCACCGCCACGACCGAGGTGGTGGCGGCGCTCGCGCAGGCGCTCGAGGAGCGCGACAACTACACCGGGGAGCACTCGGAATCCGTCGTCGACCTCGTGGCGCACGTCGCCGACGCGCTGGGCCTGGAGCCGCACGAGATCACGACGATCCGGAGCGCGGCGTTGCTGCACAACTTCGGCAAGATCGGGATCTCCGAGGAGATCCTCAACAAGGCCGGCCCGCTCGGCGAGGAGGAGTGGGAGATCATGCGGGAACACCCGGTGATCGGCGAGCGCATCCTGCGCGCGATCCCGGGGATGGGAGCCGTCGCTCGCATCGTGCGCCACGAGCACGAGCGCTGGGACGGAACGGGCTATCCGGACGGCCTCGAGGGCGACGCGATCCCGGTCGGCGCTCGGATCATCCTCGCCTGCGACGCCTACCAGGCGATGACGTCGAACCGTCCGTATCGAGCCGCCCTCTCGCACCACATGGCGATCGCCGAGTTGACCGCCAACGCCGGGTCGCAGTTCGACCCGAAGGTGGTCGAGGCGCTCGTCGGCTACCTCGTCGACCGCCGCGAGTCGGGAGTGACGACGGTCTGAGCGAACGCGAAGGGGGCCGACACGCCCCCCTCTCGCTACATCTTGCCGATCTTGAAGATCTTCGTGCCGCAGTCCGGGCACGTGCCCTGGATCGCCGGCCGCCCGTTCTTCATGGTGATCTGTTGCGGGTCCTTGATCTCGACCTTCTTGCGTTCCTTGACGCAGTAGCCCTCAGGCATCAGGTCTCTCCTTTCGGGAGATGTCGGTGGCCGCGAGACGGCGAGTTCCTCTGTCCTTGCCCCTCACGCTTGGGCGAACGTAGAACCCGCGTCGGACGCGATCCGTGCGTAATAGTGCGAATCATCACTAAGCCTCCCGCACGGCGAGCCTGCCATATTCCCGCCCTCGATGGCCGACCGGTGCCGGCGAATCGCGGATTCGGCGGTGTTCCAGGGCTTCATCCTGGTCGTGATCGTGCTCAACGCGGCGGAGGGCGAAGCTCGAAGCCGAGCCCCGGCGTTGTTGAGCCGGCTCACCTAGTTCCCGGCGCCGCCCGTGCCGTCGTTGCCACCGCCCGAGTCCGCGGGCGGCCGGGATTCGAGGGCGGAGATGTCGTCGCGCAGGTCCGCGATGTCGTCCTGGAGGACCGCGATCTCCTGGTCGGTCGAGGTCTGGTCGGAGCGCAGGGACTGGATCTGCGACTCGAGCTGGCTGACACGGTCGCCCAGCGCGGAGACCTCCTCCTCGGCGGCCTCCGAGGCGGATTCCTCGACGCCGGACAGCTCTTCGCGGAGCTGGTCGAGGTCCGAGTTGGTGGCGCTGTCCTCCTTCACGCCCAGGACCAGCACGATCCCGACGATTCCCGCGGCCAGCGCCAGCACGGTCGCGGCGCCGAGCGCGTAGAAGCGCGTCCCGAGCTTGCGGTCGAGCTGCGCGACCCAGGCGCGCAGTCCCTCGAGCGTCGCGGGCTCTCGCTCAGCCGGCTTGCCGGGGGCGTCCGCCTGCTTGTCGTCGCCCGCCTCCATCAAACCGGCCTCGGCTCCGCGACGGTCCCGTCCTCGGGCTCGAGCGCGTTCTCCAGGTCCACCCACGCCATGATGCCGCCGGCGAGGTTGTGCGCGTCGAAGCCCGCCTGGCCGAATGCCTCGGCGGCCATGCCCGAGCGGTTGCCGCTGCGGCAGTAGAAGACCACCGGCCGGTCCTTCGGGAGCGAGTCCGCGTTCGCGGCCAGATCGTTCAGGTCCAGGTGCCGGGCGCCGGGGATGTGCCCGGCCTCGAACTCGTAGTCGCGGCGCACGTCGATCACTTCGACGTCGCCCGCGGAGATCATCTCGGCGAGGCCGGCCGCGTCCACCTCGAGCCCGGTCACCGGGACCTCGTCCTCCGCGCCTTCTGCCATCGCGGCGAGATTACCTGTGTAACGTCCCGATCCGCTCTTCCCGCGCGCCACCGGGGCGCGCCTGACCAAGGAGAACCTCCGCATGCCTGAAGCCGTGATCGTCGACGCCGTCCGCAGTCCCATCGGGCGCGCGTTCAAGGGCTCGCTCGCCCAGCTGCGGCCCGAGGAGACGGCCGCCTACGTGGTCGATCAGCTGCTCGAACGCAACCCCGACGTCGACCCGAAGCTGGTCGAGGATGTGTATTGCGGGTGCGGCATGCCCCAGGGCCTGCAGGCGTTCAACGTCGCTCGGATCATCGTCCTGCTCTCCGAGCGGCTCAGCCAGGAGACGACCGGAACAACGATCTCGCGTTATTGCGCGTCCTCCCTCGATGCGATCCGCCACGCCTCCAACGCGATCCGCAGCGGCGAGGGCGACGCCTACATCGCCGCCGGGGTCGAATGGGTCTCGAGGTTCAACGAGCGGACCGAGCCCGCCGGCGCCGCCGACCGAAACCCGAACCTGATCGGCGAGAACGGCCAGCCCAACGCGTACATCGACATGGGGCTCACCGCGGTCAACGTCGCCAAGCAATACGAGGTGAGCCGCGCGGACATGGACAAGTACGCCCAGCGCTCGCAGGAGCTGGCCGTGGCCTCGCAGGAGGACGGGTTCTTCGACCGCGAGATCGTCCCGGTGTCCGATCAGGACGGCAACGAGGTGGCCAAGGACGACGGCCCCCGCGCCTCGTCGACGCTCGAGAAGCTCTCCCAGCTCGACGAGGCGTTCGAGGGCGGCGGCGGCGTGACCGCCGGCAACTCGTGCCCGCTGAACGACGGCGCCGCCGCGGTGCTGATCATGTCGGACACCAAGGCCAAGGAGCTCGGCCTGACGCCCCGGGCCCGGATCCTCTCGGCGGCGACCTGGGGCAACGAGCCCGAGTACATGGGGGTCGCGCCGATCGGCGCGATCAAGAAGGTGCTGGACCGGACCGGGATGAAGATCACCGACATCGGCGCCGTCGAGCTGAACGAGGCGTTCGCCGCCCAGGTGATCCCGATCATGGACGAGTGCGACATCCCGCTCGAGAAGCTGAACACACATGGCGGGGCGATCGCTCTCGGCCACCCGTTCGGCATGACCGGCGCCCGGATCATGACCACGCTCCTCAACGTGATGGAGACCGACGACCACGAGGTCGGGCTCGAGACGATGTGCGTCGCCGGCGGCCAGGGCGAGGCAATGGTGGTCGAGCGGCTTCATTGAAGATGCCAGCCCGCGTCGTCGGCATCAACCACGTCGCCCTCGAGGTCGGCGACCTGGAGGAGGCGCTCGAGTTCTACGGGCGGCTGTTCGAGGTGGTGCTGCGCGGCAGGGTGCCGGGGATGGCCTTCATCGACATGGGCGACCAGTTCATCGCGCTCTCCGAAGGCCGCGCCCAACCAGCCGACACCGACCGGCACTTCGGCCTGGTCGTCGACGACCGCGAGGCCCTGCGTGCGGCACTGGCGGAGACGGAAGCCGAGATCATCCCGAGCCGCGGTCTCGACTTCCGCGATCCGTGGGGCAACCACGTGCAGGTCGTGGAGTACGGGGACATCCAGTTCTCGAAGACGCCGGATGTCCTGCGGGGCATAGGCATGCCGCACCTCGGCAAGACGCCCGAGGCCCAGGCCGAGCTGCGCGAGAAGGGTCTCGGCGACTAGGAGCCGGCTAAGCCTCGACCGCCGCGGGCTCCCGCACGAACCCGGCGATCAGCTCGGCCAGACGCTCGGGCTGGTCCTCCATCGAGAAGGTGCGGGCGTTCTCGATCCATTCCAGCCGGGCGCCCGGGATGTCGGCCGCGAGGCGCTCGCCGGCGTGGAAGAACTTGTCGTCGCGCGACCAGGCGATCAGGACCGGCCGCTCATACGAGCGGAGCTTCTCGATCGCCGCCGTCGTGTAGCTGCCGTTCACCGTCCGTGCGAACCGAGCGAAGTCGGCGCCCGCCGCGGGGTCCGTCAGCGGCGGCAGGACGTACGAGTCGCCCGCGCGCTCGTCGAGCTTCGAGTGCATCAGCCAGCCGAAGGCGATGCGGCGTCTCGCGCAGCGCGCGGATCCGAAGCGGCGAGAACAGGACCCGGGTCACGGTGGGGTAGCGGGCCGGGAACAGCAGATAGTCGAAGAACCGCGGGGGAAACTCGTCGTACGCGTCGCATGACGTAAGCACCAGGCGGCTGACCAGGTCCGGGTGGCGCGAGACCGCGATCTGCGACAGAGCGCCGCCGGAGTCGTTGCCGACGAGCGTCGGCTGTTCGAGCCCGAGGACGCCGATCGCGTCGGCGATGAGGTCCGCGAGGCCTGTGGGGGAGAGGTCGGCCTGCGGCATCGCCAGCTCGTGCGAGCCGAGCGGCAGGTCGAGCGTCACGCAGCGGAAGTCGGGCTCGAGCCGGGGAACGACCTTGCGCCAGAGGTTGGCGTTCACGAGCGCGCCGTGGGCGAACACGATCGGCTCACCGCTGCCTGCTGAGAACACGCGCATCGTTCCGCCGCTTGTCTCGATCTCGGTCGGCTCGCCCAGCGCCGGATCGCGCCAGTACCGGTTCTCGTTGCCCATGCTGCCTCCTGATTGGTTCGTTGCCGTCCTCCGGTCACGATAACATACAAACAGTATGTATGTATGGAGGAAGGCATGAGCCGCCAGGCGGCGCGCTCGGAGGCCACCCGCGCGAAGCTGGTCGCGGCAGGGCGCCACCTGTTCGCGAAGCGCGGCTACGCCGGAGTCGGCACCGAGCAGATCGTGAAGCGCGCCCGGGTCACCCGTGGGGCGCTCTATCACCACTTCGCCGACAAGCGCGACCTGTTCCGGGCGGTCGTCGAAGCGCTCGAGGTCGAGTTGGTCGAGCGCATCGCGGCGGCCCTGGCCTCGGAGTCGCCCGACGATCCGATCGAGTCGATGAAGCTGGCGGTCCGGACGTTCCTCGACTCCGCGCTCGACCCGGGGCGAGCGCGGATCACCCTGATCGAGGCCCCCTCGGTCCTCGGCTGGGCCGAATGGCGCGAGATCGACGCCCGGTACGGCCTGGGCCTCGCGTCGGCCGCGCTCGAGGGAGCGATGGCCGCCGGCCGGATCCCGCGACAGCCCGTGGCCCCACTTGCCGGCATCTTCGTCGCCGCGCTCGGCGAGGCGGGGATCATGGTGGCGACGGCCGATGACCCGGGCGCGGCAAGAGCCGAGGTCGAGGCGGCGCTCGAGTTGCTGATCGACGGCATGGCGCACGAATCGATCTAGAGTCGCGACAATGGACCTGGCGGCCCACGTGATCAGCTCCGGCTGGGCCTCCGGCGTCAATGCCTATCTCACCGTCGCGCTCCTCTCACTGCTCGGCCGCGCGGGCGCGGTGGAGGTCCCGGAGCCGCTCGAGTCCGACACCGTCCTGGTCGTCTCGCTCGGCCTGTTCGCGGTCGAGTTCGTCGCCGACAAGGTTCCGTACGTGGACAACATCTGGGACGCGGGGCAGACCCTGTTCCGGCCGGCGATCGGCAGCGCGGTCGGCGTTTCGTTCGCCGGAGAGGCCGGGGTGGACAGCCTCGACGAGGTCCTCTCCGGCGGCACGGCCGGGGCCACTGCGCTCGCGAGCCACGCCGTCAAGGCCGGGCTGCGCCTCGGCATCAACACCTCGCCGGAGCCCGTGACGAACATCATCGCGAGCGTGACCGAGGACGGCCTGGTCGCCGCGATCGTCGCCTTCTCGCTCGAGCAGCCTGAGATCGCCGCCGCCATCGCGCTGCTGCTCCTGGCCGGCGGCATCACCCTGGTCGTGCTGATCTGGAGCCGGATCCGCCGGACGCTGATCCGATTGATGCAGCGCCCCGGAGACCGCGCGCCGCCCTGACACGGAAGGGCGATCGCGTTAGGCTCGGAGCATGACGAGGGCCGACGCGCGCCGGGCGACCATCGCCAAGATCCGCGCGCACTACGCAAAGCTGGGGATTCCTCTCGACGACCTCTCGGATCGCCAGATCGAGCTGGGCGTCCGCCAACTCGCCCACGCTGCCCGTGAGGCCGGTATGACCGGCGAGGAGGCGACCGAGGCGATGCGCAGGGCGGTCGAGTCCGCCAAGGAAAAGTCGGCCGAGCCGAACGAGGCCAAGTAGTCAGTCGAACAGCTCGTAGCCGTATTCGCCGCGCTTGTAGGCCAGTTTCGCGATGGCGATCATGCGGTCGTCGTCGTTCGACTCGATCTGGTCGAAGTTCGAGCGGACCCGCTGCGCCGCGCGCTCGCAGAAGGTCTCGGCGATGTAGCGCTCTTGGCCGGACGGCTCCAGTCCCTGGTCTTCGAAGATCGCGGTCGCCCGCGAGAGCACCGCGACCTGCGCGTAGATGTCGGCGATCGCGTCGGCCAGCCGTTTCTGTTGGAACTGGCGGAACTGGATCTGCTTGCGATGCTCCCGCAGCAGGCTCTCGGTCAGCGACCGCAATTCGCCGACCTGGTCGGAGACCGCATCGGCGTGCTTGGCGAGCTCGGGGTGCGCCCGGGTGATCTTGTCGGGCCGCACCTCGCTCTTGATCCGGCCCGCGACGTAGTCCGCGAGAACGCCGATCGAGCGGATCGGGTCGGAGAGGCCGATGTCTCCCAGTCCGGAGAGCTTCTCGCCGACGGGCTTCACCCCGGTCAGCGCGATGAACGCGCGCATCACGTCGTTCGCGCCCTCGAAGATCGGGAAGATCCGGATGTCGCGAAGGATCTTCTCCAACGGGTTGTCCTTCATGTAGGCGGAGCCGCCATGCAGCTGGAACGCGCGGTTCGCTGCGTACCAGAGGAACTCGGTGCCGGACACCTTGCAGATCGCCGATTCGAGCGAGTAGTCCTCGACCCCGGCGTCCACCAGCCCGCAGGTGAGGTACGCCATGGACTCGAGCCCGAACAGGTAGGAGACCATCCAGCCGATCTTGTCCTGGACCAGCTCGAAGTCCGCGAGCGGCTGGTCGAACTGCCGGCGTTCGGCAACGTGGTCGATCGCGGTGTCCAGGATCCGCTTGGCGCCGCCTACAGAGCCGGTGCCGAGGCCGATCCGGCCGTTGTTCAGGACCGACATCGCGATCTTGAACCCCTCGCCCGGCTCGCCCAGGACGTTCTCGGGCGGCACCCTGACGTCCTTGAAGTAGAGGCGGCGCAGGTCGTTGGCGCGGAGGCCCATCGTGTCGAACCGCTCGCCGACCTCGAAGCCCTTCATGCCCTTCTCGAGGATCAGCGCGATGTGGCGGTCCTTGCCGCCCACCTCGCAGCGGGCGAACGCGGTGAACACCGACCCCTTGGACCCGTTTCCGATGTAGCGCTTCTCGCCATTCAAGCACCCAGGACCCGTCGGGCTGCTGGACTGCCCGCGATTCGATGTTCCAGGCGTCCGAGCCGGCGTTCGGCTCCGTCAGCGCGTAGCCGGCGAGCTTGCGACCGCTCGCCAGATCCGGCAGGAACCGCTCCTTCTGCTCGTCCGAGCCGAACATCGAGATGCCCTTGAAGCCGATCGACTGGTGGACGCCGAGGATGATCGCGAGCGTCGCATCGATCTCGGCGAACGTCTCGAAGACCCGGGCGTAGCCGGTCTGGCTGAGCCCCTGGCCGCCATAGCGCTCGTCCACGTAGAGGCCGCAGAGCCCGGCCTCGCCCAGTGCCTTGATCGTCTTGTCGCCGATCCAGCGGTCCTCCTCGGCCTTCCGGTGGTCGACGGAGCCCGCGATCTCGTGTGCTGCGGCGATGAGCGACTTCACCTTGGCCTGCTCCTCCGCCTTCGGCTTCGGATAGGGGAAGACCATCTCCTCGTGGATCTCGCCCATGAAGAGCGACTTCGCGAACGAGGAGACCGCGCCCTCGGGCTTGTCCTCGATTTCCGCCTGCGATGCCGCCTGGGCCTGGGAACCGGCCTCCACGTGGCGCAGCCTATAACTCGACCTCGTCCGCGATCAGGCGGGCGATCGCGAGCGCCGCCGTGGCCGCGGGGGAGGGCGCGTTGCGGACGTGGACGCACCGCCCGGTTCGGGACACGACGAAGTCGTCGACCAGGGAACCGTCGTGCCCGACCGCCTGCGCGCGAACTCCGGCCGGCCCGGTCTCGAAGTCCGAAGGCTGGAGCTCCGGCACCAGGCGCCGCGCCTGGGCGACCAGCGCTCGCGGCCGGATCGCGTGGTGAAGCTCGGTGAGGCCGGCCCGCCAATGGCGGCGGGCCAGCCGCCAGGTCTCGGGGTGCGCGAGCCCGCCCGCCAAGAGCGCGGTGGGCCCGAGAACGACCGCGCCGTCGTGGCGGCGCGTCAGGTGCGCGCCGAGGAACGGGAGGCCCGGATCGGGCACCGGGTAGATGTTCGCCCGGACGAGGTCCGCGCGGCCTGCACGCAGGCGAAGGTACGCGCCGCGGATGGGAACGATGCGCGGCTCGGGGGGCGCCCCCGTTGCGATCGCGAGGCGATCCGCGCTCCCTCCTGCGCACGCGACCAGCGCCCGGGCGGTCGTCGTGCCCCGCGAATGCTCCACGCGGACGCGCGTGCCGTCGGCGTCGATGCCACGGACCTCGCACGCGAGGGCGACCGAGCCGTCGCGGGACTCGAGATCGTCGGCGAAGGCGGCGGCGACGCGCCGGAAATCCACGGTCCCGGTGGCCGGTGAGTGGAGCGCGCCGATGCCGGCCGCATGCGGCTCCACCCCGGCGATCTCGCCTCCCGCCAGCCTGCGGACGCCCTCGACCCCGTTTGCGCGGGCGCGGTGCTCGAGCTCGTCAAGCCGCGTCAGCTCGCCCTCGCGCGTGGCGACGATCAGCTTCCCGGTGCGCTCCGCGGGGATCCCCCGTTCAGCGCAATAGGCATAGAGGTCCCGCGCGCCCTCCACGCAGAGCCGTGCCTTGAGCGATCCAGGCTCGTAGTAGATCCCCGCGTGGATCACGCCGCTCGACTGGCCCGTCTGGCGGGAGGCGATCGCCGGATCCCGCTCGAGCACGGCAACTCGCAGGCCCTCGTGTCGCCGGCTCAGCTCCCGGGCCGTCGCGAGGCCGACGATCCCGGCGCCGATCACGACGACGTCGCACTCGTCGGGCGGAGGTTCGGGCTGCATCCGGGGCATTTTCCAAGGTTCCTTCCCGATGGCGAACGGTCGGCCCGCATCTTTCGACAGCGGGACATGGCCCGCGAGCGCGCCCTGCGCGACATTTCCCCGTATGGACGTGCGGCGGCAGATCGTTGCGTTCGGCGGTGGCGGCTTCTCGATGGAGGCGGGCAACCCGCTGCTCGACGACTACGTGCTGTCGCTCGCCGGGGTCTCGCGGCCCAGGGTCTGCTTTCTCGGCACCGCGAGTGGCGACGCGGACGACTACGTGGTCCGCTTCTACCGCGAGTTCGCCGGCGCCCGTGCCGAGGCGTCCCATCTCGGCCTGTTCAAGCGCCGGCGCGGGGTCGGCGACGTCCGGCGCCACCTGCTCGAGCAGGACCTGATCTACGTTGGCGGCGGCAGCCTGGTGAGCCTGCTCGGCGTCTGGCGCGCACACGGGATCGACGCGATCCTGCGCGAGGCTTGGGAGGCAGGGATCGTCCTCTGCGGGCTGAGCGCCGGGGCGCTCTGCTGGTTCTCGCATGCGCTCACCGCGTATTACGGGGCGCCGGACGTGGTCGGCGCCCTGGCGATGCTCCCCTGGAGCTTCACCGCTCACTACGACTCCGAGCCGGCAAGGAGAGAGGAGTTCCACCGGCTGCTCGACCGCGGCTTGCCGTCCGGGTACGCGGCCGACGACGGCGCCGCCCTGCATTTCGTCGGCCGTGGCCTCCACCGCGTGGTCTCGTCGCGGCCGGACAAGGCCGGCTACGCGCTCCGGCGCGGTCCGCACGGCGTGATCGAGGATCGCCTCGAGGCCGACTATCTGGGGGAAGCGGACCCGTCGCGAGGCCTCTCGCTGGCGCCGGTCGCCGCGTAGGAGATGCCGACCCCCCGGATCGTCGCCCTCGGCGGCCACGAGTTCCGACCCCGCCCGGGAGACCTCGCGATCGTGCGGCACCTGCTCGACCTGACCGGCGCCGAGCGGCCCCGCGTCTGCCTGCTTCCCACCGCGAGCGGCGATCCCCAGGAGGGGATCGGCAGCTTCCACACCGTCCTCGGGGGCCGCGAGTGCGAGGCGTCGCACATCTCGCTGTTCCGATTGGAGCGCGAGCGGGTGGACCTTCGCGAGCACCTGCTGGAGCAGGATCTGATCTATGTCGCGGGCGGCTCGATGCTCAACCTGATCGCGATCTGGCGCGCCCACGGCCTGGACCGGATCCTCGCCGAGGCCTGGAAGCGGGGCGTCCTGCTTGCGGGGCAGAGCGCGGGCGCGATGTGCTGGTTCGAGTTCGGGATCACCGCCTCGTCGGGCAGGCCGGTGCCGGCGCGCGGCCTCGGGCTGCTCCCGGGGACCCTCTCGGTGCACCACGGTCGCGACCCGCAGCGGCGAGCCTCGCTGCTCGACGAGATCGCGAGCCGCGAGTTGCCGGGCGGATACGCGCTGGACGACGGCGCGGGCCTCCTGTTCGAGGGCACCCGGCCGGTGGAGGCGTTCGCGGGGACCCGGGGCGCGCGGGTCGTGCGGGTCGAGCGCGAAGGGGCGGGGGCGGTCGAGCGCGAGCTGCACCCGATCCCGCTGCGCCAGGAGCTCCCGACGGTGGATCCGGCGATCGCGGAGCGCCGGGCGCTCCGGCGGATGAAGGCGGCCGCCCGGTAGCGCCCCGTAGGATCGCGGGCGTGGCCCTCCCGATGAAGCCCCCGATCCAGCCGCAGCTCGCGCTCTCGCGCAAGGCGCTGCCCGAGGGCGAGGGCTGGGCTTACGAGCCGAAGTGGGACGGCTTCCGCGCACTCGCCTTCGTGGACGGCGACGAGGTCTATCTCCAGAGCCGCGGCGCGAAGCCGCTTCGCCGCTACTTCCCGGAGCTGGTCTTCCCGTCCGGCGAGTACATCCTCGACGGCGAGCTCGTGATCCTCGGTGCCGACGGGACCGAGGAGTTCGATGCGCTACAGAATCGCCTGCACCCGGCGGAGTCGCGAGTGCAGATGCTGGCCGAGCAGACGCCGGCCGTGTTCCGCTCGTTCGATGTCCTCGCCGCCGGCGGTAAGTCCGTGATGGAGAGTCCGATGCGCGAGCGGCGTGCCGCGCTCGAGAAGCAGCTCGGCTCATGGAAGGACCCGGGCAGCGTCGAGCTGACGCCGTTCACCGAGGACCCCGCCGAGGCCGAGCCGTGGCTGAAGGGCGGCGAGGGCGTCATCGCCAAGGAGCTCGACGCGATCTACCGGCCCGGCGAGCGCAAGGGCATGGTCAAGATCAAGCGGGTCCGGACCGCCGACTGCGTGGTCGTCGGCTGGCGTCCCGGCAAGGAGGAGAACACCGTCGGCTCGCTGATCCTGGGGATGTACGACGGCGGCGAGCTGCGCGTGATCGGCCACACGTCCGGTCTGCGCGCCAAGCAGAAGCGCGAGCTGGTCGAGACCCTCGCGCCCTACGCGACCGGCGAGAAGGGATCGGCCGATCCCTCGCGCTGGGCCGCCGACCGCGACCTCCAGTGGATCGGCCTACGGCCGGAGCTGGTCATCGAGGTCACTTTCGACCACGTATCCGGCGACCGGATCCGCCACGGCGCCAAGATCGTCCGCTGGCGCGAGGACAAGGATCCGAAGGACTGCACCTTCGACCAGCTCGACCAGTAAGGGGGCTGCTCCTCACGAGTCCTTCTTCGCGCGGCTTGGCTGAACGCGCTTCGGCTCGCCCGGCATCTTCGGGTAGTCCGGCGGGTACGGCATGTCGCCCTCGCCTTCGCCCTCGTCGCGTTCGTACATCTCCAGCAGGCGCTCGAGCGAGTGGTGTGTGTCGTCGATCTTGTCGAATCGGTCGCCGACGTCGGCAAAGCGGCGCGGCATCGTCTCCACGTTGAAGTCCTCGGGTTGGACCTCGCTCAGCTCGTCCCAATCGAACGGCGCGGATACCGGGGCACCGGGCTTCGGGCGGACGCTGTAAGCAGAGGCGATCGTGCGGTCGCGGGCGTTCTGGTTGTAGTCCACGAAGACGCGCTCGCCGCGCTCCTCCTTCCACCACTTCGTGGTTACCCGACCCGGCATCCGTCGTTCGAGCTCGCGGCCGAACGCGATGGCGGCATGCCTGACGTCGGTGAACGTCCAGCGCGGCTCGATGCGCACGTAGATGTGGATGCCACGCCCCCCTGAAGTCTTGGGGAACCCGGTGAGGCCGAGCTCCTCCAGCAGCACCCTGGCCTCCCCGGCGACCTCTACCGCGTCGGCGAAGTCGGTGCCCGGCTGCGGGTCGAGGTCGATCCGTAGCTCGTCGGGATGATCGACGTCGGCCCGCCGAACCGGCCACGGGTGGAAGGTGAGCGTTCCCATGTGCGCGCACCAGGCGACGACGGCGAGCTCGGTGGGGCAGACCTCGTCGGCGTGGCGGCCGGACGGGAACTCGATCCGCGCCGTCTCGACGTATTCGGGCGCCCCCTTCGGCACCCGCTTCTGGTAGAAGGCGTCGCCCTTGTGGCCATCCCGGGTTGAGATGGTCATTCCCTCGTGCACGCCCTTCGGCCACCGCTCGAGGGTGGTGGGCCGCTCGCGCAGCGCCCGCATGATCCCGTCGCCGACCGCCACGTAGTGCTCGGCGATTTGCAGCTTCGTGACCTCGCCCGTGCGTGCCGTCGGCCGGGAAAATGATGCGGTCGGGACTCGAGACGCGTACCTCGCGCCCGTCGACCTCGAGCGTCGCGTGCTTCCTCGCCATCGCCGGCATCATCCAACAGACCGCTGCCAGCCATGTTTTTCATCGCGAGCTGATCTCGCGCGCCGACGGCAAGCCATAGCCTCTCGCCCGTGGCGGACCGCAGGACGCTGACCTACGAGACCGAGGGGCGGATCGCACGCATCACGCTCGACCGGCCCGAGCGCGGAAACGGCATCACGCTCGAGATGCCCCGCGAGCTCGCCGCGTGCGTCGAGCGCGCGAACCTCGACCCCGAAGTCCACGTGATCGCGCTCGCCGGCAACGGCTCGGGGTTCTGCGGCGGTTACGATCTCGTGGAGAGCGCCGAGGGGATGGGTGCCGAGGAGACGGGCGACGCGCAGGCGCCGGACGGGGCGCCGACGCAGCCGATGACGATCGCGAAGAACCACGACCCCGCCGGCCAGTGGGACCCGGTCACCGATTTCCAGATGATGTGGCGGAACCTGCGCGGGTTCATGAGCCTCTTCCACTCGGAGAAGCCGACCGTGTGCAAGGTCCACGGCTACTGCGTCGCCGGCGGCACGGACATGGCGCTCTGCTCGGACCTGCTGGTGATCGCGGACAACGCCAAGATCGGCTACCCGCCGGCGCGCGTATGGGGGGTGCCGACAACGGCGCTCTGGGCGCATCGGGTCGGGCCGGCGCGCGCCAAGCGGCTGCTCCTCACGGGCGATTCCCTGACCGGCACCGAGGCCGCGGAGTGGGGGCTCGCGACCGAGGCGGCGCCGGCGGCTGAGCTGGACGAGCGCTTCGAGGCCCTGCTGGAGCGCATCGCCCGCGTGCCGGTCAACCAGCTGGTGATGCACAAGCTCCTGGTGAACCAGGCGCTGTACGCGCAGGGCCTCCACGCGACGCAGGTGCTCGGCACGTTCTTCGACGGCATCGCCCGCCACACGCCGGAGGGCTTCGCGTTCCAGCAGCGCGCCGCCGAGGCCGGCTTCAAGGAGGCCGTGCGCGAGCGTGACGAGCCGTTCGGCGACTTCGGGCTGCCCACCCAATGAGCCGGCTCTTAACGACGCCGGGGGTCGGCTTCGGCCTTCGGCCTCCGCCTCCCAGAACAAGTGATCCGGGTCCATCGCATCGCGTACTCGACCAACGTCGAGCGGGTGGCGCTCGCGGCGGGGATCAAGGGCGTCGAGGTGGAGTGGATCGACCACGACCCGGCCGACCGCAGCGCCATCGCCGCCCTCAGCGGGCAGGAACTGGTGCCGGTCGCGGAGATCGAGGGCGAGGTGGTGGCCGACTCGATGAGGATCGTCGAGCGGCTGGAGCGCCTGATTCCGGAACCCGCCCTGTATCCCGACCATCCCGCGTCGCGCGCGATGGTCGGGATCTTCATCGACTGGTTCAACGAGGTCTGGAAGGGACCGCCGAACGCGATCGACGCGGAGCGTGCCGGCCAGGCGCCGGACCAGGCCCGGATCGAGATGCTGCTCCGCCGGGCGCGGAGCCTCACTCCCCGATTCGAGGGCATGCTCTCCGCGCACGCGTACCTGATGACCTCGGAGGCGCCCTCCGCCGCGGACGTCTGCGCGTTCCCGTTCCTCAAATACGCCCTCGTCGAGACGCCGGCCGACGACGTCGAGCCGTTCCATCGCATCCTCGAGGACTGTCTGAAGCCCGCCGACGACGTTCCGCGGCTGCTCGAGTGGGTGCGGCGCGTGGACGCGCTTCCCCGCGCCTGATCCGCGGCTAGGCGGCCGGGGTGGCGACGTAGAGCACGCGGCCGTCGCCCGCCAGCTGCTCGCGCCGCCCGATCGAGAAGCGTTCGGACAGGAGCGACCTCGAAGGTCTCCAGGTCGTAGTCGGGATTCGCGTCCGGGCCCCTTGCCGGAGAGGAGTCGCGCGACCATCGGGTCGGTCCGGGGCGGGAACTCCACCACCACCACGGCGTCGAGCGACCGCATCCAGGCGACCACCTCGCGCAGTGGCAGGTTGCCGGTGATTGCCAGGTGGTGGACGACCGCGAGGCAGAGCGCCAGGTTCGGCCGGCCGCGTCCCTCGAGCGGCGCCCGTTCCGAGCCGCGCCAGCCGAGGCCGGGGGAGGGGTCGGTCATGTCGGCAACCAGCGGCAGGATCGATTCGGACCCCTCGGCGGCGAGCGCACGGTAGAGCGCATCGACCGTGGCGTGGTCGCTGTCGAGGGCGACGACGCGCGCGCCTGCCGCCGCCGCGATTCGTGAATACGCCCCGTCGTTTGCGCCGACGTCCCAGACCAGGCCCGGCGCCGCCGAGCGCACCGCCGCGGCGACGAACTCCTCCTTGGCACGGGCGGTGTCGTCGGTGTACGTGTTCGCATCGCGGTAGCCGCTCCATGCCGACGACCCCGGGCTCCAGTCGAGCCGCTCCACGAGCTTCCGCAACCGGCGCACGTTGGCGCGGATCAGCTCGCTCCTGAATCCCGCCTCGCGCACCTCGCGCTGCGCTTCACCACCCGCTCGCGCGGCGTTTCGCGCCTCGAGCCGGGAGTGGAGGTGGACGTGGGTCAGGATCCCCCGGCGCAGGTGGTCGCGGGCCGAGAAGTAGCGGTCGGCCTCGGCCGGCGAGATTCCGTCGATCGAGCCGCGCAGCACGCCCTGGAACGGAATCCCTCGGTAGGCCTGGAGCAGCAGGGGATTCAGATAGAGCGAGCAGAATTGCCTGTATCCCGCCCACGGCTCGCCCTCGCGCAGCCGCTCGAACGAGCCGACGTCGACGAACACGGGACGCGCGCCGCGCCACTGGACGTTGTACGGCGAGGCGTCCTTCAGGATCAACCCGTCGTCGAGCGCCGACAGCATCAAGTCGAGCTGCAGCAGCGCCGCCTCCCGGAGCATCGCGAAGCTCCACTCGTACGGATACGAGACGAAGGGCACCCGCTCGTGGCGCAGGACGCCCGCGACGCCGTCGGCGAGCGCGGCGCCGACGCCCTCCGCGACCGGCGCCGGCAGGTCGGCCGCGCGGCACTCCTCCGTCCCGATCAGGCCGCCCGAGGCGCTGAAGCGCTCGAACGTGGCGGACGCCGCCAGCGCCCGCCAGTCCTCGAGGCCGGTGGCGCTGAGCGCCCGGAAGACGCCCTCGGGGCCGACGAACACGCGGCTCGCGGGGTCGCGGAACGATCCCGGATCGGCGACGACCGGCTGTGTCGTCCGGCTCACGGTCGTCGTGACACCGGCCCTGGGGTCAGTTGACCTCGCTCTCGCGGGTGGCCGGCGGGGTCGCCTCGGAGGGTGGGCGCCGGCGGAAGAACGACAAAATGCGGCGACCGAACAGCTTGAGCGTCAGGGCCACGCCGGCGATGCCCCCCAGCAGCGCCTGCAGGATCACGCTCCCGGTGCCCGGGTCCAGGTAGGCGAGTACGGGGTCCATCGAGTTTCCTCTCTCGTCGAATGGGGCGCGGCCCTGCCCGGCCGCACAGATCGTCAGGGTAACGGCTCAATGTTCGCCGCAGAGCCCGATCTTCCGCCCTGGTGGTGGCGTGGCGCCCACCTAGCCGTCCTCTGGGCGTTCGCCGTGATGCAGCCGCTGCTCGACTTGCTCGGCGGCAACGCCGAGTTCTTCGTCGCCCGTGGCAACGGCGCCGGGGACGTGATCGTCTTCAGCGTCGCGCTGACGCTCGTGCCGCCGCTCGCCCTGCTCGCGGTCGAGGCGCTCGCGGGGCTGGCCTCGAAGCTGGTTGCGGCGTACCTGCACCTGCTGTTCGTCGGCCTGCTCGTCGCGATGTTCGCCCTGCAGATCCTCGACGGATTGTTCGACGTCGCGGCCGGGGGCCTGCTCGCCGGGGCGCTCGTGGTCGGGCTCGCCGCCGCCGCTGCTTACGCCCGCTCGGCCGAGGTGCGCTCGCTGCTGAGCTTCCTGGCGCCGGCGCCGGTCGTGTTCCTGGCGCTCTTCCTGTTCTTCTCGGACGCGGCGAAGATCGTGCTTCCCGAGGACGACGCCGATGCGCTCGCGGCCGGTTCCGAGCGCAGCCCGCTGGTGGTTGTGCTCTTCGACGAGCTGGCCACCTCGTCGCTGATGGACGGGGAAGGCCGGATCGACGGCCGGCGATTCCCGGCGTTCGCCGAGCTCGCGCGGGAAGCGACCTGGTACCGGAACGCGACCACGGTCGCCGACCACACCGACGATGCGGTGCCGGCGATCCTGACCGGCCGGCGGCCCGACCCGGACCTCGACCCGCTCGCCTCCGACTACCCCGAGAATCTGTTCACGCTGTTTGCCGGAGAGCGGCGCCTGAACGTCCACGAGCGGACGGCGCGGCTCTGTCCCCAGTCGTTCTGCGAGACCGAGGTCGGCTCGTTCACGGACCGGATGCGGGACCTGGTCTCGGACCTGAGCGTCGTCTCCGGTCATCTGCTCCTGCCGGCCTCGCTCGCGACCGGGCTCCCCTCGGTGACCGAGGGCTTTTCGGGCTTCGGCGACCAGGCGCCCGATGAGGTCGAGGAGCTGGTGCACGTGGGCGTCGACCAGGACGCGATCACCTCGTTCCTCGCGGGCCTTGACGACGATCCCCGCTCGCTCCACTTCATCCACCTGCTGCTCCCGCACGTGCCGTGGCGGTACCTGCCAAACGGACAGGACTACGTTCGCGGCGACGTCTGGCGGGAGTTCGACGAGGATGGCGAGATCTGGGCGGAGGACGAGCGCTGGCCGCCTCTTCAGGCGCAGCGCGCGCATCTGCTCCAGACCGGCTACGCAGACACGATCCTCGGCCGCGTGATCGAGCGGCTCCGCTCGGCCGGCGCCTGGGACGACGCGCTGGTGGTGGTGCTCGCCGACCACGGGGTTGCCTTCACGCCCGGTTCCTCGCGGCGCTACTCCGAGGAGGCCAACATCGGGGAGGTCGCTCCGATGCCGCTGTTCGTCAAGGCGCCAGGCCAGCAGCGCGGGAAGGTGGACGAAAGCCCGGTGACGACCGTGGACGTCCTGCCGACGATCGCGGACATCCTCGGAGTCGAAATCCCGTTCGAGGTCGACGGCCGGCCCGCGTCGCAGGCGGGGGAGGCCCAAAGCCTCAGCATCCTTCCGGGGGACGCCGAGGAGCCGCTCACTTTCGACCTCGGCGTGGCGCTGGCGCAGCGCGACCGCGCCGCCGCCCGGCAGGACCGGGTCTTCGGCGCAGGCTGGAGGGGGGTTTGGGAGATGGGGCCGCATGGCGAGCTGATCGGGCGCCGGGCGGCATCGCTTTCCGAACTCGAGCCTGACCCTGCCGCCGCATTCGCCCTGACCGGGGCCGAGGACTACGAGGAAGTGGACTCCGACGGCGCGTTCCTTCCCGCGCTGATCTCGGGCCGGCTCGAAGGGGTCGACCCCGGCGCGCCCCTGGCGGTCGCTCTCAACGGAACGATCGCGGCCGTCGGCCAGGCCTATGAATCGGTCGACGGCGGCGCGCGCACGGCTCTGCTGGTGCCGCCGGAGCGCTTTCGCGACGGCGCGAACTCCGTCGCGCTCTACGAGGCGGTGGAGAGCGGCGGAGCGACGGCCCTGCGGCGCATACCGTCTGGCTGATGGTCAGCCGCGCGTCCGCCGGGCGAGCACCAGGGCGGCCGCGATCCCGGCGCCGTCCGCGAGCACATCCAGCGGGTCGGAGTCCCGCCCCTCGATGAAGCTCTGGTGATACTCGTCCGAGATCGCGTAGAGGAGCGAGATCGCGCCGGCGGCGGGGATCGCTCGCTCACCCAGCGAGGGCGACAACGCCCAGAGCCACAGAGTCGCGAGCACGAAGTACTCGGTGAAGTGGGCGACGATCCGGGTCCAGGCGGGCAGCTCCGGTCCGACGCTCGGCTGGGCGGAGAGGTAGAAGATCAAGCCCATCAGGGCCAGCGGCGCCAGGACCCGCGGCCAGGCCCGCGGGATCGTCATATCAGCCGGCTCAACAACGCCGGGGCTCGGCTCCGAGGCTTCCCCTCCGCCTCACGGAACGCGGTGGATCTCGAACAGGTTCGTGCCGAGCTCCTGCCGCGGCAGGCCGGCGGTGATCCCGATCAGGTCGCCCGACTTGGCCACGCCCGCCTCGCGGGCGAGAGTCGAGCACTCGTCGAGCAGCGCACCGATGCCGGTCCACTCGTCGGCCATCACGCACTGGACGCCGAACAGCAGGTTCAGCCGCCGCACCGTCTCGATGCGGGGGGAGACCGCGAGCACCGGCACCTTCGGGCGATGTGCGGAGACGAGCCGCGCGGTTCGCCCCGAGCGCGTCGGCACGATCAGGGCGGCAAGGCCGAGCGTGTAGGTCGAGCCCACGGCCGCGCGCGCGACGGACGCGGCCACGTCGCCCTCGGAATCGGCCCGGCTCAACACCCATTCGGCGTAGGGCAGCTCGGGCTCCGTGGCCCGCGCGATGCGGTCCATGACGCGCACGGCCTCGACCGGATGCTCCCCGACCGCGGTCTCCTCGGACAGCATCACGGCGTCCGTGCCCTGATAGATCGCATTGGCGACGTCCGAGACCTCGGCTCGTGTGGGGCGCGGCGAGGACACCATCGAGGCCAGCATCTGCGTCGCCGTGATCGAGGGGCGGGAGTGCTTTCCCGACAGGGCGATCAGGCGTCTCTGCACGCTCGGCACCTGCTCCAGGGGCAGCTCGATCCCCAGGTCCCCGCGCGCGACCATGATCCCCGAGGTCGTCGCCTTGATGATCGCCTCGGCGTTCTCAGCCGCCTGGGGCTTCTCGATCTTGGCGATCAAGGGGATGTCGGCGCCTCCCGTGCGGATCCGGCGCTCGACCGGCTCCAGGTCCTCGGCCCGCCGGACGAACGAGACCGCGAGGAGGTCGATGCCGTGCTCGACCGCGAAGTCGACCCAGGCGAGGTCGCTCCTGCCCGCCGACGGCAGGGTCACGTCCGCCCCCGGCAGGTTCAGGCCCTGGTGGGAGGACACGGAGCCGCCGACCTCGACGCGGCAGGTGGCCGAGGTCGCGTCCTTGCCCTCGACGCGCAGCCTGATCCGGCCGTCGGCCAGATAGACCTCGCCGCCCTCGCGTACTGCGCCCGGCAGCCCCTCCCAGGACACCGGCAGGCGGGTCGGGTCGCCGACGACCTCCTCCGTGGTCAGCTCCACCTCGCCGTCGGGCGGCAGGTCGATCAGACCGCCCTGCACGTTGCCCAGGCGCAGTTTCGGGCCGGGGAGGTCGCCCAGGATTCCCACCTGCTTTTCGCAAGTCTCGGCCGCCTCGCGCGTCATGGCCACGTTCTCCGTGTGCTCGTCGGCGGTGCCGTGCGAGAAGTTCAGGCGGAACACGTCGGCGCCGGCGCGGATCAGGTCGCACATCCGCTCGACCGACCGCGTGGCCGGGCCGATCGTGCAAACGATCTTCGTACGCCGGATCGGGCTGGGCTCGTTCATCGCCAGATCTTCCTTACCCGCGGCCAAACATGCTTTCGCGACTTGTGTCGCTCACCGGTTTACCTTGGCGAAGTCCTCGGTGTGCGGAGTATGCGTGGGCGCCGGGACGTCGTGGTCCGGTTCCGCTCCGCCCTCCAGCGACTCGAGCTGCTCGATGTAGGGAAGGCGCCACGCGGCGGCGGCGACCAGCAGGCCGATGGCGACGCAGAGCAGGGCCAGGAACCACTGCCCCGCGGCCAGCATCTCGAGCTCGAAGAAGTTCCGCACGGGCTCGGCCGCGAGGATCAGCGCGAACAGCGCGCCGAGGCCCGCGACCATCGCGAGCATGTAGCTCTGGATCGTGATGTGCTCGCGCCCCGGCCCCCGTTCGAGCAGCAGGATGAAGCAGAGGCCGAGGACGATCAGGGTGGTCGTCGCAGCTGTCCTGCCCTCCTCGACGGTGCCGCCCGCGAGGGAGTCGACGAAGAAGAACGAGAGCATCGAGCCGACCGCGATCCCCACCCCGGCGGGCACCGCGAACGCGGCGAGCGATCTGAGCAGGTGACCCCGGTAGAGCGGTCCCTCGCTGGGCGCGAGCGCGAGCACGAACGAGGGGATCCCGATCGTCAGGAGGGCGGCGATCGTGAGGTGCCGGGGCAGGAAGGGGAAGGTGAGGCCGAGCACGGAGGTGAGCGCGATCAGCACCGCCGCGTAGACCGACTTCGTCAGGTAGAGGCGCCCCAGCCGGTGGATGTTGCGCGCGATGCGCCGCCCCTCGCCCACCGCGCGGGGGAGCATCGAGAACTGGTCCTTCAGCAGGACGATGTCGGCGACGCCCTTGGTGATCTGGCTGCCGGAGCCCATCGCCACCGCCATGCGGGCCTGCTTCAGCGCCGGCACGTCGTTCACGCCGTCGCCGATCATCGCCGTGAAGCGCCCGCGGTCGCCCAGCGCCGAGACCAGCGCCTTCTTCTGCTCGGGGGTGATCCGGCAGAAGATCGTGTTCTCCTCGGCGGCTCGGCCCAGGCCGCCGCGGTCGTCGGGGAGCTGCGGCCCATCGATGACCCCTGCCTCCCGGTCCACACCGATGGCGTAGGCCACGGCCGTCACCGTCGAGCGCGCGTCGCCGGAGATGAGCTTCAGGTCAACCTGCTGCTCGCGCATGAAGGCGATCGTCTCGGCCGCGTCGCCTCGCAGGCGCTCCTCGAGCACGATGAGGGCGCGCGGCGTCAGGTGGGGCGGCGGTTGGCTCGAGGGGTCGGTCGGCAGCGAGCCGGTCGCCTCCCCGAACGCGACCACCCGGCGCCCGGCCGTGGTGTGCTCGTCGAGGACGGCCTGCAGCTCCGGCGTGAGCTGGAGCGCCCCGGCGCCGACCAGGATGTCGGGCGCCCCCATCACATAGCTCGTCGACTGTCCGCCGCCGTTCAGGGTCACGCCGCTCCATTTCCAGGCGGAGGAGAACGGGACCTCGGCGGTCACCGGTTCGGGCGAGGCGCGGTAGCGGTCGGCGATCACCTGGAGGGTGCGGTTGCGCTCGCCGGCCGAGTTCGCGAACCGGGCGAGGGCCCGCTCCGAGGCCGCGACCTGCGCGCCGTCGGCGGGGGCCACCGCGACCAGCTCGAGCTCGCCGTCGGTGAGGGTTCCGGTCTTGTCGACGCAGATCGTGTCGACGGCCGCCAGCGCCTCGGTCGCGGCCATCTGCTGGACCAGCGTGTTCTGCTTGGCCAGCCGGACCGCGGCCACCGCCAGGGTCACGCTCATCAGGAGGACGAGCCCCTCGGGGATCAGCGTCACGAGCCCGGCCGTGGCGGTCTGGGCGGCCTCCTGGAACGGGGTTGAGCGCACGCTCAGCGAGACCAACACCAGGATGCCCAGCGGCACCAGGACCACCGTGGTCGCCCAGATCACGCGATTGACCTCCTCCTGGAGGGGCGAGGGTGGGTGGCGGAACGTCCGCGCCTCGCCGGCGACCTGCTCGGCATAGCTCTGCTCGCGAACCGCGTCCACCTCGTAGTAGCCGGACCCGCTGAGGGAGAACGAGCCGGAGAGCACGCGATCGCGCGCCTGCTTGCGGATCCCGTCGGACTCGCCGGTCAGCATCGACTCGTCGACGGTCAGGCCGCGCGACTGGATCACCTCGCCGTCCGCAACCAACTGGTCGCCCGGCTCGATGCGGACCACGTCGCCCGGCACGACCTCGTCGGAGCGCAATTCGACCGGGACGCCGTCGCGGATCGATTGCGCGCGGGGCGCCACAAGCAAAGCGAGCTCATCGAGGGTCTTCTTCGCCTTCAGCTCCTGGCGGATGCCGATGTACGAGTTCAGTGCGGCGATGAACCCGAAGATCGCGTCCGCCCAGAGCCCAAGCGAGAGGATCAGGATGAAGAAGACGCCGATGATCGCGTTGAACAGAGTCAGCGTGTTCGCGGCGACGATGGACGCGACCGAGCGGCTGTTCGGCGGCTCGGGCTCACCGAGTTGGTCGAGGCGGCGGGCCGCCTCCGAGCTCGAGAGTCCCCTTGGGTGTGCCGCCTCCATCGTGGAGCCATTGATAGCAGCGAGGGACAACGCCCACGGGCGGCAGGTATACGATCGCGCGACGTGGCGGCCGAGACCAGCCAGCAGGGCGGTGCCGAGGCGCTCTCGGTCAGTTACCGGGAGGCGACGAAGGTCTATCCCGGCGCGGAGGCGCCGGCGGTGGACGCGTTGTCGCTCGAGGTGCAGGCCGGTGAGATCTGCGTCCTCGTCGGACCGTCGGGGTGCGGCAAGACGACCGCCATGCGCATGGTCAACCGGATGGTGGACATCACGTCCGGCGACATCCTCGTCGGTGACCGCTCGGTGCGCGAGCGGTCACCGGCCGAGCTGCGGCGCGAGATCGGGTACGTGATCCAGCAGATCGGGCTGTTCCCGCATCGCACGATCGCGGAGAACATCGCCACGGTGCCGGCGATGCTCGGCTGGGACAAGGACCGCCTCGCCGGCCGCTTGGACGAGCTCGTTCGGCTGATCGGCCTCGACCCTGAGCTTCGCGACCGCTACCCGTCGCAGCTCTCGGGCGGGCAGCAGCAGCGGGTTGGCGTCGCGCGCGCACTCGCCGCGAATCCCGGTGTGATGCTGATGGACGAGCCGTTCGGCGCGGTCGACCCGATCAACCGCGAGCGCCTGCAGAACGAGTTCCTCCGGCTTCAAGCCGACGTCCGCAAGACGATCCTCTTCGTCACCCACGACATCGACGAAGCGATCAAGATGGGCGACCGGATCGCGATCCTGCGCGAAGGCGGTCACCTTGAGCAGTACGCGACGCCGGCTGAGCTCCTGATGGCGCCCGCTGACGCGTTCGTCGAGGACTTCGTCGGCGCCGACCGCGCGCTCAAGCGCCTCTCGCTGATGCGAGTCGGCGACATCGACCTGTGGGAGGCGCCGCTGGCGTTCGTCGGCCAGGCCAGCGTTGACGTCCTGGCGAAGCTCGACGGCGCGGAGGTTCCGCACGCGTTGCTGGTCGACTCGGAGCGCCGGCCGCTCGGCTGGCTCTCGGAGAGGGACCTGAGGAGCGACACGGTTCCGCCGGTCGCGGACAGCTCGCCCAACCCGGTGCTCGACATCGGCGACGTCCTCCGGGACGCGCTGTCCGACGTCCTGCAGGCGGAGAGCCGGTACGCGCCGGTCGTCGACGGGGCCGGCCGGATCGCCGGCGTCCTCTCGGTCGAGATCATCTCCGAGTTCCTCACCTCCGACGACGCGCTCACCGACGAGCACGCGGCCGCCGAACGCCCCCTGGCGACATGACCTGGCTCGCCCAGCTGCCGCTCGCCCAGATCGACGAGAGCTTCTTCCGCGACCGCACGGATTCCGATTGCATCGCGGACAACGGGGCGTTCTGCTTCGGCTGGGTCGTGGACAACTTCAGCGACCGCTACGTGACGCCGACGCTCGAGCACCTCGTCCTCGTCTTCGTCTCGGTCATCCTTGGCTTTGCGATCGCGTTCGGGATGTCGCTGCTCTCGCATCGCCGGCGGTGGCTGGTGCCCCCGTTCATCGGGGCGACGGGGATCCTCTACACGATCCCGAGCCTCGCCTTCTTCTTCCTCCTGTTGCCGATCACGGGTCGAGGAACTGACACGGCGATCATCGCGCTCACCGCCTACAACCTGCAGATCATCTACCGCAACATCGTCGCCGGCCTCGCGAACGTTCCCGCCGACGCCAAGGACGCGGGCCGGGGCATGGGCATGACCGATCGGCAGCTGCTCTGGCGGGTCGAGTTGCCGCTGTGCGTTCCCGAGATCGTGGCCGGCCTCCGGATCGCGACGGTGTCCACGGTCGCGATCGCCACCCTCGCGGTCTTCGCGGGCGGCGGCGGCCTGGGCGAGCAGCTCGTCGGCTCGAACCTCACCTTCAAGACGAACGTCCTGGTGGTGGCGCTCCTCGCGATCGGGATGGCCGTCATCTTCGACCTCCTTCTGTTGACGGCGCAACGGCGGTTGACGCGCTGGCAGCGCCGGGACGCTTCCGCCAAGCGGCGGGGCTTCACCGTCCGCCGCGGCGAGGCCTGGAGCACGGGATGATCGAGCTTCCCCTTGCGTTTCTCGGTCCGGTCGGCGACGCGATCGAGCTGATCTTCAACGGGGTCGAGTCACCGCTCGGCCGCGGCGAGGTGGGCGGCCTCTCCGAAGTCGGAGAGTTCACTCTCACGCACATCGAGCTGAGCGCGGCCGCGATGGCGGCGGGGCTGTTGTTCGCCGTCCCGCTCGGCGTGACGCTCGGTCACCGGGGCCGGGGTGAGCTGTTTGCGGTCGCGGCCGGGAACGCCGGGCGCGCCGTCCCGGAGCTGGTGCTCATCGCCTTCATGGTCGCGTTCATCGGGACCGGCTTCCAGGTCGTCGCAATCGCCCTCATGTTCCTCGCGATCCCCCCGATCCTCACGAACACATTCGTCGGGATCAGCCAGGTCGACCGGACGGCCGTCGAGGCCGCGCGCGGGATGGGCATGAGCGAGATTGCGATCGCGCTCAAGGTGGAGCTGCCGCTCGCCGCTCCCACGATCATGACCGGGATCAGGACGAGCGCGGTAAACGTGATTGCCACCGCGACGATCGCCCCCCTCGCCAGCGTCCAGACCCTGGGCGAGTTCATCCTTTCCCCGAACGTGTACGGGGACACCGCGGGGCCGGTAGCCGGAGCCATTCTGGTCGCGCTGCTGGCGATCCTGGTGGAGCTCGGCCTGGCCGGCGTGCAATGGCTGGTGACGCCCAAGGGACTAAAGCTTGAGCGAGCAGCCGCCTGACCGCATAGGCTTTCACCAGCCCGTCGTTACGGGTCTTTTCTTTGTGGCAACGAGAGGGAGTGGTTTTCGCGATGAGCTTCGAAAAAACCTTGCCAGGTGGGCCAACATGGTTTCGCGCCTTGCGTCGCTCAACTGATCCCTGGCTTCGGGGTCTGTTCGCCCTGCTGGCCGCGATGGTGCTCGCACTCGGCGTCGCGGCATGCGGCGACGATGACGACGACGACAGCGGTGACGACACCGGCGGGGACGAGACCGCCCTGATCGAGTCGAACCCCGACAACGAGGGCATCGAGCTCACCGTCGGCTCGAAGAACTTCGACGAGCAGTTCATCCTTGGCGAGATCTACGCCCAGGCACTCGAGGCCGCGGGCTACACCGTCTCAACGGAGCTGAACCTCGGCTCCGAGGTGATCGCCAAGAGGGCGCTCGAGTCGGGCGAGATCGACGCCTATCCCGAGTACACCTCGACGACGTTGACCAGCCTCTACAAGGTCGCGCCCGAGGACGTTCCCGGCGATGCGACCGAGGCGTACGAGCTGGCGAACGCGGAACTCGCGGCGGACGGCCTCGTCGCGTTCCCGCCGACTCCGTTCACGAGCGCGAACGCGGTCGGGCTCTTGACCGAGACGGCCGACGAGCTCGGGGTCGCGACGATCTCGGATCTCGAGGGCGCTTCCGAGGATCTGGTGCTGTACGGCACGACGGAGTGTCGCCAGCGCATCGACTGCCTGCTCGGGCTGGAGGAGAACTACGGGCTCCAGTTCAAGGACTTCAACTCGGTCGACCCCGAGCTCCGCTACGAGGTGCTCGACAACGGCGACGCCGACCTGTCGATCCTGTTCACGACCGACGGCCAGCTCTTCGTCGACCCCGAGACGTACACGATCCTCGAGGACGACCAGCAGCTGCTGCCCGCGGGCAACGTGATCGTCACCGCGTCGCAGGAGGCGGTGGACGAGGCCGGTGAGGACTTCGGCGCCACGATCGAGAAGGTGCAGGAGAACCTGACGCTCGAGGTGATGCAGGAGCTGAACGCCCGCGTCTCGCTCGACCGCGAGGACCCGGCGGACGTGGCAGCGGACTACCTGAGCGCATCGGGCTACACGCAGTAGCGGCGGGGTCACATCCACGTACCGAGACGGCCGCCGGAGGGGCGGCCGTTTCACGCCCGTGATTCGTGAAGGCGGACGAGGAGGCGGCTGGCCCTGCTTGACTCGCAGGGCGAAAGCTAGGTCTCGAGCTCCGCCGGCACTCCCGCGAAGGCGCCGAACCGCTCGACTGCTTCCTCGACCGCGCGTAGCTCGGCAGCTCCGAGGCGGGCAAACAGGGTGGCCTCCACCGTCACCCGATCCTTCGCTGCGACCCGCTTCCAGCTTCCGAACGTGACGCCGTCGATCACGAGCGGTCGTTGCAGGAGGCCGGCTCGCGGCGGCTCGGCCGCGAGCACCACCCGATGCTCCTTGAACGCGATCGTCGACTCGTCGTAGGTCGGGATCAGGAACGCGCCGCCCTGGCCGGGATCGCCGGAGGCGGAGTCCCGGGTGCCGAGGTACCCGTCGTCGATCTCCTGGACGCCCGCCAGCCCGATGCCAGCGCGCGCGGCGGCGAGCGTCAGCCCGGACCACCAGGCGTAGTCGCGCACGGTCGCCGGGCCATGGCCGGCGAAATAGCGGTGGGTGAGCTCTGCGAGCGCCTCGTCGCCGTCGAGCTCGACCGCGTCGGGTGCCCGCTGCTCGACGAGCAGGTAGGTGTGCTGGGCGCCGCGCCGCGGGCCGCTGCAGATCACCGCCTCGAGCTCGGCGTGCATGACGATGTATGCGAGCCGGAAGCCGCTCGCGTCCGGGATGCCGGCGTCCGCCAGGGCGCCGCCGAGCTCCTTGCGGGTGCGCGGCTGGCCGTCGGCGAGCGTCTCGTGGAGGAGGTCGTCGGTGCGCGCGAGGAGCGCCTCGTCGAGCTGGAACCGCCGGTACGGGTAGCCGTTCGCCGCGTGCACACGCGGCGCGGTGAGCGACAGGATCCAGCGGATGTCCTCGGCCGCGACGAAATGCCACGTCGGGCGCAGGACATGGGTGCGGAGGATCTCGCCGTCGGCGAACGCGCGCTCCACCGCCGCGTCGTCGTGGCCGAGGACGCGCTCGCCCAGCGACCACTTCGCCTCGGCGAACTCCTGGGCCTGGACCGCGCCGAGCGAGCGGACCACGTCCACCGGCTTCGCGAACGGTTTGTCGGTCAGGCCCTGAACCCGCATCCGCCGCCTCACCAGATCGAGCCCGTCCATGTGGCGGGCGACTCTAGCTGCGGTTCGGCTCGGGCGGCCGCGAACGGCGCCTTTCGCACGAGGCTCTCACCGCGCACGCGCGTTAGCGGCCGTCGCGTCTATAAATGCCGCATATGGCGGAGCTGCCCGAAGGCACCGTCTTCGCCGGCCACCGCATCGACGGGGTCGCCGGTCGGGGAGGGATGGGAGTCGTCTACAGGGCGACGCACCTGGCACTCGACCACGTCGTCGCCCTGAAGGTCATCGCGCCTGAGCTGGCCGACGACCCGCGGTTCCGCGAGCGTTTCGTTCGCGAGTCGCGCACCGCGGTTTCGATCCGCCACCCGAACGTCGTCCAGGTCCGCCACGCGGGCGAGGAGGGCGGGGTCCTGTTCGTGACGATGGACTACGTCGAGGGCTCCGACCTGCGGGCGCTCATCAACGCCGAGCGCCGGATCGAGCCCGTCCGCGGGGCGCTGATCATCGCCCAGGTCGCCGCGGCGCTCGACGCGGCGCACGAGCGTGGCCTCGTCCACCGCGATGTCAAGCCCGGCAACGTCCTGATCGAGGCCAAGGACGGCGACGAGCACGTGTATCTCACCGACTTCGGCCTGACCAAGCGCATGAGCGGCGCCACGGAGTTGACCGCGTCGGGCGCGTTCATCGGCACGCTCGAGTACATGGCACCGGAGCAGATCCGCGGCGGCGAGCTCGACGCCCGCACCGACGTCTACGCGCTCGGCGGGGTTGCATTCGCAATGCTCACCGGCGAGCCGCCGTTCGGCCGGGTCGACGGCGATGTCGCGAAGCTGTACGCGCACCTCAACGACCCGGTGCCCCGCGCGAGCGAGCGCTGGCCCGCGCTCCCGGTCGAGGTCGACCCGGTGCTCCAGCGGGCGATGGCAAAGAAGCCCGAGGAGCGCTACGCCTCGGCGGGCGAGTTCGCGCGGGCGCTCGAGGAGGTGGCGATCGGACCGTCCCAGGTGGCGGAGCCGACGGTGACGACGCCCGTCGCGGTCCCGTTCGAGCCGGCCGGAGAGGCGACCGAGGAGATGGCACCGGCCGAGCCGGCGACGGTTGCGGCGGCGGAGCCCACCCCGCCGCCACCTTCCCGGCCGCAGGGCCGGCGCCGGCTCCTGGGGGCGCTGGCCGGCTTGGCGGTCGTAGGCGGCGTCGTCGCCGTGGTCGCGCTTGCCGGGGGCGGCGATGACGACGACGGTGGCGGGGGAGGGGACGGCACCACGCGCAACGCCGGCAACACGACCGGCGATGGCCCTACGCAAGAGTTCCAGAAGGACGCCGGAGACTTCCCGGTGGGCGTGACGCTCTACGAGACCGAGGACCGCACCCTGATCCTCACCGCGAGCCGTGACGACGGTGTGCTCACGGCCCTAAACACCGACGGCGAGCGGATCGCGAAGGGGGGAGTGTCGGGCGGCGAGACGGACTTCCTCGTGCCGGGGTTCGACGCCCTTTGGACCGCCGATGGGCTGAACGACCAGCTCGTCCAGATCGATCCCGACACGCTCACTCCGACCGACGTCTCGTACCCGACGGGAGAGTTCCCCCGCGACGTCGTGGTCACCGAAGATTCCATCTGGGTCGCCAACCGCGACAGTGACGACCTCACCCGGGTCGATCCCGACGCGGAGACGGCCGACCAGCTTTCGACGGACGGCAACTTCCCGCGCAGGCTCGCCTATGACGGCGAGCGGGTCTGGGTCGCCTACAAGTCGTCAGGCGACATCCAGGCGTTCGACGCTGCGACGAGTGAGCCGGAGAATCCGATCCAGGTCGGCGGCGAGCCACACGGGCTCTTCGTCGACGATCAGTCGCTCTGGATCGCCAACACCGGCAGTGACCAGGTTCAGAACGTCGACCTCGGCAACCCGAGCGCTCCCATCGAGAACTTCCCCGATGTCTGCGATGAGCCGCGAGACGTCGAACTGGCGTTCGAATCCCTCTGGGTCACGTGCGGCATCGACCAGGCCGTGAAGCAGCTCGACCCCCAGGACGGGACCGAGCTCGGCGAGGTCCCCCTCAACACTCAGCTCGAGGCGATCACCTCCTCGGAAAACCCGGACACGATCTGGGTCGGGGGCGGCGGGAGCGGCAAGGTGTTCGCGATCAGCCCGGGCGGCTGAGCAACCACCCGGTATAGGCTCACGCACGATGCCGAAGCTGGGTCTCAACCTCGGCTACTGGGGGATAGGTCCCCAGGGCGACGAGGCGGTCGAGATCGTCCAGGCCGCCGAGGCGGCCGGGTTCGACTCGGTCTGGGCGGCGGAGTCCTACGGCTCCGACGTCGTCTCGATCCTGGCCTGGCTCGCGCCTCAGACGACCAAGATCAAGCTCGGCGCCGCGATCATGCAGGTGCCCGCGCGGCCGCCCGCCGCGGCGGCGATGGCGGGCGCGACGATCGACGCGCTCTCCGGCGGGCGCTTCATGTTCGGCTTCGGCCCCTCGGGCCCCCAGGTCTCCGAGGGCTGGTACGGCGTGCCGTACGCGAAGCCCTGGGGCCGCACGCGCGAGTACATCGAGATCGTCCGCGAGATCATCGCCCGCGAGGGCCGGCTCGAGCACGACGGCGAGCATTACAAGCTGCCGATCGAAGGCGGGACCGGGCAGGGCAAGGCGCTGAAGCTGAACTTCCACCCCGTGCGGAACGAGATCCCCGTGTTCGTCGGGGCGATCGGCCGCAAGTCCGTCGAGATGGCGGCCGAGATCTGCGATGGCTGGATCCCGATCTTCTTCTCGCCCGACGCATTCGACGAGACGTGGGGCGAGCACCTGGAGGCCGGCTTCGCAAAGGCGGGCCGGAGTCGCGATGACCTCGAGGTATCGCCCTCGATCCAGGTTGCGATCGATGGCGACCTCGACGCCGCCCGGGCCGTCGTCAGGGCCGGGCTGCTGCTCTACCTCGGCGGCATGGGCAGCCGCGAGACGAACTTCTACGTCGACCTGACCCACCGCTTCGGCTTCGGCGAGGTCGCCGACGAGGTCCAGTCCCTCTACCTCGACGGCAAGCGCGACGAGGCGTACAACGCGATCCCCGACGAGCTGGTGGCGGCGACGTCGCTGATCGGCAGCGAGGACGAGGTCGCCGAGCGCCTCACCGGCTTCGGCAGGATCGGCGTCGACCGCCTGATCTGCTCGCCGGTCCAGCTCGACAAGCAGCAGCGCCTGCACACGATCGAGCGCCTGGCCGCGCTGGTCGGAGAGCCCGCGCCGGCCTAGCATCCGGATGACCGACCAGAACCCGCCTTCCGGCCGCATCGTCCTGTTCGGCGCCACGGGCTACACGGGGGAGCTTGCGGCCCGGGCGATGGTCAAGCGCGGGATGCAGCCGGTCCTGGCCGGCCGCCGGCGCGAGGCGGTCGAGGCGCTCGCGTCCGAGCTCGGCGGCCTGGAGGCGACCACCGCCGACGTCGCCAACCCGGCGACCGTTCGGGCGCTCGTGGAGCGCGGCGACGTCCTCGTCAGCACCGTGGGCCCGTTTGCGCGCTGGGGCGATGCCGCCCTGGACGCCGCGATCGAAGCCGGCGCACACTACGTGGACTCCACCGGCGAGCCGCCGTTCGTGCGCAAGGTCTTCGAGCGGGGTGGCCCGCGTGCGGAGGAGGCCGGCTCCCTGCTCCTCACCGCCATGGGCTACGACTGGCTGCCGGGGAATCTGACCGGCGGCCTCGCCCTGAACGAGGCCGGAGACGCGGCGACGGCTGTGCGGATCGGCTACTTCACGAAGGGCGGCGGCCTGGGCGGGATGAGCGGTGGCACCCGGGCGTCGGCCGTCGGCGCGCTGATCGAGCCGAGCTTCCACTTCCGCGGCGGGCGGATCGTCACCGAGCGCGGCGCGCGCAGCGTGCACGAGTTCGACTTCGGCGGGCGGACGAAGCCCGGCATCTCGGTCGGGACCTCGGAGGCGTTCTCGCTGCCGCGCGCCTTTCCGAACGTCCGCGACGTCGAGGTCTACCTTGGGTGGTTCGGCGGCGCCAGCAGGCCGCTTCAGGCCTTCTCGCTGGTCGGCGCCGGGGTCGCGAAGGTCCCCGGCGTCCCGACGCTGATGAACGCAGCCGCGGAGCGGTTCGTGAAGACCTCGACCGGTGGTCCCGACGAGGCGGCCCGCGCCGCCACCGGGTCGCGGTTCGTCGCCGAGGCGCTGGGGGCGTCCGGCGAGGTGCTCGCCACCGTCCGGACCGAGGGCGTCAACGGCTACACGTTCACCGGCGAGGCGCTGGCCTGGGCCGCCGAACGCATTGCCGCCGGCGACTCGGAGGGCGCCGGCGCCCTGGGCCCGGTCGAGGCGTTCGGTCTTGACGCGCTCGAGGCCGGCGTCGCCGAGTGCGGGATCTCCCGCGTCGGCTAGGCCGGCCTCGATTCAGGCGTCAGGAGGTGGAGCCCGCCCTGATCGTCTTGCTGTTGTCGGCCTTGCAGCCCGGGATCTTCCCCGCGCGGGCGTAGATCTTCTTGCCGCTCACGCCCGGCTGGCCGATGTTCCACTCGTAGTCGGGGCCGTTGGCCTGGGCGATGTCGGTGCCGATCTTGATGTCGTCGCCGCCGCCCTGAGCGCCGCCCTTCTGGCGGTACACCTTGACCTTGCGCCCGTTGGCGCACTTGTTCGGCTTCGAGCTCTTGACCTTGCCGAAAACGTCGCCGCCCGGGGCCTTGATCGTGACCTTCGTGTCGGCTCCGCCGCCACCGGCGCTCGCCGCACCGGTCACGACCAGTCCCACGGCCGCGGCCAGCGCCGCGATCGCCATGAATGTCCTTCCCCTTCACAGACATCTCCTCCCGCATAGTTGGACCCGGCAGCCCTCGGCCGCCGCGGCGCCGACCGTACCACCCCCCGATCGGGGTGTTGTGATCTTCGTCACCGATTCGCGCCTGGCCGGTTTGGATAGTCTCCCGCGGCGCTCGTGACCGAATCGCGAGAGCGAGAGGACCTTCCTTGAAGATCGGTGTCCCCAAAGAGACCGCCGAGGGCGAGCGCCGCGTCGCCCTGATCCCCGATGTCGTCACGTCGTTGACCGCGAAGAATCTCGACGTGGTCGTCGAAACCGGCGCGGGCGCCGAGGCGGGGCATCCCGACTCCGAGTACGAGGAGGCGGGCGCCGAGATCGGCGATCCCTGGGGCGCGGAGGTGGTGGTGCGCGTCGCCGTTCCCACCACGGATGAGATCGGCAGGCTCGCGTCCGGGCAAGTCCTCGTCGGCCACCTCGCGCCGCTCACCTCGGCCGAGACGAACAAGGCTCTGGCGTCACGCGGGATCACGAGCTTCGCGATGGAGGCGATCCCGCGGATCACGCGGGCACAGGCGATGGACGCCCTCTCGTCGCAGGCGAACGTCGCGGGCTATGCCGCCACGCTCCTCGCCGCTCGCGAGGCCGGCCGCTTCTTCCCGATGATGACCACCGCCGCGGGCACGGTCGCCCCGGCGAAGGTCATGGTGCTGGGCGCCGGCGTCGCCGGGCTCCAGGCGATCGCGACGGCCAAGCGCCTGGGCGCCGTGGTCTTCGGATTCGACATCCGTCGCGCCGCCTGGGAGCAGATCGCGTCGCTCGGCGGTCGTCCGCTGGAGCTGGACTTCATCCCCGACGCCGAGGACGAGGGCGGCTACGCGCGGCCACTGACCGAGGAGGAGAACGAGCAGGTCCGGGAGGCCCTGGCCGAGAACGCCGGGAGGCAGGACGTCATCATCACGACCGCGCTGATCCCGGGCCGACGCGGCGCCGATCCTCCTCACCAGGCAGGCCGTCGCCAACATGGCGCCCGGGTCCGTGATCATCGACCTGGCCGGCGACAGCGGCGGCAACTGCGAGCTCACCGAGCCGCGCTCCACGGTGGTCTCCGAGAACGGCGTCAAGGTGATCGCGCCCGCCAACCTCGCCAGCGACATGGCTGCGCACGCGTCGCAGCTCTACGCGAAGAACGTCGAGAACCTGCTCGGCCTCTTGATCACCGAGGAAGGCGAGCTCAGCCTGGACTTCGAGGACGAGGTCGTCGCCGGGGCGTGCCTGACGCACGAGGGCCAGATCCGCAACGAGCGGGCGGCCGGAGCAGGCGGAGGCGCCTGATGGACCTCGTCACCGAGCTCACGATCTTCGTCCTGGCCGCCTTCGTCGGGTTCGCGGTGATCTCGAAGGTGCCGACCACCCTGCACACGCCCCTGATGAGCCAGACCAACGCGATCCACGGGATCGTGATGCTCGGCGGCCTGATCGTCGCGGGCTTCGCCGACGGCGCGCTCGAGCTGACGATCGCCTTCATCGCGATCGCGTTCGGCACGATCAACATCGTCGGCGGCTTCCTGGTCACCGACCGGATGCTCGGCATGTTCGTCCGCAAGCCCCGCAAGGAGGATGAATCTTGATCCCGGCCGCGCTCGAGCCGGGAGGCGACCTCTCGACGATCCTCTACATCGTCTCGTTCTCGCTCTTCATCCTCGGGCTGATGCAGGGCACGCACCCGACGACCGCCAAGACGGGCAACCTGATCGCTGCCGGCGGGATGGCGATCGCGGTCGCGACCACGCTGCTGCTCGACGGGATCGGCAACTGGGGCGTGATCATCTCGGGGCTCGCGGTTGGCACCGCCGTTGGCGTGGTCGCCTCGCTTCGCGTCCAGATGACCCAGATGCCCCAGATGGTGGCGCTCTACAACGGCGTCGGCGGCGGCGCGGTCGCGCTGATCGCCTGGTCGGAGTTCCGCCACGCGCCGGTCGACTTCCCGCTCGACGAGTTCATCCCGGTCCTGTTCGCGGCCGTGATCGGCTCGGTCTCGTTCTGGGGCTCGAACATCGCCTTCGCGAAGCTGCAGGACCTGATCCCGACCAAGCCGCTCGCGGTGCCGGGCCAGCAGGTGATCAACGCGCTGCTGCTGCTCGGCCTGATCGTCGCGTGCGTGATCCTGGCTTCCTCCGACGACCCGCCGGAGGGGCTCTTCATCGCGGTCCTGGTTGGCGCGGCGATCCTCGGCAACCTGGTGGTGCTGCCGATCGGCGGCGCCGACATGCCGGTCGTGATCTCGCTCCTGAACGCTTTCACCGGGCTCTCCGCGGCGGCGGCGGGCTTCGCGCTCGACAACGTGGCGCTGATCGTGGCGGGAACGCTGGTGGGCTCCTCGGGAACGATCCTCACCCTGGAGATGGCGACGGCGATGAACCGGTCGGTCGCGAACATCCTGTTCGCCGGGTTCGGCGGTGCGCCGGCGGCGGGGGCGGGCACCGGCGAGGAGCGCCCGCACACCTCGATCGGCGCCCAGGACGCCGCGATCAAGCTGGCCTACGCCGACTCGGTCGTGATCGTCCCCGGCTACGGCCTCGCGGTCGCGCAGGCACAGCACGCCGTCAAGGAGATGGCCGACGAGCTCGAGAAGCGGGGCGTGGGCGTCAACTACGCGATCCATCCGGTCGCGGGGCGGATGCCCGGGCACATGAACGTCCTGCTCGCGGAGGCCGACGTGCCTTACGAGAAGCTCCGTGAGATGGAGGACATCAACCCGGAGCTGCCGCGCACCGACGTCGCGGTCGTGATCGGGGCCAACGACGTCACCAACCCGGCCGCGAAGAACGACCCCGACTCGCCGATCGCCGGCATGCCGATCATCGAGGTCCACGAGGCGCGGCAGGTGATCGTCATCAAGCGCTCGATGAGCCCCGGCTTCGCCGGCATCGACAACGACCTGTTCTACCTCGACAACACGGACATGCTGTTCGCCGACGCCAAGCAGGCGGCCGGCGACATCGCGAGCGAGATCGGGAACCTCTAGAACCTCGTTCGGTTGCCGGCCGGACGCTACGCGCGCCGCGACGGCGCGTCACCGCGGGAAATCACCAGTCGCCGAGTGGACGCCCTCGGCGACCAACCCCGCCAGTTCCGTGCGCGAGCGGATTCCCAGCTTCCGGTAGATGCTGCTGAGGTGGAACTCGATGGTCTTGGGGCTCAGGAAGAGCTCGGCGGCGACCTCCTTGTTGGTGGCGCCGGACGCGACGGCGTGGGCGATCCGCACCTCTTGCGAAGTCAGGTCATCCGACGCGGGGTCCGATTCGCGGCCCGTTGCGCCGGCGGCGCGCAGCTCGGCTCGTGCGAGCTCCGCCCAGGGGCGCGCTCCCAATCGCTCGAAGATCTCGAGGGCGGCGCCCAGGCGCTCCCGCGCGTCCAGCCGGCGGCGCGAGCGGTGCAGCCACAACCCGTACGCGAGCAGGGTGCGGCCATGCTCGAACGGCTGCGAGGCATCAGCGTGCGCCTCCAGCGCAGCCTCGAACCGCTCCTCTTCCGAGTAGGCCAGGCCGAGGCAACGCTCGCTCACCGCCAGCGCCAACGCCGTCCCGTTGCCCTCGGCGCTCGCCGACAGCATCTCGGCACCACGGCTCGCAGCCTCGCCCATGCCGGCTCGCGCATAGGCCTCGACCAGGTCGGCCGCCCACGGGATCAACAGATGGTCCTCGAGTGCCGCCTCGATCGCCATCCCCCTCGCGTCTTCGAGGGCCGCGATCGCCGCGCGAACCTGCCCGGCAGAGAGCTCGAGAAACCCGAGCGCCCCCTGCGCCCAGACGGCAGTCCCACCGATCCCGCGCTCACGGGCCATGCCCGCCGCCCGCGTGAGGTCGGCTCGCGCCTCCGCCTCGTCGCCGCGCGCGGCGCCGTGTCGCCCGCGCACCGCGAGGGCGAACGAGAGCGGCCCGAGCGAGCCCGAGTCCTCGGCGATCACGACGGCCTCGTCGGCCTCGGCCGCCGCGCGCTCCCAGTGGCCGAGGCGAAAGGCGGCGTCAGCCGCCACCAGCAGGTAGTAGGGCAGCATGCCGACGGTGCCTGCCTCCCGCCCCCGGCCGATCAGGGCCACCATGCCGTCGCGAAGCGAGCGCTCATAGCCCGTTGCCAGCCGCCCGTGCAGCGCGAGGGAGATCGATTGCGCGCCGGGTGAGACGGGGTCGACGCTGTCGAGCAGGCCCGCCGCCAGCTCGAGCTCATGGCTGCCCTCGCGCGCCCGCCCCCGGATGGTGAGCGCCATTCCGTGAATCGAATGCACCTGACATCGGACCGGATCGGTCGCATCCCGCGGGAGCACCGCGCGGGCGCCGGCAGCCGCCTCGAGCGCCGCGTCGCACCGACCGGCGACGACGGCGGAGACCCCCGCGTCGGCGAGCATCGTGGCGGCCAGCAGGCGGTCGTGGGCCTCGACCTCCGCTGCTCCGGCGAGAAGGAGGGAGCGGTTCTCGTTCGGATCACGGACCGCGCCGGCAAGCGTCAGCATCGCCAGCAGGTGGCGGATGCGCGCTCTCATCACCGGGTCCTCGACGGTCCCGACCGGCTCCAGCATCGTCGCCGCCCGCGGATAGGCCCCGCCCAGCCCGGCCGCCAGGGCGGCGGTGAGCAACCGTCGCGCCCGTGCGTCGGGCTCGGTGCTCGCCGCCGCCGCCCGTTCGAGTGCGTCCGCGGCGGCACCATGGGCACCACGGCTCGCTGCCCGGTAGGCGGCCTGCTCGAGGGCGTCCGCCACGGCCTCATCCGGCTCGATCGCGGCAGCAGCGAGATGCCAGGCCGCAGCGTCCGGCTCGCTGTGGCGGGCGAGCGCCGCATGCGCCCGGCGGCGTTCGGACGCGGGCGGCAGCTCGAGCGCGATGCCGCGGAGCAACGGGTGCGTGAAGGTTGCGCGATCGGGCGAGAGCACGAGGATCCCCGCCCGCTCGCACTGCTCGAGCCCGTCGCCATCCACGCCGAGCTCGTCGCACGCAGCATGTATCGCCGTCGTGGCACCGTCAACCGAGGCGGCCACAACCAGGGCCGCCGCCTGTGCCGACGGCGCGAGCCCTGTGATCCGGGCCTCAAGCGCCCGCCACAACGTGGTGCCCGGCTCGGGTGCGGGCTCCACGATCGCCTCTCCCCGGCGCTGCTTCTCGCTGAGCGAGCCGGGGAGCTCGCGGAGCGCGAGGGGATTGCCGAGCGCGGCATCGAGCAGTGCCTCCTCCGTCTCCGGCGCAAGGTCCCCGGCCGCTGCGCGGATCACGGCGCGAGCGTCGTCGCGGTCGAGGCCTCTGAGCGGCAGGCGACCCCCCAAGGCCTCCCCCAGCACGGTTTGCCCGGTCCCCTCGCGAGCCGTGGCGATCAGGCCGATTGACGAGCCGTCGAGCCGCCTGGCGAGATACGCGAGACATTCCGCCGAGGGCGTGTCGAGCCACTGCGCGTCGTCGATCGTCAGCAGCATCGGTTGCTCGGCGGCGCCCAGCGCAACCAGCCCGGCGAACCCCGCGAACACCGCCAGGCGGTCGCCACCGGTTCGCGGCTGCGCCATCGCCAGGGCCACCTCCAGCGCGTGAGCCTGGGGCGGGGGAAGCCGATCGAGCCGGTCCAGGAGCGGAGCGGCAAGCCCGGCGAGCGCCGCGAACGGCAGGTCGGCCTCGGACTCGAAGCCGGACGTGTGGATCGCCAGCATCTCCGCTGAGCGCTCCCGCGCGGCGGTGAGCAGCGCCGTCTTGCCGATTCCGGGCTCGCCGACGATCAGCAGCGCCCCGCCGTCGCCCTCCCTGGCGCGGTGCAGCAGATTGGCTATCTCCGCCAGCTCGGCGTCCCGGCCCAGCAGCACCCCTCCAATCTACGTGACATTGATCACTTGAGCCTGGAGGCTCAGGCACCGACCAGGGATTTCCCTGGTGACAGCCGCAGTTCGGAGGTCTACGGTCGGAGCTGTCGGGCAAGGGGGCCCGGCGAGTACCAAGGAAAGCGAGGGCGGCCAGATGCGATGGATCGGACAGCTGGCAGTTGCGGTCAACAAGACGACGGCCAAAGGAGCGAAGCGTCAGGTGCCTGCGGCCGGCACCACCTCCCCGGGAGCGCGGCGGCGGCACCGCGGCGACCGGCGGGGTCGATGAGCTCGGCGCGAGCGTCACTAGCTCTCTCGGCGCTCGCGCTGTTTCTCGCTCTGGGGGGCGGCGCCGTCGCCCTCCAGGGCAAGAATTCCGTCAACTCCGGCGACATCAAGAACGGCGCCGTCAAGGGCGAGGACGTGAAGTCCGACACGCTGCGGAGCTCCGACATCGACGATGGGACGCTCCGCGGCGTCGATTTCGAGGACGACAGCATCGGCGGTGATCAGATCGATGAGACGTCGCTTCAAGGCCTGGACCTCGGCGACACCGACGTCGAGCTGACCGGCGGGCAGGCTGATCTGTTCGAGACGGTGACCCTCGCCGAGACGCCGGCCGGCGCGGTCGAGCTCGCGTGCGCCCCGGCGCCGGCGCTCGAATTTACGAACGACACCGGGTCGGACGTAGTCGTGATCCAGGCCTCTCGAGGAATCGTGTTCGAGGACGACGGAGTTGCCGGGAACGGAGAGATGGCGATGAGTCGGGCCGAGCTCGCGTCGGGCGACACGCACGCCGTCAACCTGGCGGGCGTGGGAAATATCGGGAGCGGCGAGGTGGCGGTCGTCGCCGATGAGGTCTTCGTACTTGCACTCGCTCGGGTATTTGCCGGCCTCGACGGCTGCGAGTACCTGGGGCGCGTCGAGCACGCCTCCGCCGCCGCCGGCTGACCCTACGCGGCCGGGTCAGTCCGGCCCGCCGCGGCGCACGCGCGGGGCGGCCCAGCCGATCAGCGCGCCGAGCGCGCCCGCGATCAGCAGCGCGAAGATCAGCGGGATGGTGGTGTTGATGAAGAGGAACTTCACCTCGACCTCCTGGGAGTTCTGCAGGATCAGGATCGCCAGCAACAACCCGGCGACACCAAGCGCGTAGGTCTTCCAGCCCCGTCCCTCCTTGCGACTGGTGATCGGCTCGTCCGACATGCGTGAACCGTACCCGCACACGGGGCGTGGAATCCGTGACGGCTTGCGGGCTTTGAGTCCCAGTGCGAAACGTGGACGAGCGCGGGCAGGCGACTCCCGAGTGGGTCGCGCTCGTGCTGCTGGTTGCTCTGGCGTTCACCGTGGTCATGGCCGCCGGGGTGCCGGTCCCGGGCGCCGACCTCGCCCGGTCGATCGCCTCCAGGCTGGCCTGCGCCGCGGGCCTGGGTGACGGGTGCGACGGGGAGCGGGGCGCCCTCGCGCTCGCCTACGGGCTGGAGGTGGCCGCCCTGGCGACCGAGCACACTCCGGCCCTCGATTACGAGGACGGCATGCGCGCGCTCCCGGTGGACTACCGCTCGTGTCGGGAGGACGCTTGCGCGGAGGGAGCCGAGAGCGGGCCGGTCAGCGAGTCGCTCGACGGCGAGCAGGTGACGGCGTTCGTCCACGTGGTCGATTGCCGGGACGGCGCCGCGAGCGAGGGCTACGACTGCGCCGGCGACCGCGCCGGCCGGCTCTACCTCCAGTACTGGCTCTACTACCCGGGCAGCGCCACTGCGCGCGCCCTCCTGGGGGACGCCGGCGCCCATCCCGACGACTGGGAGAGCTTTCACGTCCGGATCGGGCCTGACGGCGCGGCCGAGGCGCGCGCCAGTTCCCATCATGGCTACAACGGCGACTCGGGCGACTGGCTCTCGGACTCGGGCCTGGTCGAAAAGGCCGGCTGGACCGCCTCCACGGGCCGCTACTTCATCTCGGGTGGCAGCCACGCCGGCCGGGTCGGCGACCGGGCCGCTGCGGGGCGTGGCCCCCGTGGCACGGCGATGCGGCCCGGGCGTTGGACGGAGCCGAAGGCGATCAGGCTCGTCCCGATCGAGGAGCTCGCGGGCGGAGGGTGGGAGTTCGCGATCTCGCCGCCGTGGGAAAAGCAGGTCTATCGCGACCCGGAGCACACGGGGACGGATTGACTCAGCTCTCGAGGCCCAGCCGGTCGAGCAGCCACTCGGCGTGGGTGAGGAGGCGCTCGATCGGATAGGTCTCGGGATCGTTCAGGAGGAGCCGCGCGGCGTCCTCGGCGACGGCCTGCATCGTGAGGGCCGCGAGCTCCGCGTCCGGTGGGCCCTCGCCACCCGCGGCGCGCATCACCTGCGGCGCCAGCGCCGCGAGCTGGTCGGTCACGTCGCGCCGGATCGAGACGGCGCGCTCGCGCAGGATGTCGGGCGTGCCCTCGGGAGGCATCAGGACCAGCCGCCAGGTCACCGGCTCGTCGCGGACCGCCTCGAGAAAAGCGCGCAAGCCGCCGAGCAGGATCTCGCGCGGCGGCTGCCGGGCATCGGGGCGAGGGAGGAGCTCCATCAGCTGCCCGACGGCGTGGGCGCCCTCCCGCTCGACCAGGGCCCGGAGCAGGCCCGCCTTGTTGTCGAAGTGCCCGTAGACCACGGGCCGCGTGATGCCGGCCCGGCGGGCGACCGCGTCGATCGAGACGGTGTGGAAGCCCCGCTCGCCGACCATCGCCTTGGTCACGTCGAGGATCTGCTCCCGGCGCTCGGGCCCGGTCAGCCTTGCGGTCTTGGTGACGGTGGCGTCCACGCTGCCCTCCTGTGCTAGGCTACAATGCTGTAACTTACAGTAGTGTAACTACCCAGAAGGACGCATGAACGCCAAGACAAGCCGGCTCAACAACGCCGGGACTTCGCCTTCGGCTCAGAGCGCGGACCACGAGGTCGTGATCGTCGGCACCGGGTTCTCCGGGCTCGGCATGGCGATCAAGCTGAAGGAGGCCGGAATCGATGACTTCGTCCTGATCGAGAAGGCCGATTCCCTGGCCGGGACGTGGCGGGAGAACACCTATCCGGGCTGCGCGTGCGACGTGCCCTCGCACATGTACTCGTTCTCGTTCGAGCCGAACCCGGAGTGGAGCGAGATGTACGCGCCGCAGGAGCAGATCCGCGATTACCTGGAGCGCTGCGCCGACAAGTACGACATCCGCCGCCACATCGTGTTCGGGACGCGCGCGATCAGCGCCACCTGGGACGCCGAGACCGCCCTATGGCGCTGCGTCGGCGAGGGGCCCGACGGACGCGAGGAGCGCACCGCCCGGTTCGTCGTCTCCGGGATCGGCGGCCTGCACGTTCCGGCCGAGCCCGCGTTCCCGGGCATCGAGAAGTTCGACGGCGACGTCTTCCACTCCGCCACCTGGAACCACGAGGTGGATCTCCGGGGCAAGCGGGTGGCCGTCGTCGGCACCGGCGCCAGCGCGATCCAGTTCGTGCCGGAGATCGCCCGCGAGGTCGGGCGGCTCGACCTCTACCAGCGGACCGCGCCGTGGGTGCTGCCCAAGCTCGACCGCCACATCCCCCGGTTCGAGCGCAGGCTCTACCGGCGCTTCCCGGCGCTCCAGCGCGCCTACCGCCGGGGGATCTACTGGTACCTCGAGCTCGTGATCCTGCGCGGCGTACAGTCGAAGCGCTTCGGCCGGCTGTTCGAGTGGATGGGCCGGCGCAACCTCGAGCGGCAGGTGAGCGACCCCGAGAAGCGCCGAAGGCTGATGCCGAGCTACGAGTTCGGCTGCAAGCGCATCCTGATGTCGAACACTTACTACCGCGCGCTCGACCGTCCGAATGCGGGCGTCGTCACCGAGGGCATCGCCGAGATCCGCGCCCGGTCGATCGTCGGCGGCGACGGGGTCGAGCGCGAGGCCGACGTGATCATCCTCGGCACCGGCTTCGACACCCAGGCGATGGCCAGCTCCGTCGCATTGCGCGGGGAGGGCGGCCGGGTGCTCGCCGACGAGTGGGCCGAGACCGGGATCCAGGCCCACCGCGGCACGATGATCGAGGGCTACCCGAACCTGTTCTTCCTGCTCGGCCCGAACACCGGGCTGGGGCACAACTCGGTGGTGTTCATGATCGAGTGCCAGATCAGGCTGGCGCTCCAGGCGATGGAGCGGGTCCGGGGCAACGGCGCCGCCGCGATCGCGCCCCGCGCCGAGTCACAGGACGCCTACAACGCTTGGCTCCAGGACGAGTTGCGGGATGCGGTCTGGTCCCGGAGCTGCAAGAGCTGGTACGTCGACGCCCACGGCCGCAACATCACCCTCTGGCCGCATGAGACGTGGCGGTTCCGCAACGAGCTGTTGACGCTCAAGGAGGCCGAGTACCGGCTGCTGGAGCGCGGGATCGACGAGGGCGCGGGGCCGGCCGAGCCGGGGCGCGAGCTGGCCGAGGCCGCGTGAGGGCGCGCCGCGGGTTCGACGTCGCGGGGCGGACCGCGTTCATCACGGGTGCCGCGCGCGGCATCGGCGCCGCCACGGCCGAGCGGCTGCACGCGAAGGGCGCCAACGTCGCGCTCGTCGGGCTCGAGCTCGAGCTGCTCGAGCAGCGCGCCGCGAAGCTGGGGGACCGTGCGGCGGCGTTCGAGGCGGACGTGACCGATAGTGACGCGCTCGAGCGCGCGGTCGCCGGCGTCGTCGATCGCTTCGGCGGCATCGATGTCGCCGTGGCCAACGCCGGCATCCACACGGTGGGCTCGCTCCTCACGGCTCCGCCCGAGCAGGTTGAGCGCACGCTCGAGGTCAACCTGATGGGCGTCTGGCGCACCAACCGGGCGGTGCTCCCGGAGATCGTCGCTCGCAGGGGCTACCTGCTGAACATCGCCTCGCTGGCGGCAGCCAGCCACGCGCCGCTGATGGGCCCGTACGCGGCCTCGAAGGCCGGCGTCGAGGGTCTGACGGACTCGCTGCGGGTCGAGCTTCGGCCGACCGGCGCCCGGGCGGGTTGCGCCTACTTCGGGTTCATCGACACGGACCTGGTGCGCGGCAGCTTCGAGCACCCGTCGACCAAGGCGATGGAGGGCATGTTGCCCGGCTTCATCCGCAAGTCGGTTCCGGTTTCCGTCGCCGCCGACACCATCGAGCGCGCCATCGAGCGCCGCTCCGGCCGCGTTTGGGCGCCACGGTTCGTCGGCGGCGCGCTCGCGCTTCGCGGCATCCTCCAGCCGCTCACCGAGGCGCGCGCGATGCGGAGCCGCCGGCTGCCCGAGGCGCTCCGCCTCGCCGATCCCGCGACCGGGGCCCTGGACGGCCAGGACCCGTTGCTGGGCGTGGCGGCGAGCGCCGAGCCCGACCAGCGCCTCTAGTCCACCTACCCGGTACCGGCGTCTACCTCAAATAGGTACCCAAGTTCGGCGATTTTCCTTGCTTTCTGGCGCTGGCATTGGTCCCATTTGACGCGGCCGGACGTGCGGCAGGCGTTGCCGACCGACCACGGACCAACTGCTCAGGGGAGGAACTAGTCATCAAAACGGGACGGGGGCTCATGTCGCGAGCGACGCTTGCATCGCTTGGGGTTGTCGCAGCATTGGCGGGCATCGCCTTGCAGGCGGGCACCGCGAGTGCGCAGGCGCCGCACGAGGGGCCCGGCGGGCCGATCCTCGTGGTGTCGGGCGACTCGGACGCCTTCGGTCGCTACTACGCGGAGATCCTCCGCAACGAGGGCCTGAACGAGTTCGACGCCGCCGACCTCTCGGACCTAGACACACCCACCCTCGCCGCCCACGACGTGGTGATCCTGGGCGAGACCCCTTTGAGCGCCGCTCAGGCGCAGATGCTGAGCGACTGGGTCGACACCGGCGGGAACCTGATCGCGATGAGGCCGGACCCGGACCTCAGCGGCCTGCTCGGGTTGACCAGCACCGGGGCCACGCTTGCGAACGCTTACCTCCAGGTCGACACGTCCGAGAGCCCTGGGACCGGGATCGTCGGCGAGACGATGCAGTTCCACGGGACGGCCGATCGCTATCTCGCGAGCGACGCCGAGACGATCGCGACGCTGTTCTCCAACGCCGACACCGCGACCTCGAACCCGGCGCTGACCCTGCGAAGCGTTGGGTCGAACGGGGGCCAGGCGGCTGCCTTCACCTATGACCTCGCGCGCTCGGTCGTCTACACGCGTCAGGGCAACCCCGCGTGGGCCGGCCAGGAGCGTGACGGCCAGAGCGGCCCGATCCGCTCGGACGACCTGTTCTTCGGGAACGCAGCCGGCGACCCACAGCCCGACTGGGTGAACCTCGACAAGGTCGCGATCCCGCAGGCTGACGAGCAGCAACGGCTGCTCGCGAACCTGATCGGCGAGATGAACCGCGACCGCAAGCCGCTGCCGCGGTTCTGGTATTTCCCGCGTTCCGAGAAGGCGGTCGTCGTGATGACCGGGGACGATCACGCCAGCGGTGGCACCGACGACCGCTTCGACCAGTACAAGGCGTTGAGCCCGCCCGGCTGCTCCGTCGCCGACTGGGAGTGCGTCAGGGCAAGCTCGTACATCTACACCGACACGCCGCTGACCGACGCCCAAGCGGCCGCCTATCACGCCGACGGCTTCGAGGTCGGGGTCCATTTCGACACCGGCTGCGGCAATTTCACGCCGGAGTCGCTCGATCAGAACTTCGATGAGCAGCTCGGGGAGTGGAGCGCGAAGTACACGAGCGTCCCGCCTCCCACCTCGAACCGCACCCACTGCATCGCCTGGAGCGACTGGGCGACCCACCCCAAGGTCGAGCTCGACCACGGTGTCCGCCTCGACACCAACTACTACTACTGGCCCGAGAGCTGGATCCAGAACCGCCCGGGGCTCATGACCGGATCGGCGATGCCGATGCGCTTCGCCGATCTCGACGGAACGATGATCGACGTCTACCAGGCGGCGACGCAGATGACCGACGAGTCCGGCCAGTCGTACCCGTTCACGATCGACGCCCTGCTCGACAAGGCGATCGGGAGCCAGGGCTATTACGGCGCCTATGTCGCGAACATGCACACCGACCACGCGTCGCATCCGGGCTCGGACGCGATCGTCGCCTCCGCCCTCGCGCGGGACGTACCGGTGGTCTCCGGCAGCCAGTTGCTCGAATGGGTCGACGGCCGCAACGCCTCGTCGTTCGACTCGATCTCGTGGAGTGGAAACGAGCTCAGCTTCACGATCGAGGTCGGCGCGGGTGCGAACGGCCTGCGCGCGATGGTGCCGACGAGCTCTGACGTCGGCGAGCTCACCGGGGTGACTCGCAACGGGACGCCGAGCTCCACCACGACGGAGACGATCAAGGGCGTCGAGTACGCCTTCTTCAACGCGACCCCTGGCGACTACGAGGCCACCTACGCAGTTGACGACACCGGGCCGGCCATCTCCAACGTCAGCGCGATCGCCGACGGCGACGGCACCGCGACGATCACCTGGAACACCGACGAGCCGTCCGACTCTCGGGTCGACTACGGCACCAGCCCGGGCTCGCTGGACTCGAGCCAGGGCAGCGCCTCCCTCGTCACCTCACACAGCGTCGAGCTCAACGGCCTGCAGCCGAACGCGACCTACCACTACCGAGTCACCTCGGAGGACGAGGCCGGCAACTCGGCGACCGAGCCGCCCGGCGGCGCCCCGCTGAGCTTTTCCACGCCGTCGGCCAGCCTCACCGACACCACCGTGGCCAACTTCTCGGCCGGCGCCCCCGGCGCCGACACCTACGTCTCCGAGACGGCCAACGGCGAGGTCATGCTGCGGCCGGCGGTCGGCGCCGAGTTCGCCGGCGGCCCGGCGCTGCCGGCCGGTTGGTCGGGCGCGACCTGGGAGTCGCAGGGCGGAGGTGCGGGCGGCACCTCCGCGGTCTCCGGCGGCAGCCTCCACGTCAACGGTGCCTTCGCCAGCACCGACACGACCTTCGGCCCGGGTAGCTCGCTCGAGGGCGTGGCGACTTTCGGCGCCGCGACCTTCCAGCACGTCGCCCTCACCGACAACTTCGAGAGCGTCTGGGCGATGTTCAGCACCAGGGGCACGACAAACCAGCTGTTCGCCAGCACCCAGTTCGGCTCCGGGGTCACCGACACCCCGATTCCCGGCTCGCTCGTCGGCAGCTCCCACCGATACCGGATCGAGTGGGACCTGACCGAGGTCCGCTACTTCGTCGACGGCAGCTTGGTCGCGACCCACACGGGCACCTTCGGCCCGGCGCTCCGCGCCGCGGCAAGCGACTTCACCGCCGGCGGCCCGGAGCTCGCGGTCGACTGGATGCGGGTCGGCCCCTATCCGGCGTCGGGCGCCTTCGAGTCGCGCATCTTCGACGCGGGCCAGGCGGTCAACTGGAACCAGCTCAGCTGGATCGAGAACACGCCGGCCGGGACCGACATCCAGCTCAGCGTCCGGACCGGCAACACGCCGACCCCGGACGGCAGCTGGAGCAGCTTCGCCCCGATCGCGACCTCGGGGGGCTCGATCGGCGGCAACTCCAGGTATCTGCAGTACCGCGCGGAGCTGAGCACCACGGACCCGAGTCGAACGCCGGAGCTGACCGAGGTCTCGGCGAGCTACACGGCAGGCGTGGACACGACTCCGCCGACGATCGTCCAGCGCAGCCCAGCCCCGGGTGCCACCGGGGTCGCTCGGGGCGCGGACGTACACGTCGAGTTCAGCGAGCCGATGAGCCCGGCAACGATCGATGAGACCAGCGTGCGACTGCGACGGCAGGGCGCAGGCGCCGACGTCGCGGCCGACGTCAGCTACGCAGGGGCGACAGCGACCCTCGATCCCCTGGCCGATCTCACCGCCGGTGCCGTCTATGAGGTGACGGTGGAGGACGCGGTCGAGGATGCGAACGGAAACGCCCTGGGTGCCGACGACACGTGGACGTTCACCGTCGCCCCGCTCAGCCTCACCGACACCACCGTGGCCAACTTCTCGGCCGGCGCCCCCGGCGCCGACACCTACGTCTCCGAGACGGCCAACGGCGAGGTCATGCTGCGGCCGGCGGTCGGCGCCGAGTTCGCCGGCGGCCCGGCGCTGCCGGCCGGTTGGTCGGGCGCGACCTGGGAGTCGCAGGGCGGAGGTGCGGGCGGCACCTCCGCGGTCTCCGGCGGCAGCCTCCACGTCAACGGTGCCTTCGCCAGCACCGACACGACCTTCGGCCCGGGTAGCTCGCTCGAGGGCGTGGCGACTTTCGGCGCCGCGACCTTCCAGCACGTCGCCCTCACCGACAACTTCGAGAGCGTCTGGGCGATGTTCAGCACCAGGGGCACGACAAACCAGCTGTTCGCCAGCACCCAGTTCGGCTCCGGGGTCACCGACACCCCGATTCCCGGCTCGCTCGTCGGCAGCTCCCACCGATACCGGATCGAGTGGGACCTGACCGAGGTCCGCTACTTCGTCGACGGCAGCTTGGTCGCGACCCACACGGGCACCTTCGGCCCGGCGCTCCGCGCCGCGGCAAGCGACTTCACCGCCGGCGGCCCGGAGCTCGCGGTCGACTGGATGCGGGTCGGCCCCTATCCGGCGTCGGGCGCCTTCGAGTCGCGCATCTTCGACGCGGGCCAGGCGGTCAACTGGAACCAGCTCAGCTGGATCGAGAACACGCCGGCCGGGACCGACATCCAGCTCAGCGTCCGGACCGGCAACACGCCGACCCCGGACGGCAGCTGGAGCAGCTTCGCCCCGATCGCGACCTCGGGGGGCTCGATCGGCGGCAACTCCAGGTATCTGCAGTACCGCGCGGAGCTGAGCACCACGGACCCGAGTCGAACGCCGGAGCTGACCGAGGTCACCGGCACGTACGCCGAGGATGTAGTGCCCCCCGATCCACCCGAGATCACCGACTCCGACCCCGACTCGCCGGCCAACGACAACGCCCCCGAGATCAAGGGCTCGGCCGAGGCCGGCTCGACCGTCCGCCTCTACCAGTCGGGCGACTGCTCGGGCCCGGTCGAGGCGTCCGACACCGCCGCCGCGTTCGCCTCGCCGGGGTTGCCCGCGAGCGTCGACCCCGACCAGACCGTGACCTTCACCGCGACCGCCTCGGACGCCGGCAACACCTCGGCGTGCTCGGCGCCGTTCACCTACACGGAGGACTCGACGGCGCCCGAGACGACGATCGACACCGGACCGAGCGGGACCAGCTCGAACAACGACCCCTCCTTCTCCTACAGCTCCGATGAGCCCGGCTCGAGCTTCGAATGCCGCCTCGACGGCCCCGGCCCGACCACCGGCTCGTTCGCCGACTGCACGCCCTCGCCGCGGGCCTATACCGACCTCGCCGACGGCGCCTACACCTTCTCGGTCCGCGCCACCGACGCCGCCGGCAACGTCGACGCGAGCCCCGACACGCGCAGCTTCAGCGTCGACACCGGCGCCCCCAACACGACGATCGACACCGGACCGAGCGGGACCAGCTCGAACAACGACCCCTCCTTCTCCTACAGCTCCGATGAGCCCGGCTCGAGCTTCGAATGCCGCCTCGACGGCCCCGGCCCGACCACCGGCTCGTTCGCCGACTGCACGCCCTCGCCGCGGGCCTATACCGACCTCGCCGACGGCGCCTACACCTTCTCGGTCCGCGCCACCGACGCCGCCGGCAACGTCGACCCGAGCCCCGACACGCGCAGCTTCAGCGTCGAGACCACGGTCGACAATCCACCGGTGGCAGTAAGCGACACCGCCACGGTGGCCGAGGACGCGGGCGCGACCTCGATCAACGTGCGCGCCAACGACACCGACATCGACGCCGGCCCAAAGACGGTCCTGTCAGTCACCCAGCCGGCCCACGGCGCCGTGGTGATCACCGGCGGCGGCACCGAGCTCACCTACCAGCCGAACGCCAACTACTGCAACGGCGGCAGCCCGACCGACAATTTCACGTACACCCTCAACGGTGGCTCTACCGCCAACGTCTCGGTGACCGTCACCTGCGTCGATGACGCCCCGGTGGCGGTCAACGACACCGCCACCGTCTCGCGCAGCTCCGGACCCAACCCGATCAACGTGCGCGCCAACGACACCGACATCGACGCCGGCCCGAAGAGGGTCCAGTCGGTCACCCAGCCGGCCAATGGCACCGTGGCGATCACCGGCGGCGGCTCCGGGCTCACCTACCAGCCGAACCCCAACTACTGCAACGACGGCTCCCCGACCGACGGCTTCACCTACACGCTCAACGGTGGCTCGACCGCGACCGTCGCGGTGGCCGTGAGCTGCGCGATCACGGGCACTTCCCGCGGCGACGTGATCACGGGCACTCCAGGGGACGACGTGATCAACTGCGGCGCCGGCAATGACATCGTGGACGGCGGTGGCGGCGACGACGTGATCAACTGCGGGTCCGGCAAGGACACCGTAAGGGGCGGGTCCGGCAACGACATCCTGAACGGCGAGGATGGCGCTGACACCCTGCACGGCGGGGACGGGAATGACATCCTGAACGGCGGGGGCAGCAGCGACACCCTGCACGGCGAAGCCGGCGATGACACCCTGAACGGCGGCGACGGCGGCGACACCCTGATCGGCGGGCCCGGCGTCGACGCCCTGAACGGCGGGCCCGGCAAGAACAAGCTCACGCAATAGGGCATACGCCCCGGCGGCAGCGGTCGTGGTACCTGGTCGATAAGTCCTACTTCGGCGGCATTCGCAGCGCGCCGTCGAGCCGGATCGTCTCGCCGTTCAGCATCGGGTTTTCGACGATCTGCTGGGCGAGCTGCGCGTACTCGGACGGCGTGCCGAGCCGGGACGGAAACGGGATGCCGGCGCCGAGCGCCTCGCGCGCCTCCTCGGGCAGGCCGGCGAGGAGCGGGGTGTCGAACAGGCCCGGGGCGATCGTGACCACCCGGATTCCCCGGCCGGCGAGGTCGCGGGCCGCCGGGAGGGTCATGCCGACGATGCCGCCCTTCGAGGCTGCGTAGGCGACCTGGCCGATCTGACCGTCGAAGGCCGCGATCGAGGCCGTGTTCACGCAGACGCCGCGCTCGCCCTCGTCGTCGGGCTCGTTGCTGGACATCGCCGTCGCCGCGAGTCGCAGCACGTTGAAGCTGCCGATCAGGTTGACCTTGATCACGTTGCTGAACACCTCGAGGTCGTGCGGCCCCTGCTTCGAGCTCGTCCGCTGGGCCCAGCCGATCCCGGCGCAGCAGACCGAGATCCGGAGCCCGCCGTCGAGTGCCGCCCCCGCGTCCACGGCCGCCTGGACCTGGTCGGGCTCGAGCACGTTGGCCTCGACGAACGATGCGCGGTCGCCCAGCTCGGCCGCCAGCGCTTCGCCCTTCTCGGCGTTCAGGTCGGAGATCACGACCGAGGCCCCGGCGTAATGCAGCCGCCGTACGGTTGCCTCGCCCAGCCCGGAGGCCCCGCCGCTGATCAGCGCTCCCGCGCCTTCCAACTTCATCGCCGCGGGAGCGTAGTCGCTGGCCGAGCGCCCGCGAATGGTGGGGTTGCCCGTAACGAAATCGCGAGGCCAGACGTCTAACGTGCTGACATCGCGACGACGCCGGCCCCGTCACAGCACCAAGGAAGCGATCGCGGAGCGCCTCGAGGAGGCGCGCCGGCGCACGCTCCTCCTTGTCGAGCCGCTGACCGACGAGCAGCTCAACACCGTCTACAGCGAGATCCTGAGCCCGCTCGCCTGGGACCTCGGGCACATCGCGAACTTCGAGGAGCTGTGGCTGGTGCAGACGATCTCGGGCCGGGAGCCGATGCGCGGCGAGCTGGGCCGCTTCTACGACGCGATCGAAAACCCGCGCGCCACCCGCAACGAGCTGCCGATCCTGCGCGGCGACGACCTGCGCTCCTACATGTCCGAGGTCCGCGAGCGGACGCTGGACGTGCTCGACGAGATCGACCTCGAGGGCGGCGAGCCCATCCTGCGTGGCGGCTTCGTCTACGACCTGATCCTCGCCCACGAGCATCAGCACAACGAGACGATGCTGCAGCTCCTGCAGATGGTGCCGGAGTACGAGCCCCCCGAGCGCGACACCGTACCCGCGGCCGAGCCGCTCGTCGACGGGCCGGAGATGGTGGCGGTCGAGGGCGGCGAGCAGGAGATCGGCGACGCGGGCGACGGGTTCGCCTACGACAACGAGCGCCCGCGGCACTCGGTCGAGCTGGCTGCGTTCGAGATCGACCGCACCCCGGTGACCAACGCGGCGTACGCGCAGTTCGTCGAGGAGACGGGCGCCGAGCCGCCCCTCTACTGGGAGCGCGACGGCGGGGGCGGCTGGGTCCGAACGGCGATGGGGGAGACTCGCGCTCTCGACCTCGCCCACCCGGTCGTCCACATCGATTACGAGGGCGCCGAGGGCTTCGCGCGGTGGGCCGGCAAGCGGCTGCCGACCGAGCTCGAGTGGGAGGCCGCTGCGGGCGGCGCCGACCGGGGCCGGGCGAATCTAGACCACCTCGCGTTCGGGACCGCACCGGCCGGCGCCTATGCGGACGCGGCGTCGGACTGCGGCGCCATCCAGATGCTGGGCGACGTCTGGGAGTGGACCAGCTCGGACTTCACCGGCTACCCGGGCTTCGAGGCCTTCCCGTACGACGAGTACTCCAAGGTCTTCTTCGGCCCTGAGCACAAGGTGCTGCGCGGCGGCGCCTGGGCCACGCGGCGCGACGTGATCCGGACGACCTTCCGGAACTGGGACCTGCCGATCAGGCGGCAGATCTTCTCGGGCCTTCGGTGCGCCCGATGAGCGTCGGCACCGTCCAGGTCGACGTCCACCTGCCGCCCGGGGGGCCGCTGTCGGGCATGGCCGCCGACGTGCGGATCGGCCTCACGAAGCCCTTCAAGGAACTCTCGCCGCGTTACTTCTACGACGAGCGCGGTTCCGAGCTGTTCGAGCGGATCACCGCGACGCCCGAGTACTACCCGACGCGCGCCGAGCGGGCGATCCTCGAGGAGCACTCGCCCGCGATCGTCGCGGCCGCGGGCGAGCCGGCGACGCTGATCGAGCTCGGCTCGGGCTCGGCGGCCAAGACGCGGGTCCTCTTGGACGCGATGCAGGACTCGGGCTGCCTGCGCGCATACGCGCCCGTCGACATCTCCGAGGAGATCACGCGTGACACTGCCGCTCGGATCGCCGACGAGTACCGCATCGACGTCCATGGCCTGGTGGTCGACTTCGAGCGCGACCTCGAGCGCATCCCACTGTCCGGCCCGCGCCTGATCGCCTTCCTGGGCGGCACGATCGGCAACTTCGAGCCCCAGCAGCGCGCCAGCTTCCTGTCCCGCGTCGCCAACCTGCTGGAGGCCGACGATCGGTTCCTGCTGGGCACCGACCTCGTCAAGGACCGGGCGACGCTCGAGGCCGCCTACAACGACGCCGAAGGCGTGACGGCCGAGTTCAACAAGAACGTCCTGGCGGTCCTGAACGATCGGCTCGGCGCCGACTTCGACCTCGATGCCTTCGAGCACGTCGCCTTCTTCGACGAGGAGAACCTGTTCGTGGACATCCGGCTCCGCTCGCTGCGCCGCCAGATGGTGACCTTCCGCGACCTGGGGATGACCGTCGCCTTCGAACGCGGCGAGGAGATGCGAACCGAGATCTCGACCAAGTTCGCGCGTCCCGGGCTCGAGGGAATCTACGCCGAGGCCGGCCTGGTGCTGACCGACTGGTGGACCGATCCCGAGGGGTTGTTCGCCCTCTCGCTGGCGCGCGCGGCTTAGCCGGGTCCCAGCGCCTCGATCACGTCGCCCGCCCGGTCGGGTGTCGTTACCGGCAGGACGACTGGGAGAGTCACGCCGGCTGCGACGAACTCCCCGAGGCGCTCCCGGATCGCCTCCGGCCGGCCGAGCAGGAAGACCTCCTTGATGAGCTCCCAGGGGGCCGCGGCCGTCGCGGCCTGACGGTCGCCGCTGTTCCACGCCTCGACCATCGGATCGATGGCCTCGCCGTGGCCCAGCCAGCGGAAGAACGCCTCGTAGACCGGGACGGTGGCATACGAGGCGAACATGAACCGGGCTACCGGCTCCACCTGCTCGCGCTCACCCGGCAGGCAGAAGAATCGGCAGAGCAGCTCGAATCCCTCCGGAGCGCCGGCGATCGCCTCGACCACCTGCGGGACGCCGGACAGGGGCAGGAAGTTCGAGAACGCCCCATCGGTCCGCTCCATCGCCAGGCGCAGCATCCGACCGCGAAGTGCCGCGAGCACGATCGGGATGCGCTCTGGCGGCGCGAGCTCGAGCTTGAATCCGCCGGGTGCCCGGACGCCGGCGAGTGCGACCTCGAGATAGTCGAGGGTCTCGACGATCTTCGTATACGGCCGCTCGAACGGGATTCCGTTCCATCCCTGGACGATGCGGTCGGACGAGGCGCCGATGCCGAGGGCGAACCGCCCGTCGCTCGCGTCGGCGAGCGCGGCGGCCTGCTGGGCAAGCAAGGCCGGTCCCCGTTGGAAGACGCCCACGACGCCGGTTCCGAGCCGTGCGTCCTGCGTCCACTCGGCAGCGAGGGCGAGTGGCGTAAACCCGTCCGGCCCGTTCGTCTCGCCCGACCAGAAATCGGTGTAGCCGGCGGCCTCGGCCCGCTTGACCAGGTCCTCGTGAGCCGACAGCGGCAGCATCGGCAGCGGCAGCGTCAGGCCCCAGCGAGTCACAGAAGGAACCTATCTTTTCGCGGGCGTTCGTCGTATAGGCTCGCCGCGGGTATGGACCTCTCGCGCCTGGACCGGAACCGGACGCTGCTGGGCGCCGCTGCTTCGATCTTGCTGATCGCCAGCATCCTCTTCTTCCCGTGGTTCACGCTGGACGAGTCGGCCGAGCGCGTCGAGCAGGGCGCGTGGCTGTGCGGCGAGGGCGACACCTCGTGCACCGGCTTCGAGACGTTCCCGATCCTGCGGTGGCTCCTGCTCCTGGCGGCGCTCGCTCCGGCGATCCTCGGCTACATCCTCGCGCGCGGGCACAAGCTCTCCTATCCGCCCGGTGAGATGACGATGATCGCCGGCGCGGCCGCGTTCGTCCTGATCCTCTACAACGGCGTCATCGACCGGCCGTCGCCCGACCAGGGACTCGAGTTCGGCATCGGCCTCGCGTGGGGCTACTGGCTGGCGCTGATCAGCTCGCTGGCCATCGCGGTCGTGGGCTTCCTGCGCTCGCAGGCCTCGGGCGGCAAGCAGCAGCGCAAGGCGCCCGGCACGGTTTGAGCGAATAGCCTGACGACAATGGGTGTCATTTCCCACGACGTCCGGGATCCGAGCCATCCGGACCGAAACCTCGCGCTCGAGCTCGTCCGGGTGACCGAGGCCGCGGCGCTTGCCGCCGCCCGCTGGGTCGGGCGGGGCGACAAGGAGGCGGCCGACCAGGCGGCGGTTGACGCCATGCGCCTGCTGCTCGAGACGGTGCCGATGGACGGGATCGTCGTCATCGGCGAGGGCGAGAAGGACGAGGCCCCGATGCTCTACAACGGCGAGCGGATCGGCGACGGCAGCCCGCCCGAGGTCGACATCGCGGTCGACCCGCTGGAGGGCACCAGGCTCTGCGCGCGGGGGATGCCGTCCGCCCTGGCGGTGATCGCGCTGGCCGAGCGGGACACGATGTTCGACCCCGGCCCCTGCGTGTACATGGAGAAGCTTGCGGGCGGCCCCGAGATCGCTGACCTGCTGACCCTGGACGAGTCGCTCACCACCGTGATCGCGCAGGTCGCCGAGCGCAAGGAGTCGAGTCGCGGCGAGGTGACGGTGATCATGCTCGACCGCCCCCGTCACGAGGACGCGATGGCGGAGGTGCGTGAGGCCGGCGCCCGGATCCGCCTGATCACCGACGGTGACGTCTCCGCGGCCCTGTTCGCAGTCAGCCGCCAGACCGGGGTGGACCTGCTCTGGGGCATCGGCGGCACCCCGGAGGGCGTCATTTCGGCGGCAGCGATCAAGTGCCTGGGCGGCCAGATGCTGGGCCGGCTCTGGCCGCGCGATGACGAAGAGCGCAAGACGGCCATCGACGCCGGCTACGACCTGGACGAGGTGCTCGACGTCGACCGCCTCGTCTCGGGCAACGACGTCTTCTTCGCCGCGACCGGCGTCACCGACGGCGAGCTGCTCCAGGGGGTCCGCTACCCCGCGACCGGCCACGCGTCGACCGAGTCACTGGTCACCCGCTCGCGCTCGAGCACCGTACGGACCGTGCAGGCGCGCCACGATCAGGCGAAGTTGCGCGAGATCACCGGCGGGCGCTACGGCTGAGCCGGGGGCTGCTCGTCCTGCCAGCCGGGCACGTCGAGGCTCCCCGTGTCGTGCAATTCGTGGCGTAACGCGTTGATCACCGCTCCGGCGAGGATCGCGAGGGAGATCAGGTAGAACCAGATCAGTGCGATCAGGATGAAGCCGAGCGCGCCGCCGATCCGGTCGAGGTCCGAGATCGAGGTCAGGTAGACGGGGAACGCGGCGTTGCCGATCGCGGTGGTGACGGTGACGAAGAGAGCGCCGGGCCACACGCCGTGCCACGGGACGTGGCCCTTCGGCACCACGTAGTAGATGAGGCTCATCACCGCGAACGTGATCGTCAGGGCGGCGGCGAGCACCGCGAGGCTGCGAAGCCCCTGGACCTCGTCGAGGCCGAACGGGAGGTCGTCCGCGCTCGAGGTCGCCAGCCCCTCGGCCAGTGGCACGATTGCGCTCGCCGCCAGGAACAGCGTCACGACCACGAGCATCACCAGCGCGAACCGCTTCTGCGCGACCCAGCTCCTGCACTCCACGTGGTAGATCCGGCAGAAGGCGGTGTCCATCGCCCCCCAGAACGACGCGCCGATCCAGATCGCGCCGATCGCGGCGGCGACTCCGATCGTGGTCGAGCTGTCGCGGATCCGCTCCACAGCGCGCTCCACCTCGTCGCCCTCGACGGCGGGGAAGATCGCCTGGAGGTCCGTGATGACCGTGTCCTGGAGGTCGCCGGTGCCGACCACCCTCCCGAAGATGAACAACACCAGCAGCGCGAACGGGAACAGGGCGAGCGCCAGGTTGTAGGCGACCATCGCCGCCATGCCGGTGATGTTCTCGACGTAGGCGCGGTGCCAGAACGCGGACAGCCAGCCCCGAGCCTGCTCGGTGCGCGTGCCGTTGGCGGGAGTGGAGGGGTCGGCGGTCACGGGCGGGCTCTGGGTCGCCGCCACGGGGTCAGTCCCGGTCGACTGACTTGCGGGCCGCCTCGAGAGCGCGGCTCGCGAACCTGATCCCCACCGTTGCGGCCTGGGCGGCGACCGCGATCCCGGCCCACGCCAGGTCCTCGACGCTCGTGATGCGCTGCTGGCCGGCGTCGGGCTCCCCCGCCACGGGCGCCTCCCGCTCGGTCGCGGGCGGAGGATCGGTGGGCGGCGGTGGCGGCGGTGGGGGCGGGGCTGTGCGCGACTCGCCGCCCGCGGGCTTGGCCGCCGAGTCGCCTGCCGGCTCGCCGCGCCGCGGGCTGCGGCTTCCGGGCCTCGTGCCGGGCAGGTTCCCGAACACGCCGTCGGATTCGGGCTGCGGTTTCGTTTCGGGCGCTTCTTCGGCCATCGCGTCTATTCCATGGTTCGCGCGTGTGCGTGCGCCGTACCGGGTACCCGGAATCTAACCCTCGTCCCCGTTGCCAAGTTTGGATTGCGGCGATGGCGGGCAAAAACCGACCGCAGCATCGCGTGCAGAATGCGGACTTTTCCCCGCTCAGAGCGGTAATCCGTTGACTTCAGAATGTATAGTGGCTACGCTTGCGAACACACGTTTCTGGACCCGCGAGCGCTGGAACGCACCCGGTAGGGGCAGAGCGGATCGAGTCCATCGATCCGCCATTTCTTCGTCGGCGACACCGGGCCTGAGACCCTCCAAAACAGCGTCCGATTACTAGAGACGCCAGCCCTAAGCTTTGACCACACGAACAAGGAAGGCGAGAGCAACCGGATGCTAGTCGCGGAACTCCAGGAGCTGGAAGAGGTCAAGAACCTCGTCACGAAGGGCCAGGCCGAGGGCGTGATCGCCTACGGCGACGTCGCCACCGCCCTGCGCGAGGTGGATGTCGACGAGGGCGACATCGAAGAGCTCTACGGCTACCTCGAGGGCCAGGGCGTCGAGCTGGTCGACGACGTCGACCCGGCCCAGAAGCCCGACCCGTCCGCACAGCCGGCCGAGGGCAAGCGCGGCAAGCGCCGCAAGTCGCCCACGCTGGACCTGAAGCCGGACATGACGACGGACTCGCTGCAGCTGTTCCTCAAGGACATCGGCAAGGTCCGCCTGCTGACCGCCCAGGAGGAGGTCGACCTCGCGAAGCGCATCGAGCGCGGTGACCTGGATGCGAAGCAGAAGATGGTCGAGTCGAACCTGCGCCTCGTCGTCTCGATCGCCAAGAACTACCGGAACCAGGGCCTGCCGTTCCTCGACCTGATCCAGGAGGGGACGTTGGGCCTCGTTCGCGCCGCCGAGAAGTTCGACTATCGCAAGGGCTTCAAGTTCTCGACCTACGCGACTTGGTGGATCCGGCAGGCGATCGCCCGCGCCCTGGCCGACAAGGCGCGCACGATCCGCATCCCAGTCCACGTCGTCGAGAAGCTCAACAAGATCGGCCGCGCAGAGCGCAAGCTCGTGACCGAGCTGGGCCGTGAGCCCACGCCGGACGAGATCGCCGAGGTCACCGGCATCGACCCCGAGGAGGTCGATCAGATCAAGCGGTCGGCCCAGGCCCCGGTCTCGCTCGAGAAGCCCGTCGGCGACGAGGAGGAGTCCGAGTTCGGCCAGTTCATCGCCGACGAGAAGGCCGAGTCGCCGTTCGACCGCGCCGCCGACCTCCTGACCAAGGAGGCGCTGCGCGAGGCGCTCGAGAACCTCTCCTACCGCGAGCGCCGAGTGCTCGAGCTGCGCTACGGCCTCGGCGGCGAGCACCCTCGCACGCTCGACGAGGTCGGCCGCACCTTCAACGTCACCCGCGAGCGCATCCGCCAGATCGAGAACCAGTCGCTGAAGAAGCTGCAGTCACTGGCAGAAGCCCAGAAGCTCCGCGACGTGGCCTGAGGTAGCCGACTACGCGGACATGGGCTCGTGGATGGCGATGATGTTGCCCGCCGGATCCGCGAACCAGGCGCCGGGGGGAAGGTCGGGGATTCGGACGATGCCCTTCTCGTCCTGGTCGAATCCCTCGTAGCGCTCCATCTCGACGCCGCGTGAATTGAGCTCATCGACGGTCGCCTCAACGTTCGAGACCTCGAAGTTCAAGATCGTGTAGGTCGCCGGTTGGAAATCCGGCTTGCCGTAGATCAGCGTGTCGCGGCCGCCGGCGAGCGTCACCATCAACCCGGCCGGAGCCTCCGACGCCGGCAGCCCCAGGGTTTCACCGTAGAACTCTCGCGCCTTCTCCACGTCATCGACTGCGAACCCGCTGTAGGCCTTGGTGCTCTCGAACATCAGCGCTCCCCTCCGCTTGGACTCCTACGGGCGACCCTAACCCAGTGGCGTGGGGCGCTCAAGGGATTCGGGACTTCGCCCGATACGTCCCCTGATGGCTTTCGACATCGATGCTGCGCTGCGCTACGTGGTCGAGCGCGAAGGGTCGGACCTGCACGTCAAAGTGCCGTCCCCTCCGATGGCTCGGGTCCACGGCGTGCTCAGGGCGATCGACGGCGCCGAGCCGCTGACGCCCGAGGACACGGAGCGCGCGTTCGAGCACATCTGCACCGATCCCACCCTGCGCGAGGAGTTCGCCCGGAACGGCGAGGCCGACTATTCCTACGAGGTCCCCGGGGTCTCCCGGTTCCGCGTCAACACCTTCCGCCAGCGCGGCCACATCTCGATCGTCTGTCGTGCGATCCCGTTCCAGGTCCGCACCATCGACGAGCTCGGACTGCCGCAGGTGATCCACGACCTGGCGGACGAGCAGCGCGGGATTATCCTCCTCACCGGCACGACGGGCTCGGGCAAGTCGACGACGCTCGCAGCGATGATCGATCAGATCAACTCGACCAAGCCCGAGCACATCGTCACGCTCGAGGACCCGATCGAGTATCTGCACCGCGACAAGCGCTCGATCATCAACCAGCGCGAGGTCGGGCAGGACACGGAGAGCTTCGCCAGGGCGATGAAGCGCGTCCTTCGCCAGGACCCGGACGTGATCCTGATCGGGGAGATGCGCGACGAGGAGACGGTGCGTACCGCGCTCTCCGCCGCCGAGACCGGCCACCTCGTCCTCTCCACGCTCCACACCCTGGACGCGACCGAGACGATCAACAGGATCATCGACTTCTTCCCGCCGCACCTGCAGCAGCAGGCGCGGGTGATGCTCGCCTCGACGCTGCGCGGCGTCGTCGGCCAGCGCCTGATGCCGCGCAAGGGCGGCGAGGGCCGGGTCGCCGTCTGCGAGGTCATGGTCGTCACCGGCCGTGTGCAGGACCTGATCCTCAACCCCAACGAGACCGGCAAGATCACCGAGGTGATCGCCGAAGGCGAGTACTACGGCATGCAGACCTTCGATCAGGCGCTGCTCAAGCACGTCATGGCCGGCACCGTCGAGGAGAGCGATGCGATGGAAGTCGCATCGAGCCCGCACGACTTCAAGCTGATGCTGGAGGCCCAGGGACAGCGCGCGTCGGGCATCGAGCAGGTCATGGCCGGGGCCGAGCCGGACGTCGCCGAAATCGCTCGTTGAGCGGTTCTTCGCAGCCTCGATTCCAAAGCTTCATTAGGTAAAGCTTTGGCTATACTCGGCCGCAGACATGGACCGATCCTGTCCTGTTTGCAGAACCGCCGAGATCATCTCCGGCAAGTGGACCCTCCTCGTGATCCGCGACCTCGCCGAGGAGAACAAGCGCTTCTGCGAGCTCGAGCGCTCGCTCGAGGGGATCAGCCCGCGCACCCTCTCGCTGCGGCTCCGTTGTCTCGAGGAGAACGGGATCGTCGCGCGCCACACCTACCCCGAGGTTCCGCCGCGCGTCGAGTACGTGCTGACGGACAAGGGCGAGGCGCTCGTGCCATTGATCGAGGACATGCGCTCCTACGGGCGCACCTGGCTCGACGAGCAAACTCCCGTCGCCGCCTAGCGCCGAGCTCCGGACAGCGACCAAGCCTGCAAGCGGGCTTGCACCGCAGGAACGCCGTGGGCAGGCAAGAAACGTGCCCCCATGCGTGACCTCGTCCTCCGCGACGCACTGAAGACGATGGCCGGCGATGCGGCTCTGACCCTGCGCGACCTGCTTGCGTCCGGCCAGGAGATTCCCTATGAGGTCCGCGAGTCCGGCAACGGCTCGCCGCTCGCGGAGTACGTGCCGCAGACCTCGCGCTTCATTCGCGATCGCGCCACCGACCTGATCGCTCTCGACTCGTTCGGCACGACCTGCGCCGCGCTCGAGTCCGCTGCTCTGGCCGGCATCTACCTGGAGGAGATGGGCGTCCCGGAGCCCGCCGAGGCCCGCCGCCGCGGCGAGCTGGCCGGAGTCGTCTTCCTCTGCCGGCTCTGGCAGGGCTCCACCGACTTCACGCTCGACGATCAGCGCCTCGAGGCCGCGATGGACGAGTTGCTCGAGCTCGGCGAGACGACCGAGGGCGAGATCGAGATCGCGGTGCCCCTGCGCGGCTTCCAGATGGACGCCGAGCGGGTGGAGCTTGCGGGCGCGAGGATCGTGCGGGCGGACGTCGTCGACGTTCCGGCCGAGGCGCGAGGCCCCGAGGGCATGGGCGGCGCCGCCTGGCAGCCGACATTCCTTGCCGTGACCCGTATTGAGCGAGACCCCGACCCTGTCGGCCCCGGACGCGAAGCGGAGGAGCTGACAGGCATTGGTCTTAGCGCCGTGGCTGCCTTCAAGCGGGTCATCATGACCCTGCAGCTCTTCAAGGCCGGAGGTGTCGCCCTCGGCCCATACGGGTGGATCCGCTCCGCGGGCGATCGCTGGCGCAGGATCGCGACCGGCGCCGGCAAGCCGCGCCCCGGCGGGTACCGCCTGGCCGACACCGAGCTGGCCGACCTCGCCGGATTCTCCCGTGCGCTTGCGGAGCCGCAATCCCCGTTCGGCCGGCTCGAGACCGACGCCAAGGGGTTCCCTGCGACCCTCGGCCGCGCCATCTCCCGCTTCCAGGCGGGGCTGGAGCGCCCCGTCACCGTCGAGGCGCTCAACGACTACCTCCTGACCCTCCGCTTCATGCTCGAGGGCGGAGGGCCCGCCTCGCTCGGGATGTCGATGCGGGTCGCCGCCCTCTGCGCCGAGCCCGACGACCGGACGGACGTGAAGGCGACGGTGGACCATGCCCTGGCGATCGAGCGCGAGCTCTGGAGCGGGGAGCCGACGATGAGCGCCGAGCGGCGCCCGCCGGCCGAGATCGCGGCCACGGTCGAGGACCTCACACGGGCGATCCTGGGCGATGCCGCGTGCGGCCATCTCGGAACCGAGCTGCGTACGACCGCCGACGAGATCCTGCTTGGCGAGGGGCTCCAGGTCGGCGAGGGCGCGCCCGACACCCGCGGCGAGACCGCCGAGTGGAACCCCAGCCTGCCGATCGAGGAAGCCGAGGACTTCGGCGTCGAGACCCTTTCCGAGGAGCTGGAGGCGGCCGTCGCCCCGCCGGTGGACGCGATCTCAGAGCCCGAGGAGGACCCTGTGCCCGAACACGGATTCATCCGCGCCCAGAACCTGATCCACGAGATGGAGCCGGCCGAGGCCGACTTCGAATGGCAGGAGCCATCGTCGAGGGCGGAGCGGGAGCATGACCCCGACCCCGTCGGCCCCGGACGCGAAGCGGAGGAGCCGATGGGTGGTGACTCGGCGGGCGCTGAGATTCGCGTTCTCCGTCCCCGCCCGGCGGAGGGTCCCGTCGACGAGCTGATCGCCGACTCGGACCAGCATCGCCGCGACGTCGCGAACCGGGTCTCGTTCCTCTTCCCGCCACCGGAGACCACCGAATGGCAGGTACGCGAGGTCGGGTACGACCGCAAGCGCCGGGCCGAGGTCGACGAACCCAGCCCGTACGCGTAGACCGACGACTTTCTTCCTCCGATCACCCACAGGAAGAGCGGGCCAGGCCACCGAGCAAGACGCTCGGCGGTTTGGCCTGTCCGCGTTCAGGCCGGAGTTGAGGCCGCTTCGAGCGCCGCGTAGTCGACGCCGGTGAGCTCGGCCGAGATGTCCCACAGCCGCGCCGCGACGTCCATGTCGCCGCCCGCGCCGGACGATCCGACCAGCGTCGGGTGACCGCGCATCTGGTCGAAGCCGGACGGCCCGCAGAACGCGCCTCCGGGCACGTCGGGGGCCGTCGCGGCGTAGAGCTGGGGCAGAGCGCCCATCTCCTCGCTCTGCGCGTAGACCGCGTTGCCGACCGCCAACAGGCCGGTCCAGACTCGCGCGGCGAGGCCGCCGCCGGCGCCAGGGCCGGTGGACTGCAGGTGGGTTGCCGCGTAGCCGGGGTGCGCGGCCATGCTGGTCGCATCGGCCCCGGCGGCTGTGAGGCGCAGCTGCAGCTCGCGGGCGAACAGCAGGTTCGCGAGCTTCGACTGCCCGTAGGCGAGCCAGCGGTTGTAGCCGTGTTCACGCTGCAGGTTTCCGAAGTCGATCCGGCCGACTCGGTGCATCGGGCTCGTGACCGTTACGACCCGCGCTGCCGGCGCCGCGAGCAGCGGCGCGAGCAGCCGGCCCGTGAGCGCGAAGTGACCAAGATGGTTGGTGCCGAGCTGGAGCTCGAAGCCGTCGGCGGTCTCGCCGCGCGGGGGCGCCATGACGCCCGCGTTGTTGATGAGCAGGTCGATCTGCGCCCGCTTGGCGGAGAGCCTCTCCGCCAGCTCGCGAACGGACGCGAGGTCGGCCAGGTCGAGACGCTCGAGCACGACCTTGGCGTCCGGCGCCGCCGCGGCCACGTCCGCAAGCGCTCGCTCGCCCCGCTCGCGGTCCCGGCAGGCCATCACCACAGTCGCGCCTGCGCGGGCGAGCTCGCGCGCCGTGACGAGCCCCAGGCCGCTGTTCGCGCCCGTCACGACCGCCGTGCGGCCCGTCTGATCCGGGATATCAGCCGCCGTCCAGCTCACCTACAAATCCCTTACCGGGGGGGTCAACCTACTTTCGCGACTTGCGTCGCTCATCAGATCCCCCGGCTACGCCGAGGCCGCGAGCTCCGCGCGCTCGGCCGCCCCGGTCGCGAAGAGGTAGCGGTTGACCTCCATCAGGCCCGCGAGGTCGTGCACGTCGAAGTCCAGGTAGGGCACCTGGATCACGGCCCGGGTGCGCATCTCGTTGGCCAGGTGCTCGACGTTGCGGCGGTCTCGCTCGGCCAGTGCCCGGTAGTCGCTGAAGTTGGCAGCCACCCGCTGGGGCAGGTCCCCGTCGCCCAGGAGGTCGGCGAGCTGGTCGTCCAGGTCGTCACCCGCCTCCTCGGCGTAGTGGACCTTGTTGACGATCACCCCGCCGAACGGCAATTGCGCCTCGACCAGCTTGCGATGGAAGTACACGGCCTCGTCGATCGGCTCGCCCTGCGGGCCGCACACCACCAGGAACATGCTCTGCGAATCGGCGAGCAGCTCGTTGACCCGCCGCGCGCGCTCGCGAAAGCCGCCGACCATCCCGCTCATGGCCTGGAAGAACTCCGCGAGGTCCTGGAGCAGGTCGACGCCCGTGATGCGCTTCAGGATCGAGAACACGGCGGAGGTGCCGCGGCCGGCGACCTTGGCCGCGATCCCGGTCGGCGCCATGAACACGCGCAGGGCGCGCCCCTCGATGAACTGCGTGAGTCGCTTCGGCGCCTCCAGGAAGTCGAGCGCGTTGCGCGAGGGCGGCGTGTCGAGCACCAGCAGGTCGTAGCGGTCCTCCGCCCAGATCTCGAAGAGCTTCTCCATTGCCATGTACTCCTGGGAGCCGGCGAGCGCGTTCGAGAGCTGCTGGTAGATGCGGTTCGAGAGGATCCGCTCGCGGGTCTCCTCGTCGGGCGCGTGCTTGCGGACGACCTCGTCGAAGGTCGCCTTGGGGTCGAGCATCATCGCCCAGAGCTCACCGTCGCCCGGATCCACACGGGCATCGGTGAACAGGCCGGGGTCCACACGGCGCTCCTCGTTGCCGAGCTCCGGCAGGCCCAGCGAATCGGCGAGCCGCTTGGCCGGGTCGATGGTCAGCACGGCGACCCTCTTACCCCGAGCCGCCATGCCCGCCGCGATCGCCGCCGACGTGGTGGTCTTGCCGACGCCACCGGAGCCGGCGCAGATGCACACCCGCTTGCCCTCGAGGAGATCGCCGACGGACGCCATCAGCCCTTCAAACCGTTGCGGCCAGCTCCCGCAGGTGCTCGGTCCCGAGCTCTGGCTCGAACACGAACGGCATCGTCGTGACGCTCGCCTCGGTGAGCTCCTCGAGCCGGGCGAGCTGCTCGCGCTGGGCGACCGCCCGGCGGCGCACGGAGAGGGCGGCTCGCAGCGCGGGGCGTGCGCCGTCCTCGGCACCCTCGAACGCCGACTCGATCCGCTGCTCGTCGTCCTCGGAGAAGCGCTCCGGGTACAGGCCGTTGCAGAAGATCCGGTCGACGGCGACGCCAACCTCCGAGGTCAGGTCGCGCTCCAGCGTCGCGGTCTCGTTGACGGGCATCTCCTCCGGCAGCGCGACGATCGCCACGCCGGTGCGGCGTTGGTTGGTGAGGAAGCGGTCGAGGGTCTCGGCCTGTGAGGCGATCGGCCCGACGCGGGCGACGTTCGCGAAGGTGCGCGGAGTCTGCAGGAAGCCGACGCCGTGCCCGGTCGCCGGCGCGTCGACGATCACCAGGTCGTAGTTGTGGCCCTTCTTGACCTTGCGGTCATCCTGCGCGAGCTCCCAGATCTTTCCGATCGTGACCAACTCGCGAAGGCCCGGGGTGGCCGCGGCGAGATAGGTGAAGATCTTCGACCGGAACAGCAGGTCGCGCATGGCACGGACCTTCAGCTGCAGCAGCACGTACTCCCGCATGGACTCGTCCGGGTCGATCGAGATCGCCCAGAGGTTGTCCGCCATCTCGACCTCGGAGAACCCCACCGAGGCGCGATGAAATACGCGCGAGAGGCGCTCCTGGGCCGACACCTCGCAGACGATCGTGCGCTTGCCGCGCTCGGCTCCGGCAAGGCCCAACGCGAGCGCCACGGTGGATTTGCCGACGCCGCCCTTCCCGGTGACGATCACCAGGCGCTTGTCGAGGAGGTCCCGCAACCCGTCGATCCTTTCACGGCAAGCCGCATTGCGGCCCGCCTCGCGGGGAGGAAACCTCCCGGCGCGTGCGAATAGTCGCGAGCGTATGGGTCTTTTCAGCCGTGGATCGAAAGATGACCGCCGGGAGGCAACCCGGGACGACAAGGGGGCGGAGCTGGCCGAGCTCGGCGAGGCCGCACCCGAGCCTACCCCGGAGCCTGTCCGGGAGGAGGTCGAGCCCGTGAACGAGGAACGCCCCCAAGAGCCCGCGCCGGTCGAGGATGAGCTTCGCTCGGTCGAAGAGGCCGACGAGACGCCGGAGGTCCACGTATCCCCGATCCCGGAGCCGCCGAATCAGGACGAGTCGCGTGCCCCCGACCCCGGCGGCAGCGGACGCGAAGCGGAGCAGCCGACGGAAGGTTTGTCGGAGGAGCCGGCCGGAGATGACTTGGACGCCGAGGCCCGGGTCAGCTTCGAGGATGCCCTTTCCCCGCGGCGTCCGGCCGCGACCGGCGTCGCCGACCCCGGCGTCGGCGGGAAGAGCGACGGGAGCCACGCCAAGGTCATCTCGTTCGCGAATCAGAAGGGCGGCGTCGCGAAGACCACGTCGACGCTGAACCTCGCGGTCGCGTTCGCCGAGTCGGGTCACCGTGTCCTGTGCGTCGACCTCGATCCTCAGGGCAACCTGACGATGAGCCAGGGCATCGACCCGGACAAGGTCGAGAAGTCCATGTACGACGTGCTTGTGCACCACATCCCGATCCGCGAGGTGATCCACGAGCGGGAGATCGACATCGCCGTTGCCTCGATCGACCTGGCCGGCGCCGAGATCGCGATGTCCACCCAGATCGGCCGCGAGCGCTCGCTGGAGAAGGCGCTCTCGGCAGTTTCGGCGGACTACGACTTCGTTTGCATCGACACGCCGCCGAGCCTCGGTCTTCTTACCGTGAACGCGTTGACCGCGTCCGACAAGGTCATCGTCCCCGTCCAGTGCGAGTATCTGTCGATGCGCGGCCTGATGCAGCTCCAGGGCACCCTCGACATGATTCGCGAGAACCTGAACCCCCGGGTCGAGATCGAGGGCATCCTGCCGACGATGCTCGACTCCCGGACGGTCCACGCCAAGGAGGCCGTTGAGATCCTGGAGGAGAACTTCGGCGAGCTCGTGTTCAAGTCCCGGATCAAGAAGGCGATCAAGTTCGCCGAGGCCCCGGTTCGCGGCTCGAGCGTCCTGAAGTACGATCCCAAGTCGAACGCGGCGGACTACTACCGGGAGCTGGCGAAGGAGGTTCTGACAAATGGCGCGTCGTAAGCGGGCCAGCATGCGAGAGGGACCTCTCGCCGACCTCTTCCGCTCGACCGCCCAGCCCGACGACCCGCCCGAGGCGCCTGCCCCGCCACCGCGCCGCGAACGCGACGACCGCGAGGACGATCCCCCGGCCGCGCCGGAGCCGCCCGCCGCCCGGGAGGAGGAGCCTCCTCCGGCCGAGCCCGAGCTCGAGCCCGAGCGTTCGAGTGAGCGCGAGGCGATCTTCGACGTGGAGGATGACGACGTCCAGGCATATCGGGCCGAGACGACCGCGCCCGCGCGCAAGGAACGCCTTACCAAGATCTTCGCCGAGGAGCCCGAGCCCGCCGGCGCGACGTACGGCCGGGAGGATCCGGACTACACGCGCTCGTCCGAGCCCCCGCGGCCGCACTCCCCGGTGATCCGGGTGGTCGGCGTGGGCGGCGCCGGAGTGAACGCCGTCAACCGCATGGTCGAGGCCGGCATCCCGGGCGTCGAGTTCATGGCGATCAACACCGACCTGCAGTCGCTCCAGCAGTCGCTGGCCGACGTTACCGTCCACCTGGGCACAGGCGCGCAGCGCGGTCTCGGCGCGGGCTCGAACCCCGAGCTGGGCTACCGCTCCGCGTTCGAGGAACAGGACAAGATCAAGCGGCTGCTGAAGGGCTCCGACATGGTGTTCGTCACCGCCGGCGCCGGCGGCGGCACCGGCACGGGCGCGGCGCCCGTCGTCGCCAGGCTGGCCCGCGACGTGGGCTCGCTCACCGTCGGCATCATCACCAAGCCGTTCAAGTTCGAGGGCACCCGCCGCGCCAAGCAGGCCGACGACGGCGTCGAGGCCCTCGCGACCGAGGTCGACACGCTGATCGTCGTCCCGAACGAGCGCCTCCTGTCCGTGCTCGCCACCAATACGACGATGATCGAGGCTTTCCAGGTCGCCGACGACGTCCTCCGCCAGGGCGTCCAGGGGATCTCCGAGCTGATCACGCTTCCGGGCCTGATCAACCTGGACTTCGCCGACGTGCGCACCACGATGCGCGACGCCGGCCAGGCGCTGCTCGGGATCGGCATGGGCGCGGGCGACAATCGCGCCACCGCGGCCGCCGAGCGCGCCGTGTCCTCGCCGCTCCTGGAAACGTCGGTGAACGGCGCGAAGTCGATCCTGCTCTCGATCACCTCCGGCGACGACCTGACGCTGATGGAGGTCTCAGACGCCGCGAAGATCGTTCAGGAGGCGGCGCACCCCGACGCGAACATCATCTTCGGCGCCAACATCGACGAGTCGCTGACGGACCAGGTATGGGTGACGGTCATCGCTACGCGGTTCGACGGCCGCGGGCGTCGCGCCGACGGCTCGACCGGTGAGTCGCGCGCCGCGGGCACTGCCCGCGTCGCGACCCGGCGCCCGTCCGAGCGCCGCGCCGGCACCGCGAAGGAGTTCGAGTCCCGTCCGAAGGACCTCGAGCTCGACGTGCCGGAGTTCGTGCCGGGCTCGTAGACCCGGATCCCGCTGCGTCCAGCCGCCCTCAAGAGGCTCGTTCGTGATCCGTTCGCGGTCGCGTCGTGCGCGCTGCTGGCGCTGGTCGTCGGCGCCGCCCTGGCGGCTCCGATCTACGCCGACCACGTCGCCGAGACCACGCCCTCGGACAATCACCTGAGCGAGCAGATCGAGGTCGACGGCGAGACGAGGGACGTCGTCTCGCTGACCGGCGAGCCGATCGGCCCGACCTGGGATGAGCGGTTCCTCCTTGGCGCCGACGAGAACGGCCGCGACCTCATGGTCCGGCTCCTCTATGGGATTCGGACGACGGTCGAGATCTCGCTCGGCGCCGTGCTCCTGACGCTCGCGCTCGCGGTCCCGCTGGCTCTCGGCTCCGGCTACTTCCGCGGCCGGACCGACGCGGTGATCAGCCGCATCCTGGACCTGATCTGGTCGTTCCCGGCGCTCCTGCTCGGCGTGATGCTCGGCACGGCATTGACGCTGCGGGGAGCGAGCATCGGGCCCATCGAGATCGAGGCCGGCTCGCGGGTGATCCCGATCGTGGTGATCGGCCTCGTGTTCATCCCGTATGCCGCCCGGCCCCTGCGGGGCCAGGTGCTCGCGCTGCGCGGCAGCGAGTTCGTCGAGGCCGCGCAGGTCGCGGGCGTGGGCCACCTCCGGCTGATGGCGTCCGAGCTCCTGCCGCATCTGGTCCCGACGGTGCTGATCCTGACCGGGCTCCTGTTCGCGAACTCCGTCGTCCTGGAGTCCGCGCTGTCGTTTCTCGGGGCGGGGGTGGATCCGCCTGAGCCGTCGCTCGGCTCGCTGATCGACGCGGGCGTTGACACGGTGCGTCTGTCCCCGCACCTGCTGCTCGTCCCATGCCTGGCGCTGGTGCTCTTGGTGCTGGGGATCGGCGGGGTGGCCGAAGGGCTCCGCCGCGCGCTCGACCCGCGCGGCGAGCTGCCCAGAGGACTGGTGCGCGACCGGTGATCCGATTTGCGCTCCGTCGCCTCGGGTGGGCTGTGATCACGGTCGTGATCGCGTCCGTGATCGCGTTCGCGCTGTTCTGGACGATCCCGAACGTCGACCCGGCGTTCAACCTCGGCGGCGGGCAGCAGGGGACCGAGCTGACGCGGGAGCGGGCGTCCGAGCGCTTCGGGCTCGACGAGCCGCTGCCCACCCAGTACGTGAAGCTGATGGAGGGCATCTTCAACGGCGAGGTCGAGTGCTTCTACGGCTGCGGCAGCCTGCGGACGGCGTTCCTGGAGGCGCTCCCCGTGACGTTCTGGCTCGTGGCCGGGTCGGCGGCGCTCGCGATCGGCCTCGGGGTTGGACTGGCCCTGATCTGCGTCCACAACCGCGGCTCCCGGTTGGACCGGGCGATCACGACCCTCGCGACGGTCCTCTATTCGGTCCCAACGCTGGTCCTGGCGGCGCTCCTGTGGACCTACCTGGCGCTGGAATGGGGGGTGTTCCCCGACAACGGCTATGTCCCGCTGACCGAGAACCCCGTCGACTGGTTCTGGCACCTGCTCCTGCCCTGGATCGCGTCGGCGCTCCCGTTCGCCGGCGCCTACACGCAGGTGGTCCGCGCCTCGCTCCTGGACGCGGCCGACGAGAACTGGGTCCGGACGGCGCGTGCCAAGGGCCTCACGGAACGTGACGTCCTTCGCCGCCATGTGCTGCGCAACGGGTTGATCCCGCCGGTGAACCTCTGGGGGCTCGACTTCTCGCACGCGTTCGGCGGCTTCGTGCTCTACGTGGAGGTGATCTTCGGACTGCCCGGAATCGGCAAGCTGACGGCGGACACCCTTGGCGGCCTGGACCTCCCGCCGATCGTGGGCCTCGCCGTCTTCCTGGCGATCGTCGTGGTTTTGACGAACGCGGTCGTCGACGTGATCGTGGCATGGCTCGACCCGAGATTGCGCGGGAATGGGTCCCCGATTCGGAGCTCGGGCGTTTCGGGTGTCCGGTCGGTGGGCGACTGAGCCGCAACGAAAAGGCGGTCCCGCCGCTCGAGCGGCCGGCGCCCGCCAATAGGGTCGGCGCGTGCCCGAAACGCTCGTCAGCCGGACGATCGAGCTGCCGAGCGGCGAGCTCCGGTTGCTGCAGCCGCAGGACGCCGCCGAGCTGCCCGACGCCGGGCCGGTCGAGTGGGCGCCGATCGCGCCCTACTGGTCGGTGCTCTGGAGGAGCGGCGTTGCGCTGGCCCGTGCGCTCGACGGGGTTGCGCTCGACGGCACCCGCGTCGTCGAGCTCGGTTGCGGGCTAGGCGTGCCGAGCATCGCCGCCGCTCGCGCGGGAGCGGACGTGCTCGCCACGGATTCATCGGCTGAGGCGCTCGACCTCGTAGCGCGCAACGCGCAGGCGAACGGCGTGCGCGTCGAAACGGCGGCGGTCGAGTGGGGCTCGCCGGACGAGCTGGTCTCACGCGCACCGTTCGACTCGGTGTTCGCCGCCGACGTCCTCTACGAGGAGGCGAGCGTCGCCCCGCTGCTGTCGCTCGTGCCCCGCCTCGGGCCGCTGGCCTGGGTCGCCGACCCCGGCAGGCCTGCGACCCGCGGGTTTCTCGAGGAGGCAAGGCGCCGGTGGCCCGTTGAGACCCGCGTGCGGGGCGTTGTCCGCATCCATCGCATCGAGCTCGCTTGACGGCTGGCAGCGCGCCTAAGCTCACACCATGAGCGCTCGGGGAGTGGTTGCCGCGGGCCATCCGCTGACGGCGGAGGCGGGCGCCCGAGTGCTGCGCGAGGGGGGGAACGCAGTCGACGCCGCGATCGCGGCGGCCGCGACTTCGTTCGTCGCCGAGAGCCCGCTCACCGGCCTCGGCGCCGGCGGCCACATGCTCGTCCACCAGAACGACGAGACGGTGCTCCTCGACTTCTTCGTCGCCGTGCCGGGGCGCGACGGGGCCGAGCGGAAGTCCGAGCTCGTGCCGATCCCTGTGCATTTCACGCCGCAATCCGTCCAGATCTTCAACATCGGCGCGGCGTCCTGCGGCGTCCCGGGCACGCCGGCGGGCCTGGTCGCCGCGTCCGAGCGGTTCGGGAGCGTCCCGCTCGCCGATTTGACGGCGCCCGCCGCGGCCCTGGCCCGCGAAGGCGTCGTGACGAACGCAGAGCAGGCCTACTTCCTGGCGATCCTCGATCCGATCCTCACCCATTTCGAGGAGGCGCGCGCGATCTACGCGCCCGAGGGCCGGATCCTGGGCGCTGGCGAGTCGTTCGTGTTCCCGGAGTTGGGCGACGCGCTCGAGCGCCTTGGCACCGAGGGGGCCGAGCCCTTCTATCGGGGCGAGATCGCGGCCACCGTCGCCGAGTGGGTTCGCGAGCGCGGAGGGACGCTGGGCGTGGACGACCTCGCCGCCTACGAGCCGATCGCCCGCGAGCCGGTCGAGGTGGCTTTTCGCGACCGGCGCGTGCTCACGAATCCCCCGCCCTCGTCCGGCGGGATCCTGATCGCGTACGCGCTTGCCCTGCTGGAGCGGATGGGCGAATCAGGCACGGAGGCGGTCGTCGCCGCCATGGAAGCGGCGCAGGCCGCACGCAGCGAGGACTTCCTTGCCGGGCTGCTCGACGAGGGCTTCGCGGGCCGGTTTCTGGACCCTACGCAGGTCGCCGCGACGGCAAGCAGGCTCGGTTCCACGACCCACATCACCGCGGTCGACGCCGAGGGCCGGTGCGCCAGCGTCACCTGCTCGAACGGCACGGGGTCGGGCGTAATCGTGCCCGGGACCGGGATCCACGTCAACAACATGCTCGGCGAGCAGGACCTGAACCCGCACGGCTTCCACCGCCACGCCTCGGGCGTCCGGATGCCGTCCATGATGTCCCCGACGGTCGTGCTCGACGGGGAGGAACTGCTGGCGGGGCTGGGCAGCGGGGGTTCGAACCGGATTCGCTCCGCGGTGCTCCAGACGATCCTCCGCCTGGTCGTGGACGGCGAGCCGGTGGCCGAAGCGGTGGTCGCTCCCAGGGTGCATTTCGAGGACGGAGTGGTCGAGTCTGAGCCCGGGATCGACGAGGAGGTCCTGCGCCGGTTGGAGGCGCGCGGTTACGAGGTCGCCCGCTGGCAGGCGATGAACGTGTTCTTCGGCGGTGTGCACGCCGTGGCGCGGGACCCGGCGACAGGGGAGCTCAGTGGCGGTGGCGATCCTCGGCGCGGCGGCGCCGTTGCCCACGCGTAGGGTTACTCGAAGACGACCTTGCCGTTCATCTTGGCCCGCTCCGCGATCTCTCGGGAGCGCGCCAGGGTCTCGATCAGCGCATCCAGCGCCGCCCCCAGCGTTCGCATGCGCTCATCCTCGGAGCGCAGCTCCAGCAGCCGCTGCTTGGTCTCGACCGGCAACTCGACCCGGGAAGCAATCGCGTAGGCGTCGCTGCCGGCCAGCTCCTCCGAGGGCATCTCGTTGCCTGAAACTCGCTGCACGAGGTCCGCGAACGTCTCCCGCACAGTCTCGGCCGCCACCTCGTCGTCGGCCTCCTCGTCGGCGCCGTCGACGGGCTCGATCTCGCCCGCGGGGTACTCGTCCCCGTCGAAGCGCTCGAGCACACGGAACGGCTCGCCGCCCGTGACGACGATGTCCATACGCCCGTCGTCGAAGCGCTCCAGGACCTCGGTCACGCGCGCCGTGCAGCCAATCCGCTGGGCACTTCCGTCGTCGTCGCGAAAGACGACGCCGAACGGCTCCTCCTCTTCGAGGCAGTGTCCGATCATGCGCTTGTAGCGCTCCTCGAAGATGTGGAGCGGCATCAGCTCCCCGGGCAACAGGACCACGGGGAGTTCGAAGATCGGTAGCTCGCCCGCCACTAACCCCAATTCTAAGTGTGTCGTGGAGAATGCCCCGCGATGTCGGCCGATTTCGAGGCTGAGGGGCTCCTCGCGGGCACCGAGGGCGAGGCGCGCCAGGCACGCCTGGAGCTGCTCCAGGAGCTCGCGGACGACGGCGTGCCGCTCGAGGAGCTGCGGCGGGCGGTGGCCGAGGATCGGCTGGTGTTGCTGCCCGTGGAGCGCGTCCTGGCCGGCTCCGGGCCTCGCTATACGCGCGAGGAGGTCGCCGGGCTCGCGGGGGTGGACGCCGACCTGCTCGCGCGGCAGTGGCGCGCGCTCGGGATGCCGGATCCGGAGGAGGGCGAGAAGGCGTTCGGCGAGAGTGACGTCGAGGCCGCGAAGCGGGTTCGCATCCTGCGGGAGAACCTGGGGATTCCCGACGACGAGATGCTCCAGGTCTCCCGCGTGATCGGCATGAACATGTCCCAGCTGGCCGCCGCCAGCCGCGGGTTGGGTCAGCGGGTGTTCAGCAGCCCCGGCGACAGCGAGGCGGAGGTGGCCCGGCGCTTCGCCACGACCGTCGAGGGGCTGGGGCCACTCCTCACCCCGACGCTCGAGTACGTGCTTCAGCTCCACCTGCGCGAGCAGATCCGCCACGACGTTTTCGGCGACCGCGAGATCTCCGAAGGGGCCGAGTCGGGCCGCGAGATCGCGGTCGCGTTTGCGGATCTCGTCGGCTTCACGAAACTGGGCGAGCGGCTCGACCCCGCGGAGATCGGCGCGACCGGGGACCGCCTCGGCGAGCTCGCCGGCGATGTCGCTCGAGGCCCGGTGCGCCTTGTGAAGCTGATCGGCGACGCCGCGATGCTGAGCTCCAACAACGCGAAGGCGCTGCTCGACGCGGCGCTGGCGCTCGTTGCGGCCTCAGAGGAGGAGGGCGAGGGCTTCCCGCTGCTGCGCGCGGGCGTCGCCTACGGCCGGGCGGTGGCGCGTGCCGGTGACTACTACGGACGCCCGGTGAACCTCGCGAGCCGGATCACCGCGGTGGCCCGCCCCGGCAGCGTGCTCTGCGACGAGGCCATGCAGGACGCCGCGGGCGAGCACGCCTATGAATGGTCGTTCGCCGGCTCCCGTCGCCTCAAGGGGATCGCCGGCGAGGCCAAGCTCTTCCGTGCCCGTCACGCGGGCACTGAAACGGACTGATCGGTCGCGATACGTAGCTCGTTGGAAGGGGTGGAAGCCCGCTTCCACACGGACAAGCCATGGCATTGCTGATGATCTTCGCGCTCGTCGCCGGCGCCGGCACGGCACTGTCCCCCTGCGTGCTGCCGGTCCTGCCGGCCGTGCTCTCGGCCGGCATCACCGGCGGGCGCCGCCGCCCGCTCGGCGTGGTGACCGGGATCGTCGCCTCCTTCACGTTCGCGACGGTGGCGCTCGTCTACGTGATCGACGCTCTCGGCCTGCCCGACGACCTGGTGCGCTGGATCGCGATCGGAACGCTGGGCGTGTTCGGCGTCGTCCTTCTGGTCCCGTCGCTCGCGGACCGGGTCGAGGCGCTCGTCAGCCGGCTGGTGCCCGGTCCGCGCCGGGGCGCCGGGGACGGGTTCGGCTCCGGCTTCCTGCTTGGTCTCAGCCTCGGGCTCGTCTACGCGCCCTGCGCGGGGCCGATCCTCGCGGGCGTGATCACCGTGTCGGCGTCGCAGGACTTCACCGCGGGCAAGCTCGCGGTGGCGCTGTCGTACGCGGTCGGTTCGGGCCTGGTGCTCTACGGGCTGATCCTCGGCGGCAGGCGGCTCGTCGACCGATGGCGCCCGTGGCGCGGCCAGGTACAGATGGCGATGGGGGCCCTACTGGTGGCGACCGCAGTCGCCATGTCCGCCGACCTCGACATCCGGTTCCAGACCGCGATCGCCGACGAGCTTCCGTCGTTTCTCGTGAACCCGACCGGGGCGATCGAGGAGTCCGGCACCGTGGCGGACGACCTTGCCGCGGTGCGTGGTGGCCATGGGTCCGCCGAGGGCGGGGTCGAGGAGGCCGCGGCCGGTGCCGAGCTGCCGCGCCTCGGTGCCGCGCCCGACTTCGTCGCCACGCAGGAGTGGTTTAACACCCCGGATGCGTCGCCGCTCTCGATCCAGGAGCTGACCTCCGAGGGTCACGTGGTGCTGATCGACTTCTGGACCTACACGTGCATCAACTGCATCCGGACCCTGCCCTACCTGAGGGCGTGGGACGAGGAGTACCGCAACGACGGGCTGACGATCGTCGGCGTCCATTCGCCCGAGTTCGCGTTCGAGAAGGACGCGGGGAACGTCGCCGACGCGATCGCCGACAACGGGATCCGCTATCCGGTCGTCCAGGACAACGAGCTCGGGACCTGGAGCGCGTTCGGCAACCAGTACTGGCCCGCCAAGTACCTCATCGGCGCCGACGGCCAGGTCCGCTTCGTCCACTTCGGCGAGGGCGCCTACGAGGAGACCGAGCAGGCGATCCGCTCGCTGCTCGCCGAGGCGGGCGACCCCGATCTCGGCGGCGAGGCCCGGGCCACGACCGAGCGCGTCGACCCGAGGCTGCGCACGCCGGAGACCTATCTCGGGTTCGAGCGCGCGCAGGGCTGGGTGGTGCCTCCCAGGCCGGGAACGAGCGACTACGCGTCGGTGCCCGCCTCGGAGCTCGACCTGAACCAGTTCGCGTACGCCGGGGGCTGGGAGGTCGACGCCGAATCGGGCACGGCGGTCTCCGACGCCGCGATCCACCTTTCGTTCCAAGCGCGGCGGGTGTTCCTGGTGCTGGGCTCAGCCAATGGGACCGCCGAGGTGGAGGTCGAGCTCGACGGCCGGCCGATCGCCGGTGGCGACTCGGGCGCGGATGTCTCGGACAGCACGGTGCGGGTCGACGGCCAGCGGCTCTATCGCCTGGTCGACCTGCCGAACGCGAGCCGCCACGCGCTGACGCTGCGCTTCGACCCCGGCGTCAGCGGCTACGCGTTCACGTTCGGGTAGGCGCGACGAGCGCGAGGTTCCGCTTTTGCACGGAAAGCGGGATGCCTCTTCGAGGTGGTTAGCTTCCGCGAGGACGCCATGCACGGAGGGTGGGACCGGTGGGGGTCCCGGTCAAGGCCGCAGCATGAACAGCTATCGATGGGAGAGACCGTGCCGGAGGACCTGTTTAGACCGCAGCTCGGCGAGCCGCACCATTACGCCTACGTCGTCGATGACATCGAGGCGACCGTGAAACGCCTGGTCGACTCAGGTCGGCGCCGGGCCGTTCTTCCTCATCGAGAGCGTGCCGGTTGAAAACGTCCTCTCGCGCGGTGAGCCGGCGGAGTTCGTTCACAACTCCGCCTTCGGCTCCTACGGCGGTGGCGCCATCGAGCTGATCGAAGCCGTCAGCCTCGCACCCGAGCGCGTCGAGGAGCGCTTCTCGGGTCCCCGGCCGCGAGTCCACCACGTCGCCTACGTCGTGCCGCCGACCGAGGTAGCGGACTTGCGAACCTCGCTCGACGAGCGAGGTCTGCCGCAGTATCTGAGCTCTCAGCTCGGCGAAGTCGATACGACCCTTCACGACGCCTCCGCCACCCTGGGCCACGACATCGAGATCCATGTCGAGAACGACGGTCTGCGCGAGTTCTTCGAGATGGTGAGAGGCGGCGCCGAGAATTGGGACGGCTCGGAACCGCTGCGCCCGATCGAGAGCTGATCGCCGGCGCGGCCTCGCGCCGGTAGCGCGCCAGGCGCCGCTCAGCCCGGTTTCCGCGCGCTCAGGATCAGGTTGTAGAAGAGCGAGGCGGGGAGGCGGGGCTCGAGCAGGGCGACGTCGGCACGCTGGAGGGCGATGTAGCTGCGGAACGCGAACAGTCGCCAGCGGTTCGGCACCTCCTCGGGCACGGCGCTCGACTCGAGCGAGCGGAGCCACCAGCCGTAGACGTTCGCGAGCAGCTCCTCGCCGCGCACGCGGATCTCCTTGTAGCCGGCCGCCTGCAGGGCACCGCCGAGGTCGCTCGGCACGAACGCGTGGACGTCGACCTCGCTCTCGAGGTCGTGGCCGCCAATGACCTCGTCATGGCCGTTCCGTGCCGATGCGCCAACCAGGCGGCGCCAGGCGGGGGCGGTCAGCGCACCGAGGCGCTTCGGCACCACCGCGAGGCGGTCGCCGTAGCGCGAGGGCTCGCCGCAGAAGACGATCGCGCCGCCGGGCCGCAGGACGCGCTTGAACTCCGAGAACGCGCGGTCGAGATCCGGGATGTGGTGCAGGATCGCATGCCCCAGGACCAGGTCGAACGCCTCATTCTCGAAGGGCAGTCTCTCCGCGTCCGTGCGGACCGTCTCGACGCGCGGCGTGAGCCCCAGGTCCCCGGCGGTCCCGGCCAGCGTCGCGAGCATCTCGGCCGAGATGTCGGTCGCGGTCAGGCGCTCGAACGCGCCCTGTTGCATCAGATTGAGTGAGAAGTAGCCCGTGCCCGCGCCGATCTCGAGCGCGTGACCGAACGGCACCGCCGGCCACTCGCCCAGCGCCTTCACCAGCTTCTGGCGGGTTTGCTCGCCGCCGACGTCGGTGAAGTCGATGCCCCACTTGGCGTCGTACTCGGCGGCCGCGGCGTCGTGATAGCGCTGGTTTACGTCCCGGATGTGCTCGGGCGTGGCGGTCGGGGCGGCAGGCATCCGGCGCGCAATGTTAGGGAGACTGCTGCGCCCGTGGCTCACCTGCAGCAAGATCAACCGGCCGGCGTGCCGCCCCTGGAGCTGACCGGCGAGCGGACGCTGCCCGACGTCCCGGCCGAGAACTACTGGTACCGGCGCCACCTCGCGGTCTACGGGTGGATCGCCGCCCGCGTGCGCGGCCTCCGGGTCGCGGACCTGGCGTGCGGCGAGGGCTATGGGTCCGCGATGCTCGCGGGCACCGCGGCGGACGTGATCGGCGTCGACGCCAACCCCGAGGCCCATGAGCACGCCCGGTTGCGGTACCCGCTCCCGAACCTGCGCTTCGAGCGCGGCCTGGTCGAGGAGTTCTCGGAGCCCCGCGACGCGATCGTGTTCCTGCAGACGATCGAGCACATCCACGAGCCGGAGCGCCTGCTGAAGGGCATCGGAGCGGCCGCGCCCCTGGCCTACATCTCGACCCCGAACCGCCTGACCCTCGCGCCCGAGGGCGCGGAGAAATCCGACAACCCCTGGCACCTGCGCGAATACACGGCGGCCGAGTACCGGACTCTGCTCGAGCCGTGCTTCTCGGAGGTTCGCCTGTTCGGGCTGTTCCACGCGCGGAAGCTCCGCCTACACCAGTTGGCGCTCGACCTCGGCTGGGACCGCGTCCACAAGACCCTGCGAATCTCGAAGCCCTTCTACGGCCGCTTCACACCCGCGATCTCGGCGTCCGACTTCGCCCTTCGCGACGAGAGCGAGTGCGACCTGGACGCGGCACTCGACTTCGTCGCCGTCTGCCGTGCCTGAGCGCCCCGCCGGGCAGCTGGCGTTGGTGCTGCACAGCCACATGCCATACGTCGAGGGTTTCGGGACGTATCCGTTCGGCGAGGAGTGGCTGTTCGACGCGGTCCTGCGCTCTTACCTGCCGGTGCTGGACGTCGCCGAGCGGTTGACGATGACCGTCACCCCGGTCCTGGCGGACCAGCTCGAGGCGCCGGGGCTGGGGGAGCGGCTCGAGGCCTTCGGCCGCGACTTCCGGCTCGGCTCGGCCCTGGCGGACGCCGACGAGCAGGACGGCGCGTTTCGCGCCCCCTGCCTGGACGAGGCCGACCGCTACCGCCGCGGGCTCGACCGGCTCGCCGAGCTCGGCCACGCGCCGCTTGAGATGTTTCGCCGGGCGAGCGCGGAGGGTCGCGTGGAACTGGTCGCATCGGCCGCGACGCACGCCGTCCTCCCGCTCGTCGCCACCGACGCGGGCCGGCGGCTCCAGGTGGACGCGGGGCTCCGCTCGCACCGCCGCCGGTTCGGCCCGCCCGCGGGCTTCTGGCTTCCCGAGTGCGCCTACGAGCCCGGCCTCGATCGGCTGCTCGCCGAGCACGGCATCCGCTTCTTCTGCACCGACCAAAGTGCCCACGAGCCGCCCGACGCGGCGCTGCGCCCGATCGCGACCGACGCCGGGCCGGTGGCCCTGCCGATCGACTGGGAGGCGGTCTCGTGGCTCTGGTCCCTGGAGGGCTATCCGTCGGACCCCGCGCACACCGACTTCCACCGCGAGTCGCTACGCGGCGCCCGGATCTGGTCGATCGGGGGCGACATCCGCGACCCGGACGCAGCGGCGGCGCGAGCGCGCGAGCAGGCACGCGGGTTCCTGTCGGCAGTTGCGGAACGACTGCGTGCATACCGTGCGCACGCCGGTGCCGACGGCCTCCTGGTGTTCGCGATCGACACCGAGCTGCTCGGCCACTGGTGGTGGGAGGGGCCGGAGTGGCTCGCGGAGGTCGTGGCCGGGTCCGATCGCGCCGGGGTGGAGCTGGTGACCCTCTCAGAGGCCGTAGCCGGATGCGAGCCGGAGCCGCGCACCCTGCGGCGCTCGACCTGGGGCGAGCACAAGGACCTCTCGACGTGGGACGCGCCCGACGTCGCCGACCTGACGTGGGGAGCCCGGCGCCTCGAGCTGCGCCTGGCCGCGAGGCTGGGCGCCCGCGACCTCCCCGCGGCCGCCGCCGCGCGCGCGGTGCGCGAGCTCTTGGCCGTGCAGGCGAGCGACTGGGCGTTCCTCGACAAGCGCCGCCAGGCGGGCGACTACCCCTTCCAGCGGGTCACGGACCACGCCCGCGCGCTGCTGGACGCCATACACTCCTCCGACGCGCAGGAGCCGCGCCTCCGAAACCTGGCGCCCGATCTGAGTCTCGCCCCGCTGCTTCGACCTTGAACTCCGCACATCGCGTTAGAACCCGCTTCATGGCCCCTCGTGTGCGCCTGGCGGCGCCAGACGCACACGAACGGCCGTGAAGCGGGTTCTGATCCTCTCCTGGGAGTACCCGCCTCTGATCGAGGGCGGTCTCGCCCGCCACGTCCGCAAGCTCTCCGAGGGGCTGGTGGATCTCGACACCGAGGTCCACGTGCTGACCCGCGGCGGGGAGGAGTCGCCGGCCGAGGAGGTCGTGGCAGGAGTCCGCGTTCACCGGGTCATCGAGCCGAAGCGCCCGACCGACCTCGGAGAGTTCGTGGCCTGGGTCGAGCGGATGAACGCCGACATGCTCGCCGCGGGCGTGGAGCTGGGCGACCGCTTCGAGTTCGATTTGGTGCACGGTCACGACTGGCTCGTCGCGATGGCCTGCGACCACCTCGCGAATCGCTTCGACTGCCCGCTGATCACCACGATCCACGCGACCGAGTTCGGGCGCCACCAGGGTTGGGTGGACAAGCACCCGCAGTCGTACATCCACGGGGTCGAGCGCTGGATCACGAACCGGGCCGACCGCGTCATCGTCTGCTCGTTCTACATGCGGGAGCAGATCGCGGACATCTTCGGTGTCGACGAGGACCGCGTCACCGTGATCCCGAACGGCATCGACCCCGACGATCTGCGCCCCAGCGACGAGCCCGGGCTGGCCCGCCTGCGGTCCCAGTTCGCCGCCCCCGACCAGAAGCTCGTCCTGCTGATCGGCCGGCTCGTCTACGAGAAGGGGTTCCAGCTCGCCCTCGAGGCCATGCCGAGGGTGCTGGCCGAAGCGCCGGACACCCGCTTTCTGGTCGCCGGCTCGGGCACCCACGAGACCGAGTTGAAGCGCCAGGCGGCCGAGCTCGGCCTCCTCGGGCACGGCACGTTCCTCGGCTGGATCGGTGACGACGTGCTGCACTCGCTCTACTGCATCGCCGACATCTGCGTGGTGCCGTCGATTTACGAGCCGTTCGGGCTCGTCGCCCTCGAGTCGATGGCCTCGGGCTGTCCGTGCATCGTCGCCGACACCGGTGGCCTGCGCGAGGTGGTGCCGGAGAACGGCGCCGGCCTGCGCTTCCGGCCGCGCGACCCCGACGCGCTGGCACACGTCGCGATCCGCGTGTTGCGCGACGAGCAGCTCGGCGACCGGCTGGTCGCCGAGGGCCTCGAGCACATCCGGGGGTTCGATTGGGCCGACGTCGCGGCCTCGACCGCCGAGCTCTACGGCGACTTCGCCCGCTTGCGGTAGAGCGGCAGACTGAGCTCGCGGCGCTGGGTGAGCTTGCGCAACGGGGTTGGCACCCAGCCGAGGGCGCGCCAGAGGAACGCCTGGAGCGGCGGCACCGGGAGGCCCTTCTGGAGCTGTTTCGCGGTGCCGTCCCCGCCGCGGACCTCCAGCGTGATCGAGGCGTCGCGGTTGAACAGGAATCCCTGTGGAGGCTCGACCGCGACCACGCGCACCGACTCCGGACCGCTGGTGATCAACGCGAGCCACTCGCGGATCGCGTCGTGAAGGCTGCGGGCGATCGCGAGCGCGCCGAGCGCCGCGCCGACGCAGAAGCCGAGCACGATCAGGGCGATTCCGGGGAGCAGCCCGGCGCCCGACAGCGCGAGCAGGAATCCGCCGACCACGGCCGCGCCGGACAGGAACGTGAGCAGCTTCGTCAAGAGGGCGGCCTCAGCGTGCGCTCGTTGTCGGGATCGGGCTCCACCGGGTTGGGCCAGACGAGCTCCCGAGGCGCCTCGCGCATCCGGATCACACGGGCCGGGACTCCGCCGACGACCGCGTTTGCCGGAACGTCGCGCGCGACGACCGCGTTCGTTCCGATCACCGAGTTGTCGCCGACCGTGACCCCACGCAGGAAGCAGGCGCCGTAGCCGACCCAGACGTTGGCGCCCACGACGACGTCGCGCTTATAGATGCCCTGCAGGCGGATCGGCCGGTCGACCTCCACGATGCCGTGGTCGAAGTCGATGAACATCGCGCGGTCAGCGACGACGCACTGCTCGCCGATCCGGACGTGCTGATAGGCCGAGATCGTGCAGTCCTGGCCCATCACCGTCTTCGCGCCGACCTCGACGACGCCCTCGTGGCAGCGGATCTTGGTGCCATCGCCGATCCAGGCGAAGCGGCCGAACCGGATCGTGCCGCGCTTGCCGATCTGAAGCTGCAGGTCCCGCCCGAAGAACACCGGCCCGTCGGTTTCCCACCGCCAGCCGGCCCGGGTGAGGAAGCGCCGCCAGAGATACCGCCACAGGAGCCGGGCGTAGCGCAGGTTGAGCATGCCGTTGCGGCGTGCGAAGGCGAGCGTCCGAAGCACGGGCGGGAGCGTAGTGCGCGCTACGCTGCGCCGCCGATGCCCGACGCCCCCTCCAAGCCCGCCGGCACGCTCGGCGAGCGGCTGCTCGCCGGCGACCGGCGTGCGCTGGCGCGGGGGATCAGCCTGGTGGAGAACCGGGATCCCGAGGGCGACCTGCTGGTCGCCGAGCTCTTCCCGAACACCGGGGGCGCCAGGGTCGTCGGCATCACCGGCCCGCCGGGCGTCGGCAAGAGCACGCTGATCAGCGCGATGACTGTGGAGCTCCGGAAGGCCGACCGCGAGGTGGGCGTGCTCTCGGTCGATCCCTCGAGCCCGTTCACGCGCGGCGCGGTCCTCGGCGACCGGATCCGGCTTTCGGACCACTTCCTGGATCCGGGCGTGTTCATCCGCTCGATGGCGTCCCGCGGCGCGCTCGGCGGCCTCGCCGAGGCGGCGCTCCAGGCAGCGCTCCTGATGGACGCCGCCGGCAAGGACGACGTCCTGCTGGAGACCGTGGGGGTCGGCCAGGGCGAGATCGACGTCGTTGACCACGCCGACACGATCGTGCTGGCGCTGATGCCGGGCTCCGGCGACTCCATCCAGGCGCTCAAGGCCGGCGTCATGGAGATCCCGGACGTGATCGTCGTCAACAAGGCGGATCACCCGCTGGCGGACACGATGGTCCGCGAGGTGCGCGCCGTGCTGGCGCTCGGTCCGCAGCGGTCGTGGCGCGTCCCCGTGGTGCGGACCGAGGCCTCCAGCGGCAACGGCGTCCCCGAGCTGGTCGAGACGGTCGGCGAGCACCGCGCCCACATCGAGGAGGAGGGGACTCTGAACGAGCGCCGCGCCCGCAATCTCCGGGCGGAGGTGCTGGGCATCGCGGCGGCGCGGATGCGGCGCGAGCTCGAGGACCGCGCTGATAAGGATCCCGAGTGGACTGCCTTGCTCGACAGCGTGGTACGCCGCGAGACGGACCCCGCCACGGCCGCGCGCAAGCTCCTGGAACACAACCCTTACCAGGGAGGCCAATCTTGATTCGCGACTTGCGTCGCTCACCAAAAACATCGCTGGATGACTGACCAAGACGACGCGAACGCCACGACCGGCGCATCCCCGGCCGGGGGATCGCTCAGCGCCGACGAGGTGCAGGGCTGGAAGGGTTTCCGGCTCGACGACATGAATGGCTCCACGATCGGCAAGGTCGTGGGCGCGTACGTGGACCCGGACACCGGCAGTCCCGAGTGGCTCCTCGCCCGCATGGGCCGGTTCGGGCACCACTGCCTGATCCCCGCGCGCGACGCGGTCGCGGCTGCCGGGCACGTCTGGGTCCCCTACGGGCGCGACCAGATCCGCAAGGGCCCCCGCCAGGATCCCGGCAAGCCGCTCGACCGTGACGGCGAGCAGGCGTTGCTCGAGCACTACGGCGTGGGCACCGGCGAGGCGGGCCGCGGTGCCCAGCTGGCGGAGCGCGAGCCCGGCGCGATCACCGCGCGGCCGGCCTAGCGGCCGCTAGAGCCCCAGCTGCCCCGCGATCACCATCTGCTGCACCTCGTCGGTGCCCTCGCCGATGGTGAGGATCTTGGCGTCGCGGTAGAAGCGGCAGACCGGGTACTCCTCGATGTAGCCATAGCCGCCGTGGATCTGGACGGCTTCCTCGCACGCGCGCACGGCGAGCCGGCCGGTGATGAGCTTCGCCTGCGCGGCGGTGAGCGTGAACGACTGGCCCGCGTCCTTCTCCAGCGCCGCGCGATGGACGAGCAGCCGAGCGGCCTCGAGCTGCGCCGAGATGTCGGCGATCTTGGCCTGGATCGCCTGGAACTTCCCGATCGGCTTGCCGAACGCCTGGCGCTCCTTGGCGTACGAGATCGCTTCGTCGAGCGCGCCCTGGGCGAGCCCGACGGCCATCGCCGAGACGCCGATCCGACCACCGTCGAGGATGTGCAGGAATTGCTTGAAGCCCTCGCCGCGGCGGCCGAGCAGGTTGCCCTCCGGCACCCGGCAGCCCTCGAACGTGAGCGGGCGGGTGTCCGACGCGTTCCAGCCCATCTTGCGGTAGGGCTCGCCGGGCTCGTAGCCGGGGGTGCCGTTCGGCACGATCAGGTTCGAGATCTCCCTCGGGCCGTCCTGGTCGCCCGTCACGGCGGTGATCGTCACGCAGCCCGAGATTTCCGTGCCGGCGTTCGTGATGAACTGCTTCGCGCCGTCGATCACCCACTCGCCGTCGTCCAGCGCCGCGCGGGTGCGGGTGGCCCCCGCGTCGGAGCCCGCCTCCGGCTCGGTCAGCCCGAAGGCGGCGAGTCTGCGCCCGGCGCAGAGGTCGGGCAGCCAGTCGTCCTTCTGCTCGTCGGTTCCCCAGAGGTGAATCGGCATCGTGCCCAGGGAGGTGTGGGCGGCCATCGTGATGCAGACCGACGAGTCGACCCGCGCCAGCTCCTCGACCGCGAGCGCGTACGAGAGCGTGTCGGCGCCGCCGCCGCCGTAGTCCTCCGGGAACGGGATACCCATCAGCCCGAGCTCGCCGAGCTTCGCGACGATTTCGTAGGGGAACGCCTTCGTTCGGTCGAGCTCCTCGGCAACGGGCGCGACCTCCTGCCGCGCGAAGTCGCGGACGGTGTCGCGGAGCAGGCGGTGCTCGTCGGTCAGCCCGAAGTCCATGCGGCCGGAGGCTACGACACGTCCAATTGGCAAGCCGCTTAGGCGGCTTTACCGAGGTCGCGCTCTGACCCTGGCCCCGGCACGCCGTACGCGTCACGCACCCCAAGCTCGGCGCCGCAGCGCTCGCAGATCCGCCGGTCGTTGACGACCCCGTCGCAGCCCTTGTGGCGGATCACCACCGGCGGGCCGCCCTCGGACGCCGAGAGGTGCTTGTCGCCGAAGCCGATCAGGGCGACGAGGATGGGCCAGAGGTCGAGGCCCTTCTCGGTGAGGAAGTACTCGTGGCGCTCGGGCTTCTCCTGGTAGGCCCGCTTCTCGAGGATCCCCTCGTCGATCAGCAGCTGGAGCCTGGCGGAGAGGACGTTGCGGGCGACGCCGAGGCTGTCCTGGATCTGGTCGAACCGGCGCCGGCCGGAGAAGACGTCGCGGATCACCAGCATGGTCCAGCGCTCGCCGATCAACTCCAGCGTTCGCGCCGCCGAGCAGTTCTGTCCGTATTCCCGTCCCAGCATCAGACCACTGTCGTTGCCACTCGGGCAAACATGCTTTCGCGCCTCGCGTCGCTCACAGAAATCCCTTCCCTCAGTGTGATGTTCGCACACTCAGTTGCATTACGCAACTCAGGTCGCTATAAGTCGGTTTCATCAAACTACCGAAGGAGGCACGGCGATGAAGGCTCACGGGACACGAAAGCGGCGGCGCGCGATCCACCCTCTGGCGCGGCTGGACCTCCGCAGCATCGAGGTGAGCCAGGAGGACATCCTCGCCGACCTCAACTACCCGGCCCCGGCGCGGCGCGCCAGGCGACGCCCGTGACCGAGACCCGCAACGGCGACGCGGGGGATTCGGCGCTTGCGTTCGCTCAGCGCCGGCCGGAGTCGACGCGGACCCGGTTGCTCACCTGGCAGGACCCGCTGGAGTCCCTGGCGGCGGGCGCCGGCCTCTCCGGGCTCGAGTACGTGCAGAGGATCGCCGCCGGCGAGATCCCGCCGCCACCGATCGCGGTCACGCTCAACATGAGCATGGTGTCGGTCGAGCACGGGCGGGCGATCTTCGAGGGCGAGCCGGGGGAGGAGCACTACAACCCGATCGGCGTCGTCCACGGCGGCTACGCGGCGACGGTGCTCGACTCGGCGCTGGGTTGCGCTGTGCACACGACGCTTGAAGCGGGCGAGGCGTACACGACGCTGACGCTCGAGACCAAGTTCGTCCGCGCGATCTCGCGCGACAACGCGCGCGTCCGGGCCGAGGCCGAGGTGGTCCATCGTGGCCGGCGGCATGCGACTGCCGAGGCGCGGCTGACGGACTTCGAGACCGGCAAGCTGCTGGCCCATGCGACCACGACCTGCATGGTGATGTCGGCGTAGCGAACCCGCGGCCGTACGATGGCCTGTGATGGCCGTCGCCCCGCGAACGCCCGAGGTGAAACTCGGGCAGACCGCCGCCAACGGCATCGCCCCGAGCATGTTCGCGCTGCTCGACCGAGGCGTGCACCGCCGCCCTGAGCTCGCCGGGCAGCTTCAGGGGAAGGTGGTGATCCGGTTCCGCGACGAGATCGCTCCCGTGCGGATCAGCTTCGGCCGCCGCGTGATTCGCGTCGAGGACGGTGACCTCCGCAACCCCGATCTGGTCGTGACCGGCAGCCTGCCGCACGTCGTCCAGCTGACGGTCACGCCGATGGTCCGCTTCGGCATCCCTGATTTCCGGGATTCGCGCGGGCGCGCTGCGCTGCTGCGCGTGGCGTCTGGCCGCGTGCGCCTGGGCGGGGACCTCGGAATGGCGCGCCGGATGCTCGAGATGATGTCCGTGCCGGCGCCGGACGGCCCCCACCGCCGCGCTCCACGCCCGGCCCGTACCGGCGGTCGGCGCCGCGACGCGGCCTGGATCGACGTCCTCACCTAGGCCCGGCTGATCCAAGCGCCCGACGCGGGCGTAGGTAGCTGCGAACAAGGGGGCGCGAGGACGGCCGGGATGGCCGAGCAAGCCTCGCGCCGCACCAGCAGCCAAGGAGGGCCTGCTCATGAGGAAGAGATTGAGCTCCAAGCGTGGAGTCTCGCTTCTCGTCGCGGCAGCCGCAGCCTGTGCGCTCGCGGTTCCGCTTGCGATCAGCTCCAGCCACCGTGAGGCGCCGAGGATCATGCTCGACCCCGCGGCCGACAACACCGACGTGTACGCGTTTACCGCGCCGGGGGCCGAGGACGCGATCACGATCGCATCCAACTGGATCCCGGGTCAGGTTCCGGCCAACGGGCCGAACTTCTTCCGGTTCGACGACCGGGCGCGTTACTACGTGAACCTGGACAACAACGGTGACGGCGTCGCCGACATCAAGTACCGGTTCACGTTCGAGACCGACGTTCGCAACCGCAACTCGTTCCTGTACGCGGGTCCGAACACGACGTCGTACGACGCGCTCAACGTGGTCCAGACGTATGACCTGGTCCGCGAGGAGTACCGGCACGGGAAGCTCAAGTCGGCCAAGAAGGTCGCCAACAACCTGCCGGTCGTGCCGCCGAACATCGGCCCGAAGACGTTCCCAAACTACCTGGGCGACTTCGTGGGCAGCGGCACCCAGACGCTGAACGACGGCACCAAGCTGTTCGTCGGCCAGCGCGAGGATCCGTTCTACGTGGACCTCGGGGCCACCTTCGACGCGATCAACGTGCGTCAGGGCACCGGAAACGAGGGCCAGGGGAAGGACGACTTCTCGGGATACAACATCTCGACGACCGTCCTCCAGATCCCCGAGCGGCTCGTGACCCGGGACGGAAAGATGGTCGAGGACCAGGACTCGTTCAACGCCGTGGTCGGCGTGTGGTCCACGACCGAACGCCGCAGGCTCGAGGTTCAGAACGTGAACTTCGACGCGGATTCGCCCAGCCGGGTCGGCGGGCGGAAGAACAAGTGGGTCCAGGTCTCGCGACTCGGCAACCCGCTCGTCAACGAGGTCGTGATCCCGCTCGGGCAGAAGGACCGGTTCAACCGGACCACTCCCGATCAGGACGCCGAGCTCTACGGCAAGTTCGTCACGCAGCCTGAGCTGGCTGCCGTGCTGAACGCGCTGTTCGGCGTGAACGCGCCCGAGGAGGACCGCACGGACATCGTCCAGGCGCTGCTCCAGGGCCTGCCCGACCTGAACCAGCACAAGGGGCGCTTCGCCGGCACGCCGGTGGACACCCTGAAGCTGAACCTGGGTGTGGACCCGGCGATGACGCCGGACCGCTTCGGTGTGATCGGCGGCGATCCCGCCGGGTTCCCGAACGGTCGCCGGTTGGAGGACGATGTCGTGGACATCGAGCTCCAGGTCGTCGCGGGGATTCTCGTGGACAACCCGGTAGCGCTGGGAGACGGCGTCGACCAGAACGACAAGCCGTTCCTGGACCAGTTCCCGTACCTCGCCCCGCCGGATTCGGGCTTCGACTCGAACCCGTCGCAGCGAATCGAGCCGCCTCACGCCCCGGTTCCGCCCGGAGGCTGAGTGCCGCAGCGGAGAGGGGAGCGCGACCACGCGTCGCGCTCCCCCTCCGATGTCCCCTGAACCACTTGGAGGTCCCAAATGATTCACGCACGCAGATGGCTGATCGGGCTCGCTGCCCCGCTCGCCGTGTTCGTCGCTCTGATCGTCCTGCTGAAGCAATCCGACTCGGGCTCGGCGGCGCCGGAGCCGCAGAGCCCCGCCGTTCACAACGCCCGCGGCGCCGAGCTGCTCGACCGGGTCACCCAGGGCGGCTCGCTCGGGCTCTACGACAAGGCCCAGGCCGCCTACGAGCGCGCCCAGGCGATCGACCCCAACGATCTCGACGCTGCGGTCGGCCTCGCCACGGTGGCGATGGGCAGGCACGACTTCGCCGAGGGCCTGCGGCTCGCGCAGGAGGCGCGGGCGCTCGCACCGCGGTCGGTGGACGCGCTCCCGGTCCTGGTCGATGCCAACGTCGAGCTGGGCCGGTACGGAACCGCGACCGAGGCGCTCGACCGGCTGGTAAGCCTGAAGCCCGGCGTTGCCTCGTACGCTCGCATCTCCTACTTGCGCGAGCTGCACGGCGACGTGCGCGGCGCGCTCCGCGCGATGCGGCTGGCACGCGGAGCGGCGGCGGCGAACCCACCCGCGATCGCGTTCACCTCTGCGCTGCTGGGCGAGCTGGCGCTCGACCTGGGCCGGTACGAGCTGGCCGAGCGCGAGTTCCGGACCGCCCTCGCCGCCCAGCCGGGCTTCGGCCCGGCCGAGGAGGGCAGGGCGCACCTGCTCGCCGCGCAGGGCGAGTACCGCCATTCGATTCGCGAGTACCGCGCGCTGACGCGCGCCGGGGGAGCCGACGTGGCGGCCTCGCTCGCCGCGATCGAGGAGGCGACCGGACGCACCCGCGCGGCTCGGAGGCACTACGAGATCGCCGAGCGGCGGTTCGCGGCCGAGCTCGGCTCCGGCCTCGAGGCGGACGCGGGCGCGGTGCTGTTCGCGGCCGACATCGGCGATGAGCGCAAGGCGGTCAGGCTTGGGCGTTCCACCTGGCGCCGGGCGCCAAGTGTGACGTCGGCCGAGGCCTATGCCTGGGCGCTCTCGACCGCCGGACGAGAGCGCGCGAGCCTGCGGATGTCGCGACGGAGCGCTGGCCACCGGCTGGCGCGACCCGGAGATGCTGTTCCGTGCCGGCGTTGTGGCGAAGCGGGCCGGCGCCGAAGGGCGTGCCCGGCGGCTGCTGGAAACCGCGCTCGAGGCGTCGCCGCGGTTCCACGGGGTCGACGCCCCGGCGGCGCGCTCGATCCTGGCGAAGCCTAGGCGGCTGAGTCCTGGGCCAGGGTGATGAGGAGGCGTGCGCCGAAGCCCGTGGGCCCCTTGCCCACGTACTCGCGACCGGTGTCCCAGGCGGTGCCGGCGATGTCGAGATGGGCCCACGGGCGGTCGTCCACGAACTCCTCGAGGAAGGACGCCGCGTAGATCGCTCCGGCCTCCTGCTTCTTGCCGGTGTTCGCCAGATCCGCGACGGTGCCCGTCGTCAGTTCCTTGTACTCCGGGTGGAGGGGCAGGCGCCACGCGAGCTCGCCGGTCCGCTCCGAGCAGTCGGCGACCGCGGCGGCGAGGGCGTCGTCGTTCGAGACCAGCGCCGCGTAGGTGGAGCCGAGCGCGTAGAGGACCGCGCCGGTGAGCGTGGCGATGTCGACGACCCGGTCGGCGCCCATCTCGCGCACGCACCACGTGAGGGCGTCGGCCAGGATGAGGCGCCCCTCGGCGTCGGTGTTGTTGACCTCGACGGTCTTGCCGTTCAGGTGGGTGATGATGTCGCCGGGGCGGGTGGCGGTGCCCGAGGGCATGTTCTCCGTTGAGGGGATGACCGCCACGACATCAAGCCCCAGTCCGAGCTCGGCGATCGCCGCGACCGTCTCCAGGACCGCGGCTCCGCCCGACATGTCCATCTTCATCTCGTGCATGCCCTTCGAGGGCTTGATCGAGATCCCGCCGCTGTCGAAGGTCACGGCCTTGCCGACGAGGCCAAGGACCTCCCCCGAGCCGCGCCCGGCGTAGCGGAGGCAGATGAGCTTCGGCTCCTGCTCGCTGCCCGCGGCCACGGCGGCGAGACCGCCGAGGCCCTTGTCGACGATCTCCTCCCGGCCCAGCACCTCGGCGGTCACCGCATCGAACTCGACGGCGATCTCCCCGGCACGGTCGGCCAGGAAGCTCGGGGTCACGACGTTCGCCGGCAGGTTCTGGAGCTCGCGGACGCGATTGGCGGCCTCGGCTCGGACCCGAGCGGCGCGAACGGGCGCAGCGAGCCCCTCGGCATCGCCGGCGACCGCGAGGGCCAGGCTCTCCAGCCCGGGGCCCGGCGGGTCGTCCTCGTCGGGGGTCAGGTAGCGGTCGAACCGGTAGGCGCCCATGATCACGCCCTCCGCGATCGCGGCCGCCGCGTCGGCCGGGGCCAGCGGGCCGAGCTCGCCGATGGCCCAGGCGATGCTCGAGGCCTCGAGCCGCCGCGCCTCCTTGGCGATGACCGCGCCGAGGACCCTGAGCTTCTCGGCGTCGAGCTCGCCCGGGTCCCCGAGGCCGAGCGCCAGCACCCGTTCCGGAGTGCCGGGATGGAGCACGGCGAGCTTGCGGTAGCCGCCGCGGGCGTCACCTGCGCCGGGAACGGATGCCAGGTCCTCGGGAAGGCCGGCGTCGGCGGCGAGGGTGGTGACGTGAAGGTCGGCTTCCAGCTCGGCGAGCGGCGTTGAGGTGGTCTCGACCTGCACGGGCGGCGAGTCTAGTGAGGCGGAGTTCCGCAGGAACGAAGCCGAGCCCCGGCGTTGTTGAGCCGGCTGATCTGCGGCACGCCGGCCCGCTTTCCCTACGATTCGCCCTCCCCGGTCAGCTCGCGAAAGGCTTTGACATGTCCAGCACAGTGATCCTCGGAACCGCCCGCACCCCCTTCGGCAAGATGGGCGGGGGCCTCGCCTCGAAGCAGGCGACTGAGCTGGGCGGGGAGGCGATCTCCGCCGCGCTCGAGCGCTCTAGCGTTGAGCCGGAGCAGGTCCAGCAGGTGATCTACGGACAGGTCCTGCAGGCCGGCCAGGGGCAGATCCCGTCGCGCCAGGCGCAGATCAAGGCCGGCATCCCCAAGGAGGTCCCCTCCGAGACGATCAACAAGGTCTGCGCATCGGGCATGCGCGCGATCGGCGTGGCCGACCTTGCGGTCCGTGCGGGTGAGCTCGACGTCGGAGTGGCCGGCGGGATGGAGTCGATGTCGAACGCTCCGTACCTCCTGCCCGGCGCCCGGTTCGGGTTCCGCATGGGCGACGTCAACGCGGTCGACGCGATGACCCACGACGGGCTCACCAACCCCTTCACGAACAAGCAGATGATCAACGAGGCGTCCGAGGTGTCGAACGAGCTCGAGATCACCCGGCCCGACATGGATCGCTGGGCAGCCCGCTCGCACCAGCTCGCCGCAAAGGCCACCGACGAGGGCAACATGGCCGAGGAGATCGTCCCGGTGACTGTCAGGGTCAAGAAGGAGGAGCAGGAGATCGCGGCCGACGAGGCGATCCGCCCCGATTCGACTCAGGAGTCGCTCGCCAAGCTCAAGGCGGTCGGCGGCCCGGACGCGACGCACACGGCCGGCAACGCGCCCGGGGTGAACGACGGCGCCGCGGCGGCGGTGGTGGCCTCCGACGAGTGGGCCCAGTCGAACGGCCGCGAGGTCCTCGCCACGGTGCTCGCCTACGGCGCGATCGCCGACGATTTCCCGTACCTCGCAAGGACGCCGGCGAAGGCGGCTCACCAGGCCCTGGGCAAGATCGACAAGGAGCCCGGCGACGTCGATCTGTGGGAGATCAACGAGGCGTTCGCCTCGGTCGCCCTGAACTCCCTGCGCATGCTCGGCGTCGAGGAGGACAAGGTGAACGTCAACGGCGGCGCGATCGCCCTCGGGCACCCGATCGGCGCCTCGGGTGCGCGGATCGTCGGCGCGCTCGTCCACGAGCTGCGGCGGCGTGGCGGCGGCCTCGGCGTTGCCGCGATCTGCTCCGGCGGCGGCCAGGGCGACGCGATCGTGCTCGAAGTAGCGGGCTGACCTCATGCCGCACGCCGCGGCGTTCTTCGATCTGGACAGAACGCTCATGGCCGGCTCGTCCGGCATGGCGTGGGTCCGGGCGTCGTATGACGCGAAACTGATCTCGCGTGCGCAGATGCTGCGCTGGGCGCGCGACGGCCTGGTCTTCCGCCTCAGGGGTTCTACCGACGAGAAGACGAAGGCCGCGATGGACCAGATCAGCGACGTCCTCAAGGGGACGAGCGGCCGCGACCTCCAGCGGCTCGGACCGCAGGTGCTTGCCGGGGTCCTGCCACGGATCTATCCGGAGATGCTGGCCGAGGTCCATTCGCACCAGGACGCGGGCCGCCCGACGTTCATCGTCAGCGCCGCCGGCAACGACCTGGTCGAGATGGTCGCGCAGGGTGCTCGGCATGGAGGGCGGCATCGGCACGCGCTACGAGCTGGACGGTGACGGGCTCTTCACCGGCAGGCTCGACGGCCCGTTCATGTACCGGCGAGGGCAAGCTGGAGGGAATCGCCGGCTTTGCCGAGTCGCACGACATCGACCTGGGCGAGTCGTGGGCTTACTCCGACTCGGCCTCGGACCTGCCGATGCTGCGCGCGGTCGGGAACGCCGTCGTCGTGAACCCGGACGGCGCGCTGCACGAGGTCGCCCGCGCCGAGGGCTGGCGCGTCATGCACTTCGAAAAGCTCGGCCGCCGCCTCGCGATCGCGGGCGCGACCCTGACCGCAGCGGCGGTCGGCGGCGGCTCGGCCCTGCTGGCCCGCCGCCGCGGTCAGGCGCCGGCGCGGCGTGGGCGCAGCCGCCGGCGCTGAACTACGGGACCAGCCCCGCCGCCCGCGCTCCGCGCATCCTGAAGGCCAGCGACGCGGATCCGAGTGTGAACATCACCTTCGACGCGGGCAATCGGTAGCCCGCCTCCGTGTGCGGGGCGTAGCTGACCTGTCCCGCCCCGTCGCTCGAGAGCCAGCCCGTGTGGACGCGCTGCTCCTGGCCGACCATTCGGGGCTCGAACGCGTGCGAGGTGAGACCGGCACGCCGGCCGCTCGGTGGGACCGCACCCGGCGAGACGCGCAGGCCGATGCCCTCCGACGTCGGGTCGAGCACCGTCGCCGGAACCACCTCCGGCATGTCGTCCGCGCCGCGCCAGCCGAGCAGCGTGTGCCGCAGGCGTTTCGCCCCGGCAGCCGCCTTGCCGGTGTCGATTCGCGGGCCCGTCCCGCCCTTGGGAGCCTTCTGCGGCGGGGGTGGCCCCCCGAGCGGCGTGCCGAACACCTCCGGCTCCTCCTCGGCGCGGTCGTCCGGGTACGCGACCACGCGCTCGACCTCGATCGTGATCGGCACCCGCTGCCAGTAGTAGACGTCGAGCATGCGGCCGGCGATCCCGCCGCTGCGGGGCCCGAGAAACCGCTCCCACTCAGGCGTGATCGACTCGAGCCAGGCTCGGTCAGGCGCGGCCGGGAATGACGCCCGGCCCTGGACGAGGACGAAGCCGGGCCGGTCCGTGAGCCCGTGCTCGCGCGCGTGATAAGCCACCGCGACGCCCGGGTTCCGCCGAATCCGCTCGAGCTTCTTCCACAGCCCGAACGATGTCGAGAGGGTGACGGTTCCCGCATCGCGATCCCGCAGCCCGAGCGGCGCCATCGGCGTGATCACAACGCCCTTCGCCGGCGTCAGGTACGCGAATCCCGCAGCGAGGTCGGAGGCCAGGAGCTCGTCGACATCGTCCGACCAGGAAACCGCCATACGCCGAAACCTACCGACGAGGCGTACTAGCCTTCAGGCATGGCGATTGAGCCGGAAGCCCGCCGCCGCGCCCACCAGTGGCTCGACGAGATCTACGACAAGACCCCAGAGCGGGAAGCCCTCTTCGAGACGATCTCGGGCCACCCCGTCCGCCCCCTCTACACCGAGGACGACCTCGCCGAATGGGACTCAGAGCGCGACCTCGGCCTGCCCGGCTCCTACCCCTACACCCGCGGCCCGTACCCCTCGATGTACCGCGGCCGGCTCTGGACGATGCGCCAGTTCGCCGGTTTCGGCACGGTCGAGGAGACCAACGAGCGCTTCCGCTACCTCCTGGACCACGGGCAGACCGGGCTCTCGACCGCGTTCGACATGCCGACCCTGATGGGGCTCGACTCAGACCACGGCCGCTCGCTCGGCGAGGTCGGGGTCGAGGGGGTCGCGCTCGACACGGTCGATGACATGGAGACCCTGTTCGACCGGATCCCGCTCGACGAGGTCACGGTCTCGATGACGATCAATGCCCCGGCGGCGATCGTGCTCGCCTTCTACGTCGTCGCCGCCGAGGAGAACGGGATCGCTCCCGCCAAGCTCGGCGGCACGATCCAGACCGACATCCTCAAGGAGTACATCGCCCAGAAGGAGTGGTGCTTCCCGATCGAGCCGGCGATGCGGCTCGTCACCGACATGGTCGAGTGGTGCACGGCCGAGATGCCGCGCTGGCACCCGATCTCGATCTCGGGCTACCACATCCGCGAGGCCGGCTCGACCGCCGCCCAGGAGCTCGCGTTCACGCTCAAGGACGGCTTCACCTACGTGGAGCGGGCGCTCGAGCGCGGCCTCTCGGTCGACGCCTTCGCACCCCGCCTCTCGTTCTTCTTCAACGCCCACATCGACTTCTTCGAGGAGATCGCCAAGTACCGCGCCGCGCGGCGGATCTGGGCCCGCGAGATGCGCGACACCTACGGCGCCACCGACGAGCGCTCGCTCCTGATGCGCTTCCACACCCAGACCGCGGGCGTCTCGCTCACCGCGCAGCAGCCCCTGAACAACATCGTGCGGACCGCGATTGAGGCGCTCGCCGGGGTCCTCGGCGGCACCCAGTCGCTCCACACCAACTCCTTCGACGAGGCGCTGGCGCTGCCGACCGAGGCGGCGGTGCGGGTCGCGCTCAGGACCCAGCAGGTGATCGCACACGAGACCGGCGCCGCGAACACCGTCGACCCGCTCGGCGGCTCTTATTTCGTCGAGGCGCTGACCGACGAGATCGAGGCCAAGGCGTGCGAGTACTTCACCCGGATCGACGAGCTCGGCGGCATGGTCGCCGCGATCGAGCAGGGCTTCCCACAGCGCGAGATCGCCGATGCCGCCTTCGCCTACCAGACCGAGGTCGACGCCAAGCAGCGGATCGTGGTCGGCGTGAACGACTACGTCCTCGAGGGCGAGGCCGACCCGCCGCTCCACCGGCCCGACCCCTCGGCCGAGATTCGCCAGCGCGAGCGCTTGGAGCGGACGCGGGCCGCGCGCGACGAGGCCGCAGCCACCACCACGCTCGAGGAGCTGAAGGCCGCAGCCGGCGGCGACGAGAACCTCATGCCCAAGCTGATCGCCTGCGCTCGAGCCCGGGTGAGCGAGGGCGAGATGGTCGCGGCGATGCAGGAGGTCTTCGGGACCTATACGGAGCACCCGCAGTTCTGAGACGGACTACGCTGACGGCTTGATGAGCGAGGAAACCGCCACCCGCACGATCCGCGTCGTCGTCGCCAAACCCGGCCTCGACGGCCATGACCGCGGCGCCAAGATCATCGCCCGCGCCCTGCGCGACGCCGGCATGGAGGTGATCTACACGGGCCTGCACCAGACTCCCGAGCAGATCGTCGCGACCGTGATCCAGGAGGACGCCGACGCGGTTGGCCTCTCGATCCTCTCGGGCGCGCACATGACGCTGGTGCCGAAGGTCGTCGCCCTGCTCGCCGAGCAGGGGGTCGAGGACGTGATCGTGACGGTGGGGGGAACGATCCCCGCCGACGACGTGCCCGAGCTGAAGAAGCTCGGCGTGGCCGAGGTGTTCACCCCCGGCGCGCCAACGGACGCGATCGTGGAGTTCATCCGCGGGGCGGCGGCCGAGCGCTCGCCGGCCTGACCGCCCAGACCCGAACAGGCGTTCCTACCCGGCGGTAGATTGACTGGTCAGTCAACCGGGTATCCAACCGCTAAGATGCGCGCCGCGCCTCACCCTCTCACCCGGGGCGCGCCATTCCCAAGGAGGCTCCGACTTGAAGATCTGTTGTCTTGTCAAGGAGGTTCCGGACGCGGCGGTCCAAAAGCGGATCGATGAGAACACCAAGCGTCTGGACCGCTCCGGCGAGAAGAACCTCAACCCGTTCGATACGCACGGCATCGAAGCCGCCATGCAGATCCGCGAAGGCGGAGTGGCCGATGTCGATGAGATCGTCGCCGTCACGATGGGCCCGGACAGCGCGGTTCGCGCGCTCCACAAGGCCGTCGCGCTCGGCGCCGATCGCTCGCTGCACCTGAGCGATACCGCGCTCGAGGGCTCGGACGTGAACGCCACGGGCTATGCGCTGGCGAAGCTGCTCTCCTCCGAGCAGCCCGACCTGGTCCTGCTGGGCCAGCAGTCGGACGACGGCGAGTGCTACACGATCGGCGCCGTCGTTGCCGACCACCTGAAGATGCCGTCGCTGACGCAGGTGATCAAGATCGACGTGGCCGACGGCAAGCTCACCTGCGAGCGCCAGGCCGAGTACGGCTACGACACGGTCGAGGTCGACCTGCCCGCCGTGATCTCGGTGGGGGACGCGATCAACGAGCCGCGCTATCCGTCGCTGAAGGCGATCATGGGCGCTAAGAAGAAGCCGCTCGAGGCCAAGGCCACGGGCGACGTCGGCATCGACGCCGGTGAGGTCGGTGAGGGCGGCTCCAAGACCCAGGTGCTCGCGATCAACCCGCCGCCCGAGAAGCAGGCCGGCGAGATCATCGAGGACGAGGACACGAACGAGACGGTCGAGAAGATCGTCGCCTGGTTGGATGAAAGGAAACTGATCTGATGAGCGACGTAAGGCGCGAAAGCGTGTTTGCCCGCCTGGTAAGGCAGGTTTTCTAGATGGCGGGGATCCTGGTTTACGCCCTCCACGACGACGAGGGCAACTTCAACAAGAACTCGCTGGGCGCCATCTCCGAGGCCGCCAAGTTGGCTTCCGAGATCGGCGGCGACGCCGGCGTGGTGGTGGTCGGCGACGTTTCCGACGACGCTGCAGCCGGTCTCGGCGCCTACGGCGCGGCCAAGGTCTACCGCGCGAAGTCAGCGCCGGAGGGCCTCGCACAGCCGATCGTCGACGTCATGGCCAAGGTCATCGCCGACGAGGGCTACTCGTACGCCCTGTTCGGTGGCGGTCTCCTGGGATTCGAGATCGGCGCCGGCCTGACCGCGCGGCTGAACGCGGGGGTGACCATGGAGGTCACCGCCGTGAAGGCCCAGGACGGCAAGCTGGTCGCCGAGCGCCCGGTCCTCCAGGACTCGGCGATCGTCGACGTCGGCTACGTCTCCGAGCCCGGGATCATCATCGGGCGCCTGAACGCGTTCGATACGAACGAGACCGGCGGCACCGCCGAGGTCGTGGACGTCGACGTCGAGCTCTCCGAGTGGTCGACGAGGGCACGGATGGTCACGCGCGGCGAGCAACGCGGCGCCGACGTCAACATCGAGGACGCAGAGATCCTGGTGGGCGGCGGCCGTGGGCTGGGCGCCAAGGAGGGCTTCGAGCTCGCCGAGAGCCTCGCCGAGGCCATGGGCGGCGCCGTCGCGGCGACCCGCGCCGTGGTGGACGCCGGCTGGTACCCCTACGCCGCCCAGATCGGCCAGACCGGCAAGACGGTCGCGCCGAAGCTGTACCTGGCGGCCGGCATCTCCGGCGCGATCCAGCACAAGGTCGGCATGCAGAACTCCGAGAACATCGTCGCGATCAACAAGGATCAGAATGCGCCGATCTTCGAGTTCTGCGACCTCGGGATCGTCGGCGACCTGAACAAGATCATGCCCAAGCTGACCGAGGCGATCCAGGCCAAGAAGGGCGGCTGAGCCCGAACCCATGGCCGTAGCGCCGGCAAAGTTCCCGCCTCCGTTCGACCCGGAGGACGTCGTCGGCCCGCCCACCGACCCCGAGGACGAGCGTCTCGAAGCCGGGATCGTGATCGTCGGCGGCGGGCCCGCCGGACTCGCGTGCGCGAACAAGCTCATGCAGCTGCTCGAGGACGAGCCCGAGCTCACGGAGATGCTGGGCGAGATCCCCGTGGCCGTGCTCGAGAAGGGCAAGGCCTGCGGCGCCCACAACGTCTCGGGCGCCAACATGCGGCCGTCGGCGATGCAGGAGCTGTTCCCGGACCTCGACCCGGAGGACTGGCCCGTTTACCAGAAGGTCGAGAAGGACGCGGTCTATCTCCTGACCAAGAAGCGGGCGATCCCGTTGAAGCCGCCGCCGCCGAATTTTCGGAACCACGGGAACTACGTGACCTCGGTCTCGAAGCTCTCGAGATTCCTGGCCGACAGGGCGGAGGAGGCCGGCGCCTACATCCTCACGGAGACCGCCGCCGACAAGCTCCTGGTCGAGGATCGGATCGTCCGCGGGGTCCGCTCGGGCGACAAGGGCCGCGATCGCGAGGGCAACGAGCGTCCCAACTTCGAGCCCGGGTCCGACCTGATCGCGAAGGCGACGGTGCTCGCCGAGGGAACGATCGGCCACCTGACGGACGCGGCGATCAGCCACTACGACCTGGCAGTGGATCCCAAGCGCTGGGAGATCGGCGTCAAGGAGGTCTGGGAGGTTCCGAAGCCGCTCGATCGCGTGATCCACACCATGAACTGGCCCCTCCGGCCCGGGCCGAAGTACAACGAGTTCGGCGGATCGTTCATCTATCCGATGGGCGAGGACAAGCTCTGCATCGGGATGGTTGCAGGCCTCGACACGACGGACGCGACATTCTCGTGCCACGACCTGCTCCAGCAGTTGAAGACGCACCCATTCGTGCGTGATCTCCTCGATGGCGGCAAGCGGGTCGGCTGGGGGGCGAAGACGATTCCCTCCGGCGGCTACTGGTCCATGCCGCGCAGGTTGGCGGTGCCCGGCATGGTCATGTGCGGAGACAACGTCTCCATGTGCAACATCCCCTACCTGAAGGGGATCCATTACGGGATGCACGCCGGTATCTACGCGGCGGAGGCGATCGTCGAGAGCCTGCGGAGGGACCCGTATTCCGTGAACTTCGAAGGCTACGAGGAGCGCGTCCGCAAGTCGGACATCGAGAAGGACCTCTACAAGTCGCGGAACGTGCGCCAGCACGGAGACAAGGGGTTCGTCGCCTTCGGCGCGATCGCCAACGCCTGGCTGCTCTCCGGTGGAGCTCTGCCGCCGGGCCACAAGCGGACCGAGCCCGACTCGGAGGTCGAGATGTTCATCGGCGACGCCAAGGACCGCTATCCCGAGCCCGACGGCGAGTACGTCTTCGACAAGCTCTCATCCGTTTTCCTCTCGGGCAACGCGACCCGCGACGACGCCCCGAACCACGTCCGGATCCAGTCGCACGTACCGCGCGAGATCGCCCAGACCTGGGTCTCGATGTGCCCGGCGCAGGTCTACGAGATCCCCGCGGACCAGCTCGAGTCGAACTCGCCCGAGGTCGATGTAAACGTGACCGCCTCGAACTGCGTTCAGTGCGGCGCGATCACCGCCAAGGGCGGGCGCCTGACGCTGCCCGAGGGCGGCGACGGCCCCCTCTACCAGGAGACCTGAACCGCCGGGGCGTTAGGGGTTTGAACCGGCCCCTGAGTGTGGTATGCCATCCATATGGAAGCCGGAGAATCTCCGGCCAGAGCGCCCGGGCCAATGCGGAAGGGCGAGCTGCTGGAGCAGATCTCGAACTCGATCGTCGGCCTGCACCGCGAAAGCTTCGGCCGAGGGCCGACCGGCGCGAAGACATACGTCATGGACGACCTGGTCTTCTGCGTCCTGCGTGACGGTCTGACGCCGGTCGAGCGAACGCTCCGCGACCGGGGCCAGAGCGAGTTCGTCCGGGAAATGCGGGTCAGGTTCCAGGACGCGGTCGAGGAGCAGCTGCGGGGCATGGTCGAGGAGCTCACCGGCAGGCGCGTGGTTGCGTTCCTGAGCCAGGCAAACGTGGATCCCGAGCTGACCATCGAGGTCTTCTTCCTTGACGGGCCTACGGGCACCAACGGTTCGCACGAAACGCCCGAATGATGGTAAAACTGCCTGAGATGAGCTGAAGCGCGACGGGATGGGGGACGGGGCGCTGAGGAGCACGAGAGCGACGAAGCAGGCCCGCAGGTTCTGAGAGCAAGCCTGGGGCGGGTTTCCGGGAGATCGAGGCGCAGCGCGCCGGCCCGAAGGCGTTCCGCGGTCGGATCAGACCATGCAAGGCGAAGACATGAACAGCCCCGAAACACAGAGAGAGGCAGAGTTCCAACCACGGGGCCAGGTTCTGGCCGGGATCTCGAACTCGATGGTTCGCCTCTACCGCGAGCATTTCGGCAAGGGCCCGACCGGCGCCAAGACCTACGTGCTCGACGACCTGGTCATCTGCGTCATGCGCGACGGACTGACCACGGTGGAGAAGACCCTCTTCGAGCAGGGCCGCGGGGACGCTGTGCGGGAGATGCGCGCGGCGTTCCAGGACGCGGTCTCCGACCGGTTCACCGGAGTCGTCGAGGAGCTGACTGGCAGAAGGGTCGTCGCGTTCATGAGCCAGGCGCACGTGGGGCCGGACCTCGCGATCGAGGTGTTCTTCCTCGACGGCGCGGTGGCCGCGAACGGCTCGCATGAGACCGAGGCTTCCGACGAGGAAGCCGTCGGCGGCGCATAGAGCTGCTCCGGGTTGCCCTACGGTCGGGTTGCCGTATGATGACGGCAGAACCCGCTGCACCGCGGAACTCGAGTTCCGCAGGGACGGCTGGGGCTGAACCAATTTGACGGAGTACGGACCCGGGTTCCGAGAGAGGCTGGGGTTGGGCTCTGATGAAGCCAAGCCGCTGGCATTTTCGCGCGAGCGGCACTCATCCGAGACCGACCCGCATGACCGACGCCCCATCCGCAACCAACGACGACGGCCCGGAGCTGACCGGCGAGAACCTGCGCCGGATCTCGAGCGCGATCGTCGGCCTCTACAGCGAGCACTTCGGCAAGGGCCCGACCGGCGCCAAGACCTACGTGCTGGACGACCTCGTCATCTGCGTGCTGCGCGACGGACTGACCACGGTGGAGAAGACCCTCTTCGCGCGCGGGAAGGGCGACGTCGTGCGCGAGATGCGCGCGGCGTTCCAGGATGCTGTCGCCGACCGCTTCACCTCCACGATCGAGCACCTCACCGACCGCAAGGTCGTTGCGTTCATGAGCCAGGCCCACGTGGGCCCGGATCTGGCGATCGAGGTGTTCTGCCTCGACGAGCCCGTCGGTCCGGTGGGAGCGGTCGAGGTGACAACGGCCGACACGGAGGACGAGCGCCTTGGCTGATGCCGCTCGCAGATCGCCCAGGGAGACCGCGACCGAAGTCCTCGAACACGTGCCCTCCGGGGGGAGGCGCGTGTTCGAGGAGGTCGCCGGGCTGCTTCCAAGCCGGCCGGCCTGACTCCCGCTACCTTCGCCGGATGGAATCCGGCGCGCCGAGAACCTCCGTGGTCGAGCTGGGCGACGGGAGCTCCGTGCTCGTAGCGCCGCTCCACGTCGATGATCGCGGCCGGTTCCTGAGTGGCCTCCAGCACGCGAGCGCGGAGTCGCTCTACAAGCGCTTCATGACCCCGGTGGAGCGCTTCTCGGAGTCCCAGCTGCGGTATCTCCTTGAGATCGACCACCGCGACCACGAGGCGCTTCTGGCGGTTGACGAGGACGGAGGCGAGGCGGTCGGGGTGGCCCGGTTCGTCCGTCTCCCGGACGACGATGAGGTCGCCGAAGCCGCGGTGATCGTCGTCGACCCTTGGCAGGGTCGAGGGCTGGGGAAGGCACTGAGCCGGCTGCTGGCCGAGCGGGCGCGAGAGCTCGGGGTGAGGAAGTTCGAGGCGATGCTGCTGGTCGAGAACGAGGCGATGATGTCCCTACTGGAATCGCTCGGCCCCGTGCGCACGGTCTCGCGCGAGGGCGCGGCGATCGCGGTCGAGGTCGAGCTCGAAGACGGCGGCTAAACTGGAACTTCCCGATGAAGACCGGAATCCACCCCGAATACGTTCTCGCGCACGTGCATTGCTCGTGCGGCAACGAGTTCTACACGCGCTCGACGAAGTCGGACCTCCACGTGGAGATCTGCTCCGAGTGCCACCCGTTCTACACGGGCAAACAGAAGCTGGTCGACACCGGCGGCCGGGTGGAGCGCTTCCGCCGGCGCGCGGCGCGCAGCCAGAAGTAGCTCGGGTCAAGCGCAGCCGGCCGGCTGCCGATCCCAATAGCGATGGACCCACGGTGTCTGGCCGAGGCGCGCATGCCCGACGGCAAGCCGGTGGCCGGCCGCGACGTGCCGGTCGGCGGGCAGGCCGTGCTGGAGGGCGTGATGATGCGCGGAGTCTCGACCTGGTCGGTCGCCGTCCGCAGGCCCGCGGTCGAGAGCCCCGAGGACGAGGTTCGCCGCGTGGACTCGATCGAGGTCGTGGCCTAGTGGCGCACTACCGCTGAGACGAGCGTCCGCGTTAGCCTCAGTCGGACCATGATCGAGCAGCTCGTCGAGCAGATCGAGAGCCGGTTCGCCGAGCTCGAAGGCCAGATGGCCGACCCCGGGGTGATCGCCGACCAGGGGCGCTACGCCGAGGTCGGGCGGGAATACCAACGCCTCCAGTCGGCGCACCAGCTTGCGGCCGAGTGGCGCACGCTCCGCGACGACCTGGAGGGCGCCCGCGAGCTCCTCGCCGAGGACGGCGACGACCCGGAGCTGCGGGCCGTCGTCGACGAGGCGCCGGAGCGGATCGAGGAGCTCGAGGAGGCGATCCGCCTGGCCATGGTGGAAACCGACCCGAACGATGAGAAGAACGTCATCGTCGAGCTGCGCGCGGGCACCGGCGGGGACGAGGCGGCGCTCTTCGCGGGCGACCTCTACAAGATGCTCACCCGCTATGCCGAACAGCGGGGCTTCACCACGGAGGACCTCTCGCTCTCGCCCGCGGACGTCGGCGGGTTCAAGGAGGCGACGTTCGCGGTCAAGGGAGACGGTGCGTACTCGGTCTTCAAGTTCGAGGGCGGGACGCATCGCGTGCAGCGCGTGCCGAAGACGGAGTCGCAGGGCCGGATCCACACCTCGACGGCAACCGTCGCCGTGCTGCCGGAGGCCGAGGAGGTCGAGGTGGACGTCGACCCCAACGACCTGCAGGTGGACGTCTACCGCTCGTCCGGACCCGGGGGCCAGTCGGTCAACACGACGGACTCGGCCGTGCGCCTCACGCACAAGCCGACGGGGATCGTGGTCTCGATGCAGGACGAGAAGTCCCAGCTCCAGAACCGGGAGAAGGCGATGCGGGTCATGCGTGCGCGGCTGTACGAGCGGAAGCTCGCCGAGCAGGCTGCGGAGATCGCCGCCGAGCGCCGGTCGCAGGTGGGCACCGGGGAGCGCTCGGAGAAGATCCGCACGTACAACTTCCCGCAGGGCCGCGTGACCGACCACCGGGTGAAGCTGACGGCGCACAATCTCGACGAGATCCTCGGCGGCTCCCTCGGCGAGTTCACGGACGCGCTCGAGGCCGAGGAGAAGCGGGCGCTGCTCGCGGCCCAGACTGACGGGGGCTGATGGCCCCGGCGACGTCACCCGGCTCGGTGGCCGACGCCCTGGTGGCGGCCACCGACGCGCTCGGCGCGGCCGGGGTGGAGTCGCCGCGCCTCGATGCCGAGCTGCTCCTGGCGGAGGCGACGGGACGGACGCGTGCGCAGCTCGCCGCGGGCGGGGCCGACCCACTGGAGGCGGGGCCCGGGCGGGTGTTCGCCGAGCTTGTGCGCCGCCGGCTGCGGAGGGAGCCGGTCGCCTACATCACCGGGCGTCGCGGCTTCCGCAACATCGAGCTCGCGGTCGATCGCCGCGTTCTGATTCCGCGGCCGGAGTCGGAGCTGCTCGTCGAGCTCGCGCTCGAGCTGCAGCCCGCAACCGTGCTGGACGTCGGAACCGGCTCTGGTGCGATCGCGCTGGCGATCGCGGACGAGCTGCCCGGCGCAACCGTCCTGGCGACCGACATCTATCCCGAGGTGCTCGACGTGGCGAGGGCGAACGCGGAGCGCCTCGGATTGGCCGATCGCGTGAGCTTCGCCTCGGGATCGCTGCCGCGCGGGGGAGATTTCGACCTGGTGCTGGCGAACCTGCCCTACGTGAGCGCCCGCGACTGGGCGTCGCTGGCGCCCGAGCTGCGCGACTTCGAGCCACGGGGGGCGCTCACACCGGGGCCGACGGGGCTCGAGGCGATCGAGGCCCTGCTGGTAGAGCTGTCGGTGTCGGATCTTCGTGCGGGTGCGATCGGGCTCGAGGTGGGGGAGGGGCAGTGGCGCACCGTCGCGGAGCTCGTGCGACGGGCGGGCTTCGAGCCGGACGACGTGCGCCACGACCTCGCAGGCATCGAGCGCGCCGTCGTCGGCCGCAGGGGATGAGCGGGGAACTTTCGATCGAGCGAGACGGCGCGCCCGCGGCACGTCGCGCGCTGGAGGAAGCCGTCGCGGGCGGTGGCGTGGCGGTGTTTCCGGCGGATGGGCTTTACGGATTGGCGTGCGACCCGCTCCGGGAGGACGCGATCGCGCGACTGCACGCGTTGAAGGGCCGCGACGACGGCAAGCCGTCGGCCGTCCTCTTCTTCTCCCCCCTGATCCTCCGCGAGCTCGTGGGGAGCCTCGGGGAGCGGACCCGGGCGGCGCTGGCAGCACTGCTCCCCGGCCCGGTGACGCTCGTGGTGCAAAACCCTGAGCGGCGCTATCCGCTCGCTTGTCGTGCGGACCCGGAGCGGCTCGGCATAAGGCTGATCGAGGGTCCGCTGACAGGGGTGGGGACGCCCCTCTTCCAGTCGTCCGCAAACCTGAGCGGCCGGCCCGCTCCCGCACGGTTCGAGGATGTGCCCGGCGAGCTGATCCAGGGGGCTGACGTGGCGATCGACGGTGGCGAGCTGACCGGCGCCCCCTCGACCGTCGTCGACGTCACTTCTCTGGAGCTGGGTGGAGGCTGGCGCATACTCCGCGCCGGTGGCCTCGACGAGGCAGAGGTGGTCGAGCGGCTCGAGGGGGTTTAGCCGCCCCCGGCCGCCAGCGCATCCTCGAGCGTGAGGAAGAACTCGATGCGATGGATCTGCTCGTCGCGGAGGTGTACGAGCAGATAGGTCGACTGCGCCGCCTCGAGGCCGCTTGACTGGCCCGTGGCGCGCAGGGTGGCCGCGATGGCGACCCGGCCTTCGCCGGCATCGTGGAACTCGTTCGGCACGACCTGGACCTCGTCCATCACCTCATAGAACGACTCCCACCACCGGCGCATGCCCTCGACCCCGCGGTAAGTCTGCGGCTCGGCTGCGACGCCGGGCGGCGTCGTCATCTCGAACTCCGGATGCACCTGGGGCAGCAGCGACTCGTAACCCTCCTCGGCGAGTTGGGAGAAGCCTTCGCGCATCACGTCGACGTCGCGGTCGGACACGGCGCGAGCGTAGCGGTCGACCAACCGCCGCGATATCGTCGCCGGCGATGCGGATTGCGATCGGCGCGGACCACGCGGGCTTCCCGCTCAAACAGCATCTGATCGGGGTGCTCGAGGCCGCCGGCCATGAGGTGGACGATCGCGGGACGGACTCGACCGAGTCGGTGGACTACCCGCCCATCTGCGCCGGTGTTGCCAAGGAGGTCGTTGAGGGCCGGGCCGAGCGCGGCATTGTCATCGGCGGCAGCGGGCAGGGCGAGCAGATCGCCGCGAACAAGGTCGACGGCGCACGGGCAGCGCTCTGTAATGACCTCTACACCGCCGAGTTCTCGCGTACGCACAACGACGCGAACGTGCTGTCGCTCGGCGCCCGAGTCGTCGGCCTCGGCCTGGCCGAGGAGATCCTGCGCGTCTGGCTCGAGACCGAGTTCGAAGGCGGGCGGCACCAGCGCCGCGTCGACCAGCTCGCGGCGATCGAGCGCGGCGAGCTTCCGTAAGGACGTGTCCTCGACTCGGAGCCGGGCCGCGGTCGCGGCGTTGGTCGCCGCTCTCGCCGCGGCGGGGATCGTCATTCCGGGGCTGGGCGGAGACGACGAGCCGTCGGCGCCGCCGCCTGTGGCGCAGACGAGCGCGGAGACCGGCACTGCCCAGATCCCGTCGGCCGAGGAGTCGGCCGAGATCGCGCGGGTGCTTGCCGCCATCGACTCCGGCGAGCCGCTCCCGTACGAGGAGGACGGCGGGACGTTCCAGAACCGCGAGGGCCTGCTGCCGGATCAACCGCTCGGCTACTACCGCGAATACACGGTGGAGACCGCCGGCTCACCCGATCGCGGCGCCCGCCGGCTCGTGATCGGCGAGGGTGGAGAGGTGTATTACACCGACGACCACTACGCCTCGTTCCGCGAGATCGACCCGGAGTGGTTCCGGTGAGTTTCCCCGTTGATCGCGTCGCTCGCGTCGATTGGAGTTGCATCCACTTCACCGGCGAGGGCCCGTCCGAGGACGACCTGACCGACCGCGGACTCGGGCTCGTTCGCCTCCACGCGGCCGAGATCGCGGATGACGGCGAGCTGATGGATGCGCTGGCGATCGGCTTCAGCTTCCCGGACTACTTCGGGCGCAACTGGGACGCGGTCGACGAGTGCCTGCGCGACCTCTCCTGGCTGCCGGCGGAGGGCTACGTGTTGGTTGTCGTCGGCGCGGAGCGGCTGTGGCGCCGCGACCCGCGGATGCCGGCCAGGCTCGTTCGCAGCTGGCTGTTCTGCGCCGAGCACTGGGCCCGACGCGAGAGGCCGTTCCATCTCGTGTTCGAGTGGTGAGCCGAGCCCCGGCGTTGTTGAGCCGGCTAATTCAGGCGAGCCCGGCGACGATCGAGCGTACGAAGAGCTCGCGGGCGCGCCGGAGATCCGCCGTGTCGCCACGTTCGATCCGCTCCAGGCAGAGGCCCTCGATCCCGGCGATGATCAGCACCGCCAGGGCGGGGGCCGCGCGGGAACTCACCGGGTCGTCGGCCTCGCGCAGCAGGCCGGTGAGCACGGTGCGGAATCCGCCCTTGACCTCGCGCATGACGTCGCGCACGCTGTCCTCGACGACCGACACCGCGTTCAGGTCGAAGTAAACGCGGGGGAGGCGCTCGTCGCGCTCGAGCAGCGCCCAGGTACCGGCCACGGCACCCCGGACGATCTCCTCCACCGTGCGCGCGCCCTCGACGCCGATGAGGATCTCCTCGGTGATCGACTGCCCGAGCTCGCTGCCCGCCGCGGCCACGAGGCCGTTCTTCGAGCCGAAATGGTAGGCGATCAGCGCCTTCGACTCGCCCGAGGCAGCCGCCACCTTCGCGGTGCTGAGTCCGGCGTAGCCGTCGGACTTGAGTACCTCGAGACAGCCCGTGAGGATCCGCTCGCGCGCGCCGGATGAGGGCCGGCCGGGGCCCGGACGCTCGGTCGCGATCGTCGCCATCGAACGCCTAGGCCGCCGCCCCGATCGGCTCCATGCCCATCGCAGCGAGCTTCTTCGAGAGCGACTTCATCGCGTATTCGAAGAGCTCGGCCGACGTGTAGCCGAACGGCGTCGTGAAGTTGTACGGGTCGTCGACCATCGGCGGGGCAAGCGCGAGCGTGGCAACCGGCAGGGTGTCGGTCAGGGTGTCCTGGATCACCTGCTTGTTCTGAGGGTCCGCCTTGATCGCGTCGGCCAGGAACTTGACTCCGTAACCGACGTGGCGCGACTCGTCGCGGTTGACGGCCGTGAATCCCGCGCGGAACCCGGGCAGCCAGTCCCGCTCCTTCATCGTGCGGATCATGAATCGCGCGCCGGTGAGGGCCAGCATGCCCTCGATCACGATCATGTAGACGGTGATGCCGCGGACAAGCGCCGCGAAGTCCGATGGGTCCTGGCGCAGGGTCTCCGCGCACTCGTGCAGGATGCCGTCGAACAGCTCGATGTAGTCCTTGTTCATGGCCGGGCGCTGGGCCTCGACGTTCTGCGCGAGCGTCAGCGCGTCGACCCCGAAGACCTCGCGGTAGAAGCGGTCGAAGAACACGGAGTGCTTGGCCTCGTCGGAGATCTGCGTCGCCAGGAACGCCCGCGCGCTGTAGTCCGGGGTCGCGATCGCGAACGGCAAGAGCTCGGTCGTCACGCGTTCCTCGCCGAGGAAGAACGCGGACATGCTCCATTTCATGAACTTGCGCTGCTCGCCTGTGAAGACCGAGTCGTCCTCCCATTGGCGAGCGTCCTCTGTGAAGTCGAAGTCCTCGGAATTCCAATGCTGGCGCTGCCAGCGCGCGAACAGCTTCTCGTAGCTCGGAGCGGCCTCGACGATCCGGTCCAGCCCCGACATCACCTTGTCGATGTCGGCGTCCAGCAGGACCTGGAGTGCCTCGTCCTCCGTGTGCAGCTCGCCGTTGCCGTTCGGTCGCGCGCCGTCCTCGCTCACTGGGATTCCTCCTGGGGTGGGGTGGTGGAGCGAGGATTATTTACCAAACGATCAGGAAATGTCAAGGTGGGGTGCGGGGGTGGTCGACGTTCCTCTCGCATTGCGAGAACAAGGTCAACCACCCCGATACGAAACCCGCACGCCGACGCTACGCGCCCATCCCGCCTCCGTCACACCCAGGCCGTAACGTGTCAACCTGCGCCCGCACGATCCAGGAGAACCGCCTTGACTGAGCTTCCCGACGACTTTCAAACCGCCCCCCTCGCCGAGGTCGACCCCGACATCGCCCGCGTCCTCGAGCGCGAGCTCGCGCGCCAGCAGAGCACGCTGGAGATGATCGCGTCGGAGAATTTCGTGCCACAGGCGGTGCTGGACGCGGCGGGCTCGGTCCTCACCAACAAGTACGCCGAGGGCTACCCGGGCCGCCGCTACTACGGGGGCTGCGAGGAGGTGGACGTCGCGGAGCAGCTCGCGATCGACCGGGCGAAGGCGCTGTTCGGCGCCGAGCACGCCAACGTCCAGGCGCACGCCGGCGCCCAGGCGAACAACGCGGTCTACATGGCGCTGCTCGAGCCGGGCGACACGATCATGGGGATGGCGCTCGACCACGGGGGCCATCTCACGCACGGGATGAAGCTCAACGTCTCGGGAAAGCTCTACGAGGTCGTGGCGTACCACGTGAGCCGGGACGACTACCTCGTCGACATGGAGGAGGTCGAGCGGCTCGCGCACGAGCACAAGCCGAAGGTGATCGTCGCCGGCTGGTCGGCGTACCCGCGCCACCTCGACTTCGCCGCGTTCCGCGAGATCGCCGACGCCGTCGGCGCCAAGCTGATGGTTGACATGGCGCACTTCGCCGGGCTCGTCGCGGCGGGCGAGCACCCCAACCCCGTCGAGCACGCCCACGTGACCACCACGACGATCCACAAGACCCTGTGCGGCCCGCGCAGCGGGATGATCCTCTGCGGCGAGGAGCTTCAGAAGGACATCGACCGGGCGATCTTCCCGGGCCAGCAGGGCGGCCCCTTGATGCACATCATCGCGGCGAAGGCGGTGGCGCTGGGCATCGCCGCGTCGGAGCCGTTCCGCGCGCGCCAGCGCCAGACGGTCGCGAACGCCAAGGCCTTCGGCGAGGCGCTGATCGCAAACGGCGTCGAGGTCCTCACGGGGGGCACCGACGTCCATCTCGTGCTCGTCGACCTCGGCCCAACCGGGCTCGACGGCAAGACCGCCGAAACACGTCTCGAAGAGGTCGGCATCACGGTCAACCGCAACGCGATCCCGTTCGACGAGCGGCCGCCGATGAACCCGTCCGGGTTGCGGATCGGCACGCCGGCGCTGACGACGCGCGGCCTGGTCGAGGACGACCTGCGCGAGATCGGCGAGGTGATCGCCGTCGCGCTCTCCGATCGCTTCGAAGAGGAGAAGGCGGGCCTGCGCGAGCGGAGCGAGGCGCTCATGGCGAGGTACCCGCTTTACCCCCAGCTCTCTCCGGCTCCCGCCTAGAGGCCCGAAGCGGACACTAGGCTCAGGCCATGCGGGTCTGGGTCGACTGCACCGCCGCGGCGCACCCGCTGGTCCTGCGGCCGATCGTCGAGCGCCTGCGCGAGCGCGGCCATGAGGTTGAGATCACGGCGCGTGAGTACGGGCAGACCGTGGGGATCCTCGACCGGCTGGGGCTCGAGCACACGGTCGTCGGCGAGCACGGCGACTCGACGCTCGCGAAGGCCGGCGCGCTCGCCTCGCGGAGCGCGGCGCTCCGGCGTTGGGCGCGGCAGCGCGGTTTCGAGCTCGCGGCGGGGCACGGCTCGGTCGACCTGGCCATGGTCGCCACGCTCCTGCGCATCCCCTCGGCGCAGATGCAGGACTACGAGCACGCGGGACTGCAGCGCCAGCTCGCCTTTCGAGCCGCACGTCGGGTGCTGGCGCCGGACGCGATCCCCGTGGAGGCAATGCGGAAGGCGGGCGCCACACCGGGCAAGCTCGTCCGCTACCCGGGCCTCAAGGAGGACTACTACCTCGCGGACTTCGAGCCCGACCGCGCCATTTTGGGCGAGCTGGGCCTCGACGAGAGCCGGGTTCTGGTGGTGCTGCGGCCGCCGCCGGAGTCCTCTGCGTATCACGCGCACAACCCGCTTTACGACGGGGTGTTGGACCGCGTCGCCGCCCACGGCGAGGCGACCGCGATCGTGATCCCGCGGACCGACGGACAGTGCGAGGCCGCGCGAGCGCGCGCCGACCGCGGCGAGGCCGTCGTCGTTCCCGAGCGTGCGATCGACGCGCAGAGCCTGATCGCGTACGCGGACCTCGTCGTCAGCGCGGGCGGCACGATGAACCGCGAGGCGGTCGCCCTGGGCACTCCCGTCTACACGATCTTCAGCGGCAGGATGGGCGCCGTGGACGAGGATCTCATCGCGCGCGGCCTCTTGCTCCCCCTGCCGGGAGCCGCCGACCTGGACCTGCGAAAGCGCGAGCGGCCGGCGGGTGTGCAGAATCCCCGTGATGCCGGCCTCCTGGTCGACGGGATCCTGGAAGCGGTCACCTAGGTGCTCGTAGACGCGAGGCCCGAGACGATCGACGCGGTCTTCGCCTTCGGCGTGGCCGCGCTCCTGGCGCTGCTGCTCGTGCCGGCGGCCGAGTGGATCGCGCGCCGCGTCGGGGCGATGGACGTGCCGAACGAGCGGAGCCTGCACGTCGTCCCCACACCGAAACTCGGCGGCCTCGCGATCCTCGTGGGCGTACTGGTCGCCGGCCTGCTCTTCCTGCCCGACGGCCCGCTCCAGCGCGGCGACGAGACGCGCGCCATCCTGATCGGAGCGGTCGCGATCGCGGCGGTGGGGGTGATCGACGACATCTTCGACCTCCACGCCGGGCTCAAGCTCCTGGGTCAGATCGGTGCGGCGATCATCCCGGTTTCGGCGGGGGTCACCGTGACGGCGTTCACGCTGCCCTTCGTCGGCGGCGTCGAGCCCGGCACGGTTGAGATCGTGGGCGACATCGACCTCGGTGAGGTCCTGACCGTGCTCGCGATCGTCGCGATCGTGAACATCATCAACCTCACGGACGGCGTCGACGGCCTCGCCGCGGGCGTCTGCGTGATCTCGGCCGCTTCCCTGGCGATCATCGCCCTCTCGCTGGAGCGCAACGCCGCCGGCGTCCTCGCCGCGTTGACCGCGGGCGCAGCGCTCGGCTTCCTCCGTCACGGCTTTCCGCCGGCCTCCAGCTTCATGGGTGACACCGGCTCGAATCTGCTGGGTTACCTGCTCGGCTGCATCGCGATCCAGGGGGCGCTCAAGACGAGCGCCGTCGCCGCGCTGTTCTTCCCGCTCATCGTCCTCGCCGTCCCGATCTTCGACACCGGGTTCGTCGTCGCCAAGCGCCTCAAGTACCGCCGCCGGATCTACGAGGCCGACCGCTGGCACCTGCACCACCGCATGGCGAACCTCGGCTTCTCACAGCGCAAGACGCTCGCCTACCTCTACGCGTGGGCCCTGATCATGGCCGGGCTCGGGCTGGCGTTCCGCTTCGTGCCGTACTCCGACGATCGCGGGAACTTCGACGCTGGCTGGACGATCGTGATCCTCATCTGCGTCGCCCTCGCCATCGCGGCGAGCGTCTACCTCGTGGTGGTACTCGAGATCCTCAAGCTCCGCGGGGTGCGCTCCCGCCAGCTCGCGACGCTCGCGCCCGGCGAGGTCGACGAGGGCGTCGCACGGGAGCTCGAGACCGGCACTTTCGAGGCGCTCGACCCGGAGACCGGCGAATTCCGCTCCATGGATCCGGAAACCGGAGAGTTCGACGCCGTCCCGCCGCCCGGAGAGACTTAGTGAGGCGGAGCCCGGAGGGCGGAGCCGAGCCCCGCCGTTGTTGAGGCGGCTACTTAGTCTCGGGCGTTACTAGCGCCGATTCGTAGGTAGTTTCCACTCGTTATTGGATATGCTCGGCTCGCCGCACGGGGCTGGCCACCACGCCACCCGGAGCGGCTATCTCTCCCTCTAGGCACTGATTCGAGCACCCCTTGTCAAGTTCCCATTCCGATGAGTTCTTCTCGCCCCACGAGGGCGGACGCCGCAAGCGCCGGCATCGGGCTGGTGGCAACGATGGTGGCGTTGGCCGCGGCCGGGTACGGGCTCGGCTCACTGGTCGGTCTGGCCGTGCCTCTGGGGCTACTGGGCCTGTTCGCGGGCGTCATCGTGGGTCTTGCACTTGTCCACGCTCGCTTTAGACGGATCTAGGCCTGCGCCTCGTGACACAGGCGAGGGCAGCTTGATCCGCTACGCGGATCTGGCGCTGCTCGTGCTCGCGCTTCCGGTCTTCCTCGTGGCCGGCCTCCCGATGCTGGGTTACGCGGTGGTCGCTGCGGCCTGGTTGGTCCAGCGGATCGTCCTCTTCGCCGCCGACCGCAGAGTCGCCGCTTCACTGGCGGCCGGTGAGCGCCGCAGGGCGGTTGGTGTCACCGCGGCATCGGCGCTCGGGCGGGTGTGGTTCGTCGTCATCTGCGTGCTCCTGGTCGGCGTGCTCGGCGAGCGCGAGGACGGCCTCGCCGCCGCGGTCCTCGCCGCAATCCTCTTCACGGCCCAGATGGGCGGCATCGCCGTGTCGCGAATGCTCTCCGGGGAAGGCGTTGCGTCATGAGCCGCCTCGCGAGCCTCAGCACCAAGGCCAAGGTCTTCCTGGCCCTGGGCCTCTACCTGGGCATCACGTTCCTCCTGATCCTGATCCTCGGCAACGAGGGCAAGAACGAGTCGTTCCAGCCCCAGAACGAGTTCAAGCTCGACCCCTGGGTCGACATCACCATCGCGGGGATCGACTTCTCGATCAACAAGGCCGTCCTGTACCTCGGGCTCGCCAGCGTCCTCACGATCGGGACGATGACGTTCATCGCGAACCGGATGCAGCGCGAGCCCAACAAGGTCCAGATGGCGATGGAACTGGCCTACGACCTCACCCGCAACAACATCACCTACGGCAACCTGGGCGAGGGCACGAAGATGGCGAACCGCTGGTTTCCCCTGCTCGCGAGCCTGTTCTTCTTCATCTGGTTCTCGAACATGATCGGTTTCCTGCCGCTGCCGATCAACACTGAGCACACGGTCGACATCTTCGGGCTCGAGGTGCCCTCCTTCGCGCTCTACGCCGCCACCGCGAACCTCTCGGTGCCGCTCGTGCTCACGCTGGTCGTGTGGACCCTCTACCACGTGGAGGGGATCCGGGCGAAGGGCTTCTTCCCGTACTTCAAGAGTTGGCTGCCCGCGGGCCTCGAGGACATGAACCTGCCGTTCAAGATCTTCATCTTCGTGATCGAGGCGATCTCGCATTTCGCGCGCCTGATCTCGCTCTCGGTACGGCTCTTCGCCAACATCCTCGCCGGACACCTGCTCCTCCTGTTCATGGGCGGCGGGCTGGCCGTCCTGCTCGGTCTCGCCGCGCTCGGCGTGCTCACGTTCCCGCTCGCGTTCTTCTTCTTCATCCTGGAAGTGGGCCTGATCGCCACCCTTCAGGCCTTCATCTTCTCGACCCTTACTGCCATCTACATCGGCGGCGCGACCGTCGAGAGTCACTAAGCAAAGGAGCATCCATGGACCTGTTGATCCCACTCGCGCAGTCGACTGAGGTGGTCACCGATGTCGGAGTCACCGACGCCGGCAAGGCCATCGCCCTCGGCATCGGCGCGGGCCTCGGCTCGATCGGCGCCGGCATCGGCATCGGCATCATCTTCGGCAAGGAGATCGAGTCGGTCGCCCGGCAGCCGGAGATGCGCGACGAGCTGCAGGCGATCCGCTGGCTCGGGTTCGCGCTGACCGAGGCCGTCGCGTTCTACACGTTCATCTTCGGCCTGATCGCCTTCTTCCTCTAGGCACATGGACGTACTGGGCGACATCGGTCTCTTCCTGCTTGCGCAGGCCGAGACCCACGCGGAGGACGAGGGCGGCAGCTTCCTCGTCTCGCCGGGACTGGGGCTGATGCTCTGGACCCTGCTCCTGTTCGGGGTGACGATGTTCGTCCTCTCGAAGACGGCCTTCCCGAAGATCTCGGAGGCGCTCCAGAAGCGCGCCGACGCGATCCGGGACAACATCGAGGAATCCGAGAAGACCCGGCAGGAGGCAGACGAGCTGCTGGAGGAGTACCGCGCGCGGCTCAAGGAAGCTCGCGAGCAGGCGGACGACATCAACGCCCGCGCTCGCAAGGCGGCGGACGCGGCTTTGGCCGAGGCCACGGCCGACGGCAAGGCGAAGCGCGAGGAGCTCGTGGCCGCCGCTCGCAAGGACATCGAGACCGAGACCCGCCGCTCGCTGGAGCAGATCCGCAAGGAGGTCGCGGACCTGACCGTGCTCGCCACCGAGACGCTGACGCGCAAGTCCCTCAGCGACCAAGATCACCAGAAGCTGGTCGAGGAAGCGCTCGCCGAGGTCGACTTCGGCGCCCTGGCCGGCGATCAGAGCAACGGAGGCGATCGCAGCTAGTGACTGGCGACTGGCGACTGGAGACTGGCGACTGATGGAAGAGATCGCTCGCGTTTATGGCGACGCTCTGTTCGAGGTCGCCAACGAGGCCGGCAAGCTCGACGAGGTGCACGAGCAGCTCGGCCAGTTCGCCGATGCGCTCGCCGAGAACCGCGAGCTGCAGATCTTCCTGTTCAGCCCCTACTTCTCCTCGGAGGAGAAGCGGGACGGGATCGGGAAGGTCGTGTCTCAGGGCAACGACGAGCTGGTGAACTTCCTCGAGCTGCTCGCGGAGAAGCACCGCATGCCCGCGATCTTCCGCATCCGCCAGCATCTCGACGAGCTGTGGGCGAAGGAGAACCGCAGGCTCGAGGTGCGGTTGACGAGCGCCGTGCCGCTAGACGAAAGCGTGGTCGAGCGCGTCGGCGGGGAGATCGAGCGCAAGACCAACATGCAGATCGACCTTGCGAGCGACGTCGACGAGGACATCCTCGGCGGGCTCGTGCTTCGCGTCGGCAACATGGTGCTCGACGCCAGCCTGCGCGCAAAGCTGGAAAGACTGAGAAAGGAAGTCGCTTCGGCGGCTTGACTAGCGAAACTAGGAGCTGAAAGACACAGTGGAGATTCGCCCAGACGAGATCGGCAACATCCTTCGGGATCGGATCAAGGGCCTGGAGACCGGCGAGGCCGAGCTCTCCGAGGTCGGGACCGTGCTGCAGATCGCGGACGGCATCGCCCGCGTGCACGGGCTCGAGAACTGCATGTCGCTCGAGATGCTCGAGCTGCCGCACGACGTCACTGGCCTCGCCCTGAACCTGGAGCAGGACAACGTCGGCGCCGTGCTGTTCGGCGACTGGCCGGAGATCGTCGAGGGCGACACCGTGAAGCGAACCGGCAAGCTGCTCGAGATCCCCGTCGGCGAGGCGCTCCTGGGCCGCGTCGTCGACCCGCTCGGAAGGCCGCTCGACGACAAGGGCGAGATCAACACCAGCGAGACCCGTCCCGCGGAGTTCAAGGCGCCCGGCGTGGTCGAGCGCCAGCCGGTCAACACCCCGGTCCAGACCGGCCTCAAGGCGATCGACGGGATGATCCCGATCGGCCGCGGCCAGCGCGAGCTGATCATCGGCGACCGCCAGACGGGGAAGACGGCGATCGCGCTCGACACGATCATCAACAACAGGGACAAGGACCTGATCTGCGTCTACGTCGCGATCGGCCAGCGCCTCTCGACCGTCGTCCAGGTCGCCGGGGTCCTCGAGGAAGCCGGCGCCATGGAAAACACGATCATCGTCGTGGCTCCGGCCGACGAGGCCGCGCCGATCAAGTACATGGCGCCGTACGCAGGGTGCGCGATGGCCGAGCACTTCCTCTACTCGGGCCGCGACGCGCTGTGCGTCTATGACGACCTCACCAAGCACGCCTACGCCTACCGGCAGATGTCGCTGCTCCTGCGGCGCCCGCCCGGCCGCGAGGCGTACCCGGGCGACGTCTTCTACCTGCACTCGCGGCTCCTCGAGCGCGCGGTGCGGCTCAACGACGAGCTCGGCGGCGGCTCGCTGACCGCGCTGCCGGTCATCGAAACGCAGGCGAACGACGTGTCGGCCTACATCCCGACCAACGTCATCTCGATCACGGACGGCCAGATCTTCCTGGAGTCCGACCTCTTCTATTCGGGCGTTCGTCCGGCGATCAACGTCGGCATCTCGGTCTCCCGCGTGGGCGGCAACGCGCAGGTCAAGGCGATGCGGAAGGTGGCCGGCAAGCTGAAGCTGGACCTCTCGCAGTACCGCGACCTGGAGGCGTTCGCCCAGTTCGGCTCCGAGCTGGACCCGGAGACCCAGAAGGCCCTGGGCCGCGGCGAGCGGCTGGTGGAGATGCTCAACCAGAACGAGCGTCATCCGCTGTCGGTCGCCGAGCAGGTCGCGTCGATCTACGCCGGCACCGGCGGCTACCTCGACCGCATCAAGACCGAGCGTGTCCATGACTTCTTGGAGGGTGCGCTGGGCCGCCTCAAGTCCGAGAACGGCGATCTGATGGGCCGGATCAACGACGGGGACCTCTCCGACGAGGACGAGGAAGCGCTGGGCAAGGCCCTCGCCGAGGCGATCGACGACTTCGGCCCCGACTTCGACGAGGACGGGCAGCCGCTCGAGGAAGGCGAGTCCGACCGGATCAAGTCCGGGGAGGAGCGCGAAGCGCCCGCCCGGACCGCTGACGAGGACGGCGCCGAAGCGGCCGCGGACGAGGAGAAGGAAGAGGTTCCCGCCTAGTCGATCATGGCCACCCAGAAGGAAGTCAAGAACCGCATCGCCAGCGTGCGGAACATCCACAAGATCACGCGCGCGATGGAGATGGTCGCGGCCGCCCGGCTCCGCCGGGCCGAGCAGCGGATCGATGCGATGCGCCCCTACGCGCAGGCGATCCGCAAGATGACCCGCGAGGTCGCCGAGGCCGCCGAGGGCGTCTCGAGCCGGCTCTCGCTGCTTCAGCAGCGCGAGACGAAGCGGGTCACGATCGCGCTGGTGACGGGCGACCGGGGCCTCGCGGGCGGCTTCAACACGCAGATCGTGCGTGAGGGCGTTCGCCTGCGGAGGGAGTTCGAAGCCGAGGGCGCCGAGGTCTCGTTTGCCGTCGTCGGCCGGCGCGGCAACTCGACCATGACCTTCCGCGGCGAGGCCGTGCGCGCCTCGTACGTCGGCTTCACGGACCGTCCCGGCTTCCTGAACGCACGCGAGATCTCTCACGACCTCGTCCGGTCCTACCGCGACGAGGAGGTCGACCGGGTGGACGTGATCTACAACCGCTATGTCTCGCCGCTTACGCAATACGTGCGGCGGCAGACGCTCCTGCCCGTGCAGGAGGCCGAGGTCTTCGGAGAGGGAGTGCCCGAGCCCGAGGAGCCCGCCGACCCCGAGCTGGCCGAGGCGCACGCCAAGTCGGAGCTGATCTACGAGCCCGACGCCGAGACCCTCTTGCCGATGCTGTTCGAGGAGTACGTGGACCTGTCCGTCTATCGCGCGCTGCTCGAGTCCGCCGCGTCCGAGCACGGCGCGCGGATGACCGCGATGCGGAACGCGTCGGAGAACGCGGATTCGATGATCGACAACCTGACCCTGGAGATGAACCGGGTGCGGCAGGCGGAGATCACGCAGGAAATCTTGGAAGTAGTCGCCGGCGCGGAAGCGCTTGGCTAGTGAGGCGGAGCACGAAGTGCGAAGCCGAGCCCCGGCGTTGTTGAGCCGGCTGATTAAGGAGATAGATGGCTGAGAACGGAAGCAACGGAAACATCGGAACCGTCGAGCAGGTGCTGGGCGTCGTCGTCGACGTCGCTTTCCCGGAGCACCTGCCGGAGATCTACTCGGCGCTGAAGATCACCGTCCCCGAGGGCAACGGCCGCGCCGCCATGGACCTCACCTGCGAGGTGCAGCAGCACCTGGGCGACGACAGGGTTCGGACCGTGGCGATGGACGCCACGGACGGCCTCCAGCGCGGCGACGAGGTGACGGATACCGGCGGCCCGATCACGGTGCCCGTGGGCGAGGGCACGCTCGGCCGCATCTTCAACCTGCTGGGCGAGCCGATCGACAACGCCGGCGAAGTCACTTTCGACGAGCGCTGGCCGATCCACCGCCCCGCCCCCGAGGTCGAGGACCTCACCCCGACCCAGGAGATGCTGGAGACCGGGATCAAGGTCGTCGACCTGCTCGCCCCGTACGCGAAGGGCGGCAAGGTCGGCCTGTTCGGCGGCGCCGGCGTCGGCAAGACGGTCCTGATCCAGGAGCTGATCCGCAACATCGCGGCGGAGCACGAGGGCTTTTCGGCGTTCTGCGGAGTCGGCGAGCGCTCGCGCGAGGGCAACGACCTCTGGCTCGAGATGAAGGAATCGGGCGTCATCGAACGGACGATGCTGGTCTTCGGCCAGATGAACGAGCCGCCCGGGGCCCGCCTCCGCGTCGCCCTGTCCGGCCTCACGATGGCGGAGTACTTCCGCGAGCAGGGCGGCAAGGACGTGCTGCTCTTCATCGACAACATCTTCCGCTTCGTCCAGGCGGGTTCCGAGGTGTCGGCGCTGCTCGGGCGCATGCCCTCCGCGGTGGGCTACCAGCCGACGCTGGAGACCGAGATGGGCGAGCTCCAGGAGCGGATCACCTCGACCCAGCAGGGTTCGGTTACCTCGATCCAGGCCGTGTACGTGCCTGCCGACGACCTCACCGACCCGGCACCGGCGTCCGTGTTCGCGCACCTGAACGCGACGACGACCCTGTCCCGCGCGATCTCGGAGAAGGGGATCTATCCCGCGGTGGATCCGCTCGACTCGACGTCCACGATCCTCAAGCCCGACATCCTGGGTGAGGACCATTACCGGACGGCGACCGAGGTTCAGGAGGTGCTGCAGCGCTACAAGGAGCTGCAGGACATCATCGCGATCCTCGGCATCGACGAGCTCTCGGACGACGACAAGCTGGCCGTGGGCCGGGCGCGCAAGATCGAGCGCTTCCTCTCGCAGCCGTTCTTCGTGGCCGAGGCGTTCACCGGCCGTTCCGGCGAGTACGTCCCGGTCGCCGACACGGTCCGCGGGTTCCGCGAGATCCTCGACGGCGAGCACGACGACCGGCCGGAGGGCGACTTCTACATGAAGGGCGGCATCGACCAGGTGACCGGCTCGGAGAAGTCGGAGTAGTCCTTGGCCGACGAGCACCGACTCGAGGCGGAGGTCCTCACCCCGGAGGGCGAGGTGTTTCGCGGTGACCTCTTCCAGCTCTCGACCCGCACCTCGGTGGGCGAGGTCGGCATCCGGGCGCGCCACGCGCCGCTGGTCGCCCGGCTGGTGCCGAACGAGCTCCGCCTCTGGACGTCCGAGTCAGAGTCCGACGTCGTGCGCTACGCCCAGGGCGAGGGCTGGCTCGAGGTGTTCGCGAACCGGGCGCGAGTGCTGGTCGCCGAGGCGACTCCCCCGGACGAGCTCGACGCCGGTGAGCTCAGGCAGAAGCTCGAGGAGGCGGAGCAGCGCCTCTCGGAGGCCGAGGAGGGCAGCGCGGCGGCCGAGGTCGCGGAACGCGAGAAGGCCCGGGCCGAGGCCTTCATCGAGCTTGCCGAGCGGTAGCGGCCCACTATCTTCGTTCGCTCACGATGGATGAGCGATTGCTGACCGAGAAGCTTGTGGGCTTCGACAGCTCGAACGCGCAGGGCGTCAAGCTCTGCGCGGGTTTCGTGCGCGGCTGGCTCGAAGCTCGCGACGTCCAAGTCCACGAATTGGCCGTGCGGGAGCTCCCCGTCCTGGTCGCCGATGCGGGGCCGGAGGATGCGTCCCACACGGTCCTGCTCCACGGGCACCTCGATGTGGTCCCCGGATACGAGGAGCAGTTCGAGCCGCGCCTCGAGGGCGACCGCCTCTTCGGGCGCGGCGCCTACGACATGAAGGGCGCGCTCGCCGCCCTGATGCTCGCGATCGCGGACCTGCAGGGCTCGGAGGGCATCCGCGTCCGCCTGGGGATCGTTCCGGACGAGGAGTCCGAGGAGGAGGTCGAGCGCGGCTGCGACCTGCTGCTCGAGCAGGGATTCGTCGGCGACTTCGCGATCACGGGCGAGCCGACCGACATGCTGGTCGGTGTGGCCGCCAAGGGAGTGCTGGCGATGCGGATCCGAGTCGATGGCCGGGCCGCGCACGGGGCCACGCCGTGGCTCGGCGAAAACGCGATTCTGAAGGCGATCGAGGTATTCCACCTGATCGAGGCGCTACCGTTCGCGGGGGAGAGTTCCGAGCTCTACGACCGGCCTTCCATCAATCTCGGCCGGGTCCTCGGAGGCGACGCCCTCAACAAGGTGCCAGACGCTTGTGTGATCGATGTGGACGTGCGCTACCTGCCTGAGCAGGAGCCCGAGGCGATCCTCGATCAGGTCAAGGGCGTGGAGGGCGCCGAGGTGATCTCGACCTTCCGCCGGCCGCCCGCTCTCGTCGATCCCGCGTCGCCGTTCGTCCGCGCCCTCTGCGACGCGGCGTCGCCGCACCATCCCGACCAGGTGACCTCGATCGGGCGGGACGGCGCCTCGGACGCGGTCTCGTTCCTCCGGGTGGGGATCCCGGCGGTCGAGTTCGGCCCGCTCGGCGCGGGCCACCACGGCCCCGAGGAATGGGTCTCGATTCCCTCCCTGGCGAACTACCGCCGCACGATCACGGACTTCGTGGAGTCACTTCCGTCGCGATTGAGCGAAGCCGGAGCCGAAGTGTGATCGACGAGCCGCGTGACGACGAGCTGGCGACGACGAGGACACCGAGCAGGGCGGCGATGCCCCCGAGACCCCGCGCCCTCAGACGTGGGCCGGACGCGCCCGGGCCGAAGCGGACGAGCCGGCCGACGAAGAGGCGGCGACCCCAGAGCGGGCCGGCGAAGAGGCCCACGAGGAGGCCGACGAGCGGGAGGAGCCCCCGGACGAGTTCGAGTTCTCCGAGGACGAGGCGGACGAGGACGAGGACGACCGACGCCGAGGACGAGGCTGAGCCCGAGGAGGACGACCACGCTGAGACGGCCGACGCCGAGGAGCCCGAAGCCGGGGCCGAGGGGGAGCCCGAGGGCGCGGAGGAACCTGACGCCGAGGGGGAGGCCGAGGACCAGCCCGATGCCGGCGAGAAGCCCGGCCAGGAGACCGTCGAGGTGGACACGCTGGCGATCTCCGATCGCGAGGCCGAGCAGGAGGCCGCCCACGCCGGCCTGAAGGCCAGGGCGGAGAAGACCGCCGCGCATCGTGTGGCGACGTCCGGCGCCCAGGCGGCCGTCGCCGGCGCCGTGGCGTCGTTGCCCGATGAGGGCGCGGGCGAGGCGCCGAAGCGGAACGTCTGGTGGCGCTTCCTGGCGGCGTCGTTCGTGGTCGTCGCCTCGACCGCAGCAGCGACCTCGATCGCGTTCCTGCTCTACCTCACCGACATCGGCAACGACCTCAAGGGCGACGAGACCTTTGAGCGAGCGGTCGCACAGAGCCTCTCCGACGTCGAGGGCGGCGATCCGCAGACGATCCTGATCCTGGGCTCGGACAAGCGCACAACCGCTCCCGGTGATCCGGGCCGCTCCGACACCACGATGCTGTTGCGGGTCGACCCCGAGAAGGAGTTCCTCTCGCTGCTCTCGCTGCCGCGTGACCTCCAGGTCGAGATCCCGGGCTTCGGAACCGACCGCCTCAACGCCGCCTACTCATACGGGGAGCAGTTCGAGAAGAAGCAGGGCGGGGGCTCGCAGCTCACGCTCAGGACCGTCAAGGACCTGTTGGGCATCGAAATCAACCACATCGTCAACGTGAACTTCGAGGGCTTCTACGACGCGATCAACGCGATCGGCTGCGTCTATATCGACGTCGATCGCCACTACTTCAACCCGGTCGGGGGCGAGTACGACGACATCGATATCGAGGCGGGCTACACCAAGCTCTGCGGCTACGAGGCGCTCGACTACGTCCGCTATCGGCACAACGACAACGACCTCGTTCGCGGCGCTCGGCAGCAGTCGTTCGTGCGCGAGGCCCGCCAGCAGATCCCGCCCAAGGAGTTGCTGCCCGTGTTCGGGGGCGGCGACGAGTTGATCGACATCTTCACCAAGTACACGACCTCGGACATCAACGACGCCCCGACCATCATCGGGATGCTCCGATCCTTCGTGGACGTTCGCAACGCCCCGGTGCGCCAGGTAAGCCTCGGCGAGCTCACCGCGAGGGGACCGGCGTCGGCGCCTCGAATGAGGACGTCGAGATCGCGGTGAACCAGTTCCTCGGGAACGACCTGGACGAGCTTTCCGAGGAGCCGGTCGAGCCCACCGATACGAAGCCCGGCAAGGACCCCAAGGACAAGGAGAAGCCCGACGAAACCTGCCGCCCCGGCGATGGTCGACGTCGCCGCCACGGCGGAGGAATACGCCGTCCCAGTTCCAGGACTTCCTGCGCGACAAGAAGGCCGGCCTTCCGGTCATGTATCCGACGGCGGTCGTCGAGAACATCAACGCGGGGATCAGCGAGGAATCGCGCGCGCATGTTGTCGGACTCCAGACGGGGTGAAGTCGCCCGCGTACTGGGGCTACAAGTACGTGCTGCCCTACCAGGAGAGCTTCGGGACCTCGTACTACGGCGTCGCCGGCGTCAATTGGATCGACGCCGCCGATCCTCAACAACCCCAATGAAGTGCGCACGGGTCGACGGCCGCGACTACCTCGTCTTCTACGAGCAGGATCGGGTCCGGCTGGTGGGCTGGAAGACCGATGATGGCGCCTACTGGGTGAACAACACGCTCACTCACGCCCTCTCCGAGGACGAGATGTTCGCCGTGGCGACGGCCGTGCGGGAGTTCGAGGGCTAGGGCTAGTCTTCCTGTCCCTCCCGGGGACGGATTCATGAACGACGAGAAGCAGGCAATAGGCGTCGTCGGCGTCGGCTGGGTCGGCCTGGTCACGGCCACCTGCTTCGCCGAGCTCGGCCACCCCGTGATCGCGCTCGACATCGACGAGGAGAAGGTCGAGGCGCTCTCGGGCGGTGAGGTGACCATCCACGAGCCCGGCCTCGCCGAGATCCTGGCGCGGAACGCCGAGCGACTCAACTTCACCACGTCGGTGGAGGAGACGCTGGCGGGAGCCAGGCTGCTGTTCTGCTGCGTCGACACGCCGCCCACCTACTCCGGCGACGCCGACCTCTCCCGCGTTCGAGCGGTGGTCCAAAGCCTCCCCGAAGAGTCCGACCACGCGCTGGTGATGAAGAGCACGGTCCCGTCGGGCACCGGCGCCGCGATTCGCCGCGACAAGCCCGACCTTGCCTACGTGAGCTGCCCCGAGTTCCTCAAGGAGGGCACCGCAATCGACGACTTCATGAAGCCCGATCGCGTCGTGATCGGCGCCGACGCCGGCTCGGAACCGGCTGCGGACGCGGTCGAGGACCTCTACCGGCCGCTCGGCGGCGAGCTCGTGCGCACCGACGTCGCCTCGGCCGAGATGATCAAGCTCGCCTCGAATGCCTTCCTGGCCACCAAGATCTCGTTCATCAACGAGATCGCGAACGTCTGCGAGCTGACCGGCGCCGACGTCACCGAGGTCGCGCGCGGCATGGGCCTCGACCGGCGAATCGGCCCGAGCTTCCTGCGGGCGGGAGTCGGCTTCGGCGGCTCATGTTTTCCGAAGGATGTTGATGCGCTGAAGATGCTCGCCGGCAACTCCGGCTACCACTTCCAGCTGCTCAACGCGGTCATCGAGGTCAACGAGCTCCAGAAACGGCGGGTGATCGCCAAGCTCGAGAAGCATCTCGGCTCGCTGGTCGGGAAGCGGATCGCGCTGCTCGGCCTCGCCTTCAAGCCCGACACGGACGACATGCGCGAGGCGACCAGCCTGGTGTTGTCCGCACGGCTCCAGGGTGAGGGTGCGGTGGTGACCGCCTATGACCCGGTAGCCGAGAAGAGCGCCGCGGGGCTCTTGCCGAGCGTCGAGTTGGCGAACTCGGCTGCCGAGGCTCTCGACGGCGCCGACGCGGCGGTGCTGGTCACCGAGTGGAACGAGTTCGCGGAGCTCGACTGGCCGGCGCTCAGCGAGAGCATGGCGCGGCCGCTCGTCGTCGACGGGCGCAACTTCCTGGACGCGGGGGCCCTCCGCGACGCCGGCTTCACCTACGAGGGCATCGGTCGTCCCAGCGGGGACTCCTGATGCAGGCCGTTGTGCTCGTCGGCGGGGAGGGCACGCGACTGCGCCCGCTGACACTGACCAGGCCGAAGCCTGCGATCACCCTCGTCGACCGGCCGTTCATCCAATACATGGTCGACTGGCTGGCACGCCACGAGGTGAGCGAGGTGATCATGGCGTGCGGATTTCGCCCCGACGACCTGCGCGACGCCCTGGGAGAGGGAGAACCGGGCGGGCCGGTCATCCGCTGGATCGAGGAGCCGGAACCGCTTGGGACCGCAGGGCCGATTCGCTACGCGGCCGACCAGGGCCTGCTCCACGACCGTTTCCTGGCCGTGAACGGCGATCTGCTGACCGACCTCGACCTCACGGCCCACATCGCCGCGCATGAGGAGCGCGGCGCCGTCGCATCGCTGGCCCTCTACCCGGTCGCGGATCCGACTTCGTACGGCCTGGTTCGCCGCGACGAGGACGGCACCGTCCGCGGCTTCCTGGAGAAGCCCGACCCGTCCGAGATCGATACTGACGAGGTGAACGCCGGCGCCTACGTTCTCGAGCGCTCTGTCGTCGACCTGATTCCGGCCGGGCGGGCGGTATCGATCGAGCGCGAGATCTTCCCGCGGCTCGTGGGCCAGGGCCTCTACGGGCTGCGGCTGGACGGCTACTGGATGGACATCGGGACGCCCGAGCGCTATCTGCAGGCCACCTGGGACATCCTGACCGGAGAGGTCGAGACCGAGGTCGCCGATCGCGTGGATGCGACGGGCGTCGGGGTCGATGAGCACGCGGAGGTGGACGCCGCCGCCGTGGTCGAAGGGCCGGCATTGATCGAGTCCGGAGCGCACGTCGCCGCCGCTGCGATCGGACCGCGGGCGGTGCTCGGGCCGCATTGCGAGGTTGCCGACGGAGCGCGAATCAGCGGCTCGGTGATCCACTCGCGCTGTCACGTCGGAGTCGACGCGCTCATCGAGGACTCCATCCTCGGCGGCGGCGTCGAGGTGGGGGAGGGAGCCGAGATCGGCCACGGCTCGGTATTGGGCGAGAACGCGAGGGTAGAGCCGGGCGCCGTCGTCGAGCACGATTCCCGCCTTGAGCCCGGAGGCGTCGCAGCGTGAGCCGGGTCGACGAGGCGCTCGACGCGATTCGCGCCGTTGATTCCGGGACTCAGCTCGACGACATCCTGGCGCTGCCCGACCACCTGCCGGACGCGCTCTGGCGCGTCGAGTCGGCGCGGATCGAGCCGATGCAGTCGAACGGCCTCATCGTCTGCGGGATGGGCGGATCCGGCGCCGGCGGCCTTCTGGCGCGCGCGGTGCTGGGCGACCGGCTCTCGCTGCCGCTGACGAGCGTCCGCGATTACGAGTTCGCTCCGTGGGCGTCGCCCGAGCGGGTCGTGCTCTGCGCGAGCTACTCGGGCAACACCGAGGAGACGCTCGCCTGCTTCGACGCGGCCGAGGCCGTCGGCTGCACGCGGATCGCGGCAACGACCGGTGGCGCCCTCGCGGAGGCCGCCCGCGCCGCCGGCGTCCCGGTGATTCCATTCCCGGCCGCGCTCCAGCCGCGAGCGGCGGTCGGGTACCTGTTCGTGGTTGCCGCGGAGGTCGCGGCTCTGGCCGGTGCGGCAGTCGCGATCCGCACCGAGATCGACGCGGCCGCGCAGACCCTCGCCGAGGCCCGAGACTCGCTCGTCGAGCGATCGGTGGAGCTTGCGGACGCGATCGCCGGGACCATCCCGGTGATCTACGGGAACGATCTGACCCGGCCGATCGCCTACCGGTGGAAGACCGAGGTGAACGAGAACGCCAAGCAGCCGGCATTCTGGAACGAGATGCCCGAGATGGGCCACAACGAGATCGTGGGCTGGGCGAAGGGCTCGGGGTCCGAGCGCTTCTCCGCGATCTTCCTGCTGGACTCCGACCAGCACCCCCGCCAGCGCAGCCGGATGGAGGTGACCGCCGAGCAGATCGCGGGCGACGTCGGTCACGTGGAGCTCGTCGAGATCGAGGGCGAATCGCGGACGGCGCGGATGCTTCAGGCGCTGATGCTCGGCGACCTCGTGTCGCTGCACCTGGCGGCACGGCGCGGCGTCGACCCCACGCCGATCGCGGCGATCGACAGGCTCAAGGAGCGGCTCGGCAGCCCCTAGTCGTCCGGGCCGGGGCGACGGCGCTCGCGCTTTCGCTGCGTCTGCCGGCGCTTGGCCTCGAGTCGGCGTTCTCTGGCCGCGGCGCCTGGCTTCGTGGCCCGGCGGGGGCGCTGACGGGCGAGGCCGCGCTCGATGCGCTCCGCGAGGCGCTGCAGCGCCAGCTCGCGATTCCGGGCCTGCGAGCGCGCGTCCTGCGCCACCGCGACGACCCGCTTGCCGAAGCGGTGGTGAAGCCGGTGCTTCTGCGCCTCGGTGAGCGCGGCGGAGGCTTCGATCTCGAACACTGCCTCGATCCGCGAGGCGGTGACGTTCGCGTGCTGCCCGCCCGGGCCCGACGAACGGCTCGCGCGCACCTCGATCTCGGCCAGCGGGATCTCGACGGGGCCGGCGCGCAGGGTCGTCCGCGCCACGGACCGGTCTAGTAGCGGTAGTGGTCGGGCTTGTAGGGCCCCGCCACCGGCACGCCGATGTATGCCGCCTGCTCGTCGTTGAGCTCGGTCAGGCTGACGCCGAGCGCGTCGAGGTGCAGTCGCGCGACCTTCTCGTCGAGGTGCTTCGGCAGCACGTAGACGCGCTTCTCGTACTCGTCGTTCTTCCCGAACAGCTCGATCTGGGCGATCGTCTGGTTCGTGAACGAGTTCGACATCACGAACGAGGGGTGGCCGGTCGCGTTGCCGAGGTTGAGCAGCCGGCCCTCGGAGAGGACGATCACCGAGTGGCCGTCGGCAAACGTCCACTCGTCGACCTGCGGCTTCACGTTCATCCTCTCGACGCCCGTCATGCGCTCGAGGCCGGCCATGTCGATCTCGTTGTCGAAGTGGCCGATATTGCCGACGATCGCCTGGTGCTTCATCCGGCCCATCTGCTCGGCCGTGATCACGTCCTTGTTCCCCGTGGCCGTGATGAAGATGTCGGCGGTCTCCAGGACCTCCTCGAGGGTGCGGACCTCGAAACCCTCCATCGCCGCCTGCAGAGCGCAGATCGGGTCGATCTCGGTCACGATCACCCGGGCGCCCTGGCCGCGCAGAGAGTCGGCGCAGCCCTTCCCGACGTCACCGAAGCCGCAGACGACCGCGACCTTGCCGCCGATCATCACGTCGGTGCCGCGGTTGATGCCGTCGATCAGCGAGTGGCGGCACCCGTAGAGATTGTCGAACTTCGACTTCGTCACCGAGTCGTTCACGTTGATCGCCGGGAACAGCAGGTCGCCGGTCTCGGCGAGCTGGTAGAGCCGGTGGACCCCGGTGGTCGTCTCCTCGGTGACGCCCATGATCCCCTCGGCGATGCGAGTCCAGCGCTGGGGGTCGGCTTCTAGCGAGCGCTGCAGCGTCTCGAGGATGATCCGGAACTCATCCGACTCGGCCGAGGCGGGATCGGGCACCGCGCCGGCCTTCTCGTACTCGGCGCCCTTGTGGACGAGCAACGTCGCGTCGCCGCCGTCGTCGAGGATCATGTTCGGGCCGTCGCCGTCGGGCCATGTGAGCGCCTGCTCCGTGGACCACCAGTACTCCTCGAGCGTCTCGCCCTTCCAGGCGTAGACCGGGATGCCGGCCGCCGCGATCGCGGCGGCGGCGTGATCCTGGGTCGAGAAGATGTTGCAGGACGCCCAGCGAACCTCGGCGCCGAGCGCGACGAGCGTCTCGATCAGGACGGCGGTCTGGATCGTCATGTGGAGCGAGCCGGTGATCCGCGCGCCCTTCAGCGGCTGCGCCGCAGCGTACTCCTCGCGGGTCTTCATCAGGCCCGGCATCTCGTGCTCGGCCAGCGTGATCTCCTTGCGGCCGAACTCGGCCAGGCCCATGTCGGCGACCTTGTAGTCCTGGGCCGATGCGGCTGCGGTGGTGGTCATGCGTCTCCTGAGCTCGATTCCAGCTGCGAGCCGCCGAGTTTAGAGCCCGCCCCTCACCCCTGGGTGTCGGTAGAGCCACCCCGCAGGCGGTGCAGGTCCGATCCTGAGGTCCCTGGGCAGGCGCGGGCTTCCGCGCGATGGTGATGCCACGGGAGGAAAACGACGAAAGGAGCACTCCCATGGCAACCGAACGCAGGCCCAAGAGGCAGATCAGACCGTCGAAGCGGATCACACCGGCGCTGGTGTTGAGCGCGGTCGCGCTGTTCACGGCGCTCTCGGGGGCGGCGGTGGCGCTTCCGGGTTCGAACACGGTGAACTCGGGCGACATCGTCGACCAGACCGTGAAGGCCCGGGACATGAAGACCGCGTCGGTCAAGGCGGACGAGATTGGCGACGGCATTCAGCCGCGCTCGAACTCGGTCTCGGTCCCCGGTGGCGGCGCCGAGAACGGCGCATACATCGTGGAGCAGGTCAGCGCGAGCTGCGCGCCGGGCGAGGAGCTCATCTCGGGCTCTGGGCACTGGAGCAACAACGACGACGAGGAGCTGTTCCTCCAGGAGGTCGTGCTCGACCACAACGCCGAGACGGTGACGGTGCGGGGCGGCAACGACGCGGGGGCGAACCGGTCCCTGTTCGCGGTCGCGCACTGCATCCAGGCCTGAGCTTCTCAGGGAGGCATGCCGCAGAAGGGTCGGGGGCTCCAGGGGGTCCCCGGCCCTTCGCGTGCTCGCGCCCGCGTTGAATACGCTCCGGCGCGATGAAGGCGATGGTCATGGCGGCGGGGCTCGGCACGCGCCTGCGTCCCCTCACCTACGAAGTGCCGAAGCCGATGGTGCCCGTCGGCAACCGCCCCGTTCTCGAGCTGATCCTGCGCCTGCTCGCCGGCCAGGGCTTCACGGAGGTGATCTCGAACCTTCATTGGTTCCCGGACACGATCCGCGACCGGATGGGCGATGGCTCCGCGCTCGGCGTGGAGCTGACCTACTCGTTCGAGGAGGAACTGCTCGGGACCGCCGGCGGCGTCCGCAACGTTCGCGAGTACTTCGGGTCGGAGCCCTTCGTCGTGATGGCCGGCGACGCGCTCACCGACGTGGACATGCGTGCGCTCGCCGCCGCTCACGAAGCCCACGACGGTCTCGCCACCCTGGCCGTCAAGCGCGTCGCCGACACCAGCGAGTACGGGGTGATCGTGACCGGCTCCGACGGCCGGATCCAGGGGTTCCAGGAAAAGCCCGAACCTGCCGAGGCCCTGTCGGACCTCGCGAACTGCATGATCTACGCGTTCAGCCCGGAGGTCTTCGACTACTTCCCAGACCAGCGAGTGGTGGACTTCGCGCTGGATGTCTTCCCGGCCCTGCTCGAGCACGACGTGCCGTTCTACGTCCACGAGACGGAGGCCTACTGGAACGACGTCGGCTCGCCGCCCGAGTACCTGCAGGGCAATCTCGATGTGGCGCTCGGGCGCGTTGGTGTCGAGCACGGGGGGAAGCTGGTCGAAGCCGAGGCCGATCCCGGCGCGCCGGGCGAGAACGCGCTTGGCGCCGAGCGTGGCGGACTCCCCGCCGACTGCGAGGTCGACGGTCGGGTGTTGGTGGGCTCGGACGCACGTGTGGGCGGCGGGGTGCGAATCGACGGCCCGGCCGTGATCGGCGACCGCGCCGTGGTCGGTGACGGTGCCAGGATCAAGGGTTCGGTGCTCCTTCCCGGCGCCGAGGTTCCCGCCGGCTGCTATCTCGTCGGGGCGATCGCCGGGCGCGCGGGCTCGCTCATCTAGATTCGAGGGCGGTGGATGCTCCGAGAATCGAGTTCTTCTGGTGGGCGGAATGCCCCTCGTGGGAGCGGGCATTGGCACTCCTCCGTGACCGCCTCGCGGCCGCCGGGCTCGATCCGGAGTCGGTCGTGATCACCGAGATCACCACCGACGAGCAGGCCGCGGACCTCGGGTTCCCGGGCTCCCCGACCATCCGCGTGAACGGCGCCGACGTCCAGGAGCCGCTCGAGGATGCGACGGGCCTCAGCTGCCGGATCTACCGCACCCGCGACGGGCGAGTCTCCCCGCTGCCCGATGCGGCGGACATCGACGAGGCGCTGGCGCCATGAGTCTCGCCGTCGGCGATCAGGCGCCGGGCTTCGAGCTTCGCGACACGGCCGGCGAGTCCCACGCGCTTCCGGCTCCGGGGGAGACGCGCGCGACCGTGCTGGTGTGGACCTGCAACCACTGCCCCTATGCGCTCGCCTGGCACGAGCGGATCCAGGCGGTCGCGCGCGATTTCGCCGAGCGCGGTGTCGTGTTCCTCCAGGTGAACTCGAACGATGCGGGCCGCTACCCGGTCGACTCGCCCGACGCGATGCGTGCGCGGGTCGACGCCGGTGAGTTCGCCGGCCCCTACCTGCACGACGAGACCCAGGCCGTCGCCCGCGCATACGGGGCGCTCAAGACCCCCGATGTGTTCGTGATCGACGCCGATCTCCGGCTCGCGTACCGGGGCGCCCCCGACGCCGACTACGAGGACGAAGCCCTGGGCGCGGCCTGGCTGCGCGGCGCCCTGGACGCCGTGCTCGCGGGCCGGAGCCCGGATCCGGCCGAGACGGACCCCGTCGGGTGCGGCGTCAAGTGGCGAGAATGAGCGAATGACGGACCGCCGTCGCCTCGTCCGTGTCCCCGCCAGCTCGGCCAACCTGGGGCCGGGTTTCGACGTCCTGGCCGCTGCCCTCGCCCTGCACCTGGAGCTCGAGGTCTCGGAGAACGGCGAGTTCTCGGTCGATCCGGGGGTGGAGAGCCTGCCCGCGGACCGGACGAACCTCTGCGTGCGCGCGTTCGAGACCCTGCACTCCGCTGACGGGCTGGGGTTCCGGGTCCGCAGCCAGATCCCGCTGGCTCGCGGCCTCGGGTCGAGCGCCGCGGCGATCGTCGCCGGGCTGATGGCGGCCGACCACCTCTTCGAGCTCGGGCTCGGGCGCGAGGAGATCTATGAGCGCGCCGCGGGCCTCGAGGGCCATCCGGACAACGTCGGGGCCGCCGTGTTCGGCGGCTTCGTGGCCTGTCCGCGCCCGGAGGCCGACGGGGCACCGGTGCCGGTTCGCATGGAGCCGCCCGAGGGCGTTGAGGGGGTCCTCGTGATCCCCGGCGACGAGGTGCCGACCGCCGAGGCACGCGCCGCGCTTCCCGCCGACGTCCCGCTGGAGGCCGCGGTCGACAATGTGGCGGCCGTGACGCAACTCGCGCTCGGGATCGAGCGCTCGGACCTTGCGTTGATCCGCCGCGGCCTCGCAGACAGGCTGCATCAGCCGCACCGCCGCGAGCTCTACTCGCGCTCGATGCAGCTGGTCGCCGAGGCCGGCGAGCTGGGCGCGCTCGGCGCGACCATCTCCGGCGCCGGGCCCACGGTCCTCGTCTGGAGCTTCTGGCAGGACACGGGCAAGGTCACGTCGGCGCTGGCGTCGCGCGTCGGCGACTGGGCCGAGGTGAAGCGCGTGCCGTTCTCGCCCCTCGGCGCCGACGTGCCCGAGATCTAAGGCGAGCTCAGGCTCGTGCCCCGGCGGGCACGATCGCGACCGAGAGCTCGTCGAGCCGCTCGAGGAGATCCGGGTTCCCCAGCCGGCGCAGGATCTCGCCGGAGAGCGACAGGTAGTCCTGGCCCCGGTCGGGCCGGTAGTCGAGGATCGGGACCGCGCGCTCGGCCGACTCCGCGTAGGCGATCGACTGGCGAATCACGCTGCGGAACACCTTGTCGCCGAACCGCTCGCGCAGGGCGTCCAGCGTCTGCCGGGCGTGCTTCGTGCGCATGTTCGCGATGTTCAGGACGACGCCGAGGAGCTCGAGGTCCGGATTCAGGCTGTCCCGCGCCAGGTCCACCACCGCCATGGCCTGCTCGACGCCCTGCAGCGAGAAGTACTGCGACTGGGTCGAGAGGAGCGCGTAATCCGCCGCCACCAGCGCGTTGACCGTCAGGAGGCCAAGGGTCGGCGGACAGTCGATCAGGATCACGTCCTTCTCGCGCTTCAGGTCGCGCAGAGCGTTGCGCAGCGTCACCTCGCGGCCAATCTTGCCCGCCAGGGCGAGCTCCGCCTCAGCCAGACGCAGGTTCGCCGGGATCACGGAGCCGTGGATCGCGTCAGCCGCGCGCGTCTGGGCCGTCAGCACCCCGGCCAGGGTCGGCTCGGCGTCGGGCTCCGTGTCGAAGTAGTCCGAGAGGTTCCCCTGCGGGTCCGCGTCGACCGCCAGGACGTCGAGCCCGAGGCGCTCGAGGACGTCCGTGAGGGTGCGCACCATCGTCGTCTTGCCGGTCCCACCCTTCTGGGAGAGGACCGCGATCGTCGTTGCCACGAGCGGACTATAAGTGCCCGCTCCAAGCGGGGGCGGGAGTCAGGCGTTGATCACGTAGAGCCGGTAGCGCCCGATCTCGAGCTCGTCGCCGTCCTTAAGCGGCGCCCACTCCACCCGCTCGCCGTTGACGAATAGACCGTTCAGGCTGCGGTCGTCGAGCGCGCGCAGCTCGCCCTCGTCGGTCCGCACGACCAGCGCGTGGCGCCGCGACACGGTCGGGTCGTCGAGCAGGAGATCGGCAGCGCTCGAGCGTCCGATCTTGGCCCAGCCGGCGTCGATCGGCATCGTCTTGAGCTTCCCGTCCTGCTCCCAGGCGAGGTGCGGCCCCGTCCCGCCCAGGCGCTCCCGGGCGGCGACGACGGTTTCGGGCTCCGCGTCGGCGACCTCGATCGCGTCAACGCCCAAGGTCGTCTGCTCGAACATCGCGGTCCGGCGGAAGCTGCGACCGCCGCAGGCCGGGCAATGGGGGACGCGGTCGTCGGCGAGGAGGGAGAGCGCATAGCCGCATTCGACGCAGACGTGACCGCCTGGCGTGGCTTCGGTTTGCGATTCCCCCGAGGTGTGGACCTCAGCGTCGTTCCCCCCGATGACCATCGTCATGGACGACCTCCTGTCAGCGGCGGCTGACGGTTTGCTCAGACCTGACTTGTGACGATCATAACCAGACGGACGAGATGGCGAACCGAACGGCACCGAGTTGTCCGCAAAGTCCGACTTTTGTAGCGCGATTCGTGCCCGTCCGTCGCGGATAGAATCGCCGCCGATGCGCCCCGTCTCCGCCCGGATCTCGATCGACGCGTCTCGGGAGCAGGTCTTCGACCTCCTGCTCGACCTCGCCGCGCGGCCCGCGTTCATGGACCATTTCGCCGAGGGCTATCAGTTGCTCCGGGAGGAGCCCGTGGGCGTCGGGGCCGGGGCCCGATTCAAGTTTCGCCACGGCGGCGGCTGGATGGACACCGTGATCGCCGAGGCCGACACGCCGCACCGGCTGGTCGAGCGCGGTCACGGCGGCCGGGTGAACCGGGTCCCGAACGTCACCGAATGGACGCTCACCGACTCGCCGGGCCCGTCCGGGTGCGAGGTCTCAGTGACGTTCTGGACCGAGCCGACCCGCTTCTTCGACCGCCTCAGCGACATGCGCAGTTCCGAGCGGCGGCTGACCCGTGGGTTCCGGCACGCCCTCGAGCGGCTGCGTGCACTCGCGGAGGCCGGCGAGGCCCCGGAGCGCGTGACCTTGGCCGGCGGTGACCGGATAGTCGCGATATAGACTCCCGCCCTCGCATGCGCGCCAAGGTCGCTTTCATCCTCGGGCTCGTGGCCCTGCTCGTCGCCGTGCCCCTCGCCGGTTGCGGTGAGAAGGAGGGAGATGAGGCGTTCGAGGCCGTTGAGGGCGAGCCGCTCCACCTTGGCGAGCTGATCTACAACGTCGCGATCACGCGCTTTCTGAACCCGAACGACACCTCGGACCAGGAGTACCTGGTCGGCCAGCCGCCCGAGCCGCCCGACCAGTCGTACCTCGGCGTCTTCCTGCTGATCACCAACGACAGCGACGACGAGGAGTTCGCGATCGCGGACGAGTTCGCCGTAACGGACGCCAGCGGCCGGATCTACGAACCGCTCGAGAGCGAGAGCCCCTACACCCTCGAGCCCGGGGCGACGATCGCGGCGGACGGGGCGATCCCCGTGGCCGACACGACGGCCGCTGCGGGGCCGATTCAGGGCGCGATGCTCCTGTTCCTGGTCGACGACGACGTGTCCGAGGAGCGCCCGCTCGAGCTCGAGATCGACGCCCCCGAGGGCACCGGCGTCGTCGAGCTCGATATCTAGCGGGGGCGCGCCTGGTGGACGGAAGCCTCTCGCAGTTCTCGCTGCGTTTGGCGCTGGTCGCCGCTGCCGCTGCTTCCGTTGCGGTGCTGACCGGCCTGTTCTCGGACCCCGTCCGTTACGCCTGCCTCGGTGTCATCGCCCTGGCAACCCTTGCGACCGTCGCGGAGCGCCGGCGCCAGGGAGGCGGCTGGTGGACCCTGCTCGCGACCGGCGCGGCGATCTCGATCGCGGGTGCGGCACTGTCGGAGCTGAACGACACCGTCGGTGGCCTGTTCGCGGTCGTCGGCGGCGCGCTCGTCGTGATCGCGGCGACGATCGGGTTTCCGGCCGGCGACGCCTAGCTGCGGTTCGAACCCGTCAGCCCAGCTCGGAGGCGAGGATCTGCTGGACGATGGGAGCGGCGACCGCGCCTCCACCGCCGCCGCCGGTTGCGTCGAACACCGCCGCGGCGACGGCCAGCTGGGGCTTGTCCGCGGGCGCGAACGCCGTGAACCAGGCGTTTTCCTCCTGTGGCGGGTCCTCGCCCGGGCCCAGCGTCTGACCGGGCTCGAGCGCCGCCGGCCCCAGCTCGGCCGTGCCGGTCTTACCGGCGACCACGACGTCCGGCACCTGGGCCGCGACCCCGGTTCCGGAGCGCACGACCTCGATCATCAGGTCCTTCATGATGGCCGCGGTCTGCGGCGAGGCCACCTCCACGGGCTCGGCTTCGGGGCGCAGTTCGGGCGTCTTCACCAGCGAGGTCGGCTCGCGCATGCCCTGGTTGGCGATGGCCTGCGACGCCGAAGCCATCTGCAGCGGCGTCGCCGTCACCCGGCCCTGGCCGATGGCGCTCTCGCCGACCTCGACGTCCGACTCTGGCTTGGGGTAGGAGCTCGCGGGCGGCGCCAGCGCCTCCAGGGCGCCCGGCGCGGCGAGCGTCGGTGGGGAGTTGAATCCGAACTTCTCGGCCGTCTCGAGCATCGCGTCGCCTCCGACCTCGACGCCGAGGGGCGCGAACACGGTGTTGCAGGACTGCGCGAAGCTCTGGACGAAGGTGCCGCCGCAGGGCGCATCGTGTGCGTTGGAGATCTCGCGTCCGATCAGGCTGTTCGACGTCTCGACCGGGAAGGTGTCGGACGGCTTGACCTTGCCCTCCTCGAGCCCCGCTGTGGCGGTGAGAACCTTGAACGTCGAACCCGGGGCCTGGGGGGTCGAGAACGCGAGCCCGGCGACCCCGAGCACGTCGCCGTTCCGCGCGTCGAGGACGGCGACGCCGCCGTACGTGCCGCCCAGCGCGCTGACCGCCGCCGACTGGATGTCGGGATCGATCGTGGTCTTGACCGGCTCGCCCCGCACCGGGTCGCCGCTGGCGAGGATCCGCTCGTCGGCACCGTCGCCGGATTCGGGCACGGCGAGGAGCTGGCCGCTCGGCTGTCCGGTGAGTTCCAGGTTGAACGCCAGCTCGAGGCCGCTGGTGCCGGTGAGCGCGTTCGGGGGATAGCCCATGGCGTAGAGCTCGCGCGCCTGTTTCCGCGAGGGCGATCCCACCGAGCCCGCGATCGCCAGCGCGGACGCCCCGAGCGGGGATGTTCGCGCCTCGGCCGGCCCTTCTGCCAACGGTGTGCCGTCGCGGGCGAGCAATGGCGCCCGCTCCCCGACCCGGGTGTTCCGGTCCAACTCCTCGCCCGCGGCGAGGCCGGGGAACGTCAGGTGCGGCACCCAGTCGACCATGCCCTCGTCGTCAAGCGGGATCTCGACGCGCCCGTCGACCTGGCCGAACGCCCGCGTGTCGACGGTCGTGTCGAATCCCGCGGCGTCTTCGCCGTTCACCTCGGCCTCCTCGGTCTCGCCGGTCGCCACCCGGACGGCCGTGGCCGTCGCCTGGGCGTCCACGTACAGCTTGGTGAACTTCTCGACGGAATATTCGTCCTTGGCGGAGGCCGAGAGCTCACGGTGCATGGCCGCGAAGTCCTGACGTTCCCAGGCATTCGCGAACCGCTCAGCAGCCTCGGAGGTGCCGCCGGATCCCCCCACCACCGCGCCGATCAGAAACGAACCGGCCGAGAGCGCGATCACCGGCCCGGTCCGGGTGAGGAGCCGCCTGCGCCGCTCGTCCTCGTTGCCGCCGCCCGACCCGGATGCAGGGGTGCGGTAGCTTTGCTCGCCACGCGGGCCCGGGGTCGGCGGGGCGGCATCCATCGTCACAAAGGTAGTGACTCGTGTGTGCGGGGACGCCGGCCTCAAGACCCTTTGCAAGCCGCCCGGAAGTAGTAGCGATGAGCGCAATCGACATCGGGATCATCGTCTTCGCGCTCGCGCTTGCCGCGATCGGCTGGGAGCGTGGCTTGATCGGGTCCGCGATGCCCCTGGCGGGCTTCATCGGCGGCGTCGCGGCGGGGGCGCGGATCGGCCCGGCGCTGCTTGAAGGCGGGTCCGAATCCCCGTACGCGCCGGCAGTCGCCGCGGCCGGGGGAATCCTGCTGGGAATCTTCCTTGCGATCGCTCTCGACGGCATGGGGGCGGGACTCAGGGCGCGCGTGGCGCACGGCAGCGCCGGCAGGCTTGTCGATTCGATCGCCGGCGCGCTGCTGCTCGGCACGCTGGCGCTTGCCGCGGCCTGGGTATTCGGGGCGGTCGCGCTGAACGCCCCGGGCAACGACTCCCGTGGTCTGCGGGAGGCCGTGCAGCGATCGTCGATCCTGGTCGCGCTGAACGACGCGTTCCCGCCATCCGGACCGCTCCTGAACGCGCTCCGGCGGATCAACCCGACACCGGACGTCCGCGGGCCCGAGGCGAACGTGGAGGCGCCCGACGGGTCGGTCACGGACGATCCCGACATCGAGCGCGCGGCCGCCTCGGTGCTACGCGTCCGCGGCAGCGCGTGCGGTCTCGGGGTCGAGGGCTCGGGCTGGATTGCCGCGCCCGAGATCGTCGTCACGAACGCACACGTCGTCGCGGGCCAGGACGACACCACGGTGACGACGCCCGCCGGCGACGAGCTCGAGACGGACGTCCTGCACTACGAGCCACGGAACGACCTTGCGGTGCTGGCCGTCCCCGGCCTGACCGGCGCGCCGATCCCGGTCGTGGACGGGCCGCGCCACGGGACGGCCGGCGCGGCGGTGGGTTATCCGGAGGGAGGCCCGCTCACCGTGAACGCGGCACGCCTGGGGCGAACCGGGACCGTAATCAGCGAGGACTCGTACGGGCGCGGTCCGATCGAGCGGAGCATGACCCCGTTCCGCGGCCTGGTCAGGAACGGCAACTCGGGCGGCCCCGTCGTCGACGCGGACGGCCGTGTGATGACGACCGTGTTCGCGACCTCGCTCGAGAGCGGCCCGCCGAGCGGCCTCGGCATCCCCAACGGGGTCGTCGGCCAGGTGCTCAACGGCCCGCTGGACGGGGCGGACACCGGCGCGTGCACGGCGTAAGGCCGAGGTCGACTGTCCGTTACCCTGATCTCAGTGGAGGCTCGGTCCCGAACAGAGCGCTCTACGGGTACGGATTCCGGCCAGCCCGAGCCCGTCTGCCCCGATTTCCACGCGGCCGTCGAGTTGATCGGCAAGCGCTGGGCAGGCGCGATCCTCTGGACGCTGTCGCCGGGTCCTCTGTACTTCGCGGAGATCGCACAGGCTGTCCCCGGCCTGTCGGACCGACTGCTCTCGCGGCGCCTACGCGAGCTCGAGGAGGTTGGACTCGTCGAGCGGTCGGTCCACGACGGCACCCCACCGCGCGTCTCGTATGAGTTGACCGCGATGGGCTCGGAGCTCAAGCCCGCGATCCGCGAACTCGGCGACTGGGCCAGGCGCTGGAACCTGAGCTGAGGGCGCTCCGGCTACCAGGCGCGCGGGTTGCCCTCCGGGATCTCGTCGCGGACGAGGCGGGCCTCCACGACGGGAACGGGCACCGGGTCCGTGCTGCGCCCGAACACGACGAGCTCGTCCGGGCCCAGCTCCTCGAACGCGGCCTTGCACGCCCGCAGATAGGACGCGAGCACGACGGAGCGCGGCGGGGGATGGGGCGCGAAGTTCTCCGGCTTCGCCGTGTACGTGAACACCGCTTCGAAGGCATCCGCCTCCCCGGCGCGGACGTCGCCGGTCACATCGACGCGGTCGTAGCGAAGCTCGCGCAGGTCGAGGCGGTCGAGCTCGGCGGCCGTCATCTCGATCAGGCCGCCGTTCGGCCACTCGCCCGCCGGTGCTCCGGGCGCGCGCTCGATGTTGAGGCCGAGGCAGTAATCGAACGGGTCGCCCTCGATCGGCTCGAACCCCTTCTCCGCGCGAGCGTTGTCGCGAACGAGCGACCACCGCCGCCGCCAGCCGGCGAGGCGGGCGGGGACCGGTGGCGCCGCATCGTGCCCGAGCGTTTCGGCGATGCTCGCGCGGCTCACCAGGGAGCCGTAGCCGAACGTCGCCAGCCGGCTCACCGCACCGCCGCGGGCGCGTCGCGCCGAGGCCGCCAGGCCGGGCGGGGGCAGAGCCGCGGCGCCGCCGGGCAGCCGAAGCAGAGCGCGGCGTAGGGCTCGCGTGCCGGCTCGAACGTCCCCGCGCGAATCTGGGTGATCAACCCCTCGAGCCGCGCCCGCGCAGCCTCGAGCGCGCCCTGGTCGAAGACCTCGACCACCGGTTCGTCGGGTCGCTCGAGAAAGACGTGCGCAGCGCGGATGGTCCGTGCCTCGCCGCCCGCGGCCGCGAGCGCGTAGACCGCCCGTTGCGCCGCGTACCGCTCGCCCAGGACGGCCGGCGAGTCGGTCCCGACCCGATCCGTCTTGTAGTCGACGACCACCGGCTCCGCGCCCCCGGCGAGCAGGTCCATGTTTCCCCGGAGGACCGTGTCCGCGACGGGCAGGACGAACGGCGCCTCGGCACGAAGCGGGGCGCCGTCGAGGGAGCGGCGAAGGTCGCTGCCAAGCCAGCCGTCGATCAGGGCCTGCGCGCGTGCCAGCGTGTCGGCATCCGCAACGCCCTCGCGGGCGAGTAGCGCCTGTACGCGATCAGCCGGGGGTGCCTCCCAACCCGAGCGCGCGCTCCACTCGAGCGCAGCGTGGACCGCGTTGCCCAGTGCCTTCGCGGCCGACGGTGAGCGGGCGCCCGGACCATCCCCGCTGGGGTCGACGACGTCCTCGTCTCCGGGTTCGTCGGCCTCCGCCTCCGGCTCGGAGTCGGTCGCGACCGTGACCACGGCCCCGCCGCGGACCCCCAGGACCCGCTCCACGTAGAACCTGTAGCCGCAGCGCTTGAAGGCGTCCAGCGCGGAGTACGAGAGGTGGCCGAGTGGCACGGGGGAGGGCGCGTCGCCGAGGATCGGCGGCTTCGGGCCGCCGAGGCCCGCCGCGATCTGCCCCCGCGGCGGGAACGTCGCGCGGAGCTGGGCGGCGCGCTCGGTGCCGGGCTCGCTGACCGACACCCGCAGTTCGGCCGGCGGCGCCTTCTCGATCTCAGCGACCGCGGGCTCCGGGGCAGGGAGCTCGACGGAGCCCGGTGAGCGGTCCCAGCCTCGGGCCACGAGCCCGGGAAGGATCCGGCGCAGGGCGGTGTCGTTCGTCTTGCGCTCATCCGCGGGCTCCAGGTGCTCGGGCTTGAAGACGCCGCTCAGGATCAGGCGCTCGCGGGCGCGAGTGGCCGCCACGTACACGAGGCGGCAGGACTCCTCGGCCTCGGCCTCCTTCTCCTCCTGGTCGAGCTCCGTCAGCTCCCAGACCCCGGTGGACTTCGCGGTCGGGAACGCCAATCGCAGGCCGAAGCGCGCCTGCTCGCCCTCCGTGCCCAGGCGGCCGATCCAGATGTCGTCGGACCGATGCCCAGCGTCCAGCGCGCGGTCGAGGTCCGGGACGGCGACGACGGGGAATTCGAGCCCCTTGGCGCCGTGCACGGTCATGATCCGGACCCCTGGATAGTCCTCGGCCTGCACCGGCGCCTGTCCCTCGCGCTCGTCGCGCCGGGTGCTCTCGTCGGCCTGTGCCAGGAAGGCGCGAAGGTCGCGCCCCTCGTTGCCCTCGAACTCCGCCGCCAGTCGCATCAGCTTCCGGACGTTCGCCATGCGGCCGGCCCCCTGCGGGCGAGCGAGCAGTGCCAGGTCGTAGGAGAAGGCGTTCATGGTCCGCTCGACCAGCGCGTCCAGCGGTGTCACGGCCGCCTCCGCGCGGAGCGCTCCGATCGTCCGGCAGAACGCCCGGAGCCGTTCTGCGTCCTCGTCCCCGATCGCCTCGAGCTGCTCGGGATCGTCGAGCTCCCAGTCGCTCTCCTCCTCGCCGAAGGCGGCCGCGATCGTGGGCCAGACGTGGCGGCGCTCCCCCGTCGCCCTCCGCAGCAGCCACATGGCGTCGGGAGAGGCACCGCAGGCCGGGCTCGCCAGGGCGCCGAACAGGAGCTCGTCGTCGAGGGGGTTCGCGACCACGCCGAGCAGGCGCAGCAGGTCCTCGACCTGCTGCTGCGACCAGTAACCGCGGCCGCCGACCACGTACGGCTCCAGCCCGAAGCGCTGCAGCGCGTCCTCGTACGCGTCGACGTGCGTGAATGCCCGCAGCAGGACGACGATGTCCTCGGGTTCCGCCAGCCCCGAGTCGACCAGCTCGCGCAGGCGTTCCGCCAGGGCGCGAGCCTGCGCGACGGTGGCCCAGTTCCCCTCGGATGGCGGCGGTTCGAGCTCGATCCCCTCGGCCTTCCACTTGCGGTGATCCTTCCCCTTGCCTTCCTCGAAGGTCAGCAGGAGCTCCGCCCGGGGTTCCTCGCCCGCGCTCTCCCGCCCGGCGGTCAGCGGGGTGAATCCCTCGAGCAGCGTCTCGCCCACGGCGTTCGCCGCCGCCAGGACCTCGGGTCGCGCGCGGAAGTTCCCGCGGAGCGGCAGCACTCGGGTACCGGGCGAGTTCTCGGCTCGAGTGCGCTCGGCGCGGAAGACCTCGAGGTCGGCGTTCCGGAACCGGTAGATCGACTGGTGCTCGTCGCCGACCGTGAACAGGCGCGTGTCCGGGCCGCGGAGCCGGTCGATCAGCTCGAGCTGGACGCGGTTCGTGTCCTGGAATTCGTCGACCATCAGGTGCCGGAAGCGGTCGCTCCAGGCCGCCGCAACGGCTTCGGACGTCCGCAGCAGCTCCACCGACCGCAGCTCCAGGTCCGCGAAGTCGAGGCCGGAGCGTCCGGTCTTCAGGTCCTCGTAGCGCTCGCCGACGGCCTCGAGGGCCTGCTGGAGGACCGCGCGTGCGTCCAGCGCGGCTTTCGCCTCGTCGGCCGTCAGCGGGCTCGAGTCCTTGCGATGGGAGCGTTCGGGCAATCCCACCTCCGGCAGGCTCGGGCGAGCCATGCCCTGGCTCCGCAGGCGTTCGTGGGCGGCCAGGACGATGTCGCTGATCCGCCACGTGCGATACGCCGCAACGACCCGCTCCAACCGCTCGTCTCCGTCCGCGACCAGGCGCTCGATCGCCTCGCGCGCCGCCCGCTCGCGCAGGCGCCCGGCCTCAGGGGCGTCCAGGACCCGGAACCGCGGATCCAGCCCGGCAGCGACCGGATGCGTCCCGAGGAGACGGCGGCAGAAGCCGTGGATGGTGGTCACCCAGGCGCGCTCCGTCTCGCGGGCGCGTGTCCTGAGCCAGGCGGCGCGAGCTTCGTCGCCCCCCTCCTTGGCGGCGCGCGAGCGCGCGCTCAGCTCGGCGCGGATTCGCTGGCGGAGCTCCGCCGCCGCCCGCTCGGTGAAGGTGAACGCGAGGATCTGGTCGATCTCGACGCCGTCCTCGCAGACGGCATCGCAATACCGCTCGACCAGCACGCGCGTCTTGCCGCTGCCGGCCCCGGCCTCGCAGAAGACGTCCGTGTCCCGGGCCGCGATCGCCGCCGCCTGCTCCGGGGTGGGGAGGTCCGGAGCGGTCACTCGCCGTCCTTCGTCTCCTCGTCGAGCCCGAGCGCGCGCTCGAGCCGGCAGATCGGCTGGAACGTGCAGTACTCGGAGCAGACGCCGCCGAGCGGGTCACGCTTGATGTCCCCGCCTCGCATCCGCTCTCCGTTTCGGATCGCGCGGGCACGAGCTCCCTCGAGCGCGTCCTCGAACTCCTCGTCGTCGAGGGCGTCGCCCTTGACCGAGATGTCGAGGCCGCGGAAGAGGCCGTCGTCGCCGCACTCGCTCCGCCGGACGATCCCTCGCGGACGCTTGTCGTCATACGCGCCGAGCGGCTGGTAGAGGCCGCCGATCGGATCGAGCCCGAGGCGTTCGCGGGCGACCAGCATGTAGAGCTGCAGCTGGAGCTTGCCTTCGTTGGCGATCGTCGTCACGCCCGGGACCGCCTTCGAGGTCTTGTAGTCGCGCAGTACCGCCCGGTTCCCGCCGGGCTCGACGTCGATCCGGTCGATCCGCCCGCGCAGGGCGAACTCGCCCAACCGGAGCTCTCCCGGGTCGTCGGCGTCCTCCTCGCCGAAGCCGAAGCCGCGCTCGAGGAGGTCGGCCCGCGGCCGCAGCACTGTCGTGCCCTCCGCCTCGGCGTCAAGGAACCCCTCGACCTGGATCCGGAGCCGCGCCAGCCCGAGCCTGCGATCCGGCGTGCGCGGCGACTCGCTTTCATCGACCACGGCGTCGAGCAGCTCGTTGAAGCGGGCCTTCCACGCGCGCACGTCTCCGGGGCGCGGGATCGCATCCTCGCCCGGAGGCTCCGCGTAGAGCCGGTCGAGCGCCGCGTGGACCATGCCGCCAAGCCAGAGCGGATCGGCCTCCGGCTCGAGGCGCTGCGGCATCAGCTCGTGATCGACGAACCACTGGTACGAGCACTGGATCCAGCCCTCGAGCGAGTTCGCGCTCAGCAGGCGCCGCTCCTTCATGGCCTCCAGCACACTCGGGTTCGAGAGCGGCCCGGGCTTGGCTTCGGGGTCGGGGATCCCGGAGGTGAGGGCGAGCACGTCGCCAGTGACCGCGAGGTCCACCCCCAGTGCGCTGAGTGCCTCTCGCCGGCGCTCGCCGTCGGGTCCCGTGGCGATCGTCACCGCTCGCGCCAGGGCGCGGGGAGTCGTGGCCTCCTGAGCGGCCGGGACCGCCTGAGCGAGCGTCCTGGTGCGCTTCAAGGCGCTCTCAGCCGCCTGCGGGTCGCTCCCGATGAGATCCAGGACCTCGTCCACGAAGGGGGACCTTGCGGCGGGGTGGCCGTCCTCGTCGCTCGAGCGCCAGGAGAGGTACAGCCGGTCGACGGGCCGCGAGGCGCAGACGTGGAACAGGTAGCGCTCCTCGTCGGACTGCTCCTGGCGGCGCAGCGCACTGATCCCGAGGCGGGCGCGGCTCTCCTCGCCGAGGAGCGGGTCGATCGCGCCACGACCCGGAAAGACGCCCTCCTGCATGGCTGCGCAGAAGAGGTAGCGCGCCTGGCCGGCGCGGACCCTGTACGGGCTAAGGATCCGCACCCGCCCCTCCGACGATCCGCGCCAGGCGCGCACGCCGGCGGCTTCGAGGGCTTCCTCCGCGTCGGTGAGGTCCGGCTCGGGGCAATCGGGCAGCGCCCCGACCAGCGCCAGCTCCTCGAGGAGCTCCGCGGCTGCGACTCCCGCCCGAAGCTCGACCGGGGCGAGCGGGGTGCCGTTCGGCCGTTCGCCCGCAAGCGGCGCGGTCTCGGCGTGCACCGCCTCCGCCAGGCGGCGCGCTGCGTTCGCGAGCGCCAGCACGCGCGCGGACGGGCCGCCGGCCTCCTGAATCCGGCTGAGGTGGACGGGCGCGGTCTCCCAGCGGCCGGCGAGCTCATCGACGCTCTCGGCCTCGCGCCGCGCGACCGCGCGCTCGAGCCAGTCGACCGCGCCGGGGGCAACCGACGGGTCGGCCCGCAGGTGCGCGAGCAGGTCTCCGGGCTCGCCGTGGTCGCCGGCGGCGCGGCAGAGCGCGATGAGGCTGCGTCCCACCGCCGTCGCGCTCAGCGGGAGCTCTGCCTCGAGGGCCGCCGGGACCCCCATCTCGCGCAGGACGGCGGCGAACAGCGGGCCGTCCACCGACGGACGGCGGAGCGCGACGACGATGTCGTGCGGCTTCACGCCGCCGTCGAGGAGCCTCCCGATCTCCAGCCCGACCGCTTCGGCCTCGCCGCGCGCTCCGGCGGACTGCAGGAGCCGGAGCCCGTCGTCCGGGGGGACGGTCTCGACGCCGGCCTCGAACAGCTCCCGGTCGATATGGCGCAGCGAGCGCTGGGCGGTGTAGTCCGGGTCGAAGCCGAGGTCGGCGACCGTGGCCGCGCCGAACTCGTCCCTCAGGCGGGCCAGCAGGGTTGCCCGGGCGGCGAGCGCCCTGCGGTCGGCGTAATTGACGGCGACCGTGACGTCCGCCCCAGCGGCGAGGAGCCGCAGCAGCTCGAGCTGCGACTCGGTGAGGTCGTCGAAGCCGTAGACGAATACCGGCCGCCGCCCCCACGCGTCCGGCGCTGCCCGGAGCGCGGCGGCGGCCCTGACGGCGGCGGAGCCGGCATCCGATCGGCCCGCCCCGTCTCGCAGACCTTCGTAGGCGCCGTACAGTTCGGCGATCTCCAGCTCCAGCTCGCCTCCCTCGGCGGCCTCAGCGGCCGCGTGCAGATCCGCGGGGGAGACGAGGGCGGCCTGCAGCTCGCCGATCAGGAGGTCCAGCGCCGAGGCGAACCCGGTTGAGCGGGCGGAGCGGCTGAGGAGCCGCAACGGCGTCGCCGCGGTGGCGGCGCGCACGAGTGCCAGTCGCTGGGGGGCGGTCAGCGGCGGCAGAACGTCGGCAGCCGTTGCCAGCACGATCTCGTCGGTGAGGGAGCCGAAGGTGCGGATCGTCGCGCCGATCGCCGCGTGGCCGTCGGCACAGAGGTCCCGTTCGAAGCGAGCGATGTCGTCGCCGGTGGGAACGACCAGGAGGGGGTCACAGTCGAGCGCAGCGCGAAGGCGGGTGAGGATCTCGCCGGCCCGGCCCGAGTTGGGCGGGCCCACGATCAGTTGCAGGCTCATGCGAATTCCAGCGACGGCATCTCCTCGATCCTAGGTCGGTGCCCGGCGCGCACCTCTGACATGTGCGGCTGGCTGGGAGGACTGCCCATTACCAAGCCGGAAACAGCGACTTTCGGACGGTCGCGGTGCCGTCCGCAGGGACATCTATCTTCGGCCACGGAAGCCAACCCCTCCCAGAGGTTTGCCAATGTCGCTCTGTTTCATCGATCCCGCCGACGCGATCCGCGCGATTGCCGACTCCGTCGGTCGCGAAGCCCGCCGCCAGCTGCTCGGCGAGGCGGTGCGCGCTTGGGTCGACGAGATCCCGGACGACGAGCTCGAGTCGCACTACGCGCGCGCGATCGCCGAGCTGGATGAACACGACATCTCCATGCTCGCCGCGTGGCACGCGTCGATGGACGCCGGCCACCCGGTGCCGAACCGAGACTTCCTGATGCACTCGTTCTCCGGGCTCGGCGAGCACCGCCGCGAGGCGCTCAAGCTCGCCGCCGGCTTCCGCGGCGAGGAGGCCGTCGACCGCGGCGTCACCGAGGAGCGCGCCCTCGACACGGTTCTCGACTGGCTCTCGGGACCGCGCCTGATGGAGCTCGCGGTCGAAGCCGTCGAGCTCTACGTCTGGGACCGCGCAGGCTCGGACAACTAGCGCCCGATCCGGGCCGGACGGCGATCCATCACCCCGGTCTAGATCGCCGGGCCGATGTGCGGGCCCAGGTTCTGCATCGCCGCCGTGCGGGGATCGTCCGGCGTCGGCGGGCGCTCGTCGGCCTGCTGCTCGGTGGTCGTATCGAGGGTCGGCGGGAGCCCGATGCGCACGACCGTCCAGGTCCCGTCCGGGTGCTCCTGTGGCCGCCACTGCGCCACCTTGCGGTCGGGATGCTCGGCTGCGTTCCTGGCGCAGAGCGCCTCGGCGTCCTCGCGCGTCATACGGCACATTCTACGCCGGGATCAGCAGCCGGCCAGCGATCGCAGCACGTCCATGCGCCGCCGCGCGACCAAGCTCAAGGTGTCAGGGCCTCGCGGATCTCGGGAATCGCCTGGTCGTTCGAGCGGAAGTGGACGACGTTCACGCCCAGCTCGCGCGCGGCCGTGCAGTTGACCTCCACGTCGTCGACGAACAGGCACTCGGAGAACTCGAGCTCTCCCAAATCGCCCGGATCATGCTCGCGCAGGCGCTCGAGCGTGAGGCGGTAGATCTCAGGCTCGGGCTTCCGCATGCCGACGAACGCCGAGTCCACCACCAGCTCGAAGATCTCGTCCACCGGCAGCATCGAGCGCCAGAGCGGCTCCCACTCGCGCACGTTGTTGGTGAGCAGCGCCATCCTGCGGCCCCCTCGCTTGGCCTCGCGCATCTCGTGGATCATCGGCGTGTTCGGCTCCAGAGCCTCGAAGTAGATCTCCTTGAAGCCGTGCATCTCGGGCTCGTGGCCGAGCTCGACCGCCAGCTCCGAGCGGATGCCCCCGAGGAACTCGTCCTCGGTCAACCGGCCCTTCTCGAGCTCGTACAGCGGGTGCGCGCCGTCGCGCTCGTAGATCCGCTGCATCGCGTGGCCGAGCGATTCGCCGGTGATGCCGGTCCGATCCTGAAACGCCATGAAGGAGCCGATGAGCGGCGTGGTGAGCACGCCGCCGAAGTCGGAGATCACGACCCGGATCGCCATCTCGCTTCAGGCCGGGTGAACGATCTCGTAGAGGGCCGCTCCCGCGCTGCCGTCGAGACGGAAGGCGAGCTCGGCCTCATCGCGGCGCTCGCCGTCGGCCTCCGCCGCGCCGGTGTCGGTTGCGTCGCCGGCCCCGCGTACCGGATAGTCGTCGCCCTCCTTGTAGAGCTCGAGCCCCAGCCGGCGGATCGCGCCGTCAGCCGCGTACTCGGTGGAGACCAGCGCCTCCTCGACCGCCTCCGGCTCGCCTTCGGGCGATACCAGGACCGCGGCGACCGCCTCCTCGTCATGGTGGGCCGCCGCCTCGGGTCGGGCCGCGCACAGAAGGAGCAGCCTGCCGTCGGCGGTGGCCCCGGAGACCACCCGCAGGGCGCTGAACTCCGGGGCGAGGGCGCCCTCCAGACGCCACGCAGGATGCTGCCGGGACTCGTCGGTCGCGAGGGCCCTGACGGCATCCGTGTCCCAAGCCACGCTGATCCCCTCGGCGGGAGTGAGCTTCACCTGGTCAGCCATGCCGCTCACCCGTTTGCCCCGGGCCACGCAGCTCGCCCGGGGGGTCGTTCACCTCGCGGGCGCTGCCCTCGTAGTCGTACCCTGGGCGCCGTGGCCGAGGGCCGCCCGGGCGGGCCGAGCCGAAGGGGGTGACGCGCCACGCGAACCCGGCGCGCTTCGCCACGGTTCGGCTGAGGAACACCCGCAGCGCGGCCCGGGTAGGCGGGAGGAGCAGGAGGATGCCGACGATGTCGGTGATGAACCCGGGGGTCAGGAGCAGGGCGCCGCCGAGGATGATCATCGCCCCGTCGAAGACCTCGCGCCCGGGGATCCGCCCCTCGGCCAGCGCGCGGTTGAAGCGCTCCCAGGCCGCGCGGCTCTGCGAGCGCGCAAGCGCCGCGCCGATCAGGCTGTCCGCGACAAGGATCGCGAGCGTGGGGAGGACTCCGATCGCCCCGCCGACCTGGATGATCACGTAAAGCTCCGCGATCGGGAGCACGATGAAGAGCAGGATCAGGAGCCACATCGGAGTACTCCAAGCCTAGAGGGAGCGGCGCGCTCGGCTACCTTGGCGGCGTGCGCCCTCGAGCGATCGAGATTCGACCCGAGCCGTCCGATTCGGCCACAGCGAGCGCGTTGATCGAGACGTTCATCGCCTGGGCGGAGGTGACGTATGGGCCTTACGACAGCGACGCTGCGCCGGCACACCCTCACGAGCTGGCGCCGCCCGATGGCGTCTTCCTGGTCGCCTGGGCCGGCTCGGATCCGGTGGGCTGCGCGGCGCTCAAGCGTCTCGACGGGCGGATGGGGGAGGTCAAGCGGGTGCACGTTGCTGAGCGAGCACGGCACTGCGGGGCGGGTCGGGCGCTGATGGTGCGCCTTGAAGACGAGGCGCGCGCTCGCGGCTACGAGCGACTGCGCCTCGACATCGGGGACCGCCAGCCGGCCGCGATGGCGCTCTATCGGGGTCTCGGCTATGTCGAGATCCCCGACTACAACGGCAATCGCTACGCGTCGCACTGGCTCGAGAAGCGGATCTAGCCCCACGGGGCCCCCGCCGCTACGATTCGTTGCATGGTCACCGAAGAGGACGTCTACGAGGCGCTCGAGGAAGTCATCGACCCCGAGCTCGGGCTCGACTTCGTCTCGCTCGGGCTCGTCTACGACGTCGACATCTCAGAGCAGGACGTGTCCGTCACCTTCACTCTGACGACGCCTGCCTGCCCCATCGGCCCCCAGGTCTCCGAGCAGATGCGCGAGTTCGTCGGCGACCTCGAGGGCGTCGCGACCGTCCACCCGAACATGGTGTTCGACCCCCCGTGGTCCCCGGAGATGATGACCGAGGACGCGAAGTTCGCCCTCGGGTTCTAGGTCCGCTGTTCCAAGCAGATTACGTCTTGAACGCGTGATGCCTCATGCGTCCTTGCAACCCAATTGCAACCGCCCGGCCCACGCCACCTGTGTCAATCGAGAGAAGCCTCTGAAAGCCGCTTCTGAAGACGCGCGGCATCCCGCCTGACGGCGGCCTCTGCCGCGCGCTGCGTATCTGCGGTCCGGAGGCGCACCATCTGCCGGGCCGCTGCAATCGTTGCCTCATTCCCTTCGGCCAGCAACGACACCGCCCTAGCTGCGCGGGCGCGAACCTCGTATCCGGCCACGCCGAGTTCCACGAGCAACGTCTCGGGGACTTCCGAAATGACGAGGTATGCGTCGTGAAAGTCACGCTCCACCGGAGCCCCGCTGCCTGGACGCTTTCGACCGAAAGCAGCCTCCTTGAGGGCCAGCAAACACGCCGCATTTGCGCACTTTAGGCGCGACGTGGTCGGATCAACCATGAACGCGACTGTTTCGTGGTGCGCTGGGTCCGCGGCCATACCAAATACGGGGTTGGCGGGCAGTGGCTCTGCGGCCCCCTTCGGAAACGGATGATACGTGCGAACGAGTTGCACCTTGAGATCGCCCCTGACCCACGTGAAGGCGCGTTCATGCGGCACCTCGCTCCGCGTCAACTTCGCGCCCTCCAGGTGCGCCACAACATCGTCCACGCGGCTAACGGGGACGACAGCGTCCACGTCGCGCGTCGGGGTGATCGACGTGCCGCTTGCCTCCGCCAAGGCCACCTCCAGTGCGGCCGCCCCCACGACGATAAGTTCGTCGCGGAACGGACCCAACACGTCGGCTGCCTCTAGAAGCAACCGGGTCGGATTGATGACCTTCACGACCAGCCGGTTGCTTCTGCCACTGCCTCCGCCGCCTCTAGCGCGCGTTCACCCTCGGACGCGCAGTCAAGCCAAAGCTGCACTGGGTCCGCGATGAGGAGGCCGTCGACGTGACTCGCCAGTCCCAGTGTCCATGGATCCGGGGCGACTGCAACACGTATGTGCCCGAGCCCCCCGCGCGACGGGACAGGCTGCAGGGACTCGGCTAGATCGGTCGCTTCCTCCGCCGTGGTCCACACTAGGACGTCTCCTGGCTCAACGTTCCGCCTAACCCTCGACGCGCCGGCCAATCCACTAACGACGAAGCTGTCGGATTTCTCGTCGGCCGCCGCCTGGATCGCGTCCAACGCATCGTCGGCATCGACCGCTCCGATATCCCACCGGCGTTGCGGAACCGGGCGTTTCTGCCACTGGGGCAACCACGCGTTGAGCAACTCGAGTGGCCGGTCGAGGCGTACGTGCTTCCTGCGTCCCGACCCTGTTGTGACCTCGCTAATAAGCGCGGCGTCCTCAAGTGTGCGCACGACCCTGGAGATCGCGCTCGGCGCCAGCCCCACGGCTTTCGCCAGTTCATTCAGGAAGAAATCGCTTTCGTGGTGTAGAAGAAGCCACCGCGGAACTCGACTGCTGCGCTTTGAGAATGGATTTCGCTGCGTCGGCCCGCCGTGTGCAATTCCCCACTCGTCTTGTGCCCGTAGGCGGTCAGGTTCCTCACGCTCCACCAACAACCCTGGCGCCCTTATGAACATGCGCCCATCCGCACCCGCGAAGGGGATCCCAGCGTCCCGGAGTACATGGCGCGCCTCCTTCGTGGACCGGTGGTAAACGACGATACGCAGAAGGGCCGGGTCTGTGTGGCCTTCGAGATCCGCTTTCAAGATATCCGCCGTCGAGCGTGTCAACGAGGGCACGAAGGTCACGTTGAACGTCGTTGTTGGACCTTCTGGCAGACGAATGGACAGCTCGTCATCCGAGGTGCTTGCGATAAGCGGCGGCGGAAGTGGCGGGATTTCTTTGCTAGTGGCCATTCGTAGTTATTGCCTAATAGCTATTCGTGTCAAATTTGGCACGATCCTGAATATGGCACGATTCCTTCCAAATCCTCATCTATCGATCAGGTTCGCAACTAGCGCTGCAGCTTCCTCCTGCATCGCTGGGATCGCGTGCGAGTAGATGTCGAGCGTAATCCCGACCGTCGAGTGGCCGAGCCGCTCACTGACCACCTTCGGGTGAACGCCGGCGGCGAGCGCCAACGTCGCGTGTGTGTGGCGCAGGTCGTGTAAGCGGATTCGCGCCACCTCGGCGTCCGTGACGTGGTTGTCGAACATCCTCGAGAACGAGCGCGGCCAGATCGGTGTCCCGTCCTCTCGGCAAAACACGAGGCCGTGATCCGTGTACGCCGCGTCCCAGGCGAGCCGCTCAGCGGCCTGTCGCCGTCGGTGCACGCGAAGCGCGGTGACCGTTTGCGGATCGAGTGCGACCGAACGCCGACCGGATCGCGTCTTGGGTTCCTCGAACCGTGGCGCACCCTTGCTCGTCACTAGCGACCGCACGATCGAGCAGCGCCTGGCGTCGAGATCGACGTCGCGCCAGCGTAGGCCCAGTACTTCGCCACGCCGCAGACCGGTCGTGGCGCTCAGGCGCCACGCTGCGGACAGCCGATCGTCGGCGACGTGCTCTAAGAACGCGCGGAGTTGCTCGGCGCTCCACGTCCGCATCTGCGGTCCCCGCGCGGAGGGCGGGTTGCACGGTCCGCAGGGTTGCGGGTGATCAAGTCCCAGGACACGGCGTCTGAAAGAGCCTTACGAAGCGTCGCGTGGATGTACCGGATCGTCCGCGTCGAAAGCGAACGCCGAGCCTTACCGTTGACGACGCGTTCGGTCGCGAGGTCGGCGTAGAGCGCGTTCAACATCCCGGGTGTCAAGCCCTGGAGCCGGATCGACCCGATCGCTGGGACGACGAGGAGCCGCACATTGGCGCTGTAGCTCGCGTGCGTCGACAATCGGAGGGTGGACCGAATCGCAGGTAGCCACTCATCCTCCAGAAAGCCAGCGACCGTCCGCTTCGACGGGGCTACGTAATTGCCGCTCTGTAGGCGGGCTAGGATCTCGACCCGAGCGGCTTCGGCGTCGCGCTTGGTGGTGTAGCCGGAGTGCCACTCGCGCCGGCGCTTGCCAGTCAGCGGATCGCGGTCGAGCTCGACCACGACCGAGTAGCGACTGCCGCGCTTGATGATCGTGCCTCTCATGCTTCCTCCCCGGCGCGACCGCGCCGTGCTCGTCCAAGAAGCCGCGCTCGCGCGCTTTAGACACCCATCGGCGGCGGTAGACCGTGCGACGTGCATCGTGCGGGCGACCGTCTCCGTGGGAGGATCGCCGCGCTTGAGAGCCAGGCGGTAAAGGTCGGCCACCTGGCTCAAGTTCTCATCCGTCAGGGGCGAACCCTGGCGCGGTCGGCGTGAGCCTCGCGCGTACTTCTCGTACACCGCGAGGCTCTCTCGCGCACGAGGGGCTCGAGCTTCGCCGTCCCGGGGCCGGGCGACTCACCGACCTTGAGCGTTGCGACCGTCGTCGCGTGCGCGAGAAGGCGAGCGACGGGGACCTGGCGTAGCTCGTTGTGCGTCACCGACTCGCCAACGGGCGGGGTGATCTCGAGTCCGAGGCAACGCGGCTCCCCGCGCTCGCTCACTTCGACGTCGAGCGTCACGGTGAAGCCACGCTCCGGATGCTCCTCGGTCGCACGGAACCGTCGCCACGCCGCGTAGTGAGGATCGACGAGAACGAAGCCAGCCTTCCTGTCGGGCTCGATCAGCATGCCCGTACGGTACATGATCGGTAAGGCAGTTCGTCGCCACCGTCCGAAATGACACAGAAACGAGATAGTAAAAGCGGCATAGCGCTGTATCGTTTTTGGCAATGACCACCGCCGAGCTATCACTTGTGATCGAGGGGAGAGCGGCCGCCGCGACTGGCCGGGGTATGCGGCTAAGAGAGACGGCTGGACTTAGCCACGGCGGAGCTCGCCGACCTTGTCGGAGTAACCCCTGCGTCGGTCAGCCGGTGGGAAGCCGGAGTCCGCCGTCCGCGTGGCGCAGCCGCCGTCGCATACGCGAAGGCGCTCCGCCGCATCGCCGAGGAGATCGTCCGTGTTTGACGGGCCCCGACTCGCCGATGCGCCAGACGTACTCACCGTCGAGCAGACTGCGGGCATCCTCGCGATCTCGCGCGGCACCGCTTACGAAGGCGTCCGCACCGGCCAGATCCCGAGCGTGCGGATCGGCCGCATCATCCGCGTCCCGAAGTACGCGCTCGAGCACCTGTTGAACGGCACCGGGTCTGCCGACGAAGGCCCGCACGAAAACGGCGCCGGTGGAAACGGCGCCGCTCAGAAAGGAGGTGTCCTCGCTCATGGACACCGTACAGAATGAAGCCCCGCAAATCGAGGCTGACCTCGATCGCGAGTCCGCCCCGGCGTGGCGGCCCGCGCCCGGCGAGAAGGTCGTCGGTGTGGTCGCCGATATCAGCGAACGGGAAGGCCAGTTCGGCCGCTACCCGATCGTGACCCTGCGGACCGAGGCCGGCGAGCTCGCGTTCACGCTCTCCACGAGGTCCTGGCTAGCGAGCTCGGCCGGATCGCGCCGAAGGTCGGCGACCGCCTTGGCGTGAAGTACCTGGGCAAGCATCCCGAGCGCGGATACCACCGCTACCGAGTTCGTCGCGCCGGCGCGAGCGCCGAGGTGGACTGGGCGAGCTACGCGAACGCCGACCGGGACGAGCCGCCGTTCGGCGACGAACTGAGCGGATCGCCCGGCAGTGACCTGCACCCACCGGTCGAGTCGTAGGGCGCGGGTCGCGATGGAAGCGAGCATGAAGCTGCGAGCGAGCGCGGAGCCGTCCTCCGCGCTCGCCTGTCGGGCCTGCGGCTCGTCGGAGCGCGTGGCTCGCTCCGACGAGCTCAACGTCACCCTCTGCGGCGACTGTTTCGACGAGCGGGCCGACGCGACCGAGCTCGACGCGCTGCTGCGAGCGGTCGTCGACGTCGTCCGCCGCTACGTCGTGCTTCCCGGTGACGAGGAGCGCGACGCGCTGGCGCTGTTCGTGGCTCACACCTACGCGATCGACGGCGCGCATGCGACGCCGTACCTGCTCATCAAGAGCCCCGAAAAGCGCTCGGGAAAGACGCGGCTGCAAGAGGTCCTTGAGCTCCTTGTCTGCCGACCGTGGCGAGTGACGGCGGCGTCAGAGGCCGCGATGTATCGCAAGATCGCCGGAGACCGCCCAACCCTCCTGCTCGACGAGATCGACGCCATCTTCGGCACGTTCAGCGAGCGCACGGAGCCGATCCGAGCGCTGCTGAACGCCGGCAACCGCCCGGGCGCGACCGTTGCGCGCTGCGTCGGCCAGCGCGGCGACGAGGTCCGCGACTTCAACGTCTACTGCGCGAAGGCGCTCGCCGGAATCGACAACGGCCAACGCATCCCCGACACGATTCGCGATCGCTCGATCACGATCGCGATGCGGCGCAAGACGGTGGCCGAGCGCGTTCGTCCGTTTCGTTTCCGCTCGGCGAAGGCTGAGACGGACACCCTGCGCGATCAACTCGAGGGCTGGGGCGAGCGCGCGGTGGAGGCTCTCGTCGGAGCGACCCCGATCTGCCGGCCGAGCTTGACGATCGGGCGGCCGAAGCCTGGGAGCCGTTGCTCGCGATCGCCGAGCGGGCCGGCTCGGAGTGGGCGCTTCGCGGACGAAACGCGGCGCTTTACCTCAGCTCGGGCGACGACCGCGATGAAGCGTCGCTCGGGACGCTCCTACTCACGGCGACGCGCGAAGCGTTCGCGGCTCGCGACCGGCTAGCGACCGCGGAACTGCTAATCGCCATGAACGGCGACGAGGAGCTTCCCTTCGGCGCCTGGCGTGACGGGATGGGCCTCGACGGCCGGCGGCTCGCACAACTCTTGCTCCCTACGGGATCCGTCCGCGCACTGTGAGACTCGACGATGGGAAGACGGCGAAGGGGTACCTTCGCGAGCAACTGGTCGACGCCTGGGCCGCGTTGGCTTCCCCCTCCGCGACCGGGCCGTCACAAGCGTCACACTCGTCACAGGGTGGCGCTGATATCGCCTCAAGCGCCACAAGCGTCACCGCTATCCCGCTTGTTCCAAGCCAATGTGCCGGATGTGCCGGATGTGACGGCGACGCGTGTCCCCCGCGGCTGATGCCGGTGAATGTCTGCATCGAGCGCGTTGCGGCCGACGAGTCGTCACAGGCCTGCGCTGCGACTTGTCGGCGCGGACTAACTGGCGATCGCAGAGCGGGACAGTACTGCTGCGGCGAGCGGTCTACCGAAGGTAGGGTCGCGCGATGGAGTTTGGGGTCACTCTTGCCGATGTAGTCCGCGTGGCCGCCTACGCGTTTTTCGGTACTTGCGCCGCACTCATCGTTTTCGCCGTTTCGATTGAGGTGACGATCAATCTCCTGAAAAAGATCACGGGCCGAGACGACCAACCAAGTATGTGGAGTCAGGCCGCTATAGGCGTCGTCGGCGTGATCCTGGTTTTCGCAGCTGGGTTTGTTGGTATGCGTGTGATCCAATCGAGCGACGGCAACGACTTGAACCCCTATCCGCGAAGCTGGGCCCGGCATTCCCGATAGGGACTGCGCCGATCTGAGGGGCGCCGTTGCGGTGCTCGAGTCTGACCCACATTTTCTGGACCGTGACTCGGACGGGGTGGGCTGCGAATGGGGGCCGGACGGAAAGCCGAACACTGGAGACGAATGACGGGCGGAGGGGAAGGTCGAGACGGTGAGCGCCTCCTCCTCGGTGACCGTCGACCAGCTTCCCGCGAAGAAAACTCGGACTCCTAGCCGCCGCTCCCCCTGGCGGGCAAACCCGTTGCCCGCCCAACTTGCCAAGAAGCGGCACGCGCGATTTGGGCAGCTTGCGAGCGGACGGTCTCGGCGCCGAGACCGTCCGCCGGGCACAGAAGCCGCCGTCGGGGTTGGCGTGCTTGGCGGCATTCCCAGGTGCAGCGCGTGGTCCCGGGCGACTTTGACCTCGACGAGCTTGCTGGACATTTCGTACTCGCGTGCTCAGACGAATACTCGCCGGAGAGAGCCGCCGCCGCGCTCCGGAAGCCGGAAACGCCCACCGACGAGCTACCGGACGGTTAGCCCAGCGCTCCGCTACGGGTGCGGAAGCCTCGGTGCGCCCGGCTGCTCGCCCACGGTGGACGAGAGGCCCCTTCGCGCGCCCTGTGCTGGCCCGGCTGGAGCAGGGTCGCCGCCTAGAACCGTCGAAAACAGTTTCCGGCTAGTCGGGGCCGCGCCGAGTACCACTGGCCGCCGGTCCTAGCGTGTGTCGCGCTGGCCCGGCATTGGCTCGGGGGTTGTGTGCTGCTCCTGCGGTGGCTCGGAGGGCAGGGAAGTCCGCTCCCCGGCGGACTGCGAGTGCCTCGCGGTGACGGGCTTCTTCGACCTGTCGCTTGCGCTGCCCGCGGCGGATCAGCCGGTACGGGATCACGAATAGCCCAAGATTACGTACCAGCAAAGGACGAGAAGCCAGGCCAATGCGATGGCGCTAACCGCGAGGGTGTACCAGCCGATCTTCGCCCATGTGTTGTCCGTCTTCTGTGCCCGGTCCCACACCAGCGGGTGCCAGATTCGGGCCGCTGAGCCGGGAAAACTCATCGGTGCTGACACGACGATTTCCTCGCTGGCGAGTCTGGGCGCTGGCGGTTGGGGCGCGGGAGGTTGTGGCTGCCCAGCTAGGGCTGGGTGCTGCGGTTGCCCGGACCGAACCGGAGGCTGCGGTTCGTCAGCTGGGGCTGCTGCTCCCCTGTGTCGATCATGGTGCTCCTCCCTGTTGCTTGCACCATCGCCCGCTCAGGACCTCCGTGTCCGTCGCGGCTACGCGGACGATACCTGGTTCCTGGTAGGCGACACAAGCCGGCTGCCGAGAGCAGCTGTATCGCTTCGGACGAGAAGCGGCTATTTCGCTCTTCGTCCGAGAAATGAGCGCGGTTGGTTTCGAACCAGCGATCGCTCGCGTGTGGAGGGACTTGGCTAATCGGCTCGCGCCTTGCGACCAGGGCTCCGAGTACGCGGTCGCCGCGAGCCCGAAGTTCCGCGACTACCCCGATGAGCTGTCCGTGCGTTCTACGGATGTTGATCGGCATCGAGGCGGTCTATCGTGGCGGAACTCAGGGAGTACTAGGAGGGTTTGAGTGAGGGGTTCCGTTCGGGGGAGCGTTGTCGTTGGACTGGCCGTGCTTGCGGCCGGTGTAAGGACAAGAAGGGGGTCGCATGGCCGCGCGTCAAGACTCGCTAGGTCCCTAGATCTGCAGGCGCTTGAGCGCGGCCCGAATCTGCTCCTGGCTCTCCTTGTCCAGGACTGGCTCGTTCTCGAGCCAGAGGACGAAGGCGTGGAGCCAGAGCAGCCGCACGTCCATGTCGAGCTCGCTCGCGTAGGCCATCAGAAGCTCCTCGGGCTGCCTGGGCCACGCGGTGCCGTCCTCGAATCGCGCGATCGTCGCCTGGTTTACCTCGATCGCCGCCGCGATCTTGACCTGGACGACGCTCCGCTCCTCCCGCGCCTGGCGACAGGCGCGCCCCAGCCACGGGAGCAGGGGACGCGCGATCTCCTCGGCCTTCATGCCCGCAGTCCTATCCGACCGGCGCGACCGACCTTGGGCCGCCTCGTCATATGCGCCTCGTCTCATCGTTTGTAACGTATGCATATTCTTGTATATTGATAAGCAGGATGATACAAAATCAGACGTCAGGGCGTCGACGAAGCACGCATCCGATGACGGGAAGTCACCGGGAGCGGCTCGTCACGACCGGGGGCAAGCAGACCTGGACGGACTGGGTTCTCCGGGTCGCTGAAACTCGGCAAGTGAAGGCTCCGGGCAATTCGGCCCGACGCAGAGCAACGCGCACGAAAGAAGTTTGATGCCAGAAGGTCTCCAACGAACGATTCCCTCGAAGCTCCCTCCCGAGCGCGCGATGCAGCGCTACTTGGAAGCCCTACGACCGAATCATTCGGCAAGTCCAAGTATTTCCCCACGGCGCAGAACGCGACGAGCGTCACGTTTGCGAAGCGGCAGTTCCACACCTGGCAGATCGTGGTGGCGATTCTGCTTTTTCCGTTCGGCCTCCTCGCGCTGCTCGCTGAGAAGCAGAGCCTGT
>CAVTFG010000001.1:0-52157 GCA_963734015.1 uncultured bacterium | reverse complement strand
CTGATTCGTCGAGATCACGGCGGCGAAGGGTACTGCTGGCCGCGGTACATCTCGGCGACCATGAAGGCGAGGTCCAGCGACTGGCGGCGGTTGAGGCGCGGGTCGCAGACGGTCTCATACCGCTGATGCAGATCGGCCTCGCCGACCTCGTGGCCGCCCCCAACGCACTCGGTCACGTCCTCACCGGTGAACTCGACGTGGACGCCGCCGGGGTGGGTGCCGAGCCCGCGGTGCACCTCGAAGAAGCCGGCGACCTCCTCGAGCACGTGGTCCACCCTCCGGGTCTTGTGCCCGCTGGGCGCCTCGAACGTGTTGCCGTGCATCGGGTCGCAGACCCATGCGACCGGCGAGCCGTGCCCGGTGACGGCCTCCACCAAGGGCGGCAGGACGTCCCGGACCTTGTCGGCGCCCATCCGAGTGATGAAGGTGAGCCGTCCCGGCTCGTGCTCGGGGTTGAGGAGCTCGATCAGCGCGAGCGCGTCGTCGGGTGCGGCGGTTGGGCCGAGCTTGACCGCGATGGGATTGCGGACGCGGCGGAGGAACTCCACGTGCGCGCCGTCCAGGTCGCGGGTGCGCTCGCCGACCCACAGCAGGTGCGCGGAGACGTCGTACGGCAGCCCGGTCCGGCTGTCGATGCGGGTGAGCGCCCGCTCGTACTCCAGGAGCAGCGCCTCGTGGCTCGAGTAGAGCTCCACCCCGTGGAGTTCCTCGGGGTCGACCCCGCACGCGTTCATGAACGCCAGCGCGCGGTCGATCTCGCCCACGAGCTGCTCGTAGCGCTCCCCGGTCGGGCTCTCCGCGACGAAGTCACGGTTCCAGGCGTGGGCCTGGTGCAGGTCGGCGTAGCCGCCGTGTGTGAACGCGCGGGTCAGGTTCAGGGTCACCGCCGAGCAGTGGTAGGCCTGCAGCATGCGCGCCGCGTCGGGCCGGCGCGCCTCCGGGTCGAAGTCGAAGCCGTTCACGGCGTCACCGCGGTAAGCGGGGAGCTCGATCCCGTCCCGCGACTCGGTGGGCCGCGATCGCGGCTTCGCGAACTGTCCCGCCATCCGGCCGATCTTCACCACGGGGACGCTCGCCGCGTACGTGAGCACGAGCGCCATCTGCAGAAGGGTCTCGAGCTTGTTCCGAACGGCGTCGGCGTTCGAGCCGGAGAAGGTCTCCGCGCAGTCGCCGCCCTGCAGGACGAACGCCTCGCCCCTCGCCACGGCCGCAAGCCGGTCCTTGAGCTGGTCGCACTCGCCCGCGAAGACGAGGGGCGGTTGCTTGGCGATCTCGGCCGCCACTGCGCTCACCTCGGTCGGGTCGGCCCAGTCGGGCTGCTGGGCTGCGGGCAGCCCGCGCCAGGTGTCGAGGTCGCCTTGACTGATCGCGCTCACAGGCCCAAAGGCTAGATGGCCGCTCCCGACCGTGACGGACCTCACGCTCTCCGGAGCCGCCGAGATGGAGGATGCGCGGGCAAACCGTCTAGGGGAAGGAGCAAGGATGGAAGCGACGGTTTCAGAGGTCGACGAGGCCAAGCTGGAGGAGTTCGTTGGGCAGGCCGTCACCGACATGGGCGCGGCGATGAACGGCGCGCTCGTGGCGATCGGGGGGAAGCTGGGCATCTGGAAGGCGATGGCGGGCGCCGGGCCGATGACGGCGGCGGAGATCGCCGACAGCTCCGGCGTCGCGGAGCGCTACGTGCGCGAATGGGCGTCCGCGCAGGCCGCGAGCGGCTACCTGGAGTACGACGCGGATGGCGAGACGTTCACCCTCACGCCCGAGGTCGCGATGGCATTCGCCGACGAGAACAGCCCCGTGTACCTGCTGGGCGGCTACAGCCTGATCGGCTCGGTCTACAAGGACCGCGACGAGCTGGCGGAGCGGTTCCGCTCCGGCAACGGCTTCGGCTGGCATGAGCACGACCCGGAGCTCTTCGTGGGGACCGAGCAGTTCTTCCGGCCCGGCTACCGGACGCACCTGATCGCCGAATGGATCCCGGCGCTCGCCGGCGTGGAGGAAAAGCTGAAGAGCGGCGGCAAGGTCGCGGACATCGGATGCGGCCACGGGATCTCCACGATGCTCATAGCGCAGGCGTATCCGGAGAGCACCGTGTACGGGTTCGACTACCACGACGCGTCGATCGCCCGGGCGGCGGAGATCGCCGAGGCCGGCGGCGTGGCGGAGAACACGGAGTTCGCCGTGGCGAGCGCGAAGGACTATCCCGGCGAGGGCTACGACCTGGTCGCGTTCTTCGACTGCCTGCACGACATGGGCGACCCGGTCGGCGCCATGACGCACGTGCGTGAGACGATCGCGGACGACGGCGCGGTGATGCTGGTCGAGCCGTTCGCGGGCGACTCGCTGGCCGAGAACCTCAACCCGGTCGGTCGGATCTACTACGCCGCCTCGACCGTGATCTGCACGCCGTCTTCACTCGACCAGGAGGTCGGGCTGGCTCTGGGGGCCCAGGCCGGCGAAGAGCGACTGCGGGCTGTCGCCGAGGAGGCGGGGTTCACCCGGTTCCGGCGGGCGACCGAGACACCGTTCAACCTCGTGTTGGAGGCTCGCCCGTAGCGACGGTTGTCGGTTGCGACACGGGCCGGGACGGTTGTGCCGTTCCGGCCCGCGGTCGCGTGCGGTCCAAGCCTTTCGCGGCGCCCGAGGGCGCTGCATGCCGTGCAGGCGGGTCGCCGGCGCCTCCGAGGTAGGCCGCCTGCCAAGATCTGGTTTGGATGGAGAGCGGACGCTGGCACGCGCCTCGGGTCAGGAATCCGGTGATGCGCGAAGGGGAACGCGTCACGCCATTGGAGCTGTTCTTCGACCTCGTCTTCGTCCTTGCGCTGACCCAGTGCACGCAGCTGATGGCCGATCATCCGACCTGGGAGAGCGTCGCGCAGGCGATGCTGATCCTCGCGGTGCTCTGGTGGTCGTGGTCCGGATACGCCTGGCTGACGAGCGTAATCAACCCCGAGGAGGGCGCGGTCCGGATCGCGATCTTCGCCGCGATGGCGGCGTTCCTGGTCGTTGCGCTCTGTGTCCCTCAGACGTTCGGCGACCTCGGCCTCCTGTTCGCCGGCGCCTACGGCGTGGTCCGGGTCGCACACATCGCGCTGTTCTGGATCGCCAGCCGCGAGGACCCCGACCTGCGCAGCTCGGTGACGTTCCTCGGGATGAGCACGGCGGTGGGCGTGGGCCTGCTGGCGCTCGCTTCGTTTCTCGACGGCGTCGCGCAGGGCGCGGTCTGGGCGCTCGCCATCGCGCTCGACTACGGCGGTCCCTACTTCCTGGGCGCCGCGGGCTGGAAGCTCGTTCCCGAGCATTTCGCGGAGCGGTTCGGCCTGATCATCATCATCGCGCTGGGCGAGTCGATCGTGGCGATCGGAGCGGGAGTCACCGGTGATGTCACCGCTGGGATCGTGGCCGCCGCGATCCTCGGCGTCACGCTCGCCGCGATGATGTGGTGGGCGTACTTCGACGTCGTCGCGCTGGTTGCGACCCGGCGGCTGGCGAGCATCACCGACCGGCGTGAGCAGAACGAGACCGCCCGCGATTCCTACGGGTACCTGCACCTGCCGATGGTGGCGGGGATCGTGCTGGTGGCGCTCGGGCTGAAGAAGACGATCGAGGACGTCGACGACCCGCTGAAGATCGTTCCCGCGTTCGCGCTGATCGGCGGCTTCGCGATCTACCTCTTGGCACACGTCGCGTTTCGCTGGCGCAACGTCCACAGCGTGAACCGCCGCCGGCTGGTCCTCGGGGTGGCCCTGTTCGCACTGCTGCCGGTCGCGGTCGAGATCCCGGCGCTCGCGACGCTGGCGATCGTGGCCGCCGTCGCGTGCCTCTTGATCACGTACGAGGCCGTGCGCTATGCCGAGCACCGCGACCGCGTCCGCCACGAGCTGGCGACGGACTCCGGAGCGCCGGAGATCTAGGCGCCCTACGCGTCCTCGATCTCCTCGCTGTCGGCCTCGCCGTACTCCGCACCCGGCTCCGACTCCTCCACGTCGCCCGCGAGATGCATCGGGTCGGGGCTCGCCGACTCCTCGTGCGACGCGTTCTCGATCAGCTCCTCCTCGGCCAGTTCGAACCCCTCCGACTCGCCCTGGCCGGCCTCGGAGAGGGCCCGCTCCGACTCGTCGACCTCGTCGCTCGGGGCGCCGCCACCAACCTCGACGGCATCCTCCGCCGCCGCGCGCTCCTGCTCCGCGACGTAGTCCTCATCACCATGAATCCGCTCGTCGTCGCCCACGTCGCCTCCTTGGTCGTTGCACCGACGCGGGTACCGCGCTGCGGTCACGCGAAACCAGCCACCCCCACAACTCGTGAAGCCGATTCGGCGATACTGCCGCGCTATGACTGAAACTCCTTCCGTTCTCGACGCGCTGCTGCGCGTGCCCGCCCCGTCCGGTTACGAAGCTCCCGCGAGCGCTGTTTGGCGCGACGCCGCCTCGTTCGCCGAGATCCGCACGGACGGCCTCGGATCGTCGATGGCGCTCGTCGGCCCCGAGGGCGGCGAGCCCGTCGTCGCGATCGCCGGACACCTCGACGAGATCGGGCTGGTCGTCACCCACATCGACGACAAGGGCTTCATCTGGTTCGCCGGGATCGGCGGCTGGGACCCGCAGATTCTGGTCGGCCAGCGGGTCGAGCTTACGACCAAGGACGGCCCCGTGTTCGGGGTCGCGGGCCGCAAGCCGATCCACCTGCTTGAGGATGAGCAGCGCAAGAAGGTCGTCGAGCTCAAGGGCCTCCACATCGACATCGGCGCCGAGGACGGCGATGCGGCCAAGGAGCTCGTGCGGATCGGCGACCCTGTCGTCATCGCCGGCGAGCCCGTTCGCGTCCAGGGCGAGCGGCTGATCTCACGTTCGATGGACAACCGCCTCGGCTCCTACGTCGCGCTGGAGGTCGCCCGCCGCTGCCACGAGAACGGCAAGATCACCGGCCGTGTCGCGGGCGTCGCCAACGCGCAGGAGGAAATCGGGCTGTACGGGGCGCGCACGGCGGCGTTCGAGCTGCGCCCCACGCTGGCGGTCGCCGTCGACGTCACGCACGCCACCGACGCGCCCGGGATCGATGAGAACCAGGAGGGCAGCCACCCCCTCGGCTCCGGACCCGTGATCGGCCGCGGGTCGACCCTCTCGCCGAAGGTCTTCGACCTCCTCGTGGAGACCGCCGAGCGCGAGGAGATCGACCACACCCTCGCCGGCTCGGGCAACCGCACCGGAACCGACGCCGACGCCATCCAGATCTCGCGCAGCGGCATCCCGGCGGGCCTCGTCTCGATCCCCCTGCGGTACATGCACTCCCCGGTCGAGATGGTCGACCTGCGCGACGTCGAGGCGACGGTCGCGCTGCTCGTGGCGTTCGCGGAGTCGCTCGACTCCGACGTCGACCTGAGCCGTTAGGAGGCGACCAGAGCCGGGACCGGCTCGAGCTCGACCGGGATGCCGTTCAGGACGGCGTTGCCGCTCGGCGCGTCCACCCGGCTCTCATCCGACGCGAGGTTCGAGTTGACGCCGGCGTGCTCGGATGCCACGCGCAGGCGGACGCCGGCCGGATCGTGGCCCCAGCCGTGCGGCACGCTGACCACGCCGGGCATCATCTCGTCGCTGACCTCGACCGGCGCCTCGAACTCACCGGCGGCCGAGCGCAGGCGGACCCGCCCCCCGTCCTCCAGGCCGAGCCGCTCGGCGTCCAGCGGGTTGACGAGCGCCGTGCAACGGTCCTTGCCCTTCACCAGCGCGTTCAGGTTGTGCATCCAGGAGTTGTTGGACCGCAGCTGCCGCCGGCCGATCAGGACCATCTCCGGCCCGGCTCCGTTCCACGCTCCCGCGTCGAGCCGCGTCCGGAGGCGGCCGACGTCGCGCGTGATCGGCTCGGGCGCGAGCTCGATCCTGCCGGAGGGAGTCCGCAGCACGTCCGGAAGCCGCGACTCGTGCGCGCCGAGGTCGATCCCATGCGGGCTCGACTCCAGGCGCTCCAGAGTCAGTCCGTCCGGCCGGGCGCCGAAGCCGTCGCCGTGGGCGCCGACGCGGAGCATCAGGTCGAGGATCCGCTCGGGCCCGCGCCGCGGCTCCAGGGCCGCCGCGATCTCAGCCGGGTCCCGGCCCTCGATCGCCCCATCGGCATTCCCGACTTCCCGGGCGATCAGCGCGCCCGCCACCGCATCGTCGATCGCGTCGGTGTCAGCGTCCGGCCCCTGCCCGGTGACGATGCCGGTCAGGCGCAGGAAGACCTCCTCCTCCGACAGCAGGCCCGCCTCCCGCTCGAACACGGCCGGCGAGTAGTTCGCCACATTCCGCGCGGCGAACTGGTAGAGCGCGATGTCGTAGTGCGAGCGGGCGAGCGGGTCGGGCGCCGGCAGGATCACGTCCGCGTGGCGGCTGGTCTCGTTGACGTAGATGTCCATGCTGACCATGAACTCGAGCCCTTCCACCGCCCGCTCGAGCCGCGCGGCGTTCGGCGTTGACACCAGGGGGTTGCCCGCCGCCGTGATCAGCGCGCGTACCTGCCCCTTCCCCTCGGTCTCGATCTCGTCGGCGAGCGCGGACACGGGCAGCTCGCCCAGGACCTCGGGGAGGCCGCGCACGCGGCTGGCCCAGCGCCCGGCGAGGGCGCCACGTCCCCTGCCCATCGTGCCGGTCGAGTTCGACTGGCCCGCGGCCGCCTTCGTGAAGACCGCGCCGCCCGGCTGATCGAAGCTCCCCGAGAGGACGTTCAAGACGTCCACGAGCCAGCTCGCGAGCGTCCCGAACTCCTGGACCGTCGTGCCGATCCGGCCGTAGACGGCGGCGCGCTCGGCCGCGGCCAGCTCGCGCGCCATCCGGCGGAGCTCGGGCGCCGGGATTCCGCACGCGTCGGCCACGCGCTCAGGGGTGAACTCCGCCGCGAGCCGCTCGACCTCGTCGATCCCCTCGCAGAGGCCGGTCAGCTCGCCCGGCTCGGCCAGTCCCTCCTCGAACACGGTCGCCACCAGGGCGAACAGCGCCAGCGCATCGGTGCCGGGCCGGATGAAGTGGTGCTCCGTGGCGCTCTCCGCGGTGCGGGTTCGCCGCGGGTCGATCACGACGACCTTGCCGCCGCGCTCCTGGATCCGGCGGATTCGCCCGCGCATATCGGGCGCGGTCAGGAGGCTCCCGTTCGAGACCAGCGGGTTCGCCCCCCAGATCATCAGGTGGTCGGTGCGCTCTGTGTCCGGCACCGGGATCGAGGTCCAGTGGCCGAACATGTGGCCGGCGGAGAAGTGCTTCGGCATCTGGTCCACCGACGACGCCGAGTAGATGTTCTTGGAGCCCAGCGCCCGGAGGAACACGCGCAGGTAGATCATCGCGGCGAGGTTGTGGGCGGTCGGGTTGCCCGCGTAGACCGCGACCGCGTCCCGGCCGCCTTCCTCGAGGATCGGTCCGAGCCCGGCGTCGATCGCCGCGAACGCCTCGTCCCAGGTGGCCTCGCGAAGCTCGCCGTCCCGGCGGACGAGCGGCGCCGTGAGACGGTCCGGATCCTCGCGCAGTTCCTTCAGCCCGAAAGCCTTGGGGCAGATGAACCCCTTGCTGAGGACGTCGTCGGCGTCGCCGCGGATCGAGACGACCTCCCCGTCCGCGACCTCAACCCGCAGACCGCACGTCGCCTCGCAGAACGGACAGGTGCGGAAGTGGGTCTCGCTCGCCGCGGGCACGCCCGAGGGAATCTATCCGTAAGGGTTGCGTGATGCAACCCCGGGTCCCCGTCAGCCCGTGACCCGCAGGTCCTTCGACGTCCCGCTCAGGTTGCGGATGCCGTCCTCGGTGACCGTGACCAGGTCCTCGATCCGCACCCCGAACCGGCCGGGCACGTAGACCCCCGGCTCGACCGAGACGACGTCGCCGGCCTTCAGCACGTCCTCGGATGTCTTGCCCATCCGGGGCGCCTCGTGGACCTCGAGCCCGACCCCGTGGCCGAGCCCGTGGCCGTAGTGGTCCGCGTGCCCCGCGTCGTCGATCGGTTCGCGCGATGCGGCGTCCGCGTCGGCGCCCTTCACGTCCGGGCCGACCGCGTCCAGCGCCGTGGCCTGGGCGCTGCGGACGAGCTCGTAGACCTCGCGCGCGTCGTCCTCGAGTTCGCCGCTCGCGAACGTCCGCGTCCCGTCCGAGCAGTAGCCGTCCAGCTTCGCTCCCATGTCGACCACGACGAGCTCCCCCGCCCCGATCTCGCGGTCCGACGGCTCGGCATGCGGACGCGCGCCGTTGGGCCCGGCGGCGACGATCGCCGGAAAGGCGGGCTCGGCCCCCAGCTCGCGCATTCGCGCTTGCGCCGCGATCGCCACCTCGCGCTCCGTGCGCCCGGCGAGCCCGCGGTCGGCCGTCCACTCGAACACCTCGTCGGCCAGGCGGGTCGCCTCCGCGATCGCCTCGATCTCGCGCCCATCCTTGACCCGGCGCAGGCGCTCGACGAGGCCGGTCGTTGGCACCAGGGCGGCGGCGTCGCCGACGGCCTCGGTCAGCTTCGTCAGCGACCGGACGCTGGTGGCCGCGTCGTCGAACCCGACCCTCCCCTCCAGGCGCTTGGCGAGCTCAGCGACCAGCCTGCCCTCGAGCGTGATCCGCTCGAACGCGTCGCCGACCTCGCTCGCCGCCCGCTCCGTGTAGCGGAAGTCGGTCAGGAACTCGCGCCTGCCGGCGCCGACGATCGCGAAGCCGCTGGTGCCGGTGAACCCGGTGAGCCAGCGGATGTTCGCGATCGCGTCCGGCCCCGAGTCGCCGGGACGGACCAGATCGCCGACCAGCAACAGGTCGACCTCGGCCTCGGTGGCCAGCGCCTCGAGGCGGTCGGCCCGGGACTCGGCCGTCACGTCCCGAGGTCCTTGGCGAGCAACTGGAGTGCCTCGTGGTAGCCGTCGGGCCCCTTCCCGGAGATCGCCCCCAGCACGAGGCCGTCGAAGACCGAGAAGTGGCGCCATTCCTCGCGCGACATCACGTCGGAGATGTGGACCTCGACGGCGGGCAGCTTCGCGAGCTCCAGCGCGTCACGGATCGCCCAGCTGTAGTGCGTCCACGAGCCGGCGTTCACCACGGCGCCGTCGGCCATCTCGGGCAGGCGGTGGAGGTGCTCGATGAACTCCCCCTCGTGATTGGTCTGGAAGAACCGGACGTCGAGATCGAGCTCGCGGGCCCAGCGGCGGATCTGGTGCTCGAGCTCGGAGAGCGTGAAGCTGCCGTAGATCTCGGGGTCGCGCCGACCGAGCACATCGAGGTTCGCGCCGTGCATGATCTCGATCCGGTTGCGAGTCGTAGGTCTCATGTCATCCCGACACCAGTTCGTCCACGGCCGCGCGCACCTTATCGCCGTCGATCGCGACGCCCGTCCGAAGCGTGCCGGGCTCCTCGAGCAGCACGAAGCCGACCCCCTCCGCGCCCGCCTTCTTGTCGCGCTGGATCGCGGCCACGACCGCGTCGGTCGCGACATCGTCGCGGAGCGAGGTCGGTAGTCCGTGGCGGCCGAGCAGCGCCGCGACCTCATCACGCAGCTCGCCGGCGTCAGAGAGCCGCAGCGCGGCCAGCATGCCAAGCCCGACGGCTTCGCCGTGACGGTAGGTGCCGTAGCCGGCGGCCGTCTCGATCGCGTGCCCGACCGTATGGCCCAGGTTCAGGACCTGGCGACGGCCCGAGTCGCGCTCGTCCGCGGCGACGACGTCGAGCTTGGTTCGGGCGCAGGCGAAGATGACGTCGTCGAGCCCCTCGGGGTCGAGCGAGTCGAGAACGCGTACGCGGTCCCAGAGCGCGCCGCCCGCGATCAGGGCGGTCTTCAGGACCTCTGCGAAACCGGCGGCGAGCTCTTCGCGCGGCAGCGTGGCGAGGATCGCCGGATCGGCCAGCACGGCGGTCGGCATGTGATAGGCCCCGGCGTAGTTCTTGGCCTCGGGCAGGTCCACCCCGGTCTTCCCGCCGTAGGCGGAGTCCACCTGGGCGACGAGCGTCGTTGGCGCCTGGATCACGGGCACCCCGCGCTGGTAGGTCGCGGCGCAGAACCCGGCGAGGTCGCCGACGACCCCGCCGCCGAAGGCCAGCACGCCGTCGTCGCGCCGAGCGCCGCCCTGCGCCAGTTCGCGCAGGACGCGTTCGGCCTCGGACAGCGTCTTGGCGGCCTCGCCGCCGTCCACCTCGATCAGCCCTGCCACCTCGGGCAGCATCCCGCGATGGTGAGCCAGGGCGCCCGCGTCCCCAACGGCGAACCACCGCCGGGGATCCGGCGCTGCGGCGCCGTTCAGCTCCACCTGCCGGTCGGCGAGCGCGTCGAGGATGCCCAGCGCGCCGCGGCCGACGATCGCCGGATACTCGCCGGAGTTCGAGGAGGCCCACGCCAGGCGCGCACCCTGAAGATCCGCCTGCCGCCCGCAGCCACCGCGCAGCGAGACGGCCGACGCGTTCTCCGCCGTCGGTCAGGACGGCGTCGGCCACCTCTTCGTAGAGGGGCTGGCGCTCGGCGAAGCGCCGGGCGAAGCCGGCGCGGTCCTGCGCGAGCGGCCGCGACGTGCCCTCACAGCGCACCCACGCGGCCTCCTCGGAGATCCGGCACCAGACCGTGAAACAGGGCTCCAGCGCCTCTCGGATCCGCTCCGATTCGACGGCGCCTCCGCCCAGCGCGACGATCCCGCCACCGGCCAGCGCCGCCCGCGCCAGCCGCTCCTCGACCTCGCGGAAGCGCGCCTCGCCGTCGCGGTCGAACACCTCCTCCGGCGGCGCGCCGAGCTCGCGCTCGACCTCGGCATCCAGGTCCACGACCGTCTCGCCCAGCACGTCGGCCGCGCCCTTCGCGGCGCGGGTCTTGCCGGCTCCCATGAAGCCGACGAGGGCGATGGTGCGTTCGGCAGCGCCCCCGCCGGGTTCGTTTAGCGCCGCCATCCGATCCGCTCCTCGTACGCGCGGAGCGCGGCGGTCACGTCGTCGATGTGGTCGCCCCCGAACTTCTCGCGATAACAACGCGCGAGCACCAGCGCGACCATCGCCTCGGCCACCACCCCGGCGGCCGGGACCACCGTTGAATCCGTGCGCTCGCGCATCGCCTGCGCGGGCTCCTTGGTCTCCGTGTCCACGGAGCGAAGCGGCTTGGTCAGGGTCGAGATCGGCTTGATCGCGCCCTTCACCACGAGGTCCTCGCCGTTCGTCATGCCGCCCTCGACGCCACCGGCGCGGTTCGTCTGCCGGTGCCAGCCGCGCTCGTCCGAGTGGAAGATCTCGTCGTGGGACTCGGAGCCGGGGAGCGCGGCGACGTCCCAGGCCTCGCCAACCGACACGCCCTTGACCGCCTGGATCGAGACGACCGCCTGGGCGAGCCTCGAGTCGAGCCGCTCATCCCAGCTCGCGTATGAGCCGAGCCCCGGGGTGAGCCCGAAGGCGCGGACCTCGAAGATGCCGCCGAGGCTCTCGTTCTCCTTGCGCAGGCGGTCGATCTCCGCAACCATCGCCGTCTCGGCGTCCGAGTCCAGACAGCGGACCGGCGACTCGTCGACGGTCGCGAAGGCCTCGGGCGACAGGTCGTCGCGAGAGGGCGCCTCGACCGACGCGATCCGCAGGACGTGGCTGTGGACCGAGACGCCGAGCGCACGCAGGAACTCCTTGGCGAGGGCTCCCGCCGCAACGCGCGCCGCGGTCTCGCGCGCGCTCGCCCGCTCGAGGACGTTGCGCACGTCGCTGAAACCGTACTTGTGGAGGCCCGCGAGGTCGGCGTGGCCCGGGCGCGGGAGATGCGACTCCTCCACCTCCGCGTCGACCGGCCACGGGTTCATCCGCTCCTCCCAGTTCGGGTAGTCGCGGTTCGCGACGAGCACTGCGACCGGGCTTCCGAGCGTGCGGCCGTGGCGAACCCCCGAGCGGATCTCGACGGCGTCGCGCTCGATCTTCATCCGCCCGCCGCGCCCGTGACCGAGCTGGCGGCGGGCCATGTCCGCGTCGAGCCGCTCGCGGTCCAGCTCGAGGCCGGCCGGCAGGCCCTCGACGATCGCCACGAGCCCCGGCCCGTGCGATTCGCCCGCGGTGGTGAAGCGGAGGTCACCCATGGCGGGAGAGGCTATTTGGTGGGGGGCTCGCGTCGATGCGGCGAGAGTTACCCGCGCGTGACCTTGCGGCGGTCGACGATCTCCTCGCGGATGTCGGTGATCTTGAGCGAGTACCGCTTCTCGTGCGGGCCGTAGGTGAAGTAGCGCTTCTCGTCCTCCCGCAACATGAGGAACTCGCACTGGCTCGCACGGGGCTTGCAGCTTCCGTCGCCGTCGGTGTCGGTGACCTCGTCGGAGACCAGGAACTGAACGGTCTCGAGGTCGTCGGAGACGCTCAGGAACATCGCGATGGGCGCGTGCTTCCGGCTGGGCACGAGATCGCCGATCGCGACGTCATTGATCCGCTTGCGCTTGTGGACGGGCCCGCCGCGGACGTCGATTCTCGGCGCGAGCACGATCAAGGTGTCGCTGTCGTCGGAATCGGAGTCGTCGCCGGAGGTCCCGGACGGTGTGATCGAAGGGCTGGTGGGAGACGGCGAGCTCGTGGTGGACGATGCGCTCGGCGTCGGGGTGGAAGTGGCGGTCGACGTGCTGGGCGGGTCGACGAGCTCGCCGTCGCCGGCGGCGCTCGCGTCGTCCGAGGCGAAACTGCCGGCGAAGGGGTCCTTGCTCTTCAGCCCCTCGAGGCGCTTGCGATAGTCGCGCACGCCAATTTGCTGCTCGGTGACGACCGCGGGGGCGACGGCCTCGGAGCCCTCGGGCGGCTGGAAGACGGCCGGAGCCGGAGCCGGCTCCTTCGAGGCGCTCAGGGCGATCGGCACCGCGATGATCGCGACGATCAGTGCAAGGGCGGGAAAGAGCAGACGCCGGTCGCGCATGTCCCGGTAAAGGTCCTCGACGGCGCGCGGCACCTGGATCTGGGTCCTCGCGCTGCGCTTGGCGGTCTCGGGCTCGGCGGCGCTCGGCACCGGACTTGCGCTTCGGGAGATTCGGGAGCTTCAGCTTCTTCATGGCGCGGGTGGGGTCGAGGTGGGCACGGACGTCGCCGGAGCCGGAACCGTCGCCGGCGGAGCCTCGGCGGTGGCGCCGGCGGTCAGGCCCTGCGAATCGGGCAGCACGTAGGTCGTGATCGAAAGGTCGACGGCGAGGTCCTTGCCGGTCCCGCTGGGGGCCAGCGTGAATCCGTTGACCGTGACGAGCCGGCCGCCCACCTTGGCCGTGGTGCCGTCCACGCCGACGTTGGAGTCGATCCCCTCGAGCAGGTCGGCGATCTCGAAGAACTGGCCGCTGAATGCGAGGCTGTACGGCATGACGCCGAGCCCGGCGGGACCGACCGTGGCGCCGAGCGGCAGCGTCGCGGCGCTGGCCTCCGTCGCCGGCGCGCTTGCAACGGGAACCGCCGGTGCAGCCTCGGTCCCAGCGGCTTCCGCCGCGTTCTGGTCGGTCGTGGTCTGGGCGGCGGCCGGTAGCGCCGCGGGATCGGCATCGTCGGTCGTGAGGGACGCGAACTCGGTGTGCGAGCGCTCCGAAAGGTCGGTCAGCTGCGCCAGGAGCGACGGCGTGTCACCGTCGGCGGGCGCGGCCTTGCCGAGCACGATCAGGCGCTGGTAGTTCCGACCGTAATCCGCCTCCGCCTGCTCGGCGGCCGCGGCAAGCTCCTCCTGCGCCGCGACCTCCGCGCTGAGATCGTCCACCTGCGTCTCGAGCGCCGCCGCGTCGTCGCGCTTGGGCGAGAGCAGCAGGAACCAGAACGCAGCGAGCAGCCCGAGGATGGCCAGGCCGATCAGGACGGAGCGGTCGGTCGCCTTCATCGTGCCGTCCCCGGAACCAGATTCGTAGCCTCCTTGGCTTCCTGGACCTGCTCCTGCGGGGAGTTCGTGCCCGCGGCCGGCGCCTCGGGGGCCGCCGGAGCTTCGGCCGGCGCGGCGACGGGAGCCGCCGGTGCCGCGGCAATGTCGGCCGGAACCGCAACGCCGTCGAAGACCGCGGTGAGCCCGAAGCTGGTGGTTTTGTCCGGTCCGGTGCAGCCCTCGCCGGATTCCGCCGCGGCGGACTCGGACCCGGCCGCCTCACCTGCCTTGGTGGAGTTGTCCAGGCCGACGCGCGTGACGCCGTCGATGTCCTTCAGGGCCGCGACGAACGCGGCGACGGCATCGTGGCTCGGCGCGCACCCCGCCATCACCATGCTCGGCGCTGCGCCGACGCCGGCCGCCGCCTCGGTGTCTCCCTCCGCCTGACCGCTGGTCGTGGCTTCCAGATTGGTCAGCGTGATGTCGGCCGGGATGATGATCGCGAGCTCGCGGAGCACGCGCTCCCAATCGAACCGGCTCTGCGCCAGGCTCGAGATGGTCAGCTCACGCTGCTCCTGAAGGCTCGCGAACTCCGCGTACGGGGCCAGTGCCTCGGCCCGCTGAGTGGCCGCGTCGCGGGCCACCTCGAGCTGGGCGATCTCGTTCTCGCGGTCGGTGATGGTGTTCTGCGTCAGCACCAGGGCGACGACGGCGACCAGCACGGCGGCGATACCGCCGACGATGACGTAGGAGAGCGAGCCGGCGCGGAGCGGAGCGTGGTCGCCACGGCGGTCCTCGGGCGGAATCAGGTTGACGGGCCGCACTACTGCTCCAATGCCAGGCCGTAGGACAGCGTAAGACGTGCGGCCGCCAGATCGTCCAAGTGCGCCAGAGCCGCTGGTCGGGCGATCGCAAACGGATTCCCCAATCCCTGCTGCATCTGCTCGACCAGGCCGGGAATCATGGCGCCGGGCCCCGACGCAACGATGCGGTCGACGGCCACCGCGCCCTCCTGGGCGCCGTAGTAGTCGAGCGAAAGGCGCAACTCGTCGGCGAGGCGGGTGGCGCCCTCGATCAGGCACTCGCGCGCCGCGGCCACGTGCTCGGGGTCCCCATCGATCTCCTCGACGGGCCGCTCGAGCCCGACGTGGGTGAGCCACTGGCGGGCGTGTTCCAGGGTCAGTTCGCGGCGCTCGGCGAGCCGCTGGGCGATCCCCTCGACCCCGAACGCAGCGATCCGGGTGAAGAGGCAGGAGCTGCCGCGGGCAACGGCGAGGTTCGTGACATCCCCGAGGTTGCAGTAAAGACGTGCGGGGACGATCACCCCGGGGCCCGCAACGGCGGCATCGGGCATCGGCATTACCGGCTCCGGAGAGGGGGCGCTCACGAACTGGCCGGCGCCGACCGCGCTTCCATCCTCACGCGCCAGAGCCCGGATCATCCCGAACGCCGCGTGATCGATGCCGATCGGGCGGAGGCCGCCGGCGTCCATGGCCTGCATCACCTGGTGGAGCATGTCGCGGCGGGCCGCGACTGCGACGACGTCCACGTATCGCTCACCGGAGTCGGCCTGGGTGTGGCCCACGACCTGCCAGTCGAGGACCGACTGGTCGAGCGGCATCGGGATGTGGTCCTGCGCCTGAAAGCGGATCGCGGTCTCGAGCTCAGCCGGATCGTCGATCGCCGGCAGGCGCATATTGCGGACGGCAACCCGCTGGTTGGCGAGCCCGAGACGGACCGAGCGCGAAAGCTTGTTCTCGGCGAAGAGCTCCTTGAGTGCCGCGCCCAGCGCCTCGGGGTCGGCCACCTCGCCCTCCCGGAACACGCCCGAGGGCAGCGGCAGGACACCGTGCCCGACGACCTCCACGCTGCCGTTCGCGCGGACCTCGGTCGCGGCGACGCTGCCGGCCTCGATGTCCAGGCCGACGACTGTCTTGCTCTTCCCCGATGTGATCAAAGCCATGACGAAACGAGCACTCCAAGCTCAGGGAGACAATCGGCGCCTGAGCCCGAATACTTGAGTTCAAGTACGACCGTCTACTCGGCCGGGAAGAACTCGTCCAGGTACCACTGGACCATGTCGTCGCCGAACCAGAGGCCGATCACGCCGCCGACGGCCAGAAACGGCCCGAACGGGATCGCCTGCTTGCGGGCCGCGGAACCCTGGCGGGCGATCATCGCGACGCCAACGAGCGCCCCGAGTGCGAAGCCGATGAGCGTGGCCGGTGCGACCGCGCGGCCGATGAAGAGCCCGATCATCGCGACGAGCTTTGCGTCGCCCATCCCCATGCCGCGCGGGTACGCCAGCGCGATCAGGAACATGAGCCCGCCGGCGATCGCGGCGGATGCGCCGTGCTCGACGAGGCTGTCGGGGTCGCCGACAGCCACCAGCGCCACCGCCACGATCGAGCCGGCCAACACGACCTTGTTCGGGATGATCCGCTGGTCCAGGTCGGTCAGCGTGATCACGACCAGCACGAAGCAGAGGACCAGGCCCGAGACCAGGATCCACCATTCCTGGTCCTCGAGGATCAGGTAGGTGGCGGCGAAGAGCGCCGCAAGGGTCAGCTCCGCCAGCGGGTACCTGGCCGAGATCGGTTCGCCGCAGTCGCGGCACTGGCCGCGCAGGAGCAGCCACGAGAGGATCGGGACGTTGTCGCGAGCGCGGATCTGCGCGCCGCATGCCGGACACCGCGACCGCTCCGTGACCCAGTTCTCGCCGCGGGGCAGGCGGTATGCCAGCGCGGTGGCGAAGCTGCCGAGGATCGCTCCGGCGATGAAGAGGACGATTGCGAACACGCTTGCGGATTCCTATCTGACGGAAGTGACGGTCCCGATCCCATCGGCGCGGACGCGCCGGGGGTTGAGCGTCAGTCGAAGATCGGCAGCGCCGAGGACGTCTTGACCTGGAGCCGGCTGTCGAAGCTCGGGTGGTCGTACATGAACTCGAGACCGTCGCCATCCGTCCCGGAGCGCTCGACCCTGAGCGCCAGGCCGAGCTGCTCGCCGGCAAGCAGGCTCTGGGTGGCCGAAACGAAACCCAGGTCAGCGGTGACTTCCTTGTACTCGCCGCTCGGCCAGTCGGCCAGGCCCCCCGGGAACCCGGTGAGGTTCGAGGCCTCGACCTCGACGAGCGGGGTGTCGACCAACTCTCCCTGGCCGTTCAGGCCGCGGACGAAGAGGAAGACGCAGATCGCGCCGGGATGAACGGCCTCGTCGATCGTGCGCGTCCAGAGGGTGAGCGTCGCTTCGCCGTCGAGCAGCAACTCGCGGCCGTCGGGGATCGGCGGTGAGAGCCAGCGGTGCACCTTCTGCTGGGGGTTCGACTCCGCGGGCGATAGGTCCGACGCGCAGCCGGGGTCACCGGGCTTGCGGAGCTGGAGCCCCTTGTCCGCACCCCCGCTGATCGCGGGCTCGACGTCAGTCGCGTAGTCGTACTCGGGTTGGCCATCGTCGGGGAATGCCGGATCGAGGGGCGGCGGCTCGATGTACATCAGGTCGGGTGCCCCCGGGCCCACCCCGGTGCTGACGCCGGCGTCGCACGTGCCGAGAGTGTTGTGCGTGACGTGATCGCCAGGCAGCGCCAGGCGCTCGGGCTCGTCACACGGCGTATCGGTCAGGTAGAACGTGGCGAACGTGCCTTCGTCCCCGGTGCCGGGCGGCACGGGGTTGTCGACCGGCTTCACGTCCGGGTCGACGATGTCCCCCTGGAGCTCCTGGTATGGGCGCTCGCCGCCGGACGCGGTGGTGTCGATGGTCGCCGCGACGATCACGCGCTTCAGGTCCTGGTCGCCCGGACAGAGCGTGTCCGGGCACTTGGGGTCGTTCATCCACACGACGTAGCGGCGGATCGTCCCGCTGACGTCGCCGGCGTCGAACGGCGTCGGTGCCGGGCTCAGGATCCCGTCCTGAACCGTGCCGCCGGCCGTGAGCGTGCCGCCGTTGACCACCATCGGGCGCAGACCCGTGCCGTTCGGCAACGTCGCGAACTGGTTACCTGACACGCGCCACGACGGGTCGCTCGGGTCGGTCGAGTGCGTCGGCGCCGCGGTCATCGCGACCTCCTCGAACGGAATCCGCTTGATCTTCTCCATCTCCGTCTGGAGCTGGTTCACGACCACCTGGCTCTGCTCCGCACGGTAGGTGTTCCGGCTGGACGCGTCGACCAGGCTCATCATTCCCAGGGAGCCGATCAGGAGCAGCAACGCCGCCACCATGACCTCGACGATCGTGAAGCCGGCCTCGGACTGTCGCGCCGAGTGATTCATCAGGTGGGCGGCGGCGCGGGGTTGCGGAGGGTGACGCCGTCGGAGAGCGTGATCGAGTCGTCGCCCCCGGCAGCGGGGAACTGGAAGGTGATGCCGACGTAGCGGGCGCTGGCAGCACTGGGCAGATAGGTGAAAACGGGATCCGCGGAGAGGCCGGTGGTCTCGACCGTCGGCGGCCCAGACGTTGTCCCCTCGGCGTCGGATTCGACCCGAGTGCAGGTGCCGGCCGCGCAGTCGTAGGTGACCATGCAGCTTCGCGCGGTGCTGGCTGTCACCCCGCCGCAGGTCTCGCTGCTGACGTAGGTGATCAGCTGGAGGTGACCGGCGGTTGCCTCGATCACGGTGGCGCCCTGGCGCAGCTCGCGGGTGATCCGATCCGTGAGGACCCGCGCCTGCTGGATCTCGGCGCTGCGCTCGCTCACGCGGGGTTCGCTACGAACGCCGGCAACCATCACGGTCACCGCCCCGCCCAGCAACACGAGCGTCGCCGCGGTGGCGATCAGCAGTTCGGGAAGGGTGAATCCCGCATCGCCTCGCGGCCTACCTCGCGCGGCCACGGATCAGCACTCCGCGTCGGGCGCCGAAGTCGCCGGCGCGGAATTGCACTCGACGAACTGGCCGACCACGTAGTGCGGGGCGGCGGGGGGAAGCTCGAACTCCGACGCACCGGCGTCGATGAAGAGCTTCGAGTTCGAGTCCATGTGGATCGACTTCGCTGCGATCGCGCCGCAATACCGGGAGTTGCTGTCGAAGTCGACGTCGCTGCGCGGCGCGTAGATCACGAAGTTCTGCTCGCAGGCGCCGTCCACCTGGGTGTTCGAGCTCAGCTCGATCCGGGTCGCCCTGGTCGCCGAGCCGACGACGTAGAAGGCGGCGTTGGCGGGATCACCGTTTGTGGTCGTCACCCGGGAGTTCGAGGAGAGCGAGATCTGTGTCGTGCCCGAGGGCAGGTTGCAGGCCTCGGGTGAGTCGAAATAGATCTTGACCTGCGCGCCGGGGGCGATGTAGATCGCGGTGTTGCTCGACATCGTGAGCCTGCAGAAGCTGTAGACCGATCCGCCGAGGGTTACCGAGCTGTTGCTGCTCATGCTGAGGGTCCGCGTTCCCGCGTTCCAGGTGACGCCGGAGCCGCTCCGGGGGTCCTGCGAGAAAAAGCGGCTGTTGTTGTTGTTTGTCGGCGCGTCCCCCTGGTTGACCGGAGGCAGGACCAGCGGCTGCTGGATGACGTCGTCCTCGGTCAGCGGGACCGTGCAGTCGAAGTGCTGGTTGTACTTCGCGTTGGAGGTCAGGTCGAGGTGGCGGCCGACGCCGACCGAGCCCTGCCCGCAGAGCCTGGCGTTGCTGCGCAGGATGATGTCGCCGTTGGTGGCCGTGTTCGCGTGGATCTCCGCGTTCGAGTCCATCGTGAGGCTGTCCTGCGACTTGACGGTGGCGTCGCTGAAGATCTGCTGGCCGCCGCCGGACTCGGCGACCACGTCGATACGCCTGGTGACTCCGTTCGCGTTGCCGACGGAGACGATCTCGATCTCGCCGTCCGTTGGAGCGACCGTGTAGGCGAACGTCCCCAACCCGGACGCGCCCTGCACCTGCTGGCACCAGCCGCCCACAGGGGCCGCGACGAACAGCGTGCCGCCGTTCGAGACGACACAGGTGTTGGGCTCCTCGGCCGGCACGCGGTTGTAGTGCAGGAGCGCCTGGCTCACGCCGGCCTCGGCGGCCGTCAGGGCCTCCTTCGTGTCCTGGTCGCGGACCACTCCGCGCTGGCTCGACATCGACGCCACCGCCGCGACGCTCGCGACCGCGAACGCGGCCAGGAGCATGAACAGGACGGTCGGGACGGCGAAGCCGCCCTCACGGCCCAGCGGGCGACTTCGGCGTACGGTCTGCTCTCCCCGATTCCACATGGCCCGACTCACATCGGCTGTAGAGGCGCGGGACTTGACAGCGCGGGACGGGATCGGACGTACGTCCAGTTGTGGGCGCGAGCCTCCAGCCGATGCTTGGCGCCGCCGACGCAATTGGATTCGGCCCAGAACGCAGGAAGGGCGGCCCCCGGGCCGCCCTTCCTGTCCTGGCTGCCTGGCCGTTTCAGGCCAAGCGGGTCAACTGATCAGCCCGATCAGTCGCCCCAGTTGCCGGTGGTGGCCGGAGCCACCGCCGCGGGGCAACCGTCCACACCTGCGTCTGTACAGGTGAGTTCGGTCGTGCCGTCGGCGTTGCGGGTGATGCTGAACTCGTTGTTGTTCGAGCCGTCCGACGTGACGGTGACGGTGTAGCCGTCGCCGCCTGCGCTCGGGGTGACCGCGGACAGGTCCGAGTCGTTCAGCGTCGCCTCGATCTCGCTGCAGACCGTCGATGTCGGCGCCCGTGTAGGTGCCCTGGTTGCCGGTGGCGTACGTCTCGATCGCCGTCTGGGCGGTACGAGCAGCAGCCTTGGCGTCCGCGTCCTTCGCCTTCTCGCGCTGGTTGAAGAACGAGGGGATCGCGATTGCGGCCAGCAGGCCGAGGATCAACATGACAACAAGGAGCTCGACGAGCGTGAAGCCGCCCTCTCCCTGACTCCGTTCACGGAGCTTCTGGACCATAGGTACCCTCCTTATAGGACCTAGTGGATTCGCCAGAGCCCCGTCAGCCGTTAGGCCATCGGAAGTGTTCAGGACCCCGGTGGCAGCCCGGCCATCTCCCCGAAAGGAGACCCGTGACTTTGCGTCCCCGCCTTGCGACGGGTTTGCCTTTGGCACCAAGGCACTGGCATTCATCAGACCCCCTATCGGGCGTGCCGCGTGCGTCCTTTAGCCCATCTGGGGTGAACATCCGTCCAGGGTGGGGGCTGGCCCCTACGCCAACGCGTGAGGCCGGCTGAGCATGGCCGCCCGGCGGCTGATCGCCGTGATGCTGGTGCTGCTCTTCCTGTCGTCCCTGGCGGCCGCGCTCGCACCGGTGGAGCGCAGCAGCGAAGAAACGTCCACGAGCACGACCGACGCGGTCACCGAGCCGGTCGCCGCCGAGGGCGACCTCGTCCGCGCGACGCTGGACGGCACAGCGAGCGGACCGCAACGCATCAAGGCGAGCGTCGGCGATCAGCTCCAGCTGCGCGTAACCGCCCGGCAGCCGGCGACGATCCAGTTGGTGGGACTGGGCCCGACGGAGGACGTCGACCCGCTCGCGCCGGCCCTGTTCGACGTCCTGCTCGAGGAGCGCGGGACCTATCCGGTGCGGGAGCTGGAGAGCCGACGGGAGCTGGGGACGATCGTGGTCAGTCCACGAGCTCCGAAGGGACCAGATCCAGAGCAAGCTCCTTCCCGCTCCTGACGATTCGGATCGTCACGGGCGAGCCGATCCGCTCGGGCCCCATCAGGCGCTGCAGCGTGGACACGTCGGCAACCGGCTGATCGTCGACGTCCAGGATCAGGTCCTCGGGCTTGATCCCCGCCTTGTCGGCCGGGCTCCCGGACACCACCTCGACCACCTCGATCGCGGCCTCGCGCTCGAGCGTTCGCGCCGCGCGCGGCGGCAGCGGCCGGGGGCCGCCGGCAATGCCGATGTAGGCGCGGCGCACGCGCCCGTCGGAGAGGAGCGCGGAGACGATCCGCAGGGTCGAGGCGTCGATCGGCACCGCGAGGCCCAACCCCACGCCGGCCACCGCCGTGTTGATTCCGATCACGCGGCCGAGGCCGTCCGCGAGCGCCCCGCCCGAGTTGCCCGGGTTCAGGGCCGCGTCGGTCTGGATCACGTTCTCGACCAGGCGCCCGCGGGCGGCCGTCGGAAGCGACCGGCCGAGCGCGGAGACGACGCCGGCGGTGACCGAGCCGGTGAAGCCCAGGGGGTTGCCGATCGCGACGACGAGCTGCCCGACCCGCAGGTCCCCGGCGTCGCCGAGCTCCGCGGCCGGAAGGTCGCCCTCCGCCGTCCGGATCACCGCGAGGTCCGAGAGCGAGTCGGACCCCACAACCTCCGCGTCGAAGCTGCGCCCGTCGGGGAACGACGCCCGGACGCCGGTGCCGGCGCCGTCGACCACGTGGGCCGAGGTCAGCAGGTATCCGTCGGGGGCGATCACGACGCCGGAGCCGCCCCCCTGCGCGCGGCCGCGCCGGGTGCGGCGTTCGACCCGGAGGTTCGCCACGGAGGGGCCGAGGCGATCGGCCACGGACGTCACGGCGCGCGAGTACGCGTCGAGCGCCTCGGTATCCGGCAGCTCGCGCGGCTCTCCCGCCGGCTGCGCCGACGTCGCGCCACCATCGAGAAGAGTCAGTCTTGCCACGAAACCGAAGGTAGCAAGCGCGATCAGGCGCCTACGCGAGCAGCTTGATCACAGCCCGCTCGATCCCCACGCGATCGGCGAAGTCACGGCTCGTGCCCTTGGGCTCCAGCCGCTTCAGAGCGGTGGCGATGGTCCGGCCGCGCCTGTACTTGGAAACGACCCGCGGATCGACATAGGACGCGCGGCAGACCGCCGGTGTGTTGCCGAGGATTTCGGCCACCTCCTCGATCACGGCCGTCACCGCCTTGGCGCGGTCGGGCGCATCGGTCCTGCCGGCCAGCTTTACGGCGGCGAGCACCGTCCCGTTCCACGTCCGGAAGTCCTTCGCGGAGTAATCGGCCCCGACCAGGTCCTTGAGCCACTGATTGATCTCGGCCGAGGAGACGTCGCGCCAGTCCCCCCTGCCGGCGCGGTAGGCCAGGAGCGGCTCGGCAGGCTTCCCGGGGCGCCGCTTGAGCGCGAGCACCGTCGGCACAACGAGGCGGTCCTCGATCCGCTGGGTCTGCTTTATGCCGCCCTTGGCGACGAACTCGAAGTCGATTCCGCCCCGGCTGACGCTCACGTGTCTCTTCTCGAGCGTGGCGAGCCCGTAGCTCTCGTTCTCCTCGGCGTAGTCCTCGCCGCCGACGCGGAAGGTGCCGATGTCGAGCAGGCGGACCGCACACGCCATCACGCGCTCGCGCACCAGGCCCTTGAGCTTGAGGTCGGCCGCGAGCGCCTCGCGCGCCGGGATCAGCGCCTGCGCGAACTCGGGCAACCGCTTGAACTTCTCGCGATCGCGCCGCTCGCGCCACGCCTCGTGGTACAGGTACTGCCGCCGGCCGGCGGCATCGGTGCCGACGGCCTGGATGTGGCCGAGCTCGTCCGCGCAGATCCACACGTCCGTCCAGGCCGGCGGGATCGCGAGCGCGCGGATTCGCTCCAGCTCAGCCTCGTCGCGGACCGCCTTGCCGGCGGCGTTCTCGTACGAGAACCCCCGCCCCCGCCGGACCCGGGTGATGCCCTCCCCGGAGGGGTCGCTACGACGCGTCCGGGCCAGGTTCGGAGTCCTGTTGCTGGTGGCTCAAGACGTCGAAGTCGGGCGATTCCATCGCGGCATCCGGATGCCCTCGAAGCGGGCCATCAAACCGCCGATCGGCTGAACGAGCGCGACAGCTCCTGGGCGTTCTTTGGCGCGTAGCCCTCCCAGTCGTTGTTGAAGTAGACGAACACCTCGTAGCGTGAACGCCAGGCGGCGATCCGCTTGCGCCAGCTGTCGAGCTCCCTGGCGGAGTACTTGCCCCGCCTCCCTGCGGAGCCGCGATGCAGCCGCACGTAAGTCCACGAGGCGGTCACCTCCCGCGCCTGGAACGGGCGCTCCGGGTCGTCGCCGATCACCAGCGCGGCGTCGTGCTCGCGAAGCAGCTCGTAGACGGCTTCGGTGAACCAGCTCGCGTGGCGGAACTCGAAGGCGTGGCGGCCGGGGCGCTCGCGGAGCGCCTCCAGCGCGTCCGTCAGCCGCTCGTCGTCGCGCTTGAAGTTCCCGGCGAGCTGCCACAGCACCGGCCCGAGCTTGCCCGCGTCGACGAGGGGACTCAAGCCGCTCGAAGAAGCGCTCCGAGTACTTGGGGAACGAGATCAGCCGCTTGATGTGGGTCGTGTATCGGCTCCCCTTCACGGCGAAGACGAAGTCGTCCGGCGTCTCCTTCGCCCAGCGCTCGACGGCGGCGATGGTGGGCAGGCGGTAGAAGGTGTTGTTGATCTCAACCGTCTCGAACACCTCCGCGTAGCGCTCGAGCCACCGCCGCTGCGGAAGGTCCTCGGAGTAGAGCTCGCCCTTCCAGTCCTTGTAGACCCAGCCCGAGCAGCCGACGTGGACGGGCTTCATGGCAGCGGTAGCGGGCCGTTCAAGGCGGACCGTATGTGGGTGTCAGCCAACCGAGCGGTTTGCCGGCCGCGAACACCGCGGGAGGCGAACCACGGTCCGCGCGACGAACACTCCCAGTCCCACAATCAGCGCACTCCTCATCAACCACCGGGACCCTACCCGGCGACCGCCGATCGACACCCAGGACCGGCGAAAATGGCCTCGACTTCTCGCGTCTGAGTACCCATACGGTGCTCTAGCGCGAAAAACCGGCAAGCAGGCGCTCCGCGAGGACGGGGCAGACCCGCAACGAGCGCTCGGCAAGACTTACCTTGTCGTCCGAAGCGCTACACCGACAGCCCGGCGGCTTTGAGGGCGTCCTCCCGTTCGGTGAACGCCTGTCGTTTTCGCACCTTGCCGAGATCGAGGCGGTACACGGAAAACACCCGCATCTCGACCTCGGCATGGCTGCTTCGACCACGGCCCCGAAGCAGTTCGCAAACGACGAGAAGATCGTCCTCGTCGTGGAGGATCTCACCGAGCGTGACCGCGAACTCTTCCCATTCGGAGCGAATCACGTCCACCCACTGCTGGATTGCAGCGGGCCCTCGGTAAACCCCGTCGACTCCTGGAAAGGTGCCGGTCGCGCCCCATTCCACGTCGGCGGTGGTCAGCTGTGCCACCTCGGACACGTCGCCTCGATTGAAGGCTTCGTAACCGCGTCTGAGGATCGCGAGGCTGTCCGACATCGCCCGCGCAGTATCTCGCGGAAAGTTGTCGCATTCCATGCAAAGCGCTTAGTCGCTTTTCGTCCAAAGCGCACGAGCCCGTTTGCCGCGTACCGGAGCGGAGGTTAGGGTCGAGAAGGTCGATTAGGAGAGGAGCGCCGGATGGCTGACGCTGCACTGTTCATCGGATGGGGCCAGGTCGTGCGCGGACGCGAAAAGCGGGCCCTCCAGGTATTCAACGAGAGCGTCGAATACTGGGGCGGGCTCCAAGGTGACGGCAAGATCGAGGACTTCGAGGTGGTACTGCTGACGCCCCACGGTGGCGACTTGCAGGGCTTTGCGCTGCTTCGCGGCAGCGAGGATCAGATCAGCGCGCTACGTGCCGACGAGGAGTTCCAGCGCCGCATCGCGCGGGCCAACCTGATCATCGACTCCCAAGGTGTCGTCGACGCGGCGATCGGCGAGGGCATCGCCCGGGGCATGGCCCATTACCAAGGCGAGATCGAAGACCTGGACTAGCGCCGCGCGGCCGCTCGAACGGTCGGCATCTCGTTTAGGACGAAAAAGGACCGCCTCCGTCCTAAGCGGGTAAGCGGGTCCTCCTTACTCGTCGATAACCCGACGGTGCGATTGTTGGCGTGTTAGCTAGTCGTGGTTCGCACGGGCGTCTGCGGCTGCCTGCTTCCGCGCAGCCTTCTTGGCCTGCTTCTCCTGCCGACGCTCGAGAAGTCTGCGTTCACGGTTGAGCTTCGCCATCGTGGTCTTCCGCTTGCTCCCTGAAGCCATGCTCTGCTCCTTCTTGGAAAGAGATCGAACGAAGTGCTGGGCGCCGGGCGACTCTGGCCAGATGCCCGGCTTGGACGGGTGCTAGCCCAGGCGAACGTTGGCGGCGCGGGGACCCTTGTCGCCGCGCTCGGCGTCGAAGCTGACCTTCGTTCCCTCGGCCAGGGCCTGGCCGTCGGGTACGGCGCTCTGATGGACGAAGAGGTCGGCGGAGCCGTCCTCGGGCGTGATGAAGCCGAAGCCCTTCTCGTCGTTGAACCACTTCACGGTTCCGTTAGTCATGTGAATTCCTCCACGTGCGGTGCGGGCGAGCGCGGAGGATGCGACGATGCAACGACTGCGGCGCAGGCACTGTTTACGCCACACTCGAATGCGCGGCTGAACCAGACGCTAGCAGCGCATCAGTCGTTCCAAGGCCGGCTCCTGCTTCGCGCGAGAAGGAGAAGCACCAGGATTCGCATCGCTTCCCGTGCGAGCGACTTAGCCGCTTCTCGTCCAAAGCGGCTAAGCCCCGACCAGGCTCAGCAGCCCACCGACTCAGGGCGCTCAGTCATCGCCTCGAAGGGCTTCGGCTGCTGGCCAAACCCCTTCCGGTGGCATGTCGAGCGCGTTGGCAAGCGACTCCCTCCAGGCGGGCGCTTCGAACGGCTCGCCCCAGTAATCGGTCACCCGGACCGCTTGCCCGTCTCGCAGGTCCGCGACGGTGACGTTGCGGTACACACGACCGTCGCCGTAGTCCGTGCTCCACTCCACGACGAGCGTGTCGCCGCAGGCGTGGCGTCGACCAACTGCGAGCCGGATGCCCTCGAAATGGGACTCTACTTCGCCGATCCGCTTCCTGCCGGTGATCACCTCGCCGCTTTGCGGCCACTGACGCAAGGCGTCATCGGACAGAGGGACGCCGAGGATTCGCTCGAGTCGTGTGTCGTGGGCTGGTGGCGTTGTCATGTGATTCCTCCATCGTGGTAGCCGAACGGCGGTCGACCTTGGTGCTCCGTCATGTTCGCGGAGAAACAGCCGCTTCGCGCGACATTTTTCGCCGCCGGCGAGCGCACTCACGGGCGCGAGCTGTGGAAGGCGGTGCCGTAAGCCAGCCCCGCGCTGACAGCCTGCATTAGTCGGTTCGCATGGGACAGCGGTCGATCGCCGCTACGGTCCATGCGACGTCCGGATGCCCTGGACGAAGCCCACCTCGAAGTTCAAGAACCCTTCGAATTCCCAGGCCGCGACCACGTCGCCGTCGGCGTCGCTCGCGATCTGGGGGTCGAACGAATGGAAAGCGCAGAGAGGACCGACCGTTGAGAGACCGGTGGTGGGGCCGAGGACACCAGCTTTGGAGATTGGGCGCGCAAACACCATAGAGGCGTCCGCGCAGGCACCAAAAAAGCTCTGGCGCCAGACCGCGACCACGTCGCCGTCGGCGTCGCTCGCGATCTGCAGCCCCGACAATCCCTCTTCCTGGAGTCCTGAGTGGAGAAGAGCGACCGGTCCGAGCTCGCCACTGCGCGCGATGCGACGCGCCTGGACGCCGTGGTTTGCGTCCGGGTCGGGCCCTCCACTGGCGCACAAGGTGGTCCAGATCGCGACCGCATCTCCGTCGGCGTCACTCGCGATATTGGGGCTCCGAGGCAGCCCGGAATCACAGCTCGTCAGCGGCGTGATCGCTCCGAGCGAGCCCGTGCGCGAGATCGAGCGCGACTCGATCGCTCCGCCCAACCCAAAGTCGAGGCTTTCCTGAAGGTCCCGGGTCGAAGCCCAGACCGCAACCGCGTCGCCTTCCGCGTCAATTGCGACCTGGGGGCCGCCATAAGCATCCTTGCCGGCCACCGACAGGTTCTTGGTCGCCCCGAGGGCGCCGGCGCGCGAGATCGTTCGCGCCTGGGCGCGCAACTTCGTCCCGTCAAAGCGCTGCCAGACCGCGACCGCGTCGCCGTCGGCGTCGCTTGCGATCTGCGCGCCGTGGGCGTCCTCCCCGTCGGCCGAGAGGGTCAGGATCGGCCCGAGGGCGCCGCCGCGCGAGATCGTGCGCGCCTCGACGCGCCAGTACGCCCCATCGAAGCGCCTCCAGACCGCGACCGCGTCGCCCGCGGTGTCGCTGGCGATCTGGGCGTTGAAGGCATCCCCGCCTTTCGCCGAGAGTGTGATCGGTGCTCCGAGTACGCCGGCCGCGGAGATCATCCGTGCCTTGACACGCCAGTATTTCGGACCCCGGCGGGAGAAGACCGCGATCGCGTCGTCGTCCGCATCGATCGCGACCTGCGGGGCGGGAAGCTGCGGGGGGCCGGGGTTCGTACCGGAGAGCTGCTTGAGCGGCCCGCGTTCGCGTGCGGCCGAAATCGGGCGCACGAGCACCTTGTTGCCCGACTCGCCGGAGTGAGTCCAGACCGCGACAGTGTCGCCGTCGGCGTCGCTCGCGACCTGAACGCAGCAAGTGTCACCGCCGCCGAGAATGGCTCCCCTCGAGAAAGCAGCGCTGGCGGGCGCCGCACCAACCACCAGGAGAGCGGCACCCGCTCCCAAGACGATGGCTATCCAGCCGAGCCGCCGTAGGACACCGCCGTGAATTGCATCCACCATGCGCCGACCTCCCCGACCTCCCTCGGGTCTCGCTCAGTCTCAGACTGAACGTACACCCGGAGAGGCGAACGTCCTAATCAAGCGCCTGTTCCGCTTTCCATGCAAAGCGGCCATTTCGAGGTGGCTAGGCGTGCCAACCGCGATCTCGCACGCCCAACCGCGCGACTCGCGAACGATGAGACGACGACGCCCCGCTACCGGATCTTGTCGTACAGGCTGAAGATCGGCATGTACATCGAGATCACGATGAAGCCGACGCCGGCGCCCACGAACATGATCATCATCGGCTCGATCAGGGACGTCAGGGCCTTGACCTTGGCGTCGACCTCGGTCTCGTAGAAGTCGGCGATCTTCTCGAGCATGTTCTCGAGCTGGCCGGACTCCTCGCCCACCCCGACCATGTGCGAGACCATCGGCGGGAACACCGGGTTCTCCTGGAGCGGCTTCGCGATCGACCCGCCACTTCGCACCGAGGCGTAGACGTCGTCCATCGCCTGCTCGACGACGGCGTTGCCCGCCGTCTGGCCGGAGATCTTGATCGCCTGCAGGATCGGGACCCCGGATGCGATCGTCCCCGCGAAGGTGCGCGACCACCGCGCCAGCGCGACCTTGTGCACGACGTCCCCGATATGCCACGGGATCCTGAGCTTGATCCGGTCCCACTGGATGCGTCCCACCTCACTCGACTTCCAGCGCGAGAACCCGTAGAAGGACAGCCCGATCAGCGGCAGCAGGATGTACCACTTGCCGGTGATGAAGTCGGAGACTCCGACGGTGATCTGCGTCATCCAGGGCAGCTCCGACGACTCGCCTGGGTTCTCGGCGGAGATCTCCTCGAAGATGCCGACGAAGACCGGAACGATGAACGCGACCACCGCCGCCATGACCAGGACGGCGAGGGTGAAGACGACCGCCGGGTACATCAGCGCCGCCCGCACCTGGCGCCTCAGGGCGTCGAGGCGCTCGAGCTGGTGCGCGACGCGGTCGAGCGCCTCCTCCAGGCGTCCCGAGCTTTCGCCGGCCTGCACCATGGAGCGATAGAGAGGATCGAAGACGCCCGGCTGCGACTCCATCGCCTGGGCCACCGAGCTTCCCGACTCGACGTCCAGGCGTAGCCCCACGATCGCCTTCTTCAGCATCTCGTCTTCGGTCTGGTCCTCGAGCGTGTAGAGCGAGCGGAGCATCGGCATGCCCGAGGCGATCAGCGTCGCGAACTGGCGCGAGAAGATCGCGAGCGGGCGCATCTTCACGTTCTTGAAGCGCTGGAAGATCGATTCCAGCTTCATCGCCTGGTGCTTCTCGGAGACGTCGAGGACGATCAAGCCGCGCTGGCGCAGCTGCTCGGTCACCTGCGCCTTCGAGGTTGCGTCAAGCTCGCCGCGAGACGGCACTCCCGCCAGGTCGACGGCCCTGAATGCGTAGCTCGCCATGCCCCCGCCTCGCTATGCCACAGCCATCGCGGGCTGCACGGTTCCGGTCGCGGGGCCGAGGAGGCGCTTCAGCTCCTCGGGGATCGAGGCGCGCTGCTCGGCGATCGAATTCGTGATCTTGCCCATGCGTACGAGCTGGGCGAGGTGGCCGTCCATCGTCTGCATCCCGACCGAGCCTGAGGTCTGGAGCGCCGAGTAGATCTGGTGCGTCTTCCCCTCGCGGATCAGGTTGCGGACGGCCGGCGTCGGGACCAGCACCTCGCAGGCGACGACTCGCGACGAGCCATCGGCCGTCGGCAGAAGCTGTTGCGTGACGATGCCCTGCAGGGCGATCGAGAGCTGCATCCGCACCTGCTGCTGCTGGTGCGCAGGAAAGACGTCGATGATCCGGTCCACGGTCTGCGCGGTCGACTGGGTGTGGAGCGTCGCGAACACGAGATGGCCGGTCTCGGCCGCGGTCAGCGCGGTGGAGATCGTCTCGAGGTCGCGCATCTCGCCGACGAGGATCACGTCGGGGTCCTCGCGGAGCGCGGACTTCAGCGCGCTCGAGAAGTCGGTTGCGTCGGCGCCCACCTCACGCTGGTTCACCACGCACTTCTTGTGCTTGTGCAAGAACTCGATCGGGTCCTCGATCGTGAGGATGTGCTCGTCGCGCTCCTCGTTGATCAGGTCGACCATCGACGCCAGCGACGTCGACTTGCCCGATCCCGTGGGGCCCGTGACGAGCACGAAGCCGCGCGGCTTGCGGCAGAACTCCTCCAGGACGCTGGGCAAGCCGAGCGACTCGAGGCCCTTGATCTCGCTCGGGATGTGGCGGAACGCGGCAGAGATCGACCCGCGCTGGAAGAAGCAGTTGACGCGGAAGCGGGCCATCCCCGGCACCGCGTAGGCGAAGTCGAGCTGCAGGTTGTTCTCGAACGTCTTGCGCTGCGAGTCGTTGAGGATCGCGTAGACGATCTCCCGCGTGTCCTGCGGCAGCAGCTTGTCGAAGCCCTCCAGCGGCGTGATCTTGCCGCGCACGCGCATGGCCGGCGGGAAGCCCGGACTCAGGTGGACGTCCGAGGCGTTCGATTTCACCATCTCGCTCAGTACCGCTGCGAAGTCGACGCTCATCGGGTTCTCTTTCGGCGCTTTGAGGCGGTGGCTTTAGCGTGAAACGCGCGCGACTTCCCCGATCGAGGTCACGCCGGCGCGAACCTTCAGCAGGCCGTCCTCGCGGAGCGTGAGCATTCCCTCCTGGCGGGCGATCTGCGTCAGCTCCGCCTCGGGGGCCCCGGCGACGGTCATCTCCTTGATCCGGTCGCTCATCGCCATCACGGAGAACAGGCCGATCCGGCCCCGGTAGCCGCTTCCGGTGCAGCGGCCGCAGCCGACCGCCTCGTAAGCCTCGAGGTCGGCGCCCACGCGAAATCCCGCCTCGACCAGCGCCGCCTGCGGGACGGCCGTGCGCTTCTTGCAGTGCGAGCACAGCTTCCGCGCGAGCCGTTGCGCGACCACGCAGTCGACGGCCGAGGCGGTGAGAAAGGACTCGATCCCCATCTTCTGCAGCCGCACGATCGCGCCCGGCGCGTCGTTCGTATGCAGCGTCGTGAGCACGAGGTGGCCGGTCAGCGCGGACTCGACCGCGATGCGGGCGGTCTCCGCGTCGCGGATCTCGCCGACCATGATCACGTCGGGGTCGGCTCGCAGGATCGAGCGCAGGCCCGCGGCGAACGTCAGGCCGGCGCGGCGGTTCACGCCGATCTGGTTGATCCCGTCGAGCCGGTACTCGACCGGGTCCTCGATCGTGATGATGTTGCGCTCGACGGCGTTGATCTCCTTGAGCGTCGCGTAGAGCGACGTGGACTTTCCGGAGCCCGTCGGCCCCGTGACGAGGATCGCCCCGTAGGGCTTACGGAACGAGGTCTCGTAAAGCGCGCGGGGATCCCCGTCCATGCCGAGCTCGTCCAGCGTCCGGAGCGCCTGGTCCTTGTCGAGGATGCGGATCGTGCAGCCCTCGCCCCGCTGGGTCGGCAGGGTCGTGATTCGAAGGTCCACCTTGCGATCCTCGACGTTCACCGAGACGCGGCCGTCCTGCGGCACCCGCTTCTCGGCGATGTCCATGTCGCTCATGATCTTCACGCGGCTCACCACGCCGGCGATCATGCGCCGCGGCACCCTCGCCGCCTCGTAAAGCACGCCGTCCACGCGGAACCGGACGCGCATCTCGCCGTCGCCCGGCTCGAAGTGGATGTCCGAAGCGCCCTCGGATACGGCCTGGCCGAGGATCGAGTAGACGAGCTTGATGACCGGCGCGTCCTCGGCGGACTCGCGTAGCTCCGTGACCGGGGCCTCGGCCTCCTCCTCGTCCTCCTCGATCGCCTCCGAAACGGCCGTCTCGAGCGTGTTGAGACGGAGGATCAGGGCTTCGATGTCCTCTTCGGCCGCGACCGCGGCCTCGCACCCGAGGCCGGTGATCATCTGCACGTCGTCGATCGCGATCACGTTCGCGGGGTCGGCCATCGCGAGCAGCAGGGTGTCCTTGTCCAGGTAGCCGACCGGTACGGCCTTGTAGCGGCGGGCGGCGCCCGGCGAGAGCATGTTCGCCGCGCCCATGTCGACGTGGTAGGCGTTCAGGTCCACATGGCGCAGGCCGTAGCGCTCGGCCATCGCCCGCGAAAGCTGCTCGGAGTCGAGCACCTTGTTCTCGAGCAGCACGACCTCGGGCGACTGGCCGGCCATCCGCGCCTTGTCGATCGCGTCGTCGACGATCTCGCGGCTCGCGTAGCCCAGCTCGACGATCACGTCGGTGATGAACATCGTCGAGCTGCCACGGCCGAGGGGCCGGGTCAGCCCGGGCGTCTCGGCGGCGCTGGGATCGACCTGTTCGGCCGGGGCCGCGCTGCCCCCGGCGGGCACCGGACGCAGGTAGTCGGGACGGTCGGACATCAGCCCTCCCCCCGCGCCGCCGCAATCATGGTCGCGACAGGCGGCTCGGCGCCCGTCCACAGGCGCAGCGACTCCGCGCCCTGGCGCACCAGGATCTCGAGCCCGTCCACCGCGACGGCGCCGGCCGCGCGGGCGGCCGCGATCAGTTGTGTCTCATGCGAGCCGTAGACCAAGTCAAGCACCACCTCTGCCTTGATCGCATCGGCTTCGATCGGCAGGGCCTTGAGGTCGGGAAACCCGCTATCGGCTAGGGGCTGGCCCTCATTCGCGCTCCTCAGGCCGACCGTGGTGGTGTTCAGGATCAGGTCGAAGTCCGGGCCCGGCGCCTGATCGTGCGCCACCCCGAACTCGCGCGCGAGGTCCTTGGCCTTGGCCTCAGTGCGGTTCCAGACGTGCACCTCCGCCCCCGCCTCGCGCAGGGCCCAGATCGCCGCCCGGGCCGAGCCGCCGGCGCCCATCACCAGGGCGCGCTTGCCAGCGGGCGAGCCCGGTAGGGAGTCGATGATCCCGACCCCGTCGGTGTTCTCCGCTGAGATCCGCCCAGTCGCGAATGTCAGCGTGTTCGCGGCCCCGATCGCCCGCGCCGTGGCGGTGGCATCGTCGGCGGCGGCCAGCGCGGCGAGCTTGTGCGGAACGGTCACGTTGACCCCCGCGTAGCCACCACTCGCCAGCTCGGCGACCAGCGCGGCGAACCCCTCGGGGGTGACCTCGATCGCCTCGTAGGACCACTCGGGGACGAGGCCGAGCTCGGCGAGCGCCGCGTTCTGCATCGCGGGCGAGCGGGAGTGGGCGACGGGTTGACCGAGCACGGCCAGCTTCGGCATGGGCCGAGGCTAGCTGTGGCTCAGCAATCGGTGGGCGAGCCGCCCTCGGCTTGCAAGGCGGCCTGATAGGAGGCCTCGGCCGCGGCGAACTCCTCCTCGGTCTCGACGAAGGCGTGCTCGTTGCAGGTGCCGGGCTTGATCACGAAGTAGAAGAAGTCCGTCTCGGCGGGGTTCGCGGCGGCGTCGAGCGAGGCGAGGCCGGGGTTGCCGATCGGCCCGGGCGGCAGGCCGGGATTGATCCGCGTGTTGTACGGCGTGGGCTCGTTCAGGCGGGACTCGACCAGGGGCTCGGTGTAGTTCTGATCCTCGAAGCGGATCGTCGAGTCGATGCCCAGCGGGTTGCCGGCGTCGAGGCGGTTGTAGATGACCGAGGCCGCGAGCTTCCGCTCCTCCGGCACCGCGATCTCGCGCTCGATCATCGAGGCGACGTTCACGACGTCGTACACGCTGTAGCCGTTGCGCTCGGCCCACGTCAGGTCGACCTCGGCGAGGTTGGACTGGAACGCCTCGAGCTGCCGGTCGACCAGCGCGTCCACGTCGTCGCCCTTGAAGATCTCGTAGGTGGCCGGGAAGAGGAACCCCTCGAGGCTCTCCGCGTCCCGGGCGCCGTACTTCTTGAGGTCGATCGCGCGCGAGGACACCGTGGCCTTCTCGTAGTCGCCCTTGATCCCCGCCTTCTTCGCGACCTGGGCGATCTGCGAGCGGTCGTAGCCCTCGGGATCACCACCTCCTCCGTCTTGCGCTCCTTCGGCGCCGCGGGAGCGGTCGCGTCGTCACCCGAGCGGCTCAGGACGACCCCGACGCCGGCGACCAGGACGATCACCGCGCCGAGCGCCAGGAGGCCGATCGTGCGGCGGTGGCGGGCCTGGTCGCGGGTCGGGGGGCGTCGCGGCGGTGATGGCGGCTTGGGCGGTGGGGCCGCCGCGGGCTGCTCGGTCTCACGCACGCGTTCGGCGAGGCTCTGCTGCGCCTCCTCGCGGCGTCGGGCCGCGCGCTCGGCACGGCGTGCCTCGCGTTCGCGGGCAGCATGGTCGTCGGCGAATGGGTCGCGCCAGTCGGAGTCGTTCATCGGGCTTCGGGCGCCGCCCCAGAACGACGCTGCAGGTAGGACTCAAGCAGATGCGCGGCGGCCAGCGCGTCAGGCGGCGCGCCCGCTCCGGCGCGGGCGCTCGATTCGGCGAGCCGCGTCGTCAGTCGCTCGTCGTACTGCTCCACCGGGACTTCGAGCTTCCCGGCCAGCTCAACCGCAAACGCGCGCGCCGCCGCGGCCTGCGCCCCCTCCTCCCCGCTCAGCGAGACCGGTAGGCCCACGATCACCAGCTCCGCCTCGTGCTCGGAAACCAGCTCGGCGACGGCGTCCGTGTCCGGCGGCTCGACCACGCCGAGTGGCCGCGCGAGGGTCTCCGTCGGGTCGCAGATCGCGGCGCCCACACGCGCCGCACCATGGTCCAGGGCGAGGATTCGCATCGAGAGGACGGTCAGCCGCCGAGGCCGGCGACGATCGCCGCCCGGGCCGCGTCGAGCGCGGGGTCGAGCTTGGACGGGTCGCGACCGCCTGCTTGCGCGGCGTCGTCGCGCCCCCCTCCCCCGCCGCCGACGATCTCGGCGGCCTCCCGGACAACGTTTTGGGCCGAGAGCCCCTTCTCGATCACGCCCTTGCTGAGCAGCGCGACCAGCGCCACCTTGCCGTCGCCCGAGCCCCCGAGCACCACCGCGGCCTCGCCCAGGCGGTCCCGGACCTGCGCGCCGAGGTCCATCAGCGCGCGCTGGTCGGCCAGGGCGCTGCGCGCCGTGACGACCTTGACCCCGCCGACGTCCTCGGCCGCGGAGACCAGCTCCTCGGCCTCCTGGCCCGCGGCCTCGCGGCCCGCCTCTTCGGCGCGGCGCTCGTAATCGGCGAGTCGTTCCTCGGCGTGCTGCGCGGCCGAGACGGGGTCGTCGGGCCGGCCGAGCACGCGCCCGACGGTTTGCAGGTCGTCGCTTCGGCGGCGGAACCAGTCGATCGCGGCCGGGCCGGTCAGGGCCTCGATCCGGCGGACGTTCGCGGCGCTCGAGCCCTCGGCGACGATCGCGAAGATGCCGCACTCGGCCGTGGTCGCGACGTGGGTGCCGCCGCAGAGCTCGCGCGAGACCTCGTCGACCTCGACCATCCGGACCCAGTCGCCGTACTTCTCGCCGAACAGCGCCATCGCGCCGAGCGCCTCCGCCTCGGGGCGCGACATCTCCAGCGCGCGAACCGCTCGGCTGGCCTTGACCCAATCGTTCACGACATCCTCGATCTCGCGCAGCTCGTCGGGCGTGAGCGGGTGCCCGTGGGTGAAGTCGAAGCGCAGCTTGTCGGGTCGAACGGCGGACCCGGCCTGGCGGACGTGGGTTCCGAGGCGCTGGCGCAGCGCCGCGTGGAGCAGGTGCGTGGCGGTGTGGTTGCGCATCGTGGCGTGACGGGTCTCGTGATCGACCCGGGCGTCCACCCTGGCGCCGGAGTCCAAGCCCACCGGCTCCTCCGCTTCGCGTCCGGGGCCGGTGGGGTCCGCGGCGATCCGGACGACCTGGTCGTCGCCGAGCCGATAGACGTCGTCCACGGTCGCCTCGCCGCCTTCCCAGGCGACGACCCCCGAATCGGAGACCTGACCGCCGCCCTCCGGGTAGAACGGGCTCTCCTCGAGCTTCACGAGCACGGCGCCGTTATCGCCCAGCGGCCGGGCGGCGGCGACGCTGGTCTCCGCCCGCAACCGCTCGTAGCCGACGAACCGCGTCGCCGGCGCGGCGCCCGCGAACTCGATCACGGCCTCGTGGGTGTCGGGCGCCGCCGCGCCGGAGCCGCGGCGCGCGCGCTCGCGCTGCTGCTCCATGAGCGCCTCGAAGCCCTGGTCGTCGACCGAAAGGCCCTCCTCGGCGAGCAGCTCCCGAGTCATCTCGTAGGGAAAGCCGTAGGTGTCGTGGAGCTGGAAGGCGTCGTCGGCCGAGACCCAGGACGTGCCCTCCTGCTTCGCCCGGTCGATCAGCCGCGCGAGCAGCTCTGAGCCGCGGTCGAGCGTCCGGCCGAAGCTCTCCTCCTCGTCGTTCACCCAGCGCAACACCGTGTCGCGCTCCGCCGTCAGGTGCGGGGCGACCTCGGCGAAGTGCTCGATCGCGGTCTCGGCGAAGCGCCCCAGGTAGGGAGCCTCGAGCCCGAGCACGCGGCCCTGCAGGATCGCCCGGCGCATCACGCGCCGCAGTACGTACCCGCGGTCTTCGTTCGAGGGAACGACGCCGTCGGCGATCAGGTTCACCATGCCGCGCGAGTGGTCCGCGAGGATCCGCATCGCCCGGCCCGTCTTCGGGTCGTCGGCGTAGCCGCGCCCGCTCATCTCCTCGGCCAGCTCCACGAGCGGCCGGAATCCGTCGGTCTCGAACACGGAGGTGACCCCCTGCTGGATCATCGCCATGCGCTCGAGGCCGAGGCCCGTGTCGATGTTGCGGGTCGGCAGGTCCGTCACCGAACCGTCCTCGTGCAGCTCCATCGACATGAAGACGAGATTCCAGTACTCGAGGTACCGCTCGGTGTCGTCGCCCGGCCGGACCGTCTCGTCGCCGAACTCGGGGCCGCGGTCGATGTACATCTCCGACGACGGCCCGCAGGGGCCGGTCTCGCCGGCCTGCCAGAAGTTCTCCACGCGATCGAGCAGCACGATCCGCTCCTCAGGCACTCCCGTCTGCTTCCAGAGCTCGATCGCGTCCTCGTCGGGGCCCAGGCCGAGCTCTTCGTCCCCGCCGAACACCGTCGCCCAGATCCGGTCGGGATCGAACCCGAAGCCGTTCAGCGACAGGTCCCATCCGAACTCGATCGCCTCGCGCTTGAAGTACTCGCCGAAGCTGAAGTTGCCGAGCATCTCGAAGAACGTGAGGTGACGCAGCGTGTTGCCGACTTCCTCGATGTCGGGCGTGCGGAAGCAACGCTGCGACGACGCGAGGCGGGTCGCGGGCGGCCGCTCACGCCCCTGGAAGTACGGCTTCATCGGCTGCATGCCGGCGATCGTGAGCAGCGTCGAGGTGTCGTCGGGCGCGGGAATCAGCGACGACGAGGGCACCCGCAGGTGCTCGCGCTCCTCGAAGTACGCCAGGAATGTCTCGCGGATCTCGCTGGAGAGCATGCGACCCGTGAGTCTAGGCCGCGATCGTGGCGCGGCCGACGACGAGCTCGCCGTCGAGCAGGCAGGCGGTTTGCCCGGGCGCGACCCCGTACGCAGGCTCCCCGAGCTCCAGCTCGAGCTCCGCGTGCTCGCCCGCGGGCGCCGCCGACAGGCGGCAGGCGATCGACCGGGCGTGATAGCGGAGCTTGACGCGGTCGGCGCGGGCCGAGACGCGGTGCAGGCGGACGCCGCGTAGGCGCACGGTCGTGGTCGCCAGCTCCTCGCGGCGGCCGACGGTCACACGGTTGGTCCCCGCATCCCGCCGCAGCACGTAGAGCGGCTCGCCGTTCGCCACGCCGAGGCCGCGACGCTGGCCGATCGTGAAGTGGTGGTGCCCCGCGTGCTCGCCCAGCACGGCGCCGGCGGCGTCCACGATCTCGCCCGGGCGGTCGGCGACACGCCCGTGACGCTCGAGGAACGAGCGCTTGCCCTCGCCGGCGAGGAAGCAGAGGTCCTGGCTCTCGCGCTTCGAGGCCACGCTCAGGCCCGCCCGTGCCGCGATCCCGCGGACCTCGGGCTTGCTGAGCTCGGACAGCGGGAACCGGAGACGCTCGAGGGTCGCCGGGCGGAGGCCCGAGAGCATGTAGGTCTGGTCCTTGGCCTCGTCCGCCGCAGCAGCCAGCAACGGGCCGTCGTCGTCGTCCGCGATCCGCGCGTAATGCCCGGTCGCCAGGTGCGAGGCGCCGACGCGGTCGGCGAGCGCGACCATCGCGTCGATCCGCAGGTCGCCGTTACAGATCACGCAGGGGTTCGGCGTGCTCCCCGCCCGGTAGCCGTCGACGAACGCGCCGACCACCTCACGGCGAAACGCCTCCTCCAGGTCCAGCGTCAGATGCGGGATCCCCTGCGAATGCGCAAGCGCCCGGGCGCCGCGGACCGCCTCGGGCGAACAGCAGGCCTGGGTGCCGTCGGTCCGCTCGTCCGCCCAGAGCTTCAGCGTCACGGCGACCACCTCCGCCCCCCGCTCGCGTTCCAGCAGCGCCGCGACGGCGGAGTCGACCCCGCCCGATACCGCGACCAGCACGCGATCGCCCAGCTCGGGCGCGGGCGCGATCGGCTCACCCGACGCCGCCAGGCCGGCGAGGGCGCGCCCGAGCGCATCGCCCACCAGCTCCGCGGCATGCCGGCCCTGCGGCGAGAGCCCGCCGACCAGACCCGCGATCTCGTCCGCGCCAAGCACCGCGGCGCTCAAGACCGGCTCGCCCTCGACCGCCTCGCAGGCGGCGGCCGCGCATGCGGTGAGCGCGGCGCAGCCCTCGGCGTCGAACGTCGCGCGTACGACCGAACGGCCACGCACCTGCAACGAGATCCGCACCAGATCACCGCATGCGGAGCCGCCGGCGCTCCCGTCATGGGCGCCGTCGGGGCTGGGCCCGCGCCGGCTCGTGTCGCCGGCGTACGCGCGAAGCTCCTCGTGGCTCACGCGTTGAAGGTACCGCGGCTCAGTCGGGCGCGTACGAGAGCTGCTTACCGTCGTAGAGGACGTCGCGCACGGCCTGCTCGACGCTCTCGGGGCCGCGGAAGCCGTAGCTGATCGTGGCGAGGGGCAGCGCGCCCTCGACCTGCCGCTCGGGCTCGACGACCACGAGGGCGGGCACGCGGTCGAGGTTGACGCCCTCGGCGATCCGCGAGTAGCGGCTCACGTCCTTGGCCTCGGCAACGAAGACGCTCGTGTCGGAGCGCCCGCGCAGGGCGTTGACCTCGGCCTCGAGGTGGCGGTCCTCGGGCGCCTTCGAGTTGACGACGAGAAGCGCCACGACGTCGCCGGACTCGTGCGCGCTAACGACGCTCTCGGGAAGGCCGGGTCCGGCCTCGAACTCTCCGGCCGCGGCCGCAGGGGAAGGCGCGATGCCTGGCACGGCGCCCGTCTCCGGCGCGGCGGGGTGCCTCTGCGGGTACCGTCGCCTCGGGCGCCGGTGGCACCGTGGCCGTGGCGTCCGCGGAGGTGGCGGATCCGCCTGACTCCTCCTGGCCCATCACGCGGGTCATGAACAGGAACGCGACGACGATGCCGAGGACACCGAGCATCACCACCTGGACGATGGGGTTCTCGTTCAGCGCCTTACGCACGCTCAGAACCCTCCCCAGAAAAAAGAGGCTCCAGCTTGCCGGTGCCGCTCGGCCTGAGAACCTGACTGAACAGGTGGGTGCCTACCGGATGAAACGCATGCGCCACATCCGAGATCAGCTCCCAAGCCGAATGTGTTGGCTCACAATGAGAGCGACTGTCGAACAAGCTCGAGCCTCCAAAGAACTTACAGGTCGAGGAGCTAATCGGCTCATTCGCCGATTCGCTTGAGTCGTCGGTGCGACGCGCAGGCTCTCAGTCGGCCGCCGGCGCGGGCTCCAGGGCGTCCCGGCTAGCTGCCCTGGCTGGACGCCGGGCGCGCGGCGCGCAACGCCAGCCCCAGCTCGCGCAACTGCGCCTCGTCCACCGGCGCCGGTGCGCCGGTGAGCGGGTCCGCCCCGGAAGCCGCCTTCGGGAAGGCGATCACGTCCCGGATCGAGTCCGCGCCGACCAGGCGCTGCACGATTCGGTCGACGCCGTAGGCGATCCCGCCGTGCGGCGGCGCGCCGTAGCGAAGCGCCTCCAGGAGGAAGCCGAACCGGGATTGGGCCTCCTCGCGGCCGATCCCGATCGCAGCGAGCGCGTCGCGCTGCACGGCGGCGTCGGAGATACGGATCGAGCCGCCGCCCATCTCCTGGCCGTTCCAGACCAGGTCGTAGGCCTTCGCCCGGGCGGCGCCCGGGTCGTCGGGGTCGAGGTCGCCGTCGGGCGCCGTGAACGGGTGATGCAGCGGGTCCCACCGGCCCTCCCCCTCGTTCCACTCGAACAGGGGCCAGTCCACGATCCAGCAGAACGAGTTGGAGTCCTCGTCGATCAGCTCGAAGCGCTTGCCGAGGTCGAGGCGGAGTTGCCCGAGTACCGCGTTCGCGGTGGCCGCCCTGTCGGCCACGACCAGGAGCAGGTCCCCTTCCTTCGCCTCGAGGCGCTCGTTGAGCGTGCCCAGCTCGTCCTCGGAGAGGAACTTGGCGGTCGGCGAGCGCCACCCGTCGCCCTCGCGGAACGCCCAGACGAGCCCCTTCGCCCCCAGCTCCTGCGCGCGCTCGATCAGGCCGTCGAGCGCGGATCGCGGCAGGTCGCGGGCGCCCGCGTTCAAGCCCTTCACCACGCCGCCGCCCTCGATCGCGCCGCGGAACACCTTGAACTCGGTCCCGGCGAGCGCGTCGGAGAGGTCGACCAGCTCGAGCCCGAACCGCAGGTCCGGCCGGTCGGTCCCGTACCTGCCGAGAGCCTCGTCGTAGGGGAGGCGCGGGATCGGCATGGGCACCTCCGGCCCGCCGGCCCGCCCGCAGACGTGGGCCATCATCCGCTCGTTCACGTCGATCACGTCCTCGACCTCCACGAACGAGAGCTCGACGTCGAGCTGGGTGAAGTCGGGCTGGCGGTCGGCGCGCTGGTCCTCGTCGCGGAAGCAGCGGACGATCTGGTAGTAGCGCTCCAACCCCGCGACCATCAGGAGCTGCTTGAAGAGCTGCGGCGACTGCGGCAGCGCGTAGAACGTGCCGGGCTCGCGGCGCGCCGGCACCAGGAAATCACGGGCGCCCTCCGGGGTCGAGCGTGAGAGCATCGGCGTCTCGATCTCGAGGAACCCCTCCCCGTCGAAGAACTCGCGGATCGCCCGGGTAACGATCGCGCGGGTCGCGATGGCGTCCTGCATCGGCTGCCGGCGCAGGTCGAGGTAGCGATGGCGGAGACGCAGCTCCTCCCCCACCTCGCCGGAGAAGCTCTCGATCTCGAACGGCGGGGTGTCGGCGTCGGACAGCATCGTCGCCTCGGCCACCCGCACCTCGAACTCACCGGTCGCCATCTCCGGGTTGACGGTCTCCGGCGAGCGGCGGACGACCGGGCCGGCCACCGAGATCACGTCCTCGGCCCTGAGCTCGTGGCCGAGCGCGAACGCCTCCCCCGCCTCGTCGGGGTTGAAGACGAGCTGCACCAGGCCCGTCCGGTCGCGCAGGTCGACGAACACCAGCCCGCCGTGATCGCGGCGGCGGTGGACCCAGCCGGCCACGCGAACCTGTGCGTCGACCCGGTCGGCCAGGACCTGGCCGCACCAGGTGTCGCGGTAGGAGTTCTCGCGCAGGGCGGGGAAATCGCTCATCAGGAACCTGCCGCCCCTTCTGCCCGCTCGCGCTCGATCTCCCCCTCGATGTCCGCCAGGTCGAGGTCGCGCTGCTCGCCGGTGCCCATGTGCCGGAGCGTCGCCGAGCCGTCCTCGCCCAGGATCACCGCCCGCGGGGCGCCGGACCGATCGGCCTGCTTCATCTGGCCCTTGTGCGAGCGGTCGGCCAGGTCGAGGTCGACGCACACTCCCGCTCGGCGGGCGGTCGTCGCGAGCTCGAGGGCGCGCTCGCGCTGGCCCTCGGCCGCCACGATGAAGACGTCGATCGGCTCCGGGGGCGGCGCCTCGCCGAGCGCCAGCAGGATCCGCTCGATCCCCGCGGCCCAGCCCACGGCGGGCGTTGGCGGCCCTCCGAGCTCCTCCACGAGCCCGTCGTAGCGGCCGCCGCCGCCCAGCGCGGACTGCGCGCCCAGCGCTCCGGACTCGAACTCGAACACGGTGCGCGTGTAGTAGTCGAGGCCGCGGACCAGGCTGCCGTCGAGCTCGTACGCGACCCCGGCGCTCTCGAGCAGTCGCTTCACGGCGTCGAAGTGCTCGGCGTCGTCGCCCTCGAGGCGGTCGAGCATGGTCGGCGCGTCCGCCATCACCTCGCGCGTCCCCTCGTGGTCGGAGTCGAAGGCGCGCAGCGGGTTGGCGTCGATCCGCTCGCGCACGTCGCCCGCGAGCTTGTCCTCGTTCGCGCGCAGATGGGAGCGAAGCTCCTCTCGATACGCGGCTCGCGCGTCGAACGAGCCCAGGCTCCCGAGGCGCAGGCGCAGGTCCGGCACCTGAAGCTCGCGCAGGATCTCGTCGAGCAGGATGATCGCCTCGGCGTCGGCCAGCGGCGAGTCGGTGCCGATCGCCTCGAGGTCGAACTGGTGGAACTGCCGGAAGCGTCCTGCCTGCGGGCGCTCGTGGCGGAAGAACGGGCCCCACGCCCAGACCTTCACCGGCTGCGGGAGCTTGTGCATGCCGTGCTCGACGTATGCGCGGCAGATCGGGGCGGTGGCCTCAGGCCGCAGGGTCAGCTCGCGCCCGCCCTGGTCGGCGAACGTGAACATCTCCTTCTGGACGATGTCCGTTGACTCCCCGACTCCGCGGGCGAAGAGCTCGGTGTCCTCGAACACCGGCGTTTCGATGCGCGAGTAGCCCGCGCGGGTGAAGGCGTTGGCCGCGGCGACGAACACGCGTGCCCGCGCCACCGAGTCGGCGGGCAGGACGTCGAACGTGCCGCGTGGAGCCTGAAAGCGCGCGCTCATGCGCGGGCGAGACTAGCGGCCGACCGCTTGGCCAAGCGCGCGGATGAACTCGACCGGCTCGTCCGAGGACGGTGAGACGAGCACGACGTCGAACCGATGGTCGTGGGCGAACGTGCGGAGCCGGTCGGCGTCGAGCCACTCGGCCGAATCGTCGAGGCCCACGTTCGCCGCCCGCGCGATCCCGGCCGGATCGCGGCCCGCCTTGCGGGCCGCCTCGTCGATCGCCGCCTGGCGCGGGGCGATGTCCTCGACGCTCAGGTAGTGCTCGCCGACGCTCGGAAGCCAGCCGTCGCCCCGGCGGCCGGTGAGGCGCAGCATCCGCGGCCCGTAGGCGCCAACCCAAAGCCCGACCCGGTGGGCGGGCGCGGGGCCGGGCTTGGCGCCCGTGACCGCGTAATGGTCGCCCTTGAAACGGACCGACGGCGATTCCATGTCGAGGAACGCGCGGATGATCTGCATGGCTTCCTCGAGCGCCTCGACGGACTCGCCGGGTGTGCGTTTCGGCCCGCCCATCGCCGCGACCGCGTCCCAGAACGAGCCGGCGCCGATGCCGAGCTCGACCCGGCCGCCGCTGAGCAGGTCGAGCGATGCGACCGACTTCGCGAGGACGGCGGGCTGGCGAAGCGGCAGGTTGATGACGTCCGGCAGCAGCTTCACCCGCTCGGTGCGAGCCGCCAGGTACGAGAGCAGCGTCCAGGTGTCCAGGTAGCGGCGCTGGTACGGGTGGTCCTGGATGCCGACGTACGCCAGCCCGGCCTCGTCCGCCGCCACGGCCTGCGCGACCGCGCGGCCCGGGTCCTCGCCGTCCGGCAGGATGAAGACGCCGAAGTCGGGCATCAACTCTGCCTTGCCAGGCGGGCAAACCCGCTTTCGCGACATAAGTCGCTCACCGGAATACCTCCGCTACCGCGTGAGCTCGGCCAGGAACGGGTTCGAGGCGCGCTCGGCGCCGAGCGTCGTGATCTCCATGTGCCCGGGATAGACGACCGTCTCCTCCGGGAACGAGTCCACGAGCTTGCGCAGGCTGTCGAACAGCGTCGGCGCGTCGCCGCCGGGCAGGTCCGTGCGGCCGATCGAGTTGCGGAACAGGACGTCGCCGCTGAAGAGCGCCGGCTCGTCGGCGATCGCGTAGGTCACGTGCCCGGGGCTGTGGCCCGGGGTGAACAGCACGTCGATCTCGAATCCGGCGAGGTCCAGGCGCTCACCGCCCTTCACGGTCTCCTCCGCATCCCAACTCTCGAACGGGCCGAAGCCGGGCCAGGGGACGAACGCCATGATGTCGGCCAGCACCGGGACCTCGATCTCCGGGCAGTAGACCGGGGCGCCGGTCGCCCGCGCGACGGGCGCGACGGCGCCGACGTGGTCGAAGTGGGTGTGGGTGAGCAGGATCGCCTCGAGGTTTGCGATCCCGAGCTCGTCGAGGGCACCGAGCAGGCGATCCGCCTCGTCCCCCGGATCCACGATCAGGCCCGTTTCGGAGCCGTCACGGCGGACGATGAAGCAGTTCTCGGCGACCTGGCCGACGGTGAAGCTGCGCACGTCCATCGCCCGGCGAGGGTAGCGGCTGATCGCTCGCCGGACAGCTCCTGGTGCCTACGCTGGAGCGATGTCCTTCCTGCGCCGCAGACCGCAATGGGTCAAGACCGCGCTCACCGTGATTCTCGCGCTCGCGCTCGTTCCGGCCGGGTTCGCGCTCGGTTGGCGCCTCGCGCCGGTCCACACGGTCGATACGGCGATCGGCCGGGTGTCGCTGAACGTCTCCCCGTCGCTCCAGGGCGAGGCGATCGCGGTGATCCCGGTGGCGGACTGGGGATTTCGCGCCAACGCGTTCGACGGCCCGTTCGAGCTGAGGGCGGAGCTCCGCTCGCTTGAGCGCTCGGCGCTCGTCCGGGCCGCCGAGGGGGACATCTCAGTCCTCGAGAGCACCGAGAGCGAGCTCGAGTCGGGCGCCCGCTCCACCGTGCTCGAGGCGTTTGCATGGGGCGCCGCGGTCACGGTCGCGCTGCTCGTCCTGGCCGCGCTGGTGTTGCGAGACGCCCGGGCTCGCGTGCTGTTGCTGGGCGTGGGCGGTACGGCAATCGTCGCCCTGGGCGGCGCCTCGCTGGCGCTGGCGCGCGCAAGCTTCGACATGGAGGCATTCGAACAGCCGACCTACTTCGCGAACGGCGCGGAGCTGGCTCGCATCCTCGAGGTCGCGGAGGACGAGCGTGTGACCAGCGAGTACGGATCGACGTTCGCGAGCATCCTGCGAAGCGTCAGCACGGTCCTCGCCGAGGCGCCGGGCCCGGCAACCGAGAGTCGCGACCTCTACGTCGGCTCGGACCTCCACGCGAACGCTCTGGTGGTCGAACCGCTGTCGGGCCTCGTCGGCAACGATCCCTTTCTCCTGAACGGCGACTTCGGCCAGCGCGGCGGCGTGGCCGAGGCCCGACTGCTCGCTCCGCGCGTCGCCGCGCTGGGCAGCGATGTCTACGCCACATCCGGCAACCACGACACAGCCGGGCTGATGGACGCCCTGGAGTCGAGCGGCGTTCAGGTACTCGGCGATGGAGCGACCGACGCCCCCGGAACCACGCGGATCCTCGGGCTTCAGGTTGCCGGATTCCCGGACCCTCTCGAATGGGATGGAAGCGGCGATCCACAGGAACGCCCGATCACGTTCGACGACCTCGACGACCCGGGTGAGGCGGCTGAGGCGGCAAGCGACGCCCTGATCGAATCGTTCGACGCGCTCGATCCGGCCCCCGACATCGTCATGGTCCACCAGGAAGCCCTCGGCCGGGCGTTGGCCGAGGAGCTCGACGCGCGGGACTACCCGCGCGAACTGGTGATCCTCACCGGCCACACGCATCGCCAGCAGCTCGAGGTCTATGGCCCGGTGGTGCTCGTTAACAGCGGTTCGATCGGCGGCGGTGGGATCTTCGACGCCGGACGCGAGCCGATCGGGCTGGCCGAGCTCCACTTCGACCCCCTCGCGCCAACGTTGCGCTCGGTCGACTTCATCCTGGTCGAGCCGTTCAGCGGCGCGGCTCAGGCGTCCAGGGTCGTCATCGACTCCGTGTGCTCGGGCGAAGAGCGCTGCTCATACGAGCCGCCCTCGGTGGCCAGCTCGGAACTGGCGAGCGAGGATCCGGGCTAGTCCCGCTGGCGCGCCTTCTGCGCCGACGCGCGCCGCCGGTTGTAGAGGAAGCGCTCGAGGTAGTAGCCCGCCGGCACGTAGAAGGCGAGCATCGTCACCGAAAGGAACAGCGAGGGGGCGATCCCGCGGCCGAAGGGCAGCACCATCAACGCGAACAGGATTGCCGCCATCAGGAGCGCGCGGTTGAATGCGCTCTGCCAGGTCGGCGGCTTGTCCCGCCGCGGACCCGACTGGCGGCGGGCCTGGGCCTTGGCCTCCTCCCGCGTCCGCGGCCGGCTGCGCCGACGGCGGTCGACCGAGCCGCCCTGGGTGCCGCGGTGCTTGCGCCTGCGCTTCTTCTTGGTCTGCGCCATGAGGATGAAATCTAGCTATCCGCGAGCGCTCGTATCCGCTCCTCGATCACGCCGCGCTTCGGATCGAAGTCGCCGAGCGGCAGGTCCGCCGGGAAGCCGTCGAGCGCCGCCCTGGGGACCAAGCCGACGATCTCCGCCTCGACCACCCTCGGCACCGTGGCGTGCGGCCAGGGCGGCGGTTCGAGCGACGACCTCGGCAAGCGGAACCGAGACCGGGTCGTGGACGTTGGTCGAGACCTGCGTGCGCTCCCCGAGCTCGAGGCCGATCGCCCGCACACCCGGGATTCCGCCGCCCGACTCGCGCAGCTCCGCGGCGATCTCGCGGGCGGTGGCGAGCGAGGCGCCCTCCAGCTCGAGGTTGAACGCGGCGAGGGGCGGGCGCGCGGTGACGAGCGTCGCGCCCGCGGTGGGATGCGGCGCGCCGGGACCGCGATCGGGGCGCAGCTCGCCCGACTCCATCCGGGTGCCGAGCGCGTCGAGGCCGCCGCTGCGGAAGAACGCGCGCTCCTGCCGCTCGGGATCGGTCGCGAGATCGCCGTAGAGAAAGACCGGAACCCCCAGCGTGCCGATCGCCTCGGCCGCCCGCCGGGCCTGATCGCGGGCCGCTTCGCGGCTTTCGGGCGTAAGCCACACGACGGGCGCGACGTCGAGCGCGCCGATCCGGGGATGCTCCCCGCGGTGCTCGGAGAGGTTCAGCGCCTCGATCGCGGTGCGGGCTCCGGCGGCCAGTGCCGGCACGACGTCGCCCGCGGTGGGAGCAAGGGTGAAGACCGTTCGGTTGTGGACCTCGTCGGAGTGGGCGTCGAGCAGGACCGCGTCGACCGCGAACGCGCCGGCCAGGCGCCCGATCAGCGCCGGGTCGCGCCCCTCGGAGACGTTCGGAACCGTCAGCAGCCCGGACACACCTAACAGCACCTGCTGCTCGCGTCGCCGTTCGGCGACGCGCCGGCATACCCGCTCACACCAGGAGCTCGCCGTCGCGGACGAGCGCTTCGCCGTCGATCTCGACCGTCGGCCTCATCACCACGCAGTCGATGTGGACGGGCACCTGGACGACGCCCCCGATGCCCGCCGATGCGCCGAATGCCACGTGGCACGAGCCGAGGATCTTCTCGTCCTCGATCAGGTTCCCCGTGAGGATCGCTTTCTCGTTTGTGCCGATGCCGAGCTCGGCGACGCCCGTGCCGCCGGTGCCGGCGCCGCGCAGCATCTCGAGCAGCCGCGCCCCGGGGTCGCCGCTGGCCGAGACCAGGCTCCCGCCCTCGACCCGCAACTCCACGACCTCGTCCTTGGACACGCCGGAGATCGTGCCGTCCACGATCAGGGTCCCGTCGCCCTCCGTCTCGATCGGCGGGATGAAACCCTCGCCGCAGGGCAGGTTCCCGAACGCGCCGCGCTCGCGCAGGTCACCGTCGTCGGAGATCGCGTGGCGACCGGCGATGTTGAGCCGCAGGTCCGATCCGTTCGGGCAGGTGATGCGCGCCTCGGACCCGCCCTCCAGGATGGCGGCGACGGCGGCGCCCTTGCGGCGCAGGCCCTCGGTGTCCGCGCTCATCACGCGGGCCAGCGTCTCCTCGGTGACGCCGGGCAGCGTTCCGATCCGGGCGCCGGCCGCACAGGCGTTCCGGCGAGCCTCGGTGTGTGAAAGCGAGCGGACCGTCGGGCAGAGCACGACGTCGGCCGTGGCCATCGCGGCGGCAACCGCGTCGGGCGGCTCCTCGCCGTCCACCTGGCGATCCGCCATCAGGACCAGCATCGCGTCGGCCCCTGCCCGGGCCGCCTCGCCCCGGAGGCGCTCGCCGATTCCGAGGCTCGAGGGGTTCGCGACCACCAGCGCGGACTCGCCTTCGCGCACGCCGAGGCATTCGTTGATCACCGCCGAAACGGCGCGTTCGAGATCTGACATCGGGCGGAGGCTAGATGGTCGCGGGCGCCGGGGCCGGCGAGCGGCGAAGCGTGCCCAGGAGAGCGGTCGCGGCGAAGACGAGCGCGGCGACCGCGGCGGTCGCTGTCAGCAACGCGCCGGCCGCCGCGGCGGCGCCGGCGTCGGTTCCGAAGATGATCACGGCCGATGCCGCCCCGACGCTGGGACCCACGGGCAGGACTCCGACCGCCGCCATCCCGATCAGGAGCGCGACCGAATCGAGCACCGAGGCGTCGACCCCGACTCCGTTCAGGACGAACCAGTTGCGCGCGATCTGCAGGCAGACCGCCACCACCACGAGCGCCACCACGCGGTTGCGGCCGCGCATGCCACGCAGCACCGCGATCCCCCGCCACAGGCCCTCCCGGTGTTTCTGCGCCAGCCTGCGCAGCCCGGCCATGCCCGCGAAGGTGCCGATCAGGGCCACGGGCGGCACCCACCATTCGAGGCCGAGCGGGCCGACGAGCGTGAACGACATGAGGGCTGCGAGGGCAACCTCGACGACCACGATCGGGACCTCGGTCACGAGCAGTACCGACGCCGGCGGACTCTCCTTCGGGGACGAGCGCCGGAGGGCGGCGATGCGCACCGCGAGGCCGAACTGGCCGTTCAAGAGGTTTCCCAGGTAGCCGATGCCCGCCGCTGGATAGAGGCGCCGCCGGGAGACGCTTCCGCCGGCGCCGGCGACGCATACCTGCCAGGTCTCGCTGCGAACGCCCAACCAGATGACCTGCAGGGCACCGGCGACCAGAAGGATCCAGATCGGCGCGGCACCGAGCGCCGCCGCGAACTCGGCGCGGTCGCCGGCCAGGGCGACGCACAGCCCGGCCGCCACGACGACCGCCCCCGCGACCGTTACGACGGTCGGGTGGCGGCGCCACGCGGAGCGCAGCTTGTCGAGGGCCGTTCGCACGGCCGGGACCGGCAGTCCGATCCCGTATTGCTGAGCTAGCTGCTCACGCGAACGTTGACGGCGCGCGGGCCCTTCTCGCTCGGCTCCGATTCGTAGGTGACCTTGGCGCCCTCGGCCAAGGTGCCGTAGCCCTCGGCGGCCAGGGCGCTGTGATGGACGAACAGGTCCTTCGAGCCGTCATCGGGTGAGATGAAGCCGAAGCCCTTGTCGTCGTTGAACCACTTGACGGTTCCGTCTGGCATGTGAATTTCCTCCACGGTTGGTGCGGGCGGGCGCGGAGGGTGCGGTGAGGCAACGACTGCGAACGCTGGCACGTGCTACACCGCGACGAGTTGCGCGGCTGACACCGACGGTAGCACCCCGCGCTGGTTCGGCGCGGTTGAGGTCGGGTGTCAGCCAGGCCAGGGGCGGTTGAGCGACGGCGCCAGAACGCCCGCAGCGGCACGCACGAGGCTGATCGCCATGTCGAGCCAGTCGAACGAGTCGCGCCAAACCGCGATCCGGCCGTCGCGCAGCTCGAAGCGCCCGTAGACCCAGAACCTCGGCTCGAACCGGCCGACGGCGAAGGCATCCGTGCGTTCGGTCAGGACCACGTTCCCGTCGACCGCGAGGTTGTGGAGGTTGGCGCGGAAGTCGCCGCGGCGGACCACGCCTCGGATCAGCCGGTCGATCCTCGGCCTCCCGCGCACCGTCGGCAGCGAGACGTTGACCCACTCGGCGTCGTCGGTCAAGAGCTCCATCGCCGCGTCAACCTCGCCGTCCTCGAGCGACCGGAGGAAGCCGGTGACCACCGCTGCCGCATCGGTGGGTGGGGCGTCGGCGGTCGTGCTCATTCGTGTAACCGTATAGGGGGCGCGCGGCCGCGGGCCGGCCGCGCGGCCCCGTGCCGTTTACTGCCAGACGCTCACGAGCGCTCCGACGGCGAGCAGTTTCAGCAGCCAGTCGCCGGCATGGATCGCTGCGAGCCTCCAGGGAGTGTTCTCGTGGATCATCGCCCCGGTCCAGAGCACGAGCGGAAACCCGATCCACAGCGCCAGCCCCAGGGCCAGGCCGCCGGCCAGCTCGTCGATCTCGCCCTGCGAGGCGAGGCCGGCGACGACCACCGCCAGGACCAGGCAACGGCCGAGCTCGGCCACCAGCACCCACGGCGGCGGCTGCTCGCCCGCGGCTGCGACGTCGCTCGCAGCGGCCAGCTGCTCGCCGAACACGGAGTAGTACGTGCCGCCGATCGCGAACGCCGCGACCGCGGCGGCCAGCACGGCGAGGATCTCGACGTCGGGCATCAGGCATCACCTCGCTCGAGCTGGGCCTTGAGCCCGGTCAGGCGCTCGCGCCACCACGACTTCATCTCGTCGGCCGTCTCGGCGTCGGGGAGGCGCTCGTGCGAGAGCGAGACCCGGCTCTTCGACTCGCCCAGGTCCTCAAAGCCGACGATGACCCGGGTGGAGCCGTCCTCCCAGTCGTACCGCGCCGACCTCGGCGCCGTCGCCGTTCGGGTGCGCAGGTCCGCGCCCGGAAGCCACCGCTCGCGCAGCCTCGGATCCTCGAACGTGTCGAACAGCCGCTCGACCTGGACCGCGATCGTCCGCGACGCAGTGATCGCGAAGCCGTCGGCATGCTCGCCCGGCGCACGGAGCCCGCGGGCCCGTTCGTAGCCGACGGTGATCGACTGCGCATACCAGCCGTCCACTCCGTGCTCCTCGCGCAGCCAGCGGGCGATCTCGGTGTGGGTGTGGGTGGGCGCGCCCCACTCGTCGAGCACCTCGAACCACGCCTGCCAGCCGCGCCCGGTCGCCTCCACGACGCGCTCGTCGGCCACCGGCGGCTCGAACTGCGCCATCGCGACGTCGGGCCGGTCGCCGTTGGCGATCAGCATCCGGCGGGCGGCCGTATAGCTCTCGCCGGTCTTCCCCATGCGCTCGCGAACGCGGCGCTTGAATGTCTTCTGCCTCGTCATCTCGATGCTCCTTTCGGCGGAAGGCGCCGGGACTCACGCTCCCGATGCCCCACCGGAAAGGGGCTTCAATGACCGGCGTCCCGATGGCTCGAGGCCACCTTTACCTCCGCGCGCCGGCGGCGTGAGCGCCGGATTGGAGGTCGGGCGCGGGACCGCGCCTAAATGAACTGTATCGCTTGTGTTAGACCGCGCGAAGAGCCGAAATTCATCGGCGGATTGCCCGGCCCACTATCGTTGCGTTCGCAATGAATCGCACCGCCGGCGCCTCCCTCTACGACGAGCTGCTCTGGGTCCACGGCATGATCCGCCGCGACCTGGAGACGGTCCGCGGCCTCGCCGGCGCCGTCACGAACGGCGCGCCGGCGGCCGAGGTCAAGGGCGCGCTTAACGACCTCAAGACCAACGGCCCGCTCTGGAAGCTGAAGGTGAACTGCCTCCACTACTGCCGGTTCGTTCATTCACACCACGGTGCCGAGGACGCCATGCTCTTCCCCGCGCTCCGCGCCGCGAACCCGGAACTGGGCCCGGTGGTGGACCGGCTCGAGGCCGACCACCGCAAGGTCTCGGTCCTGCTCGACGACGTCGAGGCGGCGTGCAGGGGGCTGGGCGACAAGGAGGAATCCGTGTCCCGGTCGAGCCTCGCGGCGGCGCTGGATGATCTGGCCGAGCATTTGCTCGAGCACCTGGGCTTCGAGGAAGAGAGCGTCGAGGACACGATGCGATCCATGACGGCGCTCTAGATTCGCCGGATCGCACGGCTTGGAGGCGCCCTTCGCACGGACAAGCCAGCGCTACGATTCCCGTCCCGGCCGGAGTAGCTCAGCTGGTTAGAGCAGCGGAATCATAATCCGCGTGTCGGGGGTTCGAGTCCCTCCTCCGGCAT